>CAVRTC010000006.1:0-132221 GCA_963723985.1 uncultured Actinomycetes bacterium
GTCGGTCTCGGCGCTCGGCGACGGTGGGCCTGTCGACCGGGATCACCCCGTCGCTGCCGGCCGGCGCGAGTGATCGTCACGTCTGTTCATGTTCGTCGGGCGAGTCGGCCCGCCGACGCTGTTTGCCGCGCTCGTTCTTCGGGAACGGGCGCAGCTGTACCGCCATCCCGAGGAGAGGATCATCATTGGCTGAACGACGGGCTCGCACGTGGGCGTTCGCCCAACATCAGGCGGCAGCCCACGCCCAGACGGGAGAATCCGTCGCCGTGCTGGGCCTCGGTCGTTTCGGCGGCGCGGTTGCGTCCGAGCTCGTCCGCCTCGGGTTCGACGTGCTCGGCGTCGACGACGCCGAGAGCGTCGTCCAAACCTACACGTCGAGGGTCACCCACGTTGTCGAGGCCGACATCACCAACGTCGATGCGCTTCGCCAGCTGGGTATCGACGACATCAAGCACGCCATCGTCGCCGTCGGGTCCGACCTCGAGGCAAGCATCCTCGCCACGGCGGCACTCGACGAGCTCGGCGTCCCGGCGATCTGGGCGAAGGCGGTCAGCCCCCAGCATGGCCGCATCCTCCAGCGGGTCGGCGCCCACCACGTCGTGTACCCCGAGCACGACATGGGCCATCAGGTGGCGCACATGATCGGTGGCCGGATCCTCGACTGGTTCCAGCTCGACGAGCGGTTCGCCCTCGTGGAGACGGTCGCACCGGCCGAGGTTGCCGGGCGCTCGCTCGCCGACGTCGGCGTGCGCGAGAAGTACCGGGATCACCGTCGTGTGCGTGAAGCCGGCCGGTGGCACCTTCACGTACGCGACTGGGACACCGTGCTCGCCAAAGGCGACCTGCTGGTCATCGCCGGCGAGACCCCTGCTGCGGAGGCATTCGCGCGGCTGGGCTAGGGGCCGCTCACTCTGCACGCCTTTCTCCGGGACGAAGCGGCCGTCGCCTCGCTACTTGCCGGTCAGGATCCGGCGGATCTCGTCCTCGGAGTCGGGCGTCACGAGCGCGATCACCTCGTCGCCCGCTTGGAAACCGTGTCGCCCCGGGGCACAATCACATGCTCGTCCCGCAGGACCGCCACGAACGTGGCGTCCCGCGGGGCACGCTGATCTCCCTGATACTGCTTGCCGATGACCGGGCGACTCGGGGGCCAGCGTGACCTCCACCAGCCGGGCCCGCCCTCTCCAGCGGAGGAGGCCGGACCAGGCTGCCGACCGAGACGGCTTCCTCGGTGAGCGCCAGGATGAGGTGCGGGGTCGACACCGACACGTCGACGCCCCAGTTCTCGTTGAAGAGCCACTCGTTCTTGGGGTGGTTGACCCGGGCCACCACCCGGGGCACGGCGAACTCCTGCTTGGCCAGCAGCGAGATCACGAGGTTGTCCTCGTCGTCGCCGGTGGCGGCCACCACCACGTCGCACCGGTCCATCTCGGCCTCCCGCAGCGACGACACCTCGCAGGCGTCGGCGGTGCGCCACTCGATCGTCCCGCCGTCTCCGGCGGGTCGGGCAGTGCGGCGGCGAACGGGCCACCACGGCCGGGTCCTGCTCGATGAGCAGCACGTCGTGGCCGGCCTGGGCGAGGTCGTTGGCGATGAACTGGCCGACGTTGCCGGCGCCGGCGATGGCGACCTGCATCAGTGGCCATCGGTCTTTCCGGCCAGCCGTTCGCGCGAGCGCGTCGAGGGCGTCGGTGGCGGCGGCGAAGTCAGGACGTCGCCCTCCTGGCCCACGACGTTCGGTGGCGACGACGGGCGGTCGCCGAGCCGGGTGACGGCGGTGAACCAGAAGTGGCCGGGGTCGTTGAGGCCGGCAGCTTCTTGCCCGCCCAGCGCCACCGGACCCCGACTCCACCACGCAGATTTTGGCGCTGGGGTCGGACCAGTCGGCCTTGACCTCGCCGGGCATCAGACGGCGCAGCACCTGATCGGTGGCCCAGCTCACCGTCGCGACCGGTCGGGATGCCCAGACGCTGGTAGATCAACGCCCGCCGGGGATCGTAGATCCGGGCCACGACGTGCTCGATGCCGAAGTTCTCCCGGGCGATGCGGGCCGTGAGGATGTTCGAGTTGTCGCCGTTGGTCACGGCGGCCAGCGCGCCGGCGCGGTCGATACCCGCTCCAGGAGGTGGTCACGATCGAAGCCGAAGCCCACCACGGGTCCCGCCGAAACCATGGGGCAGGCGGCGGAAGGCCTGGCCGTTCTTGTCGACCACGGCCACACTGTGACCGTCCTTCTCCAGCGTGCCGGCGAACTTCGCTGCCCACCCGGCCGCACCCCACGACGACAGCTGTGCACGGCCCGGATCTAACGCAGCATCGCTTGCGCGGGCCCAGCCCGGCAGGTGGCATGCTACGCCCTGTTCTGTTGTGAAACGCGTGCTGGCCAGGCCATCGTGGCCGTGAGCTACCACCAGACGATCTACGTCTGGTGTTCGACGTCGTCTCGACCACCCTCCGCCGGCGGGAGAGGTTGACGCCGGGCCCGTCTTGGATCCTCAAACGTCTCCTCGTCGGCCGTCCACTTCCGAGCGCGGGGAGAGGAGCATCGGCGGATCGCAAGATCGTGGGGCTGGCGGTCTTCTCGTCGGACGCCATCTCATCGACCGCCTATGCCACGGAGGAGATCCTCCATGTGCTGGTCCCCCGGGCCGGCATTGAGGCGCTCGAATACCTGATCCCCATCTCGATCGTGGTCGTCGTGCTGCTGGCCACGTGGTTGGGGCTCGTTACCGCCAGACGATCCTCGCCTATCCGAAGGGAGGCGGGTCCTACACCGTTTCGCGGGAGAACCTCGGTACCGGCCCGTCCCTCATTCGGCGGGCAGCATGCTGACCGACTATGTCCTGACGGTGGCGGTGTCGATCTCGGCCGGTGTGGCCGCCATCACCTCGGCGGTCCCTGAACTCCGGGAGCACCGTGTGGGCCTTGGGCTGGCCCTGATCGGACTGATCACCCTGGCCAACCTGCGGGGCCTGAAGGAGGCGGGCCGCTCTTCGCCGCGCCGACCTACCTCTACATCCTCTCCCTCGGCGGGATGGTCCTCTACGGCCTGTTCCGGTCCTTCACCGGCAGCCTCGACTCGCTACCGGTGAACGAGGAGGCCTTGCACGAATTCAGGCCCGCCGCCGGAGCCTTCGCCGGGGCCACCATCTCGCCTGCGGGCCTTCTCGTCGGGCGCCGTCGCCCTGACCGGCGTCGAGGCCATCTCGATCGCAGTCCCGGCATTCAAGCAGCCGTCGTCGAAGAACGCGGCCAAGACGCTGGTGGCGATGGTCACCATCCTGGGGAACTTCTTCTTCGGGATCTCCGTGCTGGCCCACCGGGTGGCCGCCACCCTCTCCGAGGAGGAGACGATCCTCTCGATCCTCGGTGATGCGGTGTTCGGGCGGGGCGGCCTCGCCTACATCCTCCTGCAGGCGTCGACGGCGGCGATCCTGATCCTGGCAGCCAATACTGCCTACACGGCCTTCCCGACCATGTGCTCGATCATCGCCCGGGACGGGTACCTCCCCGCAGTTGTTTAACGGGGGGACCGCCTGGTGTTCTCCAACGGGATCCTGGTACTGGCCCTGGCCGCCTCGGCACTGCTGATCGGTTTCGGCGGGGTCACCACCGCCCTGATCCCGCTCTACGCCGTGGGGGTGTTCACCTCCTCACGCTGTCGCAGACCGGAATGGTCCGCTACCACCTCCGGCAACGGCTGCCGGGGTGGCGGGGCCGGGCGATGACCAACGGCATGGGGGCGGTCACGACCGGGATGGTGGCTGATCGTCGTGCTGGTGTCGAAGTTCGCCATCGGTGCCTGGATCCCGGTGGTGCTCATTCCCGCCCTGATCCTGCTGTTCCGGGGAGTCCCACGAGCACTACGCGAGGTGGGACAGAAGCTGGCGGTGCCTCCGGGGTGGCGGCCGTCCCGGTCACCAGCACGGTGGTGGTGCTGGTGGCGGGGTACACCGTCGGGCATCTGGAGGCTCTGGCCTACGCGCGCGTCGCGTGGCTCCCAACCACCTGGTGGCGGTCACCGTCGTGTCCGACGAGGAGGAGCAGGAGAAGATCGAACAGGCGTGGGCCGAACACCAGATGCCGGATTCGCTCGACATCGTCTACTCGCCCTACCGGGAGCTGTCCCGGCCGATCCTCCGGTTCCTCGACGAGATCGACACCCGGTGGGACAACGACGTGGTCACCGTCCTGATCCCCGAGGTGGTCGTCCGCCGGTGGTGGGAACAGTTGCTCCACAACCAGACCGCCCTGTTCCTGAAGGGTCGGCTGCTGTTCCGGAAGGGTGTGGTGGTGACGTCCGTCCCTTACTCATCTCGATTGAGGAGGTAAGGGATTCCTCACACCACAGGGTCAGGGCCCGGCCGGTTGGCCGGGCCCTGACCCTGTGGCCAAAACTGTCGATCAGACGAAGGCGGGACGAACGACCAGGCTGACGATCGTCATCAGCTTGATCAGGATGTTCAGGCCGGGCCGGACGGTGTCCTTGAACGGGTCGCCGACGGTGTCGCCGACGACCGCGGCCTTGTGGGCGTCGGAGCCCTTGCCGCCGTGGCTGCGCCGGCCTCGATGTACTTCTTGGCGTTGTCCCAGGCGCCGCCGGCGTTGGCCATGAAGATCGCCAGCATGACGCCGGAGACCAGCGCGCCGGCCAGGAGGCCGCCGAGGGCCGTCGACGCGACCATGAAGCCGACGACGAGCGGCGACGACCACGGCCAGCACGCCCGGGAGCGATCATCTCCCGCAGCGGCGCGCCTGGTGGAGATGTCGACGCAGCTGGCGCGTAGTCCGGCCTTCACGCCCGCCGGCCTGCCTTCCCAGCAGCCCCGGGATCTCCGCGGAACTGGCGGCGGACCTCCTCGATCATCTCGTCGGCCGCCCGGCCGACGGCCTTCATGGTCAGCGCCGCGAACAGGAACGGCAGCATGCCGCCGAGCAGCAGCCCGATCGAGGACGTCGGGACGTCGCTGCAGGTCGATGCGTCTCGAGCCCGGCGCTGCTGCGGAAGGCGGCGAACAGCGGCAGGGCGGTGAGCGCGGCCGAGCCGATGGCGAAGCCCTTGCCGATCGCGGCGGTGGTGTTGCCGAGCGCGTCGAGCTCGTCGGTGCGCTGCGCGGACCTCGTGGGGCAGGCCGCCATCTCGGCGATGCCGCCGGCGTTGTCGGCGATCGGGCCGTAGGCGTCGACGGCCAGCGACGATGCCGGTGGTGGCCAGCATGCCGAGGGCGGCCAGGGCGACGCCGTAGAGGCCGGCGACAGCTGAGTTCGGCGACGAAGATCGCCGCCGGCGATGCGATGGCAGGCACCGGGACGCGGTCGACTCGAAGCCGACGCGCGATGCCGGCGATGATGTTGGTGGCCGGGCCCGGTCTCGGACTGCTCGGCGATGCTGCTTGACCGGCGCGTAGTCGTCCGAGGTGAAGTACTCCGGTGACAGCCGATGACCACGCCGGCGACCAGGCCGGCGACGATCGCGACCAGGACACGGGCCCATCGGTCTGCGACGTCGCCTGCAGGCATCGCTGGCGACGATGGCCAGCCGACCACCACCGTCGAGTGCCGCATGGCCACGTTCGTGCCCAGGTCGGAGGTGATGGCCGGCGAGCCGTGGCGGCCGCCGCAGCACTCGGAGTAGATGACGCCCCGATGATCGGCAGCATGATGAACGCAGCGCCGAAGGCGCCGACGATGCCGAGCGGGATCAGGCAGGGCTGCGCCGCCCGTCCAGGTCGACGACGCGACTCGGCGTCGACGCCGGCGAAGGCGACTCGGCCAGCGCGATGGCGCCGACGATCGCGCCGACGTAGCACTCGAACAGGTCGGCGCCCATGCCGGCGACGTCGCCGACGTTGTCGCCGACGTTGTCGGCGATGGTGGCCGGGTTGCGGGGGTCGTCCTCGGGGATGCCGGCCTCGACCTTGCCGACCAGGTCGGCGCCGACGTCGGCGGCCTTGGTGTAGATGCCGCCGCCGACGCGGGCGAACAGGGCGATCGAGCGAGCCGCCGAGCCCGAAGCCGGTGACGACCTGGAACGGGCTCGTCGACCTCGAGGAAGTCGACGAAGACGATGTAGCAGCGACGAAGCCGAACAGGCCGAGGCCGGCGACGGAGAAGCCCATGACGGCGCCGCCGCGGAAGGCGAGCGGCAGGGCCAGCGCCGCGCCGGTCCGGGCCGCGGCGGCGGTGCGGGCGTTGGCCTGGGTGGCGACGCGTCATGCCCGAAGAAGCCGGCGAGCGCGAGCAGGACACTGCACCGAGGACGTAGGCGATCGCCCCCCACGGCCGCCCGTAGTCGAGGACGGCGAAGATGAGGACCGCCATTCCCGCCACGAACACCGACACCCAGCGGTACTCCCGGCGCAGGAAGGCCATCGCTCCCTCACGGATGGCGGCCCCGATCTCCTGCATCCGTTCGGTGCCCTCGTCGGCGGCGAGCACGACCTTGGCGAAGTAGGCCGCCAGGACCAGCGCCGCCAGAGCGGCTGCGACGGCGACGTACGGGACTGCCTCCATGCCGGCTCCTCCCCTGATCAAACGTCAGAGCATACGGTGGCCCGACGTCGGCGCCGTGTTCCGGACTCCGGCCCTGGGCAGGGCGACTGCGCCACGGCCAGAATGAAGGCCCGTGAGTCCTCCCGCGCGTGCCGCGTGCCCGGCCTGACGCCGGCGACCCCCTCGCCCGGCATCCCACCGACGGCCATCCCGGGGTGAAGGACAGGAAGACGGCGGCGGCTCCACGGTCACCGACGGGGAGCAGCTCGGCCTCCCTTCAGGAACGGCTCTGGTCCGAGCAGGCTCGCACGGTCCTGCTCGTCCTCCAGGGCATCGACACGTCCGGGAAAGATGGGACCATCGAGCGCGTGATCGGCCAGGTGAACCCGCTCGGGTGCCGGATCACGTCGTTCAAGCGGCCGACCTCGAAGAGGCTCCGGCACCACTTCCTGTGGCGGATCAGGCGGGCCCTGCCCGAGGCCGGTCAGATCGGCGTGTTCGGCCGCTCCCACTACGAGGACGTGATCGTCCCCCGGGTGAAAGGAGGTGTCACCGAGGCGGAGATCGACAAGCGGTACGCCGAGATCGCCCGGTTCGAGGCCGGCCTGGCCAGCGGAAGCACGACGATCGTGAAGTGCTTCCTCCACATCAGCTTCGAGGAGCAGCGGCTCCGGCTCCTGGCCCGGCTGGAGGACCCCGACAAGCGGTGGAAGTTCAACGAGGGCGACATCGACGAGCGGGGCCGCTGGCCCCGGTATCAGGACGCCTTCCGGGAGGTGCTCCGCCGCAGCAGCTCCGACGCCGCGCCCTGGTATGTCGTCCCGGCCGACCGGAAGTGGTTCCGCAACTGGGCGGTCGGGCGCCTGCTGGTCGAGACCCTGACCGAGATGGCCCCCGAGTACCCCCGCCCGGCGCTCGACATCCCGGCACTCATGGCGCGCTTGGCGGCCCGCCCCGACCTCCGGGCTGTGAAGTAGACCGGCGGTTCCGAAGGATCTCGATCGCCACCGGCAGGACCGACAGCAGCACGATGAGGGCGATGATCGGCAGGAGGTACTTGTCGATGTCGGGGATCGACTCGCCCAGGATGTACCCGAGGCTGGTCACCCCGACGGCCCACAGCAGGCCCCCCAGGACGTTGAAGGTCACGAAGGTGCGGTACTGCATGCTGCCCACGCCGGCCAGGATGGGGGCGAACGTCCGGACGATGGGGACGAACCGGGCCAGCACGATCGTCTTGGAGCCGTGGCGCTCGAAGTAGGCCCGGGCCTTGTCGACATATTCCTGCTTGAAGATCCGAGAGTCGGGCCGGCGGAACAGCGAGGGCCCGACCCGGGCCCCGAAGGCGTAGCCCACCTGATCACCGGCCACGGCGGCCAGGAAGCACCCGACCAGGATGACGGGCAGCGGAGCCAGGTGGCCCTGGGACGAGAGCAGGCCGGCGGTGAACAGGAGGGAGTCGCCGGGCAGGAAGAACCCGATCAGCAGCCCCGACTCGGCGAAGACGATGGCCAGAAGGCCGATGAGGCCGACGGTCTGGAGCGTTGATTCGAGGTCGCCCGGGAACATTCCCGGGCAGGATAACCGTGCCCGCAGTTGACAACCCGGCACCCCACGTGGCACCACCTTGGGCTGGTCTGGCAGCCTGTCCCCCCGAACGCCCGGCCTCGTGACCCCTCGGAGGACCCGTGCCGAAGCCTCTCGTGATCGTCGAGTCGCCCGCCAAGGCGAAGACCATCGCGGGCTTCCTCGGCTCCGGCTACGCCGTCGAGTCGAGCGTCGGACACATCCGCGACCTGCCCCGCAAGGCCCAGGAGGTTCCCGCCGCCTACAAGGACGAGCCCTGGGCCAAGCGCTGGGGAGTCGACGTGGACAACGACTTCAAGCCCCTCTACATCGTCCCGGCCGAGAAGAAGGCCCAGGTCGCGAAGCTGAAGGCGCTCCTCAAGGACGCCGACCAGGTCTTTCTCGCCACCGACGAGGATCGGGAAGGCGAGGCGATCGCCTGGCATCTCCTGGAGGTCCTCTCACCGCAAGTGCCCGTCCGGCGCATGGTGTTCCACGAGATCACCCGGGCCGCCATCGAGGAGGCCATCGACCACTGGCGGGAGCTCGACCGCAAGCTGGTCGACGCCCAGGAGACCCGCCGGATCCTCGACCGCCTCGTCGGGTGGGACATCTCCGAGGTGCTGTGGAAGAAGGTCTCCCCCCGGCTGTCGGCCGGTCGGGTGCAGTCCGTCGCCACCCGCCTCGTCGTCGAGCGGGAACGGAGCCGGATGGCCTTCCGGTCGGCCGGCTACTGGGACCTGGAGGGCACCTTCGAGGCCAAGGGCGTCACCTTCGGGGCCGCCCTGACCAGCATCGACGGCAAGCGGCTGGCGACCGGGAAGGACTTCGAGCCCACCACCGGCCAGCTCGCCCCGGCCGCGACCGGCACGGTCGCCCTCCTCGACGAGGCGGCCGCCGGGGCGCTCGTCGAGCGCCTCACCGGCGCCGACTACTCGGTGGCCTCGGTGGAGTCGCGGGACTGGAAGCAGTCACCCCATCCGCCGTTCATGACCTCGACCCTCCAGCAGGAGGCGAGCCGGAAGCTCCGGTTCGGTGCCGAGCGGACGATGCGGCTGGCCCAGCGCCTGTACGAGGCGGGCTACATCACCTACATGCGGACCGACTCCCTGACACTGTCGGAGCAGGCCGTCGCCGCCGCCCGGTCCGAGATCACCGAGCGGTACGGCGGCGACTACCTGCCTGACCAGGCCCGCCAGTACTCCCGCAAGGTGAAGAATGCCCAGGAGGCCCACGAGGCCATCCGGCCGGCCGGCGACCGGTTCCGCCGCCCGGAGGACGTCGCCCGGGAGGTCGAGACCGACGCCGCCCGGCTCTACGACCTGGTCTGGAAGCGCTGCGTGGCCTCCCAGATGTCCGACGCCCGGGGCCGGCGTGTGGCACTCCGGTTGGCGGCGACTTCGAGCGCCGGGGAGGCCGCGCTGTTCTCGGCCTCGGGCAAGACGATCACCTTCCCGGGCTTCCTGCGGGCCTACGTGGAGGGGGCCGACGACCCCGACGCCGAGCTCGAGGACCGGGAGGTCCGGCTGCCGGCCCTGGAGCAGGGCGAGGCGGTGTCCAACACCGACCTGGAGGCCGCCGGGCACGCCACCCAGCCGCCGGCCCGCTACACCGAGGCGTCGCTGGTGGCCGAGCTGGAGACCCGGGGCATCGGGCGGCCCTCGACCTACGCCAGCGTGATCCAGACCATCCAGGACCGGGGCTACGTGTGGAAGAAGGGCTCGGCCCTCGTGCCGAGCTGGACGGCCTTCGCCGTCATCCGCCTCCTCGAGGAGCACTTCACCCACCTGGTCGACTACGAGTTCACCGCCCGGATGGAGGAGACCCTCGACGACATCGCCCGGGGGGAGCGGGAGTCCGTCCCCTGGCTGCGGCAGTTCTACTTCGGCAACGGGGTCGTGGGCCTGCGGACCCTGGTGGACGAGAAGGTCCCCGAGATCGACGCCCGGGAGATCAACACGATCCCGATCGGGGCCGACGCCGAAGGCCGCGACATCGTGGTGCGGGTGGGGCGCTTCGGCCCCTACCTCTCCCGCGGCGATCAGACGGCGCCGGTGCCCGACGACATCGCCCCCGACGAGCTCACGCCGGAGATCGCCTCCGAGCTGCTCGACCGCGGTCCCGAGGAGGGCCGGGTCCTCGGCACCGATCCCGAGACCGGGCTTGAGGTGACGGTGCGAGACGGTCGCTACGGCCCCTACGTGCAGCTCGGGGAGCAGGAGGAGGGCTCCAAGAAGAAGCCGAAGCGGGCCAGCCTGTTCTCGACCATGACCCGCGACAGCGCGACCCTGGAGGACGCGTTGGTGCTGCTCAGCCTCCCCCGGGTGGTCGGGCAGGACGCCGAGGGCAAGGACATCGTCGCCAGCCCTGGCCGCTTCGGTCCCTACATCAAGCGGGGTGAGGACACCCGCAGCCTCCAGTCGGAGGAACAGCTCCTCACGGTCACGCTGGAGCAGGCCCTGGAGCTGCTGGCCACCCCCAAGCGGGGGCGGGGCCGGCAGTCGGCCGAGCCGCTGGCCGAGCTCGGGCCGCACCCCGACAACGGAGCCACCATCAAGCTGCTGGCCGGCCGGTACGGGCCCTACGTGACCGACGGCACGACCAACGCCTCCCTCCCCAAGGACAGCGATCCGGCGGCGCTGACGCTGGAGCAGGCGGTCGACCTGCTCCGGGCCCGGGCGGCCGCCGGTCCGGCCAAGAAGCCCGCCCGAAAGGCCACCGGGGCCCGCAAGCCCACGAAGGCCGCGAAGGCAACGAAGTCCACGAAGAAGAAGGGGTAACCCACCTAGGCTGGCCGACGAGTTGTCGACCAACGATCCGGCGCCCTTCGTCCCGAGCCAGGCGGCCTCGGGCAACTTCCCGCCGTCTCCGAGGCGGGTCTTCGGCTCGTCCGCCTACTTCCGCCTGTGGATGGCCCAGGTGGTCTCCAGCCTCGGCGACTGGATCGGGCTGGTGGCGGTGGTGGCCCTGGCCGCCCGGGTGTCGGGCGGCAGCGAGGCGGCCGTCGGGCTCGTCATGGCCGCCCGAATGGTGCCCGGCTTCTTCCTGGCGCCGGTGGGCGGGGTGCTCGTCGACCGGTGGGACCGGCGCCGGACGATGGTGGCCTGCGACCTGGGCCGGTCGGCGATCGTGGCCACGCTGCCGTTCGTCGACACCTTGCTGGGGCTGTTCCTGGCGTCGTTCCTCCTCGAGGTCCTGACCTTGCTGTGGTCGCCGGCCAAGGACGCCTCCGTCCCCAACCTTGTCCCGTCGGAGAAGCTGGCGGCGGCCAACTCGCTGTCGATGGCCGCGGCCTACGGCACGTTCCCGGTCGGCTCGGCGGTGTTCGCCTCCCTGGCCGGGCTGGCGTCGTGGCTCGGCGACTTCGACGCCCTCCACTCGCTCAAGGTCAACCAGGAGTCCCTGGCTCTCTGGGTCGACGCGGTCACGTTCCTCGGATCGGCCTTGCTGATCACGACGCTGGACCTCCCGGGCCGGGCCCGGGGCGACGGGCAACGCATCGACTGGGGACAGACCTGGCGGGAGCTGATCGAGGGGCTCAGGTTCATTCGCCGGAACGAGGCGGTGCGCTCGGTCATGCTCGGCATGGGCGTCGGGTTGGTCGGGTGTGGGTCGGTGGTGCGCCTCGCTCCGATCTACTCCAGCCAGGTGCTGGGATCCGGATCAGCCGGGTTCGGCCTCCTCATGACCGGACTGGGGATGGGCGCCGCCATCGGCGTCCTGGCCCTTTCGGTGGCGGCCCGGCGTCTCCCCTCCGACCTGGTGTTCGTCTCCGCGCTCTTCGGATCGGGGATCGGGTTGGTACTGGCGACGTCGACCTCCAGCTTGACGGCCGCCGTTGTCCTGGCCGGCATCTTCGGGCTGTTCGCCGGGACCTGTTACGTCTCGGGGTTCACGGTCATTCAGGAGCGGGTGACCGACGCGCTGCGGGGCCGGATGTTCGCCACGCTCTACACGATCATCCGGTTCTGCCTGTTGCTGTCGCTGGCCGTGTCGCCGTGGATGGCCAGCCTGCTCAACAGCATCTCCGGGGCGCTGTTCAGCGACAGGGTGATCGACATCGGTATCCGGGTCCATCTGCCGGGGGTGCGGCTGACGTTCTGGTTCGGTGGGCTCATGACCGTGCTGGCCGGGCTGGTCGTGAGCCGTGACATCCTGCGGGCCCGGGGCCGGACCAGCCACCCGACCAATGGCGGCTAGGGGTCTCTTCGTCGTCCTCGAGGGCGGCGACGGCTCCGGGAAGAGCACCCAGGCGGCGTTGCTGGTGGAACGACTGCGAGCGTTCGGCCGTGAGGTCGTGGCGACCCGCGAGCCAGGCGCGACCGCGGCGGGAGCGACCATCCGGACCCTGGTGCTCGGCGGAGGCGACCTCGACGCCCGGGCGGAGGCGCTGCTGATCGCCGCCGATCGGGCCCAGCACGTGGCCGAGGTGGTCCGCCCGGCAATGGAGCGGGGGGCGGTGGTGGTGAGCGACCGCCATGTCCCGTCGTCGCTGGCCTACCAGGGGGTCGCCCGGGGTTTGGGAGTGGAGGAGATCGCCCGACTGTCGGAGTGGGCCACTGGCGGGTTGACGCCCGACCTCGTGATCGTGCTCGACGTCCCCGCCGGCGAAGCCGCCGGGCGGCGGGCCGGCCCCCAGGACCGGATGGAGCGGGAGCCCGACGAGTTCCGGGCGGCGGTGAACGAGGCCTACCGTGACCTCGCCGGCCGCTTTGGCTGGACACTCCTCGACGGCCGCGGGGCCGTCCAGGACGTGGCCGAAGAGGTCTGGAGGGCGGTCCGGCCACTCCTCTGACGCCGATGAAACGTTCTGTGGTCACGACACGGCGAAATACGCCGTCTCGTGACCACAAAAGCTTTCGACGGGGCCCACCTCCTGAATGATCGGGCCGGTCGGGCGGCGATGGTCCTATCCTGCCTGGCCGTGTGGGACGCGGTGATCGGTCAGGAGCAGGCGGTGGCGCAGTTGCGCCGGGCGGTCGAACGGCCGAGCCACGCCTACCTGCTGGCCGGGCCCCGGGGGTCGGGGGTGCTGGAGGCGGCCCGGTGCTTCGCCGCCGCCCTGGTCTGCCCCGAGGGCGGCTGTGGCGCCTGCCACGCCTGCCGGCGGGCCCGCTCGGCCCGTCACCCCGACGTGATCGAAGTCGAGCCGGCCGGCACCTTCGTCGTCGTCGACCAGGTCGAGGAGATGATGAAGGAGGCGTTCACCAGTCCCTTCGAGGCCGAACGAAAGGTGATCGTCCTCACCGAGGCCGACCGCCTCAACGAGCCGGCGGCCAACAAGCTGCTGAAGACCCTGGAGGAACCGCCGGCCCGGACCCACTTCCTCCTGCTGTCCGAGGCCCCCGACGAGCTCCTTCCGACCGTGCGGTCGCGCTGCCAGCGGATCGACTTCGCCGCCCTGTCCGACGCCGACGTGGCCGCCGCCCTGGTGGCCGGCGGTGTGGGTCCCGAAGCGGCCGCCGCGGCCGCCCGCCTCGCTTCCGGCCGTCTCGACCGGGCGCTTTCGTTGGCCGGTGCGGGTCCCGGAGGGCTGGCCGCCTTGCGAGCGGCGGCTCTGGAGGTGGCCGGCTCGCTGGACGGGTCGGGCGCCGCCGCCGGCCTCGGGGCCGAGGCGCTCCAGGCCGTCCTGACCGATACCCTGACCGGCCTCGAACGGGACCAGAAGGCCGAGGCCAAGGCCCTCGAGGCCGAGTTGACCGACGCCGGCTACCCCGATCGGCTGGCCCGCCGCCTCCGGAAGGATCTGGAGCAGCGCCAGCAGCGGGCCGCCCGCCGGGCCCGCACCGACGGCCTGGCCGAGATCGTGACCGCCCTGGAGTGGTTCTACCGCGACGCCCTGGTCGCCGGCTCTACGGCCGCCGGCCCAGCGCTCTACGCCTGTGCCGAGGCCCGCCGGATCATCGTCGCCCGCACCGCCATCAACGAGGCGCTCCTGCTCGAACACCTCCTCGTCCACCTGCCCCCGGGCGCTAATCTCGAGGCACCCGCCCGAGTAGCTCAGTGGTAGAGCAGTGCTCTCGTAAAGCACAGGCCGTCGGTTCAATCCCGACCTCGGGCTCCAACGAAGGAATGCGGCTCAGTTCGGATCCGGGGGGTTGCCCGGCACCCACTCGGGCGGCATCACCCGCTCCTTGCGCTGGTTATCGCGATGGAACGACCAGAGCAGGACGACGAAGCAGATCGCTCCTACGCCGCCCGTGAGCCAGTCGGTGGAGAACACCCGGTCGGCGAGGTAGGCGGCGACGATCAGCCACGGCAGGATCGTGGCCGCGGTCTTGGCTGTCCACTGGCGCCGAGCCATTTTCAGGGTCGCTCCATGGGGCCATTCTGGCAGGCGGCCAGCACGCCGAGGAAGCCGCCCTTCGTCATCACCTTCCACAGGCCGACGATGCTCGCGGCGCATCCGGCCTGGCCCTGGGTGTGCTTCTGCCAAGACCAGAAAACCCGCCAGACGTGCCCGCTCGACTCGTAATGGCGGCCACTGACGTGCATCCGGCTGGCGTAGTCGCACTCCCAGACCCAGTCGTCGAGAACGTCGCAGCCCTCGAACTGGATGCCGTCCTTGTCGACCAGCGTCGTCCCGAACGTGGGCTCGTTCCCTTTCTCCAGGACTGAACTATCCGAGGGAAAGAAGTTGCGCTTGTCCCCAGTTTCCTCGACACCCGCCACGATGCGACAGGCGTACTCCCCGCTGCCGGGGATGTCGTAGCAGTCGGTGGGCTCGTGGTTCCCGGCGCCGGGCAGTCCGACCGCCATGGAGAACGAATGCCGGAGCGGGTAAGCGACAGGCCGGCCCAGGGTCTTGGCCTCGGCCACGGTCGGGACCAAGACCAAGGCCACCACGGTGAATGACAGGCAGGACATGAGGGCACGTCGGCGCAGACCGGGGGACATTCGCATGGGGGGCTCTCCTTGCACCTCGGCCGAACAACCCGGCCCTATCGCCATGAACGTCCTAAAAGCGCACGAATGACGCAGACCGGACCAAGGCGGTGCAGATTCGCCCGATCAGGGGCAGGCCTGGGAGCCTGTGGTGCCGGAGCAGGTGCGGTACTCGGCCAGGCGGTCGGAGAGGGTGTCGACGTCGGGGTCGTTCGAGTCGTCGTCGTCCTTCAGCCGGTTCGTCAGCTGGTGAGGATCCTGTTCGAGGTCGTAGTACTCCCGGAACGTGATCGTGTGCCCGTTGGAGGAGTAGTACTCGGCATAGAACCAGTCTGGGGTGCGGATCGAGGCCCAACTGGGGTAGTCGTGGTAGCCGGCGTGGAACTCGGTCAGTGACTCGGTACGGGCGTAGTCACTGAAGATCGAACGGCCGTCGAGCGGGTAGCCGAGTCTCTGCGGGGTGATGCCGGCGGCGTCGAGGACGGTGGGAAGAAAATCGACGTTGGCGACCATCCGGTTGTCGACACCGCCGGCGTCGATGTGGCCGGGCCACCGCACGCAGGTACGGCACGCTGATCGACTGGGTGAAGGGCAGGCCCTTGCCCCGGACCCCGAAGTCTCCCCAGTGGTAGCCGTTGTCGGACGAGTAGATGATCAGCGTGTTGTCGAGTTCGTCGCGGGCCTTGAGGCCCGTCATGATCGAGTCGACCATGTCATCGACGGAGAGCAGCGTGCGCAGCTGCCCGTCGTGCTCGGCAACGGTCTCCGCCAGGGTTCGCTTCTTGTTCTTGAGGAACGGCGCCTTGTCGGACTTGTTGTCGGAGAAAGCGGATGACGGCACGAACTCCGGCACCGGCGCATCCTCGTACTGTTTCGACGGCTCGAAATCCGAGTGGGGCGCCTGCGGCGTTACGTACACGAACCAGGGCTGGGCGTCGTCGGCCTCCTCGAAGTCATCGAGGAAGTCATTGGTGATCTCGCCGATGAAGTCCGTCGAGTACGGCGCCTTGCGCGTCATTCCGTCCACGTTGAAGGTGGCGTCCCGATACCCCCCGTTGGTGATGGCGAAGCGGTCGTAGTTCGGCGGCGGCGTCGAGCGGGGATGGCCCACGAGGTACTTGCCGGCCATGGCCGTGCGGTAGCCGGCGTCCTGCAGATAGCGGGCCAGCGTCCAGTCCTTGTCGAGTTTCTCGTCCTGGTTGTTGTCGTACACCGTGTGGTTGTGCATGTAGCGACCGCTCATCAACGTGGAGCGGGACGGGCAGCACAACGGCGTGGTCACGTAACCCCGGGGGAAACTCGTCCCTTCCTTGACCAGCCAGTCGCGGGTCTTGGGCATCACCTCGAGGGTGTCGGGGCGCTGGTCGTCGGTGAGGATGATCATCACGTTTGGCCGATCACCCGACGGCCCCGTTCCCCCTGTGGGCGGCGTCGGCGGCGACGATGGTGCGGTCTCGATGATGAGTTGGGGTCGGTGGCTGGAAGTGCCCTGCCGGGAGGTGAAGTCGGCCCCGTCGGGCGCCGTGCCGACCAGGGCGAAGTCGGTGATGCCGTCCCGAGCCAGGCTCGTCACATCGAGCACCTGCCACGAGTTCTTTTTGACCTTGCCGAGGTCGGCGACCGCGACGCCGACGCTGGGTCGGTCGACGAAGGTGGTGCTCTCACTCCAGGAACCGGTGACCGGGTGAAGCGACGGGCCGTCGACCGCCCCGTCGGTGGCCCACACTCGAAGCTCAGCCAGGCTGACGGCCGCCGGATCGATCGAGCCGAGGGTGAAGCGGAGGTAGGCCTCCGACTGAGGGTCGCCGTCGGCCAGCAGCGTCCTGGACGATCCCAGCGACGACCGCTTGCCCTCGACGACCGTCGTATCGGCCACCGCCTTCAGGGTGACCGAGTCCGTGACCGAGTCGGCGGGCCCGGCCGACAGCAACGGGAGCGCCCCAGAGCAGAGGGCCAGCGCCAGCACAATGGAGCCGGGCCGGCCGAAGACCCGGACAAGACGGCCGGACCGGGACATGTTCTGGCGAAGTCGGGCAAGCGGTGACACGGCCCCCGAATTCGCTACTTCAGGCTGTCCGCCCTGCGCAGAGGGACGTGACGCTCAAACGAGCCGAGGCGGCCCAATTGGGACGTTCAGGCGAAGATGTCGAGGGGGAGGAAGGCGGAGACGATCACGTTGGGGACGTCGACGGCCTGGCTGATCTTGAGGTCCACCGCCACGCTGCAGATCGTGTAGGCCTGCTGGCGGGTGTAGCCGTACTCGTGCGTGAGATGGCCGATCATGGCGTCGAGGGCGTTGCGGGCGGCCAGCGTGAGGTCCTCGAACTGGTTGCGACCGTCGCGCCCCACGCAGATGCCGGTGGTGGCGAAGTAGCGCAGGGGCGGCGCAACCTCAACGTGGGCGGGATCGTCCCGCTCAAAGGACAGCGTGGTGATCCCCCGCTCGGTCGCCTGGCCCTTCCGGAGATCGAGGCGGACCCGCAGCGTCGCCGACATCTCGATGGCCGTTCCGCACGACTCGCCGTCGCCCTGGGCGAAATGGGCGTCGCCAGCCGAGAACAGGGCGCCGTCGACCCACACCGGGAGCAGCAGCCGGGTGCCGGCCGTGACCTGCTTGATGTCGATGTTGCCGCCGTTCTCCCGGGGCGGAACTGTCCGCAGCCCCTCGGCGGCCAGGGGCGGATCGGCCGGGACCGCTCCGGCCGGGTCGGGCAGCAGCACGGTGGCGCCGCCCCGGGCCAGCAGCTCGGCCTCCCGGGCCGAGGCCCGCTCCAGCAGCTCCCGCGACGGCGCCACGCCGAGGACGCCCATGAACGGCGCGCCGGCGATGCGCACGCCCGGCAGGTCGTCCGACGTGGCCCAGCCGTCGGCCAGCTCCCACAGCACCAGGTGCGGGCCGGGGAAGTCGTTGGACAGGAACCCGAACCCCGGGATCTGAGCTGTGAACCCGAACCGGTCCGGGATGACCTCGAGGGTCTCCGCCACCAGCAGGTCGCCCGGCTCGGCCCCCTCCACGAACACCGGCCCGGTCAGGGGGTGGACGAGACCGAAGTCCGCCCCCTCGACGTCCTTCCCGGACGAGCCGGGGCCGAAGTGGCCGTCGAAGGTGTCGCGGGTGTCGAGGATCACCTCGTCGCCCGGCGAGCAGCGCAGGGCCGGCGGGATGTCGGGGTGCCACCGGTTGTGACCCGTGTGCGGCTCGGCGGCCAGGGGCAGCTGACGGTCGATCCGGATCTCGTGCGTGGCCATGACGGGAACCCTAGGCTCAGGCCTCCGGCACCGGCGAGGAGGGGGAGGAACCGATGGATCTGCAGCTGCGGGGCAGGAAGGCGCTCGTGACCGGCGGCACCAAGGGCATCGGCCGGGCCTGTGTGGATCTGTTCGCCGCCGAGGGCGCCGACGTCGCCTTCTGCGCCCGGACGGAAGCCGACGTCGAAGCGGCGGCCAAGGCGATCGGTGAGACGGGCGTGCGGGTCTTCGCCCGGGCGCTCGACGTCGGCGACGGCTCGGCCTTCAAGGCGTGGGTGACCGATGCCGCCGAGGCCCTCGGGGGACTCGACGCCGTGGTGGCGAACGTCAGTGCGCTCTCCATCGGGGCCGCCGAGGAGAACTGGAAGACGTCGTTCGAGGTCGACTTGATGCACTCCGTCCGCCTCGTCGAGACTGCCATGCCCTATCTGGAGCAGAGCGGCGCCGCCTCGATCACCCTCATCTCCAGCGTGTCGGGGCGGGACATCGACTTCACCGCCGGCTACGGCGTGATGAAGGGCGCCCTGATCCACTACGGCCATTCATTGGCCTACAACCTCGCTCCGAAAGGCATCCGGGCCAACGCCGTGTCGCCCGGGAACACGTACTTCGAGGGTGGGTTCTGGGCCTATGCCGAACAGAACCTGCCCGACCTCTTCCAGACGCAAATGAGCCTCAACCCCACCGGCCGGTTCGGCACAGCGGAAGAGGTGGCCGCCGCAGTCGTGTTCCTGGCCAGCCCGCTGGCCAGCCGCATCACCGGCACCAATCTGCTCGTCGACGGGGCCCTGGGCAAGGGGGTGCAGTTCTAGCCGGGTAAACGGTTCGTGGGCCGCAATGTCGGGCAGTAGGCTCCCCGACCTTGGCTGATCAGTCCACCTTTGCCGAGCAGGCGATGGCCTACATGGGGCCGCTGTACTCCGCCGCGCTCCGGATGACCCGGAATCCGGCCGACGCCGAGGACCTGGTGCAGGAGACGTACCTGCGCGCCTACCGGGGCTTCGAAGGGTTCAAGGAAGGCACGAACCTCAAGGCCTGGCTCTATCGCATCCTGACCAACACCTATATCAACCAGTACCGGGCGGCCAAGCGCCGGCCCGACCAGGTCGATCTGGACGACGTCGAGGACCTCTACCTCTACCGCCGCCTCGGCGGGATCGAGGCGGCCATGGCCGGCCGGAGCCCCGAGACCGAGCTCCTGGAGCGGATGCCGGAGACCGACGTCAAGGAGGCGCTCGAGTCGCTTCCCGAGCAGTTCCGGATGGCCGTCCTCTTGGCGGACGTGGAGGGATTCGCCTACAAAGAGATCGCCGAAATCCTCGATATCCCGATCGGAACGGTCATGAGCCGCCTCCATCGCGGAAGAAAGTTGCTCCAGAAGCGGTTGTGGGATTTTGCCGTCGAAAACGGACTGGCTACGGGCACCGGCCCGCCCCGCTAGGCCGCGAGGACTGACTGCTTTGGACTGCAACGACGCGATTCATGAGATCTACCACTACCTCGACGGCGTGCTCACCGACGAGAAACGGGCTGTCATCGCCCGCCACCTCGACTTCTGCCCCCCCTGCTCGGGGGGCTACCACTTCGAAGTGGAGTTGCGGATCCTGATCGCCCAGAAGTGCCGGGACGAGGTGCCGGCCGACCTGCGGCGCCGGATCGCCGAGTCCATCGGGCACACACTTCCCGCGAACCCCCCGGAGGCCCCGGAGCCGACGCTCTGAGCGCTCGCCGGTACCATTCTTTGCATGGATAGCCCCCTGAAGGCTGGACGTGCCGCTTTCCTGTCCGCCGTGATGCTCGTCCTGCTGGCCGGGCCCGTCTCGGCCGCCGCCCCGTCCGGGGTGGTGGCCGCCGCCAAGCCCTGGCACTACTGGATAGCGCCGGTCCTGGCCCTCAGCTTTGTCGGGCTGCTGTTCATGATGCTCGTCGGCTACGTGGTCCGGGTGCTCATGCTCAAGTACGGCGTGCGGGTGGGGAGGAAGACCAGCTGAGCACGGACGGCGCCGTCCCGGAGCCGGTCGACTGGGGGCTGGCCGAGCGGCTGGCCCGGCGCGTCGCCGGGCGCGATCCCCTGGAGGACTCGTACCTGGCGGCGTCCCTCCAGGCCGACTTCGACGCCGTCACGGCCCGGGCCGAGCACCTCGTGGGGGAGTTCACCGGTCTGGAGTCGCCCGACGACCCGGCCCAGGCGATGGTCCTCGACCGGCAGCGGTGGGTCGAGGCCAACATCGCCAGCTTCCGCAACACCCTGGAGCCGTTCACCAAGCGGGTGGGCGAGCGCATGGCCCAGAGTGCCTTCGCCCCCGCCGGCCGGGCTGTGGCCGGGGCCGAGATGGGTGTCCTCATGGGGTTCCTGGCTCAGCGCGTCCTCGGCCAGTACGACCTGCTCGTCCCCGACGAGGCGGGCGGAACCGCCGACGCCGTCTACTACGTGGGCCCCAACATCCTGGTGCTGGAGAAGCGCTACGGCTTCCGTCCCGGAGACTTCCGGCTCTGGATCGCCCTGCACGAGCTGACCCACCGGGCGCAGTTCCGGGCCGTCCCCTGGATGAAGGGGTATTTCCTCTCCCTCGTCGACGCCTCGATGGCGATGATCGAGCCCGACCCCAAGCGCCTCGTCCGGGCGCTGGAGCGGGCCGCCGAAGCCGCCCGCCGGGGCCGTAACCCCCTCGACGACGGAGGCATCGTCGCCCTCTTCGCCACCGACGAGCAGCGCCAGGTGCTGGACCAGGTCCAGGCGCTGATGTCGCTGCTGGAAGGTCACGGCAACGTCGTCATGGACCGGCTCGGGAAGCGCCACGTGACCGGACAGGAGCGTATGTCGTCGGCCCTCAAGGCCCGCCGGCAGTCGGGCGGTGTGGGGGCGGCCTTCCGGAAGCTGGTCGGCATCGAGATGAAGATGCGCCAGTACGAGATCGGCGAACGGTTCATCACCCACCTGGAGGAGACCGTCGGAATCGAGGCCCTCGACGCCGCCTGGCGGGGCCCCGACTGCCTCCCCACACTGCCCGAGCTGGAGGCCCCGGAACGGTGGCTGGAGCGGGTCGGCACCCTGACCGGCTGATCCAGCGCAACTGGCGTTCCTTTACCGGGATACTGCGGAAAAGGAACGCCGGTTCGTGATGGTGGCTCGGAGCGACCTGCTGGCGGGGTTCGCGGGGTTGGAGGCGCGGGTCGCGGTGGCGTGCTCCGGCGGCCCGGACTCCCTGGCACTGCTGGCGCTGGCCGCCGAGGCCGGGCTCGAGCCGGTGGCGGTCCATGTGGATCACGGCGCCCGGGCGGGGAGCGCCGACGAGGCCGACGTGGTGGCGGGGTTCGCCGAGCGGCTGGGGACGGGGTTCGCGGCCGAGACGGTGGCCGTGGCGCCGGGGCCGAACTTCGAGGCCCGGGCCCGGGAGGCCCGCTACGGCGCCCTGGAGCGGGCCCGGGAGCGGCTCGGGGCCACGGTGGTGCTGGTCGGCCACAGCCGGGACGACCAGGCCGAGACCGTGCTGCTCAACGTGCTGCGGGGGGCCGGCCTGACGGGCCTGGCCGGGATGCCGGCCCGTCGGGGCACGATCGTGCGGCCCCTCCTCGAGGTGCCCCGGGCCGACCTGGCGGCGGTGTGCGCCGGCCTCGGTTTGTGTCCTCTGGAGGACCCGATGAACGCCGACCCCGCCCACCGTCGGGTCTGGCTCCGCCGCGAGGTGATCCCCGCCCTCGAGGCGGGCGCCGCCCGGGACCTGAGGGCCGTGCTGGCCCGCCAGGCCGCCAATGCCCGGGCGGAGTCCGATCTCCTCGATGACCTCGCCGCCGAACTCCTCGTCCGGGCTGGAGGGCTGGGGCGGGAGGGGCCGAAGGTGGAGGTTGGGGCTGGGGTGGCTGCGGAGTCGGTTGAGGAGGGGCTGGGGGTGGAGGCTGGGGCAAGGGCGGACGGGCTGGTCGGAGGGGGGCTGGATGTGAGGGTCCTGGCCGCCGCTCCAGACGCCCTCGCCCGGCGGGCGATCCGGCGGTGGCTGGCCGGGCCGCCTCCCCCGGCGGCGCATGTCGAGACTGTTCTGGACGTCGTCCGCGGGCGCCGGCGGGCGGCGGAGTTGCCGGGCGGAGTGCTCGTCAATCGTTCGGGCGGGTGGCTCCACCGGTCATTGGGCGCCCAGGCGGCCGCGAGCTCTCCCGGGACCGACAGGATCCCCGTCGTCCTGCCCGGGGTGGCAGCCGGGTTCGGGGTGGAGCTCACCGCCTGGGTCGAGCGGACCGCGCCCGTCCGGTGGCCGGACGGGCGGTGGACGGCGGTCGCCGATGCCGATCTCGTCGGGGAACGGGCGGTCCTCCGGCGGGCCGGACCGGGCGAGCGGTTCGTGCCGCTCGGGCTCACCGGCCACAAGGCCATCGTTGACGCCTTGGCGGAGGCCGGCGTCCCGGCCCACGTCCGGGCGGGCCATCCGATCCTGGCCCGGGCGCCGGGCGGTGGGGATGACGGCCTGGATGGGAGTCCGTTTTGGGTGGTCGGGTACCGTATCGACGACCGCGTCCGGGTCTCCCCTGGCACCCGACGCTTCCTGTGGTTGACGGTCGAGGCGGGAGGCTGACCGGGGTGAATCCCCATGAGCTCGGGCGGATCATCGTCTCGGAGGACGAACTCCAGGGCCGGGTGGCGGCGCTCGGTAAGGAGATCACGGCCGACTACGCCGAACGCCCGCCGCTCCTCGTCGGCGTGCTGAAGGGCGCGTTCCTGTTCATGAGCGATCTCGCCCGCCGCATCGACCTGCCGGTGGAGCTCGACTTCATGGCCGTGTCCTCCTACGGCAGCGCCACCAAGACCAGCGGCGTGGTGCGGATCATCAAGGACCTCGACGCCGACCTCACCGACCGGCACGTGCTGATCGTGGAGGACATCGTCGACTCCGGACTCACCCTGGCCTACATGCGGAAGAACCTGGCGGCCCGCCACCCGGCCTCTCTCGAGGTGTGCTCGCTCCTGGTCAAGGAGGGGCTCCAGAAGGTCGACCCCGACCTGCGCTACGTCGGCTTCCGCATCCCGCCGGTGTTCGTCGTGGGCTACGGCCTCGACGTCGACGAGCGGTACCGGAACCTTCCGTACGTCTGCGAGTTCGCAGAGCCCGACGTTTAAAGAGGTCGGGTAGCCTAAAGAGCGTCCCGCACGATCGGAGAGTTCGCCGCGTGAACAAGGTTGTCAAGAGCACTGTCGTCTACGTTCTCGTGGCGATCATCGGCCTGTTCCTCCTGGCCAAGGCCCTGACGGCCACCCCCGGCCGGGAGAAGCTCGACACCCTCGAGTTCACGAAGTTGCTCGACGCCCGCCAGATCGAAGAGGCCAAGCTCTACGACCGCGACCACGTCATCAGGGGCGAGCTGAAGGACGGGAAGAAGTTCGAGGTCAAGTTCCCCGACCGCTACACCGACGAGATCACCGGCCAGGTACTCGAGGCCGGGGTCAACCTCCCCGTCGACAACCAGAAGGAGAGCCTCTGGGTCACGCTCCTCTTCAACTTCGCCCCCTTCATCCTGATCATCGCCGTCATCGCCTTCTTCATGAACCAGGCGCAGGGTGGCGGCAACCGGGTCATGAGTTTCGGGAAGGCCCGGCCCAAGATGGTCAACAAGGACACCCCGAAGGTGACCTTCGCCGACGTGGCCGGCGTCAACGAGGCCATCGAGGAGCTCCAGGAGATCAAGGACTTCCTGGAGAACCCCCAGAAGTTCCGCCAGATGGGGGCCAAGATCCCCAAGGGCGTTCTGCTCTTCGGCCCTCCGGGGACGGGCAAGACCCTCCTCGCCCGGGCCGTGGCCGGCGAGGCCGGCGTGCCGTTCTTCTCCATCTCGGGGTCGGACTTCGTCGAGATGTTCGTCGGTGTGGGCGCGTCGCGGGTCCGCGACCTGTTCGAGCAGGCCAAGAACTCGGCGCCGGCCATCGTCTTCGTCGACGAGATCGACGCGGTCGGCCGCCACCGGGGCGCCGGCCTCGGCGGCGGTCACGACGAGCGGGAGCAGACCCTCAATCAGCTGCTGGTGGAGATGGACGGGTTCGACCTCCGCCAGGGCGTGATCCTCATCGCCGCCACCAACCGGCCCGACATCCTCGACCCGGCGCTGCTGCGCCCGGGTCGCTTCGACCGCCAGATCGTGGTCGACCGGCCCGACCTCGAGGGCCGCAAGGCCATCCTCAACGTCCACGCCAAGGGCAAGCCACTGGCCAAGGAGGTGGACCTCGACGTCATGGCCCGGCGCACCCCCGGCTTCACCGGCGCCGACCTGGCCAACCTGATGAACGAGGCCACGCTGCTGGCCGCCCGGAAGGGCCGCGACATGATCACCAATCGCGACCTCGACGAGTCCGTCGACCGGGTGATGGCCGGGCCCGAGCGCAAGAGCCGGATCATCTCGGAGAAGGAGAAGCTGGTCATCGCCTACCACGAGGGCGGCCACGCCCTGGTGAGCCACGCCCTCCCCAACGCCGACCCCGTCCACAAGGTGTCGATCATCCCCCGGGGCCGGGCGCTGGGGTACACGCTGACGCTCCCGCTGGAGGACAAGTACCTCGTAACGAAGTCGGAGCTGTCGGACGAACTGGCCATGCTGCTCGGCGGGCGGACGGCCGAGGAGCTGATCTTCACCGACCCGACCACCGGCGCCCAGAACGACATCGAGCGGGCCACGAAGATCGCCCGGTCGATGGTCACCGAGTACGGCATGAGCGACGCCCTCGGGCCGATGCAGTTCGGTCAGCACCACGCCGAGGTCTTCCTCGGCCGGGACTTCGCTTCCCAGCCCGACTACTCCGACGAGGTGGCGGCCAAGATCGACGCCGAGGTCCGCCGGCTGATCGACGTCGCCCACGAGACGGCCCTCGACATCCTGACCACCTACCGCAGCGTCCTCGACCAGATGGCCGAGGCGCTCATGGAGAAGGAGACGCTGGAGACCGAGGAGGTCATGGCCATCCTGACCGCCGTCCCGAAGTGGACCGATCCCGCCACGAACGGCGGAGGGGTGCCCCGCCCCCGGCCGGCCGCCGCCCCGGCCCCGAGCGGCTCCGCCTTTACCAGTCGTCGGGATCCGGAGCCCCCGCAATAGTCGGCCGCCCGAGAGCCGCTCTCTTGGGAATGACGGTCAGAGTTGGCCCTGCGTCATGATCTGAGTTGGCGCCACCCGGCCACGCCCCGGGAAGAGCGGGTAGGGCCCTCTGACGAGCCGAACGATGCTGCCGATACGAGCGGATTCTGAGCCACGGATTCCGCATCGCGGGCCAGTCCATCTACCACGAGAACTTCGAGCCGACGGGCGACAACCGCCTCCCTCGCCAAGCTGCGTCGTGTCGGAAGTGAGTTCGGTCGTGACGATCGACGCTCTGCCGCGCCGGCCGGTGAGCGGCGTTCTCACTTCTGCGCCTTCCCGCCAGTCGGGGTGACGTCAGGCGATCTCGACCGCCTTGGCGCGAACGGGGGCCGCCCACGGTGCGCGGCGTCGGGCCCGGCGAGGCGCGGGTCGGAAGGCGTTCTCGTGCTCGACCACCTTGATGAGCGCCTCAACGGTGCGAGAGAACGGCTCGGGGTTGCGGGCGGCACGGCTGAGGATGAGCGCGCCCTCGAACGCCGACATGACGAGATCGGCGAGCACCACGCCGCTCTCGGCGACGATGCCCCAGGCTTCGAAGCAGCCGACGAGCGCGGCGCGCCATCGGGCGAACACCTTGTCGAACTCGACGCTGAGCTCCTCGTCGTAGGGCGCCAGCTCGAGAACCATCGTGGCGATCGAGCATCCGTGCTTGTAGTCAGAGCCCTCGAGGCGCTGCACCATGACCTCGGCCAGCGCCCGAATGAGCGAACCGGGATCATCGGCCTGGCTCGCCGCCCGTGCGACCGTCTCCTCGATCTCGTCGCCCGCCAGGGCGATCGCTTCCCGGGCGAGCTCCTGCTTGCCTCCGGGGAAGTGAAAGTAGATCGACCCGCGGGGCGCGCCGCTCCCCTGGATGACGTCCGAGAACGCGGTGGCGTGGTAGCCGCGCTGGCCAAAGAGCTCGCCGGCGGCGTTGATCATCCGGGAACGGCTGTCGCTACGTCGGGGCACGATCCGATTCTACCTTGACAGGTCTGCTGTCAGACATATCATGTTCTAAGTCGCACGTCATAGTTAGGACATCGACGGAACCGGCGACCGGCCCTGCACAGAGGGGGTTATGAGTAGCGACGACGTCATGCTCCTCGTCGGTGGGCCCGGCACGCGAGTACAGCGCCGGCGAGGTGACCGAGGGCAGCCACGCGTCACCCTCGTCGAACGCGAGCCGGCCGGGGAGGGTGACAACGTTCCGGTTCAATTCCTGACGCTGACCACCCGGTACAACTCATCTTTTTGACGGGAGGCAGAGCCGCATGGAGAGCGCCGAGGCATGGGTGCCGCCAGTACCGACACCCGACGAAATCCGGGAAGCGGAGCAACGCAAGCTGCCTTATGTAGGCGACGAGAAAGAAGGCCCGCGGCGTTTGCCTCCGAACACCTACCGCCTACCGAACAAGCGCTGGCCGGCGTTCAGCTACGTCGCGCCTCCGCCGGTGATCGACATGCGGAACTGGAGGTTCGAGACGTACGGGTTGGTGAATAAGCCGTTGAGTCTCACCTATGCGGAGTTCAAGGAATTGTCGGCGGTCAGAACCAAGCAGGACCACACCTGCGTCGATCACGTCGTCACTCCAGGACACGACTTCGACGGGGTTGATTTCCAGACCATCGTGCGCCTCACCGATCCCGAGCCCGAGTGTGCGTGGATCCTGGTCGAGTGCGACGGTGGCTACACGATCACCCATCCGCTCACCACGCCGATGCTCTTCATCTACAAGCGGAACGGCCGCCCGCTGGAGCCCGTCAACGGCTACCCCCTGCGACTGTGGGCACCCGGCGAGTGGGGGTGGAAGAACCCCAAGTGGGTGAGGCGCATCAAGTTCTGCGAGGAGCGCGAGGTCGATTACTGGATGGGCTGGTACTTCCTGCGGGGGATGGACCCTGAAGTGCTCGCGGGCGGCTATGACACCAACGTCGGCTCGGAGCTGGATCCCGAGGTCGTCCAGGCGTTCAACTTCTTCACGTACGCCGAGATCACCCGGGACCGGCGTCGTCAGCTGCACCTCTTGGGCGCCCGCCCCTGGGGCATTGCCCAGCACAGAGCGCCGTTGTACATCGGCGATGAGAATTGGAACAACGACAATTACAAATACACGCTCGGGTGAGGAGTGAGGGGATGGAGCGGGACTGGCTGCCCAAAGCGAAAGAGTGGTACTTCGCCTGCAAGACCCAGGACGTCCCGGATGGTGGTCTCCGGCGCGTGCACGTCTACGACCAGGACGTCCTCCTCGCCAATCTCGGTGGCGAATTCCACGCCATGGAGCCTTGGTGCCCTCACAACCTCGCTCCCTTGGAGTTCGGCCACCTGAACCCGTCCACTTGCGTCGTGATCTGTCCCGAGCATGCGATGAAGATCGACGTGAGAACCGGAGAGAACGTGTGCGGCCCGTACGGTGCTCCAGGGGAAAAATTCGAGCCGAACTGGACGTTCCCGGCGAAAGTCGAGAACGGGCGCGTCTACGTCCGAGTCAAGAGCGACCAGGACATCGAAGAATATTATCGGGGTTTCAAGGTTCCCTTTAAGGTAATCGACGAGGAAAATTAAGCGGCCGCATTCTGGTCGTGCGCCTCGCCGGCGCCGCATGTGGGTTCTGCCGCCGCGAAGAAGGGCTTGTGCTCACCCCGCACCTATCGACGGGTCGGGTCCGGGCTCTCCCCCGCGATGGCTACGAAGAGTGATAACCGTAAGCCACCGTCGAACCGACGTCATTCAGCGGCTGGCGCGCGCCCTACCGATACTCCCTGCCGATTATGTCGACCGCCACGACGGAGGACGTGCGCCCGGGCGGCCCCGGGTTGCGGACGGCATGATGTGGGGTATGCCGGCGTGCCGGTCAGGGGTAGGCGAAGAAGTCAGGGAACGCCACCGCCAGATCGGGCTGCTTGCCGCCCACTTCCAAGAGACCGAGAGCAAGTGGCGCCCATCGGTCGAGGCGTCCGGCGCCGACCATGAGAAACGCCACGGGGTCAGCGGAGAGGGTGGCGTCCACGGGGTCTCCGGGGGCTTCGAAGGCGAAGCGGCCGCCGCAGAAGCGGGCGACGAGTTCGCCGTCCCCACCGCGAAGGTTGATGGAGACGGCGACGTCGAGTCCACGGGTTCGCTGCGGGTCGACGATGAGGTGGTACAGGGGCGCGGAGCCGGCGAGGATGAGAAGGGCCTCGTCAGCTTCGATCCACCATGGCTGGCGGAGGGCGACGGCGATGTCGTAACCGTGGAGGACGGCCTCGCCGAGCAGGACGCAGGCAAGACCGGCGAGGTTGAAGGGCTCGTCGCAGTGGAAGGTGACGGGATGGTCACCGGGGCGGTTGGCCGTGGTGTCGAGGAAGCGGTCGGCGGCTTCGATCACCAGGCGGGCGAGCTTGACGGGATCATCCTCGGGGACATCGGCGAGGCGCTGCTCCGACACGGCGGCGCAGGCGTCGGGGGCGAGCGACCGGTAAGGCGACGGGGCGCCGTTGGCCAGCTCGTCGTAGAGGCTCATGCTGACGGCGAGGTGGGCGGCGGTTTGTTGTACGGTCCAGGTCCGGCCGGGGACCGGTTGGTGAAGGTCGGTGGCCGACTGGATGAGCCCGGCGAAGCGGCCGACGCGCTTCTCGAGCAGGGGCCGTACGGCGGCCAACATCGTGTTCGAGTCCACGGTCGGTCCTCCTTGGGCGGAGACGGCGGGTGTTCCCCCCGTAGCGTGCGGTCGGCCGCTTGCACGACGCTTGCATGGCCATGGTTGGGGCGGTGACGGCGGTGCGGGCCGTCAAGGTCCGGCTGCTTGGGCCCTTCGAGGTCGCGGTGGAGGGCCGTCCGGTCGTCATCGGCAGTCCGAAGCAGCGCCTTCTTCTCGCCATGCTGGCCGTGCACGGACGCTGTTCGGTCGACGTGCTGGCCGAGGAGCTGTGGGATGGACGCCCGCCGGTCAGT
Organism: uncultured Actinomycetes bacterium; assembly: GCA_963723985.1. Lineage (GTDB taxonomy): Bacteria > Actinomycetota > Acidimicrobiia > IMCC26256 > BP-133 > BP-133. Next base: position 29,222 of record CAVRTC010000006.1, read on the forward strand.
CTCGGGCCGACGCTTCAGAGCCTGGTCTCTCGGCTCCGCCGGGTTTTCGAAGACACGGCGTCGGCGGAGCCGGCGGTGGCGATGGAGTCCGACGGGGACGGGTACCGGGCCGTGTTCGCATCCGGTGTGCTCGACTTCCGCCAGTTCGAAGAGCTCGTCGAACGGGCGCGGCGCCATCTCGTCGAGGGGAATGTCGAAGCAGCGGTGGCTGCGCTCTGGGAGGGACTTGGGTTTTGGCGCGGTGCGGCCCTCGAAGGTTTCTCGGAGCGCGAGTTCGCCCGAGCGGACGCGGCCCGGCTCGATGGAATTCGCCTGGATGCCACCGAGGAGTTGGCGGAGGCGGAACTGCGGGCCGGACGGCCGGCCGGCGCATTGGCGGTGGTGGAGAAGCATCTGGCCGCCCAGCCGCTGCGGGAACGGGCCTGGGGTCAAAGGATGCTCGCCTTATACCGGCTCGGACGGCAAGCGGAGGCCCTGCGGGCCTACCAGACCGTCCGCTCGCTCCTCGCCGAGGAATTGGGCCTGGACCCAACCCCGGCGCTGGGCCAGCTGGAAGCGCTCATCCTCCGACATGACCCGGCACTCGACGCGGTCGACGCGCCGCCCGGCGCTGCCCGAGTGGAAGACGCACGCGGACCCGCGGTCATGGCGGCCTTCCTGTTCACCGACATCGTGGCGAGCACCCGACGGTGGCAAGGCGACCACAGCGCCATGGGCGCCGACCTCGCCCGCCACGATGGGTTGATCCGCGACGCCGTATGTGCCCATGGTGGTACACCGTTCACGCACACAGGTGACGGTATGGCCGCCACGTTCCCGTCGACATCGTCAGCGGTCGTCGCCGCGGTCGCCGCCCAGCGGGCATTGCTGTCGCAAGACTGGACGGGAGCCGAGCCGCTGCGAGTCCGGATGGCGGTCCACGTCGGCACAGCCGAGCACCGGGCGGGCACCTTCCTCGGTCCAGCCGTCCACCGGGTCGCCCGGCTCCTCGACCTCGCCGCCGGCGGAGAGATCCTCTGCTCGGGGCCCGCCGCCGATCTCGCCCGAGAGAGCCTCCCATCCGACGTTTCCCTTCTCGACATTGGCGAGCGGCCCCTGGCCGACTTCGGCGAACCGGAACGGGTCCACCAGGTGCTCCATCCCGACCTCCCGGTGGGCCTTCGGACTGACACTGTCCGGCCCGGCGCCCGCCACAACCTTCCAGGCAGCCCGACCTCCTTCGTCGGGCGCCAAGGGGAACTGGCCCAGCTCGACGATCACTTGGCCGAGACCAGACTGCTCACCGTGACCGGGGTGGGTGGTGCCGGGAAGACCCGTCTGGCGCTCGAAGCGGCCCGCCGCGTCCTCGGCCGGTTCCCTGACGGCGTGTGGCTGGTTGATTTCGTGCCCGTCCAGGACCCGGCCCTCGTCCCCGAGGCGGTGACCGCCGCTCTCGGCCTCCTCGCCGGGGAACCCTCGGCCACCGACCTCCTCTGCGGCTACCTCGCCGACCGGCGGGTTCTCCTCATTCTCGACAACTGCGAACATGTCCTGCCCGGCGTCCGAGCGCTGGTGACCGCCGTGCTTGGCCGCTGTCCGAACAGCGCCGTATTGGCCACCAGCCGGGAGGTCCTCGGCGTGGCCGGGGAGATGGTTTGGACTGCGCCGGCGCTGTCGCTGCCGCGGCCGACGCCCACCGGCGCCAAGGACCTCGCCGGCTCCGACGCGGCGGCGCTCTTCACCGAACGAGCCGCGACGTCCCTCCCGGGCTTCGCCGTCTCCGACGCGAACGCCGCCGCCGTGGCCCGGATCTGCCACCGCCTCGACGGGCTTCCCTTGGCCCTCGAGCTGGCGGCCGCCCGCATGCGCGTCCTCGGCGCCCAGCAACTGGCCGACCGCCTCGACGACCGGTTCAAAACGCTCGGCGCCCTCCCGGGCGGCTCCGATTCCCGACGGCGGACGTTGCGGGCGACGATGGAATGGAGCTGGGCGCTGCTCGCCCTCCCGGAACGAACCGCGCTGGCGCAGCTGTCGGTGTTCCCGGCCAGCTTTGACCTTGACGCAGCCGAGGCCGTCGCCGGGGGCGAAGAAACCGACGCCCTCGACGTGCTGGCCCGGCTGGTGGACACGTCGCTCTTGGTCGTCGACCGTCACGCCGCCGGGGTGCGGTACCGGCTCCTGGAGACGGTCCGGCAGTTCGCCGCCGAGCAGCTCGAACGGTCCGGGGCGACCAGCGAGGCCCGCCGTCGCCATCTCGAGCATTTCGTGGGTCGGTGCGAGGCGTGGCGCCGAGCCGGTCGCCTGTGGCACGAGGGCGACTGGGCGGTGCGCTCCTACCGCGACCGCGAGAACTACGAGGCGGCCTTCGACTGGGCCCTCGCCTCGGGCGAGTGGGCTACGGCGGGCTGTATCGTCGCCGCCCTCTGGCCGGCATGGGTCTACTCCTACGAAGGACGCATGGCGGCCGCGCACGACCGGATCGAACAGGTCTGCGAGGCGCCCGACGTCCCGGTTCCCCTTGCGGTCGAGGCCCTCTTCGCGCTCGCCTTCGCCCGGTGGGAAAGAGGCGGCCGCGTCGGCGCCGACGTGATACGGGCACTGGACGAGGCGATCAAGCGGGCCGAGTCGAGCGGTGGGTTCTTCGAACGAGCACGGGCGCTGTTGTTCCGTGGGCAAGTGGCTGTCACGGCGGGCGACGCGCCCGACGGGACGTGCCTACTGCAGCAATCTCGCCAGCTCTTCGAGCAAGTCGACGACCGGGCATCGCGGCTCATGATCGCCTGGTGCGAATACGAACTCGGATGGGTGACACTGACGCTCGGAGACCTCGCCCAAGCCGACGTGCTGTTCACCTCCGCACTCGATCGTGAAGCCCTGTGCGGCCCAGAGCCCCTCGTGCGGGTCCACATCCTGGCCGGGGCCGCGGTGGCCGCCGCCACCGTTGCCGACGCTGCCCGGGCAAAAGCGCGAGCCGTCGAAGCAATCGCGACGGCACAAACCATTCCGTTCGCAGGCATCCAAGTCATGACGCTGTGCCGAGGGGCGGAGGCAGCCGTGCTCTCCGGGAACCACACCGATTTTGCCGTCGGTGAACTTCTCCGCATCGTGAGGGAACTGGGCGGCGTTCGATGGGTCGGCCGGGCGCTCGCACTGGCGGCACTTGCGATGGAGGATCAGGGCAGCCCAGAAGCCGCCGCGGCAGCCCTCGCCTCCGCTCGCGAGCTCGGTGAAGCTTCGCTCACGCCCCCGCTGGCACGCTTACTCCAGCAATGCCGGCAGAGAATCGCGGATGCTTTGGGGCCCGATCGTCTCGGGCGGATCGAAACGGCCGCGGCCGCCCGGACACCAGATCAGTCGCTCGCCCATGCCCTTGACGCGTTGCGCGGCGAATGACTGGATCACGCAGACGGGTCGGGTCCGGGCTCCCCGCGATGGCTACGAAGAGTGATAACCGTAAGCCACCGTCGAACCGACGTCATTCAGCGGCTGGCGCGCGCCCTACCGCCGATTTGGTGCGATGCGGTGGCAGTGGCCCGAACGGTAATCGCGGAGGCCCGCGCCGCGCAGGGTTGCCCCGCTGCAGAGCGTCGCTCTCGGCAAGGGAGGCCGCGGTACGCGAGTCTGTGCGCGTGGAGCCTGGCTGCCTGGCCTGTGGAGCGGTGGTGGCCGCCGACGCCCGGTTCTGCCCAGGTTGCGGCACGTCGCTGGCGCTCATTTGTCCTGCCTGCGGTCGGGCGGCGGAGCAGGATCATCGCTTTTGCGCCGGCTGCGGCCGGCCCCTCGAGACCGCCGCAGCGGCGGCAGCCGCCCCGGCGACGCCACCGGGCGGGGAGCGCAAGCAGATCACGGTCCTTTTTGCCGACGTGGCGGGATCGATGGAGCTGGCCGAAGGCTTCGATCCCGAGGACTGGGCGACGCTGATGGACCGATTCTTCCGGGTGCTCTCCGAAGGGGTGGCCCGCTTCGGCGGCACCGTCGACAAGTTCACTGGCGATGGGATCATGGCCCTCTTCGGGGCGCCGCGCTCCCTGGAGGACCATGCCCGCCGGGCGTGCCATGCCGCCCTGTATCTCCGATCGGCCATCGCCGGGCTCGACCTGCCGGTGCGGATCGGGCTGAACTCCGGGGAGGTGGTCGTCGGTGGGCTCGGCGAGGGCGGCCGGCTGGAGTACACCGCCCTCGGCCACACGGTCGGCCTGGCTCAGCGGATGGAGGCGATGGCCGAACCGGGGGAGGTCTTCCTGACCGAGGCCACCGCCCGGTTGGTGGGCAGCGACTTCGCCCTCCGGGACGTCGGGAGCCGGCCCGTGAAGGGTTCGAGCGAGCCGTTGGTGGTCTTTGCCCTCGAGTCGTCGCTGCGCCGCCGGGCCACCGGCGGCTCGACCGTCATGGTGGGACGGGCCGAGGAGATGGGCGTGCTGGAGGTGACCCTCGGCCGGGCCCTGGAGGGTCAGGGGCAGGTGGTGGGCGTGGTCGGCGAGGCCGGGGTGGGAAAGAGCCGCCTGTGTGACGAGTTCGCCCGGTCGGCGGCCGTCCGGGGGATCATCGTGCGGCGGGCGGCGGGCCTGTCCCACGCCCGGGACGTGCCTCTCCTGCCCGTCCTTGAGTTCCTGCGGGACTACTTCGAGGTCGCCGATACCGATACCCGGGCCGAGGCCCAGCGCAAGATCGAGTGGCGGCTGCTCGGCCTCGATCCGAGCTTCGAGGAGGCGCTGCCCCTGCTGTTCGACTTCCTCGAAGTGCCCGACGAAGACCGGCCGGCGCCCCGGTTGTCGCCCGAGGTGCGGCTGGAGCGGATCTTCGCGCTGATCCGCCGGATCACCCAGCGGCGCAGCGACCGCGAGACGCTGATCCTGCTGCTGGAGGACCTGCACTGGTTCGACCCGCAAAGCGTGGCGTTCGTGGAGCGGCTCATCCCGTCGTTCCCGGGGACCCGGACGCTGGTCCTGACCAACTTCCGGCCGGAGTTCTCTCCGCCGTGGGCGTCGCACTCCTACTACCGCCAGTTGCCGCTCCAGCCTCTCGACCCCGACGCCGTGGGCCGGCTCCTCGACAGGCTGCTCGGCCAGGACGACTCCCTCGGGCCCGTCGCCAAGCTGATCGCCGACACCACGGTCGGGTCGCCGTTCTTCATCGAAGAGGTGGTCCGGACCCTGGTGGAGGAAGGATCGTTGGCCGGGGAGCCGGGCGCTTATCGGCTCACCCGGCCGGTGGAGCACCTGGCGGTCCCCCCGACGGTGCACGCCACGCTGGCGGCCCGAATCGACCGGCTCCCCGAGGGTGACCGAGCAGTGCTGCAGACGGCCGCGGTGATCGGCCGGAACTTCACCGAGCCGGTCGTGCGTCTCGTCTCCGGTCGCCCCGCCGACGACATCACCGGCATCCTGGGGCGGCTCGCCGCCGCCGAGTTCATCCAGGAGGTCGCCCTCGACCCGGTGGAGGAGTACCGCTTCTGGCACCCCCTGACCCACGAAGTGGCGTACGGAACTCTGCTGCGGGAACGCCGTGCCACCCTCCACGGAGCGGTGGCCGAAGCCGTCATCGCCAGCGAACCCGACCGACTCGACGAACTCTCCGCCCTTGTTGCCGCCCACTACGAAAGGGCCGGCGACCGGCTGGAAGCCGCCCGTTGGAACGACCGCGCTGGAACCTTCGCCATCCGCAGCGACCTGGCGGAAGCGACCCGCCGGTGGCGGGCCGCCCTCGGCCACCTGGCGGCCGTACCAGCTGACGACGAGGGTCGGCGGATCGCGATCCGTTGCTACAACCGGCTCATCCGCTACGGCGCCCGGAGGGGTATGGACCTCGCCGAGGCCGAGCGCCTCTATGCGGAAGGGCGGGCGGTTGCCGAAGCGCTGAACGACCCGGCCCCGCTGGCCACCATGACCTACGCCTATGGGAGCACGATGTTGTGGCGGGGTGCAGTCGACGAAGCCGTACAGCTGTACCTCGAGTCGGCCCGCTTGGCCGACCGTACTGACGACGCCGGCCTTCGAGTCGCCTGCTGGGCCGGAGTGGCGATGGTGTCGTCCTGGTGGACCGGTCCTCTGAGCAATGGCCTCAAGGCCGGGCAGACGGTCATCGAACTCTGCGGCGATGACGCGTCGCTGGGCTCCAACCTGGTCGGATACAGCCCGCTCGCCCCCGTCGGCCTGGGCTTTGCGGAGAACCTGTTTCTGCGCGGCCAGCACGACGAGGCTCGGGCGGTGCTCGATGAGGTGATCGCCGCCACCCAGATGCGCTCCGACTCCGAGTACCTCATCTGGGCGCTGTCGACTCGGCCGCGATACCGCGAACGCCCGCCGAGATCGAAGCCGGTCTCGACGCCGCCCGTGAAGCCGTGACCCGTGCCGAGGCATTGGGCAACCCGTCCATGCTGGTCGTCGCGCTGGGCGGCGTGGGCGTTGCCGAGATCGGCCTCGGTCGCTACTCCTCGGCGGTTGCCAACTTTGAGCAGGCTCGCGACCTGATCCAGACCCATCAGACCGCGTGGTTCGAGGAGCCGCGCCTGCTCGTCCAACTCGCTCAGGCTTGCCTCGCCCTCGGCGACCACAACGGTGCGCTGCTTACGGCCTCCGACGCGGTCGACGTCGCCCGGCGCCAGGGCGCCCGTCTGATCGAGTGCCCGGCGCGGCTCACCCGGGCCCGGACCCTGCGGGTCACGGGTGGCCTGGCGGCGGAGGTCGAGGCCGACCTCGCCTCCGCCCTCGTTCTGGCCCGGGATACGGAAGCCACCGCCTACGAGGCCGAGATCGAAGCGGAGCGTGCCGGGACGGGTGCGGCGCCGCCGTGACGTCCCTACCCACTGGAGCACTTGAGGAACGAGGTGCCCCGGGAAGTGGGCCCCGGAGAGGAGGAGTGGATGGAGACCGGACTGGCCGGGCGGCGGGCGGCGGTGGCGGCCGCGTCACAGGGGCTCGGGTTCGCCTCGGCCCAGGCGCTGGCCGTCGAGGGAGCCCGGGTGGCGATCTGCGGCCGGTCGAAGGAGCGAATCGAAGCCGCCGCCGCCCGGATCGGCGACGGGGCCGTCCCGGTGGTGGCCGACGTGTCGACGCCCGACGGGGCCCGCGGGTTCGTGCTCAACGCCCGCGACGCCCTCGGCGGCCTTGACGTGCTCGTGGCCAACGCCGGCGGCCCGCCGCCCGGGACCTTCGAGACCACGCCGTTCGAGGCCTACGCGCCAGCCCTGGCCCTCAACCTGCTGTCGGTGGTGGCCATGTGCCAGGAGGCGGTGCCGGGCATGCGGGCCCAGCGGTTCGGGCGGGTCGTGGCCATCACGTCGATCTCCGTCCGCCAGCCGATCCCCCACCTGATCCTGTCGAACACCGCCCGGGCCGGGGCCACCGGGTTCCTCAAGACCCTGGCCCGGGAGGTGGCCGGCGACGGCGTCACCGTCAATTCACTCCAGCCCGGCCCCCACGCCACCGACGCGCTGCTCCGGGTCTATCCCGACCGGGAAACGGCCACAGCGGGTATCCCCGCCGGGGAGCTCGGCCGCCCGGAGGACTTCGGCGCCGCCGTCACCTTCCTCTGCTCCGACTCGGCCCGGTTCATCACCGGGGCCGCCATCCCGATCGACGGCGGCGCCTACGCCGCCCTGCTCTGAAGGAGGCGATGCGTCCGGTGACGGGTTCCGGAGTGGGGTGGCAATAGGCCAGAAAAGTGGCCAGGTGACACCGACCGGGCCCACCCCATCCTCCACGCCGCCCGGCGCCACTTGAGGATCTCGGGATGACCGGCTGGATCCGCTGGTTGTGGGGCCAGGTGTGAACGTCCTCCGGGGAGATGAAAACTGTCATTCTCAGGCTCAGCGGGCGCGACCACCTCGCCCCAAACCTGCGACGTCAACGGGGCCAGGAGGCGGACGACCTGTCCCCCTCCCGCTAATGGCCTCGGTGAATGAACTGGAGCGCCTCGGCCCTCGTCGCCGGATTGTCCCGGAAGAGGCCCCGGACGGCGGACGTCACGGTGATCGCTCCGGGCTTCTGAACCCCTCGCATCGACATGCAAAGGTGCTCGGCCTCGATCACAACCAGCACGCCCTTCGGCTTGAGGCTCCGCTCGATCTCGTCAGCGATCTGGGTCGTCAGGCGCTCCTGGACCTGTGGTCGGCGAGAGTAGGACTGCACCAGGCGGGCCAGCTTCGAGAGCCCGGTGATCCGGCCATTGTCGTTCGGGATGTATGCGACGTGCGCCTTGCCCATCATGGGGACGAGGTGGTGTTCACACATGGAGTAGAGGGGGATGTCCCGCACCATGACCATCTCGTCGTGATCGGCGGCGAAGGTGACCGCCAGGTGCTGATCCGGGGAGTCCCGCAGGCCCGAGAAGATCTCGTCGTACATGGCCGCCACCCGCTGTGGCGTCCGCTGGAGCCCGTCCCGATCGGGGTCCTCCCCGATCGCCTCGAGAATCTCGCGCACCGCCCGTTCGATTCTCGGCCGGTCGAGTTTGCTGTCATCCGGCACGAGCGTCTCGACCACCGCCTCGGAGGTGCCATAGCCCGCTCGGGCCATGAGCCCGGGGTAGTCGATGTCCAGCGCCTCGCTCACGGACCGCAGGATGTGGGGAGACGGAGAGCGGACCTCGTCCGCTTCGAGCTTCCTGAGGTAGGTGGTCGAGATGCCGGCCGCCTCGGCGAGGGCTCTCAGGGACCGGCCCTGTTGCTTGCGGATCGACGTCAGGTGGCAACCCAGCGACTCCATGATGGACACCATAGTGTTCGGTTGTCGGGGCCCACGAACACTTTTATGCTCGGGATTGGTTTGTAGAGTGCTTCGCGATGCGCGGTGTCGAGCTGCCGGCGGTGATGGGGATCGTGAACGTGACGCCCGACTCGTTCTCCGACGGCGGGCGGTTCCTCGACGCCGGCCGGGCCGTCGAGCACGGCCTGGAGCTGGCCGCAGCCGGCGCCGCCGTCCTCGACGTGGGCGGCGAGTCCACCCGGCCCGGCTCGCAGCCGGTGCCGGCCGACGAGCAGCGGCGGCGGGTCGTGCCGGTCATCCGCCGCCTGGCCGCCGAGACTCCGGGGGTCTCCCGGAACAAGTGCCGGCGGGTTGCCATCAGCGTCGACACCGCCGACGCCTCGGTGGCGGCCGCCGCCCTGGAGGCCGGCGCCACCGTGGTCAATGACATCACCGCCGGCCGCGATCCGGCCATGATGCGCCTGGTGGCCGAGGCACAGGCGGGCTACGTATTCATGCACATGCAGGGCACGCCGGCCACCATGCAGATCGACCCCCGCTACGAGGACATCGTCGCCGAGGTCGGCGCCTTCCTGGCCGAACGGCGGGAAGCCGCCCACCAGGCCGGCATCCCCGACGGCGAACTCATGGCCGACCCCGGTCTCGGGTTCGGCAAGACGGTCGGCCACAACCTCACGCTGCTGGCCCGCCTGGGTGACATCGTCGAGGCGGCGGGCGTCCCGGTGCTGGTCGGCCCGTCCCGCAAGGGCTTCATCGGCGTGGCCGGCGGCCCGCCGGGGGCGCCCCTGCCGGTCGAGGAGCGGGAGGACGGCACGCTGGCCGCCGTCGTGTGGGCGCTCGACCGGGGCGCCTCGATGGTGCGGGTCCACGACGTCGCCCCGGCGGTGGAGGCGGTGCGGCTGCTCGGAGCCGTGGCGGCGGCGTCGTGAGCCCGACCAACCCCACCAACCCGCTGAACCCCATGAAGCCCATGAAGGGCAAGTGGGCCCGGGGCATCGAGCCCCGCATGTTCCGCTGGGTCATCAAGGACCGCATGGCCGCCTGCGAGCGGCCCGGCGGCTACGCCCGCAACCACCGCAAGGTCCGCCGGCTCGAAGAGCTCATCTGGCTCCGGGAGCACGGCTTCACGATGATCGTGTCGCTGCTCGACTCCCCCCACAACCTCCACGCCTACGACGAGCTGAGCCTGCCCCACCTGCAGGTCCCGCTCGGCGTGGCCGGCGGCGACCTGGCCGTGCTCCTCCCCGACGTGTACGGCGCCGTCGCCGACCTGCTCGACGACCCGGAGCAGACGATCATCGTCCACCTCGAGGAGTTCGGGGACCGGCTGTGCGGGGTGCTGGCCGGTTACCTGCTCTACACCGGTCTCGTCGAGACGGGCCCGGTCGCCATCTCCGTCATGGAGCGACTGACCGGCAAGCAGATGGGCCCGCCCGGCCGGGAGATCGTGTCGGTCACCCTGGACGAGAAGCTTCGGCGAAACACCGATTAACCTGCGGACACGTGACAACTGAGGGGCTTCCGAGGGGGCTGTCGTGCCGGGCACGGTGATCGTCGGCACCCAGTGGGGCGACGAAGGCAAGGGCCGGTTCACCGACCTCCTCTGCGACGACATGGCGATGGTCGTCCGCTACCAGGGCGGCCACAACGCCGGTCACACCATCATCGCCGACGGCCACACCCTGGCCCTCCAGCTCGTCCCGTCGGGGATCCTCTACCCCCACGTCATTCCAGTCATCGGCAACGGCGTCGTGGTCGACCCGGCCGTCCTCCTGGCCGAGCTCGACATGCTGGAGGGCAAGGGCATCGACACGTCGCGCCTGCGGCTCTCGGGAAACGCCCACCTGATCATGCCGTACCACCAGGAGCTCGATAAGGTCACCGAGCGGTTCCTGGGCAAGAACAAGCTGGGGACGACGAAGCGGGGCATCGGCCCGGCCTACGCCGACAAGGCCACCCGGGTCGGGATCCGGGTGCAGGACCTGCTCGACGAGAAGATCTTCTCGGCCAAGCTCGACCTGGCGCTCCGCGAGAAGAACGGTGTGCTGGCCAAGGTCTACAACCGGTTGCCCCTGAAGGCGGCCGAGATCTTCACCCGCTACCGGTCGTACCTGGAGCGGCTCGAACCGATGATCAGCGACACCGTCCAGCTCATCCACGAGGCCCTCGAAGCCGGGCAGAACATCCTCTTCGAAGGCGCCCAGGCCACGTTCCTCGACCTCGACCACGGCACCTATCCCTACGTCACGTCGTCGAACCCGGTGGCCGGCGGTGCCTGCACGGGGGCCGGCGTCGGCCCCCGTGACATCACCCGGATCATCGGCGTGGCCAAGGCCTATGTGACTCGCGTGGGCAGCGGCCCTTTCCCCACCGAGCTGTTCGACGAGGTCGGCGACCTCCTCGTCGACCGCGGCGGTGAGTACGGCACCAACACCGGCCGCCGCCGCCGCCCGGGCTGGCTCGACACGGTCATGCTCCGCCACGCCGCCCGGCTCAACAGCCTGACGGAGCTGGCCCTGACCAAGCTCGACGTGCTCGCCCCGCTCCCCGAGCTCAAGATCTGTGTCGCCTACGAGGACGAGACCGGGCAGCGGTACGACCATGTGCCCTACCACCAGTCGGTGCTCCACAAGGTCCGGCCCATCTACGAGACGGTGCCCGGGTGGGGGGCCGAGATCGGGGCGGTCAACCGGTTCGAGGACCTTCCGGCCGAAGCCCGCGCCTACGTCGAGGCCATCGAGGCGCTGGTCGGCGTGCCCGTCTCGTTCTGCTCGGTGGGCCCGGCCCGCGGCCAGACGGTCGTGATGCCGGCCGCCGCTTGAGGAGCGGGCACTCAGTGCGCGTTCTGGTCGTCGGATCGGGAGGGCGGGAACACGCCCTGGCCCACGCCTTGGCCCAGTCGCCGACGGTCGACGAGGTGATCGGCGCTCCGGGCAACCCGGGGATCGCCGCCCTCGGGCGCTGCCTCCCCGTCGAGGCCGGTGACGCCGGTGCGGTGGCCGATCTCGCCGACGAGGTGGCCGCCGACCTTGTCGTCGTCGGCCCCGAGGTGCCGCTGGTGGCGGGCGCCGTCGACGCCGTCGAGGCCCGGGGCCGGCTCGCCTTCGGCCCCCGGGCCGCCGCCGCCCGCCTCGAAGGGTCGAAGGCCTGGATGAAGGACGTGCTTCACGAAGCCGGCGTGCCCACCGCCCGCTACGGCGTCTTCGCCAACAACTCGAAGGAACGGGCGGGGGAGATGGCTGCCCTCAACTTCCTCGACACGATGGGCGGGCTGTTCGTCGTGAAGACGGACGGGCTGGCCGCCGGCAAGGGTGTGGTCGTCACCACCGACCGGAACGAGGCCCGGGAGGCGGTGCGGGCCTACCTGTCGGGCGAGGCCTTCGGCGACGCCGGCCGCACCGTCGTCATCGAGGAGGGCCTCACCGGCCCGGAGCTGTCGCTGCTCGTGCTGTGCGACGGCCGCGCCGCCGTCCCCCTGGCCCCGGCCCAGGACTTCAAGCGGATCGGCGACGGCGACGCCGGCCCCAATACGGGCGGCATGGGCGCCTACTCGCCCGTCCCGATCGTGGGACCCGACATTGTCGAAGAGGTCATGGCCAAGGCCGTCGCCCCTACGCTGGAGACTCTCGGGCGGCGGGGCGTTCCGTACCGGGGCGTTCTCTACGCCGGGCTGATGCTGACCCCCGACGGCCCCAAGATCCTGGAGTACAACGTGCGCTTCGGCGACCCCGAATGTCAGGTGGTGATACCCCGGCTGTCTTCCGATCTGGGCGCCCACCTGGCCGAGGCGGCGGCCGGGAACCTCACCACGCCGCTGCAGTGGCGCGACGACGCGGCCGTGACGGTCGTGCTGGCCTCCGAGGGTTACCCCGCCGCCCCCCGCACCGGCGACGTCATCTCCGGCCTCGACGACGCCGCCGGCGTCGAGGGCGTGACGGTGTTCCACGCCGGCACCGCCGCCGGGGAGCGGCCGGGCGAGATCCGCACCGCCGGCGGGCGCGTCCTCAACGTGACGGGCCTGGGCCCGACCCTGGCCGAGGCCCGGGCTCGGGCCTACGAGGCCGCCGGGCGGATCTCGTGGCCGGGCCTGCAGTACCGCCGCGACATCGCCGCCGCCGCCGGGAGCGACGCCGGAGGGGCCTCGTGATTCCCCGCTACTCGCTGCCGGAGATGGCCGCCCTGTGGAGTGACGAGGCTCGGTTCTCCACCTGGCTGGAGGTCGAGATCCTGGCGGTGGAGGCCTGGTCGCTGCTCGGCACCGTCCCGGCCGACGACGTGACCACCATCCGGGAACGCACTGCCGGCATGGTCACGGCCGCCGACGTGGCCGAGATCGAAGCCCGGGAGCGGATCACCAACCACGACGTGGCCGCCTTCGTCGATATCGTCGCCACCCGGGTCGGCCAGCCGGCCGGGGCGTGGGTCCACTACGGCCTCACGTCCTCCGACGTCGTCGACACCGCCCTCTCCCTCACCCTCAGCCGGGCCGCCACCCTCCTCGTCGACGCCGCCACCGCCCTCGAGGGAGCCATCGCCGACCGGGCCCGTGACCTCCGCGACGTCCCCATGGTGGGGCGCACGCACGGCATCCACGCCGAACCGACCACCATGGGCGCCAAGCTGGCCCTGTGGGCCCTCCAGGTCCGCCGCGACCGCGACCGCCTGATCCGGGCCCGCCACGCCGTCAGCGTCGGCAAGTTGTCGGGCGCCGTCGGCACCTACTCCAACGTCGATCCGGCGGTGGAGCGCTACGTCTGCCAGCGGCTGGGCCTCCGGCCGGTGCCGGCCACCCAGGTGCTGGCCCGCGACCGCCACGCCGAGTTCGCCTACGCCTGCGCCTCCGTGGCCGCGGCCGTCGAGGCCTTCGCCCTCGAGATCCGTCACCTCCAGCGCACCGAGGTCGGCGAAGCGTCCGAACCGTTCCGCAAGGGAGCCCAGAAGGGCTCGAGCGCCATGCCCCACAAGCGCAACCCGGTACGGTGCGAACAGCTCTGCGGCCTGGCCCGGGTGGTGCGGTCCAACCTCGTGGCCTCGCTGGAGAACGTCGCCCTGTGGCACGAGCGCGACATCTCCCACTCCAGCGTGGAGCGCGTCGTCCTGCCCGACTCCTCCCTGCTGGCCTACTACCTGCTGGTGAAGTTCAAGGAGATCGTCGAGGGCCTCGAGGTCTTCCCCGAGCGGATGGCCGAGAACCTCGAACGGTCCTACGGTCTGGTGTTCAGTCAGCCCGTCCTCCTGGCCCTCGTCTCCTCTGGTCTCGAACGCGACTCCGCCTACCGCATCACGCAGCGGGCGGCCATGGCCGCCTGGGAGGAGCGGCGGCCGTTCCTCGAGATCCTGCGGGCCGACGCCGAGGTCACGAGCCGCCTGTCCGACCAGCGCCTGGCCGCCTGCTTCGACCTGAAAGCCGCCCTGGCCAACGCCGGCCGCGTCTTCGACGCGCTCGACGCCCCCGAGCCCGACCTGTTCGACTGACAGAAACGAGGTCCCGCTGTGAGCTCCATCGGCCTCCCCAAGCTCCGTTCGGGGAAGGTGCGCGACGTCTACGAGATCGGGCACGACCGCCTGCTCATGGTGGCGTCGGACCGGATCTCGGCCTTCGACGTCGTCCTCGAAGAACCGATTCCCGACAAGGGCCGCGTGCTGACCGGCCTCTCCACCTTCTGGTTCGACAAGACGTCGGACCTCGTGCCCAACCACCTGATCTCGGCCGACCCGACCGACTTCCCGGAGACGGCCGGGCCCGACGCCGCCGGCCGGGCGATGATGGTCAGGGCGGCCCGGCCGGTGCTCATGGAGTGCGTGGTGCGGGGCTACCTGTTCGGCTCGGCCTGGTCGGAGTACCAGAAGCAGGGCACGGTCAACGGGGAGCCGCTGCCGGCCGGCATGGTCCTGGCCGAGCCGCTGCCCGAGCCGATCTTCACGCCCACCACCAAGGCGGATGAGGGTCACGACACGGCCCTGACCCGCGACGACGCCATCGGCCTCGTCGGCCAGGAGCCGCTACGAGGAGCTGTGCGACCTCTCGATCGCCATCTACAAGTACGGCACGACCGTCGCCTCGACCGCGGGGCATCCTGCTGGCCGATACGAAGCTCGAGTTCGGGACGATCGACGGGCAACTACTGCTCATCGACGAGATCCTCACGCCCGACTCGTCGCGGTTCTGGCCCGCCGACGAGTACGAGCCCGGTACGTCACCCCCGAGCTTCGACAAGCAGTTCGTCCGCCAGTACCTCCTCGACGAAGGGTGGAACGGCACACCGCCCCCGCCGTCCCTGCCCGACAATGTGGTCGAGGGCACCCGGTCCCGCTACGTCGAGGCCTACGAGCGGCTGACGGAGAAAAGCTTCGCCGACTGGTACGGGGTGGGGGATTGAACATCTACGAGGCTCGCATCGAGGTCGGGCACCGGCCCGGCATCCTCGACCCCCAGGGCGGCGTGATCGAGCGGGCGCTGCCCGCCCTCGGCTACGCCAACGTCCGGCACGTGCGGGTCGGCAAGAGCATCCGCCTGGCGGTCGAGGCCCCCGACGAGGACAGCGCCCGGGCCCAGGTCGAGGAGATGTGCCGGAGGCTCCTGGCCAACCCCGTCATCGAGGACTTCACCATCGCTGTCTTTCCGGGGGGCACCCCCCTACCCCCGGGGATGGCCGTGGAGAACGCATGAGCCGGCGGGTCGGGGTCGTCATGTTCCCCGGCACCAACTGCGAGCAGGACGTGGCCTGGGCCGTCAAGGTCCTGGGCGGCGAACCGGAAATGCTCTGGCATGCCGACCGCACCGTGGGCACAGCCGATGCCGTGGTGCTGGCCGGCGGATTCGCCCACGGTGATTACCTGCGAACGGGGGCCATCGCCCGCTTCTCACCCGTCATGGACGCCGTGGCCGAATTCGCCCGGACGGGCGGCCCGGTGGTCGGTATCTGCAACGGCTTCCAGATCCTCTGCGAAGCCGGATTGCTGGCCGGTGCATTGCAGAAGAACGCCGGGCTCAAGTTCCGCTGCGAAACCGTGGAGTTGCGGGTCGAGACGACGTCGACGGTCCTGACCCGCAAGGCGGAACCCGGCCAGATCCTGCGAATCCCGATCAACCATTTCGAGGGCAACTTCGTGTGTGATGAGGGCACCCTCAAAGGGCTCCGGGAGAACGACCAAATCGTTCTGCGCTACGTCGAGAACCCCAATGGGAGCCTCGACGACATCGCCGGGATCTGCAATGAAGGCCGCAATGTCGTCGGATTGATGCCGCACCCCGAACGGGCGTCCGAACCCATCCTCGGATCGACCGACGGCGCCGTCCTGCTGGGTGGGCTGCTGTGAGGGGGTCGCGGCGGTGAGAGGGCCGGCCACCGCCGAGCTGCTGGCCGACCTTCAGCGGTTCTCCCTGCGGGAAGGCGAGTTCACGCTGGCCTCCGGCCGCCAGTCGAAGTGGTACCTCGACGCCCGGCAGGTGACCTACCGGGGCGATTGCGTCGAGACCGTGGGGCGGGCCGTACTCGAGGCCGTGGGCGACCTCGCCTTCGACGCCGTCGGGGGCCTGACGCTGGGGGCCGACCCGGTGGCGCTGGCCGTGGCCGCCTGCTCCGGGAAGCGGGCCTTCGCTGTCCGCAAGGAGGCCAAGGGCCACGGCGCTGGCGGCCGGATGGCCGGGCCGATCAAACCGGGAGACCGGGTGCTGGTGGTCGACGACGCGGTGACGACCGGCGGCAGCACCGTGGCGGCCCTCGACGCCATCGTGGAGTTCGGCGGTGTGGTGGTCGGGGCGGCCTGCCTCCTCGACCGGGGCGGGGAGCTCGGGCCGGCGCTCGAAGCGCGCCAGATCCCCTTCTTTGCCGTGCTGGGCGCGCCCGACCTGGGCTTCGAGTTCGGCTCCTAGCGGTTAAGCCCCGCGGCTGATCCCGGCTTTCCGTAGCACGTCGGGCGGGACGCCGAGCGCCCGCCAAGCGGCGTGCGTGATGCCCTTGCGCTCGCCGTAGCTCTTGGCTGCAGTGATGAAGCCTTTTTCGAGTTCCGTGAGGTCGGTTTTCGCCTTCAGGCTCTCCAACTCGTTCTGGAGGTTGAGCCGCTCCTGGATCAGGTGCAGCCGGGTGAGCGGGTCGGCGTCGAGCAAGCGCTGCTCGATGGTGTCGAGCCGTTTGGTGATGGAATCCGACGTGCGCTTTCGCCCCCGCTTCGGGCGGTTCTTCTCCAGCGCTTCGAGGTAAAGCCGCACGCCACGGCCCTGTTCCCGCCCCTCCGCCAACGCCTGCTTGTGCTCGTTGGACATGGGGGACCGCTTACGCTTGGCGGGCGCCTTCGCCTCGGCTGCAGATGCTCTGGGGCTCACCTGATTCCTGCTTTCCTCGAAAACGTCATTTCTCGATATCTAGCACATCTTGGTGCGTGATCGACCAATAGACAAGAGCAAATCGCTCGCTTTCAGCGGTCCGGTTACGATCCGTTCCGTGGACGAGCCGAGACACCGCCTGCTGGGAATGACCGACGACGAGTTGAGCGCCATCGTGCGCCTGCTGGGGCGCGACCCGTCCGACCTCGAGCTGGCCATGTACTCGGTGATGTGGTCCGAGCACTGTTCCTACAAGTCGTCCCGTAAGCACCTGGGCCGTTTTCCCACCGAGGCGCCCTGGGTGCTGGTCGGGCCGGGCGAGGGCGCCGGCGTCATCGACGTCGGGGACGACCTGGCCGTGGCCCTGCGGATTGAGAGCCACAACCATCCCTCCGCCGTGGAACCGCACCAGGGTGCCGCCACCGGCGTCGGCGGGATCATCCGTGACATTTTTTCCATGGGTGCTCGTCCTATCGCTCTCATGGACCCGCTCCGATTCGGCCCCCTCGACGTCGCTCGCAACCGTTATCTGGTTGAAGGCGTGGTCGCCGGGATCTCCAGCTATGGGAACTCCGTGGGGGTGCCCACAGTGGGTGGCGAGATCGTCTTTGACCCCTGTTACAGCGCCAATCCCCTGGTGAACGTTTTCTGTCTCGGGGTGCTCCCCAAAGAACGGCTGGTCCTGGCCCGGGCGGAGGGGGAAGGGAATCTCGCCGTGCTGCTCGGCGCCTCCACCGGGCGTGACGGCATCGGCGGCGCCAGCATCCTGGCCTCGGCCGGATTCGACGAATCGGCGGCCGACAAGCGTCCGTCGGTCCAGGTCGGCGATCCCTTCGAGGAGAAGAAGCTGATCGAGGCGTGCCTGGCCCTGCTCGACTCCGGGCTGGCCGTCGGCGTGCAGGACCTCGGCGCCGGAGGCCTGTCCTGCGCCGCCTCGGAGACGTCGTCCAAGGCCGGGATGGGCATGGACGTCGACATCGCCCGGGTGCCCCGCCGGGAGCCGGGGATGGATCCGGTGGAGGTGATGATCTCCGAGAGCCAGGAGCGGATGCTGGCCATCGTCACTCCCGAGAACCTCGACGAGGTGCTCGCCCTCTGCCAGCGATGGGAGATCCGGGCCTCGGTGGTGGGCCGGGTGACCGGCACCGGGCGCTTCCGGGTCTATGACAGTTCACTCCGGGGGGACTCCCCCCTCGACCCCCCGGGGTTCGACGGCGGAACGGGCGAGGCCCTGGCCGACGTCCCCGGCGCCAGCCTGGGCGACGGCCCGATCTACGACCGGCCACTGGCCCGACCGGCGAACCAGGACGCCCTCGTCGCCGCCGACCCCGCTCCGGCGTTGACCGAACGGTTCCCGGCCGGGACCGACCTCGGACCTGAGCTGATCGGGCTCCTCTCGCTGCCCAACATCGGCGACTCGTCGTGGGTGTGGCGCCAGTACGACCACCAGCTGTTCCTCAACACGGTGCACGGACCGGGGAGCGACGCCGCCGTGCTCCGGCTGCGGGAGACGGGGAAGGCCCTGGCCCTCACCACCGACGGGAAGGCCCGGTTCTGCCTGCTCGACCCCCGCACCGGCGGAGCGCTGGCGGTGCTGGAGGCCGCCCGCAACGTGGCCTGTACCGGGGCCCGGCCGCTGGCCCTGGTCAACTGCTTGAACTTCGGCAACCCCGAGCACCCCGAGGTGATGTGGCAGTTCGCCGAGGTGGTGGACGGGATGGCGGAGGCCTGCCGGGCGCTCGACCTGCCCGTCATCGGCGGCAACGTCAGCTTCTACAACGAGTCGGGCGGGGCGGACATCCACCCCACGCCGGTGGTCGGCGTCGTCGGGCTCATCGACCGGCTGGCGGAGCGGCTCCCTCCGGCGGCGCTGACGCCCGGCCGGCGCATCGTCGTCCTGGGCGACACCGCCCCTGAGCTGGGCGGCAGCGAATGGGCCGCCGGCCGCCACGACCTCCTCGGCGGGATGCCCCCGGCGGCTGATGTCGCCGCCGGCGCCCGGCTCTGCGGCCTGGTGGCCGCCCTGGTCGGCGAGAGGG
Organism: uncultured Actinomycetes bacterium; assembly: GCA_963723985.1. Taxonomy (GTDB): domain Bacteria; phylum Actinomycetota; class Acidimicrobiia; order IMCC26256; family BP-133; genus BP-133. Next base: position 48,271 of record CAVRTC010000006.1, read on the forward strand.
TCGTGGCCGGTGTCCACGACTGCTCCGACGGCGGGCTGGCGGTGGCGCTGGCCGAGATGGCCATCGCCGGCGGCTGCGGGTTCACGGTGGAGCCGGCCGGCAGCCTGGCCGGCCTCGCGCCGGCCGTCGCCTGCTTCTCGGAGTCGGCCAACCGGGTCGTGGTGGCGGCCGACGAGGCCCGCCTCGACGAGATCCTGGGCCGCGCCGCGGCCGCCGGTGTGCCGGCGGCGGTGATCGGCGGGACCGGCGGCGACCGGCTCGTGTGGACGGGCGGCTTCGATGTCGGCCTGGCCGAGGCCGAGCGGGCCTGGCGCGACGCTCTCCCGTCGGCCCTGGCCGGGGGCGTCGCTCCGGTCGGCTGAGCGATCCGTCGTTCATTCGTCGCCGCCGTCGGGCGATGCCCCGGAGTCAGGGCCGACGGGCTTCGAGGGCGTCGAGTAGCTCGTCCGGCACGGCAAGGTCCCCCAGGCCGGTGCCCAGGGCCAGGTCGGGCTTGTAGCGGCCGTGGTAGTCGCTGCCGCCGGTCACGGCCAGGCCGAGCCGGCCGGCCATCCCGGCCAGCGCGGCCCGCAGCTCCAACGGATAGCGGCCGTACTCGCATTCCAGGCCGTCGAGGCCGTCGGCGGCGAGACCGGCGACGAAGCGTTCCAGGGCCGGCCCGTCGAAGCCCAGCGAGGTCGGATGGGCCAGCACCGTCACCGCTCCGGAGGCGTGGGCCAGGGCGATGGCCTCGGCCGGCAGGAGCCGCTCCCGGTCGAGGTAGGCCGGCTTCCCCTTGCCGAGCCACACGTCGAACGCTTCCTGGACCGAGCCGACGTAACCCTTGCGGACGAGCACCCCGGCGACATGCGGCCGGCCCACCGACCCACCACCGGCCTCCTCGAGGATCTCCTCCAGCGTCACGTCGATCCCGCGGGCGGCCAGCACGGCCACGATCCGCCGGTTGCGGTCGGCCCGGGCCGCCTGCAGGGCGCCCAGCCGGTCCTGCAGCGGGCCGGGCCCGTCGGACAGGAAGTACACGAGCAGATGCATCGTGGCCCGGCCGACCTCGCAGGACAGCTCGCAGCCCTCGACCAGCCGGACGCCGGCGTCGGCCGCCGCCGCCCGGGCCTCGGCCAGGCCCTCGACCGTGTCGTGGTCGGTGAGGGCGATGGCGGAGAGGCCGACCCGAGACGCCCGCTCCATGAGGATGGCCGGGGCGTCGGACCCGTCGGAGGCGGTGGAGTGGGTGTGGAGGTCGATCACGACGGCGACCGTATCCGGCCCGTTCGTCGCCGGACAGGTGCCATTTGCCGCAGACTCCGCCACGCTCGGCGCTTCCCCAGTGCGACGAACGTCGACCCGAACTTACTGTGGGCGCTGAAGCAGTGTCAGGACACAGGGGGTACCGAATGTGGTAGCGAGATCCGACGATCTCATGACCGCCGAGGAGATCGCCCGGAAGGACTACAAGATCTGGAACGTGATCGGCGCCTCCTCCGCCGGAACGGTCATCGAGTGGTACGACTTCTACATCTTCGGGACGCTGGCCACGACCATCGCGCCCCGGTTCTACCCGGCGGGGAATGAGACGGTGCAGCTGTTGCTGTACCTGTCGACGTTCGCCGTCGGCTTCATGGTGCGACCCTTCGGGGCGCTGTTCTTCGGCCGCATCGGCGACCTGGTGGGCCGCAAGTACGCCTTCCTGGTGACGCTGGTCATCATGGGGAGCTGCACCTTCCTCGTCGGCTGCTTACCGTCGTTCAAAACCATCGGGTATCTAGCACCCGTCTTACTGATCGTTTTCAGGATCCTCCAGGGCCTGGCCCTGGGCGGCGAGTACGGCGGGGCGGCCATCTACGTGGCCGAACACGTGCCTGACAAACGTCGGGGCTTCTACACCAGCTTCATCCAGATCACCGCCACGCTGGGCCTGTTCATCGCCATCATCGTGGTGGTCGTGATCGAGCGGTGGTTGGGGGCCAAGGACTTCGCCGACTGGGGCTGGCGGATCCCGTTCCTGGCCTCGGCCTTCCTCGTCGCCATCTCGCTCTACATCCGCCTCAAGATGAAGGAGTCGCCGATCTTCTCGGGCCTCAAGGCCCAGGGCAAGACGTCGACGAACCCGCTCAAGGACGCCTTCAGCAGCAAGGCGAACCGGTGGCGGATCGCCCGCACCCTCTTCGGCGCCACCGCCGGCCAGGGGGTGGTGTGGTACACGGGCCAGTTCTACGCCCTGTTCTACCTGCAGACGATCATGCAGGTCCCCAAGACCGAGGCCCGGGTGGTCATCGCCATCGCCATCCTGCTGGCCATGCCGATGTTCACGTTCTTCGGCAGCCTCTCGGACCGCATCGGCCGCAAGTGGATCATCATGGCCGGCTGCGGCCTGGGCGCCGTCTTCTACCTGCCCATCTACAAGGCCATCGTGAGCGCGGCCAACACCGGTGTGGTCACGCTGGCGGAGGCGAAGAACGCCATCGGCGAGCGCACGCTGGCCGGCTTCGACGCCGCCGGGAACAAGGTGGTGGCCTCCACGGCCTCGAGCCCGGACTACGTCACGCTGGTCATCCTGGTGTTCATCCAGATGATCTTCGTGTGCATGGTCTACGGCCCGATGGCCGCCTACCTGGTGGAGGCCTTCCCGGCCAAGGTCCGCTACACGTCGCTGTCGCTGCCCTACCACATCGGCAACGGCGTGTTCGGCGGCCTGGTGCCGCTCACCGGCCTCTACGTGTGCGCCGCCACCAAGAGCCTGTACTGGGGGCTCGCCTACCCGAGCGCCATCGCGGCAATTACGTTCGTCGTCGGATCCCTGACACTCAAAGAGACGAGAGACGTACGGATCTGGGACGAACTCGAAGCCCTACGGGCCACACAAGGGGCAGACGCCGCGGCGCATACGACAGGGTTCGGGTCGGGAGCGGAAGGGAAAGGGGAGTCACCAACCGCCCCGGCCACTTGACAAGAACCGCCGTCTGAACCCAGGAATAAGAAGGGGCCGGCCTTCGGGCCGGCCCCTTCGTCATGCCTCGGGAGGCGCCATCGCCTAATCGTCGTCGGCGGCCTTGGCCTCCGCCGCCAGGTTGGCCAGTTCGCTGACCACGCCCTGGTTGGCGAGGGTCGTCACGTCGCCCAGCTGGCGCTTCTCGGAGATGTCCTTCAGCAGCCGGCGCATGATCTTGCCCGACCGGGTCTTGGGCAGCTCGTCGGTGAAGACGATGGACGCCGGACGGGCGATCTTCCCGATCTTGCTGGCGACGTGATTGCGGATCTCCTTGATCAGATCCTCGTCGCCGACGGCCGTCCCCTTCAGGGTGCAGAAGGCGGCGATGGCCTGACCGGTGTTCTCGTCGGCCCGGCCTACGACGGCCGCCTCGGCCACCGCCGGGTGGTCGACGAGGGCCGACTCCACTTCGAGGGTCGAGATCCGGTGTCCCGAGATGTTCATGACGTCGTCGACGCGGCCGAGGAGCCAGAGGTAGCCGTCTTCGTCGCGCTTGGCGCCGTCGCCGGCGAAGTAGACCCACTTGTTCTCCTCGGGCTTGGAGAACCGGCTCCAGTAGACCTCCTTGAACCGGTCCGGCTCCTTGTAGAGCGTGCGGAGCATGGCCGGCCACGGCTGGGTGAGGGTGAGGTAGCCGCCGCCGCCGAACGGCACGCTGTTGCCCTCGTCGTCGAAGATGTCGGCCCCCACCCCCGGCAGGGGGAACGTGGCCGAGCTCGGCATCGTGGCGGTGACGCCCGGCAGTGGCGCGATGAGGATCATCCCCGTCTCCGTCTGCCACCACGTGTCGACGATCGGGCAGCGCTCCTGGCCGATCACCTTGTGGTACCACATCCAGGTCTCGGGGCCGATCGGCTCGCCGACCGTGCCGAGGAGGCGCAGGCTGGACAGGTCGTGCTTGCCGGGGTACTCGTCGCCCCACTTCACGAACGACCGGATGGCGGTCGGAGCGGTGTAGAGGATCGAGACCTTGTACTTCTCGACGATGTCCCAGAACCGGTCCTTGTCCGGGTACTGCGGCACCCCCTCGAACAGCACCGACGTCGCCCCGTTGATCAGCGGGCCGTAGACGATGTAGCTGTGCCCGGTGACCCAGCCGATGTCGGCGGTGCACCAGTAGACGTCGTCGGGCTTGAGGTCGAAGACGTAATGGCTGGTGTAGGCCGTGCCAACGGCGTAACCCCCGGTGGTGTGCACGATGCCCTTCGGCTTCGCCGTCGTGCCGGACGTGTAGAGGATGAAAAGCATGTCCTCGGAGTCCATCTCGACCGCGTCGTGCTCGGCGGACTGGCCGGGCACGAGGTCGTGCCACCAGACGTCGCGGCCCTCGACCATGTTGACGTCGCTCTCGGTCCGGCGGAGCACGAGGACCTTCTCGATCGACGGTGTCTCGGCCAGGGAGGCGTCGGCCATCTCCTTCAGGGGGACGACCTTGCCGGCCCGCCAGGCGCCGTCGCAGGTGATGAGCACCTTGGCCTCGGCGTCGTTGATGCGGTCGCGCAGCGAGTCGGACGAGAAGCCGCCGAAGACCACGCCGTGGATGGCGCCGAGGCGGGCGCAGGCCAGCATGGCTACCGGTAGCTCGGGGATCATCCCCATGTAGATGGCCACCCGGTCGCCCTTGGTCACCCCGAGGGAGGCGAGGGCGTTGGCCGTCTTGCAGACCTCTTCGTGCAGTTCCCGGTAGGTGATGGACCGGCTGTCGCCGGGCTCACCCTCCCAGTGGTAGGCGACCTTGTCGCCCCGCTCGGCGAGGTGTTGGTCGAGGCAGCTCTCGGAGATGTTGAGGGTGGCGTCGACGAACCACTTGGCGAACGGCGCGTCCGACCAGTCGAGCACCTGGCTCCACTGCTTCCGCCACTTGACCCGCTCGGCCTGCTTGGTCCAGAACGAGTCGAGGTCCTTCGCCTCCTCGTAGATGGACTCGTCGCAGTTGGCCTGAGCGGCGAACTCCGGCGGCGGCGGGAACTTGCGGTCCTCGTGGGACAGCGCATCGATGGTCGGGTTCTCGGGCACGTCGTTCTCCCCCTTGCCACTTCGCACGCGTCGAAACTTGCTGACCAGGAGGCTATTCCCAACCTGGGCTCCCGCTCACACGGGGCCCCGGGGGATGCGATGAGTGGTTATTCGAGTGCTTTGGGAGGCTCGTGGGAGGGCAGCTCCGCCTTCAGCTTGGCCAGCTCGGCTTCGACCTCGGAAGCGGCCACCGCCCGCCCCAGCTCGGCTTCGATCCGGTCGCCCGACATCGAGAGGTCGTCGAGCGCCCCCGACGCCAGCAGTTCGTCGATGGCGCCCGACCGGGCTTGGAGCGTGGCCGTCTTGTCCTCGGCCCGCTGCACGGTCAGCCCGATGTCGCCCATCTCCTCCGACAGGCCCGACAGGGCCTCGCCGACCTTGGTCTGGGCCTCGGCGGCGGTGTAGGTCGCCTTGATCGTCTCCTTGCGGACACGGAAGGCATCGAGGTGCGCCTGGAGGCGCCGGGACGCCTCGGTCAGCTTCGCCTCCTCCGCCTGGAGCGCGGCGTGCTGGGCCTTGAGGGGCTCCAGCTCCGGCTCGATCGCCGCCCGGCGGGTGAGGGCCTCCCGGGCCAGGTCCTCCCGGCCGGCCTCCATGGCCAGCTTGGCCTGCTCGTGCAGCTTGGCCGCCTTGGCCTGCAACTGCTCCCCCTGCATCTCCAGGCGTTTGCGAGCCGTGGCCACGTCGAGCAGGCCGCGTTTGACCTTCTGGTGCATCTCCAGCTGGCGTTGGTACGAGTAGTCCAGCGTCTCCCGCGGATCCTCGACCCGGTCGAGAGCCTTGTTGGCCTTGGCCTTGAAGAGCATGGAGAACCGCTGCCACAGACCCATGGCGTCACGCTACCGCTAGTCGCGATAGCTCCGCCCCAGCCCCAGCGCCTCCGGGGTGTGCATGGTCACCATCTTGGCTCCCACCTCGGTGGGCAGGCGCCGGGCGGTGAGACGGGACACCACCACCATCGTCAGGAAGGCGGCCGGCACCGACCAGGCGGCTGGCTGGCCCAGCAGCGCCTCGGCCCAGCCCGGGCCGGGGTCGACCAGCATCGTGACGAGGATGGCGGCCGACGCCAGCCCGCCGCCCACGGCGAGGCCGGCGCCGGCGCCGGCCGCGGTCAGGCCCCGCCACCAGATGCCGAGCACCAGGAGGGGGCAGAAGCTGGAGGCGGCGATGGCGAAGGCCCAGCCGACCAGCAGGTTGATGTCGAACCGCTCGACCAGCAGGCCGAAGGCGATGGCCACCGTGCCGGCCACCGCCGCCCCCCGCCGGAAGTCGGTCACCTGACCCTTGAAGACGTCCTGGCCCAGGGCGCCGGCCACCGAGATCAACAGCCCCGAGGCGGTCGAGATGAAGGCGGCGAAGGCCCCGGCCGCCACCAGCCCCGACAGCACTTCCCCGCCGAGACCGGAGAAGACCCGGCCCGGCAGGGCGAGCACGACGGTGTCGGTCCCCTGCGTGAAGTAGAGGTCGGGGGCGTAGAGCCGGCCGAGGGCGCCGTAGACGGCGGGGAAGAGGTAGAAGGCGCCGACCAGGACCAGGACGATCAGGGTCGTCTGCCGGGCTGCCCGCCCGTCGGGGTTGGTGTAGAAGCGGACGAGGATGTGGGGCAGCCCCATCGTCCCCAGGAACGTGGCCAGCATCAGCGAGTAGGTGGAGAACAGCGGGTGGCTCCGCTCGTTGCTGACCGGCCCGAAGGGGCGGCTCCAGGTGCGTCCGTCGGCATGGGCCGTTCCGACGGCGTGGGGGGCGGGCGCCCCGGCCGGGAAGACGACCTCGGCGCCGGCGGCGACGGTGTGCCGGCCGGCGGTCAGCGTCACCGGCACTGGATCGGGGCCGTGGCGGGTTCCGTCGAGCTCGCCCCGGAGGCGGACGGGCGTGGCCGTGTCGACCTCGAAGCGGGCGTCGACCCGCACGTCGACCACCGTCTCGCTGTGGAACTTCGGTGGGGCGGGGACGGTGAGGCGGGGGGAGCCGTCGCCCTGGTAGTGCAGGAGGAGGACGATGGCCGGGAACGAGATGGCCGTGACCTTCAGCCAGTACTGGAACGCCTGAACGAACGTGATGCCCTTCATCCCGCCGAAGAAGACGTTGGCGGTGATCACGGCGCCGACGCCGATCACCCCCACCCAGTACGGCGCCCCCAGGATCGCCCGCAGGGTCACCCCCGCCCCCTTGAGCTGGGGGAGGAGATAGAACCAGCCGATCAGCAGCACGAACGTGGTGGCCAGGCGCCGCACCACCAGCGAGTCGAGCCGGCCCTCGGCGAAGTCGGGGATGGTGTAGGCGCCGAAGCGGCGCAACGGCGCCGCCACCAGCAGAAGCAGCACGAGGTAACCGGCGGCGAAGCCGACCGGATACCAGAGCATGTCGACGCCGTACTTCATGACGAGGCCGGCCACCCCGAGGAAGGACGCCGCCGACAGGTACTCGCCGGAGATGGCCGAGGCGTTCCACATCGGCCGGACCGTGCGGGAGGCGACGAAGAAGTCTGACGTCGTCCGGGCGACCCGCATGCCGTAGGCCCCGATGAGGATGGTGGCGATGGTCGAGGCCGCCACCGCCGCCAGGACCACGGGAGATCCGGTCACGACCGCTCGATGAACTCGACGAAGTCGCGCTCGTTCCGCTCCGCCTGCCGCACGTAGAGGAGCGCCAGCAGCACCAGCAGCGGGTAGACCCCCCCGCCCAGCACCAGCCAGGGCAGCGGGAGCCCGAAGACCCGATAGTTGGCCAGACCCGGGTGGGTGGCGAACAGCGCCGGCAGGCCGAGGAGGAAGAACCCGAACACGGCGAAGATCCGCACCGCCAGCATCAGCTGGGCCCGGGTGAGGGAACGGAGCAGGACCTCGCCGACCTCGGTCTGTTCGGCCAGATCGGCCCGGGCCCGCTGGCCCGGCTCCCGCCGGGTGGCCCGGCCCCGCGGGTTGCGGACGGCGACGCGCTTCGCAGGTTCTACCGACTCGCTCACGGCCCCGCCTTCCGGGGCCGACCGGGGTTGCGCGACAGCCGGTCCCGCAGCTCCCGGGCGTGCCGGCGGCTGACCGGGAGCTCCTCGCCGGCGACGACGAGGTCGTACCCGCCGCCCGGCCGCGTCCGCAGCTCGGTCACGTGGCGGATGGCGATGAGATACCGGCGGTGGACCCGCACGAACCCGGCGTCGCGCCACGAATCCTCCAACGCCGAGATCGGCGTGCGGACGAGGAAGGTGCCGTCGTCGGTGTGCAGGCGCACATAGTCGCCGCTGGCCTCCACGAAGCGGATCGAGTCGCGGTCGACCATGCGGGTGCGGCCACCGGTCTCGACGGCGAGGCGGGTCAGGTCGTCGCCGTTGTCCTCGGGCGCCCTGATCGGGGCGCCGAGGCGCCGGATGGCGTCGGACAGCCGCTCCGGCCGCACCGGCTTGAGGAGGTAGTCGACGGCCTGCAGCTCGAAGGCCTCGACGGCGTGCTGCTCGAAGGCGGTGACGAAGACGATGTCCGGCGGGCGGGCGAAGCGGGACAGCACCCGGGCCAGCTCTAGACCGTCGAGGCCCGGCATGCGGATGTCGAGGAACACCGCCGCGAAGCTCCCGTCCCGCAGCCGCCGCAACGCCTCGGTGGCATCGGAGGCGGTGACGACCGTGCCGATGCGGGGATGCTGGCGCAGGAGGTAGGCGAGGTCCTCCAGCGCCGGTTCCTCGTCGTCGACGACGAGGACCTCGAGCGTGTCCATGTTGGTGGTCACGACGCCCTCACGCCGCTGCGGTACTTGGGAATGCGCAGGCTGACCTTGGTGCCGGCGCCGAGGGCGGTCTCGACCACCAGGCCGAAGTCGGCCCCGAAGACCGAGCGGAGCCGCTCGTCGACGTTGGACAGCCCGATGCCGCCGTTGCGCCCGGCCAGGCTGGAGCGGACCAGCTGCGGGTCCATCCCCACTCCGTCGTCCTCGACGGTGATCCACGCCTCGGGCCCGGCGTCGGTGGCCACGATCGTGATGTGTCCCTGGCCCGGCTTCTTCTCCAGGCCGTGGCGGACGGCGTTCTCGACCAGGGGCTGGAGCACGAACACCGGCACCGCCACCGGGAGGACCTCCGGCGCCACCTGCAGGGTCACCTGGAGCCGCTCCCCGAACCGGGCCCGCTCCAGCACCAGGTACTTGTCGATCGACCGCAGCTCCTCGGCCAGCGTCGTGAACTGTCCGTGGCTCCGGAAGCTGTAGCGGGTGAAGTCGGCGAACTCCAGCAGGAGATCACGGGCCCGCTCCGGATCCGACCGCACGAAGCTGGCGATGGCCGTCATGGCGTTGAAGATGAAGTGCGGGGAGATCTGGGCCCGCAGGGCCCGCACCTCGGCCTCGGCCAACCGGGCCCGCGACACGTCGAGCTCGGCCAGCTCCACCTGGGTCGAAACCCAGTGGGCCACCTCCCCGGCGGCCCGGATCAGCCCTGGCCGGGTGTCGGACCCGAAGGCGCCCAACGTGCCCACCACATCGTCACCGACCACGATCGGCACGATCACCGCCGAGCGGATGACGCAGTAGGGGTCGGTGCAGGTCAGCTCGGCGGCCGTGATGACCTTGGCCCGTCCGCTGTCCACGACGTCGGCGGCCAGGGCGGCGGCCTGGACGCCGTGGTGGTCGGCCACACCGTCCCAGGCCAGGAGCTCGGTCTCGTTGGTGAGGGCCACCGCCGGGGCGCCGAGCAGCTGGTGGAGACCGCGGAGCGACTTGGCCGCCGCCGCCTTGGTCAGCCCGGCCCGGAACGGCGGCGCCGCCTCGTTGGCCTTGTGGAGGACGTTGTAGGTGGCCTGCTCGGCGGCGGTGGAGAACGCCCGCCGCACCCGCAGCACGCGATAGAGCGCCACGGCCGGGACCAGCACCGTGATGGCCAGCGCGGCGACGAAGACGATCGATCGCATCTGCGCTCATGATACGAGCGAATGTGCTGGTAAAACCCCACGGACGGGCGTGGGGCAGGGGCCCCACGCTCCGGAGGAGGACGGGGTTGGGGCCCCGTCCGGGGCGGCGAAGCCGCCAGAACAGAGGCGTAGCGGGCGTTAGCCCGCTAGCCGTGTCCAGGCCAGGAGGTCGTCGGCCGTGCGGCTGTTGATGACCCGGTCGGCCTCCACGCCGCACTCGGCGGCCCGCTCACAGCCGTAGACCTGCCACTCCAGCTGGCCCGGGGCGTGGGCGTCGGTGTCGATCGACACCAGGCAGCCCATTTCGAGGGCCAGCCGCAGGAGGCGCTTCGGCGGGTCGAGCCGCTCGGGGCGGGAGTTGATCTCCACCGCCGTCCCATACTCGCGACAGGCGGTGAAGATGAGCTCGGCGTCGAACTCCGACTCGGGCCGGCCCCGGCCCACCACCAGCCGGCCGGTGCAGTGCCCGAGGACGTCGACGTGGGGATTGGCCACCGCCACCGCCATCCGCCGGGTCATGGCCTCCCGGTCCATCCGCAGCTTGGAGTGGACGCTGGCCACGACGACGTCGAGCCGGGCCAGGAGCTCCTCTTCCTGGTCGAGCGACCCGTCCTCCAGGATGTCGACCTCAATGCCCGTCAGGATGCGGAAGGGGGCCAGGTCCTCGTTGAGCGCACTGACCACGTCGAGCTGGCGGCGGAGCCGCTCGGCCGACAGGCCTTTGGCCACCTTGAGGCTGCCCGAGTGGTCGGTGAGGACGATGTACTCGTGGCCGAGGATCGCGGGCCGCCCGCGCCATCTCGTCGATCGGCGAGCCGCCGTCGGACCAGTCGGAGTGGGTGTGGCAGTCGCCCCTCAGTGCCGCCCGCAGGTCGGCGGCGGGGCCGGAGAGCGCCGGCTGGCCGCCGCCCTCCACGTCCTTCTGGTGCTCTTCCTCCAGCTGGCGGAGGTAGGCCGGGATCTCTCCCGCCAGCGCCTCGGTGATGACTTTCTCCGTCTTCTCGCCGATGCCCGCCAGGTCCCGGAGCGAGCCGTGGGCGGCCCTGGCCTCGGCCTCCCCCGCCGGCAGATCGCGTAAGACCCGGGCCGCCGATCGGAACGCCCGAACGCGATAGGTCGGCTGGCGGGTCTTCTCCAGGAGATAGGCGATGCGGTCGAGGGCGGCGGCGGGATCCATGGCTTCCGTTCTAGACGCCGCGCCGCCTCGGGCGTCAACCCGTGGGCGCGTCCAGCCGCCGGGCGTGCCCGACCGCCCCCATGGCGGCGAACAGGGCGCGGGCCCGACGGAGGTCGTTCCCGTCGCCGAGCACGAGGGCCCGCTCCTCGAGGAGGAAGGGCTCGTAAGCCCGGGCGCCGCTCTGTTCGACGGCGGCGAGGCCGGCGGTGACGTCGTCCAGCACCGCGTCATGTTTCTCGCCGGTCAGTCGCAGGACATGGGCCCGGGTCAAGCGGGCCTGGGCCTGGAGCGGGAGGGCCTGCTGCCCGTTGGCCACCGTTACCGCCTCGTCGGCGGCCCGGCGGGCGGGCCGGGCGTTTCCCAGGCACAGTTCGGCTCGGGCGAGGTGGGAGTGGAGGCTGGACGCGTCGAAGGCGCCCCGGCCGGAGCGCAGGATCTCCAGCCCCCGGTTGGCCGCCGCCCGGCTGTGTTCGAACCGGCCGGCCACCACCTCGGCCAAGGCGAGGCTCTGGATGGCCATGACCTGCATCAGCTGGTTGCCCGATTCCTCGAGGAGCCGGACGGCCTCTGCCGCCCGCTCGACGGCGTCCCGGGGTTCGCCGAGAAAGAAGGCGAGGCGGGCGAAGGAGAGGAGGGCCCAGCCCGTTGCCTCGGCCTCGGAGCGTGTGCGGGCGAGCTGCTCGGCATGGTCGCGTTCGTCGAACGCCTCGGGCAGGCGGCCCATCAACCCGAGGAGCTCGGCCCGGCAGCGCAGGCTGGTGATGAGCGGGCTGTAGCCGGCGTAGCCGGTGCCGCGTTCGACGTCGCCGGCGCACAGGCCGATCACCCGTTCGACCATGCGGAGGGCTTCGGGCAGGTCGCCGATGTAGGCGTACATCACCGGGGGCGACATCGATGCGCAGGCCTGGAGGGCGACGTCGTCGGTGGTATCGGCCAGCCGGGCCGCTTCGAGGTAGCGGTCGAGGCCACCCTTGATGTCGCCGAAGCGGAAGTTCAGGGTGCCGTGGAACTGGATGACGCCGGTCAACGGCGCGACGTTGGGCAGCCGTCCGGCCAGCGTCCGGCCCCGCTCCACGAGGGCATCGGTCTCGGCCCGGGGAAGGCCGCTCCGGTTGCCGAACTGGATGAGGCGGGTCAGGGCGGTCACCGCCTGGCTGAGCACCTCCTCCGTCTCGGGGAGCCGCTCCAGGAGCGCGACGGCATGCCGCCAGGAGCCCATCGCTTCGTGGACGTCGCTCCGCACCGTGCGGGCCGCCGCCCGGGCGTGCCAGGCCGCGGCTTCGAAGGCCTGTCCACTCCGCTCGAAGTGCGAGGCGATGAGGGCGGCCACTCGTCGAGGCGGGACGGTTCCAGCTCGACCAGGGCGCGCGGCGATGGCGGCGTGGAGCGCGGGCCCGGCGCTCGGTCAGCAGCGAGCCGTAGGCCACCTCCTGGGTGAGCGGGTGCCAGAAGCGGTACTCCGCCACGCCGGCGCCGCGGTCCGCCGCTCTCCTGGAGGAACTCCGCCGGCGCACAGGCGAGCGCAGGACCACGTCGTCGAGACCGTCGCCGGCCCGGGCCGGCCACCCGTCGAGAGCACCGGTTCGGCGAAGGCCCGCCCGATCACGACGGCCGTCTGGAGGACCGCTTGTCCTGTCGGCGGAGACGGTCGATGCGGGCGGCCAGGGTGGCCTGGACGGTGTGGCGGCACCCGGAGGTCGGCCAGCGGGCGGGTCAGGTGGTAGGCGGCCGGGTGCGCCGATGAGGGTGCCGTCCTCGACCAGCGTGACCGGACGACCTCCTCGACGAAGAACGGGTTGCCGGCGGTGCGCTCGACGACGTGAGCGGACGAGGGTGGCGAGCGGAGGCGTCGGGCCCCAGGAGGCGGTCGAGGAGCTCGCCGACGGCGTCGACCGGCAGGGGGGTGAGCGGCAGCGGGCGGTAGTAGGACTGGCGCATCCAGGGCGGATGAACTCGGGCCGGAAATTGGCCACCACCAGCGTGCGGGTGCCCGGATACAGGCGGATCAGCTCGCTCCAGGAAGGCCGCGGCTCTGGGGGTCGAACCAGTGCAGGTCCTCCAGCAGCAGGACGAGCGGCTCCCCTCACTGCGCCGGCGGCGTGAGCTCGCCGGACGATGTCGAGGATGTGGCGCATGCGCGGACTTCGGCCGGAGAGGCGGGGCGCGGGCCGGTCCGGGATCGGGAACCTCGAGGAAATCGAAGAGCAGCGGCAGGGCGGTCGGCGAAGCCCGGGTCGAGGAGGAGCAGCCGGCCCGGCGATCCTTCTCGCGGGCCGCGCGGGGAGTGTCGGCGTCGGTGATCCCGAAGATAGTCCCGCAGCAGGGTCGAGGACCGGAAGCAGCGGGACGGCCCGGGCGTGGGACAGGCCGCGCGGCCGCCGCACGGTCACGCCCCGCTCGGGCGCGGACCCGGCGAACTCCTCGCACAGGCGGCTCTTGCCGACACCGGCGCTCACCGACGACGCCGACCACCTGGGCGTGCCCGCTTCGGCGCCCGCGCGAGGGCGGCTTCGAGCACCGCCATCTCGTGGGCCCGTCCGACCAGGGGCGACCCGGCCCGGCGAGCGTGACAGCCCCCGCCGGCGGCGGGCGGTGCCTTCCAGGACGGAGCACCCGGACAGGGTCACTGGCTCCCTTGACCGCGCACGGGCCGAGATCCCGGAGGCGGAAGGCCCCCGTGACCAGCCGGGCGGTGTGCTCGCTGAGGTAGGCCGTGCCCGGCTCGGCCAGGGACTCCATGCGCTGGGCGAGGCCGACGGTGTGACCCAGGGCGGTGTACTCCATGCCGGGCGTCGTCACCGATGCGCCCGACGACGACCTCGCCGGAGTTGAGCCCGACGCGCACATGGAAGGCCAGGCCGAGTGGTCTGGCGCAGCTCGGTCGGCATAGCCGCCGACCGGCCGCGACCAGCGCCAGCGCCGCATGGGCAGGCCCGGCGGGCGTGGTCCTCGTAGGCGACCGGCGCGCCGAACAAGCGCCATGACCCCGTCGCCGGTGAACTTGTCGACCGTCCCGTCGAAGCGGTGGACGCTGTCCGTCAGGAGCGGCGAAGAAGCGGTCCATGATCCCGGCCCAGTCCTCGGCGCCGAGGCCCGCGGCCAGGTCCATCGAGCCGGTGACGTCGGCGAAGAGGACGGTGACCTGCTTGCGCTCGCCTTCCAGTGCCCGCCGCTCGCGGCGGATCTTCTCCGCCAGATGCTCCGGGGTGGCCGGCCGCGCCACCGCGCCGCCGGGGGCGACGCCCAGTGATGCGCCGCACCCGCCGCAGAACCGCTCCCCCGGACCGTTGGTGGCGCCGCAGCGGGCACAGGTCTCCGTGATCGTGTCGAGGGCGATGCCGCACTCGGCGCAGAACTTCCGGCCCGCCCAGTTGGCCGTTCCACAACCGGGGCAGCGGCTGTCGCTCATTCATTCCCCGCAGCCGCCGCCGCTGACGATCGAGCGGACGATGCCGGCGACGTCGAGGCTCGGTGACCGAGCCGTAGAGCCCGCCCTCGGAGGTCTGGACGCCGAACTGGGGGCCGCCGGGGGGCTCGTCGAACAGTTCGAGGCGTCGGCGTAGGCCTCCTGGAGCGCCTGCACGGTCGCCCCGACCGACACCCCGCTGGTCGTGTCCAGGCGCCGGGCGGTTCCCGCCCCGGTCGGAGTGCCGGATGGGCGGGGTCGTCGACCTGGTAGATGCCAGGTGAAGAAGTGCCGGGTGCCGGCCTGGCCCCGGGGGGTGGCGCCGTCGGAGAACAGGACGGTGAAGCCCCGCCAGTCCACCCCCCGGACCACGGTGCCCGGGCAGGGCCCGTACGGTGAGGCTGTGGGCGGCGATCCAGCCGCTGTCGCCGTCGGGCGGGCCCCAGCGCAGCGTGAGCCCGGCGAGGACCTGGTCGGGGTCGGCTCCGAAGAGGAACGCCCCGATCCCGTCTCCCCGGAGGACCACCGGGGGCCCTTCGTCGTCCGCGCGCGATCGGGCGGGGCCGCCGTCGAGGCCGGCGTCCCGGAGGCCGACGGCCCTCGGTCGGCTGGCGGTCGAACCCGGCGCTGGGCGCGGTGGTCGGCTCCTGGCCTGCTGCGCCGCCAGTTCGGCGTCCCGCCGGTCGGCGACCCGGAAGAGCGCCACCGCCACCCCGGCGAAGGCGGCGATGATCACCAGCGCCCCCACCAGGGGCGGAAGCCGGGGCGGCCCGTCCGTCAGCCGACCGCCTCGGCCAGCGCGGCCAGGTCGGCCACCACGAGATCGGGGGCCACGCCGAGGCGCTCGAAGGGCACGCCCGGCGCGGTTCACCCAGGCGACCGGCAGGCCGAACGTGTCGGGCGCCGGCGGCGTCCCAGGGATTGGACGACACGAAGAGGATCCGCTCCGCCGGTAGGCCGAAGGCCTTCAAGGCCAGCTCGTAGACGGAGGGGTGCGGCTTGTAGACGCCGAGCTCGTCGACCGAGAGCACGTGCTCGAACCGGTCGCGGATGCCGGCCGTCGCCAGGCCGGCCTCGAGCATCTCGGGGTTGCCGTTGGACAGCACGGCCAGCCGGCTGGGGGCCAGGGCGGTCAAGGGCGTCGGGCACCTCGGGGTAGACCCGCACGGCGAGCCAGGCGTTCGAGCAGCCCGGCCCGGGTCGGCGGCGTCGACGGTGATGCCGAGCCGGTCGAGGGAGTAGTCGAGGGCGTCGCCCGTGGTGGTCCAGAAGTCCTGGTAGCGGCCCATGAGCGACCGCAGCCAGGTGTACTCGAGCTGCTTCTGGCGCCAGAGGTCGACCAGCGCCGCCGGGTCCTCGGTCACCTCGGCGGCGGCCCGTGCCGACCGAGGCGACCTCCAGCAGGGTGCCGTAGAGATCGAAGGCCACTGCGTCGATGCCGTTCACGACCGGGATGCTAGGGCGTCGCGCAGGGGGCCGCTGCCTGGCGCCGGGGCACGCGACCCTAAGATGCCAGCCCATGGCCGAGGCCCCCCACGACCGCCTGCCCGCCGTCGCCGTCAGTACCAGTTCATGGCCGGGGCGGTCGGCCGTGACCCTCCCCGGGGCGATCATCTCCCGGGCCCACACCGATCTGCCCAACCCGATCCTGGCGCTGATCTTCGGGCTGGCCATCGTGGGGGCGGCGTTCCTGCTGTCGTGGGCCGCCGAGGTGGCCCAGCTCGACATCTCGGCCGGGCTGGCCATCGCCGTGCTGGCCTTCATCGCCGTCCTGCCGGAGTACGCCGTCGACCTCGTCTTCGCCCTCAACGGCGGCGAGGCGTACAAGGAGTTCGGCGTCGCCTGCCAGTCGGCCGCCGAAGCCGCCGCCGGGCCGGGAGTCGGACTGCGCCCTCGCCCTGGCCAACATGACCGGCGCCAACCGGCTGCTCATCGGCCTGGGCTGGACGATGGTGGTGTTCATCGCCTGGCGCCAGCTACAAGACGCGCGGCCAGCGGATGGAGGGCGTCGAGCTCGAGCGCACCCACGCCGTCGAGCTGTCGTTCCTGTCGGTCGCCACCGTCTACTCGCTCACCCTGCCCGCTCAAGAGCTCGATCACCCTGATCGACTCCGTCGTTCTGGTCAGCATGTTCGTGCTCTACATGGTCCGGATCTCCAAGGCCCCGGCCGAGGAACCGCACCTGGTCGGTCCGGCCGAGGCGTGGGCCAGCTCCCCAAGGCGAAGCGGCGGGCGGCGGTGGTCGGGCTGTTCCTGTTCGCCGCGGTGATCATCCTGCTGTGCGCCGAGGAGTTCGCCCACGCCCTGGTGGAGACCGGGCCGACCTCGGGATCAGCGAGTTCTTCCTGGTCCAGTGGCTGGCGCCGCTGGCCTCCGAGGCGCCGGAGCTGCTCGTGGCCGGCCTGTACGCCTACCGGCTCAACACCAACGCCGGGCTCGGCACGCTCGTGTCTTCCAAGGTCAACCAGTGGACCCTGCTGGTCGGGACCCTGCCCATCGCCTTCGCCATCGCCTCGAGTCTCGCATCGATGGGCTCCCGATCATCGCCCGGCAGCGGGAGGAGGTGTTCCTCACCGCCGCCCAGTCGCTGTTCGCCGTGGTGACGCTCATCAACCTGTCGATGTCGCTGCGGGAGGCGGCGGCGCTGTTCACCCTGTTCTGGGCCCAGTTCCTCGCCGGGGCAGTGGTGCCCGAGGAGCATCACGACACGGAACTGGTCCTGTTCGGCGTGGTCTACATCGTCCTCGCCCTTTGGGGTCCTCGTCGGGAGCCGCCGGCGAGGTCCCCCGGCTGCTCCGGGACGGGTTCCGCGCCAAATACAGCGACCTGGTCGCCGCCGACCCACCATCGACAAGCCCGATTGAGTGGCGGACGCGGCCCCGAGCCGCTAGATTCGATGCAGTGGAAGACCGCATCGGCGAAGCCTGCGGGGTCTTCGGCGTCTATGCGCCGGGCCAGCCGGTCGCCAAGCTGACCTACTTCGGGCTCTTCGCTCTCCAGCACCGCGGCCAGGAGTCGGCCGGCATCGCCGTCAGCGACGGCGAGACCATCACCGTGGTCAAGGACATGGGCCTCGTCACCCAGGTGTTCGACGAGCGCCGCCTCGCTCCGCTGGAGGGCCACCTGGCCATCGGCCAGGTCCGCTACTCGACCACCGGCAAGAGCACCTGGCGCAACGCCCAGCCCGTCTACCGGTCGACCGGCGACGCCGGCTTCGCCCTCGGCCACAACGGGAACCTGACCAACACGATCGAGCTGGCCGAGGAGCTCGGGCCTCGACCTGGCCACGATCGGGTCCGACTCCGACGTGATGGGCGAGCTGCTGGCCCGGGCGTACTCCGACGAGCCCCGCTCCGACGGCCGCGACCTCGAAGGGCCGCTGGAGCAGGTGCTGCCCCGCCTGCGGGGGGCGTTCTCGCTGGTGCTGATGGACGACGCCCGCCTCATCGGCGTCCGCGACCCCAACGGCTTCCGGCCCCTCGTGCTCGGCCGGCTGGAGGGTGGCTGGGTGCTGGCCAGCGAGACGGCCGGCCTCGACATCGTCGGCGCCGTGCCCGTCCGGGAGATCGAACCGGCCGAGATGATCGTGATCGACGCCACCGGGGTGCGGTCGAAGCGCTACGCCGAGCCCGACCCGAAGCTGTGCCTCTTCGAGTTCGTCTACTTCGCCCGGCCCGACTCGGAGCTCTACGGCCAGAACGTCCACGCCGCCCGGCAGCGGATGGGCGAGGAGCTGGCCCGCCAGGCGCCGGCCAAGGCCGACATGGTCATGCCCGTCCCCGAGTCGGGCGTGCCCGCCGCCCAGGGTTTCGCCCGGGAGTCGGGCGTCCCCTACGGCGACGGGCTGGTCAAGAACCGCTACGTCGGGCGCACGTTCATCGCTCCCACCCAGCAGCTCCGGGGCATGGGTGTCCGCCTCAAGCTCAACCCGCTGGTGGAGAACATCGCCGGGAAACGGCTCGTGGTGGTGGACGACTCGATCGTGCGGGGCACGACGACCCGCCAGATCGTCCAGATGCTGCGCGAGGCCGGGGCGGCCGAGGTGCACCTGCGGATCTCGTCGCCGCCGTACCGCTGGCCCTGCTTCTACGGGATGGACACCGGCCGGCGCTCCGAGCTGCTGGCCGCCGACATGTCGGTGGGCGAGATCCGCAACTACCTCGGGGCCGACTCGCTGGCCTACCTGGAGCTGCCCCGCCTGGTGGCCGCCACCGGGGCGTCGCCGACGGCGTTCTGCAACGCCTGCCTGACCGGGCGAGTATCCCGTGCCGATCGTGGAGGAGCTGGCCGGTGAGCCGAACTCGGAGGATGGCGCCCCCGACCCCACCTTGGTCTGAGGGCTCGGTGACCGACTACCGGGCCGCCGGCGTCGACCTCGAGGCGGCCGAGGAAGCCGTCGATCGGATCCGGTCCCTGGTCGCGTCGACCGCCCGCCCGGAGGTCGTCGGCGGCATCGGCGGATTCGGCGGGTTCTTCGCCTTCGACCCCGGCCGCTACCGGCAGCCGCTGCTCGTCTCGACCACCGACGGCGTGGGGACGAAGTCGGAGGTCGCCCGCCTGGTCGGGCGCTACGACACGATCGGGCTCGACTGCGTGGCCATGTCGGTCGACGACCTCGCCGTGTGCGGCGCCGAGCCGCTCTTCTTCCTCGACTACATCTCGGTCGGGCGCAACGAGCCGGCGATGATCGAGGCGATCGTGGCCGGCGTGTCGGCCGGCTGCCGGCAGGCGGGCTGCGCCCTGGTCGGCGGGGAGATCTCCGAGCATGCCGGGGTCATGGAGCCCGGCCAGTTCGACCTGGTCGGCTTCGCCGTCGGCGTCGTCGAGGCGGACCGGCGTCTCCCGGCCGGCGTGCAGGCCGGCGACCGGGTGGTGGGGGTGGCCACTCCGGGCCTGCGGTCCAACGGCTACACGCTGGCCCGGAAGGTCCTGGTCGAGCCGGGCGATCGGCGGCTCGAGGAGCCGGCCTGGCCGGGGGCCGACGTGTCGCTGGGCGAGGAGCTGCTCCGGCCGAGCGTCATCTACTCGCCGGCCCTCCGCCGGCTGTCCGGCGACGTCGAGGTCCACGCCTTCGCCCACGTCACCGGGGGCGGGATCCCCGGCAACCTGAGCCGGGTGCTGCCCGACGGGCTCGGCGCCGAGGTCCGGCGGGGGTCGTGGCCGGAGCCGCGGATCTTCGGCCTCGTTCAGGAGGCCGGCGGGGTGGCCGACGACGAGATGGTCCGGGTCTTCAACCTCGGTCTCGGCATGCTGGCCGTCGTGCCCGACGGGGAGGTGGCCGGGGCGGTCGCCTCTCTGTCGGCCGCCGGCCACGCCGCCTACGAGGTGGGCCGCATCGCCGACGGCGACGGGGTGGCCGTCGTCGACGGGTAGGGACCGTTGGCCCGGCGGTCAGGGTGCCGGGCGGAGGGCCAGGACGGTCGCGATGCGGGCGCCCCCTTCAGTGGCCGTGGCGGTGAGCGGAGCGGTGGCGCCGGCGGTCGGGCTGGGTGGTGTCGGCCGAGGCGGCGAGGACGTCGGTGGTGTCAGCGCACGGGGGCGGCCGTCAGCCAGCGCTGCGTCATGCCGCCGGGCGCCCTCAGGGTTCCTTCGGCGCTGATGGCGGCGAAGTGCACCAGCCTCGCCGCCGGGATGGTGGTCGTGATCGAGGGGCGGTCAGCGCCGTTCCCGCCGTGGGGTCGGTCGACGCGGCGTGGGCGTCGACGGGCTGGCCGGTGTCGACTCCGGCGTAGGTGGTGATGCCGCCGGCCGCCGGCCGGCGCTCGGAGAGCGCCCAGCTGTACGAGGCTGGTTCCGCCGGTCCGGCGACCTTGAGGTAGACGCTCTGGCGGAGCTCGCCGGGGATCGAGTTCTGCCGGACGACGGTTCCACCCGTTCGGGAGCGGAGAAGGTGGCGTCGTCGTCGCCGCTGACGACCGAGGCCACCATCACCTGGCCGGTGGCCGTCCCGCCGGGCCGGGCCAGCGTGAGGCTCGGCGTCGTTGTCGTCGAGCCGTTCGTCGATCCCACCCGGGTGATCGGCCCGGGTTCGGGCGCCGGCGCCGGAGGAGCGCCATGGCAGGCGGAGGTCCCAACGTCGGTGAACGTCTTTCCGGCCTCGGGCACGAACTCCCAGTCGTAGCTGTCGGGGTGGAGCGTCAGCTTCAGCACGCCGTAGGTCTGGCCGTTGCGGACCTCGCTGTTGGGCAGCGCGGCCTTGAAGCCCTGGTGGCTCTTGCCTCCCGTCCCGACGGTGAACTGGCGCAGCCCGAAGACGGCGTCGGCGTTGCCGGCGGGGTCTTGGAAGCCGAACCGTTCGTAGAGGTGGTCGTGGCCGACCATGACCACCTCGGCGCCGTAGTCGTAGAGCGCCTGCCAGAACGGCTGGTAGGTCGGAAAGGCGCGGTGGCTGGATGCCTGAGCTGAAGGCGGGGTGGTGCCACAGGGCCACCGTGCACTGAGCCCGGCTGGTGGCCAGCACCCCCGGAGCCACTGCTCCTGCGGCGACCCGGCACCGCAGCCGCCGATGACCTCCTCGCAGTTGCTGTTGAGGACGATGACGTGCCAGGCGCCCACCCTGGTGTCGAAGTAGCCCTTGGTGGGGTCGCCGGCGCCGGCGCCGAAGTAGCCGTAGTGACCCGCCGCGCCCTCGGTCTGGTATTCGTGGTTACCGGCCACGGTGATGGTGCGATCCTTGTGGCGGCCCCACGTCGGGTTCGTAGCAGTTGGCGAACTCCTCGGCGGTGCCGTCGACGTAGACGTTGTCGCCCACGGTGAAGACCGTTCCGGGGATGCTGTCGAGGAGCGTGGCCGTCGCCTGGGCCCCGACCATGTTGTCGCAGGCGGCGATGTCTCCGGCTCCGACCAGCACCGCGTCCTCGGTCGGCGGCGGCGGATCGACGGCGGCGGCGGCGGCGGATCGACGGGCGGCGGCGGAGGCGGAGGCGGCGGAGGCGGTGGAGGCGGCGGAGGCGGTACGACCGGCCGGAGGGCGAGGAGGACGCCGATGCCGAGGCCCCGCTTTGGTGGCGGTGCCGGTGCGGGAGCCGGTGTCTCCGGCGGCGGCCTGCAGGCTCTCGGAGGAGGCCGCCAGGGCGTCGGACGGCTTACTTCGAGTGGCGGGACAAGACCTTCCAGCGCCGGGTCATGCCGGTCGGGGCCGTGAAGGACCCCTCGGCGTTGACGGCGGCCAGGTGGATGAGCAGGCTGCCGGCCACCTGCGTCGTGATCGACGGGGCGGTCACCTCCGTGCCCTTGGCGTCGTGGGTCGTGCCGGCGTGGGCGTCGACCGGCCGGCTCGTGTCGACGCCGGCGTAGGTGCGTGATGCCCCCGGCGATCCGCCGCCAGTCGCCGAGCGTCCAGGTGTACGACGACGGCTCTGTCGGCCCGGCCACCTTCACGTAGACCGCCTGGCGGAGGACGTCCACGATGGCGTCCTCCCGGACGAGCGACCAGCCGGTGGGAACGATCGTGATCGCGTTGTTGTCGTTGCTCACGATCGACGCCACCATCACGTGACCAGCCGCCGTGCCCGACGGCCGCTTCAGCGTGATGCTCTTCTTGGAGCTCGACGACTCGTAGGACGACGACGCCACCCGGTTGATGGATGACGCCGCGTCCACCGACGAAGTCGGACCGAGCAGTGTCGCCATTAGGACGGCGACGACAATCGCGGCCAGGCGCGACCTTCGGGCCGAAGCGGGGCGGAAAGGTTCGAACATTGCCAATGGAGTTTCCCCGGCAAAGCCTCCGAACCCTGGCGGAAGTGACAAACCGGATCTCCGCCGCGAACAACCCGTTTGGGTCGGTTAGGGATCCGGCCGCTTGCCGTTCACCGGCCGGAACAGATGGCAGGCGACCGCCACGGTGTGACCGCCGCCGGCGTCCTCCACCGCGTCGAGGACCGGGTCCTCGCCCGCTGCGCCGCAGCGAGCGAAGGCCTCGGGGCAGCGGGGATGGAAGCGGCAGCCGCCGGGAACGTCGGTGGCGTCGGGAACCTCGCCGGCCAGGACCGGCCTCGCCGCGGCCGGCCGCGGCAGGGTCGACCCGGGGGACGGCGTCGAGCAGGGCCTTCGTATAGGGATGACGGGGTTCGGCCAGCACGGTGCCGGACGGCCCGATCTCCACCACCCGGCCGAGGTACATCACCGCCACCCGGTCGCAGAGGAGCCGGGCGGTGGCCAGGTCGTGGGTGATGAGCACGTAGGTGAGGCCGAGGTCCCGGCCCAGGCGGGCCATCAGGTCGAGGACCAGGGCCCGGACGCTCATGTCGAGCATGGCCACCGGTTCGTCGGCCACCACCAGGCTCGGGCTGGTGACCAGAGCCCGGGCCAGCACGATCCGCTGCTTCTGGCCGCCCGAGAGGTCCTCGGGGTAGCGGTCGAGGAAGGCGGCCGCGGGGGATATGCCGACCCGCTCCAGCATGGCCGCGGCCTGGGCCCGGGCGGCGCCCCGATCGGCGGCCAGCCCCTGGATCAGCAACGGGTGGGCGACGGCGTCGCCGATCGTCATGGCCGGGTTCAAGGCGGCGTGGGGATCCTGGAAGACCGGCTGCATCCGCCGCCGGAGCGGCCGCAGGTCGCGCTCGCCGAGTGAGGTGATGTCCCGCCCTTCGAACTCGACCCGGCCGGTTGTCGGTTCGACCAGCCGCAGCATCGCCCGGCCGAGCGTCGTCTTGCCGCTCCCGCTCTCCCCGACCAGCCCCAGCGTCTCCCCGGCCAGTACCTCCAAACTGACCCCGTCCACCGCCCGCACGATCGCCTTCGCCCCCCCGATCCCCCGCCGGACGGGAAAGTGGACGTGGAGGTCGCTCACCCGCACGAGCGGACCGGCGGTCATCGCAGGGTTCCGGCCCGGGGAGGTTCGGCCAGGCGCAGGCGGCGACCGGTCGGTTCCCACGACAGGCCGGGATGGGTGGGGTCGGCGCCGGGATAGAGATGACAGGCCGCGGTGTGGGTCGAGCCGACGTCGGCGAGGTCGGGGGCGACCTCGTGGCAGACGGCCATGGCCAGGGGGCAGCGGGCCGCGAAGGGGCAGCCGGGCAACGGGCCGACCAGGTCGGGGGGTGAGCCGGGGACGGCCGCCGGCGCCTCCGTCTCCAGCGTGATGACGGCGCTGAGCAGGGCCTGGGTGTAGGGGTGGCAAGGAGCGGCGAAGACCGCGCTGACCGGGCCTTCCTCCACGATCCGGCCGGCGTACATCACCGCCACCCGGTCGCAGGTCTCGGCCACGATCCCGAGGTTGTGGGTGATGAGGACCACCGCCAGACCGAGCCGGCGGCGCAGGTCGGAGAGCAGGTCGAGGATCTGGGCTTCGACCAGCACGTCGAGGCTGGTGGTGGGTTCGTCGGCCACCAGCACCCGGGGTTCGAGCACCACGGCCAAGGCGATCATGATCCGCTGGCGCATCCCGCCCGAGAATTCATGCGGGTACTGCCGGGCCCGGGCCGGCGGCACGCCCACGGCCGCCAGGGTCTCCCGGCCCAGCCGGGCGGCGTCGGCCTTCGACGTCCCCGGCCGGTGGGCCCGGATCAGCTCGACGAAGTGGCTCTCGATCCGCTGCAACGGGTCGAGGCGGGTGGCCGGATCCTGGAACACCATCGACAGCCGGTCGCCCCGGGCCCGCCGCCAGGCCTCGGCATCCGAGGTGAGATCGACCCCTTCGAGCACGACCCGCCCCGTCCGCTCCGCCGCCGCCGGCAGCACCCCGAGGATCGCCCGCCCGAGCGTCGACTTCCCACACCCGCTCTCCCCCACCAGGCCCACGCTCTCCCCGGCTCCGACGGCGAGGGTGACGCCATCCACGGCGTGGACCTGCCCCCGGGGCGTTCGGTAGTTCACCGACACACCCTCGACCAGAACGCCGGCCCCGTCCGAAGTGGATCGGGACGGGGCTCGGCCGGGGTCGGCGGGGCGGACGGCGTGGATCGAGCGGGGGAGCTCCCGGTCGGCGTCTTCGGTGGGTGGGCCGTCGTCAGGGAGAGTCGGGTCCGGGGGCTCAGCGCCGGCGCCGGCGACGCCGGCGGGCGGCGGCGGGACGGCGTCGGCTTCGGGGTCGATCCCGGGGATCAGGCCTTCCGGTGCCATCCCGGCGGCCCGGAGGCGCGGGTTCAGGATGTCGTTGATCCCCTCGCCGAGCAGCGACATGCCGGCGACCAGGGCGACGATGGCCAGGCCGGGGAACAGCGACGTCCACCAGGCGCCGGTGCCCACGTCGCTGATGGCGGCGCCGATGTCGAAGCCCCACTCAGCTGTCCGGACCGGCACTCCGTAGCCGAGGAATCCCAGCCCGGCCAACGTGAGGACGGCGTCGGCGGCGTTGACGGTGAAGATGACCGGCACCGACTGCAGCACGTTGGCGGCGACGTAGCGGACGATGATCACCCGGCGGGGGGCGCCCATGGCCCGGGCGGCGTCGACGAACGTCTCTTCCCGGACGGACAGCGTGTGGTTGCGGACCACCCGGAAGTACTGGGGGATGTAGATCACCGAGATCGACAGAGCCGCGGCCGGCACGCCCGGGCCCACCCAGCGCGACAGGGCGAAGGCGGCCACGATGGCCAGGAGCAGGCTGGGGAAGGCGTAGAGGGCGTCCATCACGAGCACCAGCACCCGGTCGAGCCGCCCGCCGCTGTAGCCCGACACGAGACCGGCCGGCACGCCGACCACCAGGGCGAACGTCGTGGACAGCAGGACCACCTCGAAGGCCAGCCGGGCCCCGAAGATCACCCGGGACAGCACGTCGAAGCGGAGGTTGGTGGTGCCGAACAGGTGGTCGAGGCTCGGACGGGCCAGTTGGGGGGCGTCATGGGCCGACTGCCCGTAGGGCGCCAGGAGCGGGGCCAGCAGCGCCACCGCCGCGAATCCGCCCGTGATCACGGCGCCGGCGACGAGGAGACGTCGGCTCGTCGGGCCGGCCGAACGCCATCGGGCCTGCAACCGGCTGCTCCGACGGCTCATGAATACCGGATCCTCGGGTCGACCCAGGCGGACACGACGTCGATCAGGACGCTGATGGCCACGACGAACAGCGCGTAGAACGTCACGACGCCCTGCACCGCCGTGTAGTCCCGGTCCTGGAGGAAGTCGTAGAGCGTCTGGCCCAGCCCTGGCCAGGAGAAGGTGGCCTCCGTCAGCACCGCCCCCGACAGCAGGAGGGCGAACTGGAGGCCCACCACGGCCACCACCGGTACGAGGGCGCTGCGCAGCGCATGGCGCAGCACCACGGAGCGCTCCGGAAGCCCCCGGGCCCGGGCCGCCTCGACGTGGTCGGACCGCAGCGCCTGGAGCATGTTGACCCGCACCAGCCGGACCAGGACCCCGCCGATCACCAAGCCCAGGGTGAGCGCCGGCAGGGCCAGGTGGCGCAGCGCCTGCCACAGCCCGCTGAAGTTCCCGCTGAGGACGGCGTCGACGGTGTACAGCCCGGTGATCTCTGTCGGTTCGGCGAAGGACGCGGTGCGGCCCCCGGTCGGCAGCCAATGGAGCTCAACCGAGAAGAGGAGCTGGAAGAGGATCCCGAGCCAGAAGATCGGCGCGGCGTAGAGGACGATCCCGAGGACCCGACCGGCCACGTCGAGCGGCGTGTCGCGGAACCGGGCCGAGGCGGCGCCGATCCCGATCCCGACCGCCACGGCCACCAGCATCGCCGCCATGGTCAGCTCCAGCGTGGCCGGGAACTTCTCCTTGATGGTCTCCCACACCGGGATGTCGGTGGTGATGGCCCGGCCGAAGTTCCCGCTGAGGGCGCCGCTGACGTAGGCCGTGTACTGCCGCCACAGCGGTTCGTCGAGACCGAGGCTCTGCCGCAGCTCCTCCACCCGGGCGTCCGAGGCCCGGTCGCCGAGCGTGGCGGTCACCGGGTCGCCGGGCGCCACCCTCAGCAGCAGGAAGGTGGCGGTCAGGAGGAGCAGCAGCAGGGGCGCGGTGAGCGCCAGCCGGGTCAGGAGGTAACGGCGCAAGCGAACATTCTTACTTGGGGCCGTACCCCCGGTTCACCCGGTTTTCTCCAGCAGCCAGAAGCGGAAGATCTGGATGGGGTCGAGCACGATCCCGTTGACCTTGGCCGAGGCGGCGGCGAACTGCGGCGCCTGGAAGATCGGGATGTAGGGCGTCTGGTCGGCCATGTAGGCCTGCGCCGCCCGCAGGGCGTCGGCCCGCAGGGCCGGGTCCTGGGTCCGCTGCTCGGTGTGGACCAGCTCCAGCATCTTCGAGTCGTTCCACTTGGCCGGGTCGAAGATGTTCGGGTCGGAGAACGGTTCCAGGTAGTCGTCGGGGTCGAGGTAGTCGGGGTACCAGCCCATGAGGAACACCGGCATCTCGCCGGCCCGGCGCTTCTTGCCGTATTCGGCCCACTCGACGTTGCGGACCTTCACCGTGAAGCGCTCCGTCTCCTCCAGGCTCCGGGCGATCACCTCGGCCACGGCGGCCTCGGTGTCGCCGTAGTGGGTCGGGCTGTACCACAGGTCGACCGGGATGGTGCCGCTCGACCTGCCCGCCGCCGACAGGTACTTGTCGACCAGTGTCCGGCCCGACGGCGCCGGCGCGCCCCTGGTCGCCGTCGTCGGCGGCGGGGCATTGGCGCCGTAGAGCTGCTCCCACCGGGGCTCCGAGATCTCGAAGGTGGGCGGCACGATCGACGCCAGCGCCGAGGCCGACCCTTTGAACACCTCGTCGACGATGGCCCGGCGGTCGACGGCGGCGGCCAGGGCCCGGCGGAGGTTGGCGTCGTCCCACGGCTTGGCGGTCACGTTGATGACCAGGTAGCGGATGCCGGAGCCCTTCCCCTCGATCAGCTTGAAGCCGGGTCGGTCCTTGAAGAAGGTGTTCTCGTCCGGCTGGAGCGCTCGGAATGCGATGTCGACCTCGTTGTTCTGGAGGGCGAGCTTGAGGGCCGACGACTTGTCGAGGAGTCGCATCCGGATCCGCTTGGTCTTCGGCTTCGTCCCCCAGTAGTCGGGGTTGGCCTCCAGGTCGATCGACTCCCGCTCCTTGTAGGCCACGATCCGGTAGGGGCCGGTGCCGACGATCGTGTCGGTCTTGTACTTGGCGGTCACCGCCGCCCCCTCCTCGGCCGCGCCCACCACATGGTTGGCGTAGGCGGTGGGGCTCACCATGCTGGCCACGGAATAGGCCAGGCGGGAAAGGAAGGTCACGTTCGGCTGCGACAGGGAGATGACGACCTTGGTGTCGGACGGCGCCTCGATGCTGCGGATGCCCGAGAGGAGGAACCCGGCCGCCTCCGGGTCCTTGGCGCCGAAGTCGCGGGCCCGCTCCAGCGAGAACTTCACCGCCGCGGCGTTGAAGGGCGTGCCGTCGGCGAACTTCACCCCGGCCCGGAGAATGAACGTGTAGATGAGCCCGTCCGGCGACACCTCGGGCATCGCCGCCGCCAGCATGGGTGACGGCTCCGTGGCCTCGGGGGCGTAGGTGACCAGCGTCTCGGCGGCGTTGAAGGCGACCTGGGAGCCGAGGTAGTCGTAGGCCTGGGCGGGGTCGAAGCTGTTCTGCAGCGACTCGGTGGTGCCGATGACGATGTCGCCGGAAGGGCCGCCGCTCGAGTCGCCCCCGCCGCCGCCCCCACCGTCGTCGCCGCCGCAGGCCGCGGCGAGCAGCAGCGCGCCGACCAGCAGGGCGACAGTCCGGCGCCCCATCAGGCGAACCAGGCCACTCCGAGCCACGTCCGACGCTCGCAGGCCGGGCACGACATCCACTGCGAATATCGCAGCCAGGGGAACCACAGCCACGCCGGCAGGTGCCGCCAGGCGAACTCGCCCCAGCCGAGCCGGGAGCGTGCGCCGCAGGCCGAGCACTCGACGACGACCGTCCCGAAGCGGCGGGCGCCTTCCGACGCCGTGAACAGCGACTCCTTGCGCATCGGGCCGTGTCGAAGTGGCCGCCCGGGGCGGCTCGGTCACCGAGAACAGCGCCCGCTTCCCGAGGGGATCACTCATGTGTTCTCCTGGTGCAGCAGTCGGGCGATGGCCCGGTAGGCCTCGGCGCCGGCCGAGCGGGGGGCGTGCGTCAGGATCGACCGGCCCCGGCCCGGTGCCTCGGCGAAGCGGACGGATTTGGGGATCGGGTCGCCCAGGACGGAAACGCCGTAACGCTCCTCGAGATCGGCCAGCAGCTCCCGGGAGTGGCGGGTGCGGCGGTCGAACATCGTCGCCACCAGGCCCCGCACGGCCAGGCCGGGATTGGTGAAGCTGCGCACGTCGCCGATGGTCTCGAGCAGCTGGCCGACGCCGCGGTGGCCGAGGGTCTCGCACTGGAGCGGGACGATGACCGCGTCGGCGGCGGTCAGCCCGTTGATGGTCAGGACCCCGAGCGACGGAGGGCAGTCGATGAGAACGGTGTCGTGCTCGGCGACGAGGGGTTTGAGGGCCCGGGCCAGCACGTGCTCCCGCCCGGTGCGAGACATCAGGTGGACCTCGGCCCCGGCCAGGTCGATGGTGGACGGCAGGACGGTGAGGTCGCCGCTCTTCACCAGCACGTCGGCCGCCTCGGCCCGCCCGGCCAGCACGTCGTGCAGCGACCGGTCGAGCGAGTCGGAGTCGATGCCCAGCGAGTAGGTGAGGCAGGCCTGGGGGTCGAGGTCGATCAGCAGCACCCGCTCGCCGAGCTCGGCCAGACCGTCGCCGAGCGAGTGGGTGGTGGTTGTCTTGGCCACGCCCCCCTTCTGGTTGGCTATGGCCAGCACACGTCCCATGGCCGCGCAGTGTATGGCTACGGGTGGATGAAGGTCGGAACGGCCCAGCCCAGCGCCGCCCCAAGGAATGTAAAGAACAGGAAGGGTCCCGGCACCGCCCGCAGCGCGTAGAGCCGGGCGTCGCGGGGGTAGTACTGGCGTGACGCCCGTTCGTAGGCGATGACGAAGGCGCAGATCCCGGCCATCACCGACATCCCCAGGCTGAAGGTCATCAAGGTCCGGAAGAGCATGGCTCGACCTCCGGACCAAATGGTACCCCTCAGCAGGCGGGGCCGCCCTAGAGAGACAGGAGTCTCCGGGCGGCGTCGTAGATCCGGCCGGCGGTGATGAGGACGGCGGCCTCCAGCGCCGGGGCGTAGGGCATGGACGGCACGTCGGCGGTGGCCAGGCGCATGACCGGGGCGTCGAGGTCGTAGAAGGCCGCCTCGGCCACCACCGCCGCCACCTCGGCCGCCACCGAGAAGGAGTGGTTGTCCTCGCTCACGACCAGCACCCGGCCCGTCCGGCAGGCGGAGGCGATCACCGTCTCACGGTCCAGCGGAGAGATGGTGCGGAGGTCGACGACCTCGACCTGCCCGACGCCCTCCTCGGCCAGCCGCTCGGCGGCCTCCACGGCCAGGTGCCGCTGGAGGCCGTAGGTCACGATGGTGGCGTCGGAGCCGGGGCGGACGATCTCGGCCACGCCGATCGGCACCCGCCAGTCGGCGCCTTCCGGGACGGGCCCCTTCACCGACCGGTACATCTTCTTGTGCTCCAGGAACAGCACGGGGTCGGGGTCGTCGAGGCTCTCCAGCAGCAGGCCCTTGAGGTCGGCCGGGGTCGAGGGGATGACCACCTTCAGCCCCGGCACGTGGGCGAAGAGCGACTCCACCGACTGGGAGTGGTACAGCGCGCCGTGGACGCCGCCGCCGTAGGGCGCTCGCACCACCATCGGCACCTGGAAGTCGCCGTTGCTGCGGTAGTGGATACGGGCCGCCTCCGAGACCATCTGGTCGAACGCCGGGTGGATGAAGTCGGCGAACTGGATCTCGGCGATGGGGCGCAGACCGTGGAGGGCGGCGCCGATGGCCACGCCGATGATGGCCGACTCGGCCAGCGGCATGTCGAGCACCCGGTGCTCGCCGAACTCGGTGATCAGCCCGTCGGTGGCCTTGAAGACGCCGCCCCGGTTGCCGACGTCCTCCCCGAGGACGAAGACCCGCTCGTCGGCCGCCATGGCGCCCCGGATCGTCTCCCGGACGGTGTCGATCAAGGTGCGGACCGGCGCGTCGGCTCGGGCACCCTGGCGCCGCTGGCCTCGGCCGGGACGATGCCCTCCTGGCTGGCGGCGAACTCCTCCGGCACCCCGGGAATCGGCCGCAGCGGCCGGGCGAAGACTTTGCGGAAGGCATCGACCGGCTCGGGGGCGGGCGAGGCCTCGGCGCTCCGGACCGCCTCTTCGATCTCGGCGGTCACCTCCGACTCCAGCTGCGCTTCCTGTGCTTCGGTCAGGAGTCGCTGCTCGATGAGGTACTGCTTGAGCCGCTGGAAGGGGTCCTTCTTCCGCCACGCCTCGACCTCCTGGGGCGTGCGGTACGTGCGGTCGTCGTCGTCGGAGGTGTGGGACAGGTAGCGGTACGTCTTGCACTCGATGAGGCTCGGCCCCTCGCCCTTCCGGGCCCGGTGCACGGCCCCCAGCGTGGCGGCGTACACGTCGAGCGGGTCGTTGCCGTCGACGATCATCCCGAAGCAGCGGTACTGGTGGGCGTGCTCGGCGATGTTCTCCACCGCCGACTCCTTGGCCATCGGGACCGAGATGGCGTAGCCGTTGTTCTCGCAGATGGCCACCAGTGGCAGGCCGTGGATCCCGGCGAAGTTCATCGCCTCGTGGAAGTCGCCCTTGCTGGCCGCCCCGTCGCCGAAGTAGCAGATGACGGCGGTGTCCTCGCCGCTGCATCCGGGCCGCCAGGGCGATGCCGGCGGCGTGGGGGATGTGGGTGGCGATGGGCGACGACCCGGTGATGATCCGCAGGCCGCGACGACCCCCAGTGGTTGGGCATCTGCCGGCCGCCCGAGCTCGGGTCGGCCTCCCGGGCGAAGACCCCCTCCAGGATCTCCCGGGGGGTCATGCCGAGGGCGACCATCACCCCGGTGTCCCGGTAGTACGGGCAGACGACGTCGAGCCCGCCCCGCAGGGCCCAGGCCGAGCCGATCTGGGCGCCCTCGTGCCCCTGGCAGGACACGGCGAAGGGGGCCTTGCCCATCCGGTTGAGGGCCCAGATCTTCTGGTCGAGCCGGCGGGTGAGGAGGATCGTGCGCCACATGGCCACGACCTCGTCGCCGGAGAGCCCGAGCGGCGTGTGACGGTCCTGGAGGTGCAGGGCGGACAGGTCCGTCCGCTCGGCCGGGGCGTAGGACATTGAACCTCCGGGGTTCAGCGACTGGGGGGACGGATCAGGTTGAGGCGGCCGACGGCGTCGATGCGGGCCTCGGCCTGGCGGTCGGCGGCGGCGGCGGTGGTGATGCCGTCGGCTTCGGCCCGGGCGAAGACGGCCAGGGTGGCGTCGTAGATGTGGCGCAGGCCGGTCTCGGCCCGCTCCCGGGAGTAACCCCGCAGCTCCTCGGAGATGTTGATGATCCCGCCGGCGTTCACGCAGTAGTCGGGGGCGTAGAGGATGCCGGCGTCGGCCAGCGCCTCGTCGCACCCCAGCTCGGCCAGCTGGTTGTTGGCGCAGCCGCACACGGCGGCGCAGCGCAGCTCGGGGATCGTCTGGAACGACAGGCCACCGCCGAGCGCGCAGGGGGCGAAGACGTCGCACTCGACGGCGTGGATCTTCTCCACGGCGACCGCTTCCACGCCGAAGTCGTGGACGGCCCGTTCCACGGCGGCCGGCACGACGTCGGCCACGGTGACCCGGCACCGGTCCTCCACCAGCTGGCGGACGAAGGCGTAGCCGACCTTCCCGACGCCCGGACACGGCGACGTGGCGGCCTTCGAGGTTGGTGTCGCCCCACAGGGTCATGGCCACGGCCTTCAAGCCGTAGTAGAGGCCCTGGGCGGTGGCCACGCTGGGGTCGCCGGAGCCGCCCAGCGACTGCGACACGCCGGTCACCCAGCGGGTCTCCCGGCGGATGAGGTCCATGTCGGCCTGGGTGGTGCCCGACGTCCTCGGCGGTGATGTAGCGGCCGCCGAGGGCGTCGACGTAGCGGGCGAAGGCCCGTAACAGGACCTCGCTCTTGTCTCGAGCGGGGTCGCCCAGGATGACGGCCTTGCCGCCGCCGAGGTCGAGCCCGGCCAGGGCCGCCTTGTAGGTCATGCCCTTGGCCAGGCGCAGCACGTCTTCGAGGGCGGCGCCTTCGTCGGCGTAGGGATAGAAGCGGGTGCCGCCGAGCGACGGGCCGAGGGCGGTGGAGTGGACGGCGACGATGGCCCGCAGGCCCGTGGCCCGGTGGTGGCAGAACACCACCTGCTCGTAGTCGTCGGCCTCGATGCGATCGAACATCGGGAGCGCCCTTCGACACTTCCAGGGGAACTTCCTTCTGGCTGATCATCGTAAGCCCCAGGGCCATCTTGAGTGGACGTCTCAATTCGCTGCCCAGAGTGTGCCGATAGATCCCATGACGGGCGCTGCCAGCCAGCCGCGAGCCCGTCGGTCCCCCATTGGTCGGACAGGAACAAAACTGCTGGTCGCAGAGGCGAACTACAGGGTGACTAGTCATTCCGGGCCATGTCGAAATGACACTCCCGGGCTATCGACCCCGAAGGGTACGGCCCGTACCCTCAGGGACGAAGCGGACACCGGCTCCCCCTCGTGGCTCACGCTACGGGCCAGTAAACCGTAAAGAGAGGAACGTCGATGCAGGACCGTACCGACCCCGATGCCCTTCTGACGCCGTCTGAGGTGGCCGAGATGTTCCGGGTCAACCCCAAGACCGTCACCCGCTGGGCCAGGGCCGGCAAGATCTCCGCCATCCGGACCCTCGGCGGGCACCGCCGTTTCCGGGCGATCGAGATCATGCGCTACCTGGAGCAGGTCGAGAGCGAGCACGGGTCTGTAGTCTCGATCGCATGTCGGATGAAGGACCGGCCGTCACGGCGGTCACCTTCGATTACTGGAACACCCTCTGTTGTGAGCCACCGGGCGGGTACCTGCGGGGCCGTCGTCTGGAGGCCATGAGCCAGGTGCTGGTCGACGCCGGCGTGGGGAGCGCCGGCGTTGTACTACCGATCCTGACGGCGGGGTACGACGCCGCCTGGGCGCAGCTGGCAACGGGCTGGCAGGCCAACCGGCAGTTCACCGGGGTCGACGCCGCCCAGTCCATCTGCGACGCCCTCGAGCGGGCGTTCGCCGGCTCGCCGGCCATCGGCCGAGCTGCGGGCGCCGATCTGCGACGCCTTCGCCGCCCAGGGCGAGGGCGCCGAGCTGCAGCTCGTCGACGGGGTGGCCGACGCCCTGGCCGGCCTGTCGGAGCGGGGTATCCGCCTGGGGATCATCTGCGACGTCGGGTTCACGCCGTCGCCCGCCCTGCTGGCCCACCTCGAGCGCCGCGGCCTCCTCGAAGTACTTCGACCACTGGTCGTTCTCCGACGAGGTCGGCGTCTACAAGCCGCACCCCGAGATCTTCGAGCACGCCCTGGCCGGCCTGGCGGCTCCCGACCCGGGCGCTGTGCGTCCACGTCGGCGACCGCCGCCGGACCGACGTGGCCGGCGCCCAGAGCGCCGGGATGCGGGCCGTCCGGATCACCGCCGCCTTCGAGGACGCCGACGAGGGCCCGCCCGGGCGACGTCGTGATCTCGTCCTACGAGGAGCTGCTGCCGGCGCTCGGGCTCATCTGACGGAACGACGCCGGGAGCGTGTCTCCTTTCCGGCCACACTGACGCTGTCGTGGAGTGCACGCCCCCGGCGCCGTCCTAGGCCTAGCGGCCCCTCGCGACCACTAGGAGTCCAGGGTGGCGGCGAACACGATCGGCTTCGGCGGCGGGTCGTCACCGAGCGACCCCACGAAGGGCCGGTCGGAGAAGGAGAAGATCCCACCGTCGGCCGCCACCATCAGGTAGCCGGTGCCGTACCGGACCATGCCGACCACCGGCTTGTTGAGCTTCTTGTCGCCCATCGATCCCCGGAAGGGGGCGTTGCCGAAGGCGAAGATCCCGCCGTCGGAGGCGACCAGCCAGTAGCCGACGCCGTCCCGGGTGGGCACCAGCGACTCGACCGGCTGGTTGAGCTTGATGTCGCCCGTCGAGCCCCGGAACTTGGCGTCGCCGAAGGCGAACACGCCGCCGTCGGCGGCCACCATGTAGTAGCCCTGGCCGCGTCGGTGTGGCCACCGAGCTCTTGACGGCTTCGTTCAGGTTCAGGTTCAGGAGGTCACCGAACGGTTTGGCGTCGCCGAAGGTGAGCACCCGGCCCTTGGTGGTGAAGACCCAGTAGCCCTGGCCCGAGGGGGTCGAGTTCAGGCTGGTCACCTTCTCGTTCGGCCGGAGATCGGCGCCGTTGACGTTGCCCAGGGCCGGGGCGTCACCGAAGGCGTAGACCAGGCCGTCCTCATTGACGATCCAGTAGCCCTTGGCGCTGGGCGTGGGTTCGATGTGCTTGGCCTTGGTACCGGCGGGCAGGGCGGCGGCCGCGTCGCCCATGGCCTTGGCGTCACCGAAGGGGAACACCTTGGCGTCGCTGCCCAGCATCCAGTAGCCGGACTGGCCGGGTGCGGCCGCGGCCCCGGCCGGCGGCTGCCCGGCGGGAGGCTGCCCGGCCGGCGGCGAGCCGGAGGGCGGGGCGGGGGCGCCGAGGGCCGGGGCGTTGGCCGCGTCGAAGACCACCCGGACGAGGTTGTTCTTGCTGTCGGCGATCCACAGGTTCCCGGCCTCATCGACGGCCAGGTCGTGCATGGTGTTGAACTGCGCCTCGCCGGCCGGGACCGGGCCCGGGTCGCCGGCCACCCGGCCGCGGCCGCTGGTCTGGCCGGAGCCGGCGATCGAATTGATCGTGCCGGACGGGTCGATGCGGCGGATGCGGGCCCCGGTGTTCGGGTCCTTCGCTTCCTGGGCGACGTAGACGTTGCCCACGGAGTCGACGGCGATGCCGCGGGGTGCGTCCATATGGGCGGCGCTGGCCGGGCCGCCGTCGCCCGTCGAATCTGCTCGGTGCGGACGGGCTGCTGCGCGTCGGCGGCCGCCTGGGCGGCGGCGGTGTCGCCGGCGATCGTGGTGATGGTGCCCTGGGCGTCGATCTTGCGGACGAGGTTGTTGTCGCTTGTCGGCGATGTAGACGTTGCCGGCCGAGTCGACGGCCACGCCTTCCGGCGTGTTGAGCTGGGCCTCGGTCGCCCGTCCGCCGTCACCGCCGTACTTCCGGGCCTGGGTGGTGCCGGCCACGATCGTGATCGTCACCGGGTTGGCGGTGAGGTCGAGCTTGCGGATCATGTTGTTGCCGCTGTCGGCCAGGTAGAGCTGGTCGCCATCCGCCATGAAGATCGACTTGGGGAACTTGAGGCCCGAGCCCGCGGCCGGGCAGGTCGGCGCCTTGTCCGGGCAGGCCGGGGCTTTCGGGTCTCCGGTGCCGGCGATGGTCGTGATCGTGCCCGACCGGTCGACCATGCGGAGGCGGTGGTTGCCGCTGTCGGCGACGTAGACATTGCCCTTGGAGTCGACCCCCACGCCGTGGGGCTGGTTGAAGACGGCCGAGGTGGCCGGCCCGCCGTCGCCGTTGGCGCCGGTCGGCGTGGCGCCGTTCTGCAGTTGGCCGCCGGCGTCGGGCGGGCCGCTGCCGGCGAACGTGGAGATGACGCCGCTGGCGTCGATCTTGCGGATCCGCTGGTTCAGCGCGTCGGCGATGAAGACGTCGCCGTTCTGGCCGAAGCCGATGGCCCGGGGGTTGTAGAGCTGCGCCTCGCCGGCCGGTCCGCCGTCGCCCGAGTAGCCGTACTGCTGGAAGTTCTGCATGTTGCCGGCCACGGTCTGGATGTGGCCCGCCTGGCCGGTGGGGACGGCGGCGCGGGCCGCGGTCAATACGCCGAAGGCGCCGACGGCCGTGAGGCCGGCGAGCACCATGGCGAGGCCCCGGCGGGCCGGCACGGCCCGCCGCCGCTTGTGTGACTCTCGCATTGATCCTCCTCGGGGGGTGTGAGGCCAAGGAGGGACTACTCCGCCGGGCCCTTCGATCCCTTTCGCGTTGAAGGTTTCTTGAAGGCCGTTTGAGAGCGATTTGGAGGTTTTCTGCCAGTTCCTGGGAGACAAACCCCCCGAACTCCGGCCCTTTCTCCCCCGCGGCGTCTCTCTAGGCTGGCAAGCGGACTCCGGCCAGGGCGGTTTGCAGCAGCCGAGACCGACGTGTGTCTCTGGACAAGACGCCGGCGAGGTCGCCGAGAGTTCGGTTTACCGCTTCTCCGACGACCGCCGCTTCCGCCGCTACGTCGCCAAGCGCATCCCGATCGGAGGTCGGCGCCCTCCACCCGACCCATTCCGGCCGCTCCCCAACGTGACGTATGCGGTTAACCGCACATAGTGCGCTCAAGCGCGACAGTCACGAGCGCTCGGATCGCCGAAATCGCCTCAGGGCCGCTCACTCAGCCGGTTATCGGGGGTTCTGAGTAAGTAACTACCGGGGGACTGGGCGACGGCCGCGGCGCGGTGCGCCGGGTCGCAACTGGGCGATCCGCTGGAACGAGACTCCGAGGAGTTCGGCTTGATCGCGGATTCCGAGATCCGGCAGCGCGTTCTGGATCGTGTCCAGCGCGTCGGTGAGGGCCTGGCGCGCTTCAGCGGCGGCGGCCTCGGCGCGGTCCCGGGTTTCCCGGGCGTAGCCCACGGCCGAGGCCGCTCCCTGGGGCAGCTGGAGGCTTTCGTCGAGTTCCATCCTTGCTTCTGTGCTGGGCGGGAGGTCGAGGACTGCGGCGATGGCTTGGCGGATGTTCGCTCGGGCCCGCTCCAGGGTTTGGCCCTGGCTGTGGGCGCCCAGGACGTCGGGAGCGTCGACGAACCACCAGCCGTTGCTGTCGCGAGCGATTGTGACCCGGTAGCGGGTCGTCGTTCTGGTCGTCGTCATCGGGTCAGATGTATTAGACGCAAGTCGAGGCGACGGAAATGCGGGTACTCGACCTGCCCAAATGGGTCAGTAGAAGCTAACCTTAGGTGTACCTAACTTTTCGGGACGTCGGCCGGGAGGGTGGGCCGGCGGTGGGGGCGGGGACGGGTGGACGAGACGACGTTGGCGGGCCTCTTCGGCGACGCCGTCGCGGCCGCGCCCGACGCCGTGGCGCTCGTCACCGGTACCGGCCGGCTGACGTTCGGCGAGCTCGACGCCGCCTCGAACCGCCTGGCCCGGGTGCTGATCGGCCTGGGAGCCGGCCCCGGCGACCTGGTCGTGCTGGCCCTGCCCCGGGCCGAGGTGGTTCCGGCCATCCTGGGCGTGGCCAAGGCCGGCGCGGCCTACGTGCCCGTCGACCCCGACTATGCCTCGGACCGCGTCGGGCTCGTCCTGGAAGACGCCCGCGCCCGTGGCCGCGGTCACGACCGCGGGCGGTGCTCGACGCCATCCCGGCGCTGCGGCACATGCCCTGCCTGGTCGTCGACGACCCGGCCACCCAGGGGCGACATCGACGCGCGTCCCGCCGGGCCAGTGACCGACGGCGAGCGGCTCCGCCCGCTGCGGCCGGAGCACCCGGTCTACGTGCTGTACACCTCGGGGTCGACCGGACGGCCGAAGGGCGTGGTGGTCGCCCATCGGTCGCTGGCCAACCTGTTCTCCCACCACCGGACAGGCCTGATGCGCCGGGCCACCGAGGCGGCCGGCGGCCGGCGGCTGCGGGTGGCCCAGACTGCTTCGTTCGCCTTCGACTCCTCCTGGGGACCGATGCTGTGGCTCCTCGACGGCCACGAGCTGCACGTCGTCCCCGAGTACCGCCACCCCGACGAAGTGCTGGCCTGGGTGCGGGACCACGCCCTCGACTACGTCGACGTCACCCCGACCTACCTGGTCGAGCTGGCGGCGGGCGGCCTCCTCGATGAAGGCACTCGCCCGCTGGTGCTCGTCGTCGGGGGCGAAGCCACGTCACCCGAGCTCTGGGCCCGGCTCGTGGCGCTGCCCGGCACGATCGTGCGGGACATGTACGGCCCGACCGAGACGACCGTCGACGCCTATGGCTGGGCCGCCGACGGCCGCGGCGAAGCGGTGGCCGCGACCAGCGTGTACGTCCTCGACGAGCGCCTCCTGCCCACCGCACCCGCCGAACCGGGCGAGCTGTACGTGGGTGGCGCCGCCCTCGCCGTCGGCTACCTCAACCAGCCCGGGCTCACCTCCGCCCGGTTCGTGGCCGACCCGTTCGGACTCGCCGGTGGCCGCCTCTACCGCACCGGCGACCGGGCCTACTGGTCGGACGGGGCCCTTCACCTGATGGGCCGGGTCGACGACCAGATCAAGCTCCGGGGCCTTCGGATCGAGCCGGGCGAGATCGAAGTGGTGCTGGAGTCGCACCCCGACGTCGGCAAGGCCGTCGTCGTTGCCCGGGGGGACGGCGGTGACCGCCGGCTCGTCGGGTACGTCACTCCGGCCGCGGCAACACATCCGGAGCCCGGTGCGCTCAGGGCATGGCTCGCCGACCGGCTCCCGGCCTACATGGTTCCGGCCGCCTTCGTCGGGCTCGATGCTCTCCCGCTCAATCCCAATCAGAAGCTCGATCGGGCCGCGCTGCCGGCGCTGGAAGTGGCGCCGTCGACCGGGCGGCGGCCGGAGACGCCGGAGGAGGAGGCGCTGGCCACCCTCTTCGGCGAGATTCTCGGTCGGGAGGACGTCGGCGCCGACGAGGATTTCTTCGCTCTCGGGGGCAGCTCGCTCGGCGTGGCCAAGCTCGTCGCCCGCGTCCGCACCGCGCTGGGCCGGGAGCTGCCCTTCCGGGCCGTGTTCGAGACCCCCACGGTGGCCGAGCTCGTCCACTGTCTCGGCGAGCCGACGGACCGGCTGGCCGTCGCCGCCCGACCCGCGCCCTTCGGCGAACGGGTTCCGGTGTCGTACGCCCAGCAGCGGCTGTGGTTCATCGACGCCATGGAAGGGCCGAGCCCGACCTACAACATCCCGATCGCCGTCGCCCTGGCCGGCCCGCTCGACCCGGAAGCCCTGCACGCCGCCCTGACCGATGTCGTGGAGCGGCACCACCCGTTGCGGACGGTCTTCGCCGACGAGGGCGGCGAGCCGTTCCAGGTCGTCCTTCCGCTGGCCGACGGCGCTCCGGCGCTGCCGGTCGTCGACTGTGCCGAGGAGGACGTGGCGGCCCGCCTCGCCGAGCTGGCCGACCACTGCTTCGACCTGTTGGGGGAACCGCCGCTGCGGGCCACGCTGCTGCGGATCACCCCCGAGCGGCACGTCCTGTCGCTGGTCGTCCACCACGTCGCCTCCGACGAACACTCGGAAGTTCCGCTGTTCGACGACCTGCACGAGGCCTACGAGGCCCGCCGCCGGGGCGAGGCGCCGGCCTTCGAGCCGCTGCCGGTCACCTACGGGGACTACGCCCGCTGGCAGCGGGAGCTGCTCGGCGACGTGTCCGACCCGTCCAGCCTGGCCGCCCGGCAGGCCGCCTTCTGGCGGGAGGCGCTGGCCGGCCTGCCCGGCGAGCTGGCCCTGCCCACCGACCGGCCCCGGCCGCCCGTGGCCTCCTACGCCGGTGACATCGTCCCCTTCGCACTGCCCGAGGTGGTGGCCGAGCAGGTCCACGCCCTGGCCCGGGCGGCGGGCGCCACGCCGTTCATGGTGTTCCAGGCGCTGGTGGCCGCCCTCCTCACCCGGCTGGGAGCGGGCACCGACATCCCGCTCGGCGTCCCGGTCGCCGGGCGGACCGACGACGCCTTCGACCGTCTGGTGGGCCTGTTCGTCAACACGACGGTGTTGCGCACCGACACGTCCGGCGACCCGAGCCTGGCCGAGCTGGTGGGCCGGGCGAGGGAAGTGTCCCTAGCGGCGCTCTCGCACGCCGAGCTGCCATTCGAGATGGTGGTGGACACCGTCAACCCGATCCGGTCCCCGGCCCGCCATCCGCTGTTCCAGGTGATGGTGGCCTACGTCGAACGCCCTGCGGCGGCCGAGGCTCGGGGTGCTTCACCTGCCTCCCCCGAGGCAGGAGGTCTCGCCGCCCTCAACGCCACCACGCTCGACGCCGGGGGCAGCGGCGCCAAGTTCGACCTGTCCTTCGACTTCTCCGAGACCGAGCACGGCCTCGAGGGCAGCGTCGAGTACGCCGCCGACCTCTACGACCGGGGCAGCGTCGAAGAGATGGTGCAGCGGCTCCTGCGCCTGGCCGGGGTCCTCCTCGACGACCCGACCCAGCCGCTCTCGTCGGTCGACCTCGCCGACCTCACCCTGCCGTTCACCTCCACCCAAAGGCTCGACGGCGACCGTCTGCCCCCGCCCCCGACCGCCGTCGCCGGAACGGGGCGCCGACCGACCGGCGCCGGCGAAGAGGTGCTGGCCGGTCTGTTCGCCGACGTCCTCGGCCTGGAACGGGTCGGCGCCGACGACGACTTCTTCGCCCTGGGCGGCAACTCGCTGCTGGCCGCCCGGCTCGTCACCCGCGCCCGGGCCGCGCTCGGGGCGGCCCTCACCTTGCGGGAGGTGTTCGACACGCCGACCGTGGCCGCCCTGGCCACCCGGCTGTCCGGCCGGGAGGAGCGGCCCGCCCTGCGCCGGCGGCCCGTGCCGCCCGACGGCCGGTACCCGCTCTCGCCGACCCAGGCCCGCCTCTGGTTCCTGTTCCGGCTGGAGGGACCGAGCCCGACCTACAACATGCCGGCCGCCGTGCAGTTCCCCGGCCGCCTCGACGCCGACGCGCTGCGGGCCGCGCTGGCCGACGTGGTGGCCCGGCACGAGACCCTGCGGACGATCTTCGTCGACGACGACGGCGTCGGGTACCAGCAGGTCCTTCCGGCTGAGGACGCCGTTCCGGCCCTCCCGGTCTTCGACTGCCGCGATGACGACGAAGAAGAGGCGCTCGACGCTCTCCTCGACGAATTGGCCGCTTACGAGTTCGACCTGAGCCGGGAGATAGCGCTGCGGGCGGCGCTGATCCGCTACGGGGCCGAGCAGTCCATCCTCTCGCTGGTGGTGCACCACATCGCCTCCGACGAGGTGTCGGACGCGGTGATCCTCGACGACCTCCAGACCGCCTACGAGGCGCGCCGCCAGGGGGAGGCGCCGGCCTGGCCGCCGGTGGCCGTGACCTACGGCGACTACGCCCTGTGGGAGGCCGAGCTCCTCGGCGACGTGGCCGACCCCGCCCACCTCGCCGGCCGCCAAGCCGAGTTCTGGCGGTACGCCCTGGCCGGGCTTCCGGAGGAGCTGGCTCTGCCCAGCGACCGTCCCCGGCCGCCGCGGCCGTCCTTCGCCGGAGACGTCGTCAACTTCGAGATCCCCCAAGCCCTGGCGACCGCCGTCCGGACCTTCGCCCGCCAGGGCGGGGCGTCGCCGTTCATGGTCATGCAGGCGGCGGTGGCCGGTCTCCTCAGCCGCCTCGGCGCCGGCGACGACATCCCGCTCGGCCTTCCGGTGGACGGGCGGGGTGACGAGCTGCTCGACGGCGTCGTCGGCATGTTCGTCAACACCGTGGTGGCTCGGGTCGACGTGTCGGCCGACCCGAGCCTCCGCACGCTGCTGGACCGGACCCGCTCCGCCGGCCTGGCCGCCCACGCCCATGCCGAGCTGCCCTTCGACCTGGTGGTCGACGCGGTGCGGCCGGTCCGGTCGACATCCCGGCACCCCTTGTTCCAGGTGATGGTCTCGTACCAGCATCGGCGGGCTGACCCGGGCGACGAGGCCTTCGGGGAGGCGATCGAGGCGGGCGGCCCGGGAGCCAAGTTCGACCTGTCCTTCGACTTCCTCGAGAGCGAGGACGGAGGACTGGTCGGGTCGATCGAGTACGCCACCGACCTGTTCGACGAGCGCAGCGTCGACCGGCTGGCCGAACGGCTCCTGCATCTCCTCGAGGCTCAGCTGGCCGAGCCCGACCGCCCGCTCGGCGCCGTCGATCTGCTCAGCCCGGCCGAGGAGGCTGTGATCGCCGAGCAGGGGAGGAGCCGGAAGAAGAGCGAGGTCGACCGCCAGGCACTGCCCGCTCCGGAGTGGGCCGGACCGACCGGCCGCCGCCCAGAGACGGCGACCGAGGAGATCCTGGCCGGGATCTTCGCCGACCTCCTCGGTGTTCCGAGCGGTCGGCGCCGACGACGATTTCTTCGCCCTCGGCGGCCACTCGCTGCTGGCCGCCCGCCTCGTCGGGCGGGTCCGCGCCGCGCTCGGCGCCGAGGTCCCGCTGCAGCGGGTGTTCGACACGCCGACCGTGGCCGGCTTGGCCGAGGCCCTCGAGCCGGGCACGGACCGGCCGCCGCTGCAGCGCGTCGACGGACCGGCCGACGGTCGCTGGCCGCTTTCGGCGGCGCAGGCCCGGCTGTGGTTCCTGTACCGGCTGGAGGGGCCGGCGCCCACCTACAACGTCCCGCTGGCCGTGACCTTCGACGAGCCGGTGGATATCGCCGCGCTGGAAGCGGCGCTGGCCGATCTCGCCGAGCGGCACGAGACGCTCCGCACGGTGTTCCCCGACCACGACGGTGTGCCGCACCAGGTCGTGCTGCCCGCCGGGCCCGTCCCGCTGGCCGTGGTCGACTGCGCCGACGCCAATGGGGTGGCATCCCCCCGGAACATCGACGACCGGCTGGCGTCCCTGCTCGAGGTCGCCTTCGAGCTGGACCGGGAGCCGCCGCTGCAGGCGACGCTCCTCCGGGCCGGCTCCGGCCGGGAAGTGCTGTCGCTCGTCATTCACCACATCGCCACCGACGAAGCGTCGGACGGGCCGCTGCGCCACGACCTCGCCGAGGCCTACCAGGCCCGGCGCCGGGGGGTGGCGCCGACCTGGCCGCAGTTGGGTGTGGCCTACCGCCACTACGCCCTCTGGCAGCGCCAATGGCTCGGCGACCCCGACGATCCGGCCAGCCTGGCCGCCCGGCAAACCGCCTTCTGGCAGGAGGCGCTGGACGGCATCCCCGAAGAGCTGCCGCTGCCCACCGACCGGCCCCGCCCGCCCGTTCCCACCTTCGCCGGTGACGCGGTGGCCGTCGACCTGCCGACCGACGTCGCCGCCGCCGTGCGGGCCCTGGCCCGGGAGGCGTCGGTCACGCCGTTCATGGTCCTCCAGGCCGGGGTGGCCGCCCTGCTGTGGCGCCTGGGCGCCGGAACCGACGTCCCGCTGGGCGTGCCCGTGGCCGGCCGTGACGACGAGGCGTTGAGCGACGTGGTCGGGTTCTTCGTCAACACGGTGGTCCTCCGCACCGACGTGTCCGGCCGGCCGAGCCTCCGGGAGCTGCTGGCCCGGGTGCGCCAGGCCGACCTGGCCGCCTTCGCCGCCGCCGATCTGCCGTTCGACATGGTCGTCGACGCCGTCAACCCGGTGCGCTCCGCCGCCCGCCACCCGCTGTTCGGTGTGATGGTTTCGTACGAGCACCGCGTCCGCGCCACCGACGCCGCCACCGACCGTTCTGCCACCGACCCCTCCGACACCTCCGACCCTGATCGATCCGACCCGGATCGATCCGACACCGATCGATCCGGCGATGGCGCCGGCGGCGCCAAGTTCGACCTGTCCTTCGACTTCGCCGAGACCGACGACGGCGCGCTCGACGGCGCCATCGAGTACGCCGCCGATCTCTTCGACGAGCACAGCGTCGCCGTGCTCGCCGGCCGGCTCGTCACGCTGCTGAGGGCGGCGGTGGCCGATCCCGACCGGTCGCTGGCCGAGGTCGACCTCCTCGGCGCTGACGAACGACACCAGGTCCTGGTGGCCTGGAATGACACGGCCCGGCCGAGGGCCGCCGAAACGGTGGCCGACCTCTTCGCCACCCAGGTGGCCCGTACGCCTGACGCGCCGGCGCTGTCCGTCGGCGCCGCGGCGGTGCCGCGCTTCACCTTCGCCGAACTCGACGGCGCAGCCGGCGCCCTGGGTGCCCATCTGGCCGCCGCCGGCGCCCGCCGGGGCCGCCTCGTCGCCCTGGTCCTGCCCCGGGCGGAGATGGTTCCGGCGATCTTGGCCGTGCTGCGGACGGGCGCCGCCTACCTGCCGCTCGATCCCGACCATCTCTCTGGCCGGGCCCGGCAGCGTCCTGGCCGACGCTCGTCCGGTGACGGTGGTGACCACCTCCACCCTGGCGGCCGACGATGCCCTGGTCGGCTGGCCGCTCCTGCGCCTCGACGACCTGCCGCCGCTCGGCCCTCCGGTCCCGTACCGGCCGCCGCGACCCGGTGACCCGGCCTATGTGATCTACACGTCGGGCTCCACGGGCGTGCCGAAGGGTGTGGTCGTCACCCACGCCGGTCTGGCCAACCTGTTCCGGTCACAC
The DNA here is from genome assembly GCA_963723985.1 of uncultured Actinomycetes bacterium. Classification (GTDB taxonomy): domain Bacteria; phylum Actinomycetota; class Acidimicrobiia; order IMCC26256; family BP-133; genus BP-133. Next base: position 92,782 of record CAVRTC010000006.1, read on the forward strand.
CAGCCGGAGCTGATGGCCGCGGCGGTGGAGCAGGCCGGGGGTCGGCGTCTGCGGGTGGCGCATCTGGCCTCGTTCGCCTTCGACGCGTCGTGGGGGCCGCTGCTCTGGTTGCTGGACGGCCACGAGCTCCTGGTGGTCGACGACTACCGCGATCCGGCCGCGGCGCTGGCCGCGCTCCGTTCGGAGCCGGCCGACGTGCTCGACGTGACGCCGACCTACCTGGCGGAGCTGGAGACGCTCGGGTTCGGTGACGGGCCGCCGCCCGGGGTGCTGGTGGTCGGCGGGGAGTCGACGCCACCGGAGTTGTGGTCCCGCCTGGCGGCGCTTGACCACGACGCTGGTGCGGGACCAGTACGGCCCGACCGAGACGACGGTCGACGCCTACGGCTGGGCCCCCGACGGACCGGCGCCGATCGCCAACACCACGACCTACGTGCTCGACGACTGCCTGGGTCCGGTTCCCCCGGGCGTGGCCGGAGAGCTGTATGTCGGTGGGGCCGGTGTCGCCTTGGGCTACCTGCACCGCCCAGACCTCACGGCGGAGCGCTTCGTCGCCGATCCCTTCGGCGCCCCCGGATCTCGCCTCTATCGGACGGGCGACCGCGCCCGCTGGCGGTCCGACGGAGGGCTGCAACTGCTGGGTCGCATCGATGACCAGGTGAAGATCCGCGGCTTCCGCATCGAACCCGGCGAGATCGAAGCAGTGCTGGCGACGCACCCGGCGGTGACGGCGGCGGCGGTCATCGCCCGTGAGGACCGGCCGGGGGACACGTACCTGGCGGCCTATGCCGCAGTGCCGCAGGCGACCATGGACGGCGAGGAGCTCCGGGGATGGCTGCGGCACCGGCTGCCCTCCTACATGGTTCCGGCCGCAGTGGTCGTTGTGCCGGCGTTGCCGCTGACGGCCAACAACAAGCTCGACCGGCGGGCGCTTCCGGCCCCCGAAGGCGGCGGCGGCCAGGGCCGGATGCCGTCCGGCGCAACCGAAGAAGCGCTGGCGGCGTTGTTCGCCGAGCTGCTCGACCTCGAGGCCGACACCGTCGGCGCCGACGACGACTTCTTCGCCCTCGGCGGCCATTCGCTGCTGGCCGCCCGCCTGGTGGCCCGGGTCCGAACGGCGCTCGACGCCGAGTTGCCGCTGCGGGCCGTGTTCGACACACCGACCGTGGCCGGCCTGGCCGCGGCGCTCGAGCGGCCCAGTACTTATGAACGGAGCGCCCGTCCGCCGTTGCGGCGCTTCGAAGGGCCGGACGATGGCGGCTGGCCGTTGTCGGCGGCGCAGACCCGGTTGTGGTTCGGCTACCGCCTGGAGGGACCGGCCCCGACGTACAACGTTCCGCTGGCGGTGCCGTTCGACGAGCCGGTGGATGTGATCGCCCTGGAGGCGGCGCTGGCCGATCTGGTGGAGCGGCACGAGACGCTCCGCACGGTGTTTCCCGACCGGGACGGTGTGCCGCACCAGGTGGTGCTGCCGGCTGCACCCGTGCCGCTGGCGGTCGTCGACGTTCCCGAGGACGAAACCGAAGCCCGACTCGTTGCGTTGGCCGGGCACCGCTTCGAGCTGGACCGGGAACCACCGCTGCGGGCCACACTGTTGCGCGCCGGGCGCGAAGCGGTGCTGTCGCTGGTGATCCACCACATCGCCACCGACGAGGCGTCGGACGGGCCGCTGCACGATGACCTCACCCGGGCCTACCTGGCCCGCCGGCAGGGAGAGGCACCGGAATGGGCGGCGCCGTTGCCGGTGTCATACCGGGACTACGCCCTCTGGCAGCAGGAACTGCTGGGCGACGCGGCCGATCCCGACAGCCGGGCCGGCCGCCAGGTGGCGTGGTGGCGGGAGGCGCTGGAGGGCCTCCCCGAAGAGTTGCTCCTGCCCACCGATCGGCCCCGCCCGCCGGTGGCCAGCTTCGAGGGCGACACGGTCAGCTTCGATGTTCCCGACGAGGTGGCCGCCGGCGTCGTAGCCATGGCCGCCGAGACCGGCACGACCCCGTTCATGGTCCTGCAGGCGGTGGTCGCCGCCGCGCTGTCCCGCCACGGGGCGGGGACCGACATCCCGCTCGGAGTCCCGGTGGCCGGACGGGACGACACCGCCCTCGACGGGTTGGTGGGCTTCTTCGTCAACACGCTGGTGCTGCGGACCGACCTGTCGGGCAACCCGTCGCTGCGGGAACTGCTCTACCGGGTCCGGGCTTTCGACCTGGGCGCGTTCGCCCATGCCGACCTGCCCTTCGACACACTGGTCGAGGTCCTCAACCCGGTCCGGTCTCCGGCCCGCCACCCCCTGTTCCAGGTGATGGTCTCCCACCAGCACCGCGACCGGGCCCGAAGCCCCGACGACGACGGCGACGTCGCCGGCTCGGGGGCCAAGTTCGACCTGTCCTTCGACTTCTTCGAGACGGCCGATGGTGGCACCGAAGGTGCGGTCGAGTTCGCCACCGACCTCTTCGACGAAGCGACGGTGACCGACCTGGCCGGGCGGCTGGTGACGTTGCTGGCGGCGGCGGTCGCTGCACCGGAGGTGCCCCTGGGCGGGATCGACCTGCTCGGCCCGGCCGAGCGCGGCGAACTCCTGAACGCCGGCCGCGGCCTGGTCCGGTCCGGCCCTTCGGCACCCCTGCCGGAGGTCTGGGCCCGTCTCACCATGCTGGACCGCACGCTGGGAGCCGACACGTCGGTGCTGGTGCTCGACGACTGGCTGCAGCCGACCCCGCGCGGGGTGCCAGGCGAGTTGTACGTCGGTGGCGCCGGAGTGGCCCGGGGCCATCTGGCCCGGCCGGGTCTGACAGCCGAGCGGTTCGTGGCCGACCCGTTCGGCCCGCCGGGCTCTCGCCTGTACCGGACCGGGGATCGGGTCCGATGGCGGCGCCAAGGCGAGCTCGAACTCCTCCCGGCCAACGACAACCTCGACCGCCGGGACAGGCCCGCTCCCGACCGCGTCGCCGGCGCCGGACGGGCACCGTCGGGCCCGGCCGAGGAGACCCTGGCCCGCCTGTTCGCCGAGCTGCTCGACCTCGGGCCGGACACCATCGGCGCCGACGACGACTTCTTCGCTCTCGGCGGCCACTCGCTACTGGCCGCCCGGCTCGTGGCCCGGGCCCGGGCCCTCCTGGCCGTCGAGATTCCACTGCGGTCCGTCTTCGACACCCCCACCGTGGCCGGCCTGGCCGCGGCGCTGGGCCAACGCAGCGCCCGTCCTCCGTTGCGGCGCTTCGACACTCCGGCCAACGGGCGCTGGCCGCTGTCGGCCGCTCAGGCCCGACTGTGGTTCGGCTACCGCCTGGAGGGGCCCGCCCCGACCTACAACGTGCCGGTCACCGTGCCGCTGGAGGAGCCGGTGGACGTGGCCGCGCTGGAGGCCGCGCTGACCCATGTCGTGGAGCGGCACGAGACGCTCCGCACGGTCTTCCCGGATCACGACGGAGTGCCGCATCAGGTCGTGCAGCCGGCCGGGCCGGTGCCGCTCCCGATCGTCTATTGCGACGCCGATTCCATCGACGAGCAGCTCGACGAACTGGCGGAGTACGGCTTCGAGCTCGACCGCGAACCGCCGCTGCGGGCCACGCTCCTGCGGGCCGGCGACGAAGCGGTGCTGTCGCTGGTGGTCCACCACATCGCCATCGACGAGGCGTCGGACGTCCCGCTGCTCGGTGACCTGGAGGAGGCGTACGCCGCACTGCTCCAGGGCCGGGATCCGGTCTGGGCTCCGCCCGCCGTCTCCTACCGGGATTACGCCCTGTGGCAACGGGAGTGGCTGGGCGACCCGACGGATCCGGCCAGCCCGGCCGGCCGGCTGACGGGATGGTGGCGGGAGGCCCTGGAGGGCATCCCCGAAGAGCTGCCGCTGCCCACCGACCGGCCCCGCCCGCCGGTGCCGAGCTTCGACGGTGGCACCGTCGCCTTCGAGGTGCCGGCCGATCTGGCCGGGCGGGTGACGGAGGTGGCCCGGGAGACCGGGACGACCCCGTTCATGGTGCTCCACGCCGCGGTGGCGGGGATGCTGGCCCGCTCCGGGGCGGGCCCGGACATCCTGTTGGGTGTGCCGGTGGCCGGGCGGGACGACGCCGCCCTCGAGGAGCTCGTGGGCTTCTTCGTCAACACCCTGGTGCTGCGGACCGACCTGTCGGGCAACCCGACGTTGCGGGACCTGCTGGGCCGGGTGCGGGAGGCGGACCTGGCCGCCTTCGGCCATGGGGAGCTGCCGTTCGATCTGCTCGTCGAGGCGTTGAACCCGCTGCGATCGGCGGCCCGCCATCCGCTGTTCCAGGTCATGGTGGCCTACCAGCACCGCGGTCCCACCGACGGTGGGGACGGGGACGACCCGACGAGCGCGTCGGACCGGCGCCAAGTTCGACCTCACCTTTGACTTCTTCGAAACCGGCGCCGGCCACGGCCCTCCGGGGCTCGAGGGCTCCATCGAGTACGCCGCCGACCTGTTCGACCGCGCCAGCGTCGAACGTTTCGCCGCCCGGTTCGTCCGGCTCCTCGACGGCCTGTGCACCGACCTCGACCGCCCGCTGTCAGCCGTCGACCTGCTCACCCCGTCCGAACGCCACGAGGTCATCGCCGCCTGGAACGACACCGGCGCCGGCCCCGGGTTCCCGAAACGCTGCCCGACCTGTTCGCCGCCCAGGTGGCGGCGAACCCCGACGCCCCGGCGCTGCGCTGCTCCACCGGTTCCCTGACCTTCGCCCAGCTGGACGCCGTCGTCGAGGGGCTGGCCCGACGGTTGGTCCTGGCCGGCGCCGGCCCCGGCCAGGTGGTGGCGTTGGCGCTGCCCAGGGCGGAGATGGTTCCCGCCCTCCTGGCGGTGGCCCGCACCGGCGCCGCCTACCTGCCGCTCGATCCCGATCAGCTGTCCGGTCGGCTCCGCGCCGTGCTGGACGACGCCTCGCCCGCCGCGGTGGTGACCACCCTGGCGGTCGTGACGGCCTGGCCGCCGCTGGCCGCCCGCCCGGTCGTGCTGATCGACACTCCGGCCTTCGACGTGGTGCCCGTGACGTTCCGCCCGCCCCGCCCGGGCGACCCGGCGTGTGTGATCTACACGTCGGGGTCGACGGGAGTGCCGAAGGGTGTGGTGGTGACCCACGGCGGCCTGACCAACCTGTTCCGTTCGCATCAGCGGGATCTGATGGTCCCGGCGGTGAAGGCGGCGGGAGAACGGTGTCTGCGGGTGGCGCACGTGGCGTCGTTCGGCTTCGACTCGTCGTGGGAGCCGCTGATCTGGCTGCTGGACGGCCATGAGCTGGTGGTGGTGGACGAGTACCGGGATCCGGCGGCGGCATTGGAGGTGCTGCGCTCGGAGCGGGTCGATGTGCTGGACGTGACGCCGACCTACCTGGCCGAGTTGGAGTCGCTGGGCTTCTTCGAGGACGTGTCGGGGTTGCCCGGTGTCCTGCTGGTCGGCGGGGAGCCGACCCCGCCGGAGCTGTGGGCCCGGCTCGCCGCCCTGGACGGCCCCCTGGTGCGGGACCTGTATGGCCCGACCGAGGCGACGGTCGACGCCTACGGTTGGGCGCCGGACGGGCCGGCCCCGATCGCCAATGCCACGACCTACGTGCTCGACGACTGGCTGCAGCCGGTCCCGCCCGGCGTGCCGGGGGAGCTGTACATCGGCGGCGCCGGTGTGGCGCTGGGCTATCTGAACCAGCCGGCCTTGACGGCGGAACGGTTCGTGGCCGATCCGTTCGGCCCGCCGGGGCGCGGCTGTACCGGACCGGTGACCGGGCCCGCTGGCGGCCGGACGGAGTGCTGCAGTTGCTCGGCCGGGCCGACGACCAGGTGAAGATCCGCGGGTTCCGGATCGAACCGGGCGAGATCAAGCGCGCCTCGCCGCCCATCCGGCGGTGACGGCGGCGGCCGTGATCGTGCGGGAGGACCGCCCCGGCGACCGCCGCCTGGTGGCCTACGCCGCGCCGGGGAGACGAAGGCGGAGCCGGAGGAGCTCCGGACGTGGCTGGCCGAGCGATTGCCGTCCTACATGGTCCCCTCCGCCGTCGTCGTCCTGGGTGCCTTGCCGTTGACGGCCAACAACAAGCTCGACCGCGGGCTCTCCCCGCGCCCGAGCGGGCCGGAGGCGCCGGACGGGCACCGTCGGGTGAAGCCGAAGCGACGCTGGCCGCACTGTTCGCCGAACTCCTCGACCTCGATCCGGACACCGTCGGCGCCGACGACGACTTCTTCGCCCTCGGCGGCCACTCGCTGCTGGCCGCCCGGCTCGTCGCCCGGGTCCGGGCCGCCCTCGGCGCCGAACTGCGCTTGCGGGCCGTCTTCGACCGGTCGACCGTGGCCGCACTAGCCGCCGCCCTCGAGCGCAGTGCTTCTGGAATGGGGCTCGGCCCCCGCTCCGCCGTCTGGATCCGCCGGCCGACGGCCGCTACCCGCTGTCGGCCGCCCAGGCCCGGCTCTGGTTCCTCTACCGGTTGGAGGGCCCGTCCCCGACCTACAACATCCCCCAGGCCGTCCGCCTCCGGGGGCCGCTCGACGCGCCGGCGCTGGAAGCCGCCCTGGCCGACGTCGTCGAACGGCACGCCACGCTGCGCACCGTCTTCCCCCACCACGACGGCGACCCCTACCAGCAGATCCTCCCGGCCGGCCCGGTCCCGCTGCGGGTGCGCCACTGCCCCGCCGACGAGCTTGACGCCGAACTCGAGGAACTGGCCGAGCGGGAATTCGACCTCGCCACCGAACCGCCGCTGGAGGCGACGCTCCTCCGGCTCGGCCCGGACGACGCCGTCCTGTCGCTCGTCGTGCACCACATCGCCTCCGACGAGGCGTCCGACGAGCCGCTCTTCACCGACCTCGACACCGCCTACCAGGCCCGGCGGGCCGGGCGGGCCCCGGACTGGGAGCCGCTCCCCGTCACCTACGCCGACTACGCCCGCTGGCAGACCGACCTCCTCGATGGACCGGTGGCCGCGGCGGCGGACAATCCTCGGCCCCAATTCCACTGGGGTGGGGCCGGCAGGCGGCGCGGAGACCCTCGCCGGCCTCCCCGAGGAGCTCACCCTCCCGACGGACCGGCCCCGGCCACCCCGTCCCTCGTACCGCGGCGGCACCGTCCGGCTCACGCTCCCGTCGGGCACCGGCCAACAGGTCGCCGCCCTGGCCGGGTCGACGGGCGCCACCCCGTTCATGGTCGTCCACGCCGCCGTGGCCGGGCTGCTGTCCCGCCTCGGCGCCGGGGAGGACATCCCCCTCGGCGTGCCGGTGGCGGGACGGGTCGACGCCGCCCTCGACGGGCTCGTCGGCTTCTTCGTCAACACCCTCGTCCTGCGGGCCGACCTGTCCGGCGACCCGACCCTGACGGAGCTCGTCGACCGCCTCCGGGAGACCGACCTCGCCGCCTTCAGCCACCAGGACCTGCCCTTCGAACGAGTCGTCGAGATCGTCAACCCCGTCCGATCCCCCGCCCGCCACCCGCTGTTCCAGGTGATGCTCTCCTACCAGCACGCCGACGACAGCAGCACCGATCTCGGGGACGCCACCGGGGAGATCGTCGACCCTGTATCGAATGGTGGTGGGGGCAGCACCGCCAAGTTCGATCTGTCGTTCGACTTCTTCGAGACGGTCGAGGAGAGCGGCGACGAGGATCAACCGGTGATCGAAGGTTCCATCGACTTCGCCGCCGACGTCTTCGACCGCGTCACCGTCGAAGCCCTGGCCGTTCGGCTCGGCCGATTCCTGGCCGCCGCCTTGACTGACCCCGACCGGCCACTGTCGCAGTTCGACGTGCTCGACGATGACGAGCGCCGCCGGCTGCTCCGCGACTGGAACCGCATCCGCCCGCGGCCCGAGCACATCACGTTCCCCGAGGCGTTCGCCGCGCAGGTGGCCGCCCGGCCGGACGCCGTGGCCATCGCCATGGAAGACGAGCGGCTGACGTACGCCGAGCTGGCGGCGCGGGCCGGCCGCCTGGCCCACGCCCTGGTGGAGTCGGGGGCCGGGCCGGAGCGGATCGTGGCCTTGGCCTTGCCCCGCTCGGTCGATCTCGCCGTCGGTCTCGTGGCCACGATGGAGGCCGGAGCTGCCTATCTGGCCCTCGATCCCGACTATCCCGTCGAGCGCCTCGCGCTCATGCTCGACGACGCCAACCCGGCGGTGGTCGTCACCAACACGGTCCTGGCCGGCGGCCTGCCCGACGGCGAGGGGCGGACCACGCTGGTCGTCGACGATCCGGCGACGGCGGCGTGGGTGGCGGCGCAGCCGGCGGGACCGCCGGCGGTGGAGCTGCGGCCGGAGCATCCGGCCTACGTGATCTACACGTCGGGGTCGACCGGGCGGCCCAAGGGTGTGGTGGTGCCGCACGCCGGGGTGGCCAAGCTGATCGACACGCAGCACGAGGTGTACGGGGTCACCGAGGCCAGCCGGGTGCTGCAGTTCGCCTCGCCCAGTTTCGACCTGGCCTTCTGGGAGCTGTGCCAGGCGTTGTGTTCGGGCGGGACGCTGGTGCTGACCCCGCCGGAGCGGCGCGTGGCCGGCCCCGAACTGACCGACTACATCGCCGCCCAGCGGATCACCCACTGCGCCATTCCGCCCTCCGTGCTGGGCGTGCTCCCGGCCGACGCCCCGCTGCCCACCGGCGTGTCCTTCCTGTGCGGCACCGAGGCCGTGCCGGGCGAACTGGCCACCCGCTTCGCCCCCGGGCGGCGCATGTTCAACGCCTACGGCCCCACCGAAGCGACGGTCAACTCGACGCTGTACCTCGTCCCGCCCGACCATCGGGGACCCGTCCCGATCGGCGCGCCCGACCCGCACGTCCGCGCCTACGTCCTCGATGAGCGTCTTGGGCTCGTCCCGCCCGGCACGCCCGGCGAGCTGTACCTCGGCGGGGAGGGCCTCGCCCGCGGCTACCTGGGCCAGCCCGGGCTGACCGCCGGCCGGTTCGTCGCCGACCCGTTCGGCCCGCCGGGATCACGGCTCTACCGCACCGGCGACCGGGCCCGCTGGAACAGTGCCGGCCTGCTCGAGTTCCTCGGCCGGGTCGACGACCAGATCAAGCTCCGGGGCTTCCGCATCGAGCCGGCCGAGATCGAAGCGGCGCTGGAAGCGCACCCCGACGTCGGCCGGGCCGTCGTCGTGGCTCGTGATGACGGTGTCGTCCGGCTCGTGGGCTACGTGACTCTGGCGTCGGGTCGAGCCCCAGGGGGGGCTCTGCCCCCCCTGGACCCCCCCGTTGCCGCCGATGTTGATCCTGCCGCCCTGCGGGCCTGGTTGGCGGATCGCATGCCGAGCTACATGGTCCCGGCCGCCGTGGTGGTCCTCGACGCCTTCCCGCTCACCCCCAACAACAAGATCGACCGGGCCGCCCTCCCGGCCCCGACCCTGGCGCCCGACAGTGCCGGGCGCCGACCGGCCAGTCCCACCGAAGAGATCCTCGCCGCCGTCTTCGCCGAAGTGCTCGGGCTCCCTGCCGTCGGGGTCGACGACGACTTTTTCGTCCTCGGCGGTCATTCCCTGCTCGCCGCCCGCCTCATCGGCCGGATCCGGGCCAGTCTCGGCCTCGAACTGCCCATCCGGGCCCTGTTCGAGAGCCCGACGGTGGCCGGGCTCGTCGGTCACCTCAGAACTCACCGGTCGGGCCGTCCCCGCCCGCCGCTGCGGCGCTGCGCCCCGGACGGCCCGTTGCCCCTGGCACCGGCCCAGGCCCGCCTGTGGTTCCTCTACCGGCTGGAGGGCCCGGCCCCCACCTACAACATCCCGATGGCGTTGCGGTTCGGCGGCCGCCTCGACGTCGACGCGCTGCAGGCCGCCCTGGCCGACCTGGTCGGGCGGCACGAGACCCTCCGCACCGTCTTCCCCGACCGCCACGGCCCCGATCACGATGGCATCGCCTGCCAGGTGGTCCTGCGTACCGCCGACGCCACACCGTCGCTGGCGGCCCTCAACGCCACCGAGGAGAACTTCGAGGACATCCTGGAGTCGCTGGGCGAGTACGGATTCGACCTGGCCGTCGAGCCGCCCATCCGGGCCGCCCTGGTGCGACTCGACAACGGCGACGACGTCCTGTCCCTCGTCGTCCACCACATCGCCTCCGACGAAGCCTCCGACGAGCCGCTGTGGCACGACCTGGCCGCCGCCTACAAGGCCCGTCGGGCCGGGCGGGCCCCGGACTGGGAGCCGCTCCCCGTCACCTACCGGGACTACACCGTGTGGCAGCGCGACCTCCTCGGCGATCCGGCCGACCCGACGAGCGTCGCCGCCGAACAGGCCGCCTTCTGGCGGTCGACGCTGGCCGGCGCCCCCGAAGAGCTCCGCCTCCCCGCCGACCGGCCCCGGCCGGCGCAGCCCACCATGGCCGGCGGCGCCGTCCCCTTCACCGTTCCCGCCGACATCGCCGACCGGATCGCCGAACTGTCCCGCACGCTCGGCGCCACGCCGTTCATGGTGGCCCACGCCGCCGTGGCCGGGCTCCTGTCCCGCCTCGGGGCCGGGGACGACATCCCCCTCGGCGTGCCGGTGGCCGGCCGCGTCGATGACGCCCTCGAAGGGCTCGTCGGCTTCTTCGTCAACACCCTGGTCCTGCGGACCGACGTCTCCGGTGACCCGACCCTGCGGCAGCTGCTGACGCGGGTGCGCGACGCCGACCTCGCCGCGCTGGCCAACCAGGACCTGCCCTTCGAGATGGTCGTCGACGCCGTCGCCCCGACACGCTCCGCCGCCCGCCATCCCCTCTTCCAGGTGATGATCTCGTACCAGCACGGCGAGGGCGGCGCAGGGGAAGGCAGGGCAGGTGAGGGCGCCATCCTCGACGGGGCCCCGGTCGAGGCCGACGAGACCACCGCCAAGTTCGACCTGTCCTTCGACTTCTTCGAAACCGTCGCCCTCGACAAGAGCGGTGAAGAACGTCGCGGCCTCGACGGCATCGTCAACTACGCCAGCGACCTCTTCGAACGGGACACCGCCGAGCGCCTGGCCGAACGGCTCGTGCGCCTCATCACCGGACTGGTGGCCGACCCGGACCGGCCGCTGTCCCGACACGAGATCCTCGACGCCGAGGAGCGGCGGATCCTGCTCGGCGACTGGAACCATCTCCGGCCGGCGCCTGACCAGGTCACCTTCCCTGCGGCGTTTGCGGCGCAGGTGGCCGCCCGCCCGGACGCCGTGGCGGTGGAGATGGACGGCGAGCAGCTCACCTACCGCGAGCTGGCCGAGCGGGCCGGTCGCCTGGCCCACGCCCTGGCGGAGGTCGGCGCCGGGCCGGAGCGGATCGTGGCCCTGGCCCTGCCCCGGTCCCTCGACCTCGCCGTCGGTCTCGTCGCCGCCATGCAGGCCGGCGCGGCCTATCTGGCGCTCGACCCCGACTATCCGGCGGAACGGCTGCGGCTGATGCTGGACGACGCCGATCCGGTGGCGGTGGTCACGAACCGGGCGTTGGCCGCCGCCGTTCCCGGCGTCGAGGAGCGAACGACGCTGGTCGTCGACGATCCGGCCACGGCGGCGTGGGTGGCGGCGCAGCCGACGGGCGCGCCGGCGGTGGAGCTGCGGCCGGAGCATCCGGCCTACGTGATCTACACGTCGGGGTCGACCGGGCGGCCCAAGGGTGTGGTGGTGCCGCACGCCGGGGTGGCCAAGCTGATCGACACGCAGCACGAGGTGTACGGGGTCACCGAGGCCAGCCGGGTGCTGCAGTTCGCCTCGCCCAGTTTCGACCTGGCCTTCTGGGAGCTGTGCCAGGCGCTGTGTTCGGGCGGGACGCTGGTGCTGATCCCGCCGGAGCGGCGCGTGGCCGGCCCCGAACTGACCGGGTACATCGCCGCCCAACGGGTGACGCACGTCGCGCTGCCGCCGTCGGTGATGACGGGCCTGCCGCCGGAGGCGCACCTGCCGGCGGGGATCTCGATGCTGTGCGGGACGGAAGCGGTCCCGCCCGAGGTGGTGGCCCGCTTCGCCGCCGGGCGGCGGATCTTCAACGCCTACGGCCCCACCGAAGCAACGGTGAACGCGACGCTGTTCCTCTGCCCGGCCGATCACACGGGGCCCGTTCCGATCGGATCGCCCGACCCGCATGTGCGCGCCTACGTCCTCGACGAACGGCTGGGCCTCGTGCCGCCGGGAACGGCCGGCGAGCTGTACCTCGGCGGGGAGGGCCTGGCCCGCGGCTACCTCGGCCAGCCGGGGCTGACCGCCGGCCGGTTCGTGGCCGACCCCTTCGGGCCAGCCGGATCGCGGCTGTACCGGACGGGCGACCGGACCCGCTGGAACCGCTCGGGGCAGCTGGAGTTCCTCGGGCGCGTCGACGACCAGGTCAAGATCCGCGGGTTCCGCATCGAACCCGCCGAGATCGAAGCAGCGCTCGAGACCCACCCGGCGGTGGCGGCGGCCGTGGTGATCGCCCGTGACGACCACGGTCCCGGCGAGGGCGGCGCCACCGTCCGCCGGCTGGTCGGCTACGTCGTGGGCGCTCCAGGCGACGAGCCTGACGCGCAGGACGTGCGGGCCTGGCTGGCGCAGCGCCTCCCCGGCTACATGATTCCCGCAGCCGTCGTCGTGCTCGACGCCTTCCCGCTCACTCCCAACAACAAGATCGACCGGGCCGCCCTGCCGGCGCCGGTGTTCACGTCGGTGGCCGGCCGCGGCCCCCGGGACGCGGGCGAAGCGGCGCTCTGCGAACTGGCGGCCGAGATCCTGCACCTCGACGCGGGCCAGGGCGTCAGCATCGACGACAACTTCTTCGACCTCGGCGGCGACAGCATCCTCTCCATCCAGCTGGTGAGCCGGGCCCGGCGCCACGGGGTCCACATCACCCCCCGACAGGTCTTCGAAGCATCAACGTTCGCCGCCCTGGCCGCCCTGGCCGGGACCCTCCCGACGTCGGCCACCTTCGTCGAGGCGGCCGCCGACCGCGTCGGGCCGGTCCCGACCACCCCGATGGTGGCCTGGCTGCGGTACGTCGCCGAGGCCCAGGGCGGGCGGATCGAGTCCTACAACCAGTCCGAGATCTTCTCGGTCCCGGCCGGCGCCACCCTCGACCGCGTCGCCGGCGTCGTGCAGGCACTGCTCGACCGGCACGAGATGCTCCGGGCGCGCCTGGTCCGGACGCCGGAGGCATGGACGCTCGACGTGCCGCTCGCCGGCGGGGTAGCGGCCGCCACCGTCCTGGATCACGTCGCCGTCATCGGCGACGACGACAACCTGGTGGCGGCCCTCGAGGCCGAAGGGACGGCCGCCGCCGCACGACTCGATCCCGACGCCGGCATCATGCTCGCGGCCGTCTGGCTCGATCGGGGCGCGGACGCGGCCCGGCCGCCTTCTGCTCGTCATCCACCACCTCGCCGTCGACATCGTCTCCTGGGCGGTCATCGCCGACGACCTCGCCGGCTCCGCCGCCGGCTGGTCCGACGACGGTGGCCGACCGCCCGCCGCGTCAACCTCCTTCCGCGGCTATGCCCGGACACTGCTCGAGAGCCTCGACCGGCCCGACGTGCAGGCGGAGATCGAGTACTGGCAAGAGGTGCTGGCCGACCCCGGCCCGGTCATCGGACCCCGGCCCCTCGACCCGGCCGTCGACGTCGGCGCCACCACGGAGACGCTGTCGATCACCCTGGACCCGGCCGACGCCGCGCCGCTGCTCGGCGCCGTCCCCGCCGCCTTCCACGCCGGCGTGGCCGACGTCCTCCTCACCGGGCTGGCCCTGGCCCTCGCCCGCGGGCTGTGCCGGTCCGGCTGTCTGGTGTCGCTGGAGCGCCACGGCCGCGATCTCGGGTCCGTCGACCTGACTCGGACCGTCGGCTGGCACACCGCCCTGCACCCCGTCCGCCTCGACCTGGCCGGGATCGATCTCGACGCCGCCCTGGCCGGCGGCCCGGCCGCCGGCGCCGCCCTCAAGGCGGTCAAAGAGCAGCTCCGGGCTGTGCCCGCCGGTGGGCTGCACTTCGGCCTGCTCCGCTGGCTGGACCCCGCCGGCTCCGCCCGCCTCAGTGCGGCCTGTGCCGGGCTCGGCCCGCAGGTGAGCTTCAACTACGCCGGGCGAAGCGGCTGGGACACCGGAGATGAACCGGACGCCTGGGAGGCGGCCGGTGACGACGCTGGGCTCGGCCCCCCCGATATCACAACGGGAACCGAAGCCATGCCCGTGGCTCACGTCCTCGACATCAACGCCGAAGCCGTCGACGGCCCCGACGGTCCGGAACTCGAGATCAGCTGGACGTGGCCGACCGGCGTGCTCGACCGGGCGGACGTGGAGGGCCTGGCCGCCTTGTACGCCGACGCGTTGCGGGCGCTGGCCGCCCACGGTGCCGCGCCGGGCGCCGGCGGCGCCAGCCCATCGGACTTCCCGCTCGTCACGCTCACCCAGACCGACCTCGACGATCTGGAAGGCCGCGTCGGCCGGCTGGCCGACGTCGTGCCCGTCACCCCGCTGCAGGAAGGGTTCTTCTTCCATTGGCGGCTGGAGGAGGGTCACGACCCCTACCTGCCCCAGACGATCTTCGACCTCGGCGATGGGGACCACTCGGTCGACGCCGCCGTCCTGCGCCGGTCGGTGGAAGCACTGCTCGACCGCCATCCCAACCTCCGGGCCGGATTCGACCAGCTGGCGTCGGGGACGGTGGTCTCCGTCGTGCCCCGCCATGCGCCGGTGCCGTGGCGTCACGTCGACCTGGCCGGGCTGGCGGAGGACGAACAGGCGGAGGCTCTGTCCCGGCTGGCCGAAGAAGACCTGGCCGCCGGCTTCGACCTCAGCCGCCCACCGCTCGTCCGCCTGAGCCTGGCCGAACTCGGCGGTGGCCGGGCCCGGCTCGTGCTCACCAGCCACCACGTCCTCCTGGACGGTTGGTCGCTGCCCGTCTTCTACGAGGAGCTCGCCCTCACCTACGACGCCGGCGGAGACACCTCCGGTCTCGAGCCCGCCCGGCCGTTCCGCGACTACCTCGCCTGGTTGACCCGCCGCCGATCCCGAGGCCGGGGTGGCCGCCTGGCGGGAGGCGCTGGCCGGGCTGGAGGGTCCGACGTTGGTGGCGCCCGGACCGGCGCCCATCGCCATCCCCGGAGCGGTCGAAGGCGAGCTGTCCGAGGCGACCACGTCCGCCCTGGCCGAGGCCGCCCGGCGCCGCCACCTCACCGTGAACTCGTTGATCCAGGCCGCCTGGGCCGCCGTGCTGGAGATCGAGACGGGCCGCGACGACGTGGTGTTCGGCGCCACCGTGGCCGGCCGACCGGCCGAGCTCGACGGGGTCGAGTCGATGGTCGGCCTGTTCATGAACACGGTGCCGGTGCGGGCTCAGGTCCGGCTCACCGAGTCGCTGTTGGACATCGCCGTTCGGGTCCAGGCCGATCAGGCCCGGCTCCTCGACCACCACCACCTCCGGCTGTCGAGCATCGTCCGGGCGGCGGCCGGTGTCGACGAGCTGTTCGACACGCTGGTCGCCTTGAACAACTTCCCCGATCTCGACACCGACGAGGACCCAGTCACACAAGATGCTGCGACCGAGGAGGCCGACGGGCTCACGCTCGACGAGGTCGTCGGCCGGGACGTCACCCACTACCCGCTGCACCTGACCGTCTCCCCGGGGCGGGCCCTGGCCTTCGAGCTCAAGTACCGGGCCGACCACTGGTCCGAAGCCTCCGCCCGGAGCATCCTCGACCGCGTCCTCCGGCTCCTGACCACGGCGGTGGAGGACCCCGATGCCCCGCTGGCCGTCGTCGACCCGCTCAGCGCCGCAGAGCGGCAGCGGGCCGTGGCCGACTGGAACGCCACCGGCCCGATCACCCCGAAGGCCACCTTCCCGGCCGCCTTCGAAGCGCACGCCGCCGCCACTCCCGATGCCCCCGCCCTCGTCCTGGAGGGCGGGCAACTGACCTACCGGGAGCTCAACGAACGGGCCAACCGCCTCGCCCGCCTGCTCGTCGACGCCGGCGCGGGGCCCGAGACCCTGGTGGCCGTGGCGCTGCCCCGCTCCCTGGACCTCATCACCGCTCTGGTGGCGGTCATGAAGTCCGGCGCCGCCTACCTCCCCCTCGACCCGGACTACCCCGCTGACCGCCTGGCCGTGATGGTGGGCGACGCCACTCCGGTTGCCCTGGTGACCACCACGGCCCTGGCCGGCGGGGGAGTCCTCCCCGACCCGTTCACACTCGACACCGCCACGCTCGACACCGTCGTCCTCGACGATCCGACGGTGACGGGCCGGTTGGCGCAACGTTCGGCCGCCGACCTCACCGACGCCGACCGGCGGGCACCCCTGCTCCCCAACCACCCCGCCTACGTCATCTACACCTCGGGGACGACGGGCCGGCCCAAGGGAGTGGTCGTCCCCCACGCCGCCATGACCAACCTGATCGCCACCCAGCGGGCGATGGGGGTCACGGCCCAGACCCGCGGGCTGCAGTACGCCTCGGTGAGCTTCGACGTGTCGGTCTGGGAGCTGGTCCGGGCCTTCGGGCACGGCGGATGCCTGGTGGTCGTCCCGGCCGACCGGCGCCTTCCCGGGCCGGAGCTCGTCGACTACATCGTCGCGCAGGGCGTCACCGACCTGGACCTGCCGCCGTCGGTCCTGGCCGCCCTGCCGGCCGACCTCGACCTTCCCGCCGGCGTGACCCTGGTCACCGGCGGCGAGGTGGTCCCGCCGGAGGTGGTGACCCGCTTCGCCCCCGGCCGGCGCATGTTCGCCGCCTACGGGCCCACCGAGGTCACGGTCTACGACACGGCCTGGGAATGCCCGGCCGACCTCACCGGCCCCGTCCTCATCGGACGGCCCTTCGCCGAGACCACCGCCTACGTCCTCGACCGCGCCTTGCGGCTCTGCCCCCCGGGCGCCCCCGGCGAGGTGTACGTCGGCGGCGCCTGTGTGGCCCGGGGCTACCACGGCCAGCCGGGGCTGACCGCCGCCCGGTTCGTGGCCGATCCCTTCGGCCCGCCCGGTGCCCGCCTCTACCGCACCGGCGACCGGGGCCGCTGGACGGCCGACGGTCAGATCGAGTTCCTCGGCCGGGTCGACCACCAGGTCAAGGTGCGCGGCTTCCGGATCGAACCGGGCGAGGTCGAGGCGGCGCTGGAGGCGCACCCCGACGTCGGCAAAGCCGTCGTCGTGGCGCGCCACGACGATGGCCTCCGCCGGCTCGTGGGCTACGTCACCGGCTCCGGCCCTGACCCGGCCACGCTGCGCACGTTCCTGGCCGGGCGGCTGCCGGGCTACATGGTTCCGGCCGCAGTGGTCGTGCTCGACACGTTCCCGCTCACCCCGAACGGCAAGGTCAACCGGGCGACCCTTCCCGCCCCCGTCTTCGAGGCCGGCGCCGGACGGGCGGCTCGCGACGACCGGGAGGCGACCCTCTGCCGCCTGTTCGCCGAGGTCCTCGGGATCGACGGCGTCACCATCGACGACAACTTCTTCGATCTCGGCGGCGACAGCATCCTGTCGATCCAGCTGGTCAGCCGGGCCCGCCGGGCCGGGATCGCCGTCACCCCCCGCCAGGTGTTCGAGACCGGCACCGTGGCCGAGCTGGTGGCGGCGGCCGGCGACACCGCAGGCGGCGTCGCCCTCGAGTCGGACGCCGATCGGATCGGGCCGGTGCCGGCGACACCGATCATCGCCTGGCTCCGCCACGTCGCCGAGGTGCAAGGCGGGCGGATCGAGTCCTTCAACCAGTCGCAGCTGTTGCAGCTGCCCGCCGGCATCACGGCCCGGCAGCTCCAGGATGCGCTGGACGGGCTTCTCCGCCGTCACGAAGTGCTGCGGGCCCGGCTCGTCCGCCAACCCGACGCCTGGTCACTCGACATCCCGGCGGAAGCGCGGCCGGGCGCGGACGTCCTCCGCCGCGTCGACGCCGAACCCGGCGCGCTGGCCGACGTCATCGAGGTCGAAGGGGAGGCCGCCGCGGCACGGCTCGATCCCGACGGCGGCGTAATGGTCCAGGCCGTATGGTTCGACCTCGGCCACGACCGTCCCGGCCGGCTCCTCCTCGTCGTCCACCACCTGGCCGTCGACATCGTGTCCTGGTCGGTCATCGGCGACGCCCTGGCCGACCTCGCCGACGGGAACGACCCGGGCCCGGCGTCGACGTCCTTCCGCACCTACGCCCGCCGGCTGGCCGACCAAGCCGGCGCGACCGACGTCGGCGTCGAACTTCCCTTCTGGGAGAACCTGCTCTCCCGGCCCGAGCCGCGGCTCGGCCGGCGGGCGCTCGACCCCGGCCTCGACGTCGGCTCCACCACCGACACGCTGTCCGTCACCCTCCCGCCGGATTCCGCCGGGCCGCTCCTCCGCGCTGTTCCCGCCGCTTTCCACGCCGGCGTGAACGACGTCCTCCTCACCGGGCTGGCCCTGGCTGTCGCCGAGTGGCGGCGGCGCGCCGGACACGACGTGACGGCTCCCTGCCTGGTGGACCTGGAGCGTCACGGCCGAGACCCGGGACATGACGGAGAAGACAGTGCCCTGGTCGGCCTCGACCTCACCGACACCGTCGGCTGGTTCACCGCCATCCATCCGGTCCGCCTCGACCTCACCGGTATCGACGCCGAGGCGGCGCTGGCCGGTGAGGCGGCCGCCGGCGTCGCGCTCAAGGCGGTCAAGGAGCAGATGCGGTCGTTGCCGGCGGCCGGGTTCCACTTCGGCCTCCTCCGCTGGCTCGACCCGACCGGCGCCGCCCGGCTCGGCGCCCTGCCCCAACCGCAGATCCTGTTCAACTACGGCGGGCGCAGCGACCGGGCTGCGCCGTCCGACTGGGACGTCGCCGGCTGGGACGTCGACTGGGACGTCGACCTCGGCGATGGCAGCGAAGCCATGCCGGCCGGCCACGTCCTGGAAATCAACGCCGACGCCGCCGACAGCGGCACCGGCCTCGAGCTCGAGGTGGCCTGGAACTGGCCCACCGGGGTGCTCGATAGGGCCGACGTCGAAGCGCTGGCCGAGCTGTACCTGGCGGCGTTGCGGGGACTGGTGGCGCATGCCGCCACACCCGGGGCCGGAGCTCAGACGCCGTCGGACTTCCCCCTCGTCCGTCTCACCCAGGCCGACCTCGACGACCTCGAGGTTCGCGTCGGGGCGCTGGCCGACGTCCTGCCGGCGACACCGTTGCAGGAAGGCTTCTTCTTCCACTCGGTGCTGGAAGAGGGGCACGATCCCTACCTGCCGCAGTTCGTCTTCGACGCCGGTGGGCAGCACGGGCCCGTCGATCCGGTCCGGCTGCGCCGTTCGCTCGAAGCGTTGCTGGACCGGCATCCGAACCTGCGGGCCGGGTTCTGCCAGCTGGCCTCGGGGACGGTGGTGTCGGTCGTGCCTCGGGAGGCGCCGGTGCCGTGGCGGGAGGTGGACCTGGCCGCCGTACCGGACGCCGACCAGGCTGCAGCGGTCGCCCAGCTGGTCGAAGAGGACGTCACGGCGGGGTTCGACCAGAACCGCCCACCCCTGCTCCGGGCCACACTGGCCGACCTCGGCCGGGGGGGCTCTCGGCTGATCCTGACCAGCCACCACACCCTGATGGACGGCTGGTCGCTCCCGCTGTTCTTCGACGAGCTGACCCGGATCTACGACGCCGGCGGCGACGCCTCCGGTCTCGAGCCGGTCCGCCCGTTCCGGGACTACCTGGCCTGGCTGGCCACCCAGGATCCCTACGCCGGGCCGGCCGCCTGGCGGGAAGCGCTGGCCGGGCTGGACGGGCCGACACTGGTGGCGCCCGGATTGCCGCCCGGTCCGGCTCCCCGGTTGATCGAGGTCGAAATGGCCGAGGCGACGACCACCGCCCTCACCGATTCCGCTCGCCGCCGGCACCTCACGGTGAACTCGGTGGTCCAGGCCGCCTGGGCCGCGGTCCTGGAGCTCGTCACCGGCCGGGACGACGTGGTGTTCGGCACCACAGTGGCCGGTCGGCCGCCTGAGCTCGACGGGATCGAGTCGATGATCGGCCTGTTCATCAACACGGTCCCCGTCCGGGTGTCGCGGCGCCCCGGCGAGCCGCTGCTGGACAGCGCGGGTCGGGTCCAGGCCGATCAGGCCCGCCTCCTCGACCACCACAACCTCGGGCTGTCGAGCATCGTTCGGGCGGCGGCCGGCTCTGACGAACTGTTCGACACGCTGGTCGTCTTCGAGAACTTCCCCGACCTCGATGACGACGACGCCGACGAAGGCGGCGGCCTCACCCTCGACGAGGTCGACGCCCAGGACGTCACCCACTATCCCCTCACGCTCATCATCACGCCGGGAGAGAGGCTCACCGTCGGCTTGCGCTACCGGGCCGACCACTGGTCCGGGTCCGACGCCCGCGGCATCCTCGACCGTGTCGTCCGGCTCCTGACCGCCGCGGTGGAGGACGCCGACGGGCCGCGGGCCGCCGTCGACCCGCTGACCCCCGAGGAACGGCGCCGGGCCCTGGTCGAGTGGAACGCCACCGGCCCGACGACCCCCGAGGTGACGTTCCCGGCCGTCTTCGAAGCCCACGCCGCCGCCACGCCCGACGCCGTCGCCGCCGTCTGCGGCACCGAACAGTTGACCTACCGGGAGCTCAACGTTCGGGCCAACCGCCTGGCCCGGCTTCTGGTCGCGGCCGGCGCCGGGCCCGAGACGGTGGTGGCCGTCGCCCTGCCCCGCTCCCTCGACCTCATCACCGCTCTGGTGGCCGTTCTGAAGTCGGGCGCCGCCTATCTGGCCCTCGACCCCGACTACCCGGCCGACCGCCTGCGACTGATGCTGGCCGACGCCGGCCCGGTGGTGGCCGTCAGCAGCGGGGCGGTGCCGGACACCGCCCGGCCCCGGCCGGCGGTCCTCCTCGACGACCCGGCCACCGCCGCCCGCCTGGCGGCCCTGCCGGCCAGCGATCTCACCGACGCCGACCGGCGGGCGCCGCTCCGGCCCGCCCATGCGGCCTACGTCATCTACACGTCGGGCTCGACCGGCCGGCCCAAGGGCGTCGTCGTGCCCCACGCCGGCCTGGCCAAGCTGATCGCCACCCAGACGGAACGGCTCCGCATCACCGGCCAGAGCCGGGTGCTGCAGTTCGCCTCCCCGAGCTTCGACCTGGCCTTCTGGGAGCTCGTCCAGGCCTTCGGGTCGGGCGCCTGCCTCGTCGTCGTCCCCGCCGAGCGGCGCGTCGCCGGTCCCGAGCTCACCGACTACCTCGCCGAACAGCGGGTGACCCACCTGGCCCTGCCGCCCTCGGTCCTCACCGCCCTTCCCGCCGACACCGACCTCCCGGTGGGTGCGACGCTGCTGTGCGGCACCGAGGCTGTCCCGCCCGAGGTCGTGGCCCGCTTCTCCACCGGCCGGCGGATGTTCAACGCCTACGGTCCGACCGAGGCCACCGTGAACTCCACGCTGTGGGAGTGCCCGCCCGGGCACCGGGGTCCGGTGCCGATCGGCCATCCCGACCCGCAGACGACCGCCTACGTGCTGGACGGGGCTCTGCGGCTCTGCCTGCCCGGGACGCCCGGTGAGCTGTACATCGGCGGAGCCGGCCTGGCCCGTGGCTACCACCGCCAACCCGGCCTCACCGCCACGCGGTTCGTGGCCGACCCCTACGGCCCGCCCGGCGCCCGCCTCTACCGCACCGGCGACCGGGCCCGGTGGGCGGCCGACGGCGCCATCGAGTTCCTCGGCCGGGTCGACGACCAGGTCAAGATCCGGGGCTTCCGCATCGAACCGGGCGAGGTCGAAGTCGCCCTCGAATCCCACCCCGCCGTCGCCCGGGCCGCCGTGGTGGCGCGGGAGGACGACGGCGTGCGCCGGCTCGTCGGCTACGTCACGCTGGCCGCCGCGGCATCGTTGGACACGGTTGCCCTTCGAACGTTCCTGGCCGAGCGGTTCCCGGCGTACATGGTTCCGGCGGCAGTCGTCGTGCTGGAGGCCTTCCCGGTCAGCCCGAACAACAAGGTCGACCGGGCCGCCCTCCCCGCGCCGGACTTCGCCGCCCTCGTCTCCGACCGGGAGGCGGTCACGCCCGACGAGCAGGCTCTGGCCGCATTGTTCGGCGAGGTCCTCGGGCTCGAGCGGGTCGGAGCCGACGACGACTTCTTCGCCCTCGGCGGTCACTCGCTGCTGGCCGCCCGCCTGGTGACCAGGATCCGGGCGGCGCTCGGCCGTGAGGTTCCGCTGCGCGACCTCTTCGACGCTCCGACCGTGGCCGGCCTCGCCGCCCGGCTGCCGGCCGCCGGCACCGCCCGCCCGGCGCTGCGCCCCCGGCCCCGCCCGGACCGCCTGCCACTGGCGCCGGTCCAGCACGGCCTGTGGACCCTGCACCGGCTGGAAGGGCCCAGCCCGACCTACAACATCGCCTCCGCCGTCCGCTTCCGGGGCGAGCTCGACCACGACGCCCTGTGGCTGGCCCTCGGCGACCTCGTCGAGCGGCACGAACCGCTCCGCACCGCTTTCCCCTTCGACGCCGACGGCCCCTACCAGCGGGTGCTACCGGCCACGCCGATCCTGCGGGTCGAGCCGTGCCGGCCCGACGAGGTGGACGACCGCCTGGCCCGGTTGGCCATGCGCCGCTTCGATCTCGTGAGGGAGGCGGGGTTCCAGGCGCACGCCCTGCGCGTCGGCGATCGGGAGCACGTCGTCTCCCTGGTCGTCCACCACATCGTCTCCGACGGCTGGTCCGAGGGCACCCTCATCGACGACCTCATCACCGCCTACGAAGCCCGCAAGGCCGGTCACGCTCCCGACTGGGACCCCCTCCCGGTCAGCTACGCCGACTACACCCTCTGGCACCACGAGCTCCTGGCCAGCGGCTTGGCCGACGACCAACTGACCTACTGGCGCCAGGCCCTGGCCGGTCTTCCCGAGGAGATCCCTCTGCCCGCCGACCGGCCGCGCCCGGACCGAACTGACTTCACCGGCGGCGCGGTCGACCTCGACATTCCGCCCGACCTCCACCGGCGTCTGCGCGACCTGGCCGCCGCCCGCGGCGCCACCATGTTCATGGTCACCGTGGCGGCCTTTGCCGCTCTCCTTCACCGCCTCGGGGCCGGCAGTGACATCCCCGTCGGAACCCAGGTGGCCGGCCGGGTCGACGATGCCCTCGACGACCTCGTCGGGTTCTTCGTCAACACCGTGGTGGTGCGGACCGACGCGTCGGGCGATCCCACCTTCGACGAGCTGCTGGCCCGGGTCCGGGACCGGTCGCTGGCCGCCCTGGCCCACGCCGAGGTGCCCTTCGAGCGGCTGGTGGCCGAGCTCGACCCGCCCCGCCGGGCCGCCCGCAACCCGCTGTTCCAGGTCATGCTGACCTACCACAACATCCCGCACCCCGACCCGCACGTCGACGACGATGACGTCGATGTCGAGCTGATGGTGGCCGGCGTCGACAGCGCCTGGTTCGACCTGTCGATCGACCTCAACGAGACCGCCGGCCGCGACGGCGTCGACGGCGTCCTCCACTACCAGAAGGCCCGCTTCGACAAGGGCAGCGCCCGCCGGCTGGCCGAGCGGCTCGTCTCCCTCCTCGACGCCGCGGCCACCGACCCCGGCCGGCGGCTCTCCGAACTCACCGGCTCCTCCGGGTTCGGCCGCCTTTCTTAGGGCGTCCTAAGGGCTTTCGTCCGGAAAGAGGAAATAGTCCCTTTCGCGGCGAATCTTCCCATTGGCGCCTTCTGTGTCTTTCCGTCGTGCGCCGAAGGGGGAGCGCAGCAGCTCCGCGCTGATCTGGGGATTGGCCGCGCCGCGCCATTCATTGGAGGAGAACTCATGTCTCGTACTGTCCGCAACCGAGCCGCCTTTGCCGGGCTCGCTGTCGCGCTGGTGACGTCGACGCTCGCCGGCCTTGCCTTCGCCCGGAGCGATGGCTACGGAGCCGACCGTCCCACCCGCGGCGATGCCCTCGCGGTGGCGCTCGACGCCTACACCGAAGCGGTGAAGACCTGTGACATCGACACGGCCCGGGTGGCCTACGAGGAGGCCGAGGCAGTCTTCAACGCCGTCGAGATCGACCACCAGTTCGCGTCGCCCGAGCGCTACATGTTCTTCGAGCACGTCTACATCCAGGACCAGGTGCCTTCGGGCCTCGGTCTCGAGGGTGACGAGCCCTACGACTGCGCCACCAACACCCGCCTGGCCGAGGAGCAGGCCGCCGCTTGGGACGAGGTCATCGCCTACCTGGCGGCTTCGCCGGCGGAGACCACGCTGTTCGACGACGTGGCCGTGATGCGGGGCGTCAACCAGGGCATCCGACGGGCTCGGGCTGAGATCGACGGCAACCCCGACGCCACACCGCAGACTGCGGCGACCGAGCCGAACCCCGCGGCTGCGGCGCAGTACTGGACCGAGTTCGTCGCCGACTACCCCGTGGCCCGTGGACTGATCGCCTTCCGCAACGAGGAACTGGCCACCGAGATCGACGGGCTCGTGGCAGCCGTCACCGCGGCGTTCGAGGGCGACCCGGCGACGGGCTTCCCGAACGCCTCGGCCGCGCTCGCCGCCCTGGCTCCTCGCTACGGGCTGGGGACCAACCTGGTCACCGCCGCCGCCCGGAACAGCATCCCGAGCGAGTCGACCCAGCCGGTGTTCGACCCCGAAGGCTTCAGCAGCGCCGACATCGTGGCCGACATCGTGCTCACGTTCTTCGAGATCCGCGACCAGATCAACGCCGGCGAGGCGGCCAAGGTTCAACAGGAGTACACCGACTGGCTGCAGTACCCGCTGGAGTTCAAGACCGGTGGCGCGCTGACCCGGGCCAATGTGGCCTTCGAGACCGCCCTCAACAGCTACGTGGCGGAGCAGAACGACACCACCACCAAGGCACTGCGGGAAGCGCTCCTCATCGTCGAGCAGATCTTCGTCGGCCAGTACTGGGGCACGCCCGAACTCGAGCAGTTCTACGCCGAAAACGAGGAGCCAGGCGGCGAGCCGACCCCGGGAACATTCGTGGCCACTCTCACTCCTGGGGCCAACGACCCGCCCGGTCCGGCGGACGCCACGGGGGCGGCCACCATCGAAATCGATGCGGATGGCGGGCGCGTCTGCCAGGTCATCACCTACGAGAACACAGGAACTCCGCTCACGATGGCCCACATCCACGACGGCGACGCCGGCGTGAACGGCCCGGTGGTGGTGGACCTCCAGGTGCTCCCGTCCGGTGAAGAGGCCTGCTCCGACGCCAATCCGGCGGTTCTCAGGGACATCGTGGCGAACCCGGGCGGTTACTACGTGAACCTGCACACCGACCCGTTCCCGAGCGGCGTGCTCCGGGGTCAACTGTCAGCCCAGTAACGGCCGGGGCTACAGCTCTCCGTAGCTGATCTCGCCGCCGACCAGGGTGGCGCGGACCTCGATGTCGGGGATCCGCTCCGGGGGTACCCGGAGCGGATCCTCGGCCAGGACGACGAAGTCGGCCTGCTTGCCCGGCGTGATCGTGCCGGTCCACCCCTCCGCCCCGCAGGCCCAGGCGGCGTGGGTGGTGTAGGCCTCGAGCGCTTCGGTGACCGTCAGCTCCTCGCCGGGGCCGATCACTCCTCCGGAGCACGATCTCCGGTCGGCCATGAAGGCGATGGCCCGCAGCGGCGCACCGTCGGCCACCGGCCGGTCGGAACTCCCGGCGATCCGCACCCCGGCATCGAGGAAGCTGCGGCCCCGGTACAGGAAGCCCGCCCGCTCCGGGCCGAGGATGGCGGCGTAGTCGTCGCCGTAGGCGTAGAGGAACGTGGGCTGGATCACCGCCGTGACAGCAAGCGAAGCCATGCGTCGC
Source organism: uncultured Actinomycetes bacterium (assembly GCA_963723985.1). GTDB lineage: Bacteria > Actinomycetota > Acidimicrobiia > IMCC26256 > BP-133 > BP-133. Next base: position 118,393 of record CAVRTC010000006.1, read on the forward strand.
AACTGGTCGGGGCGTACCAGCCCGGCGTGCTCGACACGGTGGCGGGCGTCCGGGCGGGGCCGGGCCCGCTGCGCCTGCTCGATCCCGTCGAGGACGACATCGAGCGCCCGGTCCCCGATGGCGTGGACGGCCAGCTGCCACCCGGCCGCATGGCCGTCGACCATCGCCCCGATGAGCTCCGCCGGGTCGCGCTGCAGCATTCCGCAGTTCGATCCGGGGACGTCGGATCCTGAGAGGTAGGGCTCGGTCAGGGCGGCGGTGCGGGCCATCATCCCGCCGTCGGTGTAGATCTTGAGCGCCCCGATCGACAGACGACTGTCGCCCAGCCCGGTCCGCAAACCCAGGTCGACACCCCGGTGCAGGCCGTCGGCGGCGTTGGCCGTCACGGCGTGGAGCATGTCGGAGGCCACCATGACCTGGGCCCGCACCGGCAGGCGGCCCTGCTCCACCGCGCTCTGGTAGGCGGCCAGCTCCACCGGGCTGTGGCCCAGCAACCCTGTCCCGATCCCCGCCTCGGCGCACATCGTCACGCCCTGGGCGAGGCACACCCGGGCCGTCCGCTCGAGGGCGTCGACGATCGTCGTCAGCGCGTAGGGCAGGCGCAGGTCGCGCACACCGACCATGGCCCCCTCGGCCAGAACACCGGTCGGCTGCCCGTCCGTCCCGATGTCGACTCCTTCCCGGCCCGGAGTCAGCCAGCCGTCGGGCAGCTGCGCCAGCACGTCGCTCGACACCACGCAGACGTGGCCGGAGCGGTGCTGCACATAGACGGGCCGGCCGCCGCCCACCCGGTCGAGGTCGGGGGCGGTGAGGTGACGCCCCAGGGCGCGCTGGTCGTAACCGGCCACGTCGACCCAGCCGCCGTCCGTCGCGGCGGCCGCCGCGATCAGCGCCAGTGCCTCGTCGATCGACGAGGCGCCGGAGATGTCGGTCGCCCCGGCCTCCAGGCCGGCCCAGCACAGATGGGTGTGGGCGTCGATGAAGCCGGGCAGCACCGTTGCCCCGGCGGCATCGACCACCCGGCCGGCCGGCATCGCCGCGCTGTCCCGGTCGAGGGCCACCACCAGCCCGTTCCACACACCGATGGACCCGGCCACGGGCTGGGCCGGGTCCATCGTCACCACATTGGCGTTGTCGATCCTCAGGTCGAGCCGCACGCGGCCATTGTCGACGTAGAGCGCACCGACCGGAACGCTAGGACGGCGTGACCTCGCAGCACTCGCCCTCGTCGTCGGGGGCGGCGTCCTCGCTCTTCCCCCGGCCCGATTGGATGTCGTCATAGGCGATGTCGCCGGAGATCGTCAGTTTGGCGGGGTTGTTCAGGCACGAGGCCGGGAACGACACGGAGTACTTCCCGTCGGCGAACGACGGCTTGACCGACTCCTTGCAGAGTTCCTTGTCCTGCTCGGTCCACAGGGAGGCGTCCGGGCCGCTGGCGAAACCCGAGAAGTTCGCCCAGTACTCCCCACCGTCGGGGTGGAAGATCGTCCACTCGACGCTCGTGTCCCCGTCGATCCAGTTCTTTGACGTCGGCGCCTCGGCGTTGACCACTGCCGTCGCCAGGGTGATCGTCCCGCCGGCGTAGCTGATGCCGACCTTGGTGATGTCGGCCCTGGCGTCCTTGTTGCCCTTGGCGTCGCCCGTCGGGTCGTCGATGGCGGCCACGGTGGCGCCGGCCGGCGGTATCGGGAACACGAGGGTGGCGGCGGCGAAGACCAGCGGGATCACCAGCATCTTGCGAGTCATCTCGGTGACTCCCTCCTTCTGTGGGGTCCCCGACGACGCGGAACTCCCCAAGTTCCGAAGTCGACGAAGCGTCGACGGGCAGTAACATTAGGAGAGCCTAACGAGTTGGAGCAAGCGGGCCAACCGGGGTTTCTTCAGCGAAAGGGGAGGGGGCGTGAGCGAAGCTTCGCAGCTTCACCTGGCGCGCCCCTCCGCCGCGACGGCGCGCACCGTGATGCGCCAGGCTGTCCTCGGCCAACGCCGTCCCCTCATGTCCGGCACCGCCCTGCTCGTGGTCCATCAGGTCTGCGAGTCGCTGGTGCCGATCGTGATCGGAGCGGCGATCGATCGGGCCGTCGGAACCGGCGACACCGCCGCGCTGATCCGCTGGCTGGTTGCGCTCGTGGTTCTCTTCGCCGTGCTGTCGATCGCCTGGTTCACCAATGCCGTCGCCACCGAGCGGGCCTGCCAGGGCGCCGAGCACGACACCCGCCTCCGCCTCGTCCGCCGGGTACTGGCCGCCACCGGCGGCGTGGAGCGGCGGTTCAAGGTCGGGAAGCTGGTGAGCATCGCCAACTCCGACGCCACCGAGGTCGGCCGCCTCGGCGACCACGTGCCCGCCGCGGTCGGCGCCGGCGCGGCGGTGGTGGTGGCTCTCAGCTTCCTCTTAGCCGTCGACGCCCGGCTCGGGCTGCTGATCCTGGCCGGCCTCCCGGCGGTCCTGGCCGTCGAGAAGCTCCTGGCCGACCGGCTGGTCGACCGCTGGGCCGACGAGCTCGAGGAGTCGTCCGAGGCGGCCGCCGTGGCCACCGACCTGATGGCGGGCCTGAGAGTCCTCAAGGGGATCGGGGCCGAGCGGGCCGCCGCCGACCGGTACCGCCGGGCCAGCCGGGAGTCGCTCGGGGCCAACTTGCGGGCCGCCTCGGCGGAGGCGATGGCCAACACGGTCAGCAACGTCGCCAACGGCGGCTTCCTGGCCGTGGTAGCCCTGATGGCCGGCCGCCTGGCCGTCGGCGGGTCGATCAGCATCGGGGAGTTCGTGGCCGCCGTCGGGCTCACCCAGTTCCTGATCACGCCCCTCGAGACCCTCGGGGGGGCCATCACCAACTTCGCCGAAGGCCGGGCGTCGGCCAACCGGGTGGCGAAGGTCCTCGAGATCCCGCCCGCTGTCGCGGACGGGTGGCGCCGCTTCCCTGCCTCTTCGGGGGACACCCCCGAACCCCCGGGCGCGGTGACCGGACGGGTCGTATTGCGGGGGGTGAGCCGGGGGAAGCTCCGCCACCTCGACCTGACGGCCGGCCCAGGCGACCTGGTCGGGCTGGCCGTCCCCGACCCCGACGTCGCCCGCCAGCTGGTGGCCTGTCTGGCCCACGAAGCCGACCCCGCCTCGGGCACCCTCGAGATCGACGGGATTCCCTTCGAGGACCTCGAGCTCGACTCGTTGCGCCGGGCGGTGGTGGTGAGCCCTCACGACGCCACGCTGTTCGAAGGGACGTTGGCCGACAACGTCCTGCCCCTCGGCCAGGGCACGGTCCCCCTGCCGGCCGCCCTGGAGTCGGCCGGCGCCAGACAGGTGGCCGAGACTCTCCCGGCCGGAGCCGACACCGACCTCGGCCAACGGGGCCGGTTCCTCTCCGGGGGGCAGGCCCAGCGGGTCGCCCTGGCCCGGGCGCTGGCCGCTGACGCCCCCGTCCTCGTCCTCCACGACCCAACCACGGCGGTCGACCCGGTCACCGAGCAGGAGGTGGCGGACGGGCTCCGCCGCCTGCGGGACGGTCGCACGACCCTGGTCATCACCACCAGCCCCGCGCTGCTGGCCGTCTGCACCCGGGTCGTGTTCTTCGGCCGGAAGGGCTCCCGGCTCTACGGGACCCACCAGATGCTCGTGGCCGAGGAAGCCGCGTACCGCCGGGCGGTCATGTGACCCGGGGTCGGGGGTGCCCCCCGGAGGCACGCGGCCCATTCGTCGGAGCGGACCCTCTTGCCCACCGCTGGCTCGGCCGAGACCCTGCGGGCCCTGCGCCGCCTGCTGCGACCCATCGCGCCCTCGTGCTGCTGGCCGTTCCCTTGCTGGTGGCCGAAAGTTTCACCGGCCTGGTCGGGCCGGCCGTACTGGGCCACATCGTCGACCTCGTCACCGACGGTGCGGCGGCGTCGGCCCTCACCGGCCCGGTGCTCCTCATCGGTTTGGCCGCCCTGTCCGAAGGGATCGTGGGCGCCGCCGGCATGGTGGTGGTCGCCCAGGCCGGCGGACGGGCTCTGGCCGATCTGCGTGAACAGGTGGTGGAGCGGGCGCTGGCCGTGCCGCTGGCCGACCTGGAGCGGGCCGGGACCGGAGACCTCCTGGCCCGGGTGGAGGGCGACGTCGAGGTCGTCTCCGACGTCGCCGACGACAGCCTCGGTGACTTCATCGGCGACGTCTTCGACATCGCCCTGACCTTCGTCGGCCTCGCCTTCCTCGACTGGCGGCTGGCGCTGGCCGGGCTGACCGCGCTCCCGGTGCAGTACGTCGCCCTGCGCTGGTACCTGCGCCGGGCCGGGCCGCTCTACCGCGCCGCCGCCGTGGCCAACGGCGAACGGGCCCAGGCTCTCCTCGGCGGTATCGAAGGGGCGGCCACGGTGCGGGCCTTCCGGCTGGGAGGCCGCCACCTCGCCACCATCGCCGCCCGGTCCGAGGCCGCCTGCGGGCAGGAGCTCCGGGCGGTCAGCGCCCGGTCGGGTTTCATCGCCCGCCAGAACATCGGCGAACTGGTGGGGATGGCGGCGGTGCTGGCCGCCGGCTTCCTGCTGGTCCGCCGCGGCACCGTCTCCGTGGGCGAAGCCTCGGCCGCCGCCCTCTACTTCCACCGCTTGTTCGGACCGGTTGCCGGCGTGCTCGGGGTCATCGGCGACATTCAGCAGGCCGCCGCATCCCTGGCCCGCCTGGTTGGCGTGGCTCAGCTGCCCGCCGCCAGCGGTTTGCCGGCGCGCCGGCGGTCCGACCCCGCCCCGGCAGGTCAGGGATCGCCGCCGGTGCCCCTGGTCGTCGAGCTCAGTGGCGTCGGCTTCGAGTACGTGCCCGGCCACCCCGTCCTCGACGGCATCGACCTCACCATCCGGGCCGGAGAGCGGGTGGCCATCGTCGGCCCGTCCGGCGCCGGGAAATCGACTCTGGCCAAGCTGCTGGCCGGCATCTACCAGCCGACCCGGGGCCAGATTCTCATCGGTGGGCACGACATCGCCGACTTCGACTCGCCGGTGGCCGCCGGCCTGGTCGTTCTCGTCACCCAGGAGGTGCACACCTTCGCCGGTCGCCTCGGTGACAACCTCCGGCTGGCCCGTCCCGGCGCGGCCAAGAAGGACCTCTGGCGCGCCCTCGACCTCGTCGGCGCCCGGCGGTGGGTGAAGGACCTCGACGACGGCCTGAAGACGATCGTCGGAGAAGGCGGGCAGCGGCTCACCCCCACCCGGGCCCAGCAGCTGGCGCTGGCCCGACTGGCCCTGGCCGATCCGCCGGTGGCCGTCCTCGACGAAGCGACCGCCGAAGCCGGCACCGCCGGCGCCCGGCTGCTGGAGAACGCCCTCGACGCCGTGGCCGAGGGCCGGACGACCATCGTCGTCGCCCACCGCCTCACCCAGGCGCTGGCCGCCGACCGGGTCGTCGTGCTCGACCGCGGCCGGGTGGTCGAGACCGGCACCCACGACGAACTCGTCGCCGCCGGCGGCCGTTACGCCGCCCTGTGGACCGCCTGGTCCACCGTTCGCCAGGACCAACTCCTCGTCACGGGGGAGGGACCGCAGTGAAAGAGGGACGACCGTGAAAACCGAAGCGCGACCGACCGATCTGGACGGCGACGTCGTTGACATCGACGGCCGGGCCGCCGCGCCGAAGGGGCCTCGACAGCGCGACCGCCGCATCCCGCTCCCGTCGCGGACGCTCATGCTGAAGATTCACCGGTGGCTCTCCCTCGGCGCCCTGGTCTGGATCCTGATCATCTCGGTGACCGGGGTGGTCCTCGTCTTCGCCCCCCAGATCACCGCCCGGTCCCGGCCCGAACTGTTCAAGGTAACGCCGGGCGAGATGATGGGCCCACAGGCGATGGTCGACGCCGCGCTGGCCCGGTTCCCCGACGACGACGTGGCCATCGACGACATCAGCTTCCCGGTCGACAACCGCGGCGTGTACGCCCTGGACGTGATGGTGACCCCCCGGGCCACGGCCGAGCAACTGGCGACGGGGGCGACCCTGAACCGGAAGTCCCGCCTCTGGGTGGTCTACCTCGATCCCGGCACCGGCCAGATCAACGGCGCTCGCCGAGAGTCCGAAGGATTCATCTACTGGTGCGAGCGGGGGCACTACATCCTCTGGCAGGACAAGGGCTTCCTCGGGATCGCCGGCGACGACTTCGCCGGCCTCGTGGCCCTGGCGATGGTCATCATCACCGTGCTCGGGTTCTACATCTGGTACTTCCCGAAGGTGAAGCACTGGTTCCGTAACCTCCGGATCCGTACGAGGCGGGGCTTCTTCCTCTTCAACCTCGACCTGCACCGGACGCTGGGGCTCGCGGTCCTCCTTCCCCTGACGGTCATCTCCTTCACCGGCGCCGCCTTCTCCTTCCCGGACATGAAGCTGCTGTGGGAGCGCTTGACCCCGGCCAAGCTCGACTACGTCCAGCACGAACCGGAAGAGCCCCCCGAATCGGTGGAGCCCAACGACCCCGACGCGCCGATCGACGTGCTGACGACCGACGGGGCCTGGCAGCTGATCAAGGAGCGCTACCCCGACGATCGGCTCAACAGTCTCGAGCCGCCGCTCGACTCCGGCGACGTGTGGGGCGCCTTCCTCACCAAGGGCTACTCGCCCCGGCAACGGGACAACGACAGCGGCAACATGTATGTCGCCATCGACCGTTTCAAGCACGAGGTGGTCTACGAGAGCACCCCGGAAGCCGGGAATGTCTGGGACCAGGTGTGGGAGGACTGGAGCCGTCCCCTCCACACCGGCGACTTCGGTGGCAACACCTCCCGTTGGATGTGGGTGTTCGTCGGGGTCTCGCCGGTCGTCCTGTCCGGCACGGGGGTGGTCGTCTGGTGGAAGCGCCGCAAACGCCGGCAGGCTCGCCCCGCCACCTCTGGGGCCACCAGCACGGTGGCCGAACGCCGGCCAACGACCGACGCCGTACCGGCGGGCGACAACGGCGGAGTCGTGATCGACCTCACCGGCCACGAGCGGCCGGCCCGGCACGCCGACCATGTCGACCGCCTGACCGAGCTGTTCGTGACCCGGGCCGGCCGGCAGGCCCGGGTGAGGGTCCGGGGCCCCGTCCGGCTCGACGCCGCCTGTCAGCCCGAGCCCGACATCGCTCTGGTGAGGCCCGGGGACTACGGCGACGGCCATCCCGAAGCGGCCGACACGCTGCTCGTGGTCGAGGTGTCCGACGCAACCGGGGACCGGGAGATCAAGCTCCTGCTCTACGCCCTGGCCGGTGTTCCCGAGGTCTGGATCATCGACCTCGGCGCCGGCATGGTCGAGGTGTTCGCCGGCCCGCGCCCGTCCGGTTGGGAGACGATCTCACGCCGTCACCCGGGCGAGGTGCTCCGCCCGGCCGGCGCGGACCGGGCGGCCTTCGCCGTGGCCGAGCTACTGGGTCAGGTTCAACCGGGTGCCGGTCGCCGTCACGACGGCCCCAATGGCACCGGCTCGTCCGTCCCACCAGTCGTGGACGGCCAACCCCGCATGTTCTAGCGACCGCACGACAAGGTCGCCGGTCGGAGGATCGAGCGGAAGGGCCGAGAGATCGAAGCCACCCAACCCGTCGAGGTCGACCAGACCGGCCTTGAGGCAGGCCTCCTTGCGGACCCAGGCCAGCAGCATGGCCCGCCGCGGGTCGGAGGCGGACTCGATGGCCCGGAGCTCGGCCTCGGTCAGCGCGGCCGACAGCTCGCCGGCGGCCAGCCCGTCGGGCGGTGGGAAGGCCTCGACATCGATGCCCACCGGCACCATCCCGGCGGCGGCGGCGACGACGCCCCGGGAGTGGGCGAGGCTGGCCCCCACGCCCGGGTGGCCGGCGACCTCCGGCCGGCCGTGGGGCCCGCCGCAGGTGGCGCAGCGCTGCACGATCGACACGTCCCCGGGGGGCACGTCGAGGAGCCGGCCGGCGCACACCCTGACGAGAAGATGCGCGGCGAGGAAGTCATCCCGATCGGCTGAACGCTTCAGCCGTTTCATGCGCTCTCTCTCGGGTAGTGAGAGCAACCGGTCGCCGGGCGCGCCCGCTCCGGCGAGCACGAGGGCCGTCGGGCGCGACAGGGCGAAGACAAGGCGTGGCATAACGGCTTCAGACTAATCTTAGGCGTGCCTAAGAAAGGGTGGCCTAAGTCAGCCGGTACCGGTATCTTAAGTAATCACTGACGCAAACCGTGGGGGGCTGCGTCACCATGCGGAGGCCGGGATGACGAATCCGTTCGACGATCACGAGGGCGTGTTCTACGTCCTCATCAACGGGGAAGGCCAGCACTCGCTCTGGCCCCACTTCGTCCCGGTTCCGGCCGGATGGGAGATCGTCCACGGTGAAGACAGCCGGGACGCCTGTCTCGAGTACATCGAGACCCACTGGACCGACATGCGGCCGAAGAGTCTCATCGAGGCGACAGAGCAGCAGCACACCTCCCCGGCCTGAGCGCGATGGACACCTCGCGTACCAAGACCTTCGACGTCGTCGGGGTTGGCTTCGGACCCTCCAACCTCGGACTGGCCGTCGCCATCGAGGAGCACAACCAGGCCCGTCCGCCGGATGGGACCTCCCTCACCGGCATGTTCTTCGAGCGCCGGCCCGACTTCGGCTGGCACAGCGGGATGCTCCTGCCGGACGCCACCGTCCAGGTGTCGTTCCTCAAAGACCTGGCCACCTTGCGCAACCCGACCAGCACCTTCTCGTTCGTCGCCTACCTGCACGACCGGGGCCGGCTGGCCGACTTCATCAACCACAAGACGCTGTTCCCGCTGCGGGTGGAGTTCAACGACTACTTCAGATGGGCCGCCGACCGTCTCGGTCACCTCGTGACCTACTCCAGCGAGGTCACCGATGTCCGCCCGGTCATCGAGGACGGCGTGATCACGGCCTTCGACGTCGCCGTGGGCCGCCCGACGAAGCAGGTCGACTTCCGGCGGGCCCGTAACGTGGTCATCGCCGCTGGGCTCGTCCCTCATCTGCCCGACGGGGTGACTCGCTCCGACCGGGTCTGGCACAACTCGGAACTGGCCCCCCGGGTCACCGAACTCGCCGGCGGACGCCCTCCCCGCCGGTTCATCGTCGTCGGCGCCGGGCAGAGCGCGGCCGAGACCACCGAGTTCCTCAGCTCGCGCTTCCCCGACGCCGAGGTCTGCGCCGTCTTCGCCCGGTTCGGCTACACGCCGGCCGACGACTCCAGCTTCACCAACCGGATCTTCGATCCCGACGCCGTCGACATGTTCTACTCGGCGCCGGAAGACGTGAAGCAGATGCTGACCGCCTACCACCGGAACACGAACTACTCCGTGGTGGACAGCGAGCTGATCGAGGCCCTGTTCCGGAGGGCCTACCGCCAGAGCGTGGTCGGGGAGCAACGCCTCCGGGTCATGAACGCCTCCCGGGTCGTGGATCTGGCCGAGACCCCGGACGGAGTGCTGGCCTTCGTCGAGTTCCTCCCCAACGGCCAGACCACCCGGCTCGACGCCGACGTGATCGTCTACGCCACCGGCTACCGCCCGTCCGACCCGACACGGGTCCTCGGCCGCACCGCCCGGCTCTGTCGCCGTGATGGAGCGGGGCGGCTCAGCATCGGGCGGGACCACCGCCTGGACCTCACCATCCCGGGCCGGGCGGGCCTGTTCCTCACTGGTGCCACCGAGTACGCCCACGGCCTGTCCTCGACGCTGCTGTCCAACGTCGCCGTCCGGGCCGGCGAGCTCGTCGAGTCGATGGTGGCGGAGACGATCGACCTTGCCGGATCCGAATCCGAACAGCCGCGCACGGTCGCGCCGACCCGGCACCTCAAAGCCCAACCCAGCGCCCGCGAAGCCTCGTGAAGGTCGCGCTCTTCGGGTTTCAGACCTGGGGCTACCGGGTCCTGGATCACCTCCTCGGTTCCAAGCACGAGGTGGCCCTGGTGGTGACGCACCCGAGCAGCGACCATGCCTACGAGTCGATCTGGAGCGACTCGGTGGAAGACCTCGCCCGCGCCAAGGGCGTGCCCGTCCTGGTCAAGAACCGGCCCGACCCCGAGGTGGCGCAGGCGGTGGCCGACGCCGACCTGATGGTCGCCTGCAACTGGCGCACCTGGATCCCGCCCGAGGTGTTCACCGCTCCCCGGCTCGGGTCGCTCAACGTGCACGACTCGCTGCTGCCCCGCTACGCCGGCTTCGCTCCGCTCAACTGGGCCATCATCAACGGCGAGACCGAGGTGGGCGTGACGGCCCACGTGATGGACGAGCGCCTCGACCGGGGCGACATCGTCCTCCAGTGGAGCGTCCCCGTCGGGCCCCGGGACACCGCCACCGACATGTTCCACGCCACCCTCGAGATGATGGGCCCCATTACGCTCGAGGCCATGGACCACCTGGAGCAGGGCACTGGGCCGCGCACCCCGCAGGACCCGTCCCAGGCCACCTTCTTCCACAAGCGTTCGGTGGAGGACAGCCTCGTCGACTGGACGTGGCCGGCGGCCGACATCGTCAACCTCGTCCGGGCCCAGTCGGACCCCTACCCGAACGCCTACACCTTCGCCGACGGCCGCCGTCTGCGGGTGTTGCAGGCATCGGTCAGCGCTGGACGCTGCGGCGGCACGGCCGGGCGGGTCTTCGCCCGGACCGCCGACGGCGACGGCGTGATCATCGTGTCCGGGCCGGCCGCCTATCGCGGCGGCAACCCCGGCCTGGTGATCGAGCGCGTCCGGGACGACGATGGCCGGGAGGGGCCGGCCCGAGCCTTCTTCCCGAAGCTGGGCGGGTATCTGCGAACCGCACCCTGAAGGGCGCAGCGTTCCAGACTCTTTCGGCTTCTTAGGGTTGCCTAATCGGTTACTTCAGCCCCGCCTAATCTCGGATTGTCCGCGGAGCAAATGTAAAGTAACCTAGACAAACCGATCGCAATCGCCCGCTGGGGGGGAAAGGTCGATGCTGGGGATTTCTCGATCCGGTCGCCGTCGCGCCCTTCACCGGCCGCGCCCACGCCTGCGCCTGAATCTCGCCATGCTCGGTGCGATCGCCGCCGGTCTCTTCTCCGTTGTCCTTTCCGGGACGGCCAACGCCGCCGTCCGCTGCTCGTACAACGCCGACACGAGGACCGTTCTCGTCCTCCTCACCGCCGAAGGTGACTCGGCCACGATCGCCCGCCAGCCGGACGGGGTCATCACCGTGAACGGCACGGCCTGCGGTGCGGCCACGGTGACCAACACCGGCACCGTGAACGTGGACGCCGGTGACCAGGGGACCGGCGAGTCGGCCACGATCGACCTGGCCAACGGCGGCTTTCCGGGCCTCAAGTTCAACATCACGGGCTTCTTTGAGCTCGGACGGCTGACGATCGACGGCACGGCCGGAAAGGACGTGATCAGCGCCGGGCGGGGGCCCCTGGTGGGCGGCGTCGAGAAGGGCGGCGTCGACCTCGACGGGGACCTGAAGGCCGACGTGACCTTCTGCCTCTTCCGTGGGACCTGTGTGCAATCACCGGTTGGTTCGACTCCGGCATCCAGTCGATCGTGGTCAACGGCAAGGAGGGGAACGACCGGCTGACCGGCTCCCGGCGCCGGCACCGGCGACCAGCTCTCCGGACCCATCCTCGACGAGTTCGTCACCCTCGACGGCGGTGACGGCCAGGACATCCTCGACCTGACGAACGCCCCGCAGTTCGTGGAGGCCAACCTGTTCTCCGGCTACGCCTCGGGCAGCCGCCATCGTCAGGAACATGGAGGACATCATCGGCTCCCGCTTCGGCGACGACCTCACGGGCGACGACAAGGCCAATGAGATCCTCGGCGGCCCCGGGGACGACATCATCAACGGCCTCGACGGCGGCGACCTGATCGACGCCCAGGAGGGGAACGACATCATCACGGGCGGGGTTGGGCGACGACGAGGTCCTCGCCGGCCCGGGCGACGACATCATCGACACCGGGGAGGGTGTCGACGACATCCTCGGCGGGGAGGGGACCGACATCATCTCTTCCGGGCCCGGCCACGACTTTGTCGACGCCGGGCCCGGCTACGACTCCCTCGACGGCGGGCTCGGTTTCGACGAGCTGCTGGGCGGCGAGGGGTCCGACAACATCATCGCCGGGCCGGGCGACGATCTCATCGACGCCGGGCCCGGCGACGACCTTGTCGACGGGGGAGCGGAGTTCGACCGGGATCATCGGCGGGGAAGGTGCCGACATCCTCACCGGCGGTCCGGAGGACGACTTGGTCGACGGCGGCCCCGGCGACGACACCATGGACGGGGGGCTGGGCTTCGACCAGGCTCATCGGCGGGAAAGGCTTCGACCTCATGGCCGGCGGGCCGGAGGACGACCTCGTCGACGGTGGCCCCGGCGACGACAGCTTGGACGGGGGGCTGGGCTCCGACCATGTCATCGGCGGCGAGGGCACCGACCTCATCACCGGCGGGCCGGGCGACGACCTGCTCGACGCCGGTCCGATGGACGACACGATCGAGGGCGGTTTCGGCTTCGACAAGATCATCGGCGGCGACGGGGCCGACATCATCTACGGCGGTCCGGGCGACGACGAAATCGACGCCGGCCCCGGCGAGGACCTCCTCGCGGGCGACGAGGGCAACGACGTCATCTACGGCGGTGACGGCAGCGACTCGATCGACGGCGGCGACGGCGACGACCACATCTACCCGGGCCTCATGGACGACATCGTCAGCGGCGGGATGGGCTACGACACCATTGACTTCTCGAACTCCCCGGAGCCGGTCCGGGTGAACCTCGACAGCGAGACGGCCGAAGGCGAGGGCAGCGATGACCCGGTGACCGCCTTCGAGAGGGTCATCGGGAGCTCCAAGGACGACAACCTGACCGGAAGCAAGTACGACGACGTGCTCATCGGCGGGGACGGCAACGACAACTTCGCCGGCGCCGAAGGCAACGACGTCCTCGACGGCGGGGCGGGCGACGACGTCTACGACGAGGACTCGAAGGCCAACGGGGCGGACGAGATCAAGGGTGGCGCGGGGAACGAACCGTCCAGTACTCCACCCGGAAGCAGCCGGTGACGGTCACCAACGACGGGAAGGCCAACGACGGCGAAGCCAACGAGAAGGACAACGTCACCGACGTCGAGAAGCCCGAACTTCCCAAAACGGAGCAGCCGGCCAATCCGATTGCGCCGTTCACGGCCGACTTCGGCGGGTACTGGCTGGCGGCGGCCGACGGCGGGGTCTTCAGCTTCGGTGACGCCGGGTTCCACGGCTCGGCCGGTGACATCGCCCTGAACCAGCCGATCGTGGGGATGGCCGCCTCGCCGACCAGGAGGGGCTACTGGATGGTGGCCGCCGACGGCGGGATCTTCAGTTTCGGCGACGCCCGCTTCTTCGGTTCCACCGGCAGCCTGGCGCTGAACCGGCCCATCGTCGGGATGGCGGCCACGCCCTCCGGGAAGGGCTACTGGCTGGTGGCGGCGGACGGCGGGATCTTCAGTTTCGGCGACGCCGGGTTCTTCGGCTCCACCGGAGCCATCAAACTCAACAAGCCGATTGTCGGGATGGCCCCCACCCCGTCCGGGGAGGGCTACTGGCTGGTGGCGTCGGACGGCGGCATCTTCACCTTCGGCGACGCCGTCTACTCCGGCAGCCTCGGCCGAGCCAAGCTCAACGGCCGGATCGTGGGATCGCGCCCACGCCGACCGGGAACGGCTACTGGCTGGCGGGGTCCGGCGGGGAGATGTCCGCCTTCGGCGACGCCAAGCTGCTCGGCACTCCGGAGCCGCAGCCGGTCGGCGTCTTCGTCGCCCTCGCTCCCATCCGCGACCGGAACGGCTACATGCTCGTGGCCGCCGACGGAGGCGGCTTCGCCTTGGAGACACGGGCCCGCTCGGCCAGCTGGGCAAGAACCGCCTGAACCAGCCCGTCGTCGGCGCTGTCGCC
>CAVRTC010000007.1:0-170420 GCA_963723985.1 uncultured Actinomycetes bacterium
ACGACGTCCCCAAGGCCGTCGACCAGTGGGTCGCCGCCCTCAAGCTCCAGACGATGGGCATCGCCATCGACACCCTCACCGAAGAGCAGACGCAAGTACCTCGATAGCTGGGAAATGGGCACCTGAGCGGCGCGGATCCACCCGCACCGATCAGCGATCGCCGTTCGTGGCCTTGTAACCTGCATGTTCCTCGTATTGCCTCTCCGATCCTTCACCTAGCACGCCGGGGAGCTCGGAATCCCTGCCGGCGGGAACCATCCCGATGCCCGACATCCGACCGTTCCGCGGCGTCCGCTACGACATGGCCCAGGTCGGGGCGCTGTCCGACGTGGTCGCCCCGCCCTACGACGTGATCGACCCGGCCCTGCAGGACCGGCTCTACGAGGCCAGCCCGTACAACATCATCCGCCTGGAGCTGAACCGCGAGGAGCCCGGCGACGACGCCGAGCACGAACCGCTACACCCGCGCCGCCCGGTTCCTCAAGGACTGGCGCCGCGAGGGCGTCCTCGCGCGAGGACGCCCACCCGGCGCTCTACGTCTACCACCAGACGTTCGAGGTCGAGGGGCAGACGCTACACGCGCAAGGGGTTCCTGGCCCGGGTCCGGCTGGAGCCGTTCGGCCAGGGGAAGATCTACCCGCACGAGCAGACGCTCTCCGGCCCGAAGGCCGACCGCCTCGCCCTCTTCCAGGCGACCAGGTTCAACCTGAGCCCGATCTTCGGCCTCTATCCCGACCCGACGGCCGAGGTGCTCCGCGCCGTCGAGGCGGGCCTGCAGCGACCGGACGCCGCTCGAGGCGACCGACCACCTCGGCGTCGTCGAACCGGCTCTGGCCGGTGCTCGACCAGGAGGCGCACACCGCCGTCCAGGGCCTGATGGCGCCCGAAGCCGATCTTCATCGCCGACGGCCACCACCGCTACGAGACCGGCCTGAAGTTCCGCGACGACCTGGCCGCCGCGGGCGAGCTGACCGGCCCCGACGACCCGGCCAACTTCTGCCTGATGATGCTCGTCGGCATGAGCGACCCCGGCCTGCTGATCCTGCCGACCCACCGGCTCGTCTCGGGCTTCCCCGGCCTGACCGCCGAGGCCCTGGCCGAGCGGCTCGCCCCCGAGTTCGACGTGCAGCGTCGTCGGCGAGGGCGACGCGGGCTGCCGCGCGGCCTGGGAGGCGATCGAGACCGGCGGCGGCCAGGACATGCTCGGCTTCGGCACCGTCGCCGACGGCCGCTGGCTGACCGCCCGGCTCCGCTCCGACGCGACGATGGACGCGCTCGCCCCCGACCACAGCCCCGACTGGCGATCGCTGGGCGTGAGCATCCTGCACGAGCTGGTCCTCAAGACGCTCCTCGGCGCCCTCGGCGACCGCCTCGTGCCGCTACGTCCACCTGCTCGACGAGGTCCTCGCCGACGTCGCCGCGCCGCGGCTGCGACCTGGCCTGCCTCGTCCCCCCGGCGGGGATGGAGCACGTCGAGTCGATCGCCTCGAACCTGGAGAAGATGCCGCCCAAGAGCACCTACTTCTACCCCAAGCTCCTCAGCGGGCTGGTGCTCAACCCGCTCCGGTCCTGAGCGTCGTTCGCGCAGGATGGCCGTGGGCATCGCTGACGCGAGGCCCGTACGCGATTCTCCGACGAGGGCCAGGCGGCCGTCTCAGGCCGAGGCGGCGTCGAAGACCTCGATGTGCTCGGGAGTCTCGGGACCGAGGAGCGCCTTGGCCTTCTCGATCGTCCTCGGGCGTTTCCCTCGGGCGATGACGAGGAATTTGCCGGCCTTGACCTGGGTCTCGTACTTCAAGGCCTGGTCCTTGGGGACCCCCCAGCCGACGAGGGCGCCGCCGAGGGCACCGATGCCGCGCCGGCCAGGGCGCCCTCCACGCCCGCCGAGCAGCGCCGCCGAGAGGGGCCCCGCGATGATGACGGGCCCCACGCCCGGCAGGATCAGGAACGCCGCGCCGACCAGGAGGCCGAAGAGGCCGCCGACCCAGGCCCCCGTCCCGGCGCCGGCCGAGGCGAAGTCGCCGGTCGTGACGAAGCCGACCGGCTCCTCGCTCACCTGAAAGTCGCGGCCCACGATCGAGAGGTCGCTCATCGCGAACCCTCCCTGGTGAACCAGTCGCACCGCTCGCTCGGCCGACGCGTGGTCGGGGTAGACGGCGACGACGCTCGAATCCGTTGGTGTTTCTGCCTGGCTCATGGACTGATCTCCTCGAGATGGGAACGGTCGAGAACAGCCGTCAGTGTAGCAAGTGCCGGACCGTGCCGCCGCCGTCACCTCCTCGGCAAGATCGTCCTCGTCACCACGGGATCCGCCCTCTCATGCAGGCGCGATCCCTCGGCTTTCCCGGCACGATCGGCGCATCATGAAAGCCCGGCCCCGCTTTCCAAACGCGATCGCGTGGGCAATAATGAGAGAGGACGCCGTAGGTTCCGAAGGGAAGGCTCCACGGTCCGGGTCGACCGTTCCTCGAGCCATTCGAGGCTGGAATCTCTCCGCCGGCGGGGTCCGTTACCGAAACGGGGCGAGGGATCGCTCACCAGGGCGACAGGCTTCGTCTTCAGTTCGTGCGTCCCCGGGCGCACCGTCATCGTCCGCTCGGCCGGGTCCGTGACCCCGCCGGAGACGGGACGGGCTGTCATGGGGATCGCCGTCGAAGGATGAGTACCGACCCCCCCTGAATCGGCACCGTCGTTCGGATTCAGTGGTCTCTCCCGGTCATTTGCGCCATCACTGTTGATGTTGCACAAAGGCCCGTCCATTGAAGCGGAGGATGGCATCGAGATGAAAGCATTCCATCGAGGGACAATTGGGCGCCTGACCGTCGCGGTCGGTTGGGGCCTCACGCTGCTCGTGGGGGTGGGTCCGGGCGACGCTCGCGCCCGTCGCCCGCGGCTTCTGCACCGGTCACGACGCAGCCGGGATGGTACGGCTACGGTCCGGGGGGCGGCTGGGTGAGTTATGCGCCGGCCTCGGCCCCTGCCGTGACATCGAGCGCCCCGAGGACGGCCGTCACGACCTCGGCCGTTCCACCCGGATGGGCCGGGTATTCCCCGGCGACGGGCTGGACCGGCTATGCGCCGGCGTCCTCGCCTAACCTATCCGGGGGTTGCCGTGATACCGCCCGCCCGGCGGGTCCTGGCGACCGGGGCCAATCGCCGGTATGCGGCCAACCAGGCCGTCAACCACATCGCACCCGGGCTCGCTTACGCGATCCCCTCGTACCGGGAATATGGGTCGGGTCGCAACGTCCCGCTGGCCAAGCCCTGGCTCCCTTCCTCGCCTTGAGGGACGCCCGCACCCGCATTGAATCGAGGCCGGAATGACGCGGGGTCTGGAGCAGGACCGGGATCACCTCCGGGGTGATCCCGGTTCATTTCGCTCGGGGCGTCGCCGCGCGAGGGACGGGCTTGTTGGGCACGCCGTCGGCGTCCAGCGACAGGAACTCGTTCCCTTCGGGGTCGAACAGGCCGATCCCCGGCGTCTGGTCGGGCCGGACCGCGACCGCGGCCCTCATGGTGCCCGTATTATCGTAGAGGGTGAGACCCGGGGCGGTCTCCTTGTGCGAGAGGTCGAGCGAGGCGCGAACCTGTCCCTGGGCATCGAACATGCCAAATGCCGGCGAGCCGTCGGGACGAATCGCCACGGCGGCTTGAAGCTTCCCCTCCGCCCCATAAAGGTTCACCGCCGGCACCCGTCGTCGCAGAGGTCGAGGGCCAGCCGGACCCTCGACCGCTCATCCATCAGGGCGAACCCCGGCGTCCCGTCCGCGCGGAAGCCGAGCGAGGCGCGAATCCGCCCCTCCGGATCCCGCAGCACGAAATTCTGGGCCTCGAGCTTCCGGGGCGCCTGATCGAGGCTCGAAGCCGCCCCGGCGACACCCAGCACGAGCGCCCCGAGGAGCACCCCGACCGCGCCGATCCGCCACCGCCGACACTCCCTGGCCATCGCCAGATTCGACTGATGCAGCCGTTGAACAGACTCTGCCAGTGCGTCGATTCGCACGTCGTCCATCGCCACCTCCGGCGCTGCGATTTGAGGGACAGAACAGTCGCTCACGTCTTCGCTCTTCCTGTAGGGTGTGAACCGCCCACCGGCCGCCTGGAATGGCTTGGTGGGCGGTGCCCACCCTACGAGAAGCCGTCCTCATGCGGGACTCTTCTGAACCCCAATAGATCGTTGTCGCTTCATGTTTGTTGATACAGATCGAGCGTGCCGGTGCAGGCTTTGCCCTAGCCGCCGCAATGGCGACTTTGCCCCTGACCTTGACGTGCCGTCCGGTCACGAATGGACACCGATCGGGATCCAAGACAACCCCCGCGGCAGGAGGCCTTGTATCGATCAGGACACGTGAATGTGGGGAGTGGGGAAAACTAACCGCACGACCGGGATCTCTCAAAGGGCGAACGCTGTGCCGTGCGGCAGGACGCGGGACCAGGGGAATTGACCGTAGTCTTTACTGGAAAACCCTTTAATGTCGATCTTCAGAATTCTCGAAGCTCCAGAGCGTTTCGGTAATTGCAATATGTGGTAGCAGTCAGGCCTCTTTTTTAAGCAGGGGTTGAGAGTCGGCCCGGGCGATCTGCATGGTGCATCGTGCAAATCGCAGGACGGCTCCGGTCCCCGGGTTGATCCGCGGGGATTCTCACGTTGAATTCCTGAAACCGTCGATCATAATCGTTCATCCCCAACGATCACTTCCCTCGAGACTCCTGGCGATGGCCGACTCTCCCCGCGATCCGCCGATGTCGAACCCGCCGATCCGCCTGGCGGTGTGCGTCTCGGGGGGCGGGACGACGCTCCAGAACCTGATCGACCGGATCGGCGACGGCCGGCTCCGACGCCTCGATCGTGCAGGTCGTCGCCAGCAAGCCCGGGATCGGCGCGATCGCCTGGCGCCGAGGCGCGCCGGGATCCCCGTGGCGGTCGTCGTCGCGGGACGGCCGAAGACCTCGGCCGCAGTTCAGCGCGGCGGTCTTCGACCCGATCCGCGGCCGGCGGGGCCGACCTGGTGGTCCTCGCGCGGGTTCCTCGCGCTGGTGGAGATCCCCGACGACTACGCGGGGCGGGTGATCAACATCCACCCGGCGCTGATCCCCGCCTTCTGCGGCAAGGGATTCCACGGCGCGGCCGTCCACCAGGCGGCGATCGAGGCGGGCGTGAAGGTCTCGGGCTGCACCGTCCACTTCGCCGACGCGACCTACGACACCGGCCCGATCATCCTCCAGCGCACCGTGCCGGTCCTCGACGACGACACGCCCGAGACCCTCGCCGCCCGCGTCTTCGCGGCCGAGTGCGAGGCCCTGCCCGAGGCGATCGCCCTCTACGCCGCCGGCCGGCTGAAGGTCGAGGGCCGGCGGGTGCGCATCCTCTCGAGACGACTCTGAGCCGGTCAGAGCAAGAGATGCTCCAGGCTGCTCAGGCCGATCGGCTCGCGGCTGGCGAACGGCTCGGCGTGGCGGACGCCGGCGGTGTGGCCCCAGAACCGGGTCCGGTCGCAGACCGAGTCGATCACGCCGGGGACGCCCTGCGGGCTGGTTGTCGACGAGCTGCGAGCGGTAGCAGCGCAGGGCGGCGACCTTGGCCTCGAGCTGGTCGGAGATGTCGAGCAGGAAGCTCGGGCGCTCGACGATCCGCAGGTGGACGCTGAAGTAGTAGAGGATCCGGGCCGGGTGGAACGGCGTCGCCGGGGATGTCGGACTTGGAGAGCTTGCTCCAGAACCGGGCGTCCTCGACGAGCTGCGTCGCGGCGGTGTGGTCGGGGTGGGCGTCCTCCCAGAAGGGGGCGAACAGGAGCCGGGGCCGGACCTCGCGGAAGACGGCGGCCAGGGCGCGGCGGTGGAGCAGGGTCGGCTCCAGGCTGCGGTTGGGCAGGCCGAGGTTCTTCCGCCAGGGGTTGCCCAGCGCGGCGTTGGCCGCGGCGGTCTCCGCCGCCCGGCGCTCGGGCGAGCCCAGCGGGGTCGGCTCGCCGCTGGTCAGGTCGAGGATGCCGACCTTCCACCCCTGCGCCATCAGCCGGACGATCGTCCCGCCCACGCCGAGCTCGGCGTCGTCGGGATGGGGGGCGACCACCAGGGCGTCGAGCATCGTCAGGCGTCTCCCAGATGCGGCGGATGATCTACTCGCCGACGGCGCCGGCGTCATCTCTCCGGTCGACCGGTCCACGACGGCTCGATCGACGAGGCGTGCCGCGGACGCTGCTTCGCATCTCGTCCCAGCGACGCTCCCGTGATCCGCTCGACGACCCGGATGGCCGAGAGGACGGTGGCCATCGTCCCCTGGCCGGGGAAGACCGAGTCGCCGACGACCCAGAGGCCCGGCCCGAAGACGTCGGAGCCGACGGCGAGGAGCGTGCTGTTCGACCGCGAGACCGGGGGGCCGCCGACGGCCCCCTGCGGTCCGCCGGGTGTAGCGCGCGAAGCTCCGAGGGGTGGCGAACTCGGCGTGGACCAGATGCGTCCGGGGCGTCGGGCAGGGCCCGCGCCAGGGCCGCGAGGAGCCGGCCCCGGTACTCGGCCTTCCGCGCGGCGTAGCCGTCGCGGTCGAGGCCGGACCAGTCGCCGGGCCGGGTGTGGGTCGACATCGTCGCGACCCGGACGTCGGCGGGCCGTAGCCCTGGTCCTCCGGCGGGCGAGAGCGAGACCAGGACGTTGTTGCCGTCGTGGATCGGCCGGTCGTAGTCCTGCAGGACCTGATGGAACAGCGGGGAGTCGTCGGCGACGGCCCGCCGGTCGATGGCGAGGTAGCCGGTGAAGCGCACTCCAGGCGGCGCGCGAGCGTCGCTCGTCGACGGCCGAGGCGCCCTTCGAGCGCGCGTCCGAGCAGGGCGGCGGCGAGGTCGAGCGGCAGGTTGAAGGCGACCTGGCGGGCGCTCAGCCGGTGCGCGCCGTCGGGTCACGACCGCGAAGCCGCCCGTCTGCGGTCGGCCTCGACCCGATCGACCAGGGTGGCCGTCCGGAGGTCGCCGCCGAGTGCGGCGAAGCGTGCGCCGATCCCCTCGACCAGGGCCTGCATCCCGCCCCGGGGCCGGCTCATCCCGCATCCGGTAGGCCTGGAGGCAGGCGGCGGCGTTGGCGAAGGGGACGGTCTCGGGGCCTGCCTGGGCGGTGTCTTGCAGGAGCATCGCGATCAGCGACCGGAACGGCGACGTCGCGGTCGAGGCCCAGGAGTCGGAGCACGTCCCGCACGGTCAGGCCGCGGTCGAGGCGGCCAGCAGGACCCCGGCACGCCGAGGATGCGGAGGTCGTGGACCAGGTCGCCCGACGCCGCGCAGGGGGAGCCGGGGCACGCGCGCCGCCGACGCGGAAGAGGCGTCGTCCCGACCGTCGCCTGCAACCGCCAGAAGCGCCGCTGCGCCCGGGTCCGACCGGGGAAGGCGGCGGCCGAGGCCGCCTCGAACGCCGAGGGGTCGGCGACGATGTCGAGCGTGCGGTCGGGCAGGTGGACGCGATAGCTGGGCGTCGGGACCGAGCGAGAAATCGACGCCGAGCGACGCGAGGAGGTCGCCGATCGGCTCGCCGGGGTCCAGGCCCATCAGGGCCGTGGCCCCGGCGTCGAAGGTGAGCGGACCTCGGGCGAAGTAGCCCGCGCAGCCCCCGAGCTTGGTGTGGGCTTCGAGCAGGGCCACGCGGAGCCCGAGCCGCTGCGCCAGGCAGGCCGTGGCGAGTCCGCCCATGCCGCCCCCGACCACCGACCAGGTCGAAATCTTCTCCCCGCGGCATGATGCTGCCATCCCTCGATTCCGGTCGTTCGGATCGCGTCCTCCTCGTTCTTGTGTATCCGCCCGGCAATCCGGCGTGTCCCCAGATCGGTTCCCTCGGCTTGACCGCTGTGATAGACTGAAAAATAGGAAGTCGGCGCGAGAAGGCGAGCTTGCGCCGACCGATGCTTCGCACCGGCCGAGGGCGCCGGGGCTGTCCGAGTGGAGTCGTCCGAATGCCGGGATTTGTCAAGATGGCGACCTGAGTGAACTGCCCCCGGGAGGCTCCAAGGAAGTCGAGCACGACGGGCGGATCTACGCAATTTTCAACGTCGATGGCGAGATCCGCGCCATCGACGGGATCTGTCCCCACCAGGGGGGACCGCTCGCCGAGGGGCCGCTCGAAGGGACGCTCGTGACCTGTCCCTGGCACGGCTGGCAGTTCGACGTCTGCTCGGGCAAGACGCCGCTGGGTTCGCAAATTGAAGCAGACGGTCTACGAGGTGAAGGTCGAAGGCCAGGACATCCTGGTCGCCGTCCCTTGATCGTGACCCATCCGCCCGAGGGGGACCGATTCCGGTCCTCCCTTCGCTTCCCGGTCCTTTTCCGCGACATGCCCAGGTGATTCACTTTCGCTCGTTTCGAAACGGCGACTCTCCCGCCCTGGCCGACCTCTGGAACCGGCGGCATACCCGAGCTCGGGCGTCGCCCGTCCGTTGAGCGCCCACGAGTTCGATACCCAGGTCGTCTCGAAAGCTGTACTTCGAGGCCGACGGGTTGATCGTGGCCGAGGGCGAGCGGGGCATCGTCGGCTTCGTCCACGCGGGGTTCGGGCCGGACGACCCGGTCGGCGCCGCTCCACGAGCTCAATCGCGAGATGGGGACGATCGCGATGCTCGTGGTCGAACCCGGGCACGACGACCCCGATCTCGAAGGGGGGCTGATCCTCGCGGCCGAGCGCTATCTTCGCTCGAGGGGCGCCAAGGTCTTCTACGCCGGGGGACAGCAGCCGCTCAACCCCTTCTACTGGGGCGTCTACGGCGGCAGCGAGTGGTCGGGCATCCTCTCCGGCCACACGACGTTCCTCAGGGCGATCCTGGAGTCCGGTTACCAGCCGGTGAGCGACGAACGTCCTGCTCGAGGCCGACCTGAACCTCCCCGAGGCCCGCGACCCGCGAGCCCCTCTGATTCGCCGCGTGGCCAGGATCGAGGTCACCGATGACGCGATGCCGACCGACTGGTGGGAGGCCCTCGCGATCGGCGGCTTCCGCCCGACCCGCTTCCGGCTCCTGTCCAAGTCCGACGACCGCGTCCTCGCCCACGCCTCGACCTGGGACATGAGCGGGTTCGGCCGCCGCGACGGGCAAGTTGCCCGCTCGGCCTGATCGCCGTGGAGGTCGACCCCGAGAATCGTCGCAAGGGATACGGGCGCCACCTCTTGAACGAGATCTTTCGCCGGGCGCGCGAGCGAGATGGTCTCGACCATCGCCGTCCAGACGCGGGCGACCAACACCACGGCCCTCGCCCTCTACCGTGCGCTCGGCTTCACGGTCGTCGAGACCTCGACCTTCTACAGGCTTCCGCCCGAGATCGCCGCGCGGTCCGCCCAGGCGACGGATTTCGCCGAGTGGCCGCTCCCCGGCGGGCCGACCGGGGAGTGAGTCCGAGGGATCGGTCCGAAATCACCGCTCGGATCTCGATCACGCCCGACTTGGGCTGTAGGGGGAGGGCGATTCCATGGTAAATATCAGGGGCTGCTCGTCGTCTTCGTCCACCGACAGAACCGATTCGAGACGCGATCTCCCATGGCACGCCGAACGCTGAACCGTCACGAGCTTCGCGCCGCCGCCGAGGCGGCGGAAGCCCTTGGTCTGAACACCCCGCCGGAGCGAAAAGCCCGGTCGGAACCGCCGGGCCGCTCCCGGCCCCTATCGACCCGAGCCGCTTCCCCGCCGGCCAATAGCCAAAGGGCTGCAGCGTCGGCCTGCGCAAGGATTGCCAAATCAGGGGAACGGCCGTTGGCGATCGCATATCCTGCCCGCGTGAGCGGCGCTGAGTTTGCTTCCGTCGGTTTGCTGGTCCGCCAGTTGGAGGAGAAGGCGGCCAAGCTCCGGGAGCTGGCGAAGCCACTCACCGCCCGACTGCTCCTGGCGCCTGTCCGGCGCGTGACCCAGGAACCCGCGACGTGGCACGGCGACATCAAGAATGTCTTCGAGGGCTGGCTCGATGTGTTTGACAACTGGATGGGCAACAGCCTCGGCCAGCCGCTGGTCGATCTCGCGACGCGTCTCGAGCACCACATCGGTGAACTCAACGACTTGGCCCGCTACGCCCGGATGGGAATGTGCCCGGCCCCACCGGTGCCGATGCAACCAATGCGCTCGGAACCCGGCGGACTGCCACGGTTCGAGTTGCAGCTGCCCCGCCCGTCCCGGGAGCCGATCTCGATGACCCCCGACGCCATGCGCACCCTCGCCAAAGCCCTCTCCGGCGCCCATGACGCCGTCAAGTCGCACGAGCGCCAACTGCTCGCGGCTTTGGCCCCGGCGGTCGTGCCCACGGCGGAGCCGGGGATCGCTCTCGGACCGGCGTCCGCCCATCTCCCACCCGATGCCGCCGAAGCCGTAGGTCAGCCGAAGTGGTACCTCGCGGTGGCCGTCGAGCTGGACAGGGCAAGCGTCGACATCCTGAATCGAGCGACGAAGTGGGAGCACGCCGCCCGAGCCTCCGACGGCATCGCTGGCGCCCCGGCGCTGGCCGGTTTGTCGTCAGCGCTCGATTCCCTCAAAGCCAGAGCCGTCCAGCGCGCGGCCACCGGGCACTCCTCGCCGTTCGCGTCGCCGCCGGTGGCGGGGCTGTCAGCTCCCCCCACCCTCCGGGACCAGCGACGGAAGGCGGAGTCAGACGCAAAGCGGGTGTTGGAAAAGCTCCGCAGCGGCCTTTTCAAAGTCCAGGACCGCAAAGGGGCCGAGAAGATCCTGCGCCGCGCCGCCAAGGCGGGGGCCGCCAGTCCCGAGTACGCCGCCGCGTTTTTGAGGAAGCTGGGTCCGAAGGGCCTACGGAAACTCCTCGACGAGGGCATGGATCCCTGCCTCGTATCCGAGGTCGTCGCCCGGGCGTCGACGGCCGGTGTCGAAGTCAAAATCCTGAAGGACGCGCTCGGCAAGAATCGCTTCGACAAGCCACAACGAGCGGCCCAACTCGCCGGCTGCAATTGTCCTGAAGGGACGTTCCACCCGGCGTGGGCGGAATACCTGGTGACAACGCTCTATCAGGCGCCCGACACCAAGCCGGCTGACCCAGCCGACCCAAGAAAGTGGTACCGCGAACGCGCCGCCGTTCTCATCCGCGAACATCTGGCCCGCCCACCGGCAGGCAAGGAGCCCGAAGCAGCCGATGTGCTGGAACGTATCGTCGCTTACGCAGCCACCCATGAACTCGATCCGGCCGGAAAGCGAGGGTTAGCAACAGCTCTCGCAGCACGAGGCACCTTCGACGAAATGGCTCGGGTACTGGTTCCGGGGGAGTCTGCGAGCGGTGGATACAGTCAATCCTTTGATCCCCCGAGGGCGAGTCTGATGCTCGTCCTGCCCGACCTCATGGCAGATCCGGAAGCGCGCCGTACCGTGCTTGCCGCCGCCGAATACTACGCTGCGGCTCAAGTGGCAGCCGCGGCCGCGGCCCCACAAGGCGAGCGGGATGCGGCCATGGCCGCAGTCGGAGCCCTCTTTGGTGCCTTGGCATCCCGGCCGTACTCCATGCAGGCGGCCGCAGACATCCGCCACGCTGTGGAGAAATCCGTTCTGGGGCTCGTTGAAGTTGCAGGCGGGAAGCTCCTTGAGGCCGCAACCAAGGGACTTCCGGGTGTCGCCCTGGTCATCGAGGGCAGCAGGACAATTATCTTTGACATTGCAGGAGAGTCCTCGGATGTGCGCGCCAAGGAACGAGAGATCAAGGACGACCGACAGCGGGTCCTGCTACAAGAGCAGTTGCGGACGGAGCTACAAGCCGAAATCAAGCACCTGACCTATGTCGCGGTGCTCTCGGATTCAGGCCGACGCCACGGACTGGGGCTCCAACTCTCTCCAGAGAGCGTACCGAAACTCTCACCGAAGGAGATGGCAGGGATCGGCCTCGGAACAACAACTCGAGAGCAGTGGCAGCAAGCCCTCTTCGACAGTGAAGGCCGACTCCGCGTCCCCGGACCTTCTGACAGCGTGCGGTGGACGATGTTTCTGCGGTGGGCAGAGAGGGCCAACCCAAGGCTCCGGTTCGAAGTAGACGGGCTCGCAGAAAAGGCCTATAACGCCATGAGCAGCGTGAGATCTTCGTGAACCGTCGTCCAATGGCTGTCTTTATTGCGGTGGTCATGCTCCTGGCGGCCTGTAGCCACGAAAAGGAAGCAGGTTTGGAGGCCGGCGGGCGTGCAGCAATCGGTCGATTCGGCGAAGCACTCGACGGACTTCACGGCGCAGCCTCCCTAGCCGGGGGATCCGGGCCGCCCGATCAGCTCACCCCGAATCCCAACGATGGGGTGCCCGCGGGCGCAACCATCGTCTTGGATCGGATCGCTGAAGCTAGGCGCGACGTGGTCAACTCCGCCCTAGCCGACTCCGGCGCCGCAGCGGTCCTCAAAGCAGTGGTGTCGGAGATTGCCAGTGCGCGGCAAAGGATCGCTGAGATGGCCGGAGCCGTTCCTGACGGGTCGGGCCGATTCTCGCTCCCCACACCAGCAAAGGTCATCGTGCTGACGGACGTTACCGAGGAACAGCTTGCAGACGGTCTCAAGCAACTCCACCTCCGAAAAGATGATGTCGGCCTAGAGCGCCTTGTGATCGGAGGTTTCATCGACGCTGGCCTCTTCGCGCTTGCCATCGAGGCCCTTCTCGCGGATCCAGGCGCCCGAGTTCGCCTTGCTCCAAAGCTTTCCCCGGACGACATCCCCGAGGTCACTCCAGAGCTAGCGCAACAGCTGGGCCTCGGGGGGACGACAAGGCCGGAATGGCAGGAGGCAGTCTTCGACCGGGAGAGCCGGCTCGTCCTGACTCCAGCGGAGGACGTCCGCTACACCCTTTTCCGGCGCTGGGCGGAAAAGGTCAATCCCGAACTGTTCCGTGTGGCCGACAGATTTCTCGACCGGATGATGAGCCGTTGACAAAATCGGTCGCTTCTAGTCCAGCGCACTTCCTGGCGGGCCAGCCGTCTCAGGGTGGCGCGGATCGCGACAAGTCCGTGCTTCGCCACAGACCCGCTCCGACGTACTACTTCCGACCGGTTCGGCGGAACCAACCCTAGCCCCGCCGTCGGACGGGGCCGGCCAGGTCCGCGGCTGCCGTCGACCCGCCGTGCCTCGGGCCCTCTGCCTGATGTGCGGCCGCCTCAACTACGAAGACCGGCAGGCCAAGACCTCTTCTCAGCCGACGAGCTGGTCGATCCGTTGGTGAGAAAGCCCGAGGACAGCGGCGGCGTCGCGCTGGGTGAGGCCCGCTTCGATCAGGGCCCGGGCCGCTTTGGCGGTCGCCTCAGCTGCCTCGGTCTGGTGGACGGCAAGGCGCCGCCGCGCCTCCAGCGCCTTGCGAACCGCCCGTTCGGCGCCGGGCTTGGGCAGCCGCACGTCGTGCTGCAGTTCGAAGCTGTTGATGTCGACGTCGAGGTGACAGGCAAGGGCATCGCTCGCCCGCTTCTGGGCCTGGCGCAGCGTCCGCCCCCAGGTAAAGCAACCCGGCGCCTCCGGGAAGGTGACGTTCCAGGCGGAGCCGTCGGGTTCTCGCTCGTAGATCGCTCGGTACATGTTCATCGGCGCAGCCAATTCTCTCCCAGGCACGGTGCAAGGTGCCGCTCGATCGCTCGCAAAGTTCCTTCCGGGATGTCGCCCGAGTGGACCGGCACGGTCGCCTGGCAGCCTCCGCACCGGACCGTCAGATGGGAACCTCGCTGCCGGACCTCCACGCATCCGTGCCCGCGCAGTGTCTGGCGGAGCTCACGTGCCTTCAATCGATTCTACCCGACTAGCCAGGACTTGTCTAACGCCCTAGACAACTGACGCTGCGGAAGCATCAGCTGGCTCGGCGCAGGAACGGGAGCTCGGCCAGGGGAGCGAAGTACGGGTCGTCGGCGGCGAGGCGGCGGACCTTGTCGAGCACCCGCTTGCAGGTCTGGCGGACCGATTCGGGACGCAGGGCCCGGGCCCGGGCCACGGTGACGGCGGGCGACGGGTCGCCCTGGGCGGCCTGCATCCTGACCTCGAAAAGAACTTCCTGCTGGGCCGGGCGGCTCACGCGAGCGAGGGCCTCGTGGAGGAGGCGCACCTCGGCCCGTTTGGCGGCGAGCCGCTCCAGGGCGGCGAGGACGTCGTCGCCGCCGTCCGCGGCCGGCGGGGCGACGACCGGCTCGGCCTCGGCCAGGCCGGCTTCGGGCAGGGGGTCGGCGAACTGGCCGACGTAGCCGGAGACGATGGCCCGCACCCGCATCCGGGCCCAGAACCAGGGCGTGGCGCCGTGCGCCGGGTCCCAGGACCCGGCCCGGCGGAAGAGGTCGGCGCACACGTCGAGGGTCAGCCCGTCGACCTCGGCGGGGTCGATCGTCGCCACGCCCAGGCGGCGCAGGTCCTTGCGGACCACGGCCCGGATGGGGTCGCCGAACCCGACGTACAGCGCTTCCAGGGCGGTGCCGTCGCCGGCCGCCATCCGGCTCATCACTTGGGTCAACCGCTCGAACCAGTCCTGCTCCACCACTCCGCCTTTGCTCTCTCGCTCTCTCGAAACCGATTGTGCGGAACGGGTACGACAAGAAACATTGATGTGATTCGAGGTCGGCGGGCCGGCCCCGCCCGTCCGCCGGAAGAGGCCGGGGGACGAACGGGGCGCAACGGTGCAAACGAGCTCAGCTGGCCTGGCGGCGGCGTTCGGCGATGATGTGGACGTCAGGCGCGCAGTGCTCGCGTCCGGGCGGCGTCGGCCAGGGTCGTGGCCTGGCGGACGCAGGTGGCCGCATCCCGGGCGGTGACGTCCCGGGATTCGTCGGCGGCTTGCTGTTTGCGGGCCAGCAGCCGGGCCAGGGTGGCGGCCAGCCGGGAGTCGACAGTCCGGAGGAGGTCGATGGCGGCGGTGTGGTTGACGTCGGCGGAGCGCTCCCGCAGGGCGAAGCAGCAGATGGCGTCGGCGGCGGCGATGCCGGCGTGGATGGCGTTGGTCGCCGTCGTGCTGTGGCGGCGTCAGGCGGCGCCGTGGACCGCTTCGAGCAGCGGGGCCACCCTGGCGGCCAGGGCGGCGACGGTGCGGCAGGCGTGGCCGAGCTCGGCGGCGTCAAGGGTGGCGAGGAGCAGCTCGTCGCCGACGAAGACGGCGCCGTCGGCCCAGTAGAGACGGGCGAAGCGGACGTGGCCGTTCAGGTCGTTGAGCTCGCTCAGCAGCTCGGGGGTCGGGTCGACGCCGTTGACCAGAATGGCGAAGGCGTGGACCGTGTCGGGGGTACCGGCGTCGGGGTCGCCCTCCCGCAGGCTGAGGTAGAGGAGGTGGTCGTCGGACAGGGGGACGGGGTAGTCGCCGTCGCCGTCCCGTTCGAGGTCGGCGACCTCGACGTCGAGCAGCTCGGCCAGCATGGCCTCGAAGGCCGGCCGGACCGACTCGACCCCGATGCGGACGGGCATGAGCAGGGCCAGGAACCCGTCGTCGGTCTCCACCCGCAGCGGGACGCCCGAATGGGGCGGCAGGTGGAGGGTGAGGACGTCCTCGCCGGCGGCGGAGGCCAGCTCGTAGAGGAACCCGGGGTTGACGCCGACCCGGGTGTCGCCGTCGGCGGTGCAGGCGACGGTGGCCGACGTGTCGGCGTGGCCGTCCCAGGTGGCCACGGCCCGGAGCCGCCCGGCCCGGGCGTCGACGTGGAGGACGAAGCTCTCCTGCTCGTCGGTGTCGAGCCACGGCGGGCGGAGGTTGGCGCCGTGGATGGCGGCGAAGAGGTCCTCGGCGGCCACGGTCACGGTGGTGCCGGTCGCCATCCCCCGCCCGTCGAGGTACTCGTCGAGGTCGGGGTAGCCGTCGAGGCCGGCGTCGAAGGGGACCTCGACGCCGTCGACCCGCAGGACGCCCCCGCCGCCGTCGTCCCGGTCTTCGTCGCCGTCGACGGCGAAGGTGACCGAGGCGGCGTCGCGGCGGTCGGCCATCTGCCAGGCCAGCGTGAAGGTGCGCAGGGGTATCCCGAAGGACCCTGTGCCGTGCGCCGTCCCGGCCGTGAGGCGCCCGAGCCGGTAGGAGTCGGTGGACGTCCACCGGACGCCGCCGTCGTCGCCGGCGACGACCAGCCAGCGGCTCAGGTCGGGGTTGCTCATGGAGGCGAAGCACCCGAGCCGGTCGCGGAGCTGCTCGAGATCGGCCAGCGTGACCGTGACCGTGACGCCGTTCTCCCTGCCGGCGGGTTCGCCGTTCACCGCACCTCTCCGAACAGCGCGGCCTGACCTGGCCCGGCGGTGCGCCGGGCCGCCGCCTGGGTGGCGGTGCTGTCGGCCACCTCGGCGGCGAGGTCCTCGAGGAGGCAGATCAGATGATCGGCGCTGGGCACGTCGAGGTCGCCGAACACGACGGCGGCGCCGTCGACCGACACCCACCCGGCGGGCACGACGCCGTCGATGCCGAGGTCGTGGAGGGCGAGGACGAGGCGCCGGGCCAGCGACCGGGCGGTCGCCTCCCCCGGCCCGCCGTCGGCCCGGTCGACGGCCGGCAGAGGCAACTTCTGGGTAGGTCGGTGGTCCGCTGGCAGGACACGGAGGAGCGATGCGCCCGAGAGGTTCTTCATGCCTGTGAGGTACGCCGCCGCCGTGACGCCGGCGACCGGCCCGCTCAGGTCAGCTTGGCAACGCCCAACGCCAGCGCGGCCATGGACACCACGGTGCCCACGTTGGCGAAGATCAGCGTCTTCATCTGAGCGTTGATCGCGTTCGACTGGGCGAGTAGCTCGCCGCGGAAGGCGGCGAGCAGCTTGTTCTCCAGACCCTCGAACCGCAGGTTGATCCGCTCCTCCAACGCATCGAGGTCCCGTTTGGTGGCGACGTCCGCCCAGCCGACCGGAGGCAGCAGCTCCATCAACGTCTCGGCCCCTGCCGGCCCCAACGCCCGCTCGAGGCGCAGGAACAGCTCGTGTCGTGCCCGCTCATCCAGAGCCATGATCCCCCTCCGACGGTGACCGGACAACCCGTGGAGAGCGCGAGCAGACGGTCACGGCGGGCCGGTACCCGGCCTTGCCAGCCGGGCCGACCCCACCCACCTCAAATTCGCTGGGCCGGTCCGGCTCTCACCCCGTATCCTCGGTGGCGTGGTGACCACCGGCACCGGCAGCGCGAACGCTCCGGCACCGCCCCTGCGGCGGGCCGCCCGAGCAACATCGCGCCCGACCAGGAGGAGCCACATGGCCATCGAACCGATCGCCGGAGGAGTGGGAGACGCCGTAACCGGCGGCGGGACGACGCCACGCCCGTCCCCCAGGACGTCACCCGGGTGCTCTCGTACCTCGCCAACGTCCTGGACGAACGGATCGCGCTGCGGGCCGAGCGGCGCATCGAGGACTTCGCCGCCGCCCACCTCGGCGTCGGCCGCGGCGAGGTCGTCACCACCACAGCGACCCTCTCCGGGCTCGGCTTCCAGCTGGCGGCCCTCACCCTGGCCGGCGACCTCGAGGCCCACCCGCCGGTGGCGCTCGTCGGGGAGACACCGTCCGACGCCCCCCGCTACGAGACCCTCGAGCTCGGGGCGGAGCGGCGGCGCGTCCCCCACGAGCTGACCGCCGCCTTCGCCGCCGGCACCATCGCCGCCTGCCCGCTCGTCGTGGCCCTCGAACCGGAGGACTTCCGAGACCGGTCCGTCCTCAGCGTCCACGCCCGGACCGCCGACGCCGGCCCCGCCCAGGGCTGGCTCGACGGGCTGCTCGAACGCAGCCGCCGCGACAACCCCTTCCGAGGCCGGACGCTCGAGGCCTTCGCGGTCGGGCCGGCCGCCCTCCGTTTCCAGATCGTCGAACCGGGTGTCGCCGACCGGGCCGACGCCGTGCTGCCGGCGGCGGTGTGGGAGGAGGTGGACACCAACGTCCACGGCCTCTTCGCCGCCCTCGAGCGGCTCGCCGCCGCCGGGCTGGCCGAGAACCGGGGCGTGCTCCTGACCGGCCCGCCGGGGACCGGCAAGACCCTGCTGACCCGGGTGCTGGCCGGCGAGGTTCCGCCCGGCGTGACGGTGGTGTTCTGCGATGGCAAAGCCGTGGCCAACACCGTGCGGACGCTCTACGCCGAGCTGGAGCACCTCGCCCCCGCCCTGGTCGTCATGGAGGACATCGACCTCGTAGTCGCCGACCGCCACCGGGGCACGGTGTCGACCGCCCCCCTCATCGACTTCCTCCTCGCCCTCGACGGCGCCATCTCCCGCCACCGGGGCGTGGTGACCGTGGCCACCACCAACGACCCGGCCGCCATCGACGCCGCCGCCAAGCGGGCCGCCCGCTTCGACCGGATCGTCGACGTGCCGCCGCCCGACGCCACCGGCCGGGCCGCCATCCTCACCCGCTACCTCCGCCACCTGACCGGCTCCGTCGACGTCGCCCGGGTGGCGGGGGCGACCGACGGCGCCACCGGCGCCGACCTCCGCGAGCTCGTCACCCTGGCCGTGCTGCACACCGCCCGATCGGCCGGCGCCGGGTCCGGCCAGGTGAGCACCGGCCTGCTCCTCCGCCTCGCCGCCGAAGCCGGCCACCGCCTGCCGACCGGCCAGTACCTGTAGGACGGTGTCGCCGTCACCCAAGCCTGGTCGCAAGCCCAGAGAGGTTGCGCGGTACCCAGGCCGGCGAGCGGCGATCAGAAATGCTCGATGGTGTCGACGTCAGGCGCGCAGTGCTCGCGTCCGGGCGGCGTCGGCCAGGGTCGTGGCCTGGCGGATGCAGGTGGCCGCATCCCTGGCGGTGACGTCTCGGGATTCGTAGGCGGCTTGCTGTTTGCGGGCGAGCAGCCGGGCCAGGGTGGCGGCCAGCCGGGTGTCGACGGTCCGGAGGAGGGCGATGGCGGCGGTGTGGTTGGCGTCGGCGGAGCGCTCCCGGAGGGCGAAGCAGCAGATGGCGTCGGCGGCGGCGATGCCGGCGTGGATGGCGTTGGTCGCCGTGACGTCGGGGTCGGTCGCCCGTTCGGCGGTGTCCAGGAAGGCTTCGGCGTCGTGGAGGCGCGCTCTGGCGTCGGCCGTGGTGCAGGGGCTCCGCCGCCCGGTGGGTCGGGGGGTCACGCCGCGCTCCGAAGCAGCTGGCGGGTTCTCGGGGTCAGCGGGATGCCTTCCAGCCGGACGGCGTCGACGAGCGGATTGCCCTCCCGCACGAGCCCGGCGAAGGTGCGGCGGGTGTGCTCGACGAGCTGTACCGGGTTGCCGGTCCACGCCTGAACCTCGCTCATGAGCCGGGCGGTCTGGCCTTCCCACCGGTCGGTGTCGATGGAGCGGCTGGCGACGAGGGCGATGTCGACGTCAGAGTCGCTCCCCCCGTCGCCCCGGGCGGCCGACCCGAACAGCCAGGCTCCGGCCAGATCGTCCCACCCGGCGAGCTCGTCGCCGAGTCGGTGGACCAGCCGGGCTCGCGTCGACACCAGGGCGATGACCGGCTCGGCCGCCAGATGCTGCCGGTTCAAGCTGACCATCAACGATCGGCCCGCCGGCTGCACCCGCACGATCCCGGCCCCGGCCAGCTCGTTGACGAGCCGCAGCGCCCCCTGGGGAGACACGCCGGCGTGGCGGGCCAGGGTCCGCACGGTCACCGGAGCTTCGAGCTGGACCAGCGTGGCCAGCACCGCCCCTCGAGCGCCGGCGATCACGTCCACCCACGGCTGCCCGACATTCATGGCTGCCAGGATAGCCGATTGTCAGAAATATAGGACATGTGTCTTAAACATATGACACAAGACTTGGCGCCTCGGACGTCGTGCTGTGGCGGCGGCAGCCGAGGCCGTGGACCGCTCCGAGGAGCACTCGGCCGCCACGGTCACGGTGGTGCCGGTCGCCGTCCCCCGCCGCCGGAGAGGTTCTTCATGGCTGAGGTACGCCGCCTCCTTGACGCCGGCGACAAGTCGCTCAGGTCAGCTTGGCGGCTCCGAAGGCCAGGGTCGCTACCGACAGGATGGCCCCGAGGTTCGCCAGGACCAGCGTCCTTGTCTGGGCGCTGATGACGTTGGATTGGGCGGTAACCGCGGCCAGCAGCTCTCCCCGGAAGGTGGCTAGCAGCTTGTCCCCCAGCGCGTCGAGATCGCGTTTGGTGGCGACGTCCGCCCAGCCGACCGGCGGCAGCAGCTCCATCAGTGTCTCGGCCGATTCCGGACCCAGCGCCTGCTCGAGGCGTAGGAACAGCTCGTGTCGTGCTCGCTCATCAAGGGCCATAATCCCCCTCCAACGGTGCCTTAGACAACCCGTGGAGAGCGTTCGAGGCCCGCTCACGAAGCCAGGGCCTCATCCTACGGACGGGGTCCGACAGTCAGGCCGCTGTCCGCCGCACCGGCCCGCCGGCCCGGCTCTCGCCCTGGGCCCACAGCACGGTGATCACCTGGTTGGCGTCGGGGTCGTAGATCACGGCCAGGGCGCCGCCGACCAGCAGGCGTCCTCCGTTGGGGGCCGGGGTGTCCACCTCAGGGTCGGCGACGACGGCCTTGACGGCCTTGGTGCGCAGACCCATCTCGCGGCAACGCTGCCGGGCGTGCTCGGACAGGCGGGGAGTGCGGCCGGGGCTTCGGACAGTGACGAGCATGGGGCGACACCTCATGAACGGGGAACCGCCCTGAGGTACATGACCGTCGTGACAACGCCGCCGTCTCGATACTCCCGGTCCACAGCCGCTGGTACGAACCGGGGCACAACCGGCAAACGGGGCGTTTCTGTCGCCCCTGCAAGGCCGCGCTGGCGGCCAGAAGGGGTTCTGTGGTATGGTGTTCTTTGTCGCCCGCAGGAACCAGAACCGCAAGGTCGAGGTTACTGTGGGCGACATTTTCGCGTCTCGACCCGGTATCGCCGCAGGTCAGAGCGCCACTCCCCGCCGGGGCACGTCGGCGGCACCCCGCCGGGAGGCACCATTCTGAGACCAATCGAGCGCATCGCTGTCTTAGGTAACGACGTGTTACCTAAGACGGTCAGGCGGCGCACCCGCGCCGTCGTGGTCTTCGGTTGCGCCGACAGGCCTGAGGTGATGGGGCGTCGAATCCCGCGGCGACAGCAGGGGGTGACGGCCGATGCCGGACGCTCGGCCGGTTCGGGGGGAACGGCCGAGAACGTTCGCCGGCCGCGCCCCCTGCTCTCAGCACGTTCACGACCGGGTCTTTCAGGTTCGTGTCGGGTCGAAGTGGACGCCCTGGTCTTCGAGGACGGTGCAGTCGAGGGTCCAGTCGTGGCGGCTGCGGGCGGCCCACTGCTCGAAGACGACCTCGGTGTAGGCCTCGGCGTCGGCGGCCGTCCAGCCGTTGACCTTGGCCAGGTGGGCCAGCGCGGCGGCGTGGCGGCCCCGTTTCGCCGCCAGGCCGAGGTGCTTGACCTCGTGGCAGGAGGGACAGAGGGCGATGAGGCGCACCAGGCGTTGCACCAGCCGGGCGTCGTCGTAGTCCCACACCTCGTGACATTCGACCGGGTGACGCCGCCCCCGGCCGCCGCAGATCTCGCAGCGGTTCCCCGCCGCCGTGGCCGTCGCCCGGCGCAGCCGCTCCCACACCGCCGGGGCCACGTGGCTGCGCACGTTCGACCACCAGCAGGTCGACGGCACCAGCTCCACCGTCAGTCGCGTCACCGGCCTGATCGTGCCCCCACAGCATGGCCGCCGGCAAACCCGCGCCAGCCGGAACGACGGTCGGACGACGTCCCTGGGCCCGGAGGCCCCTGAGTTGGCGCTGGCCCGCGTGGCCCCAAGGTTTCGGGGGGTCGCGTCGCCGGGGCGTTGGGCCTGCAAGGGTTCGGGACGTCGCCTGACCATCCGTTTCGCCGATCGGAGAAGGATCCTCCGACCGGCCGGCTCAGGCCTGTCGTCCTCGCTTCATCGTGGCGGTCATACCCCGTCGGACCTCCTTCACAGTCGGTCCTTCCACGTCGTTGACCGCACCCGGGCACCGCCGGAGGCCGCTCGGTCCAGCGTCCTCACTGCACCGGTCCGGGTGTTCCCCCACACTCTCCCACACACCCCGGTCAAACCCGTTCCGCAGTGCGCCGCGAGGAACGCTTCAAGCCTCTGGGTACGCCCCCGCGGTGACGCCGGCACTGGCGCCTCAGGTCAGCTTGGCGGCACCGAAGGCCAGCGCAGCCATCGACAGCACCGTGCCGACGTTGGCGATGACCAGCGTCCTCGTCTGGGCGCTGATGACGTTGGCCTGGGCGGTGACCGCCGCCAGCAACTCCCCCCGGAAGCCGGCGAGAAGTTTGTTCTCCGAGGCCTCGAACCGCTGATCCAGCATCCCGAACCGCTGATCCACGAGCTCGAAGCGGAGGTTCATCCTATCCTCGAGCGCGTCGAGATCGCGCTTGGTTGCCACATCCGCCCAGCCGACCGGTGGCAGCAGCTCCATCAGTGTCTCCGCTGACTCGGGGCCCAGGGCCTGTTCCAGCCGCAAGAACAGTTCATGACGTGCACGTTCATCCAGGACCATGATCCGCCTCCGAGAGTGATCCGACAACCCAGGGAGAGCGTTCGAGGCCCGCTCACGAAGCCGACCTTCATCGTATCGGTGGGGTACGACGCTCAAACGGCGTCCGCAGGACGGGCCCACCGGCCCGGCTCTCGCCCTGGGCCCACAACACCGTGATCACCTCTGGTGTCGGGGTCGTAGATCACGGACTTCCTCGCCCGAGCACAGGTCCTAGCGGGGGAGGACGAAACGGACGTCGTGTGTTCCGAACGGCTTCCTGAGTCCACCAGGCGGTCGCCCGACGGACTAGTTCGAATGGGCCGTTTTCAACGGGATACGGATGAATTGCTCATTCGTTGAGCGCGTTCTGCCGACCAAGTGGGTGTGGACCTGCGCGAGATCTTTCCCGGTGGCGAATTCACGATCCTTCGGGAGCTCTTGAAACCCGCGAGGCTCGACGACCTTCATCGCTTGCGGGGGCGTGTCGCCGTGCACCTGGACAGCCTTGAGGAGCAGAGCTTCTCCTACGAGTTCCTCGATCTTGAATTGGCTCGAACGCTCGCCAGTGGCCTCACGGCCCTCATCGACGGTGCGTCAGGCTACGACGAGGAGGAGCGGAGCCTTGTCCGGGCCGCCGTGGAGTACTTCGTGCTTTCGACTGACGCCGAGAACGACGTGACGAGCCCGATCGGCCTTGAGGATGACGTGCGAGTCTTTAACGCCGTCTGCCGGGCGCTTGGGCAAACGACGCACGAGATCCCTCTTCCTGCCTGAACCGCCAGCTGTCGCCCCGTTGGCCTGCGACTCAAGGCGGCCGCGGCGCCTCCCCCGCTCCAGAAGATGTCTTCTATGCCGACTCAGGCAACAGAGGAACGAGGAATGAGCTGGGCGCCCCCGCCCAGGACACCCGGAGAACGTCGCGGGCTCGGGTGCAGGCAACGTAGAGCAGGCAGCGCTCTCGCTTGACGTCGAGGTCGTGCTGTAAGGGGTCGGTGCTGGCGGGCGTCAGGGACACCGGCATCGGCAGCGTTCGCTTGCCGGCGTCTACCACGGCGACACAGCGGTACTCCAGCCCTTTTCCTCGGTGCATGGTGGCCACGTCGACCACCGGGACCGATGCCGAACTCTCCCCTGGCTCGACCAACTTGGCCGGAACCGAGGCATCCTCGAGCGCCTTGACGGCGAGTCGCGCTGTCTCCTCAGTTCGGGCGAAGACTCCGATGTTGTGCGGGTCGATACCGCTGCCTATCCATTCCTTGGCCGCGGCGACAAGCCCCGAAAGCTCCTCTGCCCGACTCGCGTAGCCCACGAGCGATGGTTCGGGGCCGTGCATCTGGGAGCGGTAGCCGGCGAGGGAGTCGGTGCCGGCGTCGAGGTCATCCACAGCCTCGCCGGCGAGTAGGCCGAGTGCCCACCGCAGGATTTCGTGCGTCGTCCGATAATTGATCCGCAGTCGACGGGACCGGCCCCGGACGTTGATCCCGAGGCCCGAGAGCGTGACCCGATGGTCGTAGATGCGCTGGTGAGCGTCTCCGACGATGAACATGTCGTTCGGGCCATCGGGAACGGCAGCCCGCAACATCCGCCACTGGGCGGCGTGCAGGTCCTGCGCCTCGTCGACGATCACGTGGGCGTACGGTTTCACCGACCGGGCGCTCAGGGAGTCAGCGGCCGCCGAGGCCATCTGCAAGAAAGTCCGCTGGCCGAACTCCACCAGCCGGTTTGTGAACGCCTCAATGCCCTTCCAGACCTCGGCCCGCTCCCGGCGGGTCAGTCGCACACCGCGGCCGGGTCGCTTCGCGGTGAAGTAGTCGTCGCGCGATGAAATCCCTTGCGCCAGGACGACCTGCAGCCATTCCTGGCGCAGGAACGTTGGCGGGAACGGGATTCCGAGCTCGTCGACCACGTCCTCCCAGATCTGCATCTGCTCGCGCTCGGGGGCGACCTTGGGGGATCCGCCCTCCCCCTCTTGCACGACTTGCCGGGCGAGGCGGTCCACGTTGAGGACCTCGACCCGCTCCAGTAGCTCCAGGCCGCCGAGGAGCTTCAGGCTTCCGGTTATGGCGTCGGCGAGGTTCCGGGTGAAGGTCGTGAACAGGATGCGTTCGTCGGCAGGCGCCTGCTCGGCTAGTGCCTTGGCCCGGTGCATGGCCACGACGGTCTTGCCGGTGCCTGGACCACCCGCCACTCGGACAGGACCGTTGTAGACCGGTCGATAGGCCAGAGCCCGCTGGGTCGGGTGCAGGAACGTCCGCCACAGATCGAAGGGACGATTGAGCATGTCGGCCAGCTCGTCGTGGCCTTGGACCACGTAAAACATCGATTGGGACGCCGCGCGGTCCACGGCGGCCTCGACATCCTCAGTGTCGACAGGTCCGGGTTCGGTCCCGGCGACGATCTCGGCCCAGGCGTCCTCGACGGAGTAACCGGCAGCCAGCATGGACAGGGCATCGGCCTGACCCTGGGGCAGGACCGCACAGAACGCCTCGAGCTCCTGCTCCGTCGTGGCGGCCCCCCGGTCGCTGGAGGTGTCTATGGAGGTGGTCCGGCATCTCGCCGTGCCGGCCGGAGGTACGGAGCGGTCACGCTGGTTCCACGGCACCGGCTCACCGGACCGGTCGACGGCGGAAGGCCCGTCGGCCGCCGAGGCCCCGTCGTCCGAACTCCCCGAGGTCCTCGACCGGATCGCCGCCGCCCTCGACGGCGTCCCTGACGAGCGGGCCGAACTGGCCCTCATGCTCAGTCTCGACGAGCGCCGCACCCGCCGGATCGTGCGTGAGGAACTCGACCGGCGGGGCCAGTGAACCGACCGGCGGCGCCCCGCCCGGGACGGGTCACGTAGGAACGCCACCGGACGGCGGCCGGCACGTCCGTTGGCGCCAGTGCCGGGCCACGGTGGCGACCATCTCCTCGACCGGCTCGTGCTCCCAGAGGTGGAGGGGCGTCCAGCCGAGATCGATGAGGGCGGCGTCCTTCCGCCGGTCCCGCTCCCGGTTGGCCGCCAGCTTCTCCCGCCACCACTCCCGGTTGTTCTTGGGCAGCACTCCGTGTTCAGCGCAGCCGTGCCAGTAACACCCGTCAAGGAACACGGCCAGCCGGGCCCGGGAGAAGACGATGTCCGGGGTCCCCGGGAGCGACCGGTCCTGGGTGCGGAACCGCAGGCCGGCGGCGTGCAGGGCTCGCCTGAGCCGCACCTCCGGGCCGGTCGACGCCCGGGGCATGCGGCTCATCTGCGCCGACACGGACTCGCTCTTGGGTCGGGGCCGGGATCCACGCCCGGCGGAGTCCGCCAAAGTGTCACACCCCCTGAGTAAGTTCATCGCATGATGACTCGCCGGCCCGACCCCGGGCGGCCACTTCCCCCGAACGAGTGGGCGCGGTCTCCGGAGGAGCCGCCCGGACGACGGGGGTAGAACGTGGAGGAGGTCATCGCCCGGCTGGCCGACCGCATCGAGCGGGAAGGCCTGTCGCTTCGTGACGCGGCGTCTTCGATCGGCGTCACCGTGGCCAGCCTACGGCGGCATCTCGACGGCGACTACGTACGGAGCGACTCGCTGGCCAAGTACCGCCAGTGGCTGAGCGGTGCCGGCGTCGTCGCCGGCACCGACGCCAAACAGATCCGGTTCCCCGGCGACTTCGAGATCTCCCCGCCCGCCGAGCCCGCTCCGGCTCACGCCCCCGACCTGCCGCTCCCGCCGGCCGGCGACCATCCCGCCTTCGTCGTCGACCTCTTCAGTGGCTGCGGTGGGATGAGCGTCGGGTTCGACGTGCTCGACGGCGGCAACCGCTTCGAGACGGTCCTGGCCGTCGACGTCGAGGACGCCATGCTGTCGGTGTTCAACGCCAACCGGCCGGCGAGCTCCTGGCCGGTGGCCCGCCGGGCCGACCTGGCCGAGTTCCTCGACGAGAGCGAGGTCCTCGCCTGGTACCTCCACCACCTCGCCAACCTCAAGGCCGATGTCGACCTGGCCGCCGACCTCGACCGTCTCCCCGGTGGCGGAGTGACCGCCCTCATGGGCGACATCGCCGCCGTCGACGCGGCATGGGCCACGGCGGTCGACACGCTCCGCCGGGAACAGTGCCTACCGCGACGCCGTGGCCGGCGTGGGTCCCGTCTCGTTCCGGCAGACGTCGGTGCTCGAGTTCCACCGGGCGCTGGGGATCCCCCTGCCCAGCGAGCGGGCCGTCACGGTCGATCGGCTCTGGGCCGGGGGCACCCGTCGGGGTCGGCGCGACCGCCGTCCGCCGCCGCGCTGGAGGAGGCCGAACGGGAGTGGGAGGAACGCCGGGAGGATCTCCGGGTCCAGTCGGGGCGTTCCGGGCGGGGCCAGCTCGCCTCATCGGCCGGCAAGATCTCCGAGTTCCTCCGTTTCCTCGATGGTCCCGAGGCGGAACGGCTCCGGCAGTCCTGGATCCACTGGAGGGCAGGGCGACTCGACGTCCGCCGGGGGGCGTTCTCCGCCGCCGGGCCGGCCCTGCGGGCCCTCTACACCGGTGGGCGTGAGGTCAGCGTGCTCCTCGGTGGTCCCCCCTGCCAGGGGTTCAGCCGCATCGGCCGGGGCAAGATCCGAAGCCTCCGGGAGCACGGCGTGCACGCCCGGGTCGACGAGGAGGTCGGTGACGACCGCAACCGGCTGATGGAGGCCTACGTCCTGTGGGTCTCGGCGCTGGCCCCCGCCGTGTTCCTGTTCGAGAACGTCCGGTTCTTCCAGGCGGAGGTGCAGACACCGGCCGGCACCTTCCTGGCCAGCGAGGCGCTGGCGGCATCGATCCGCGACGTGAGCGGCGGCGGTCTCGACTACAGGGCCACCACGCGGATCATCCGGGCCCATGATCACGGAGTCCCCCAGACCCGGGAACGGTTCTTCATGGGCGGGGTCCGGGGAGACGTCGCCGACCGGGTCCCCGTCGCCGACCCGGCGGGGTGGCTCCTCGACCTGGCGCCGAAGTCGCCGGTGCCGCTGCGGACGGCCCTCGAGGGCCTCCCCGAGCCGGTCATGTTCCGGGTGGGGGGCGAGGTCGACCTGTCGGTGACCGTCACCTCCGCCCTGCATCCCGACGCCTACGACGGCGCCGAGGGCGAGTACGCCGCCTGGGTGCGCTCCGCCGCCCCCTTCCGGGACGCCACCGCCGTTGACGCCCACATCGCCCGGCCTCCGAGAGCCGACGATGCCGCCTTCTTCGCCCTCATGGGGCCCGGGAAGCGGTGGATGGACTACCGGGCCGACGACTCGCAGACGATCAAGACGCTGACGGCGCTGCTCGAGACCGTGCAGAACGCCCTCGAGACCCTCGACGACTCGACCGACACCACGGCCCACCGGGCGCTGGGGTGGTTGTCGAAGCTCGACCCTGACGAGGTGCGGGCGCTGGCCGCCGAGGTCGACGGGTCGCTTCCGATCCGGCTGCTGCTGGAGCAGATCCCGGCCCAGCCGGGGGAGCTCGGCCACCACCTGCTCACACCCGGCTACCTCTCCAAACGGGAGGGCAACCACGGGGACTGGGTCGCCCGGCTGGACCCGGCCCGACCGTGCCGGACGATCGTGAGCCACATGGGCAAGGACACCTACATGTACGTGCATCCGTGGTCGGCCCGGACCATCTCCGTCCGGGAGGCGGCCCGCGTCCAGACGTTCCCGGACTGGTTCCAGTTCGGAGCCGTGGGATTCGTCGACGCCTTCCGGGTCGTCGGCAACGCCGTCCCGCCGCTGCTGAGCCACGAACTGGCCAAGAAGGTGGCCAAGGTCCTGCCCTTCGCCTGACCGCCAGAGGGGCGGCATGCTTGTCCCGGTTCGCTCAGGTTCGCCAGCCACGATGCCGATCACAGCAAGGAGCGCGCCGTCGCATCGCCCGGCCCCTGGCCGGGGTAACCGTCACACCCAGACTGGATACTCGCTCCCATGCACCTCATCGACGACCGGCTCATCCTCACCCCGTCCAATCTGACCGCCCATCTCGCCTGCCCGCACCTCACCGTGCTGGAGCAGGCCGCGGCCCGGGGTGAGCTCACCCGCCCCGACGGTGAGGACCCGCAGGTCGAGGTGCTGCGCCGCCGGGGTGACGAGCACGAGCAGCGCCACCTCCAGTCCCTACGCGAGGCCGGTCTCGAGGTGGTGGAGGTGGCCCGCCCCGGAGCGACCATGGCGGAGCTCGTGGCCGCCGAGGAGGCCACCGTGGCGGCGATGGCGTCGGGCGCCGACGTCGTCTACCAGGGGACGTTCTTCGACGGCCGCTGGCGGGGGCACCCCGACTTCCTGATCCGGGTCGACCGCCCGAGCGGGCGCTGGGCCTGGAGTTACGAGGTGGTCGACACGAAGCTGGCCCGGGCGGTCCGGGGCTCGGCCATCCTGCAGGTCTGCGCCTATTCGGAGCAGCTGGCCCGTGTCCAGGGGTCGGCACCCGATCAGCTCCACGTCGTCGGCGGCGACATGGTCTCGCATTCCTACCGCCTCGCCGAGTTCGAGGCCTACTACCGGCGTACCAAGGCGACGCTGGAACAGGCCGTCGGCCGGATCGACCCGACCTATCCCGACCCCGTCGCCCACTGCGCGGTGTGCCCCTGGGCGCCACGGTGCGACGAGCAGCGCCGCGGCGACGACCACCTCTCGCTGGTGGCCGGCATGCGCCGGGCGCAGGCCGCCAAGCTGACGGCGGCCGGGTTCGGCACGGTGGAGGGGCTGGCCGCCGCGCCGGCCGACTTGGCCGTGCCCCGGATGAACCCGGCCGTGCTCGGTCGCCTCCACCAGCAGGCCCGCCTCCAAGTCAGTCAGCGCCCCTCCGGCGAGGTGACCTTCGAGCTGGTCGACCCGGAGGCCGGCCAGGGGCTCAGCCTGCTGCCGGCACCGTCCCCCGGCGACCTGTTCTTCGACATCGAGGGCGACCCGTTCGTCGGCGACGGTGGTCTCGAGTACCTCTTCGGGCTCGTCGACCTCGACGGCGGCGCGGCCCGCTACCACTCGTTCTGGGCCCACGATCCCGCCGGCGAGAAGGCGGCGTTCGAAGCGCTGGTCGATTTCATCATCGGCCGGCTCGACCACGACCCGGGTCTCCACGTCTTCCACTACGCGGCCTACGAACCCAGCGCCCTCAAGCGGCTGATGGGCCGGTTCGGCACCCGAGAGTCGGAGGTCGACCGGCTGCTGCGCGGCGGTGTCTTCTGCGACCTCTACCAAGTGGTCCGCCAGGGCGTCCGGGTCTCCCAGGAGTCGTATTCCCTCAAGGCGCTCGAGCCGCTGTACATGGAGAAGCGGGGCGGGGCCATCACCACCGCCGGGTCCAGCGTGGTGGCCTACGAAGAGTGGCTAGCGACCGGCGAGCAGCGCATCCTCGACGAGATCCGCGACTACAACCAGGTGGACTGCGAGTCGACCTGGCGGCTGCGGGACTGGCTCGAAGCCCGCCGCTCCGACCTCGACACCGCGGCCGGCGAACCCCTGACCCGGCCGGCGGCCCGGGACGCGGCGCCGTCCGACGACCAGGCCCGGGTGGAGGCCGACACCGCGGCTCTCGTGGCCCGGCTCGTGGCCGGCATCCCCGACGACCCGGCCGAGCGCACGGCGGAGCAGGGGGCGACCTGGCTGCTGGCCCAGCTGCTCGGCTGGCACCGGCGGGAAGCCCGGCCGGAGTGGTGGGCCTACTTCGCCCGCCTGACCATGTCCGACGAGGAACTGCTCGACGACCGGGAGGCCATCGGCGGCCTCGCCTACGAGGGCCCGGTGGAGGACATCGCCCGGTCCGTCGTCCACCGCTACCGCTTCCCGGCCGACCAGGAGCACAAGATCGGCGTCGGCGACCAGGTCATCGACCCCCGCACCAACCGGGCCGCCGGCACCGTGTTCCGCCTCGACTCCGCCACTGGGCTCCTCGACCTCAAGCGGGGCCGGGGCTCCACCATCCCGCATCCCGGGGCCGTGACACCGGAACCGCCGGTCAACAGCGTCCCCCTCCAACGGGCCGTGTACCGCGTCGGCCAGTGGGTCGCCGACCACGGCGTCGACGCCCCCGGGCCGTACCGGGCGGTGCGCGACCTGCTCCTCCAGCTGCCGCCCCGCATCCCCGGCCATCCCGCCGGCGCGCCGCTCAGCCACCCCGGCGAGGCCCCGCTGGCCGCCGCCCGTCGCCTGGTCACCGCCCTCGGTTCGGGCTGCCTGCCGATCCAGGGGCCTCCCGGCACCGGCAAGACGTACAGCGGCGCCCGCATGATCGTCGACCGCGTCGCCGCCGGCCGGCGGGTCGGGATCACCGCCAACAGCCACAAGGCCATCGGCAACCTGCTCGACCAGGTGGTGGCCGCAGCCGCCGAAGCCGGCGTCGAGCTGCGGGCGTTGCAGCGGGCCTCCGAAAACGACCGCTGCTCCTCCGACGCCGTCGACCGCGCCCCCGACAACGCCACCGTCTTCGACCGGCTGGCCGCCGGCGACGTCGACGTCGTGGCCGGCACACAATGGCTGTTCGCGCAGGAGCAGATGGCCGGCGCCGTCGACGTGCTGTTCGTCGACGAGGCCGGTCAGATGTCGCTGGCCAACGTGGTCGCCCTCGGCGCCGCCACCGACGGCCTCGTCCTGCTCGGCGATCCGCAGCAGCTGGCCCAGCCGTCGCAGGGCACCCACCCGCCGGGGCCGGGCGTGTCGGCCCTCGAGCACCTGCTGGCCGGTCAGGCGACCATCCCCTCCGACCGCGGCCTGCTGCTCGACGTCACCTGGCGGCTCCATCCCGCCGTCTGCCGGTTCATCTCCGACTCCTTCTACGAAGGCCGCCTCACCGCCGACCGACGCCTGCG
Organism: uncultured Actinomycetes bacterium; assembly: GCA_963723985.1. Taxonomy (GTDB): domain Bacteria; phylum Actinomycetota; class Acidimicrobiia; order IMCC26256; family BP-133; genus BP-133. Next base: position 31,082 of record CAVRTC010000007.1, read on the forward strand.
CCCAGCAGATCGTCGACCCCGGGCCGTGGGCCGAAGGGGCCGGCCTCCGCTGGATCCCCGTCGACCACGCGGGCAACCGGGTGACGTCACCGGAGGAGGTCGCCGAGGTGGCTGCCGGTGTCGGTGCTCTGCTCGGCCGGCGCTGGGTCGACCAGACCGGCCAGGACCGCATCCTCACCCTCGACGACATCCTCGTCGTCGCCCCCTACAACGCCCAGGTCGCCCGGCTCCAGGCGGCACTCCCCCATGGCGCCCGGGTGGGCACGGTCGACAAGTTCCAGGGCCAGGAGGCCGCCGTGGTCATCTTCGCCATGGCCACCTCCTCCGCCGACGACCTGCCCCGCGGAGTGGAGTTCCTGTTCAGCCCCAACCGGCTGAACGTGGCGCTCTCCCGGGCCCGGATCCTGGCCGTGGCCATCGGCAGCCCCCGGCTTCTCGACACCCGCTGCCGCACACCACAACAGATGCGCCTCGTGAACACCCTCTGTCGCCTCGCCGAATCGGCCACCGCACACGCCGATTCGGAACGGACCGGGGTTCCGGACTTGCCGGGGGCGATCGCAGAACTGGTCTCCCCGTAGCTTAGCTACCCCCCGACGGTGCTGCCTCCGGCCGCCTTGTCGGCTTCGGCGGCGCTGAGGACCTCCGACAGCCAGGCCGTGGCGCCGGCGCGCCCCGACACAGAGGGATCGACGAGCCCGGCCGTGTCGACGGTGGCCACACAGAGCCGACCCGTCCCGGGGAGAATGTCGAAGCGCCGGAGCGAGGTCTTCCCGGCCTGGCCAGGGAAGAAGAGGACGCTGCGGTGAAGGCTGTTGCGGACCATGTAGGCCGTCATCTGGTAGATGTCCGAACGGTCGAGCGCGGTCTCACGGCGTCCCCGTTCCACCACCTTCCATTTCGCATCCCCGACGAGACAGTTCGTGCCGGCCCTGGAGAAGAGAAAATCGGGCCGGATGGGAAGCGACTGGCGTCCGCTGTCCACGTCCCGGAGCAGCCTGGGTGCTCGGACACCGCGGATGAGATGGAGTCCGACGGCCGTGGCCGCATGCTCCAGCCGTCGCCGCAGAAGTCCCTCGAACAGATCGTCCATCGAGAAGATCAGGGATGCGCCGTCGACTCCTCCCACCTCAACAGGGTTGGGCGCCCTTCCCGCCATAATGGCCCGGGCGACCTCCACAATGGGTGCCCAGTCCTGTTCGTAGGCCGACAGCTGGAGCGCGGCCACCTGGCTGGGGTCGAGTGGCGGCGGCGGTGACGCCAGGGGAATGGCCGAGCGCGCCGGCGGAGGATCCGGCGGTTCTCGAGGCTGCGTGAGCGGAGTTGAAGCTCGTCGGCCAGCGACGCCAGCAGGCGGCTGAGGGGATTGTCCCGCTGCAGCGGGACGTACCGGATCGGGAGGAGATGATCCCGTCCGGGACCTCGCCGGGCCATCCTCGTCATGTCGATGCGGCCCCGGAGAACCGGCCCTGATTCCTCGTGCGGTGCGTAGCGTCGTGGGGCGCCCTCGGCGAGCAGCTCCACCATGCGCCGGGCCGTGGACGAGATGACGAACTCGAGCAGTCGTTCGGCGCCGGCCGAGATGCCGGCCGGTCTTTCCCGGGGGCGGGGCAGGAGACCGGATTCCGCCAGCAGGTTGACGAGGAAATGGCGGTTCTCGGCCGTTGACGCCGTCGGCGAGACCTTCGGGAGCAACTCGAGGTAGTAACGGCCCGTGTCGATGAGACCGACGTACCCGCCGGCGCGGAGGTCTCCGTGGCGATTGGGGATGAGCACATCCTCCGGCAGCCGGGCCGTGGCCCTCAGGAGGGCCCGTCGGATCTCGTCACGATCGGAGCGCCCGGCCAGCCCCAGCACTCCCCACTCGTGGATTGGACCGAGGTTCTGTCTCCGCCGGCGGCGGACGGGCGCCGCGACGGTCACGCTTCTGACGACGACGACGTGGCTGCCGCGCCGTCGGTGGGGGCGGCATCGTCGCCCGACGTGGTACCGGGAGGCGGGCCATCGACCCCGGTGGCCGCCGACAGGTCCGCGGTCCCTGGGGCGGCCCCCGTCCCGACGGCCACCACGACGAACGCCTGCCGGAACCAGGCCTCATCCCAGGTGGCGGAGTCGGGATCACAACGGGGGGAGTACGTGTAGAGCGTCGAGCTGACGTCGATGTCGTCGCCGAAATCAGGGGCGGGCGACTCCGTGACCAGGCCGTCGCCCAGGAGCGCCCGGACGGCGATCCAGTCCTGTCCGGAGTAGGCCAGCAGGGTCGGGAGGATCTTCTGTTTGATGACGCCGGCCAGTGTCCTGGCCCGGCCTGCGTCGTCGTCGCCGTAACCAGTGGAACGACGGGCCACCTCGAGGTGCTCCTCCATCAGTTCGGCGTGCCCGATGCACAGTTCCCGTCCGAGCAGGGCCTCGATCCGTCCGTTCAACCCCTGCAGGAACCGACGGATGTCGATGCCGCCGTAGCTGGCCGGGCAGAGGGTGGGCTCCGGCGCTACGTACCGGAACGAGAACCGTCGGCGGAGAGCGAAGTCGAAGACGGACAGGGAGCGGTCGGCCGTGTTCATCGTCCCGACGATGTGCAGGGTGGCGGGGACCGCAAGGGTGTCGCCCGAGTACGGCAGTTCGGCGAAGCTCTCCTCCGCAGCGCCTTCCCGCTTGTCGGCCTCCACCAGGGTGATCAGTTCGCCGAAGACCCGCGAAAGATCGGCCCGGTTGATCTCGTCGATGAGGAGGACGACGGGACCCGGTCGGGCCATCCCCGTCGGGGTCGCTGCCAGTTGACGACGCACGTGGCTGACCACCGCCTGGAAGTGAGAGGCGTAGGCCGCCCAGCCGAGGGCGAACTTCAGTCGGACCGCGACGGCGGCCTTCTCGTCGTTCTGCTTCCCGCCGAAGGCCACCTTGGTCAGTCCGCTGTCGAGGATCCGCTGGACGGTCCAGAAGTCGACGTAGAACCAGTTCTCCGGGTTGCCCTGGTCGCTCCGGCTCTGAGCCTTCGACAGCACCAGGCCGTCGGTCTGAACCTCCCGGACCACATAGGGCGGAAGCCCGGGAGTGCCCGTGGGGATCGTGGTCCCCATCTCGAAGAGGCTGGAGAGCGGGGCGGCGACCCGGCAGGCGTCGATGGCCTTCCGAAGCGGCCCTTTGACCACCCGGTAGTCCAACACGCCCCCGGTGTTCTGCGGGCGGAACCCCTCGACGAAGTCCTCGTAGGAGTATCCGGCGTGGAAGGTCACCGCAAAGATGCGATGGGCACGCACGAGAGTGCGGTAGCGGCCCCGCACCTCGGCCGGGGTGTCACCGATCTTCCCGTCGATGATGTAGACCGCCTCCCGCGCCGCGTGGTAGGTCTTCCCGGTCCCGGGTGGGCCCTCCAGGATGACGAGTCTCGGTGTCGACCACGCTCCCTGACCGCCGGTGAGGCTGCGCAGTGCCTCCGCTGACGGATGCGCGCCGGAACGGTCCCGCAGCCTCAGCAGCACGCGACGCGTCGGGTTCCCCGATCCTTTCGCTCCGGCCGCCCGACCGGTTCCCGCCGCCGCGGCGGCGATCGCCTTCCGGACCTCACCAGGATCGAAGACCGCGGGGAAGCCGAGCCGGTCGCTGGCGAGCTCCCGGTCGGCCGGTGAAAGCTGCTGTGCGTCCTTGGACACGAGTTCGGCGCCATCGATCGTGTAGCCGGCTTCGATCAGCCTCCTCAGCAGTCGCTCGAGGGTTTCGGCATACCGTGGCGCGTCGGTGCCCGTGGCGCTCTCGATGATCAGTCCACCGTCGCCGGGAATCGTCAGGGGGTGGGTGGCAGGGTCGCTATCGAGAAAGACCTTCTGGGTCCCTGAGGGATTCTCATCACCGACAGCGGGGTCGGGGCCCTCGTCTTCTTCTCCATCGAAGAGGCCGTCAATGTCCTCCTCGCCTGCGGTCCCATCCCACTCCGGATCATCCGGCATCTGCACTCCGAGGTGTAGGTCCTGCCTGAATGTGTCGCCGATCATCCCCTGCCTGGACGGGCGACGATGTTACCGGCCAAAAGGAGAGACCCGTATCCCGTGCTCCGGGGGTCTCAGCGCCGCCCATGCGGCCTGAAGGCCGGCGGGGCCCCCTTGCCCTTGTCGGCCCGTTGCCCGTTTCATTGGTGAATGCCGTCCCCGGCAGGGCTTCCGGGCATGTACCATCTATGACGACTCATCCAGACGGAGGCGTACGAGACCTGGCTCGCCTCCGGCCAACCTTCCCCTTCGGGGGCAATCGGTGGCCCCGCCAGGATCGATGAGGAGAGCCACAGGTGCACACCGATACCGCGGCGCGCCTCGACGCCTGGTTGCAGGCGGCCGACGCGCTGCTGACCGAACCTACCGGCGGGGCCGGAGGCGGGCCGACCGCCGATGACGCCCCGCCAATTCCGCTCGGGAAGCTGTGGGTGCGCTTCCGCAAAGAGGGGGACCTCGAGCTCCACGTCCGCACCGGGTGGCTGTTCGGGACGGAGTTCGTGCAGTTGCTCGACTTCATCCCCAGCCGGGGCGTCTACGAGAACGAGATCCTGATCCACGCCGGGCTCCTGTCGGAGCTGACCGAGCGGTTCTCTTCGCTCCTTCGCCATAGGGGAAACCGGTGAGCGCGGCCACGGCCGGGGTCACGGCGCCGATCGGTGTGATGGGATGGAAGGCGCTCGACCCGGTGCTGCTGGCGGCGCTGGCGCTCGAGGCGCCCGTCCTGCTGGTAGGGCCGCACGGAACGGCCAAGTCTCTGGTGGTGGAACGGGTCGCCTCGGCGCTCGGCCTGCCGTTCCGGCACTACAACGCCTCGCTGCTCAACTACGACGACCTCGTCGGGATCCCGCTCCCTGACGAGGACGGGACGGGCCTGCGATTCGTGGCGACCGGCGGAGCCGTGTGGGGGGCGGGGTTCGCCTTCTTCGACGAAATCTCCCGGTGCCGGGCCGATCTGGCCAACAAGCTGTTTCCGATCATCCACGAACGGCGGGTGGCGGGGGTCGACCTGCCCGGGTTACAGCACCGGTGGGCGGCGATGAACCCGCCGGCGCCAGCCGACCCCGACACCGCCGGCGGCGACGACGCCGCCGCCGCCGCCGAGGTGTACCTCGGGTCGGAGTCGCTCGACCCGGCGCTGGCCGACCGGTTCTGGTTCGTCGTGGCCGTGCCGGGATGGGCGCAGCTGTCGGGCGAGGACCGGCGGGCGCTGGTCCTGGACGCGGGGGGCGTGCCGCCCGAGATGGCGGCGGGTTCCTCGGGGACGGAGACGGCCTCCCTTTCATGGCTCGCGTCGTTGGTTGGTGCGGTGAGTGCCGCCGTACCGGCACTCGAGGCCGCGCTGGCGGGACGGGTGGCCGACTATATCGTCGACCTCGTCAACCAGCTAGGCCGGAGCGGATTGCCGCAGAGCCCTCGGCGGGCACGGCTGCTGGCTCGCGCCGTGGTGGCGGTGCACGCCGCCCGGGCGGCGCTGGGGGGAGTGGCGCCCGAGACGCTCGGGGATCTCGAGCGCAGCGCCGAAATCGCCGTGGCGGCGGCGTTGCCGCAGACGGCCTCGGAGGTGCCGCCGTCGCCGGCGACGGTGCGGGCGGCGCACCGCCACGCCTGGGAAGTGTCGGGGCTGGCCGCCGATGACGCCTGGCGGCGGGTGCTGGAGGAACCGGATCCCCTGGAGCGGGTGGCGCTCGGCGACCGGCTCGCCGTCGGTGACGCCGTGCTCTCCCGGCTCGTCACCCAGGCGCTGGCGTCGCTGCCGAGCGACGCCCGGCGGGTCGGGGCGGCCACGGCCATGTTCCTGTCCTTCCGGGAGCGGCGGGATCTGGCGCCGGCGGCGTTCGGACCGCTGGCCGACCTGGCCCAGCGGGTGCTGCGGCCCCGGCGGGTCACCGAACAGGTGCCGCCGGGACGGGCGTTGGAGACGTGGCGGGAGATCAGCGCCCACCTCGCCCGCCATCCCGCCGGCGCCGACGACGGCGAGGCGCTGGCGCGGGCCTTTCTGCTCGGCGGTTACCCGGACCTGTGGGCCGGCCACGACTGGCGCGACGCACTGCGGGAGTTCCGCCAGGACCTGGAGCGCTTCGGCGTTGTTGCGCACCCGGGGAGTCGGTCGTGAACGCCACCGTCGCTCGCCCGAAGGACGTCGCTCGCCCGAAGGACGTCGCTGGGACTAGCGACGACTCCCGTCGGCCCAGACTGCTGCACAACATGTGCGCCCGGCCCCGCACCGAGGTGGCCTTCGAGATCCGACCGGCCGACACCGGGGGCGTGGCGCGGTTCCGGTTGCCGGAGTCGGTCACCATCGCCGCCGCCATGACGGAGCACCCGGAACGTGTTCTCGACGCCGCCTGGGCCGGGTACGGCCTGGCGGGCGCGGCGCTCGTCTTTCCTTGGAGCGCCCGCCACGCCGTGGTCTACGACCGGGCCTTCACTGCCACCGACCGGATGCTGGTGCTCAATGTGCTGTCGCGGGCCCGGGCGGCGGTGCTGCTCGCCGGTGCGCCGGCCGTCCTTGACGCCGAGTACCTCGGCCGGGACCTGGCCTCCGACGACCCCCGGCTCGTCGCTCTGGTCGAGGCGACCGGCGCCAGGAAAATGCGCCGGTCATGAGCGACCGGGAGAGCGAGCTCCTCGCCGAGCGGCTGGTGTCCTGCCTGCCGGCGGCCAGCTTCGAACTGGAGACCTTGTGCCGGTTGGCGGGGATCAGCGTCAGCCGCGACATCGAGACGGCGGCGGTGACCTGCGAGGGCCGGTCCCGGCTGCTGGTCAACCCGGACTTCGTGGCCGCGCACTGCCGACGGGACGAGCACCTCTTCCTCCTCGTGATGCACGAACTGTGGCACGTGATCCTGGCCCACACCCGGCTGTGGCCCCGGCCCACGCCGAACCACAACATCGCCTTCGACGCCGTCATCAACGCCGGTCTCGCCCGTCAACACCCCGCACCGGAGTACCGGGGGTTCTTCGAGGCACTCAACCCGGCCGACGCCTTCCCGGCGCTGCTGCTGCGGCCACCGGTCGGGTGGCCGTTCGCGCCCCGCTACCGGCGAGCGGGACTCCCCAAGGGGGCGGACGGGATCATGCGGCGGCTCTACCCGCCGCCGGCCGCCGTCGGGAGCCGCGAACCGCTCTACGAGGAGATCCTGGCCGTCCTCGAGCGGGGCGGTGACGCCGACGCCTCGGCGGACGGGCCGGGCGGCCGACCGACCGGGAACGGCGCCGGGACGGGGCCCGTCCTCGTCGGCGACCACGGCGACCACTGCGGCGACGACGACGCCCTCGACGACCCGCTGCTCGGCGACGTCGTCCGCCGCATCGTCGGGAAGTGGCCGCCGCCGCCGTTCCCGCTCGCCGGGCGGGACAGCGGCGGGGCGGTGCGGGACTGGACCGCCGCCCTGTCGCCGCCCGCCGAGGATGTCCGCCGGGCCTTTGCCCGGGTGCTACGCCGCTGCCTCGGGGCGAACCCGGGCGGGGCGGTTCGGCGCAACCGGGTTGACGTCCCGGTCATGGGCGGCACCGGTGTGTGGCCCAACGCCGCCGACCGGCTCGCCCCCGCCCGCCGGCTCCTCGGCGGTCCGGCGACGCTGTGGGCACAACCGGCGCGCACGCCGGCCCGCCTGCTCGAGCAGCCGGCCACCGCCCACGTCTACCTCGACGTGTCGGGCTCCATGACCGAACTCCTCCCCCGCCTTGTCGGTCTCCTCGTCCCGTTCGTGGCTGACGGGCGGGCGGCGGCGTGGCAGTTCTCCACCACCGTCGAGCCGCTCCTCCTCGGCGCGCTGCGAAGGGGAGAACTCGCCACCACCATGGGGACGAGCATCGACTGCGTCGTCGAACATCTCCTCTCCCACCCGGCCGTCCGGCGGGCGGTGGTCGTGACCGACGGCTACGTCGGGCCGGCGAGGGCGGACCTCGCCCGTCGCTTCGCCGACGCCGGCGTCCGCCTCCACGGTGTCCTGCCGGCCGAGTCGGCCTGGGCCCGCGACCTCGAAGCGCTGGGGGCGGCCCTGACCGTGCTGCCGCCGCTGCGACCGTCCATCCCGACCAGGAACAGGAGCATGCGGTGATCGACGACCTGCACCTCGCCGAGGACGTCCTCCCCGGCCATCCCGACCGCCTCGCCGACGCCATCGCAGAACGGGTTGTGGCCGAGGCGCTGGCCGTCGACCCGTTGGCGCTGGTCGGCGTGGAGGTCGCCGTGCACCGCGGGGCGGTGTTCGTGACCGGGCGGGTCGCGGCCGGCGGGCGGGCCGGTGTCGGGGACCACCTCCCGGCGGGTGCGGTGCCGGGCTGGGTCCGCGACGTCTACCACCGGGCCGGGTACCGCGTCGGCTGGAGCCACGAGGTGGGCGTCGTCACCGACCTTGACCTCGGACCGCTCGACGCCGCCGAGGCGGCCATCCGCCGCTTCTCCGACGACCAGAACATCGTCGTCGGCCACGCCACCGGCACGGCCGCCACCGCCTACCTGCCACCGGCGGTGCACATCGCCCGACGGTTCCGCCACGCCCTCGACCACACCCGCCGCAGCCACCCCGACCGGCTCGGCCCCGACGGGAAGGTGCTCGTTTACCTCGAGGAGCGGGCCGGGCGGCTCCGGTGGCGGGGCTGCAACGCCTCGCTCCAGCACGCCCGGGGGGTGAGCGCCGAGGAACTCCACCACCTGGTGGTCGCGGCGTTCGGGGCGGAGGCGGCGGCGTTGGAGGCCGACGTTCCTGGCGCCGGCGCCACCTTCGAACCCGATCTGGTGCGGCTCAACGGCATCGGCGACTTCAGCTGCGGTGGGCCGATGGGCGACAACGGCCTGTCGGGCAAGAAGCTCGTCGTCGACCACTACGGGCCGGGCGTCCCGATCGGCGGCGGGGCGTTGTGCGGCAAGGATCCCCACAAGGTCGACCGGGCCGGGGCGCTGGCCGCCCGCCACCTCGCCGTCCGGCTCGTCGCCGGCGGCCACGGCCGGTCGGCCACCGTCTGGCTGGGCTGGTTCCCGGGGCGGGAGACCCCCGACATCATGGCCGCCCGGGTCGACGGCGCCTGGTGGGACAACGCCAGGCTGGCGGCGGCCCTGCCGATCTCCGACCTGTCGATCGAGGGAATCGTCACCCGACTCGAGCTCGCCTCCGTCCGGTGGAGTGAGGTCGCGGCGGCCGGCTACTTCGGGAATCCGGTGTGGTCGTGGGAGCGGTGACCACCCATCTCGTCCAGAGGTCTCCTCTCGCCGTGACAGGCCAAGCAAGTGTCACGGCAGGGGCGGACCCCAAGGCATGACAACACTGCACGACACCATCAATCTCGCCGTCGAGGTCGGCCCGCCGGTCGAGGCAGGGTCCGCTCCGGCTCTTCCCGCTCTTCGTCGCCGCTCCGTCGGCGCCCGCCTACGTCGCCGGGCCCGAGGCCGGCTCGGCCGGGGCGATCGGCGTCGGCGGAGCACGGCGACGGCGCCGCGGTTCCCGAACTCGTCCTCACCTCCGGGGCGGCGCTGCCGCTGCTGCTCCTCGAGGGCGAGACCGTCCTCGGCGTCAAGCAGAACCGCACCCTCAACGTGTCGGTGCTGTGCCCGCCGCAGATCCCGACCGTCATCCCGGTGTCGTGCGTGGAGGCCGGCCGGTGGGGCGCGCCACAGGCGGTGTCGCACTCCCCGCGGCTGTCGCCGTCGTCGCTGCGGGCGGCCAAGACCCGCTCGGTCGTCGACTCCGTCCGCACCCGGCGTCGAAGCGGTCCGACCAGCAGGCCTGGTGTGGCAGGCCGTCGACTCCTACGCCTGACGACTTCGCCCACCACTCCCCCACCGCCGCCCTGGAGGACGTCGCCGCAGGCCGCCGCCCCCGACGTCGCCGCCATCGTCGAGAGCCTGCGGCCCGTCGAGGGTCAGCGGGGCGTCCTGGTGGTGACCGGCGGCAGGGGTCGTCGCCGTCGACCTGTTCGACAAGGCGTCGACGCTGGCGGCCTACTGGGACGGACTGATGGCCGGTTACGCCCTCGACGCCCTCGGCGGCCGCACCGCCACTGGCGCGGGCGCCGGCGCCGACGCCCCGCCGCAGGCGGTGGCGTTCGACGCCGACAGGGCCCGGGCGTTCCTGGACCACGTCTTCGCCGCTCCCGCCACCGAAGCGGCGGCCGTCGCCCTCGGGACGGAGCTCCACTTCGGCGACGACGACGTCACCGGCGGAGCGCTCATCTGGGAGGGCGCCGTCGTCCACCTCGCCGCCTTCGGATCGGCCCACTCCGCCGCGGCCGGCTGAGGGCCGACGGGGGCAGGTAACGCTTGGCCCCCGTCCGCCGTACAGCTTTCGAAGGGAGCCGACGTTCGGCCCCGGGAAAGGAACCGATGCGGCGCAGAGTGCGCTTCGTGACCGGCGGCGAGCCGGTGGACTTCGCTCTTCACCGGCCGCGCCGCCGTGGGCAGCCGGGCGTCTTCCCGCCGAGCCAACCCGACCGCCGGCTCGCCGAACTCCGGCGCAAGCAGCAGGGAACGGCCGTGGCCGGCGGGTACCGCTACCGGCTGGCCACCCGCCAGGAGCGGCGGGACTGGCCGGTGCTCGAGGAGGAGCAGTCGTTCTGGCTCGTGGAGTGCGACCACTGCGACGAGTGGGCCTACGGCAGGAAGAAGCGGGACGTGGCCGCCTGGGGGAAGCAGCACGTCTCCCGGCGCCACGCCGCTCCCGACGCCGGGGGGCGGGACCGCCGGCGGATCTGACGCTCTACCAGCCGCGGTCCTGGCGGGGCAGGAACCCGTCGGCGGCGTCGCCGAGGGCGGCCCGGAGGCTCCGCTTGGCGTCGTGGATCCGTTTGCGGGCGGCGGCCTCGCTGATCCTCAGCCGGCGGGCGATCTCGGGGCCGGCGAGCCCGTCGAGGTGGAGGCGCAGCGCCGACGCCTGTTTCGGGGGCAGCAGTGACAGGGCGGCCTTGCGGCCCTCCTCGAACGCCACCTGGTCCGACATCGTGAACTCCGGGCGCAGCTTGGGCAGCTTGGCCGCCCAACGCGGTTCGCCGCTCGTCCCGAGCGTCGAGCCGAGGCCGACGTGGCGGCGGCGGTGGCGGCCCTCGTCGATGGCCTTGTTGTAGGCCACCGCCCCCACCCACGAGAACAGCTTCTCCCGCTTTAGAAGATCACGGAGCTCCCACAGCTTTTCCTGGGTGTGGGCGACAGCCTCGTCGACGAGGTCGCGGTCCTGGACGCCGGCCCAGGCGGCCTGCTCGGCCCGCTTCAAGAGTTTCGGGATCAACTCCTCGATCTCTTTCCACTCCATCGAAAAACCCTACCGCCGGGGTAACGGACCGGCCCCTCTCCCCGTATCGCTTGTGAACGGGGCGCCACCGCCCTTCGAGAAAAGGAGCAGCCAGCAATGCAGCGAGTCACCGTCGACAAGGCGAAGTTCGTGGAGCGAGTGACCAAGAACCGCGACGGCCACCGCCGCACCTTCGAGAAGGCTCTCCGGGGCTACCGGGCCCGGATGATCGCCGAGCTCGAGCGGCGGATCGACGACCTCCACCGGGGCCGCCGGATCGACCAGTACATCCGGCTTCCCGAGCCTGAGGACCACACCGCCGACTACGACCGGGTCCTGACCATGGCGGCCATGTCCATCGACGACACCGTCGAACTCACCCAGGACGAGTTCGCCATGTACGTCATGGACCAGTGGCGCTGGAAGCAGGACTTCACCGAAACCACCGCCCACTACCTGGCTGTCGCCGGTCGCTGATCCGGCCGGCGGCGCCGCCGACCCAGCCAACCCACCGACCGAGAAAGGAACCGCGATCCCAATGCCCAACTTCGACTTCGTTACCGACCGCCTCGCCACCGGCGGGGATCTCCACTGGCGGGAGGACCTCGCCCTCGTCGACCTCGACGGCCTCGTCGGCACCGGCATCACCCACATCGTCGACTGCCGGATGGAGTGGAGCGACGAGGACTTCGTCGCCGCCCACGCCCCCGGCGTCGCCTACCTCCACGCCGGCGTCGACGACGCCGGGGGACGCCAGCCCGACTGGTTCTTCGACACCGCCGTGGCCTTCGCCCTCGACGCCCTGGCCCAACCCGGCACGAGGGTTCTCGCCCACTGCCACATGGGAATCAACCGGGGGCCGTCCATGGCCTTCGCCATCCTCCTCGCCCTCGGCTTCGACCCGATCGAGGCGATGGACGCCATCCGGGGCGCCCGGTCAATCGCCGCCATCGGCTATGCCGAGGACTCCCTCGACTGGCATCACCGCCGCACCGGCACCCCTGAGCTGGTCCGGGCCCGCGACCGCCGCCGGCTGCGGGCCTGGCGGGCGGCCGACACCCTCGACGTGGCCGCCACCATCCGGGGCATCCGGGCCGCGGAAGGGACCGAGCTGCGCTGATCGCCTCGAGTCGCCCCGCCCGGGTTCGGCTGAGGGCCCGGCGGCGACGACCGCGTCGGCGAGCAGGGCGATCTCGGCTTCCGGGCCGCTAAGCCCCTTGTAGCGCCGGGCCCGGGCGGTGAGGTGATGGCGGGAGGGGTGGGCGAGGCCGACGGCGGCCGCGGTGTGCGTTCCCATCGACACTTCAGTGAGGACTCCGCCGGGCAGGTCGAAGGCCTTGCGGGCGTCGTCGCCGAGGAACACGACGAGCGCCGGGCGCATCAATTCGGCCTGGAGCTCGAGGAAGGATTTCGACCAGCGGACGAAGGCGGCGTCGGCCTTGCCGGGGAAGGGGCCGGAGGGGTTCGAGCCCGTCCGCAGGCCGACGTAGACGTTGGTGAAGAAGCATCGGCCGGTGTCGAGGCCGGCTGCCGCGAAGATGCGGTAGAGGCTGCGCCAATAGGCCATCGGGTGGCGGGGGTCGCCGTGGGGGCGGCCGGTGCGGGCCCGTTCGTGGTACTTGTCGGCGGCGTCGAGGTCCTGGGCGGCGACCATCACGCCGCAGAAGGGGAACGGGGGCAGCGGCCCGTCGGCGTCCATGACGAGGCCGGTGCCGCCGGGGAAGGCGGCCGTGCCGTGGATGTGCGTCCGGGTGGCGATGACGCCGGGCGGATAGGCGTCGTCGGGAAGGTCGTCGTGGATGGCCCAGAGGTGCTCGACCAGATGGCCGGTCCAGCCCAGTTCGCCTTTGGCGGCGTCTTGGCGGAGGCGGTGCAGGCGGGCCAGAGCGACGGACAGCTCGCCGGCGCGCTGCGCCGGTGTCGCCGGAATGCGCCACTCGGCGCCGCAACTCCGACAGCGCCAGTCCGGGGCGTTGGGCTCTATGGTGCAGCCGCCGAGGGTCACCTCGCCTCGTTCGGCGGCGGCCATGAGGCTGTCGTCGGGGAAGCCGTAGGCGATCGGGCGGGCCCCCTCGGCCCCGCACTGCGGGCACGGTCCCTCGGTCGTGACGCTCGTCATCGTGGGATCAGGATACGGAGCCTCGACAGCCAACTATGGGTGCATGCGATGTGTTACATTGTGTGCATGGGAACGGTCGAGCGAGGACAGCTCTCCTTGCGCCCGTCGGCCCGCACGCTGCAACGGCTTCGCGACCGGGCTCGGTTCCTGGGGCAGAAGCACACGGTGCTGGCCGAGCGGTACGTGGCCGAGGGGCTCCTGATGGACGAGCATCCCGGCATCCATTTCGTCGACGGGGCCATGGGGCGCCGCCCGGCGGTCATGGGTACCGGACTCGACGTGTGGGAGATCGTGGCGGTGGCCAAGGACAACGGAGGGTCGGTCGAGGAGACGGCCGCCTACCTCGAGATTGACCCCCGACTGGTGGAGACGGCCACCCGCTATTACGGATCGAACCGGGCCGAGATCGACGACTGGCTCGCTCGTGTCCGCGACCTCAATGTCGATGAAGAGGCCAAGTGGCGCGCCGCCCAAGACGCGCTGTCGGCCTGAGGCTGCTCCTCGACGAGCACCTCTCCCCCGAGATCGCCCGCCAACTCCGGGCACAGGGCCACGACGTCATCGCCGTCGGGGAGCGGGCCGACCTGAGAGGCCGCCCCGACCGGGTTCACTTTGCGGTGCTGCCCGACCAGCAACGGGCCATCGTCACCCGGGATGTCGGCGACTTCCGCCCGTTGCTGGCTGAGGCCCTTCGCCGGGGCACCCCGACGTACGGCATTGTCTGCGTCCCCGAACGCTTCCCGCTCAGCAGAGCCGGCATCGGCCGGCTCGTGCGCGCCCTGGCCGCGCTGCTCGACGCCCACTCCGAACCCGACGCTGTCGTCAAGCGTGGCGGGGAAATCTGGCTCGACGACCCGCCCGAGGCCTCACGGCCCTGACTTGTGAGGTGCCACCGCCGATCGGTTCCGACTGGCCGCTCCACCACATTTCCTCATGGCGCAGGTGTGCATCGCTCTCCGACATCGTCGCCAGGCCGGCGGTTCGCCGGCTGAGCTGCCACAGGTCGGCCGTACTCTCCGCCTGACGAACGTTGGCGCCGGCCCGGCACCCTGTGCCATTTGACGGTTTTGGCGTCATTCGCGGCGCAATGCGGCGTTTAGGCAGTGGCGGCCGCCCCCCAGCCGCCCGAGGGCCAAAGGGAGAACCGCCATGCAAAGGCGCCGCGTCCGTTCCGCCGTGCTCACCGTCCTGCTCGCCGTGTCGGGCGGCGCTGCAGTCTGGACCTTGTGGCCATCGACGCCGGGGCACCGGCTGATCTACACCGAGGCCCTGCCCGACGGCCGGGTGTTCCAGTGCCTCTCCAACGGGTCGGCTCTCGGCCCCGCCGGCACCACGGTCGAAGGTGGCTCGACCGGCCAGACCCCCGGGGCGGGCGGCACCGGAATGGCCATGACCCCGCCCGAGCGGAGCGAGGAGGAGATGCGCCGGGCGGCGGAGGCATACCGGAAGTCAGGCCGGACCCCAGAGAAGGACGAGGCCGACTTCCACCGCCTGTCGGCCGAATGCGAGCGTCGCAGCTGATCACGCACACGATGCGGACTCCGAGTTTTGCGGTCGGCATCTCCGACGGAGGGATAGCCTCCTGCGGGCGGTAGGGCGTTCCGCCGACGGCTGCAGGGCGAGGAGAACACGTCGATGATCGTCACCCGTACGGCACCCCGCAGACTTGGGCGTTCGATCTTGGTGGCCGCGGCGTTGGCTGCGCTCGGCTTGGTTGCGTGCGGCTCAGATAGCGGCCCGGAGGTGACGGTGCTGAAGGGTGAGGCCAGGACGGTGAACGGCTCTCGGACGACGATCGACTTTCAAGGCGACCGGGTGGACGGCCCCCGGCTGCGGGACATCGACGTGGACGGCGGCTGGATCATCGCCGGCGCCCGCTGGTTCGATACCCGGAGCTGGCACGACGAGGGCTTCCCGACGTGCCTGGAGCGGCCGTTGCCCCAGCCGATCGAGCTCGGCGTTCTCGAGGCCGACGCCCGGGACGATGCCCCGGGCGGGGGTGTCGTCGTCTGGCTCAAATGCCTGACCCGGTCGTGAACGTCAGTGGGCCCGGGACGCGAGAAAGCCCCGAGTAACCCTTCGCTGTTTCCAGCTCCGTGCTCCTCGGGGCTCCTCGTTCGGGGCTCACCTTCGCCCCGGTTCGCCTGCCCCTTGCGGGACCGGCTCCGGTGGCCCCCGACCCGTCCGAAAACGAGCCAGGAACCGCAGCTCCGGTACTGCCCCCCGGCGACCATTCCCGAAGGTTTGGTATCCGGTGACCCGGCTCCACTCAGTCGAGCGGCTCCTCTCTCCGAAGAGTTTGGCGCCTCTCGGATCCGTGTCGTTCCGAGGTCTGCGTCAACATACCGACGCGGCCACAGCCGGTCAACGGCCTTTTTGCGAAAGATCGGGGCAACCCCGAAACCCTTTCCCTGTAATGGAACTTCGCCCACTTCTCTTCGTGCTCGCGGCCTTGTGGAAACGAAGTGGGATAACCCTGTGCATGACGGGCCGGCTTATCCACAAAGAGCACGTCAGTGGGAATCGGGCGTGTGGAGGCCACCTGTGGACAGTGCCGGGGCCGTTTGGCATGGGCCCAGCACTTGGGGTGGTCAGGACGGAGTGTGACGGCTCGGAGATTTTTTTTGGCGGACCATTCAGGGCGAAACGCGCTAGAGCAGGTCGCTCGCCCGGCGAACCCCATCGACGTAGGGCGGGCGCACGTGGACGATCATCCGATGGACCCCGGCCTCCTCCAACCGCTGGCGCTCCCCCGAGGCCGTAACCAGGAAGCCGGCCGGGTCGCGCCCCGAGCGCTCGCAGGCCTCGAGGGCGATCGCCACCAGCCGGGACAGGGCGGGCCCGCCCGGCACGTTGATCCCGTCCCCGACGCGACCGGCGAGTTCAGCCATCTTGGGCCCGAAGCCACCGATGATGATTGGTGGCGGCTGTTCGGGACGCAGGAACCCTGCAACGCCGCCCACGGTGCCCGACCACACCTGGCGGAGCTTCGCCACCGCCTCATCGACGGCTCGGCGGCGAGCCGTGTCCGACCCCACCATCCGCCCCAGTGCCATCTGCTCCGCCGAGTACGGAGTGTCCAGGCCTCCGCCGGCACCCAGGCCGAGGAGCAGCCGGCCCCCGCTCACCTCCTGCAGCGTTGCCGCCATGACACCGAGCACGCCGGGATCCCGGTTGGCCACATTGAGCACCAGGGGACCGAGCGTGATGCGGGGAACGGTGGCGGCCATGGCCGTCAGCGTCGTCCAGCATTCCAGCACCCGGTCCGCCTTGTGCACCGAGCCGGCCAGGTGGTCGTAAAGCCACACCCCATCGAACCCGGCCCGCTCGGCAGCAAGCGCGCCCTCCTGCAGATCGCCCCACCGGCCACCGAAAGGATCAAAGAGCAGGTCGACGAGCACCACCACAGAATACGAGGAGGGCGAAACGCCGGGGCTTCGACAGAGGCACTCTACGAGTCCTGAGCGGTCCCTCCTCCCCCGTCTCTCTTGAGCGGTTCCCCTTCCGCACCGAGGCCGTGTTTCTGGTCGTCGTGGTGCTCGTCTGGATCGCTGTGGGTCCCGCGCACCGAACAACACGCCAGAAGGGGGTTCCGCAAGCGTCCCAGAGCCGCGCCGAACGGCACCTCCGGGCGGCGAGCGTGAGGCGGTCGTTGAGGACGCTCTGTCACGCCTGCCGGACTTCGGACCTTCCCCCGACCCGGCGGTTGGGGACCGTTCCAATTCGTCGCGCTGCGCCGACGCGGCAGAATGAGGCCGATGAGCACCGTCAACGAGAACCCAGGCGCTCCTCGGCCACGAAAGCGTGAACACGTCCCAGCGCTAGAGCGATAGGGCCGCCATCGGCGAAGAGCCGACGTCCAGGCGCCCGCGTCGTTCTCGCCGCCTACGGCCACTGCTGAAGAGGCAACGATGTATTGCGGTCACCGGGTGAGGCCTTGGCGGTCCACGAGGTCGACGGCCACCGTAAGAAGCGGCTGTCCTGTGTGCTCCGTCCGGTCGACGAGCGCATCCAACGCCACCATGTTCGAGCAACCGAGCATCTGCATCGTGATCCCGATGGCTTGATGTACGACCGCCTCTGGGTGGGGGGCGGGCGCGTGGGATTCCGTCACCATCGCGTGTCGCACACGCTGAAGTAGCCCCTGCCAGTCGCCGCTGGCCACGAATACAGTAGATACCCCTGACCGGTCGTGCGGCTACTACTTTGTTGCTTTGCTGTGGTATCGACGCCCTGGCTGGCCCGCATGGGCCGCAACCCCGCCACCGGCGAAGCCAGCACTGCAGGCCTCGGAGGCCGGCCGCCAAGAAGGCTTCCTACCCCCCAACCGTCGTGCGGCGACTCGAGTAGCCCGAGCGGAACGGCGTCGGACGAGGGCCATCCCCCTGGCAGTCGCCACGGCCTCGTAGGATCGGGGTCCGGTGGCGTGGAAGCTTCTGATCGTGGGCGGCGGGTGGGTGAGCTGGGAGTCCAAACCCGCCCGGTTGAAGTCCTCTTCGCCCGAGTTGGCCGGGCGGATCCGGTCCGCCTCCCTACCGTGGGAGGGCCGCCCGCTCGTCCGCCTCGACGACGAGCAGGGCGCTTTTGCCCTCTCCATGCAGGTGCTCGAGGAGCTCGGCCTGCGGGCCGAGGTCGGCTGAAGGGCACTCCCGGCCGGGCGAGCCGGATTGGGCCCCAGCTGTCCGCCTCATCCAGGGGCACCCGCGGCGGCAACGGGTCGACCGGCGGGCAGGATCGGGCGGGACTCGGACCGAACCCCTCTGGTATGACTGCGACGCAGTATGGACTTGACGCTGTCCGTCGGCACTTCTCCCAGGTGGCCGACGTCTATGGAGCAGTGCGGATGACCGACGTCGAGCCGGTGCGCGACCTCGTCGCGTTGCTCCCCACCGGCGCGCTTCGGGGCCTGGAGGTGGGGTGCGGCACGGGACGCTACACAGAACTCCTTCTCGAGCATCTGGCGGCCGGCTCTTCGATCGTGGGCGTCGACGCCTGTTTCGAAATGATCCAGGTTCTGCGCAGGACCGTGAGCCCCAATGCGGCGATCCGGCTCGTCTGTGGTGATGCCGCCGCGCTCCCCTTGCCCGAGGGTGCAATCGACTTCGTTGCCTGCTTCAATGCCGTCCACCATCTCGACCTCAACGCGTTCTTCGATGCCTCGACCCGACAGGTTCGGCCGGGCGGCCACGTCTTCGTCTACACCCGCACCCTGGAACAGAACGCCCGCTCCATCTGGGGCCGCCGATTTCCCGGGTTCAGCGACAAGGAAACCAGGCTCTTCCAGCGGGACCGTCTCGAGCGGGCCGTCGCGGCCACCGCCGGCCTCGAGCTTCTCGGGATGCAGGAGTATCGCTTCGCCCGGCGGATCGCGGTGGGTGTCCTCGAAGCCCGCGTACAGGCCCATGCCTATTCCACCTTCTCGCTCTACGGTGAGGCGGAGCTGACCGAGGCGCTGGAGTGCTTCGTGGCCTCCCTCCGGCCCGGCGAGGTCGAGTGGACCGACGAGAACACGCTGGTGATCGCCCAGCGAACCGCGGCCTGACCGCACCCCCACCCGTCGAGGTCGTTGCGCAATCCCCGCCGAGACTCACGGACCGAGGCGGTCGAGGGAGACACCGGGGTCGGCCGAACCCTCATCAGCGAGCGTCGCGCTACGAGTCTTTCCCCTGGGCCAGGAATTCCAGGAAAGCCTCGTTGAAGGCCGACGGATTCTGATAGGAACTGAAGTGGGTCGCCTCGGGAATGATCGCAAGGCGACTGCCGGGAATGCAGCGCACAACGACCTCATTGATCAGCGAGTAGTAGCGCCGTGTCTGCTCACCGCCGACCACGATGGTGGGGGCCTTCACACCGCCGAGCGTCGCGGCAGGAGACCGCTGGGGGTGGAGTGGCCGAGAGAAAGACGGGCACCGTCCTCGCGTTGTCGAGAACCATCTGGCGCAGAGCCTCCGGTTGGTTGCCGAGCGCGCCGACGCCCTGGTTATTCACCCAGTCGAACAACAAGCTGGCGGCCTGCGCCGCATCCCCGGCTTTGGCTGCCGCGCCAACCGGCGCGAACGCTGTGCCCCGGTCTTCGAGCAAGGGCTTTGCTTCCGGGATGTCGGTCAACAGCGCTCCTATCCCCGGGTCCACCAGGGTGAGGCTGCGCACGAGATCTGGGTGTTCTGACGCCACCAAGGTGGCGAGAAGGCCGCCGAAGGAGAATCCCACGAGGTGCACCGGATCGAGGTTCAGCCCGCGAATGAAGGCGGCCAGATCAGTGGCATGGGTCGCGGTCGCGTACTGCTGACCTTCGTCAGGCCAAGGGGCTGTCCCGTGATAGCGGTAGGTGTACGCGATGAAGCGGTATTCCTTGGCCACGGCCTGTCTTTGCGGCTCCCAGTAGCGCAAGTCGGAAAAAGCACCGTGGACGAAGACGACCGGAGCGCCTGTGCCCTGTTCGATGTAAAACAGGTCAACACCGTCCACGGGCAGTTGACGACTCGTCGCCGAGGGCTCGGTCGCGGGCGTGCCCCCACCTCGGAATGTGCCGGACGAGTCGCACGAAGCTGCCAGCAGGCCGAGGATCGCAACGGGAAACGCGACCAAGCGTTTCATGGCCGATGAGCCACTCGGGTCGCCGCCGGCTCCCATCGCTGCGACTCAGCGCGACTGCGAGGTTGTCGCCCGGACGGAGGGGTCCTCGCCGGTCCCACCGGGATAGAAGTCGGTGATCGGCTTGAGCATGTCCGGGTATCGAGGGTTGTCCACCGCGGTTTCGAAGATGCGCGTCTGGCGGGAAGGCGGCCGGCCGAGGTGGTCTTGGCCAAAGGAGAGGCGGGGTATCAGTCCCCCCAGATCAACGTCCGTCATGCTGTCCAACGCTCTGATCAGCCCCGGCCTGGTGAGGTCGTCGCCTGCGTCGGCCCGCTTGAGGATTTCGGCCACGATGCCTCCCTGGATCCAGCCCTGAACGAAGAAAGGATCGGGCTTCTGGTCGGGGGCGTACCGCCCGACGGCGTCGAGCATGCTCTTCATTCCGGGCACGTCCTCGCCCCAATGGGCGAAGGCCCCCGACGTCTTCCAGGCTTTCTCGAAGACGGGCTTCAGCGCCGGGTTGTCAATGATGATCTGTGGGTCGAAGGCGAAGGTGTTCCCGATGAAGCGGGGTGCGAACCCGATGTTGGCGCATCCCTCGACGATCTTGGCAGTGGCGCGCGACGTCGTGGCCATGAAGACGTGGTCGACTCCGGCCTCTTTGAGGGCGGTCACCTGACTGGAGTAGTCATGATCCGCCGGCTGGAAGTTGAGCTTGGCCACCAGGTCGAACCCATGAGCCCTGGCCCCCTCCTCGACCCCGGCGAGAGCGTCGGCGCCGTAGTCGTCGGCCTGGGTCACCGCCGCGATTCTGGTTCCTTTCGGGTGGGCGAGAGTGCCGGCGAGCCAGTCGACGGCGTTGGACATCTCCACCCGGTATGGCGTGCCGGTCATCACCAGATGGCGGTCCCCGGCCAGGGTTGAGTAGCGGGCGACCGGACTGGCGAGCACCCCGTCCCGGGCCAACTCGCCCTTGAAAAAGGCGACCGGGAAGATCTGCTCGAACATGAGGACCGACTCCCTCATCTCCAGGTACTTCTGGGCGGCGATCTCCCGGCTGGATTGGTGATCGGCGAAGACGAGCTGGACGCGGCGCCCGTTGATGCCACCGTCGTCGTTGAGTGCCTGGAAGAACACCCGGGCGGCCCGTACCCTCAACAGACCGATAGCTCTTCTCGGCCCGGACTCGTCGGTCAACACGCCCAACCGGATCTCGGTGCCACTGACTCCGGGGGCGGTTCGGGCAGCCTTCCCGACCGCATCCCCCCGGTCCCGCCCCCCGCCGCAAGCGACCATGACCAGACAGAACCCAACCAGCACGCAAAACCGCGTTCTCACAGGATGACCCTTCGGCGGCAGCCCACTCGAGGCTACTTGGTGAACACGGACTCTTGGGTGAGGTGTCGCTGACTCGGGCGCAACCCAAAAGGACCGGCGTGAGTTGCTCTTTACTGGCCTGTAACACGCTGGACTCGGACTCGCGGTGTCATGAATAGGTTGGCCGTGACCAAGTCGGACATCGCGGTCCGAAGTGCTGCACGAGTTCGAATCATTATCGGAATATCACATGGAGGTTGATCAGTGAGCCTGATGAGGCGCGTCGTTGTGCCCTTTGCTGCTCTCACAGCGGGTGTCGTTCTGGGAGCAGTTCCGGCTGGGGCGGCCACCGTGAAACCAGCGGAAACTGTGAAGCCAATGGCCTGCCCGACCGGTGCGGCTGAGATCTTCTTGAGCCACTTCAACTCCGAGCACCTGGGCAAGTCGGTGTTGGGTGCCGGTTCCATTACGGAAGACCCTGCGGCCTGGTTCGCCGCCCATCAGGCGCTCTTCGCGGCAATGGCCTCCAAGGCCGCGGGGTCGTGTTAGCAGTCCGCTTCACGGTCGTCGTCACCATGTTTCTGCCCGCCGTGACCGTGATGTCCGGGTTGGGGCTCGCCGGCGAGGCCTCTTCCGCCGCGACGGAACCGAAGCCGACCTGCACACCAGACGGCACGTCGCTGACGGTCTCGGCGAAGAACGACACGTTCGAGAAGGACTGTCTCGCCGCGCCGGCGGATACGCCGTTCACGATCGCGTTCAGCAACCAGGACGACGACATCCACAATGTCTCGATCTACGACAAGGACCACGGCGACAAGGCGGTCTTCACAGGCGAGGTCATCTACGGGCCGAAGAGCATCACGTACTCCGTCCCGGCCCAGGCCCAAGGGACGTACGAGTTCCGCTGCGACCCGCATGCCGATTCCATGATCGGAACCTTCATCGTCGCTACGCGGTGATCGCTACGCGGGCAACAGCCGCGTAGAAGATGAGTCCGGCAAGAAGCACCAGGGCGTGGAAAACCTCGTGGTAACCGAAGACGGCGGGCACCGGGTCCGGGCGACGTCGGCCGTAGACCAGGGCACCGAGTGAGTAGGCGAGCCCGCCGACGAGGAGGAGGGCGAAGGTGACCCCTCCCAGCTGGCTCCAGAGTGCCGGGCTCACCGCGAGGGCAGTCCAGCCGACCCCGATGTACACGGAAGGGACCACCCACCGAGGAGCGCCCAACCACACGTTGCGGATCACGATGCCCCCAGCGGCCAGGGCCCATACCGCCGCCAGCAGAGCTCGGGCCGTCGAGCGGTCCAGGCCGATGGCGGCGATTGGGGTGTAGGTGGCGGCGATCCCGATCAAGATCATCGAGTGGTCGAGGCGGCGCATCCGCTGTTTGGCGGAGATGGACCACCTGCCCCGGTGGTAGCAGGCACTGGTGGCGTACATGGCTGTCACGCCGGCCGTGTAGATCGCCAGCGGCACCCGCGAGTTCGCGGGGGCCACCAGGACGAGAAGCAGCCCGAGCGCTGGGAAGATGAACGCCGCGACCTCGTGGGACACGCCACGCAGCCGGGGCTTCACCGGTGCCATCGCGCCGGCGCCGCGGTCTCGGCCGGCCACCTCCGACGGCACGGCATCTCCCATGGCGTAGATCGTAGGGGTCTATCCGGTCGTGCCGGGCGTTCGGCGGCAGGTGCCGGCGAGGGCGGCCAGGTCGAGGTTGTGGAGGCGGGCGGCGTTGGCGCCCAGGATGGCCCGCTTGGCCGGAGGGTCGAGGGCGGGGTAGCCGAAGCGCTCCTGGTACTCGGGAGTGATGGTGAAGGCCCGGAAGGCCTCGATCTGGTCCTGGGGGGAGCCGTACCAGATGGAGTCGGTGCCCCACAGGATCCGTTCCGGGCCGACGGCGGTGAGGAGCTTGCCCAGGGTGTGGGCGGCCTCGTCGGGACGGGACAGCACCGTCCGCCAGGTGGAGCCCAGCTCGGCGTAGACGTTGCCGCCGGGGCCGATCCCGGCCTGGCGCAGGCTGCGGACGAACCGGTCGACGCCGGCGCCGTCGGGCGTGTAGGGGCCTTCGCTCACGGCGGCCTCGAAGCCGGAGTGGTAGGCCACGAAGGTGAGGTCGGGGTGGGCGGCGGCGGCGGGGCCGAGGTCGGCCGGGTCGGCGCCGAACCCTTTGTGGACGCACACGATCCGCGGTCCCCTGCCCCCGGCGGCCAGCGTCTCGACGTGGTCCAGGAACGCCTCCCCCACCGGGTCGGTGAGCGAGTAGCCGCCGCCGACGTGGGTGTAGGTCTTCCAGGCCACGATGTCGTGTTCGGCGGCCAGCGCCGTCATCCGCTCCAGCGCCACCGGCAGCCGGCCGTACTGGGGGAAGGCCTCACCCTGGAGCCGCACCCGGCTGGCCCGGACCTCGTCGGTGCCGCACAGGGCGTCGGCCAGGTGGCGGGCCTGTTCCATCTTGGCGATGGACATCGGGTTATCGGAGTCGAGGACGGGGATGGCCGACAGCACCGCCAGCGCCGTGTCCGACGATCCCAGCACCAGGTCGGCCCAGCGGTCGATGCTGAAGCACAGCCTGGCCTCGGCGCCGCAGTTGGCCTGGGGGAAGCCGCGGCCGAAGCCGCCCGTGTCAGGATCGAGGAAGTGCGTCTGGACGTCGATGACGACCTCGCCGGTGGCCGGGGCCAGGGCCTCGGCGGCGGCGTCAGGGTCGCTGCCCGCCTCGGGCGGGAGGTCGTAGTCCCCGCCGGGGCCCGTTCCGGGACGGCGGGCCTGCCGCTCCTCCCCCTCGCAGGCGCCGAGGGCGGTGAGCGCCAGGGCGGTGCCGAAGGCGGAGCGGAGGAACTCCCGGCGGGACAGGCCCAGCCGGCGGGCGGCGGCGTAGGCCCGCCGGACCGCCTCGGCCGCCACCGGCGTGGCCGGCGGGGCCACGAACTCGTCGTTCGAGCGGGGCTCGAGCAGCACGCCTCCAGCATGTCACGCAAAACCGCGGCCCGGGACAGGCCCCGAACGACTCGGGCCTCCGTTCAGGACGTCTACGCCGGACTGACGAGGCGGGCCACCGGGCGGCGGTCGGCGGGCACGAGCACCGGTTCGTCGCGGAAGCGGTGCAGCACGTCGAGATAGTCCTCCCGGTACACGAGGATCTGGCCCAGGCGGATCATGTGGTCGCTCTGGTCCTGGGTGTCAACGACGATGACGCCGGCTTCGACGAAGCGCGAGCAGAGGTCGACGACGGCCACCTTGGAGGCGTCGGATTCGCGGTGGAACATCGACTCGCCGCTGAAGACCCGTCCGGTCAGGACGCCGTAGAGGCCGCCGACCAGCCGGTCGCCGGCCCACACCTCGAGGCTGTGGGCCACGCCGGCCCGGTGGAGGGCGCGGTAGGCGGCCCCCATTTCGGCAGTGATCCACGTCGAGGGGCGGTCGGCGCAGCCGGCGATGACGTCGTCGAAGGCCTGGTCGATGGTCGTCTCCCAGCCGCAGCGGCGCAGCCGGCTCCGCATTGAACGGGAGATCGAAACCCGGTCGGGGACGAGGACGGGCCGGGGATGGGGCGACATCCACGGCATGAGCAGACCCTCGGCAGCGGTCCCGGGCAGCAGCGGGACCTGGCCGCGGCGGACCAGCCGGCGGGCATCGCGCTCGAGGCGCGCCTCGTAGGGGCCGCTGGCCGGCCAGGGGAAGCAGCCGGCCCGGTAGGCGGCGACCAGCGTCTCGACGTGGAGGCCGCCGCCCAGGGCGACGAGTTCCCGGGGCGCGCCGGCCACGTCGAGGGACTCGAAGAGCTCCGCCGCCGTCTCCGCCATCCATGACGCTTAGCACGGGACCCGGCCGGCCGCCCGACCGACCCGGAGCCCGAATCAACCAAACAATGGCTTGACCTCAAGCGGACTTGAGGTCGTACCTTCGAGGCATGCGAATCGAACACGTCAACCTGACCGTCAGCGACCTCGACCGTTCCATCGCCTTCTACTGCGATCTCCTCGACCTGTCGGTGCGCTGGAAGGGGCCGATCGACGCCGACCGGCTCGGCGCCCACGTCGGCGACGACCGCGGCTACCTCGCCCTGTTCCAGGCGGCGGAGCCCGGCACGGTCAACCTGGACTACGGCCGGCCGGGCCTCAACCACTTCGGGTTCGTCGTCGACGACCTCGACGAGGTTCGCCGGCGCCTCGACCGGCTCGGGGGCACCGTCCACTACGAACCGGACTACGAACCCGGCCGGCGCATCTACTTCCTCGACCCCGACGGCCACGAGGTCGAGATCGTCGAGTACTGAGCCCGTTACACCCCCGGCTCCCAAACGGGCGGTTCGCTCCGGTTCGCGAACCGCCCGGATGCGGACGACGGAACTCCTATCGATGCCGCTGCCCCGGCACGAAGCAGGTTTGGTCACGGCTGAGCCGTACCTCTATGGCGACCGACCGGCACGCGTGACCTGCCGCAGCCAGTCGGCTTCACCCCAGCCTGTTTCAAAATAAGGAGTTCTTGGATGTTGTCCCGTGCTCGTGCTGCCGCGGCAGCGCTCCTTCTCGGCGTCAGCGCCGTCGGTGGGATCCTGAACCCGCCGGCCGCCCAGGCCGCCTCCAGTTCCGGTTACCTGATGGTCGACGAAGCCGGACACCTCTACCCGTTCGGGTCCGCTCCGTTCTGCGGCCACAGCGACATGGCCTTCTTCAACAACAAGGCCAGCGACGTAGAGATCACGCCCAACAACCAGGGCTACTGGGTCCTCATCGACAGCGGCTACGTCGACTTCAAGGACTGCGGCATGAGCTCGAGCGACTACATCTCCTACGAGCTCAACAACATCGTCGGGCTGGCCGATGGCGAGAAGGCAGTGTCGCTGTCCGCTCTGCCCGACGGCACCGGCTACTGGGTGTTCACCGACCGGGGCAAGGCCCTTCCCTTCGGCAACGCCATGTTCTACGGCGACATGGCCAACGTGCCGCTCAACGGCCCGATCCTCGGCTCGGTGGCCACCCCGACGGGCAAGGGCTACTGGATGGTCGGGTCCGACGGCGGGATCTTCAGCTTCGGTGACGCCAAGTTCTCCGGGTCGACCGGCGGCATCAAGCTGAACAAGCCGATCATGTCGATGGCCCCCGACCCCGACGGCCAGGGATACTGGCTGGTGGCCAGCGACGGCGGGATCTTCGCCTTCGACGCCGCCTTCCAGGGCTCGATGGGCGCCACCAAGCTGAACCGGCCGGTGGCCGGCATGGTCCCGGGCAGCAACGGCTACATGATGGTCGGCGAGGACGGCGGGATCTTCAGCTTCGGTGAGGTCGCCTTCCTCGGCTCCCTCGGCGCCACGCCGCCCAGCTCTCCGATCCGGGCCGTCTCCCTGTGGAACGCCTTCACGCTGGGCGGTGCCGGCGGCGGCGGCAACCCCGCCCCCCCGCCCCCCGCACCGCCCGCCCCGCCGGCGCCGGAACCGGTCTACGAGTGGGTCACCGTCGTCGACGCCATCGCCGACCAGGGCATGTACCAGACGCTGCAGTTCCAGTCGGAGGGCAACGGCCTCGACATCATCCATTCCTGCGACGGCAGCCTGAGCGAGACCCCCCAGTTCAGCTGCTGGTTCCACGTCTACAACTCGGCGGGTGAACTCGAGGACATGTGGGGCCTGGTGGCGAGCACGGACATCGACCCTCGTCACCACTTCGTCGCCGTCGACCCCGGCACGTACTACGTCAGCGTCGAACCGATCGACAACGACTACATCTGGGGCCTGCTCGTGCTCGACAAGCAGTGCACGGCCAACTGCGGCTAGCCGCAACCACAAACCCTGTCGTAAGCGATGGCCGGTCCCTCGGGGCCGGCCATCGTCGCGTCAATCCTCCTCGGGGACGCAGCGGGGGCAGCCGCACCAGTGGCGGAGCAGCTCCCAGGTGAAGATGCCCGTTTGGTGACCGTCGTTCCAGAGGAGTTGGAGACCGTAGTTCCCGACGAACTCGGCGCCCTCGGCCCGTAACCGGTCGGCGGTCCCGGGAGGGGCCGGCCACGACGGGCCGCCGGCCAGCCGGGCCTCGCGGCATTCGGCGCAGGGGCAGCCGGCCCGCAGATCGGCCAGGCTGTAGCGGCTGCTGTGGCCGTCGGGCCAGACCAGGGTCAGGCCCTGCTCGCGGTCGAGCTCCACATCGACCGGCTCGGGTGTTCCGTACTGCTTGCTCATGGAGGTCAGGAGGACGGGGGTTCGCTGTCGACCAGGTCGAGGAGCGCCCCATAGAGGTCGTCGGCCGCTTCTGGCGTTTCGGCGATGCACGTCGCCCCGAACTTGCCGGCCACGGGCACGGCGCCGAGCAGGTGGAGGGCGATGCCGGTCCCGGCGGCGGGGTCGTAGGCCAGCCCGGCCCGGTCGACGAGGGCGATGATCTCGGCCGGGCGGCGACCGACGAGCCGCTCGGACTTCAGGTTGTCGGTGGCCACGTAGCAGCGGGGCGACCCGTCCGGACGGCGGAGTTCCCCGCTGGGCGCGTCGTAGCGGCCGCCGGTGGCCAGCCGGGCCATCCAGAACGGGTGGGTCGTTCCGCCGAGGCGGAGGTTGATCTCGCTCAGGTACACGTCGCCGCTCTCGACCAGGAAGTCGATGCCGAACGAGCCGACCACCCCTTCGCCGGCCAGGACCTCGCCGATGCGGCGGGCGTCGCGCTGGATGGTGAGCCGGTAGTCGGGATGGGCCGGGAAGCGGCAGCCGAGGTAGACCTGGTTCTGCGGCCCGCCCAGGATCTGGTCGTGGGTGGAGAGGATCTCGACCGTCCCGGCCGGTGAGATGCGCAGCTGGGCGCTGGGCGAGCGCAGGCCGGGGCCCCGGAGCAGCTCCTCCACGACCGCGCCCTGCGTCGCCACCTTGGCGATGTAGGCCGGCCAGTTCTCGTCGGGTGAGCAGAAGACGGTCTTCGAGGTGGGCAGCGGGTCGGCCAGCCCGTCGACGTCGAGGATGACGTTGCCCAGCCCGGAGAAGCAGTCGTTCAGCTTGATGACGACCGCTTCCAGCTCCGGCCGGCCGTCGGTCAGGGCGGTGATGGCGGCGCTGACCTCGTCGAGGGTGAAGCGGTCCTCCGTCCCGGGCAGGACGCCGACGCCCGCCTTTCGGGCCGCCGTCCGGGCGCCGCTCTTCGAGCCCCATACGGCCAGGTCGGCCCGGGGCCCGTCCACCGGCACGCCCAGCGCCTCGGCCAACTCGTGCTCCACCGGGGTGGCGATGAAGGGCAGGAGGTAGGCGTCGTCGTCGTCGCCGATGGCGGCCCGCAGCTCGGTCAGCGCCGCCCGGTCACTGAGCAGCTTGGCTGTCAGCCAGCCGAGTTCGGGGTCGCCGACGTCGACCAGGTGCAGCCGGCGGCGGGCGTCGGCGGGATCGGGGACGAAGCGGAGGTAGTAGTCGATGATGGCCGGGTCGACGGGAGTCGACGTGGCGTAGACCACCCGGGTGGCGGGATCGGCCAGCAGCAGGAGGAAGCACAGCAGCCGCTCCTCGTAGAAGACGATGCCGCTGACCTTGCGGAGCTCCTCGATGGACAGCGTCAGGGAGGGGACGACGACGATCGTCCCGCCCGGTGCGCCCAGGGTGTCCCTCGAGAGCGGTCGGCTCACGACGCTTCGTCGAAGCGGTGGCCGCAGAAACGGCACAGCACGGCGGCGGCCTTGACGTCCTCGGCGCACATCGGGCAGGACTTGGTGGCCTGCGCTTCGGCATTGGCCGGTTGGCCGGTCGCCAACGGGGCCGGGGCCGGGGGGGACGGGAGGGGCGGGGCCATCCCGGCGTTGCCGGCCAGGGCATGGCACAGCTGGCGGAACTGCTCCTCCCGGTCCGGGTCGTAGGGGATCCGCAGCTGTTCGCCGTCGGCGGTGAGGATGAAGACCCGGCGCCCGTCCCGGCCGCTGGTGAGGGCGACGGAGGTGACGTCGGCCACGAAGATGTGGACGTCGCCCTTGAGGACGATCCCGGCCAGGTCCTTGTGGTCCCGCAGCCAGGCCTTGACCAGGGCGTCGTTGTCCCGGATGGCCTGGACGACGGCCTGGCGGTTGTGCTTGAGCGCCTCGGTCAGCGCCCGCCCCACTCCCCCGGCGTCCTCGGCCCCACCCGGCGACCCGCCCGTCCCCGTCTCCTTGACCGTGCCGATGATCAGCTTGGCCAGATCCTTGTTCTCAGCCAGAGCGGCGGTGACCACCTTCTTGCTCGGGCCGTCGAAGGCCCGGGCCATGCTCTTGGGATCCCGGTAGAGGGACAGGCCCCGTTTCAGGAGGGTCTTCATGCCCCGGCGGCGCACGATGACCTTCTCGCCGGCGATCGAGACCGTCGAGTCGGTTCCTTCTGCTTCGAGGGGGGCTTCGTCCATCCCGTGCTCGCCATCCGTTCGGGGGTTCACCCCGAAGGTTACGGCAGCGCCGGGGACGGAACGGACACGTCGGCTACTGCTCGGAGTCGTCCGAGCAGTCCGTTCCCCAACAGATGGTCTCGCCCACCGGCGGCTCCAGGGCCGCGGCGTAGCCCTCGTCCTCACCGCGGCGGGAGGCGTCCCCCTCGTCCAGGAACTCGGAGCCGTCGACGTCGGGCATCGCCTCCAGGCAGTCGTCGACCGTGTGGCTGATGCCGCCGTAGTAGTTGCCCTCCGGCGAGTTCGCCCAGAACTTCTCACAGGCCTGCTCGTAGGCCCGCCGGTAGGCGTCGGCCGTCTCGGGCTCGGGTTCGCTCCCACACGCTCCGAGCACCAGCACGCCCGCCGCCATGGCAACCAGCAGCTTCTTCATCTCTCCGCCCGCTCGAACAACCTCGGTCAGGAGGTTTTCGACGGCGGCGTGAGCCGACTTAAGGCATTTGGTAAATCACAGCGCGGCGGCTGCCTGGTGGAGTTCGACGAGGTTGCCGCAGGGGTCGCTGACGAAGGCCTGGCGGCTCGTTCCCACCGGGCGGGGGTCGCTCACCTCGACGCCCCGTCCCCGCAGCTCGGCCACGGTGGTGTCGAGGTCGCCGACGAGCAGGGCGAAGTGCTGGCCGAGGCCGGGGGGCGGTTTCCCTTCGATCAGGTGGAGCTGCTGGCCGCCGGCGTCGAGCCAGGCTCCGCCGAAGGGGAAGTCGGGCCGGTCAGGGCGCCGGTCGAGGCCGAGGACTTCGGTGTAGAAGCGGAGCGCCGCCTCGACGTCGTCGACGTTGACGGACACGTGATGAACAGCCAGTGGTCGCATTCCCCCATTCTGCCCGCTCCGAGGCCGGGGTGACGACGGACGGGGGATACACGAGATCGGCGTGACGAACCCCTAGCCTGGTTGGCGTTGTCGAGAGCTGGAGGCAGTCGTGGATCGACCCCGACTGGTGATCCCGGTGATGGTGGCGTTGCTGTGGATCGCCGTACCCGTTCAGGCCGGCGCCGGCCAAGCCCCCTGTCCCGAGGGGGCGGGCTGTGTCTGGAACCAGACCGACTTCCGCGGCAAGCGGGCCAAGGTGCCATCGAACGGGTGCATCGACACCAGCATCCGCTCGGCGGTCAACGCCTCCGACCAGCCGCTGCAGTTCTTCATGGGATCCGGATGCTACGGAGTGCGGGTCGCGACATTGAAGCCCGGTCAGGAAGCAGCCGAGATCCGGGCCGGGTCGGCCAGCGCCAACTGTTCCTTCGGCGTGCCCGACCCCTGCACCGACGACGTCCCCTTGCCTGAGGCGCCGAGTTAGTTCTCCGAGCCGGTCAACGTCACGGCTGGGTTCGACTGGGTCAGGGCCGGTAGGTTGGACGTCGCATGGGTCTGTTCCGTCGCCGTCCTCCGAACCTGACCACGCTCATGGAGCGGCGGGCGCAGCTGGTGGCCGAGCTCGAGGCGGTCGACACCGATGCGGCCTGGACGGCGGTGTCGGACGACGGTGAGGAGCTGGCCGAGTCACGGTCGTTGCAGCGCCAGGCCGATGCCCTCCGCCGCGCCCTCGCCGACCTGGACCGCCAGATCAACGGCGCCTCCCAACGCGACTAGCGACGGTCGCGTGGTGTCCCTCCACGCCATGTCCGCTACCGGGCCTGGCCCCAGGTGTTGTGGCACCGACGACAGCGGAAGGTGCGGCCCCCTCGCGAATGACCCGACGCCTCAGGGTCCTCATTGCCGGCGGCTGGATCGTCGTACTCCCAATCCTGGGCGCCGTACTCTTCGACGTCGCTCTTCCCGCAGCGAGGACAGGACGGCCTGGGGACACGGCCCCAGCTGGTCTGGCAGGCCTGGCACGTGAGGGTGATCGTCCCGCCCGGACTGCGCTCGCCCCTCACGTCATCCGAGCCGCACGAAGGGCAGTCCAGTCCGTCCACGTCAGGTCACCTCGACAAATCGGCCGATCGACCCCTCAGCAGGGCCAGGTGCTCGTACGGTACCGGGCCGCACGAGCCACCAGGATCGATCTGGCGGCCGGGCCTCCAATCCCTGGCGAAACGATCAAGATCAAAGCCTCCAAGACGTCACATTCAAGGCGGACGTCGGACGAGCCGATATCGAGGGGAAGAGAGCGACCCCGCGTTCTCAAGGCCGTGGAGACACCTGATGGCTGAGAACGAGCTGCTCACCCCCGCCGAAGTGGCGGTCATGTTCCGGGTCAACCCCAAGACCGTCACCCGCTGGGCGAGGGCCGGGAAGATCTCGGCCATCCGCACCCTCGGCGGGCACCGCCGCTTCCGCGCCTCGGAGATCCGCCGGGTCCTCGAAGAGGTCGCCGACCTCCAGGTCTGAGCAGCGCTCCCTCCGCCACTCAAGAGTCACCCTCTGCTGTCCGATATCTCCCGTAGGAAACGGATCAGCAGCGCGGAGGATGCCACATGTCGACGGAGCCGCAGCGGTTCGTCTGCCCGCGGTGTCAGCAGCGATACCGCTCCTTCCGCACCCAGGCCGAGTGGTACCGCGACCATCGGGCCGACGTCTGTCCCGCCCCGTCCCGACCGGCCGCCGCACCCCGCCGGTGGCTGCGGACAACGGCCGCCCCGATCCGCCATCTGAAACGGCTCGTCGACTGGTTCTGGAACGACTGGGCGTGGTTCGCCTATCTGGCCGTCGGGGCAGGGTGCGTCGCCGCCCCCATGACAATGGCGGCGGCACTGCCGAGAGCCGCACTGCTGATCCTCGGAGCTCCCCTGCTCGTCCTGGGCGGCTATCGCCTCCGGGGCGAGACCGGTACCTGACGCCGTTCGCCGGTTCACCACCGAGGGAAACTGAACACCGATCGGGAGAGCTGTCGGCCGGGCGTTTTGCCTCCCCGGAGGTTCGGGTAGTGTTTCTGCATCGCCCTGGACCCCGGCGACCGCGCCCGAAGCCCGCCGCGACCGGAGGTCCTCCGATGATCGATAGCGGCTCCTCCAGCCCGCGATCTGCGGCCGCCGCCGATATCTCGGACCGGGTGGGCGTTCCGTCGGTGACAGCCGGCATCGCCCTCGGCCCGGTGGCGACCAGTGCACGCTCAGCCCGCCGTTTCGTGGGCCGGGCCCTCGACGACGCTCACGTGGAGCCGGCTGTGTTCGACACGGTGGTCCTGCTGACCAGCGAGGTCGTCACCAACGCCGTGCTCCATGCCTGCTCCCCCATCGAAGTGACCGTCGAGATCGGTTCCCACGCCGTGTGCGTCCAGGTCTGCGACGAACTCCCCGGGCTGCGCAAGGAGCCCGACCGTTCCCGTCACGGCGGCATGGGACTCGTTCTGGTGGCCGCCATGGCGTCGCACTGGGGCATCTCGGCGAAAGAAGATGCGCCCGGCAAGTCCGTGTGGTTCGAGGTCACCCGGCCGAATGCCTGAATGGGGCGGGCCGACGCCGCTCAGTCCTGTCCTGTGGCCAGCCGACGAATGTCGCGCTCGAGCGTCAGGATCCCATCAGCCTTCTCGACGCAGACGTTGATGCCGGCCCGCTTGGCCTTCTCTTCGAGCTCGCCGTCGAGGTAGGCGGTGTAGAGGATCATGGCCTGGTGGGGTCGCTCTTCCTTGATCAGCCGGGCGGTCAGCAGGCCGTCGAGGCCGGGCATCTGGTAATCGAGGACCACCACGTCCGGGTCGGCCCGGTTCATCTCCGGGAGCGCGGCGGCGCCGTTGGCGGCCGAGCCGACGACCTCGAAGTCGTCGAGGGTCAGCATCTGCTCGAGCAGCAGGCGCATCTCTGGTGTGTCTTCGATCAGAAAAACCCGTATCACCGGTAGGAATGATGACACGCGATCACCCTCGAGGGGGCGAGGGGTGGTCGCAGGTGTCGGCCCGATAGGTCCGGACGGCGTCCGCATCCCATTCCAGGCCGATCCCGGGTCGGTCGGGCGCCTGTACGACCCCGTCCACGACCTCGAGCGGTTCCTGCACGACGGGCCCGGCCAGGTCGAGGTACTCGAGCCAGTGGCGGGTCGGGGTGACAGCCAGCAGATGGACGCTGATCTCGACGAAAAGGTGGTTGGACATCGGGATCCCAGCCGTCTCGGCCAGGGCGGCGGCCCGCATCCAGCCGCTGACCCCACCGATCTGCTGGGCATCGGGCATGACGAGATCGGAGGCCCCGAGCCGCACGGCCGCCTGCATCTCGTGATAGCCGTTGAAATTCTCGCCGATCTGGACCGGAGTGGCGACGGCGGCGCTGACCCGGGCGCAGTTCTCGAAGTCGTCGGCTCGGACCGGCTCTTCGATCCAGGACACGCCCTCCCCGTCGAGGGCCCGGCCTCGTCGGATCGCCTCGACGGCCGAGAGGCTCTGGTTGTAGTCGACCATGAGCGCCACGTCGTCGGGAAGGGCGCTGCGGGCCGCCCGCACGGCGGCGACGTCCTCCTCCAACGAGGGGAAGCCGAGCCGGATCTTGAGCGCCCGGAAGCCCGCCTTGAGCGACTGCGCGGCCGCCTCGGCCGCCTCGTCGGGGCCGAACATTCCGAGGCTGTCGTAGGCGGGGACGGGCAGCGGTGCGCCGCCGAGGTGGCGGACGAGCGGCACACCGTCCGCCTGCGAGAGCGCATCCCAGGCCGCCATGTCCAGTCCGGAGATGGCCATGCCGACCAGACCGCGGGCACCGAGGAGCGCAGTCCGGGCCCTCAGCTTCTCGGCGATGGCAACCGGCGCCACCTCGTCGCCCGTCACGAGCTCACCCAGCGAAGTGACGACTTCGTCCAGCGCCCCCAGGGCCCAGGGGTAGTAGCTGAACAGATAGGACCGGCCGACAACCCCGTCGGTGGTGACGACGTCGATGAGCACCAGTGGCGCCCGGTCGACCGTTCCCGACGCCGTCCGGACGGGCCGCCGCAACGGGACGACCACCGCCTGCGTCGTGACCCGCTCGATCCGCATCGAACCACGATACTCCGGGGTGGGGTTCAGCCCCAGGCGACGGATGGCCGGCGGTGTTCCTCGGCCGCCGACCATGACACCATGGCGGCGGAAGCCGCCGTGGGCGACGCCATTTCGGCCACCAGCGAGGGTGGAGCCGCGACATGACACGAGCACCCTTCATGCCGGTGCGTCGGGCCGGGGTCGATCGTTTCGGTCCGGGCGAGGAAGCGACCGAGTACTTGGCCGGCGACTTCATCCTCACCCACGGCGACGCCTGGACCAGCAAGCTGATCCGGTTCGGCCAGCGCCTGCGGATCCACGGGGACGATCGGAAGTACACGCACTGGAACCACGCCGCGCTGATCGTCTCCGACAGCGGTGATCTCATCGAGGCGCTCGGCACCGGCGTGACCACCACCCACATCTCGAAGTACCGGCCGCGGGAGCTTCACCTCGTTCGCATCGACGCCTCGGCGGCGGACCGTCAGCAGGCCGTCGACTTCGCTCGCTGGGCGGCCGGCCTCGCCGGCGTACCCCGGCAGCGCTACGGGTTTCTCACCATTGCCAGCATCGCCTACACGTTGCTGACCGGTGGCAAGTTCACCTTCGCCGTTGAGGGCGAAGCGATCTGTTCCGGCCTGGTGGCCCGGGCCATGGAACGGACCGGTGCCCTGTTCAACCGCACGCCCACCCACGTGATGCCCGCCGACCTGGCCAAGTACTACGACGTCGAACCCCCCTCAGTTTCCGTGGCCTAGGCTGCGATCTCGATGTTGCGAAGGTGGGGAACCCTCGTACTCCTGGCGGCGCTCGCTCCGGGCTGCTCCGATAGCGACACACGAGCCGAACCCAAGGTCGGTAAGCAGGTCGTCGTTGCGAAGTTCGACCCGGAGTTTGTTGCGCGGGGGGTGGCGGTCGACGGTAACGGAACTGTCTATACCACTGGGTGGAACGGGAAGGGGTTTGCAGTCACGGCGTTCCCGAAGGAGGGCAAGCCAACGCGGCTGTTTTCCGGTTGCACGATGACCGAAGGCCGGACTTCCCTTGCAAAGTTCGCTTTGGCTGCCGCCCCGGATGGGACACTGTTTTGGGCAATGGATATTCAGTACCGGATTGTCCGCGTCACTCCGGACGGCAGGGGCGACTGCTTCGCCGGATCGGGCAATTTCGGAAGCGACGGCGATGGTGGTCCTGCGTTGAGGGCACACGTTGATCGCCCCAGGTACCCGGCCTATGACGCCGAGCGGGGCGATCTGTACTTCGTCGAGTACTCAACTGGAGCGGTGCGGAGAGTAGACAGCGCCGGGGTGATCACGACGGCGGTTAAACCCAGCGGCACCGCCGATCCACGCTCAGTCCGGAAGCTGACTTTCGACCAGCGACGGGGCCGTCTCTACATGCTTCAGAACGTCGGTGTCGCCTATCGCAACCGCGACGGAACCGGCGATCTGATACCCAACACGGACAAGGACGAACTGGATTTCGGGGCGCTCGCTTCCGATCCGACCGGTGGGGACCTGGTGGCGACGCGAGGGATAATCAGGTGCGACCTGGTCCGGATCAGCGATAGCGGTGACGTCCGCCCTATCCAAGGCGGGACGTTGTCCGGGTGCACAGATCAGCTCGCGATCGACGGTGCCGGTGACATCTGGGCAGTCACTGACGATCAACTCGTCGTGATCCGCCCGGCTCCCTGACACTCACCGAGGCCACCGGAAAGATTTCAGTCGAGAACCTGGCGAGCACCGTCTTGGTCTCAAAGCCACCGACCGGCCCCAGCGGCGCGTAGGCTCCGATCGTGCGGTTTTGCTGGCGCCCCTTCTTGGCGGTCACGACCATGGTGTCGGTGCCGCTCACTGGTTGTCAGGCAGGCGATGATGACTCCAGGGCGGCACCCAAGCCGGGCAAGCAGGTGGTCGTGGCGAAGCTGGGCAAGGAGTTCGCCGCCCGTGGGGTGGCGGTGGATGGGAACGGGACCGTCTACACGTCGGGCTGGGACGGGGACCAGTTCGTGATTGCCGCCATCCCGGAGAAGGGCAAACCAACGAGGCGCGCCATTCCGTGCAGCAACAGCGAAGGGCTTCACGAATTCGACGGAGCGAACCTCCTGGCGGCGCCGGACGGGACGCTGTTCTGGTCAATGTACTTTCAGTACCGCGTCGTCCGACTGGACCCAGGTGGGGGCGGCGACTGCTTCGCCGGCACGGGAAAGGAAGGGTCGGCTGGTGACGGAGGTCCAGCGATAGATGCAGAGCTCGGCGGAGTCAAGGGAGTGGCCTTCGATTCCGAACGAGGCGATCTGTACATCCTTGAGCAGACCGTGCCTTCCGCTGGCGACGAGAAGGTCTTTTCGATGCGCCGCGTCGACGCCGACGGAGCAATCACTGCTGTCTCCGGGTTCATTGGGCCCAGGAGCGGGACGGGCAAGCTCACATTCGATCAGCGACGAGGTCGCCTGTATGCGCTGGTCCGGGGCGGGATTGCGTACCGGGATCCCGACGGGTCAGTGGAAGATATTCCAGGAGACCCCGGATTTCCGTTTCTCGGGTTGGCGGCGGACCTGACTGGAGCGAATCTCGTGGCGATTCGAGGCATGGTCGGTGCCTGCGAGGTCGTGCGGGTCGCCGAATCCGGTCAGACGGAACCCATGCCCGGAGGTCGACTGCAACCAGACTGCACGTCTCACGTGGCTGTGGACTCGCGTGGGGACGTTTGGGTGATCACTTCGGATTCAAGGCTTCTAGTGATCCGGCCATCCGGCTGAACCGGGGTCAGGTGCTCAACTCCCAAAGTCAGCCTCTCGCAGGATTATCTGGACCGCGTCTTCGAGTTCCGTGTTGCTCTCGACCCAGTCCTGCAGCTGATCCCAAGCCTGCTCGTCGTTCGGCTCCGGGATGACGAATGTGCCCTTGGTATCAACCAACTCGCTGTATGGGTCGCGAGTTGGCATCTTGACCTCAAGCAGTTTCCACAGGGGCGGCTCAGTCGGACTGAGGAGTAGCGACATGATCGCGAACCGGCGGGCGGTGTAGCGCACCATCTGATCGTGATCCTGACGCTCCGATTCGGCTTTGGCCTCGGCGTCTCTCCCGGCGGCGTCCCCGACCACGCTTCCAGCGGCGCCAAGTCCAGCGATGGCGATACTCATCCCGCCCGTCACCATCGTTCCGCCGGCGGCAAGAAGAACACCAAAACCTTGAGCCAACAGGCCAGGGACTTCGGATGCGCCCTCTCCCTCCCAGTCCGCGAGCGTCCGGAGGAGCGCCCCGGCTTGGGCCAACGGACCGAGGCTCCCGGAGACTTTGCCCATGGCTTCCTTCGCCTTCATGCCGGGATGGTCCTCCATCACCGCCGCTAGTTGGGTCGCGGTCGCTCCGAATCGCCCTCGAGCGAACTGCCCAGCGCCCTCGATGACCGTCTTACGAGCCTCCGAGTCGCTCATGAGGGCCTGGATACCCTGCGCAGTCGAGGTCTGCGCCGACCGGCTGTGCAGTGTCGAAGCGAGTTCGTCGATATCAGCCACCACCGCTTCAGCCAGGACGCGTTTCGATTCGTCCGAGCATTCCTCTCCCACGTTGGCCAGGATTCGCTGGAGCGTCGTGCCGGCTCGCTCGCGGTTCGTATCAGCGAGGGTGGCGAGGCGCAGCATGTCGGCGACGACTTCGGCGGGTAGGAAGGGGTTGGCGGTGAGGCCGGCGAGCCGCGCGGCGTCCATCTTCGAAGCGATCTCGTAGCGTTCCATGAGGTGCTGCGCAGCGGCCAGGTCGGCCTGGTCCGGACCGTCGATGCCCATGGGCCGGTCGCCGGGGCGTTTGGGGTCGAGGAGGGCGTCGGCCGCCTTGGCGGCGAAGTCGTTGGAGAGGCGGGCGTCGCTCTCGGCCAGCTCGTTGAGGTGGGGGTCGCGCAGCAGCGCCGCTTCGACCTTGTCGTCGAGCCCTCCGCTGCGGGTGGCCGACCCGATGAGGGCGTAGAGGCGGGCCCTGGTCTCAGGGTCGCAGAGGTCGGCCAGCTCCAGCAGCTCAACGAGCCGCTTCGGACCCAGGTCGTTGAGGACTCCGGCCGCGTACCGGGTGTCGTAGAAGCGTTCCTCGCTGCGCTCCAGCAGCTTTCGGAGCTCGTTGACCTTGTCGATGTTCGACTCGACCTTTTTGAGGGTCGACCCGATGGCCTTGGCGTCGCGCTTGGCCGCCGACCTGGCCGCCGCCGGGCTGTCGAACACGAACGTGGCGGTCACGACCGAGCCGGGCTCGGCGGAGACGGCGGCGCCGAAGACCTCGATCCGGCGCCGGAGCTCTTCGGCGGTCTCGAAGCCCCACAGTCCGATGAGCTGGAACCGGTCCTGGACGCGCACCCAGCTCAGATCGGTGAGGGCCCGGGGGGTGCCGGGCACGTCCTTGGCCAACTCGTACAGGCGGGCGACCAGGATGCCGAGGACGTTGTCGGCGAAGGCCATGCCGAGCCCTTCGGCCACGTCGAGGATGTTGGCGAGATCGGTCTGAAGAACGCCGGCCTCGGCCAGGTCCAGACCGACGAAGCCGGTCGCAGCTCCCGGCGCCGGAGGAACCTCCGTCTTCGGCGGCGGCACGGCATCGCGGTGCGGGACCCGTCTCGACTCGGGCCAGGCCGCGGCGCGGTCGTCGACCAAGGGTTCGACGGGATCGGCCACCGCGGCTGCCCGGCGCAGCGTCTCGGCCACCTCGTTGGCGGCAAGGGCGGCGCAGGCGACGACGTCCTCGACCTGGTCGATTTCCTGCTGGGTCCACATCGCCTGGGCCGAGACGGCTTCCAATCCGGCGAAGGCCCGCTCGGCCGCCGGGCCGTCCCAGACCTTCGGATTGAACCGACCTCGGGCGCGCTGCAGCATCTGACCGGCCGGTTCGGCCAGGCCGGGGCACTGCCGCTGGGCGGCCTCGAGGTCCTCGGCCAGGCGTGCCAGCCGGTCCGCCCGCGCTGTGGCTTCCGCCGCCTCCACGCCGAGATGATCCCACGGAGCGGCGGCGGGCGTCCGGGAAAATCGGCCTCCGTCGTTCGCCGCCCCGCCTCGACGGCGGGCGGCGACTCCCCTACCGTTTCAAAGAGAGAGAACGAGGGGGAGACGAATGACGGCCTCGCCGGAGACCGGCTACACACCCGCGTACACCCTGGACAACCAGTGGCGGGCGGCCCGGGAGCGGTTGCAGCTGCTGGAGGTGTGCTGCGACCCGGTGACGGAGCGGAACCTCGACAAGGCCGGACTCGAAGCCGGGTGGCACTGCCTCGAGGTCGGGGCGGGAGCCGGGTCGGTGGTGCGGATGCTGTGCGACCGGGTCGGGCCCGAGGGTCGTGTCCTGGCCGTCGATCTCGAGCCGGCGCTGCTGGCCGACCTCAGCGCCCCCAACCTCGAGGTGCGACGCGTCGACGTGGTGACCGACGAGCTGCCCGAGGCGGAGTTCGACCTGATCCACACCCGGGCCGTGCTGCTGCACATCCCGCAGCGGGCCGAGGTGCTGCCGAAGCTGATCCGGGCGCTGCGGCCGGGCGGGGTTCTGCTGCTCGAGGAGATGGACGTGTCGCCGGCGTGGGAACCCTCCGACAGCCTCTACCGGCGGACGATCGGAGCAGCCTGGAGCCGCATGGTCGCCGGCGGCGCCGACATCTTCTGGGCCGCCAAGGTCCCCGGGCTCCTCCAAGACGCAGGGCTGGTCGACGTCAACAGCCACCGCGACCTCCTCACCTTCACCGGCGCCTCGGCGATGGCCGAGTTCTTCCGGATCACTTGGATGCAGCTCCTCGAGAGCCAGCCGTACACCGACGAGGAACGGGCGGTGATCGAGGCCGGCCGGGCGCTGATGGCCCAGCCCGGCGGCGACTACGTCGGCTGGGACGTCGTGGCCGCCTGGGGCCGCCGGCCCTGATCCCTTCGGGACGGCGCTTCGCCCGTCCGACGAAGGAGCGGTAGAGAGAAAACGCCCACAAGCGGCAATCCGACAGTGAAACGTTGCCGGCGGGGTGGCGGACGCCTTAGGTAGGCGGCAGTGCTGCCGATGAAGGCGACTTGATCCCTGTGAACACCTACGCCACCCCCGCCACCGACCGCTGGCTGGCCGTCGGCCAGTCGAGCGACGTCGACGCGCCGCCGCGCCGGCCGGGCCGCCGCCGCGGCGGCGCTCAACGGCCCCGACCCCAAGCTCCTCGTCGTGTTCTGCTGCGAGACCTACGACCTGGCCGAACTGGTCGAGGGGATCCGGGAGGCGGCCGGCGACACCCCGATGATCGGCTGCTCCACCGCCGGGGAGATCTCCACCACCGGGCCGGGTGACGCCAGCGTCGTCGTCACCGCCCTCGGCGGCGCCGGCTTCGACATCGCCACCGCCACGGGCGACGCCGCCGGCGGTCGCCTCCGGGAGGCGGGCGCCGAGGTGGCGGCCTGCATCGACCGGGTGGCCGACAAGCCCCACCGGGTACTGCTCCTCCTCACCGACGGCCTGGCCGGCGATCAGGCGGAGATCGTGCGGGGCGCCTACCGGGTCGTCGGCGCCGAGGTGCCCCTGGTCGGCGGCTGCGCCGGCGACGGGCTGCGCATGGCCGGCACGTTCCAGCTCCACGACGGCAAGGTGCTGAGCCACGCCGTGGTGGCCGCCGCCATCGCCTCCGACGCCCCGCTCGGCATCGGCGTCAGCCACGGCTGGCGCCGGGTCGGCGACGCCATGGTCGTCACCTCCAGCGAGGGCAACCGGGTCCACCTCCTCGACGACGCTCCCGCCCTCGACGTCTACCTCCACCGCCTCCAGGCCCCGCCGGCCGCCTGGGAGGACCCGCAGGCCTTCACTCTCTTCGCCATGACCCACCCGCTGGGCCTCAGCCGCCGCAGCGGCGAGGAGGTCCGCTTCGTGGCCGGCGCCGACTTCGCCGACCGGTCGATCCAGTGCATCGCCTCCGTGCCCCGGGGCGGCCTGACCTGGTTCATGGAAGGCGACGACGCCTCCGTCCTCGAAGCGACCGACGCCGCCTGCCGCGATGCCCTCGCCGCCCTCGACGGTCGGGCGCCACTCGGGTTCGTGGCCTTCGACTGCATCGCCCGCCGGGGTGTCCTCGGCGATCCGGGCATCCGCTCCGAGGTCGAACGCATCGCCGGCTTCGCCGCCGGCGCTCCGGTGGCCGGCTTCTACACCTACGGCGAGATCGCCCGCACCCACGGCATCAGCGGCTTCCACAACCAGACCCTCGTCGTGCTGGCGGTGGCGTGAGCTGCCCGGAGGCGGGGGTGTCCCCCGGCCGCCGACCGGGCCGTCGGAGTGGCACACCCAGCAGCTGGCCGAGTTCCTGGCCGCCGTCTCCGCCTACCAGGACGAACCGGCCGCCCTCGAAGGCGCCGTGGAACGGGCCGCCGAAGCCCTGGAGGCCGAGGTGGCCGCCGTCGTGCGGGACGGGTCGGTGCTGGCATCCGTCGGGTTCCGGGCCGGGTACGTCCCCGTCGACGCCCTGGCCGGCATCGCCGCCGCAGCCGGGGGCCGGGCCGGCGGCCGCCACCACACGCCCGACCTCAACGTGCCGGGCGTGGGCGACTGCGCCACCGTGGCCGTCGCCGTCGACGGAACCACCACCCTGCTCGTCGCCCGCTCCGGCGAACTCTTCGCCTCCCACGAGGCGCTCCTGGTGCGGGGCATGGGCCGGGTTCTGGCCCAGGCGCTGCGGATGCTACGGGCCCTGGACAACGAACGGACGCTGCGCCACCAGACCATGGCGGCCATGGAAGAGAACCAGCGGCTCCTCATGGTGGTGCAGGAACGCCAGACGCTCCTCGAGCGCCTCTTCCGCATCCAGCGGTCGATCTCCCACCGCCTCCCCATCGGCGACGTGCTCGACTCGATCACCGAAGGGGCGGCCGAGCTCCTCGGCGACGACACCGCCAGCCTGCGGATCATCGACGAGACGGACCGGCAGCGCACCATCCTGCTGTCGGCGTCGGGCCTCGACCCTTCGGTCGTGCGGACGCTCCACTACGCCACCGTCGCCCAGGGCCTGAGCGGCCAGGCCATCGTGCGGGGCCGGCTCCTCATCGCCGAGGACTACGGCGCCCTGTCCTACTGCCACCGCACGCTCGTCACCCACGGCGTGCGGTCGGCCATGGCCGCTCCCGTCTCCCGCAACGGCGAAGTCGTCGGCAGCCTCCTGGTCGGGTCGTTCTACCGCCGCCAGTACTCTCCCGCCGAACAGGAGGTCCTCCTGGCCTTCGCCGAGCACGCCTCCCTGGCCCTCAACGACGCCGCCGCCGTCGAGGGCATGCGCCGGGCCTTCGACGACGCCGTCCACCAGGCCACGCACGACTCGCTGACCGGACTGCCCAACCGCAGCCTCGTCCTCGACCGGCTCGACCAGGCGCTGGCCCGTTCTGAGCGGAGCGGTGGACGGGTCACCGTCCTCTTCGCCGATCTCGACCGCTTCAAGGTCATCAACGACTCCTTCGGGCATTCGGCCGGCGACGGTCTGCTGCTGTGCATCTCCGAACGGCTACGGGCGTCGGTGCGGCCCCACGACACCGTCGGCCGCCTGGCCGGCGACGAGTTCGTCGTCGTCTGCGAGGACCTCACCGACCGGGAGGCCCTCGACGTCGCCGAGCGGGTGGCGGCCTCCGTGTCGGAACCGATCCTGATCGGCGGCCGGGAGACCGTCATCACCGCCAGCATCGGCATCGCCCACGCCGAGCCGGGCACCCGGGCCGAGGACATGCTGCGCGATTCCGACGTCGCCATGTACGGCGCCAAGGAGCGGGGCCGGGCCCGCATCGAGCTGTTCGACGCCGAGATGCGCCGCCGCATGATCGACCGCCTGGAGATGGAACGGTCGCTGCGGGTGGCCATCGCCGACGGCCATCTCCGCCTCCACTACCAGCCAGTCGTCGCCTTCGACGGCTGGGAGGTCGTGGCCGCCGAGGCGCTGGTGCGGTGGGATCATCCCGAGCGGGGCGTCATCCACCCGGCGGATTTCATCCCCCTGGCCGAGGAGAGCGGCCTCATCCTCCCCCTCGGCCGGTGGGTGCTGGGCGAGGCCTGCCGGCAGCTGGCCGAGTGGCGGGCAGCCGGCCGGCGCAACCTGCAGGTGACCGTCAACCTGTCGGCCCGCCAGTTCGCCGACCCGGGTCTCATCGCCGCCGTGGCCGAGGCGCTGGCCCGGGCCAGCCTCCCGGCCGACGCCCTCTGGCTGGAGATCACCGAGAGCGTCCTCATGGAGGAGGTGGAGGCCACCGCCGAAACGCTCCATGCGCTGAAGCGGCTGGGCGTCCACCTGGCCGTCGACGACTTCGGCACCGGCTACTCGTCGCTCAGCTACCTGAAGCGGTTCCCCGTCGACCTGCTCAAGATCGACCGGTCGTTCATCGACGGGCTGGGGACCGACCCGGAGGACGGCGCCATCGTCCTGGCCATCGTCAGCCTGGCCCAGGCCCTGCGGCTCGAGGTGGTGGCCGAGGGCGTCGAGCACTTCCACCAGCTCGAAGCGTTGCACCGCCTGGGCTGCGACGCCGTGCAGGGCTACCTGCTGGCCCGTCCCGCTCCGGCGGACGGGCTGCCGATGCAGGCCCCGCCGGCGCTGCTCACGTCGGTCGCCTGACTCGGCCACCCCGGCGGGGGCGGGGAGCCCCCCGTAGAATCGCCCGGTGCTCGACGAGCCGGTGGCGTCCGGCGAACCTCAGACCGGGAGTGCCTCGATGACGCTCATTGGCGTGGGCGACGGGATGACCCGTTCCAGGCGGAACCCGGCGCCGGCCAGCAGATCGGCGTAGGCGGCCTCCGTCCGCTCGTTGCCCGAGATGCAGGCGAGCATGACCCAGTCGAGGCTCTTGGCGAAGTGCGGGCCGTCCCCCTCGGGCAGGATCATCTCGAAGAGGAGGAGACGCCCGCCGGGCTCGATGGCCTCCCGGCAGCAGCGCAGGATGGTGAGGCACTCGTCGTCGTTCCAGTCGTGGATGATCCAGCGCATCACGATGCAGTCGCCCGAGGGCACCGCCTCGAAGAAGCTGCCACCCTCGGGCCGGCAGCGGCCGGCCAGCCCAGCTCGCTCGATCTCGGCCAGTGTCTCGGGGATGACGTGAGGCTGGTCGAGCACCACGCCCTGGAGAGCCAGGTTGTCTGTCAGCGCCTGGATGGTCAGCCCGCCCCGGCCGCCACCCACGTCGACCAGGGTTCGGGCCCAGCTGAAGTCGTAGGCGGCCACGGCGGGGCCGCCCATGGCCATGCCGAAGTCGACCATGGCCTCGTTGAAGACAGCCCCATCGTCGGGGTGGGCGGCCAGGTATTCCCAGCCCGGCGCCCCGAAGAGCTCGTCGAAGGCCGGGCGGCCGGAG
Organism: uncultured Actinomycetes bacterium; assembly: GCA_963723985.1. Taxonomy (GTDB): domain Bacteria; phylum Actinomycetota; class Acidimicrobiia; order IMCC26256; family BP-133; genus BP-133. Next base: position 75,888 of record CAVRTC010000007.1, read on the forward strand.
CGGACGGCCATCGCCCCGACATGGGCGGCGCGGCCCACCGGCCCGCCGAACATGCGCAGCGCCGAACGCAGCGAGCCGGGGGCATCGGACCGGAGCAGCGGCCCGGCGGGGCCGAGCGTGAAGGTGCCGTCAGGCCGGACACTGGTGACGCCGCTGGCGGTGAGCGAACGCAGGAGCCGTTCGGTTGCCCGTTCGTCGAGGCCAAGTTCGCCCGCCACGTCCTTGGCCCTCCGGGGCACATCCTCCGTCAGATGGTCGGCCACACCCAACTCGGCGCCAGCCATGACGACACACATGTCGATCCAGCCCACCAGCCGGCCCACCATCTCCTGTGCCACTGCAGGGTCCATGAGGGCGTACTCCTCTTGGTCGGGTGAGCGTCTTCTTAGCACCCGCGTGCATAGCCCGCTTTCCCTGCCTTGGCGGCTAGGTGCTAGTTCTTCACAACCGCCAGCGCGAGTCGTCCCAGTTCATGGGGACAGAGCCCGTCCGAACGATCCCAGATCGAGGGGTCGACCTGCTCCCTGTGACCCACGTCCTCGGTGACAGCCAAGCCGTGGGCGGCGAGGACTTCCCTGATCTCCCTCGGGGTGAAGAACGTCAGCCAGGGCTCGCCAAAGGCGGCGGCTCGGGGCGTGTAGAAATCGGCGAGGCCCTGTCCGGAGGCGTCTCTCATCTCACCGGGGACGAGATAACTGATCACGAGCTGGCTGCCTCGGGCGAAGCCGCCGATCACGTCAAGCGTGGCGCCGATTGCTTCACCGGTCAGGTATTGGGTGACACCGAGCCAGCTCACAAAAGCCGGCTGGGATCGATCGAACCCCATGGCCACCAAGCGGTCGCTCAACGAGTCGACCCTGAAGTCGACCGGAACAAATGTCACCGCGCTCGGAACCTCGATACGGGCCGCCGACAGCCGTTCACGCTTCCAGGCCTGGGTGGCAGGGTGGTCCACCTCGAAGACCCGGAGCTGGTCGACCAACGGCGAACGGAAGGCGAAGGAGTCAAGTCCCGCCCCAAGGAGCACGCATTGGCCGATGCCGCCCCTGACCGCCTCGGCGAGGTGGTCCTCGGTGTAGCGACTACGGGCAATCATCGTGACCCTCAGGCGAGCAAGGTTCTCGCCATCCTTGCCGTCGCCGTGCACGCCGACCAGGTCCTCGGCCAGGTCACCGAGGAGCGCAAGTGCCAGGCTGTCCTCGAAGATCTTCGGATCGCCGTCGACGAGGAGGTGGGCGGCTCGAGCCGCCGCCGTACTCAGCGCGGTCCTGCTCGGCCCTCCGTCATCCATCGGGACCCCCTTGTCGGTCTGCTCCTGTCTCTTCCCAATCGGGCGTCGGACCTACAGGATTCCTGCAGTCACGCCCCGTCCTCGCCGGTCATGGGCCCCACCTTGTGCCGATGGCGATCGCCACGTCGTTGCCCGCCACGACACAACCAGGGAGACGGACGTGACGATCCCGCTCGCTCAACCCTCAGAGAGGGGCGTGCGCCCTGGTTCTGGGACTTCCCTCACGGCCGCAAGTCGGCGAACTTCGTCAGGCGAGGCTGCGGGTGGTTCGCTTCGAAGTCCCTGCCCGTCCCGTAATCTTGGGCGGTGACTGTGAACCGGAGCCGCCGAGCCCGAGCCGCCCGCCGGCGCCAGCGGAGGATGGGCCGGGTCGAGCACGACCTGAGCGACGCGCAGTGGATCGCCCTCCGGGCGGCGTGGGGCGGCTGCGCCTACTGCGGCGCCAACGACCGGCCGCTGCAGCGTGACTGCGTGCTGGCCATCTCCCGGGGTGGGCGGTACACCGTTGGCAACGTCGTCCCGGCCTGCGGGACCTGCAACACCAGCAAGTGCAACGCCGAAGTGACCGGCTGGATGCGGCGCCGGCGCCTCGACGAACGGAGCTTCCTCTTGCGCCACCTCGAAATCACCACCGCGCTGATGGGCGGTGACGCCGGCGGCTGAGCGGCGGCCGGCACCCAAGGGTCAGTCGGGGAGCAGCGGCACGTCGATGTGGTCGTGGCGGCCGAGGAGGACAGCGCGTTGGAGAGCGCCGGCTCCGAAGCGGGTGCGGACGTCGTCGAGGGCGGCATCGAGCGCGTCGCTGCCACCGGCCGGGCCGGCGTCGGGAACGTCGCCCCCGCCGGCGCCCCCGCCGGCGCCCCCGCCGGCCGCTCGGGGTCGGTGGCGGCGCTGGAAGGGCAGGATGAGCTGGACGGCGTCGGCGTCGTCGAGGTTGGCGACGGCGATGCCCACCAGGGTGAGGCCCTGCCTGCGGATCAGCGGGGAGGCCGAGGCAAGCAGGCCGCGGGCGACGGCCAGGACGTCGTCGGTGCGGTCAGTGGGCCGGGGCAGGGTGTGGGAGCGGGTCGCCCGGGTGAAGTCGTCGAAGCGGAGCCGCAGGACGACCGTACGGCCGACCCGGCCGGCGGACCGCAGTCGGCGGGTGACGCGGTCGACGAGGCTCGACGAGGACCGCGTCGACCGCCGCCGGCGAGTGACCCGCCGCCGCTCGCGGCCGACCGAGAGCGTGCTGGGAACCGATCGACCGGCGCCGCCGGCCGGTCTGCACCGGGCGGGGGTCCCGGTTGTGGGCCAGGGCGTGAAGGTGCCGCCCGGCCGCCGGGCCCAGCATCGAGACCAGCACCGCCTCGGGCAGCGCCGCCACCTCTGCCACCGTGACGATCCCCCGGCTGCGTAGCTTGGCGGCCGTGACGCGGCCAACGCCCCAGAGTCGTTCCACCGGCAGGGGATGGAGGAAGGCCAGCTCGGCGCCGGGGGCCACGACGAGAAGGCCGTCGGGTTTGGCCACGGCGCTGGCCACCTTGGCCAGGAACTTGGTGCGGGCCACGCCCACGGTGATGGCCAGGCCGACCCGCTCCCGCACCGTGGCCCGGAGCCGCTCGGCGATCTGTTCCGGCGGACCGGCGATCCGGCGGAGCCCGCCCACGTCGAGGAAGGCCTCGTCGATCGAGAGCCCCTCCACCAACGGCGTGGTGTCGTCGAAGATGGCGAACACCGCCCGGCTGGCTTCCACGTAGGCCGAGATGCGGGGCGGGACGACCACCACCCCGGGGCACAGGCGCCGGGCCTGCAACGCACCCATGGCCGTGCGCACCCCGAACGCCTTGGCCTCGTAGCTGGCGGCGAGGACCACCCCGCCGCCGACGATGACCGGCCGGCCCCGCAGCCGGGGATCGTCGCGCTGCTCCACCGAGGCGTAGAAGGCATCGAGGTCGGCGTGGAGGATCGTCGCCCCGCCCGTTGCCGAGATCACGAACGTATGTTTGCACCAGGGTGTGACACTGGCAACGATGGAGAGCGGCGTGGGCCATGATGGACGGCGTGCACGGCCCGGGTGACCCGCAGCGGGCTCGGCAGGCCGGCGCCGAGCTGGCCGACCGGGGGGTGGCGGTGGTCGCCCTGACGACCGTCGACAACGCCGGCATCACTAGGGTGAAGGCCGTCCCGGTGGAGCGCCTGGCCGACGCCGTCACTGCCGGCGTGGGGATCTCGCCGGTCTTCGACGTGTTCCTCGTCGACGACTCCATCACGACGTCGACCCACATCGGCGGGCCGGTCGGCGACCTGCGCCTGTACCCCGACCTCGACGCCCTCGTCCCCCTGGCCGGCCAGCCCGGCTGGGCGTGGGCGCCGGCCGACCGCTACACGCAGGACGGCGAGCCGTACGGTGCCTGCCAGCGGCTCTTCGCCGCCCGGGCCACCAGCGAGGCGGCCGACCGGGGCCTGGACCTGAAGATGGCCTTCGAGGTCGAGTGGTTCGTGGGCCGCGACGAGGGCGACGGCACCACGCCGGCCTGCGCCGGCCCGGCCTACGGCATGACGCGGGTGGTGGAGCTGTCGGACTACGTCCGGGAGCTGCTGGTCGTGCTCGACGCCCAGGGGCTGACGGTCGACCAGTTCCACCCCGAGTACGCCGCCGGGCAGTTGGAGCTGTCGTTCGCCGCCACCGACCCGGTGGGGGCCGCCGATGAGATGGTCCTGGTGAAACAGACGATCCGGGCCGTGGGCCAGGCCCACGGGCTGGTGGTGTCGTTCGCTCCGGTGGTCGTGGCCGACCAGGTGGGGAACGGTGCTCACCTGCACCTGTCGGCCTGGTCGGAGGGCCGCAACCTCTTCACCGGCGGCGACGGACGACACGGTCTCACCGGTCGGGGGGAGTCGATCCTGGCCGGGCTCCTCGACGCGCTGCCGGCGCTGTGCGCCGTAGGAGCCCCGAGCGTGGCCAGCTATCTGCGCCTCGTTCCCCAGCGGTGGGCCGCCCCCTGGCAGTGCTGGGGACGGGAGAACCGCGAGGCGGCCCTGCGGCTCGTCACCGGCACCGCGGGCACGGAGGCGACCGCCGCCAACGTCGAGCTCAAGTGCTTCGACGCCAGCGCCAACCCCTACCTGCTCGTCGGAGCTGTGACGACGATCATCGCCGCCTGCGCCGACGAGGCGGGGACGCTCCCCGACGAGGTGACGGTCGATCCGGCCACGCTGCCGGCGGACGGGCAGCCTCCCCGCCTGCCGCAGAGTCTGCTCGAGGCCGTCGAGCGGCTGGAGAAGGACGAGCGGTTCCGGGTCGCCTTCGGCGATCCGCTCTTCGACGCCTTCGTCGCCGTCCGGCGGGGAGAGGCCCACGTCTTCGACGGTTGGACCGACGACGAGGTCGCCGCCGCCACCCGCTGGCGCTACTGATGCGCCGTCCGGCCCGCCGGGCTCGTGCGGGACTTCCTGTGACCTTTTACGGCTGTGGGCAGCAAAAGGTCACAGGAAGGGGTTCGCCGGAGTGATCGACCTTCCGCTGGTGGACGGGCATTGTCATTCCATCCGCATTGGCAGCCCCGATCCGGCGGCGTTCGCGCTGGCCGCCACGGAGGCGGACACCGCTCCTCCCGCCGGTGTCTCGATCCTCGACGGGACGGCCGGGCTGGCCATCCGGCGGTGGTGCGGGCCGGCGCTCGACCTGCCGCCCGGCACGCCGATCGACGAGTACCTGGCCCGGCGGGCGGAACTCGGCCCGGCCGAGGTCGGCGCAACGGTTGCTGGGCGCGGCGGGGCTGTCCCATCTGCTCGTCGACACCGGTCTCGACCGGGCCGACCTCGCGCCGCCGGAGGCGCTCGGCCGGGCCGCCGGCGCCGAGGTCCGCGAGGTCGTGCGGCTCGAGCGGGTGGCGGAACGCCTGGCCGACAACGGAGTGGGCGCGTCGGAGTTCGCCTCGGACTACGTCGACGCGCTGGCGGAGGCCACGGTCGACGCGGTGGCGGTCAAGTCGATCCTCGCCTACCGGGCGGGGTTCGACATCGACCTGACGCGGCCCGACGCCGCCGCGGTCCGGGCCGCCGCCCGCCGGTGGCTGGCCCGGCCGGGACCGGCCCGGCTCGACGAGCCCGTCCTGCTGCGCTTCGTGTTGTGGTGCGGGATCGACAGGCGGCTGCCGCTGCAGATCCACACCGGCTTCGGTGATCGCGACCTCCGTCTGGCGGCGGCCGACCCGGCGCTCCTGCAACCGTTCCTGGCCGCCGCCAAACCGACCGGCGTGCCGGTGGTGCTGCTGCACTGCTATCCCTACCACCGCCAGGCCGGCTGGCTGGCCCAGGTGTTCCCCCACGTGTACGTCGACGTCGGTCTGACCGTGGCCCAGGTCGGCGCCCGGGCCGACGCCGTCATCGGCGAGTGCTGCGAACTGGCTCCCTTCGGCAAGCTGCTGTTCTCGACCGACGGCTACGGCCTGCCCGAGCTGTTCCTGGTGGGAGCGGCGCAGTTCCGCCACAGCTTCGGCCGTCTGCTCACCGGCTGGGTGGCCGACGGCGCTCTCCCGGCCGGCGACGCCGCCCGGCTGGCCACGATGGTCGGTTCGGACAACGCTCGCCGACTCTATGGCCTGTAGTTACGAGGTGGGGACCACAGGGTCGAGGATCGGGTGCTCGCATTGGCCGATGCTCGGGACGGAAAGCTCGGATTCCTCGAAGGGAACGAGCCACCCCCGCCCGAGACCGAGGATCCTGTACCGCACCAGCAGGCCGTGGATCGACGTACTGCCGGGCTGAAGGCCGGTGGGACGGCAGTCGGCCAGCCGAAAAGTGAGCCGGACGTTGCGGCTTTCGCCCGCCTTGAGGGCGAACGGCTTGAACGGTTCGTAGGTCGTGAGCTGACCGATGCCGATGCCGCGCTCCGGCGAGACCTCCATCGCGTCGAACCCGAAGTAGTAGAACCCGGCCACCGGCACCTCGTCGATCCGCACGGTCTGGCTGCCGCCGTTCCGCAGGCCGAGGTACACGAAGATCCGTTGCCCGGGGGCGAAGGCGATGTCGTATTGGCTGCCCAGCGTGTTCTGCTTTTCGGTGATGCCCTCCGGGCTGCCGGTGGCGTCGTGCTCGACCCGGTTCACCCGATTGAAGAGCGTGAACTGCAGCTTGGGGTCAGAGGTGACGGTCCGCCGCCACCACACCGCCGTCCCCGCCACCACGAGAACGACGATCCCGACCGCCACCCGGCGCCACTGCCGCCGCACGCCCGCTCAGTTGTGCTGCATCGGCGCCGGCGTGTCCTGCGAGGCGCGGGCCGGGTTGTGGATCAGCTTGCGGCCGGCGGCCTCCCAGGCCTTCATGCCGCCCTCGAGGTGCGCCACCTTCGTGTAGCCGGCGTCGTGCAGGGCGGCGCCGGCTTCCTCCGACATCCGGCCCGAACGGCAGTAGAGGAGGATCTCCTTGTCCTTGTCGGCGGGCAGGCGGGAGTCACCGAGGATCTTGTCGTAGGGGATGAAGGTGTCGGTCTCGGCCAGCTCCCCCTCGTAGGGGATGTGGACGTTGATGACCGCGGCCTCCTGATCCTTCATCCGATCGGCAAAGTCAGCGGGGGCCAGGCGGGCGAACGGATCGGTGGCCGGCGCCGGCTCCTTCTCGATGGAGCCCGACGACATCTCGCCTGGGGAGCTGTCCGGTTCACCTGAACCGCAGCCCGACATCACGGCGAGCACGACCGCGGCGGCCGCGGCCACCGCCGCGGCCCGCGCGGCCTGGCCAGCCCCTGGAACGATCTGGAGTTCATCTCGCCACCTCCCCCGTTGGTACGGCTGTCGCCCCGGGCGAGCAGAACGACCCGACCGAGGAGGCTACCCCCGATCACCTCCGACAATGCGCGAACCGCCCGAATCGGGCGGGCACCTGGCGGATCCGGCCGGCGGTACGCTGCCCCGCCGTATGGCCGACATCAGGGAGATGGGCGCGGTGCGGGGCGACGACGGCCGGCGGCGCTGCGCCTGGGCCGGCAGCACCCAGGAGTACCAGGCGTACCACGACGACGAGTGGGGCCGGCCGGTGGTCGACGACGTGCGGCTCTACGAGAAGCTCTGCCTGGAGGGCTTCCAGTCGGGCCTGTCATGGCTCACGATCCTGCGCAAGCGGGAGGGCTTCCGGGCGGCGTTCGCCGGTTTCGAGCCGGAGAAGGTGGCCGCCTTCGACGACGGCGACGTCGCCCGCCTCCTCGGCGACGCCGGGATCGTCCGCCATCGGGGCAAGATCGAGGCCGCCATCGCCAACGCCCGGGCCACGCTGGCGGTGCAGGCCGACCGGGGGTCGCTGGCCGCGCTGGTGTGGGAGTTCGAGCCGACCGCGGCGGGGCCGGGCGGTACCCGTCCGCCTCGGCGACCTGGCGCCGCAGACGCCGGAGTCGGTGGCCCTGGCGAAAGCCTTGCGACGCTCCGGGTTCCGCTTCGTCGGGCCGACGACGGCCTACGCCGCCATGCAGTCGCTCGGGCTCGTGAACGACCACCTGCAGGGCTGCCACGTGCGGGCCGCCTGCGAAGAGGAACGCCGTCAGATCAGCCGTGTGGTGACCTGCCGGCCGCCCGCAGTTGCCCCACCGTTCACGGAGCTGCCGTACCGTCGGTCTTGGTGATCGAACTGTCGCGACGGCAGTTTCTGGGGAGGTTGGGGTTGGTCTACGGGGCGGTGTCGGCGGGGCCGGTGCTGTGGCAGCGCCCGGCGGCCAGTGCCGGCCGGCCCCGGGCGGCCCGGATCGGCTGGGGGGCCGATCCCCGCACGACACTGACCGTCTCGTGGGCGACGCCGACCCCGGTGCGCAATCCGGTGGTCGAACTCGGCGTCGACGACAGCTTCGGACGGGTCCTGGCCGCCGAGACCAGGACCGTGCCGGGCTGGCCCGTCAACTACCACCGGGTCACGATGGACGGGCCTGGAGCCGGGCCGGGCCTACCGCTACCGGATCCGCCATGACGGCGCCGCCGGTCCGGCCCGCACGGTGCGCACGGCGCCGGCCGCTGGGGAGCCGTTCACCTTCGCCGCCTACGGCGACCAGGGCACCACCGCCGGAGCGGACCGAATCTTCGGCGTGCTGGCCGGCGCCGCTCCCGCCTTCACCTTCTGTCTCGGGGACCTCTGCTACGCCGACCCGTCCGGGGGCGTGGCGCCCACCGGCCGGGTCGACCACCAGGCCTGGGACCGGTGGCTGCGCATGGTGTCGCGGGCCACGGCGTCGACGGCGGCCGTGCTCCCGGCCGTCGGCAATCACGAGATCGAGACCGGCATGGGCCACTGGGGCTATGACGGGTTTCTGACCCGCATCGCCCTACCGGGCAACGGTCTCGCCGGGCTGCCCGACCACCTGGGCCGCCCGGTGGGGCAACGTGGCGCTGGTGGCGCTCGACGCCAATGACGTCAGCACCGAGATCACCCGGAACAACGGCGTGTCGGGTGGCGCCCAGGACGGGTGGCTGGCCGGGACGCTGGCCCGGCTGCGCGCCGACCCCGACGTCGACTGGATCGTGGTCGGGTTCCACCACTGCGCCTACTGCAGCAACACGCTGCACGGCTCCGACGCCGGGGTGCGGCGCTGGGTGTCGCTCTTCGACCGCTACAACGTCGACCTGGTGATCAACGGCCACAACCACTGCTACGAGCGGACCCACCCGCTGCGGGCCGGGGAGCCGGTGGCCGAGGTCCGCTCCGGCGGTAGCTGGCCGTCGGCCGGCGGGGTGACCTACCTCTGCGCCGGCGGTGGAGGCGGTCAGACCTTCCCGATGTCGGTGGCGCCGATGTCGACCGTGACGGTGGAAGGCGGGGCCCGGATCCCGGAGCGGGCGCCGTGGTCGGCCTTCCGCTACAACGACCACTCCCTCCTCCTCATCCACGTCGACCTCCCCGGTCCACGGCGGGACCACCACCCTGACCGTGCGGGCCGTGACCGCCACCGGAGAGGAGTTCGACCGGTTGACCCTGCTGCGCCGGCGGGACCGGGCCCTTCACGCCCACCCGCCGGCGGCCGGACTTCCCGCCGCCTGACAGCGCTTGACACGGTGGCGGATCGCGGCTCGGCTGGTCGGCGAACGCCTCCGGCGACGGGTCGGGGAGACAACGAGGGGGAGGATCCGTGAGGCGGACCGTGGGGATCGTCTTCGTGATCGTGATGGTGGTCGGCGGGCTGGCGTCGATGGTGCTCGGCGCGCCGACCGGGGTGAGCCGGACGGAGGTCGGCCGGGGCAAGGTCGGTGGGAACTACACCGTCAAAGGGGCCGAGGGCACCGACATCGTCGTCCAGAAGGTGACCATCGAGCCGGGGGCGACCGCCGCCTGGCACACCCATCCGGGCGCCGAGACCGCCATCGTCGCCGCCGGGACCCTGACGCTGTTCCGGGGCGAAGACCCGAAGTGCACCCCCCGGGAAGTCAAGGCCGGCGAGGTCGTCGTCGGCGACGGCCGGGTGCACCAGGGCAAGAACCTTGGCCAGGACCCGGTGCAGATCGTGGTCACGTACTTCGACGTCCCCACCGGCGCGGCGGCGGCCTCTCCCGCCGAGCGGCCGTCGAACTGTCCGGAGTAGCGCCTACCGCTCTTGGGTGTGGACGGCCCCATCGATCGTCAACGTGAACGGACCCTGCTGGGCGTTGAAACCGTCGACGGCGATCCGATAGGTCGTGCCGGCCACGGCGACGAACGTCACGCTGCTCTGCGTTGCGCACCCGTCGTCGTCATTGCCGATGGAGGTGAGCCCGTCGACGGTGTCGCCGGTGTAGACGGCGAGCAGGGTGTCGAGGCTGCTGCCGCAGGTCTGGATGATCACGTCGCCTGACTCGGCCGGGGTCCACGTGTACCACACCGACGCTCCACCCGGCCCGGCGTGGTCCGGTTCGCCCGGCGCCCGGGACGCCCCGACGTTCGAACCGTCCACGGTGATCGGCAGCGTTCCGCTGACCAGCTGGGCGGAGGCGAAATCGTCGTTGGCCGGCACCGGCGCCAACATCAAGGTGAACTTGTCCTGGTCGCCGTTCTGACCGTCGACGGCGATGCGGTAGGTCGTGCCGGCCACGGCGGCGAGCGCCACCTTGCTCTGCCCCCCGCACCCGTCGCCGTCGCTGACGATGGGGATGAGCCCCTCGAGGTCGTCACCGGTGTAGACGGCAAGGGCAGTGTCGCCGGTGCTGCCGCAGGTCTGGATGGAAACGGCGCCCGATTCGGCCGGGGTCCACGAGTACCACACCGACGCTCCGCCGGGATCCCCGGCGTGATCGGGTTCGTCGGGCTCCCGGGTCGCCCCGACGTTCGAACCCTCCAGGCTGACCGGCAGCGTTGCGGAAACCACCTCGGCGGCGGCGAAAACGTCGTTAATCGGCGGGGGCACCAACCTCAGCGTGAACCGACCCTGGTCGCCGCTGAAACCGTCGACGGCGATCCGGTACGTCGTGCCGGTCACCGCATCGAACCTTGCCCTGCTCTGCGGCCCGCACCCCTCGTCGTCGCTGACGACCAGGGTCAGCCCGTCGACGGTGTCGCCGGTGTAGACGGCGAGCAGGGTGTCGAACCCGTTGTCACAGGTGTGGATCGTCACGGTCCCGGACTCGGCCGGCGTCCACGTGTACCACACCGACGCCCCGCCCGGTTCCCCGGCATGCTCCGGTTCACCGGGCTCCCTGGTCGCTCCGCCGCTCGAACCCTCCACGCTGATCGGCAGCGTTCCGGAGACCACCTCGGCGGCGGCGAAGTCGTCGTTGGCCGGCGGCGGGTGCAACCTCAACGTGAGCGGACCCTGGTCAGCGGTGTAACCGTCGACGGCGATCCGGTAGATCGTGCCGGCCACGGCGGCGAACGTCACTCTGCTCTGCGACCCGCACGCCTCGTCGTTGCTGACCAGGGGGGTGAGCCCGGCGACGGTGTCACCGGTGTAGACGGCGAGCACGGTGTCGAAATCGCTGTCGCAGGTCTCGATCGACACTGTCCCGGACTCGGCCGGGGTCCACGTGTACCACACCGACGCCCCGCCCGGACTCTCGGCGTGGTCCGGTTCGCCGGACTCCCGGGTCGCCCCGGCGTTGGTACCGTCCACGGTGATCGGCAGCATCCCGCTGAGAGCCTCGGCGGCGGCGAAGTCGTCGTTGGCCGGCGGGGGCTGCAGCGCCAGGCTCACCGTCCCCTGCCGGGCGTCGTGACCGTCGACGGCGATCCGGTAGGTCGTGCCGGCCACGGCGGCCAACGTCACCCGGCTCTGCGACCCGCAGGCGTCGTTGTCGCTGACCACGGGGGTCAGCCCGTCGAGGATGTCGCCGGTGTAGACGGCGAGCAGGGTGTCGAAGCCGCTGTCGCAGGCGTCGATCGTCACGGTCCCGGACTCGGCCGGCGTCCACGTGTACCACACCGACGCCCCGCCGGGATCCCCGGCGTGACCCGGTTCGCCGGGCTCCCGGGTCGCCCCGAGGTTCGAACCCTCCAGGTTGACCGGCAGCGTTCCGGGGACCACCTCGGCGGCGGCGAAATCGTCGTTGACCGGCGGGGGCTCCAAGGACAAGAAGAACGGACCCTGGTCGGCGCTCTGACCGTCGACGGCGATCCGGTAGATCGTGCCGGCGGCGGCGGCGAACGTCACCCTGCTCTGCGATCCGCACCCGTCGTCGTCGCTGACGAGAGGGGTGAGCCCGTCGAGGAAGTCGCCGGTGTAGACAGCAAGAACCGTGTCGAGGGAGCTGTCGCAGGTCTGGATGGTCACGTCGCCCGACTGGGCCGGGGCCCACGTGTACCAGACCGACGCGCCGCGGGAACCGCCGGCGTGGTCCGGTTCGCCCGGCTCCCTGGTCGCCCCGACGACCGTACCTTCGGCGCTGCTCGGCACCGTGACGCTGAGAGCCTCGGCGGCGGCGAAGTTGTCGTTCGGCGGGGGTGGTGTCGGCTCCAGGGTCAGGGCAATCGAACCTTGTTCACCGTTGAAACCGTCGACGGCGATGGCATAGGCCGTCCCGGCCACCGCGGCGAACGACACCCTGCTCTGGGCATCGCAGCCGTCGTCATTGCCGGCCACCGCCACGAGCGCCTCTGGCCCATCGCCCGTGTACACGGCGAGGAGCGTGTCGAAGTCGCTGCCGCAGGTGTGGACGGTCACGTTGCCCGGCTCCGCCGGGGTCCACCGGTACCACACCGACGCTCCGCCGGGATTCCCGACGTGGTCCGGCTCGCCGGGCTCCTTGGTGGCGTCGACGTTCGTGGGAGCCACGGTGATCGGCAGCGTGCCGCTCAGCACCGGGGCGTCGAGGAAGGCGTCGTTGACGGGGGCGGCCGCCCGGGCGGCGGAGATCGTGCCCGTCGTGACCAGGAGAGTGAGGGCCGCGACGGCCATCACCGAACTGAAGGTCCGACGGGCCGGGCCCCTTCGTGTCCACCGTCCCACCGTGTCCCCCCCAGATCCTGCCCGTCCTGCTGCTCCGCCCCATGGCCAGCCGCAGCCAGGCCACGCGGGCCAAAGCCATCCCCGGGTGGAGTTCGGCGACGGGATGTCCTGTTCCTGCCGTTTTGACGGATTTGTCCGGGTCCGACTCCCTCGTCGGGCGCCGTTGCGTGCTGGTAGCGTGAGCGGCGCCGAACGGATGACCGGACGGGTGTGTGCGGGCGCACTCTCCGTCAGGTCGGGGCGGTGATTGCGTGCCGGGCGGATCGTCAGGGGTGCCGGGCGGTCATGGCGCATGGGGCTTCACAGGCGACACGGTCCGGGAGCTGTGGCTGGGTTGACGCTCGTTGTGGTGTTGGCGGGTTGCGCCGGTAATGGCCGCGAACCGAGCGCGAACGAGCGGCCCGAAGGTGGCGGGACGGCGAAGGCGGGCACGGTCCGGGTTCTCAATGAGACCGACTTCGAGCATCTGGACCCCCAGCGCAACTACTCGACGGATTCGGAGAACGCCGGCCGGTTGATCACCCGGACCTTGACCATGGTGTCCGAGGTGGCCGGCCAGCCGCCCCGGATCGTGGCGGATCTGGCCCGGGAATGGACGGCGGCCGACGGGAACCGGACGTGGACGTTCACGCTCCAAGACGGTCTGCGCTACGAGGACGGCACGGCGGTGAGGGCCCAGGACGTCAAGTACGGGGTGGAGCGCTCCTTCTCCCCCGACCTGGCCGAGGGGTCGTCGTATGCCCGCCAGTATCTGGACGGCGCCCAGGACTACGAAGGCCCTTACGTCGACGAAAACAACGACGGAACCGGCATCCCGTCGATCCGCACTCCGGACGGCAAAACGATCATCTTCACGCTGAATCAGCCGGTGGCGGAATTCCCCTGGGTGGCGTCGCTCCCGACGTTCTCCCCGGTCCCGCCGGGAAAGGACACCCGGACCGACTACGACAACCGCCCACTGGCCACCGGTCCCTACAAGATCGAGGACTACGTGCGGGGCCAACGCATGACTCTGGTCCGCAACCCGCACTGGGACGAACGCACCGACCCGATCCGCCGGGCCCTACCCGACCGCTTCGAGTTTGTCTTCGGCCAGGAAGCGGTCGACGTCGAACAGCGGCTCCTGGCCGACGCCCCGGCCGACCGCAACGCCATGTCGCAGCACTTCATCCTGCGGGGACCGTCGTTAACAGGATCACCGAACCCCACGTGCAAGGGCGAATCGTCCGGGGCTCGTCGAACTGCGTGTCCTACCTGGCGATAAACTTCCTCAAGCCAGCCATGCAGAACCCGAAAGTGCGCCAGGCGCTCCAGTACGCGGTGGACAAGCAGGCCCACGCAGACCGCCGCCGGCGGCCCGCAGTCTGGGCCGGTGGTGACCTCGATCATCCCCCCGGGCATCGCCGGTCACCGATCAGTGGAGCTCTACGCCGCACCGGAGACCGGTGACGTGGACAAGGCCAAGGCGCTCCTGGCCGAAGCGGGGGTGTCTGGCCTGAAGCTGACCCTGGCGGCGTCGGACGCCGCATCGGAAGCGGCCATCGCCATTGCGATGCAGAACTCGCTGCAACGGGTCGGCGTCGAGGCGGTCATCAACCGGATCCCCAACGACCGCTATTTCACCACCATCCAGAAGGATGCCGACGCCCCCGAGCTGATGTTCACCAGCTGGTGTCCCGACTGGCCGTCCCCAGCGGCGATCCTGCCCGTGGTCTTCGGCCCGGACAACCTGACGGCCCCCGAACGTCCCAACCCCGACAACTTCTCCCGCTACGACAAGCCGGCTGTCAACGTCGAGATGCGGCGCATCGCCACCGAACTCACCGACCCCAACAAGGCGGCCGCCGCCTGGGCGGACCTCAACCACACGATCATGCAGGACGCTCCGCTGGTCCCCCTGACCAATCTCGGCAGCGTCTTCGCCATCGGGTCGAACCTGACCGGGGCCGAGACGACCTCCACCTTCGGCGGGGAGATCGACCTGCTCAAGATCGGCGTCAAACAGAATCCACGGAGCGGATCGCCGTGACTCCCGGCGTCCTCGTCGCGGTGGTGGTCGGGGCCACGCTCGTGGGCTCCGCCGTCGGCGGAATCTTTACCGCCGTCCTCTTCGCCGTGGTGGCTTCGGTCGCCGCCGCCATCCTCCAGATTCGAGCCCTGGGGAAGCCCAAGGACTGATCGTCCGCTACGGGGACCAGCCAGTCGAACGGGCCCAGTTCTCCGCCCGGGCCAGCACCGCCGTGATCAGATCGGTCTTGGCGTCGGCGTAGTGGTTCATCGTCTCCCAGTCCTGCTGGGCCAGCCGGGCCTTGAGCGCGGCGTAGGCCTCCCGATCATCCGCCGACCGGCGCAGCCAGTCCCGAAAGAGGAGATGCCGCCGCTCCCAGTCGCTCCCGGCGTCGCAGACGTGGACGTGGACGGCCCGCTCCGGCGTGCGGAGCAGGCGGTGGCCCGGTTCCCGCACCCGGAGCCGGTATCCGGCGGCCACCAGGAGTTCGACATAGGCCCGCTCGTCTTCGACGTCGGGCACGCTGAGCTGAACGTCGATGATCGGTTTGGCGCTCAGCCCGACGACGGCGGTCGACCCGATGTGGTCGACGCGCCGAGCGGCGGGACCGAGGGCGTGGGCGATGCGGCGGCGGTGCTCGTCGAACACGTCGGGCCAGCGGAGTCGTACGGCACCAGGACGATGGCCCGCTTCTCGGGCCCGCCGATCAACTCCACGTCGCTCACGACGTCAGTCTGCCCTCCGGCGCCGGTGGGCGGTGACGGCCGAGCCGAGGACGGCGCCGGCCAGGCCGCCGAAGGCGAGGAGGGGCAGGCCAGAGCGGCCTTCGCCGGTGGAGGAGGACGCCAACGCGGCTTCAGCAGCCGAAATCGGGGACTGCGCCGCCGGCGCCGCGGCCGGCACCGCGGCGGCGTCGCCGACGACGACCGCGCCGTTCATGCCCGGGTGCAGGTAGCAGGAGTAGGGGTAGACCCCCGACTCCTGGAAGCGGTGCTCCACCGACTGGCCGGTGGCGATCTGGTCCCCGCTGCCCCAGCCCGTCCCGAGGACGACGTGGACGACGTCGTCCTGGTTGGTGAAGCGGACGGTCGTTCCGGGTGGCACAGCCAGCACCCGGGGCTCGAAGCACATCATCGTCATGGACACTTCGGTGCCGACGACGGGCTGGGCCGCGCCGGGCCGGTCGCCGGAGTGGCACCCGCCACCGGCACTGGCCGGTGCCGCCGGCAGGGAGGTCATCAACACAGCAGAGAACAGCAGGATCCGTCGCACGCCAGTCATCGGGCGCCTCCTTGGTCATGCCTTCTACACCGGTGCCGCCCGGTCGGTTCCCTCAACCGAGGGAAGCGGCGATGGCCAGCATCTCCTCCCGGGACAGGCGCGACTCAAGCCGGGTGATCACCCCGTCGGATTCCCACAGGAGGACGTTGGCCGTGAGGCGGGCCGTGTCTTCACGGACCTCTCCCCGGCGGTCGAGGTAGAGCACGACATGCGCAGGTTCGGGAAGCCAGAAGCCGCGCTGCCCGCCGACCGAGACCGCTTCGACGGTGCTGCCGGGGCCGAGGAACTTGGTCATGATGGTGGCGTCGAACGCGCCGTGGAACTGCGAGACGAGGAGGCCGACGCCGGTCGAGCGCACTTCGGGCAGTGAGGGGCCCGGCCGGTAGACCAGCGACACCACGGTGCCGGGAGCGGCTTCGTCGACGTACACCGCGTCCGGGGCGCCCAGACGGGCCGGGAGCCGGACGGGGAAGTCGACGCCGCGCCGGGCGTCGTCGAGGGGGACGGCGTCGCCGAGTCGGATGGTCTCGCTGGGACGGACCGGCGCCGGTTCCCGGCTGAACAGCACGCCCCGCAGACCGAACAGGTCGGCCACCGCCTCGCGGGCCGGCGCCCAGAATCCCAGCACGGACAGGGCCAACAGCGCGGCGGCCAGTGCCGACGACCAGGCGAAGCGGCGGCGAGGAGTCGGGAGCAGGACGGCGCGCCGCGCCGCCCGCCCGTCGGCCACCGGTTCGGCGAGCCGCAGACGGACGGCCGTGGCCAGGTTGGGAGCGGCCGGGTAGTCGAGGTGGTCCCCGAGCTCCCGCAGCGCCCGTTCGAGATCAGCCATGGGAGGCCTCCGAGGATTGGTTGGCCCGCTCGTCGGGCAGGGCCTGGCGGAGACGGGTGAGGGCCCGGGCCAGGCGGGACTTGACCGTTCCCGGCCGACACGACAGCGCGGCCGCCATCTCCGCCTCCGACAGGCCGACGAAATACCGGTAGGCCAACGTGATCCGGTCTCGCTCCCCCAGGCCGCTCACGGCCCGGACGAGCTCGGCCCGGCTGAGCGCGCCGAGCACCGACTCCTCCGGCGAAGACTCCACGCCGGGTGGGCGTTCGGTCAGCCGCAACGCCAGCCCGGCCCGGCGGGAGGCGCTCCGGCGAAGGTTGCGCGCTTCGTTGGCCACGATGCGGAGCAGCCAGGGTCGGAAGGGGCTGCCCGACCGGAACCGGCCCAGCGCCCGGAACGCCTTGACGAACGCCTCCTGGGTGGCGTCCTCGGCGTCCGGACCGGCGATGACGTAGGCGACCCGAAGGGCGGCACGCTGATGGAGCACGACCAGACGCTCGAAGGCGTCGAGGTCGCCCGCTTTGGCTCGCTCCACCAGTTCCGTCTCGTCCAGCCCGCCGTCTCCACCGCCGCGCCGCTGTGTGTCGATGTCTACACCGCCGGAGCCGCTCCGGTTCCCCGTCCGGGCCGCCGGTCGTCCGGTGATATTGCGGACCGGCTACCTGCTGGGTCTCCTGACGACACCGTTTCGTCGGCTGGGTAGGTTCCCCTGGAAACGTGAACCCGGCCGCCGGGGTATCGCCCCCGGCTCCCGGAAGGCCAAAGGCGCCACAGTTCCGCCGACTCGGGGCGGCGGACCGGATCCGGATTTTCCTCACCGGCCACCTCGTCGCTCACCGCCCCACCATCGATGTCGTCGCGCCGCTGGCCGTGCTGTCGCTGGTGTCAGTGGTCGGCACGCTGGCCGCCCCCGCACTGCGGGGCAATCCGATGCTGCTCATCACATTGAGCCCCCGGCTGCCGTTCCTGGTCCTGGCGGCGTCCGGTGTCGGGTTCGTGCCATTCGTCCTGATCGGCACCCTACGGCTCTGCCTGGCCGATCCGTTCCACTTCCTACTCGGCCGGCGGGTGGCGGCGACGACGGTCGGGAGTTGCCGCCTCTACCTCGTCGCCTTGCATGGCGCGACCACGCTCTTGCGCTGACCGGCCAAACAAGAATGGCACCGCCGGACCACCCTTCACTCCAAGGGTGGCCCGGCAGTGTCGCGTGCGACGGCGGTCGTACAGGTCAGCCGGACCCTCAGGGGTGGCGGGTTCAGCAGGCCTCCGCAGCAGCGCGGCGCGATCTTGCTCAGCCGTTGAGGTGGTAGCGCCGGCGTCCGGCGCGGTACCCGTGTTGTCTTCCGTTTGGTGTGCGGGGTTGTACCGGCCGCGAAAACGCCGGTCCCCTTCTCCTGGCCCCAGCCATGCCCATTGAGTTCACTCCCCGGCCGTTGGGCTCCTGCGCAACCTCGCAGAATGGACGTTTGGACCGCTTCATCTTGCGCAATTCGCGGGAGATTGTCGCACCTGGCGGATATCGTTTCCCCGGCTCGTCGCCGGCCGCATGGCGTCCTCCCCCCGTTCCGCTCCACCTTCGGAGGTCGCTGTGTCCTGTGTCATTCCGTTCCCGGTCGTCGCGCCCGTTCCTGAGGAACGTGTCGCCCTCTCCGACCCCGTTCCCCTGCACCGGGTTCTGGCTCAGGTTGTACCGCTCCGGGCCGGCGATCCGTGCCCTGAGCTGCCGCCCGATCCGGTGGCGGCGTAGCCCGCCAAAGGCACTTCTGGTGCATGTCGCGTCATCGGGGGCAGACCTGTCGGGCGGCGGTGGCGGTCGGTTCGGCGTCGGCTCACACTCGATTCAGCGACCCTCGGCCTTGACCCTCCCCCCGGGAGTAACCAGGCCGGGGGTTTCTGACGTCCGAAGCTGCGTTGGGTCTTCGGCGGCCGGTCAGTCGGGCGAGCGGAGCAGCCGGTCGATCACGGCGATCCAGCCGGTGAGCTCGCTGTCGGACGGCGGGGGCGCCTCGGCGCCGAGATCACCCACCGGGCCGGCGTGGCGGCGGCGGTACCGCCGGGCGACGGTCTCGTAGGCGACCATCACGAGAGCGACGACGGCCGTCATGGCCACCACCGGCAACACCGAACCCCGCGTCACGACCGCCAGCGCCACCGCCACCATCGCCAAGAACTGGTAGTCGACCATCAGGGGGGTCCTTCAACTGGCTGGCCGGCGCGGGGGGCGCAGGCCGAACATCGCTGGTGTCGGATGATTCGCCGCTGGCCGGGCGACCTCCCACCCCTCGGTGTTGCAAGCCTGTGACGAAGGGCCGACGAATGCCGCCTATCGCAACGGTGATGTCCCCTGAGCACCCGTTCGCCGCAGAGCCCGGGCTCGATTGCCTGCAGGCTCTACGGCGTCAGGGTTGCCCCCCGAGCCGGCGTCAGCCGACGGTATAGCCGAAGGCCCGTTCGTCTCCGTCGACCGGAACAGCTCGGAGGGTCGGAAGGTGGCGCCGGATGATCCGGCGTATCTCGGTCGTCTTGAAGCTGGCCACCCTCTCTGCCCAGGAATCGATGGCCGCCCGACTGCGGCCGGAGTGAAAGAACGTGGTGAGCGGCCCCTCCTGCACATAGGCGTTGGCACCGAGGATCTCGACCACCTCGCCGTCGGCGAGAACGATGTCGTAGATGACGTCTCGGACGCCGGGGTCGCTCTCCACCGAGCCACCATAAACCGGAAGGCCTGTGGATCATCAGGGGGAACAACTTGTGGACAACCTGTGCGAAACGGGTCGTCCCCTGTGGGCTCGGCGCAGCTGTCACACCCCCGGGGCATACTCGCAGGGCACCACTTCCCCTGGGGTCCAGACGCTGTGCCGTACCGGAGCCTTCGCATGCTGCACCTGCACCGAGCCGAACGGGCCGACGCTCTCGTGGTCGCCCTCGGAGCCGTCGTCGTCGAGCCGCTCGACGATCCGATGGCCGTCGAGGTCGTGGCCGTCCCCACCCGCGGCGTGGAACGGTGGCTGACCCAGCGGCTGGCGACCCGGCTCGGTGCCTCGCCCGGCCGGGCCGACGGGGTGTGCGCCAACATCGACTTCCCCTATCCCGCCGCCCTGGTCGGCGGGGCGGTGGCGGCGGCCACCGGCCTGGAGCGCGACGCCGACCCCTGGGTGGCGGCCCGGTCGGTCTGGCCGCTCCTCGAGGCGATCGACGCCGCCCTGGGCGAGCCGTGGCTCGACCCGCTGGCCAGCTACCTCGGTGCGACCGGCGCCGCCGCCGACACCGACACCTCCCTGTTCGGCCGCCGGGCCCGCCGGTTCGGCAGCGCCCGCCACCTGGCGGACCTCTACGACCGTTACGGCGTGCACCGCCCGGGGATGCTCCGTTCGTGGGCGGCCAAAGACGACGTCGATGGCACCGGCCGGGCCCTCCCACCCCAGTGGACGTGGCAGGCCGAGCTGTGGCGCCGCCTGCGCGACCGGATCGGCGTCGCCAGCCCGGCCGAACGGCTCGACGAGGCCTGCGCCGCGCTCCGGCGCGACGCCGCCGTCGTCGACCTCCCGGCCCGCCTCTCTCTGTTCGGGCTCACCCGACTGCCGGCCAGCTCCCTGGCCGTGCTGCGGGCGCTGGCCCTCCACCGCGACGTGCACCTCTTCCTGCTGCATCCGTCGCCCGTGCTGTGGAGCCGGATCGAGGAGCAGACGGGCGGGCGGGGCGCGGTCGTTCCCCGGGCGGCCGACCCGACGGCCACCCTGCCGGCCAACCCACTGCTCACGTCCTGGGGGCGTGACGCCCGGGAGATGCAACTGGTGCTGTGCGCCGGTCGTGCCGGCCGGGCCGGCGAAGACGACGAGAGCGAAGCGGCGCTCGTCGATCATCACCACCCGATCGACGGGGCCGACCCGAGCCGGGGCCGGAGCGGCGACGGCCAGGCAGCGACGCTCCTGCAGCTGATCCAGGCCGACGTCCGGGGCGACCGGCCACCACCGGGCCTGCCGTTGGCCGGCCGCGACGACCGGGCGGTGCTCGACCCCGGTGACACCAGCCTCGCCGTCCACGCCTGCCACGGCCGGGGCCGACAGGTGGAGGTCGTGCGCGACGCCATCCTCCACCTCCTCGCCGCCGACCCCACGCTGGAACCCCGCGACATCGTGGTGATGTGCCCCGACATCGAGGCGTTCGCCCCGCTGATCCACGCCACCTTCGGTGCCGCCGAAGGGTTCGACGGCGCCGCCGACGGGAGCCACCCGGCGGGCCCGGCCGCCGAGGCCGGCCGCGGGCCGACGAGGGTCGATCTGCGGGTGCGGCTGGCCGACCGGTCGCTGCGCCAGACCAACCCGGTGCTGGGCGTGGTGGCCGAGCTGCTCACCCTGGCGTCGGCCCGGGTCACCGCCGCCCAGGTCCTCGACCTGGCCGGGCGGGCGCCCGTCCGGCGCCGGTTCCGCTTCGACGACGACGACCTCGCCCGGGCCGAGGAGTGGGTGGCCGCCGCCGGGGTCCGTTGGGGCCTCGACGCCGGCCACCGGGCCCCGTACAAACTCGACGCCCTCGACGCCAACACCTGGCGGGCCGGCCTCGACCGGCTGCTCCTCGGGGTGGCCATGGCCGACGAGGGCCACCGGCTCGTCGGCGGGGTGCTCCCGGTCGACGACGTGAGCAGCAGCGACATCGACCTGGCCGGCCGGTTGGCCGAGCTGCTCGACCGTCTCACCGCCGCCCTCGACCGGCTCAGCACCCCTCAACCGATCGCCGGCTGGGCCGCCGGCCTGACCGACGCCACCGCCATGCTGACCGCCACCAGCTCCGTCGACTCGTGGCAGACGGCCGAGCTGCGGCATCTGCTCGACGACATGCTGGGTGAAGCCGACGCGGGCCGGTACAGCGGGAGCGCCGCTGAACCCGACGCCGCCGCAGCGGGCGCGCCGGGGGCCGAAGGCGGGCCGGAGCTGAGCCTGCCCGAGATCCGCACGCTGCTGGCCAACCGGCTGCGGGGTCGCCCGACCCGGGCCAACTTCCGCACCGGGCACCTGACCATGTGCACGCTGGTGCCGATGCGGTCGGTCCCCCACCGGGTCGTCTGCCTCCTCGGCCTCGACGACGGCGTCTTCCCCCGCAAAGTCGACGTCGACGACGACGACCTCGTCGCCGCCGATGCCGCGGGTCGGCGACCGTGACCCCCGCAGCGAGGACCGCCAACTGCTGCTCGACGCGTTGCTGGCCGCCGAGAGCCACCTGGTCATCACCTACAGCGGGCGCGACGAGCGGACGAACGCCGAGCGCCCTCCGGCCGTCCCGGTCGGTGAGCTGCTCGACGTCGTCGACCGCACCGTCTGCCTCCCCGACGACCCGACGGGCGAAGTGCGGGCCCGCACGAGGATCGTCGTCCACCATCCTTTGCAGCCCTTCGATCCCCGCAACTTCATGGTCGGCCGGCTGGCCGGCTCGGCGCCGTGGAGCTTCGACGCCGTGGCGCTGGCCGGCGCCCGGGCCGCCGGCGGCGAACGGGCCGGGCCGGCGCCGTTCCTCGCTCGGCCACTCCCCCCGGTGCGGTCCGAGGCGGTCGAGCTCGACCAGCTGGTGCGGTTCGTGCAGCATCCGGTGAAGGCCTTCCTCCGCCAGCGGCTCGGTGTGTCACTGAGCGACGACAACGACGACGCTTCGCAGGCGCTGCCCGTCGAGCTCGACCCGTTGGAGCAGTGGGCCATCGGCGACCGGCTCCTCTCCGGCCGCCTCGCCGGCGGCGACCGCGACGGCTGCGTGGCCGCCGAACGGGCCCGGGGCAGCCTCCCGCCCGGCACGCTGGCCGAGCCCGTGCTGGGCAACGTGCTGCCCATCGTCGAGGGCCTCGTGGCCGAAGCGGAAGACATCGGCGGCGGCGACGTCGCACCCCGGTCGCTGGAGGTCAACATCGCTCTGGCCGACGGGCGGATCCTGCTGGGAACCGTGACGGGGGTGATCGACCGCGGTCCGGCCGGGTTGTTGCTGCGGGCGGTGAGCTACTCCCGCCTGGCGCCCAAACAGCGCCTGGCGGCCTGGGTGCGCTTCCTGGCCCTGACCGCCGCCCATCCTGATCGCCCGGTCGAGGCGGCCACCATCGGCCGGTTCCGCCACACCGGGCGCAAGAAAGGCGCCGTGAGCGTCGCCTGCCTCGCCTCGCTGGCCGGCGACCCGGCGACCCGGCGGGCGGCGGCGCTCGCTCACCTGGAGGTGCTCGTCGATCTCCTCGACCGGGGCCTGTGCGAGCCACTTCCCCTGTATTGCAAGACCTCCGCCGCCTGGGCCGACAACCCGCCAGCCCAGCGGGACAAGGCGGCTTCGGCGTCGTGGGAACCGCAGAATGACTTCGGGATGGGCGAGAACCGGGAGCCGGAGCACCAGCTCGTCCTCGGCGGGATCGCCGCCCTGGCCGATCTGCTCCAGGCCGCAGCGGAGCCGGGGGAATCGGGCGACGGCTGGGCCGGCGGCGAGGCCACCCGTTTCGGCCGCTATGCCGTCCGCCTGTGGAGCGGGTTGCTGGCCGCCGAGGAGGTGCGGGACCGGTGACCCTGCTCCCCGAACCTTCGCCGGTCGTCGACTTCGACGTCTGCGGGCGGTTGCCCGCCCCCGGCGTGACCGTCCTCGAGGCCAGCGCCGGGACGGGGAAGACCTTCACCATCGCCGCGCTGGCCGCCCGCTACGTGGCCGAGGGGATCCCGCTCCACGAGCTGCTCGTCGTCACCTTCACCCGCATGGCCACCGGCGAGCTGCGGGACCGGGTGCGAGAGCGGCTGGTCAGCGCCGAACAGGGCCTGTTGCGGATCGCCGCCGGTGAGGCGTGCCCCGCCGACGACCACGTGCTCCGCCTGCTGGCCGAGGGTCATCCCGACGAGGTCGAGACCCGCCGCCGCCGGCTCACCGCCGCCCTGGCCGACTACGACGCCGCCACCATCACCACCACGCACGGCTTCTGCCAGGACGTCCTCGGCGGCCTCGGGTTCGCCGGCGACGTCGAACGCGACCTCCTCGTCCTCGAGGACCAGCGCGATCTGGTGGCCGAGGTGGTCGACGACCTCTACGTCCGCAAGTTCCACGCCGCCGAGCGGCCCGGCAGCCTCTCCCGGGCCGACGCCCTGCGGGTGGCGGAAGCGGCGGTCAACAACCCGGTGGCACCGATCGAGCCGACCCGGGCCGACCGGCGGACCCCGGCGGGCATGCATCGCAGCCTGGCCGAGGCGGTGCGCAAGGAGATGGAGCGACGCAAGCGCCACGCCGGGGTGCTGACCTACGACGATCTCCTCATCCGCCTGCGCCAGGCGATCGAGGATCCGGTCCACGGCTCCCGGGTCCGGGCCCGGCTGCGGGGCCGGTACAGGGTGGTGCTGGTCGACGAGTTCCAGGACACCGACCCGATCCAATGGGACATTCTGCGCCTCGGCTTCGGCGGCAGCGATGCCACCCTGGTCCTCATCGGCGACCCGAAGCAGGCCATCTACGCCTTCCGAGGGGCCGACGTCTACGCCTACCTGGCCGCCGCCGAGATGGCCACCACCAAAGCGACCCTGGCCGTCAACTGGCGCAGCGACCAGGGCCTCATCGACGCCTACGACGCCCTGCTGCGCGGCGCCCGCCTCGGCCACGAGGGGATCACCTACCGGCCGGTGCGGGCGGCGGCGGCCAACCAGGCCCCCCGCCTCGTGAACGCGCCGGTGGCGGCACCGCTCCGGCTCCGGGTGCTCCACCGGGAAGACGGCCTCGTCACCATCACCCCCCAGAAGGGTCTCGCCCAGGCGGCCCACTCCCGGGCCCTGATCGCCCAGGACCTGGCCGACGATCTCGTCACCCTGCTGTCGTCGGGAGCCCGGGTCGAGCGCCGCCATCGCGACGGCTCCCCCGCCGGCGACGAAGCGGTGCGGCCGGGGCACGTCGCGGTCCTCGTCCGCACCAACCGGCAGGCCAACCTCGTGCGGGGCGCGCTGGCCGCCGTCGGGATCACGGCCGTCATCAACGGTGCCGGCAGCGTCTTCGCCACTCCGGTGGCCCGGGAATGGCTGCGGCTGCTCGAGGTCCTGGAACGGCCGACCTCGCTGGCGCGGGCCCGGTCCGCGGCCCTGACGGCGTTTCTCGGGTGGACGGCGGAGCACGTGGCCGCCGCTGATGACGACGCCTGGGAGTCGGTGCACTCCACCCTCAACCGGTGGGCGAGCGTGCTGCGGGCCCATGGCGTCGCCTCGCTCCTCGAGCTCATCAGCGCCTCGGAAGGGCTGCCGGCCCGCTTGTTGGCCCGGGCGGGCGGCGAACGCGACCTCACCGACCTGCGCCACGTCGGCCAGCTGCTCCACACCGCCGCCAGTGCCGAGGGGCTCGGCGTGGCCGCCCTGACCGCCTGGTTGCGGCAACGGATCGTCGAAGCGGAGGAAGACACCAACAGCGAGGAACGCAGCCGGCGGCTGGAATCCGACGCCGAGGCGGTGCAGGTGCTGACCATCCACCGCAGCAAAGGCCTGGAGTTCCCGGTGGTCTACCTCCCCTACCTCTGGGAGCCGGGCTACATCCCCCAGCGCTGCGCGGCGGTGTACCACGACGCCCGCAACGGCAACGTTCGCACGATCGACGTCAGCTTGACCGGCGACGAGCTCGACGGGTGGAGCGACCACCGCAGCGCTTTTCTGATGGAGCAACGCGGCGAGGACCTGCGCCTGGCCTACGTCGCCCTGACCCGGGCCAAGCACCAGGCGGTGCTGTGGTGGGCGGCGGGAAAGGACAGCGAGAACTCCGCGCTGTTCCGGCTGTTGTTCTCCCGCGGCGCCGACGGCAGCGTGAAGGCTTTCGACAACCGGGTCCCCGACGACACCAAGGTCGCCGAGGCGGTCGAGACACTCGGGGCGGCGGCCCCCGGCTCCGTGTCGGTGGAACGGGTCACCGCCCCGAGCGGGTTGCGGTGGACTCCGCCGACCTCCGAGGCTGTCGATCTCGTCGCCGGCCGGTTTGAGCGGGAGCTCGACCGGTCTTGGCGCCGCACGTCCTACACCGGGATCATCGCCGCCGCCCACGAGGCCCGGGTGGGCAGCGAACCAGAAGCGGAGGGCACGACCGACGAGCCGGAGGTCACCGGCGCGGCCGCCGAAGGCGCCCGGGTTCCACCGGAGTCGGGTGACCTGTTCCGGGAGAGCGAGCTGCGGGACCGGGCGTCGCTCTGGCAGGAGCTCGGCGGAGGCGCCGACGTCGGCACGTTCGTGCACCGGGTGCTGGAGCGGGTCGACTTCACCACTCCCGACCTCACCGCCGCGCTCCGGTCGGAGGTGACCCTGGCGGCGAACCGGCGGCCCCCGGCACTCAGCGACGACGACGCGCTCGTTGTGGCGCTGCAGGCCGCCGTCGAGACGCCGCTCGGGCCGATGACCGGCGGGCGGGCGTTGCGCGACTTCGAACCGGGCGACCGCCTGAACGAGCTGCACTTCGAACTGCCCCTGGCCGGCGGCGACGATCCGACGGCCGACGTGTCGGTCGCGGCGGTCGCGGCGCTGCTGCGGCGGCACCTGCCGGCCGGTGACCCGTTGGCCGGATACGCCGACCGCCTCGACGATCCGGCACTGGCCGACACGCTGCGGGGCTACCTGTCGGGAAGCCTCGACCTGGTGCTGCGGATACCGCCCGGCGACGCCGGCGACCGGTTCGCGGTCATCGACCACAAGACCAACTGGCTCGGCAGCGGTGAAGAACCGCTGTCGGCCTGGCACTACCGGCCGGCGGCCATGGCCGAGGCGATGCAGCGGGCGCACTATCCGCTCCAGGCGCTGCTGTACACGGTGGCGCTGCACCGCTACCTGCGCTGGCGGCTGCGGGGCTACGACCCCGACCGGCACCTGGCCGGTGTCCTCTACCTGTTCCTGCGGGGCATGAGCGGCGCCGACACCCCGACGGTTGACGGGCAGCCCTGCGGCGTGTTCGCCTGGCGGCCGCCGACCAGTCTCGTGCTGGCCCTCTCCGACCTGCTCGACCAGGGCCGGGTGGCGGCATGACGGTCGCCGCGGGCGGGCCGGCCACGGCGGCGTTCGACGATCCGTGCGACGCACGATTGGCGTTGCGGGCCCCCGGGATCCTCGGCGTGTTCAATGCCGCCGGAGTACTCAACGCGGCGGATGTGCACGTCGCGCTGCGACTCGGGCGCTTCGGCGACGAGGCCGACGAGTCCGTCCTGCTGGCGGCGGCGCTGGCCGTGCGGGCGCCACGGCTCGGGCACGTCCACGTCGATCTGGCCACGGTGCGCCACACGGCCACGGTCGATGTCGACGTCCCGGTCGATCTGCAGACGCTGCCGTGGCCCGAGATCGGCCCGGCTGGGTCGAGGCTGTCGGTCGCAGTGCGTTCGTGGCCGACGGCGAAGACGGGTCCGCCGACCGGCCGCTCCGCCTGATCGGCTCTTGGCTCTATCTCGACCGGTACTGGCGGGAGGAGCGTCAGGTGGCCGCCGATCTCGCCGTGCGGGCGGAGCACGGGCTTCGGCCGGCGTCGACGTGGCGCGTGCTGCGGGCCGGCCTCGACCGGCTGTTCCCGCAACGCGCCGAGACTCCCGGCCCCGACCGGCTCTTCGCCGGCACGACGGCGTCGACCGCGGCCGACAGGCAGCGGCTGGCGGCCGCCGTCGCCGTGCTGCGGCCGTTGACGGTGGTGGCCGGCGGGCCGGGCACCGGCAAGACGACGACGGTCGCCCGGATCCTGGCGCTGCTCGACGAGCAGGCCGAAGCCGCGGGCGCGCCTCCGCCGCTGGTGGCGCTCACCGCTCCGACCGGGAAGGCGGCCGCCCGGCTCGAGGAAGCGGTCCACGAGGAAGCGGCCGGGCTCGACGTGGCCGACGAGCTGCGGGCCCGGCTCCTCGCCACCAAGGCGTCGACGCTGCACCGGCTGCTGGGCTGGCAGCCCGGGAACCGCAGCCGGTTCCGTCACCACCGCGGCAACCGGCTGCCCCACGACGTCGTGGTGGTCGACGAGACGTCGATGGTGTCGCTGTCGCAGATGGCCAAACTGGTCGAGGCCGTCCGGCCCGACGCCCGCCTCATCCTGGTCGGCGACCCGCAGCAGCTCGCTTCCGTCGAGGCCGGCGCCGTCCTCGGCGACATCGTCGGCCCCGCCGCCGACCGCCTCATCATGCGCCCCGCCGCCCGAGCCGCCCTGGTCGAGGCGGCCGGGGTGCCGGTCGACGACGCCCCGCCCCGGACGCGGCGGCCGCAACGCCGTTCCGCCGGGATCGGCGGAGAACCCGCCGGGGCCGGCCGGGCGGCGATCGGCGACGGGATCGTCGTCCTCCGGCGGGTACACCGCTTCGGCGGCGGGATCGCCGCTCTGGCCGATGCCATCCGGCGGGGCGACGCCGACGCCACCATGGCCGGCCTGTCATCCGGCGCGCGACGAGGTCGAGCTGGATTCCGGCGCGATGCTCGACGATGGGGGCACGGCGACCGACTCAAGCGGGTGCGCCAGGCGGCGGTCGAGGCGGCGGCGTGGCCATCGCCGACGCCGCCCAGGCCGGTGACGCCCGGCGGGCACTCGAGGCGCTGGGCGGGTTCCGGGTGCTGTGTGCCCACCGGCGGGGGCCGTATCGGCGTGGCGACGTGGAGCGCCCAGGTCGAGACGTGGCTGGCGGCGGCGATGCCGGGGTTCGCCGTCACCGCGTGCCTGGTACGTCGGGCGGCCGCTGCTGGTGACCGAGAACGACTACACGCTCGGGCTCTACAACGGTGACACCGGCGTCGTTGTCGCCGCCGGCGGCGAGCGGCTGGCGGCGGTGTTCGAACGGCGGGGGCGAGATCCTCGAGTTCAGCCCCGCCCGGCTGTCGGCAGTGGAGACCGTCCACGTGATGACCGTCCACAAGAGCCAGGGATCGCAGTTCGACACGGTCGCCACCCTGCTGCCCGACCCCGACTCCCCCATCCTCACCCGGGAGCTGCTCTACACCGCCGTGACCCGGGCCCGGCGCCGGCTGTTCCTGGCCGGCACCGAAGAATCCGTCCGGGCGGCTGTCACCCGGCCGGTGGCCCGGGCGTCCGGTCTCCGCCGTTGGGTGTGGGGCGAGGCCGGCGGGTAGTCCGCCCGGTAGCCTCCGGGCCCATGAAACTGACCGATTCGGAGCTCGCCTTTCTCGAGAGGAACCACTCGGCGGCGATGGTCACCGTCACGCCCGACGGCATCGCCAAGGTCGGCCCGGGTGGGAGTGGCGGTGATCGACGGGAAGCTGTGGAGCAGCGGCACGCAGGACCGCATCCGCACCAAGCGCCTGCGGGACGATCCTCGCTGCACGCTCTACGTCCACGACAACGCTTTCGGGTTCCTGGCGATCGAGGCGACGGTGACGATCCTCGACGGGCCTGACGCCGCCGAACAGAACCTGCGCCTGTTCCGCCTGATGCAGGGCAAGCCGACCGGCCCCCTCAGCTGGTTCGGCGGCGAGTTCGACGAGCCGGAGTTCCGGGCCCAGATGGAGGCCGAGCAGCGGCTGATCTACGAGTTCGAACCGCACCACAGCTACGGCCTGCACTAGATTTCAGGCTCCATGCATCCCCGCTGGCCGTGGCTCATCGTGATGCCCCTGGCGATCGCGGTCGCCGTCGTGGCCGTGGGCTGGAGCACCAACAGTGTCGAGCCGACCAGCGCCGCCGAGGTGCTGGGGCCGGTGCCGATCCCGGCCGACAATCCGCAGACCCCCGAGAAGGTGGCGCTCGGAAAGCTCCTGTTCTTCGATCCCCGCCTGTCGGGCCCCGACACCATCTCCTGCGGCACCTGTCATCAGCCGGGCAAGGGCCTGAGCGACGGACTCCCCCGCGGCATCGGAGTCAACGGGGAGCTGCCCCGCAACTCCATGACGGTGTGGAACGTCGCCTACATGGAGGCGATCCACGCCGACGGCAACCGGGCCAGCCTCGAGGAGCAGGTGGCCAAGGCCATCCCCGGCTTGGCCATGGCGCAGCCCTACCCGGCCCTGTTCGAGGAGCTCGGCGCCGTTCCCGAGTACCGGCAGCGGTTCGGCCGGGTCTTCCCCGACGGGATCACCGAGGCCAACATCGCCAGGGCCGTCGCCGCCTTCGAGCGGAGCCTCCTCACCTTCAGCTCGCCCTTCGACCGCTACCGGGCCGGTGACGAGGCGGCGCTCACCGCCGAACAGAAGCGGGGCATGGACCTGTTCTTCAGCTCCCGGACGGGCTGCTCGTCGTGCCATGTTGCCCCGCTGTTCACCGACAACGGATGGCACAACCTCGGCGTTCCCCAGGTCGGCACCAAGGCCGTCGACCACGGCCGCTTCGAGGTCACCAGGAACCCGGCCGACACTGACGCCTTCAAGACGCTCATGCTCCGCAACGTCGAGCTGTCCGGGCCCTACATGCACGACGGGGTGTTCAACACCCTCGACGAGGTCGTGGCCTTCTACGTCGCCGGCGGCGGCCCGGTCTCCAACAAGAGCCCGCTGATGAAGCCGCTGGACCTCAGCCGCCAGGAGCAGGAGGAGCTGGTGGCCTTCATGCGCTCCCTCACCGATCCCACCGCCAGGGTCGACGTTCCACAGCTTCCCTGAGGCTTTTGGTCGGAGATCGCCCGGAGTGCACCGGTCCCGAAGGCCTTCTCCCCATTGGTGACATCACGATCGGCAGATTCGTCCGTTCCGTAAACGAGCCCTGCCACCGGCGAGGCCCAGCGCTGGGGGAAATGCGGATGGCAGCAGAGAACGCAGGAGTGAGCACGCGCCGGGCGCTGTTGACCGGGATGGCCGCCACGGTGGCTGCCGTCGCCATCGATGCCGTGACCGAACCGGCCCACGCCGCCGACGGCGACACGGTGATGCTGGGCCAGGACAACGCCGCCCACAACCCCACAGTGATCAACTCCGGGACGTCCAGCGCACTGAAGGGGATCTGCTCCACCGACGACGGTGCCCTGGTGGGCGAGAACGAAGCCACCGACGGTTACGGCGTGCGGGGCACGAGCCCCTACATCGGCCTCCTCGCCGTCGGCGGCGAGATCGGGGTCTACTCCGTCAGCGACTACGGCAAAGGTGTCGAGGCACTCACCTACGACGGCGTAGCCCTGTCGGCCAGAACCGCGGTGGACGCCGGGTCGGCCCTCGAGGTGACGGGCCGGGCCCGCTTCAGCCGCAGCGGCAAGGTCACTCTGCCCGCCAACAAGACCAAGGTCACCGTCCCCGTGGCCAACCTTGACGCCGCCAGCCTCGTGCTCGCCACCGTGCAGCAATACCGGGACAACTTCCACGTCCTCGGGGCCGTGGCCGACCCTGCCACGGCCACCGTCACCATCCACGTCAACCGGAAGGCGAGCGTGGCGACCACCATCGCCTGGTTCGTGGTCAACTAGCGAGCGCGCTCCCCGTAATCGGCCCACGGTCGGTCGCGGTCCCGGATCACCTCCCGAAATCCCTTCTCGCCGAAGGCCTCGACCCACTGGTAGGCCTCCTCGGTGTGGCGGGTCACGCCGTCGAAGAAGGTGCCCAGGAGCTGCGTCGTCCGCAGCCCCATGTTCTCGTAGGCCTGGTTGATCAGCAGCTTGTTGAGGGCCAGCTGGTTGGCCGGTATGTGCCGAAAGCGCCCGGCGTGCTCCTCCACCCGGTCGGCCAGTTCCGCCGCCGGGTGGACCTCTGACACCAGCCCGATCCGCAGTGCGGTCGGGGCGTCGATCTCGCAGCCCGTCAGCAGGTACTGCTTGGCCCGCTCGAGGCCGACCCGGTAGATCCACAGCATCGTGGTCGGGGTGCCGAAGATCCGGGCCGGCGGGTAGCCGATCACGGCGTCGTCGGCCATGAACAGCTGGTCGCAGCACAGCACCAGATCGGTGGCGCCGCCCACCGCCCAGCCCTCCACCTGGCCGATGACCGGCTTCGGGCAGTCCCAGATCTTCATGAACCGCCGCACGTTGTGACCCATGAACTGGAGGTCCCGGACGGGGTCCCACACACCCGGGCGGGGTTCTGGGCCGGGGGCGTCGTAGGGCGAGGTCCAGCCGGTCAGCTGCAGGCCGGGCCGGTCCGGGGGATGCGGAGCACCGGTCGGGTCGCCGGTCAGGTCGTAGCCGGCGCAGAGCACGCCGCCGGCGCCGCGCAGGACCACCGCCCGGGCGTGGCGGCTGGCCGTGGCCCGGTCGATCCCGTCGGCGATGCCGGCGATCACCGCCTCGGTCAGCGTGTTCTTCTTCTCCGGACGGTTGAGCGTGACGAAGGCGACCCCGTCCCGCTCCTCATAGAGCACCACTTGCGCCGACTCGTTGACCTCCTCCCGGCCCTGAAGGACCGGGATTCCTTTGGGGGGCGTGGTCATGCTGCCTCCTGTCGGGTGGTTCGCGTTTCGCTGGGTGCCCCGACTTCGGGCCTCCCTCCACGCGCAGTGGCGGCAAGCCCTGCCGCCAGGATGTTCTTGGCCGCGTTGACGTCCGCGTTGTCGGCGTGGCCGCAGCCCAAGCAGCAGAAGACCGCCTGGGACGGCCGGTTGCCCGGATCGACGGAGCCGCAGACCGAGCAGCGCTGCGACGTGTGCCGGGGGTCGACCCGAACCACCTCGCAGCCCTGGGAGGCCGCGGCCTTCTCGGTGGTGCGCCGCGCCGGCCGCGACCAGGCCGACGCCGCGATGCGCCGGTTGAGCCCGGCCTTGGCCGCCACGTTGCGGCCCGGTGATTCGACACTGCCCCGGGCCGAGCGGAGCATGTCCTTGACCCGGAGGTTTTCGAAGACGATCAAGTCGTGGCCGGCGACCAGTCGGGTGGAGGTCTTCTCCGCCCAGTCCTGGCGGCGGTCGGTGGCCCGGGCGTGAAGGACAGCGATGGCGTGCTTGGTTCTCGCGCACCGGTTGCTGCCCTTCTGCTGGCGGGCCTTCTGGCGTTCGAGGCGGAGCAGGCGGGCCTGCTCGCCGGGGCGGAGACCGGGGACATCGAGGTAGTCCCCGGCGCTGGTGGTGACGGCATGGGCCACACCCACGTCGATCCCCACGGCCGTGCCGGTGGCGGTGCGGACGACGGGCGGTTGGGGAGCGGAGAACGAGACGTGCCAGCGGGCGGCCCGATCCTTGGTGACCCGGGCCATTCCGTGCTCCCCCAGCGGGCGGGTCAGCCGGAAACGGACCCAGCCGACCTTCGGGACATGCACTTCCGCCCACTTGCGAGAAATTCGCCGCACCTTGACATCGCGGAGGCAAAACCCCTCGTCGACACCCTTCTGGCGCCAGCGGGGCCGGCGATGCGTCCCCGCCCACCAATTCCGCAGGGCCTGGTCGAAATCCCGCAGGGCCTGTTGCTGCACCGACGACGACCCCGCCCCCAGCCACGAACCCGCCCGGGCCTCGGCCAACTGGCGGTAACGCTCCGCGCTGCCCGGTGTCGGCCCCCGACCCGGCCGCCAACAATTCGCCTGTTCCAACGCCAGGTTCCACACGAACCGGGAGTCCGCGCAATGCTGCTCGCAGCCTGGCCGCTGGGGGAGGTCGGGGCAGAGGCGGTAGCGGAAAGCCATCGACCCCGATCCTACAAATGGCCTGTGACAACTACTGGCGCTACAGGCGTGGCCGCAGCGTGGTTCGGCCCTCCACGTCCATTTCGTCTTCGTGACGAAATACCGGCGCCCCAGGATCCGGCAGTACATCGAAGCCCAACGCCAACCCGCCTGAACCACCCTGACTTACCCGGCCCTGAAGGACCGGGCTTGCGCCAGCAAAGGTCCCGGTCATGGGCCGAGTCTCGCGCCGGGGTCGTCAGGCCGCCGGAGGCTCCGGTTCGGTCGCCGCCGGCGGTTCGGTCGTGGGTTCCGTCACAGGCGGTTCCTCGGACGCCGGCGGGTCCTCGGCCGGCGGGTCCTCGGCCGGCGGCGGCGTGACGTCGACGATCAGTTCCGGCCGCTGCGAGCTGGTCGACACCTCTCCCGAGGCGAAGTCGCTGCCATCGCCGTAGGTGGAAGCCAGCTCGAAGCTGTAGCCGCCGTTGCCCCTCACGGCGTCGCTGACGTCGATGTCGACGAACGTCCTGCGGGTCACCAAGCCAAGATCGTCGAGGGCGGCGCCCGTCCGGCCCGGTCGCTTGTTCCAGGTGATCGCCGACTCCGACCAGGGCGGATCAGCCCCGGCCAGGCCGAGCGTCGTCGGGTACACCGCCGGGCCGTTGCTCGAGCTGTCGGCCGCCCACAACCGGAGGCGGGCCCCGGTCACCGTGCCTTCGACGCCCGACACGGCGAAGCGCACGTAGGCGTTGTAGACGGGAGAGCCGTCGGTCAGCAGCGTTGAGCTGGATCCGTAGTTCGTGGTGGGCGACGCCTTCACGACGGTGGCATCGGCGGCCGCCGAGAAGTTGTGCTGCGTGGTCTCGCCGCCACCCGAGCCCGGGTCGCCGCCACCCGACTGGCCGCCAGGCTCGCCACCGCCCGGCTCGCCGCCACCCGGCTTGCCGTGACAGGCCCGCGACCCCGAGTCGCTGAACTTGGCCCCGGCCACCGGCACGAAGGCGAAGTCGAAGCTGTTGTCGTGGAGCGTGAGCTTGAGGACGCCCCAGCTGGTCTTGTCCCGCACCACCGAGTTGGCCACCGGGGCGTCGAAGCTGGAGTGGCCCCGCCCGCCGGTCCCGACGTTGATCAGCGGCAGGCCGTATTCGGGATCGGCCACGCCGGAGGGAGTCTGCGGCGCGTGCCGCTCGTAGACCCGGGCGTGGCCGGAGACGATGAGGTCGGCGCCGGCGGCGTAGAGGACGTCCCACAGCGGGCGGACCTCCGGGCGGTCGCCGTCGATCGTGTCGGAGCTGAACAGGGGATGGTGGATGACGGCCGCCGTGCAACGGGTGGGGTGGGCGGCCAGATCGGCCTTCAGCCATCGCACCTGCGGCGAGTCCGGAGCGCAGCGCGTGTTGTGGGAGCACAAGCTGTTGAGGCTGACGATGTGCCAGGCGTCGAGGTCGTAGCTGTACCAGCCGTCGCCCTTCTTTCCCGCCTCCGACCCGAAGTACGAGTAGTAGGGACCGGCGCTGGCCGTGGCGGCGTCGTGGTTCCCCGGCGCCGGGTGCGTGCGGTCCTTGAACCGACCCCACGTTTTGTCGTAGCACTTGGCGAACTCGGTGGCCGTCCCGTGATCGTAAGCGTTGTCGCCGGCGGTGAAGACCGTGGCGTCGTCGGGCATCTTGTCGATGAGGGCGGCTGTCGCCTCGTCACCGGGCGTGTCGCAGGAGGCGATCCCGCCCGCTCCCACCAGGATCGGGTCGTCGGCCATCGGCGCGACGCTGTCCGCAGCCCAGGCCAGAGAACTGCTCACGCCCCACAGGACGAGACACGCCAGAGCGAGCGCTTTGCGCCCGCGGCACCGACTGCTCACCTCCGGCCCCCTTCTGCCCTTTGCCCGACACGGCCCTGTCGGGTTCTTTGGGCGTAGGGGGAAAATTCGACCACGCAGTGTGGTTTTCCTGGGAGACGCCTGAGGAGGCGTGGCGTCCCGGCCTCTCCCGGCGGCCAGCGAACGGATAGGTTGGCGGCCGTGCGGTTGGGGAGACGGGCAAGCACGGACCGGGGGCAGCCCGGTCGGGCCCACCGGGGCCGGACGGTCGGGTGCCTGGCCGTCGCCGTCCTTATTGTCGTCGGTTTGACGGTCGCCGACGCCGGCCCGGCCCGCTCGGCGGAGGGCGGCCATCGAACGCCGGCCCGGTTCGTGGCCGTGCTCGAGGGCCGCATCGTGGTCGTGTCGGCCAGGACCGGGCGGGTGGAGCGCCACCTCACCGGGGCGCGGCCGGGCGACGGGGCGCGGCAACCGACCGTCAGTTCCGACGGCCGCACCGTCTGGTTCTCCCGGGATGACGGCGACTGCGCCGCCCACCTGGCCTCCGTGGCCGTCGTCGGGGGTGCCGAGCGGACGTTGCCCGGCTCCGGCGACGCCGGGCCGGAGGGATCGCCCCTCCCCCGCCCTGCCCGGCCGCAGCTGGCCTACGCCCGCGCCGACTGCGACGAGCCCGACACCGCCCTCATCGTCGGCGACGTCGAAGGACTCGGTGGTTACGGCCAGGCGGGGCTCGTGCCCCTGGCCTGGAACCGGGCCGGCGACCACCTGCTGGCCGTCTCCGCCGACGGCGAGCGGGTCCGTCTCCTCGAGATCGATGACGACGGCGACATCGCCGCCAACCGGGCCTTCAATGCGGTCGAACGGACGGCGGGGTGCCGGATGGGGGTGCTCGGGTTCAGCCCCGACGCCAACGACGGCGTCGTGGCCGTCCGCCGCTGCGGCCGTTCCGACGAAGAGGTCCGCGACAGCCTCGTGCTCCTCCGCAAGGACGGCCGCCTCCGCAGCACCGTCGTCCGCCTCCCCCGGGGCCAGATCTTCGTCGACCACGTCGCCTTCGACGCCACCGGCCATTCGCTGCTGTACTCGACGACCCCGTCAGTCGAGGCCGGCGACGATTCCGAGGTGTCGCTGTGGCTGTGGCGCGACGGCGAGCACGCGGCGGCTGGCCAGCCACAGCGGCTACCGTCACCCCTCCTGGCTGCCCTGAGCTCGTTCCCACGCCTCGAAGGCGACGATTTCGCTGCGGACCTGCCTCAGGACGAAGCCGATGACGGCGGCGTCGTCGGCGAGCCCGGCGGGGAGGAAGTCGGGTATTACGTCCAGGGGTGACACCAGGTAGAGCAGGCCGAGGCCGGCCAGGGCCAGGTTCTTCCCCGACACCTCCCGGTAGGTGCCGTCGCCGTAGGCCCGCAGGAGCCGCAGCATGGTCTGGAGCTCCTTCTTGACCGGGGTGAGCCACCCGGCGTCGACCCGGTCGAGGCGCCGTTCGGCGGCGGTCAGCAGACCGAGAAGCTCCTTGGGGTTGCGGACGATCCCCTCAGCTCGTTCGACGACCCGCCGCAGCACCTCACGGTTATAGCTCGTCGGGGTCGACGAAGTAGGGGTTCTCGAGGAGCATCCCCCCGAAGAACACCTTGGGGTGGACCTTGAGGACGGGGATGATGACGTCGCCCCGGAATTTGTCGAGGTCGTAGAGGCACAGGGCCACCTGAGGGTAGGCCCGGGCGTAGCGGGTGGCCTGCGCCTCGTAGCCCATGAAGTCGTCGATCAGCGGGCCGGTGATGACGTTCTGGGCCCAGCTCATGTCGCTGGCCGCCCGGGCGAAGGTGTGACCCTGCTCGTCGAACGTCGTCCGGCCGATGTCGCCCCAGAAGGTGAGCATCCGGTCGGCCGAGAAGGAGCCGCCGGCCAGGTAGGTGTCCTCGGCGTCGAACATCCGCAGCCGACCGTCGGCGCCGTCGGCGTCCTCAGAGCCGTCGAGCAGCGACCGTTCGAGACGGCGGTGGTCGGCGCCGCCAGTGATGCAGACGCACACGTCGCCGCCCCTGAGGCCCTGCTGCAGGTAGGGGACGACCAGCCGGTCGCGCTCGTCCCGGCCCCGGTAGAAGGCGCAGATGTGGTCGCCGGCCCGGACCTGGAGCCCGTTGATCGTGATGCTCTTCGTGGGCATGCCTTTATCTTCCGGGTTGTGGATGGGCCGCTGCTTCACCCTGGCGGCGCGAGATCCGAACCCCACGACCTGATCTGGCGGGCTCAGCCAGCCGAGGACCCTCCAGGCCCGGGTGGCGGCATGGAGGTTGAAGCGGGCGTCGACGTCGCCGAGGTCGAGGCCGCTGACCTCCCGGATCCGCTGGAGGCGGTACCGCAGCGTCGATCGGTGGATGGCCAACCCGTCGGCCGTCTCGTCGTAGTTGCCGCCGCACTCCAGGTAGGTCGACAGGGTCTTGACCAGCTCGGCGCCGTGGGCGACGTCGTAGTCGAGGAGCGTCCCGAGCCATTCCCGCACGAACCCCTCGACCTCGGCGGTGTGCTCGCCGCCGGCCAGGATCCGGTAGATCCCGAGCCCCTCGTAGGTGGTGACGCCGGCCGGCTGGCGGGAGGCCTGGCGCACCCCGAGGGCCACGAACGCTTCCCGCACCGAGCGGGGGAAGTCGGCCGGCCGCTCGCAGCGGCCGCCGACCCCGATCGACACCGCGCCGGACGGGAACTCCGCCACGAGCGCCTGGCGGAGTTCCTCACACGATCCGGTCGAAGAGCGGAGCGCCAGGAGCACCACCGCTCCCTGGTGGCGGCCGACCAGGGAGCCGAGCTCCAGATCGGCGGCGGCCCGCTCGACCGCCCGGGCCAGGGCCTCGCCGGTGGCCTCTGGCCCCTCTCCCGCCCCTCGGCCCCCCCCCCGGCCCTGGACGACGACCACGGCGTGGGGCCGGTGGAGGTCGTAGCCGATGGCCTGAGCCCGGGCGTGGGCGCTCTCGTCGTCGGTGCCGGTGCACAGGTCGTCGACCAGGTCGCCCCGCAGCCGCAGCTCCATCTCGCCCAGGCCGCGGAGATGGGACAGCTCGGCCGCCAGCACCAGCGCGCCGTGCTCGAGAGCAAACGCCTCGTGGGGACCGGCACGGCCCTCCGGGTCGACGAGGGCCACCACACCGAGGACTTCGTCGCGGGGCTGGGCCAGGGCGAAGAACCGTTCGCCGTCGCGCATCGGCCGCCCCTCCCGCCGGGCCTGGCGCAATAGGTGGGCCCGCTTGCGGGCGTCGGGCTTGGGATAGGGGTCGGGCCGGTCGGGCCCGGCCCAGGCCCGCAGGTTTCCGAACCGGTCCTCCACCGCCACCGCGAAACCGGTGAGCTCGAAGACGGTCCGGGCGATGCCCTCCTCCGCCGCCCCCGACGCCGAGACCCGGGTGAGGGCCTCGTGGATGGTGGCGGTGCGCTCCAGGTCGGCCACGGTGGCCCCCAGCTGCTGGTTGACCGAACCCAGCTCGGTGTTGACCCGGCGGAGCTCGGCGGTGGCGGCCCGTTCCCGGCGGTGGAGGGCGGCGTTCTCCAGGGCGCTGCCCGTCTGGTGGGCCAGGACCTTGAGGAGGAACTGCTGGTCGGCGGTCGGTTCGGCCGGCGGCGCCCACCACCAGCCACCCCCAGTGCCCGCCGAGACTCCGGAGCGCGTAGGCCCATCCCCAGTCCGAGGCGGGGACGCCGACCGGGCCGTCGTCGGTGCCGAGGGCGAGGAGGGCGGCGGTGAGCGCCTTGCGTTTGCGGCCCGGAGGCTGGCGGAAGCGGTCCATTTCCGGGGTCGGGGAATAGGCACCTTCCACCGTGCAGGGGCCCAGCGATGACACAGAGGTCACCGCCAGACTGAGGATCTCGTCCGCATCGCGGCTCTCGGTCATCATCATCGAGAGGACGAAGAGGCTGTGCAGGTTCGAGATCTGCTCCCTCAGCCCGGCTTCAGCCGGCATCACCTGGGCCTCCGCCCCTGCACGTCGCTCCCCATGTCAGGAAACTGTACGCCGCCCGTTCGCCCTGGGAGGTGGAGGAACCCGCCCGGAGTTCGATCTGCCAGGTGGGTGCGGCCCGGGGGCCCGACCTGTCAGGTTCAGCGGAGCGCACGCAACCGACGGGAGGGGTTGGGCGATGCCCGAGGGGATTCGCGAACAAGCCGACGTCGTGGTGGTCGGAGCCCGGGTGGCCGGTTCGCCGGCCGCCGCCGAGCTGGCCCGCCGGGGCCGCAAGGTCATCGTTCTCGACGCCGGGACGTTTCCGTCCGACACGCTGTCGACGCACGTGATCTTCCCCACCTGCGTGGCGGAACTCAACGCCCTCGGGGCGCTGGAGCCGCTGCTGGCCACCGGCACGCCGACGCACCCCGACGTGCTGATGAACCACGGCGGCATCGACGTCAGCTGGCACTACACCCCGGTCGACGGCTTCAACTACGGGATGTGCCCCCGCCGCACCACCCTCGACGCCATCCTCGTCGACACCGCCCGCCAGGCCGGGGCCGAG
Source organism: uncultured Actinomycetes bacterium (assembly GCA_963723985.1). GTDB lineage: Bacteria > Actinomycetota > Acidimicrobiia > IMCC26256 > BP-133 > BP-133. The sequence goes on from CAVRTC010000007.1 coordinate 115,435, forward strand.
GTGCGGGAGGCGACCAAGTTCACCGGCCTCGAGTGGAAGGCCGGCCGCGTGTCGGCCGTCACCTGGCAGGACCGCAACGGCAACCGCGGCACGATCGACTGCCAGCTCGTCATCGGAGCGGACGGGCGCCGCTCGACGGTGGCCGAGGCCGTCGGCGCCAGCAAGCCCTACCGCCGTGACGAGAACGGTCGGGGCCTCGTGTTCATGTACGTCGATGACCCCCACCCGGCCGGCAGCCGGGAACGCCAGACGCTCTTTCAATGGCGGGTGGGCGACACGCTGGGCATGTACTTCCCGACCTGCGACAACGGCGGGCTCATCCTGTTCATGCCGCCCCGGGAGCAGGTGGCCAGGTTCGACCAGGGCCTCGTCCACTGGAACGAGCGGCTCAACCAGTACCCGCTGCTCAAGCAGCGCATCGCCGGGGGGGCGCCCCGCACGAAGCTCCGCAAGGCCTCCGACCCGTTTTCCTACTTCCGCCGCTCCAGTGGCCCCGGCTGGGCCCTCGTCGGCGACGCCGGCCACTTCAAGGACCCGGTTATCGCCCAGGGCGTGCGCGACGCCATCTACTACGGTCGACGCCTCGGCATCACCGCCGCCGGCGCCCTCGACAACCCCACCTGGCTCGACAACCGGCTCTACGAGTGGGAGCTGCAGCGGGACCGGGACTGCATCATCAGCTACCACTTCGCCCTTCGGCTCAGCCGCACCCACCCGGTCTCGCCGGTGGAGCTGGAGATGTTCAAGAAGATCCAGCCGAACTTCAAGGCGTCCCGCCAGCTGGGCGACACCTTCGCCCGCACGCAGTCGGCCGAGGCGCTGCTCAGCTACCCGCATCTCATCCACTGGACAGCCAAGGCCGCCGTCAACCCCGCCTACCCGAAGCGGCTGGTGGCCAAGGATGTCGTTGACGAGCTGGTCACCAAGGGCCGCCTGTACCGCGACCTGGGCCGGATCGCCCGGCGCAAGCGGGTCGTCGGCCACAGCTGGGACGCCTGGGGCGGCACCCTGCCCGTCACCTCCAAGCCCGCCCCCGACGGCTACGTGGCCGCCGCCGTCCCCCAGCGCAGCGATCTCCTCGCCGAGGAAGGCGAGATCACACGACGGAGCCCCGCCCCGGTGAAGGAGACAGTCGCATGAAGACGATCAAGGTTGCCGCCGTCCAGCCTGCCCTCCGGGTCGCCGAGCTCGACTGGAACATGAAGCGCTGCGAGGAACTGGTGCGCGACGCGGCCCGGGAGCACAACCCGCAGGTCATCGTCCTGCCCGAGGCGTTCACGTGTCCCAATGTGTACGACAAGCGGCTGCGGAACGCCGCTACACCGGTTGACGGGGCGCCGTACCAGATGCTCAAGAACCTGGCCCGCGAGCTGGGGTGCAGCGTGGGCGGAGGGTTCCTGGCCAAGCGGGGCGGCGACACCCGCAACACCTACGTGCTGGCCGACCCCGACGGCACCACCAACCTGCACGACAAGGACGAGCCCAGCGTCTGGGAGTACAACTACTACACCCGCGGCCAGGACGACGGCGTCTTCACCCATCCCCTCGGCACGGTCGGTCTGGCCTGCGGCTGGGAGACGGCCCGGGGCCGCACCGCCCGGCGCATGGTGGCCGCCGGCGTCAACCTCGTCCTCGGCGGCTGCTGCTGGCCGGCCTACCCGACGTGGGTCTTCCCCCGGGGCTGGTTCCAGCGGGACATGGAGTACTACCGGCTGTGGGCGGCCGACACGACCCGCAACCTGGCCCGGCTCGTCGGCGCCCCCACCGCCATCGCCTGGCACGTCGGCCCGGTCCACAGCGGTACGCCGGCCATGCCCGGCATCCCCTGGAACACGATCATGACCGGCGAGACGCAGATCGCCGAGCGGGACGGCACGGTCCTGGCCCGTATGACCTACGACGACGGCGAGGGTTCGATCGCCGCCGACGTGACCATCGCCGACCCGGCGCCGCTCGACGCCATCCCGTCCGGCTTCTGGGTCCGCCCGCAGTGCTTCTCGATCCACTTCGTTTGGCACTACATGAAGAACCACGGCCGGCTCCGCTACCCGATCGACAAGGCGCTCGGCCGCTTCCCCTGGCAGGAGTGGCCCGACTACGACATCCCCAACCACAACCCGGGCACCGTCGATGTCAGCGACGCCGCCCAGGCGGCGGTCGAGACCAACGGGAAGCAGTCGACGCCGGCCGAGACGAAGGCCGGAGCAGAAGCGGAGGCATGATGAGCCCGTCCTCCTCCTCACCCGACAGCGGGCTGGCCAGTGTCCTCGCCGTTCAGCGCAAGGCGTTCGAGGCCGAGGGAGCACCGAGCGCCGCCCAGCGCCAAGCGGACCTGACCGCCGTCCACGACCTCGTGCTCGAAAACCGTAAAGCGATCAAGAAGGCGCTGGGAGACGACTTCGGTGCCCGGTCGGCCTACGAGACCGAGATCGCCGACATCGCCACCACGTTGCACACCGTCCGCTTCGCCCGCCGCCACGTGGGCGGTTGGATGAAGCCCCGCAAGCGGAAGACGGGCATCTGGTTCGTCCCGGCCGCCAACCGCGTCATCCCCCAGCCGAAGGGTTGCGTGGGGATCATGGTGCCGTTCAACTTCCCGGTCAACCTCGCCGTCGGGCCGCTCAGCTCGGCGCTGGCTGCCGGGAACCGGGTGATGCTCAAGATGTCGGAGCTGACGCCCAACATCGGCGAGCTGTTGGCCCGACTGGTGGCCGACCGCTTCCCACCCGAGAAGGTCGTGGTGGTCAACGGCGGGCTGGAGCTGTCGCAGGAGTTCGCTGCCCTTCCCCTCGATCACCTGCTGTTCACCGGTTCCACCGCCGTTGGCCGCCACATCATGCGGGCGGCGGCCGAGAACCTCACGCCCGTCACGCTGGAGCTCGGTGGGAAGAGCCCGGTCATCGTCGGGGAGGACTACCCGCTGGCCTGGGCGGCGGAGCGGATCGTGTGGGGGAAGCTGCTCAACGCCGGCCAGATCTGCATCGCCCCCGACTACGTGCTCGTACCGCAGGGGAAGGAGCGGGAGTTCGCCACCTACGCCCAGGCGGCGGCCAGGAAGCTCTACCCGAAGCTGGCCGGCAACGACGACTACACCGCCGTCATCAACGACCACCACTACCAGCGCCTCACCGACACGGTGGCCGACGCCCGGTCCAAGGGCGCGGTGATCGAGACGGCGGCCGACCCGGCCGAGAGCCGGGCCGAACGCAAGCTGCCCCTCACGATCGTCCTCGATCCCACCGACGACATGCGGGTGATGCAGGACGAGATCTTCGGCCCGGTGCTCCCGGTGCGGGGCTACGGCTCGGTCGACGACGCCATCAGCTTCGTCAACGAGCGTCGACAACCCGCTGGCCCTGTACGTGTTCTCCAACGAGCGGGCCACGCAGGAGAAGGTGCTGGAGCAGACGACGAGTGGCGGCGTGGCGATCAACGACACCCTCATGCACTACCTCCAGGACGACATGCCCTTCGGCGGGATCGGCCCCAGCGGGATGGGCGCCTACCACACCGGCGAGGGCTTCGACACGTTCTCCCACCTCAAGCCGGTGTTCAAGCAGCGCGGCATCGGGAGCTTCACCGGCGCCAAGCTCCTCTACCCGCCCTACGGCCCCGTCACCAACGTGCTGCTGAAGCTCATGCGGAGGATCTGAGCGGCCCCTTCGATCTGTGCCCCAGGGTTAAGAGAGGCGAAAACCCGAGGGTGCATACAGCCCGAAATGCCCCCAAAGGCGCGGCCTCGCCTGGACAGGGCAGGTGCCAATCCGGACAGTGGCGTACCGAAGGCTCGAACATCCGCCCGGGAGGAGGACTGATGCGGAGCCTAGGTCTCGCCGATCTGCTCGTACTTCTGTTGTTCGCCGTACTCGTGTTCGACTCACGCCGACTTCACGCTCTCGCTCGTTCGAGGGGCTGGAGCCGACGCGATTCGACCAGCGGGCCGGGGATCCCCGACGGCTCCAACCCCGATCAGGTCGGGCTCTCCCTGCGCCACATCCAGATGCGCCATCACATCGACTGGCAGGACGGAGGCCTGGGCCGGGAAGGCCCGGAGATCCTCCCGGTCGACGCCGACGACACTCCCATCGGCGACGACCCGCCCGTCGAGGCCGCCACACCCGTCGACGCCGAGCCACCGGAAGTCGAGCCGACCCCGGCGCAGCCCATCCCCTGGAAGCCCTTCCTCCCGGCTCTCCCCGCCGCCGGCGCCGCCGGGAATTGGCCGCAGGCGGAGACACCAGCCCTCATTCCGTCCGCCAGCGCCAGCGCCAGCGGCTGAGTCAGCCGGGGAGGCGCTGGGCGACGGTCAGGCCGTCGCCGATGGGGAGGAGCACGACCCGCACCCGGGGATCGGCGGCGATCCGGTCGTTGAGGGCCCGGATGGCCAGCGTGTCATCGCTGTCGTCCTTCGGGTCGAGGACGGCGCCGCTCCACAGCGTGTTGTCGACGAGCAACAGGCCGCCGGGGCGGATTCTCGGGAGAAGCTCTTCGTAGTAGGCGCCGTAGTTGACCTTGTCGGCGTCGACGAAGGCCAGGTCGAAGAGGACGGGCGGGAGTTCCCGCAGCGTGTCGAGCGCCGGGCCGATCCGCAGCTCGATCCGGTCGGCGACACCGGCCTTCTCCCAGTGGGCCCGGGCGATGCTCGTCCATTCCTCGCTGACGTCGAGGCACAGGAGCCGCCCGTCGGGGCCCATGCCCCGGGCCAGGGCCAGGGCCGAGTAGCCGGTGAACGTGCCGACCTCCACCGCCCGGCGGGCACCGATCCCCCGGGCCAGGATCTCGAGCAGAACGGCCTGGTCGTCGCCGATCTGCATGCCGGCCGCCCGGCCCGTCCGTTCGGCGGTGACGTGCTGCAGCTCCAGCTGGACGGCGTCGGGCCCGCTGGAGTGGTCGAGCGCGTAGTCGGCGACGGCCGGGTCGATGAACCGGGAGCGGCTGCGGCCGGTCATGGCCGCTCGAGGCTGAGCGTCATGTAGCGGGCCAGGTGCTCGTAGCCCGGGAAGCAGCCGAACTCCGGATCGGGGAAGGGCGGGGCGTCGACGAAGCCGCAGCTGCGGTAGAGGGCGTGGGCTTCGATCATCCACAGAGCCGATTCCAGCTGCAGCGTCCGGTAGCCGGCGGCCCGGCCGTCGTGGACGACCCGCTCGAGCAGCCCCCGTCCCACGCCCCGGCGCCGCCCGACGGGGTCGACGTACATGCGCTTGATCTCGCCGACGGTCGGTGAGATCTGCTTCAGGCCGCAGGTACCGGCGGGCTCCCCATCGACTTCGGCCAGGTACAAGCACTGCGGCGGCTCGAGCAGCCTGGTGATCTCGACCAGCTGATCGGAGTCGGGAGTGGCGTCCTCCAGCCGGAGACCGTGACCTTCGAAGAGGTTGCGGCGGATCTCGGCGACGTAGCCGGCCATCAGCCGCAGGGCGCCCCCGAGTTCATCCCCCGGCGACAGCCGCCGCAGGACGAACGGCAACGTCGTGGGCTCACCGATCATGGGTTCCTCCTCCGTCGGAGGAGCCATGCTAGCGACGCCGGTCGGCGCGCCAAGCGCCGGGTGGCTGGTGCAGCCGCCGCCGGTGGCCAACTGGCGTTCGTTTACCGGGATATAGCGGAAAAGGAACGCCGGTTCGTAGCATTGATGCCAATGGGTCGCTATGTGTTGGATTTCCAGGAGATCGACCAGACGCAGGCCGCGGTCGTTGGCGGCAAGGGCGCGCACCTGGGGGAGCTTTCGCGGATCGAAGGCATCCGCGTGCCGGCCGGCTATTGCGTGACGACCGACGCCTTCCGGCGGATCATGGCGGAAGCGCCGTCGATCGGCGATCGGCTCGATCGGCTGGCAAGCCTGAGGCCTGACGACCGGGAGGCGATCGGCGCGCTCAGCGCGGAGATCCGCCGAACCCTGGAAGGGATCGCCATCCCCGACGATCTGGCGGCGGCGATCACCCGCCCGCTCGCCCGGCTCGGCGAGCAGGGTGCCTATGCCGTCCGGTCCAGCGCGACGGCGGAGGACCTGCCGACAGCCTCCTTCGCCGGCCAGCAGGACACGTACCTGAACGTCGTGGGGCCGGCGGCGATCCTCCAGCACGTCAGCCGGTGCTGGGCCTCGCTCTTCACCGAGCGGGCCGTGACCTACCGCCTGCGGAACGGCTTCGACCACCGGAAGGTCCACATGGCCGTGGTCGTGCAGAAGATGGTCAACCCGGCGGCGGCCGGCGTCCTGTTCACGGCCGACCCCGTCACCTCCAACCGGAAGGTCGCCTCCGTGGAGGCCTGCTTCGGCCTCGGCGAGGCTCTGGTCTCCGGCCTGGTGAACCCGGACGTCTACAAGGTGCGCAGCGGCGAGGTCGTCGCCAAAACGGTCGAGACGCAGGAGCAGCCGACGCTGACGGATGCGCAGGTCGTGCAGCTCGCGCAGCTCGGCCGGCGGATCGAAGAGCACTTCGGCCGCCCCCAGGACATCGAATGGTGTCTGGACGACGATGGGTTCCACATCGTCCAGAGCCGGCCGATCACCACGCTGTTCCCCATCCCCGGGGCCGGCGACGAAGAGAACCGCGTCTACCTCTCCACCGGCCATCAGCAGATGATGACCGACGCAATGAAACCCCTGGGGCTGTCCTTCTGGCTGCTGCTGACCCCGGCGCCCATGTTCGAGGCCGGCGGGAGGCTGTTCGTCGACGTCACCGCGCGCCTCGCTTCGCCCGCCAGCCGCGCCGGCTTCGTGGAGATGGTGGGGAAGCACGACCCGCTGACCAGGGACGCGCTGGAGACCGTCCTCGAGCGCGGCGACTTCATCCGGCCGGTCCCCGACGACGGCCCAGTCGGACCGCCGGCTGGCGGCCCGCCAGCCCCGCCCGCGCCGATCGAGACCGATCCGGCCATCGTCGCCGAGCTGATCGGGCGCAACGAGGCGTCCATCGCCACCTTGAAGCGCGACATCCGGACGAAGTCAGGCTCAGCGCTGCTCGACTTCATCCTTGAGGACATCCAGGAACTGAAGCGGATCTTGTTCGACCCGCGGAGCCATCAGGTGTTCATGTCGGCGATAGAGGCCACCTTGTGGCTCAACGAGCAGCTGCTGGCGTGGCTGGGTGAGAAGAACCCGGCCGACACGCTCACCCAGTCGGTCCCGAACAACGTCACCTCGGAGATGGGGCTGGCGCTCCTGGACGTGGCCGACGTGATCCGCCCCCACCCGGATGTGGTGGCCGCCCTGCAGCACGTCGAGGACGAAGGCTTCCTGGACGAGCTGGTCAAGCTCGAGGGCGGGCCGGAGGCGCGAGACGCCATCCGGGCCTTCCTCGACAAGTACGGCATGCGCTGCGTCGGCGAGATCGACATCACGAAGCCCCGTTGGAGCGAACGTCCCAGCGCGCTCGTGCCCCTCATCCTCGGCAACATCAAGAACTTCGAGCCGGGCGCCGGCGCCCGTCGCTTCGAGCAAGGGCGGCAGGAGGCGCAGGAGAAGGAACAGGAGCTGCTGGAGCGCCTGCGGGTCCTGCCGGACGGGGAGCAGAAGGCCGAAGAGGTCAAGGCGAAGATCGACCGGGTCCGCACCTTCATCGGGTACCGGGAGTACCCGAAGTACGCCTGGATCAGCCGCTACTTCGTCTACAAGCGAGCGCTGCTGGAAGAAGCCGAGCGCCTCGTGGAGCGACAGGTGCTTCGTGAGAAGGAGGACATCTTCTACCTCACGTTCTCCGAGCTGGGTGCCGTCGTGCGCACCAACCAGGTGGACGACCAGCTCATCCGCCAGCGCCAGGACGCCTTCCGGTCGTATGAAGCGCTCACGCCGCCCCGGGTGCTCACGTCAGATGGTGAGGGCATCTCCGGGACGTACCGACGCCACGACCTGCCGGCCGGCGCTCTGGCCGGCCTGGCCGTTTCCGCCGGCACCATCGAGGGACGGGCCCGCGTCATCCTCGACATCGCAGAAGCCGATCTCGCACCGGGCGACATCCTGGTCACCGCCTACACCGACCCCAGCTGGACGCCCCTGTTCGTCGCCATCAAAGGCCTGGTGACGGAAGTGGGGGGCCTCATGACCCACGGCGCGGTGATCGCCCGGGAGTACGGCCTGCCGGCCGTCGTGGGGGTGCAGCAGGCCACCCGGCTGATCCGGGATGGGCAGCGGATCCGCGTCCACGGAACGGACGGGTACGTCGAGATCCTGCCCTAGCCGGAACCTGAAGGCTCGGACTGCGGCGCGCCAAGCGCCGGGTGGCTGGTGCCGAGCCACCCGGCGCTTCAGACTGCTCGCTCATTCAGCCTGCGCTGCCAATCGATCGGGAGACGGCAGCGGACGCTCATCCCCGCAGGGGGAACGGGGATGCGGCCTCGCCCGTCAGCCGATGCGCAGGAACCGGCGGGCGAGGACAAGGAGGCGGCCACCGCCGAAGAGGAGGCCGCCGAGGAGGGCCAGGCCGGCGATGCCGGCGCCAGTCCGGGGCAGGGCGCTGGCACTCGGCTGCTCCAGCGTCTGGCCCAGCACCTCGGTGGGCGTGGTCGTGGTGGTCGTGGACTCCACGGCCGCCGGGTTGGTCAGGGTCGCACCCAGAACCTCGGTGGGGGCGGTCGTCGTCGTGGTCGGGGCCTCGGCGGCCAGCAGGGCCACGTCGGGCGTCGCCGCGGTGCTGACCTTCACCGTGTCAACTGAAGCCCCGGTGGTGGTGTCGTCCTTGGGGCAGCTGCAGGCCTCGATGTCGGCCGGCGCCACGGTCGTCGGAGCGGTGGTCGGCGGGGTGTCGCTCTCGTCCCGCCGGCAGCGGTCCTTCTTGTCGGATTCGAGCTTCGCCGCCTTCACCTTGGCCGCGTCGTCCCGGGCGGGCTTCGTCCGGCGGTCGCCGCGAACCTTCTCGCCGCCGCACCTCCCGTTGTTGTCGTCTTCCCGGTCGGCGTCGTTGCCGCAGCCGTTGTTGCCGTCCCGGTCGGCGTCGAAGCCGCCAGTGCAGCCGGGCTTGTCGGCGCCGCCGTTGCTCATGCCGTCGGGGTCTGACTGCGAGCGGCCCTGCACGCGACCCGAGGCTTCGAAGCAGCTCGACTTCCCGCGATCGCTGCGCTCGCTCCGGACCTCATGCCGGTCGCTCTTGGAGTGCTTGCCGGAGCCCGTGGCACCGGCCGGGGGTGTGGCGAAGAGACCGAGGGCCAGCAGGACGCCGGCTGCGGTGGATCCAATCCTGACGACGTTTCCGCGCATCGCTCCAGCTCCTTCAGGTGGGGGTCTCCGCTGACCCTCTCGGGTTCTTGGAATGCCCGCCCAGATGAAGGGCGCTTGAGCGCCGGATTAAAAATCCTTCAGGCGACGGCTTCGGCCGGCGTGTCGTCCTCGAACTGGGTGCGGTAGAGCTCGGCGTAGCGGCCGCCCAGGGCCAGGAGCTCGGTGTGGGTGCCCTGCTCGGCGATCCGGCCGTCTTCGACGACGACGATGGCGTCGGCGGCCCGGATCGTGGAGAGGCGGTGGGCGATGACCAGCGCCGTCCGACCGGCCAGCGCCTCGACCAGCGCCGCCTGCACGGCCGCCTCGGAGGTGGAGTCGAGGTGGGCGGTGGCCTCGTCGAGGATCACCACCCGGGGCTTGGCCAGCAGGAGGCGGGCGATCGTGAGCCGCTGGCGCTCGCCGCCGGAGAGGCGGTAACCCCGCTCGCCCACCACGGTGTCGAGCCCGTCGGGGAGCGACTCGACCAGCGTGGCCAGCCGGGCCTTGCCCAGGCACTCCCACAGCTCCTCGTCGGTGGCGTCGGGGGCGGCGAAGCGGAGGTTCTCCCGGATCGAGTCGTGGAACAGGTGCCCGTCCTGGGTCACCATTCCAAGTGTTTCCCGCATCGAGTCGAAGGACAGGTCCCGCACGTCGACGCCCCCGAGGAGCACCTCACCGTCGTCCACGTCGTAGAGGCGAGGAACCAGCGAGGCGATGGTCGACTTGCCGGCGCCCGACGATCCGACGAGCGCCACCAACTGGCCGGGCTCGACCCGGAATGAGATGCCGTGCAGCACCTCCACGCCGCTGCGGGTGTCAAGCGTGGCCACCTCCTCGAGCGAGGCCAGCGAAACCCGGTCGGCCGACGGATAGGCGAAGTGCACATTGCCGAACTCGATGGACACCGGCCCGTCGGGCACCCTGGCCGCGTCGGGCTTCTCGGTGATCAGGGGCTCGAGGTCGAGCACCTCGAAGACCCGCTCGAAGCTGACCAGGGCGGTCATGGCGTCGACCCGGGCGCTGGCCAGCGCCGTCAGCGGGGCGTACAGCCGGGTGAGGAGCAGACCCAGCGTCACGACCGTGCCGGGCTCGAGTCGGCCCCGCAGCGCCAGCCAGCCGCCGAGCCCGTAGACCAGCGCCAGCGCCAGCGACGACACCACCGCCAGGGCGGTGAGGAAGACCCACTGGCCCATGGCCGTGCGGACACCGATCTTGGCCACCCGCTCGGCCCGGCCGGCGAACTCGGCCTCCTCCCGGGCGGGGCGGCCGAACAGCTTGACCAGCGTGGCGCCCGGAGCGGAGAACCGCTCGGTCATCTGCGTGGTCATGGCGGCGTTGTGGTCGGCCGCCTCGCGGTGGAGATGGGCCAGGCGGCCACCCATCCGGCGGGCCGGGACGACGAACACCGGCAGCAGGACCATGGACAGCAGCGTGATCGACCAGGACAGTCGCAACATCACGCCGAGCGTGAGGATCAGGGTGATGACGTTGCTGACGACGCCCGACAGCGTCCAGGTGAAGGCCCGCTGGGCGCCGATGACGTCGTTGTTCAACCGGCTGACCAGCGCGCCGGTACGGGTGCGGGTGAAGAAGGCCACCGGCATCCGTTGGATGTGGCTGAAGACGGTGCGGCGCAGGTCGAGGATGAGCCCTTCGCCGATGCGGGCCGACTGCCACCGGGCGGCGATGCCGACAGCGGCGTCGAGGACGGCCACGACGGCGATCCCCCCGGCCAGGAACAGGACCCGTCCCTCGGAACCACTCTTGATGAGGGCGTCGACCACCCATCCGGCCAGGACGGGCGTGGCCACAGCCAGGAAGGCCGAGACCACCGACAGAACGAGGAAGACGCCCAGCGCCCGGTAGTGCGGACGGGCGAAGGCCGCGATTCGCCGGATGGTCGCCTTCGTGAACCGGCGGCGCGACTTCTCGCCGTGCATGGCACTCTCCAGCGCCATCCAGTGGCTGAACCCCAAGTCCATCGTGTGTCGCCCTTCGCCGTTCGCTGGTTTGCCGGAGTCGGCGGATTCGCTCCCTTATCGGCAACCCCTGACGCCGAGGTTAAGACCTCAAGTTAACTTGAGGTCAAGGCGGCGCGGCACGTACGTCCCTTTTGTGGAAATGAGGAAATTTTCAGACTCCGCTCACGAGCCCTTCACACGGCGGGAAACGAATGAAGGCATGACAACGATTCGACCGATCCCAAGGAGGCCATCATGGCTACGGGTATCAGCCTGTTCTTCCTCGCTGTCGGGGCCATCCTGACCTTCGCCGTGGAGACCAGTGTGGAAGGCATCGACCTCGACACCATCGGCGTGATCCTCATGGTCATCGGACTCCTCGGCATGCTGTTCTCGCTGGTGCTGTGGGACACCTGGAGCCCGCGGCCCTACCGGCGGGACGACGAAGTGGTCCTCGACCGCGGCGATGTCGTCATCGCCGACGAGCCGCCGGTACGGCGCAGCGTCACCCGCCGCGTCTACCGCTGAGCAACCCGACGATCACCAACCTGTCCGGACGGCTCTCCCTCACGTCCGGAACCGCTGCCGGCGCCTTCGGGCGCCGGCAGCGCGGCGTCCGGGAGCCGGATCGAAAAGCTCGTGCCCTGCCCGGGAGTCGAGCGGACGGACACCGATCCGTCCATCGCCTCGACCAGCGAACCGACAATGGCCAGGCCGAGTCCGGCGCCTCCGGGGGCACCCCGCCGGGCGGCTGAACCCCGGTAGAAGCGGTCGAAGATCTGCGGGAGGTCACAGGGCGCGATGCCCGGCCCGTTGTCGGCGACGTCGATCACCACGCCGCCGCGGGCGTCGGGGCGGGCGGCCAGCGTGACGGTGGCGTCGGCCCCGCCATGGCGGAAGGCGTTGCCGATCAGGTTGCTCACGACCTGGAGGAGTCGGTCGGGATCGGCCCGGGCGGTGAGCCCCTCCGGCGCGTCGACCGTGACCCTGTCTTCGGGGGACACCCCCGAATCCCCGGAGCCCTGGCCGAGCACCATGCCCCGCACGGCCGCCTCCCGCAGCAGCAGGTCGACCTCCACGGGCTGGCGGGCGAGCGCCAGACCTTCGTCGAGGCGGGCCAGGAGCAGCAGCTCTTCGACGATCGAGCCGACCCGGTCGAGCTCCTCCAGCGCCAGGCGGATCGAACGGTCGGCGTCGGGGTCGTCGAGCCGGCCGACGAGCTCCAAGTGGCCCCGGGCCACGGTGAGAGGGGTGCGCAGCTCGTGGGAGGCGTCGGAGATGAAGCGCCGCTGCGAAGCGATGGCCTCGTCGATGCGGCCGAGGAGCTTGTCGAAGGCGTCCGCCACCCGCCCCACCTCGTCCTCGGGGGCGTCGACGGTGGCGGCCAAACAGTCGGGCAGCTCACCGCGGGGCTCGATGGCGTCGATTTCGGCAGCCATGCGGGATAGGGGCCGCAACGTGCGGCGGACGGAGATGAAGGCCAGGGCCACGGCGAACGCCAGCCCGAGGCCACTGGCCCAGCCCACGGCCGACAGGACACGGTCGACCGTCCGTTCGACGCCCCGGGTGGTGGCGGCCACCAGCAGGGTGCCGCTGGGATTCCCCCGCAGCACGAGCGGAACGGTGAGCGCCCGGACGTGCCCGTCGTCCCCGGCGGGCACCGTCCACCACCGCGCCTCGGTCGAGGCCAACAGGTCGTCGACCCGGCCGATGGCCTCGAGGCTGAGACCGCCGCTGGTGGACAGGACCTCGCCGCCGGCGGTGCGGACGGCGATCACTTCGTCACCGGCGTGGGCCTGGACGGCCAGCCACCGCCGGGCCTCGGCGGTCAGCTGGGCGCGGTCGGTGACCCGGCCGGCGGGCCCGGTGCGGAACGAGGTGGCGGCGGAGTCGAGCCGCCGGTCGAGGGTGGCGCCGAGGTCGTCGCGTATCAGGCGGACGGCGACGCCGCCCACCACCAGCACGGTGGCCGCCACCAGCAGGGCGGCGATGGCCGTGAGCCGGGTCGGCAGGCTGACCGCTCGCCGGCGCTCAGCGCCGGTGGCCGGCGCCGCCCGTCCCGGCTCAGCGGCCGTCGCCGCCACCCGATTGCCCGGTCGACGTGGTGGTGGACGGGCAGGGTTCCCGCTTTCCCTTGCCCCGCTTGTCGGTCGAGGTGCAGTCCACCTGGTTGTCGACGTGTTCCACGTCACCGGAACCGGCGGTGGTTGAGGTCGTCGACGGCGCGGTCGTGGCGGTGGTGGCCGTGGTTGGGGTCGTGGTGGTGGCGGTCGGGTCGGTGGCTCCGGTCCCCGTCCCCGGACCCGGCGGCTCTGTCGAGCCCGCCGGGTGGGTGGGACTCGTCGTGCTCGTCGGGACGCTGGAGCTCGAGGGGGTGGCCGCCGGTCTCGTTGTCGTCGACCGGCCGGCGCCGCCCGGAGGGCGCGTGCTGGCGGTCGACGGATCGGCGGTGGTGGCCGGGTTGACGGCGCCGAGCGGTATGGCCATCGGGGGCGGGGCCGGCTCCCTCCGGCCGATCCCCGTCACGACGCCCACGAAGAACAGCAGCGACCCGACCAGCACGGCGGCGGCGGTTTTCACGGCGCCTTCACCGGCCGGTCTCGGCGGCCGCCTCGACCGGGGGCGAGAAGCGGTAGCCCATTCCCCGCACGGTGTCGATCCACTCGGAGCCGATCTTGCGGCGCAGGGCGGCGACGTAGACCTCGACCACGTTGGAGCCGGGGTCGAAGTTGAGGTCCCAGACCATGTCGAGCAACTGGGAGCGGGACAGGACCTGTCCGCTGTGGCGGACGAAGGCAGCCAGCAAAGCCAGCTCCCGGGCTGACAGCGCCACCTCCCGCCCGTCCAGCACCGCCCGGTGGGCGACGGGGTCGACGGTGAGGGGCCCGGCTTTGAGGGCGCCGGCGTCGGTCTCCCGGGACCGCATCCGGGCCCGCACCCGGGCGGCCAGCTCCTCCAGGGAGAACGGCTTGGTCAGGTAGTCGTCGGCGCCGGCGTCGAGCCCGGCGACCTTGGAGCGGGTGTCGTCGAGGGCCGTCAGCGCCACCACCGGCAGGCGGGGCTTGGCCAGGCGGATCTCCTGCAGCACCTCCAGACCCGACATGCCGGGCAGCATCAGGTCGAGGAGGACCACGTCGACATCGAGCTTGCGGGCCAGGTCGAGCCCGGCCGGCCCGTCTTCGGCCGATGTGATGACGAACCCGCGGGACCCGAGACCGCGCTCGACGATCTCGCGGATGCGGGCGTCGTCCTCGATCAGCAGTACGTGCGCCATGTGCCTCCGGTGCCGGGTCGGGGGTCGCCTGGATCGTTTACCCAGGCCGACCCCCAGCCCACACCTGGCCCGTCAGGCGCCCTTGCGGCGCCGGGCGAGGCGCCGGAGCGCCAGCCCACCGGCCAGGCCGGTGAGACCGGACGCCGCCAGCGGGGCCGCCTCCGTACCGGTTCGGGGCAGCTCGGCGGCGGGCGCCGGGGCCACCGCCCGGGGCACCTCAGCGGCGAGGATCGGCGCGGCCACCTGCTCGAGGATCGAGGGCGGCGGGGTGATGGAACCGGTCGCCGCGGTGGCGGTGGTGGCGAACGCGCTCACGGGGTTGAGGCCCAGCGCCGTCTCCACGCCGAGGACCTCGGCGGAGCCGGTGGTGATGCCGTTGGCCACGCCACCGGACGCGGTCAGACAGGACAGCGCCGCCACGCCGGCGGCGTCGAGGGCGCAGATCTCACCGAGCTGCTCCTCCGTCCCGATCTCCGCGCCGCCCACACCGACCAGATACGAGTGGCCCTTGGCGTTGCTGTCGACCTCGGAGTGCAACAGGACCAGACGGCTGGTGCCCGAGGAGATGTCGGCGGCATTGGAAGCGCTCGTCCCGTGGCTCCGCTCGGCGGAGTGCTCGGCAGCCGAGTCGCTGGTCAACACGCCGACCTTGAAGGTGTCGGGAATCTCGACCTCGGCGGCGGCCGCCGAGGCCCGGGACGATCGCCCGGTCGAGTCCTTCGACCCCTTGGCCGACGCCTTCCACGGCGCCACCTTGACGCGGGGCGCCTGGCCGGGACCGGTGTCAATGAGGGCGCCGCCGGACTCGCCTTCGCCGGCCTGCGAGCCACCGGTGCCGGCCGCCGGGTCGCCACCGACAGACACGGGGGTGGCCTTGGCGTCGGACTTGCCGTCGTCGGCCGACGCGCCCGTGCTGGAAATCCCGACCAGGTCGCTGACCTGGGCGGCGGCGGCCGTGGCGTTCCCCGGAGGGGCCACAGCGGCCCCGGCGGCCACCGGGGTCAGACCGAGGAGAAGGCATGCCGGAGCTGTGGCGGAAAGTACGTGTCGACGCATGGTTTCTCCTTTTCAAGGAAGGGGCCGCGGCAGCGTCGCCGGGGCCCGCACTCCGCGGGTACCCGACGCGCATAGCGAGAAACTGGTTGGAATACCCAGAAATGGGACACACCGGCAGATACGGTTGGGAACCATGGCTCGGGCGCGCCGTCATCCCCTGGTGCCGCTGATCTGCGCACTCCTCATCGGAGGCTGCGCCGTATCGTCGTCGCGGGCCCAGGGCGGTCAGGCGGCCAAGACGGCCGGGCAGCCCGCCGTTGACACCGGCGCCGGCCAACAGGTGTCGGGAGATGCGGTCCTTATCGGGATCGCCGTGGCCGAGACGTCGAACGTCGCCCTGCTCGGCCAGGAGGAGGTCATCGGGGCCCGGATCGCCGAGAAGATCCTCAACGCCGACGGCGGTGTGAACGGCCGGCCCGTCAGGCTTCTCTTCCAGGACACCGGCGGCGACGAGATCGGCGCCATCAACGCCTTCCAGGCCGTGATCAACGCCGGGGTTCTCGGCATCGTCGGCCCGACGCTGTCCCAGCAGGCGTTCGCCGCCGACACCCGGGCCGAGGCGGCCGGTGTGCCCGTCCTCGGCCCGTCCAACACGGCCAAGGGCATCCCCCAGATCGGGAAGTTCGTCGCTCGGGTCTCCGCCGGGGTGGACGTCGTGGCGCCGCTGGCCGTGGAACAGGCGCTGAAGCTGAACCCGGACATCAAACGGGTGGCGGTGGCCTTCGCCCAGAACGACGCCTTCTCGGCCTCGGAGACGAAGATCTTCCAGGCCACGGTGAAGAAGAAGGGTCTCGACCTGGCCCTCGTGCAGCGCTTCCAGACCTCCGACACCGACTTCACCTCCCAGGTGACCAACATCGTCGGCTCGAAGCCGCAGCTCGTCATCGTCTCGGGGCTGGCCGCCGACGGAGGCAACCTGGTCCGCCAGCTGCGGGAACTCGGCTACAAGGGGCTCGTCATCGGCGGCAACGGGCTCAACACCACCAACGTCCTGCCGGTGTGCGGACGCTTCTGCGAGGGATCCTGATCGCCCAGGCCTACAGCCCGGCCGTCGACAACCCGATCAACAAGGCCTTCGTGGCCGCCTACACCGAGCAGACCAGGCAGGCAGCCTCCGCAGTTCACCGCCCAGACGTTCACCGGTGTCCAGGTCTTCGTCGACGCTCTGCGGACGCCTCGACAAGACCAAGCGTCTGGAGACGATGGATCTCAAGACGCTGCGCTCGGAGCTGAACAGCGCCGTGCTGTCGGGAACCTACGAGACGCCGCTGGGCACGATCGCCTTCGACCCGGAGGGAGAGATCAAGCAGCAGAAGTTCTACGTGGCCCAGATCAAGATGGACGCCGGCGCCAAGGGCGGCCGGTTCGTCCTCACCAACTGATGCGCCTCCTCTTCCAGAAGCTCCTCAACGGCATCGCCATCGGCAGCGTGTACGCCCTCTTCGCCCTCGGCTACACGCTCGTCTTCTCGATCCTGCGGGTCATCAACTTCGCCCACGGCGCCATCTTCACCGTGGGCGCCTACCTCACCTACGCCCTGACCGGCGCCGCCTTCGGGCGCAACGGACAGCTGCGCAACGCCAGCCTCCCGCTGGAGCTGAACTTCTGGCTGGCCCTGGCCGTGGGCGCGCTCGGCGCCGGTCTCCTCGGCGTGGTCGTCGAGCGGCTCGCCTTCCGGCCGCTGCGCCGGCGCGGGTCCGACCCGCTGCTCACGCTGGTGTCGTCGCTGGGCGTGGCCATCGCCACCGTCAACATCCTGCAGTACCTGTTCGGAGCGGAGAACTACAGCTTCGGCGAGACCCTCGGGAGCATGCGGGCGTCGGTCACGCTGCTGGGGGGCGAGCTGCCCGTCGTGATCCGCACCAAGCAGATCGTGATCTTCGCCGTGTCCATGGTGATGGTCGTCGCCCTGACCCTGCTGGTCAACCGCACCCGCACCGGCAAGGGCCTGCGGGCGGTGGCCGAGGACCTCACCACCGCCCGCCTGCTGGGCATCGACACCGACCGGCTCATCCGGCTGTCGTTCTTCCTCTCCGGCTTCCTCGGCGGGATCGCCGGAGCCCTCATCGGGCTGGCGGGCAGCTTCAACTACCAGTTCGGGGTGGCCATCGGGCTCAAGGGTCTCGCCGTCATCGTGCTGGGCGGGCTCGGTGACATCCCCGGAGCGGTCGTCGGCGGCCTCGTCATCGGAGTGGCCGAGTCCTTCGTGCCGGCCAGCCTCAACGCCTACAAGGACGCCGTCCCGTTCGTGGTGCTGCTCGTGGTCCTCCTCGTCCGCCCCCAGGGTCTGCTCGGCCGGGCCCAGGTGCAGAAGGTCTGAGCGAGGAGCGTGCTCGACTTCCTCAACTCGCAGGGGACCATCTACGTCTCCATGGTCCTCGGCGGCGTCCTCGGCCTGTCGCTCTACCTTCCCCTCCTGGCCGGGCAGCTGTCCCTGGCCAGCCCGGGGTTCTACGCCCTCGGGCGGCTTCGTGGCCGCCGTGATGTCGACCAAGACCTTCGACGTCGACGGCGCCTATCCCATCCCCCTGGTGCTCGTCGAGTTCGTGGTCGCCGCCGCCCTCTGCGGCGTTCTCGCCTTCGTGGTCGGTCTCGCCGCCCTGCGGCTGACCGGCATCTACCTGGCCCTGGCCACCATCGCCTTCGTGGAGGTCCTGCGGGTCTTCACCCTCAACCTGGAGCTGACCGGCGGCGCCGTCGGCATCTTCGCCATTCCGCAGCCGT
This sequence comes from uncultured Actinomycetes bacterium, assembly GCA_963723985.1. Classification (GTDB taxonomy): domain Bacteria; phylum Actinomycetota; class Acidimicrobiia; order IMCC26256; family BP-133; genus BP-133. The sequence continues at coordinate 133,643 of CAVRTC010000007.1, forward strand.
TCGGCACGCAGCTGGCCTACCTCTGGCTGGCCGGCCCCCTGTTGTTGGCGGCCGCGCTCTTCACCTGGCGCCTGGAGAAGGTCAGAGTCGGACGGGCGTTCGCCGCGGTCCGGGAGGACGAACTGGCCGCCGCCTCCATGGGCGTGGACACCACCCGGGCCAAGATCACCGCCTTCGTGCTGGGCGGTGTGCTGGCCGGCCTGGCCGGAGTGATCGCCGCCCACCAGATCAACACCTGGAGCCACCGCCAGGCCAGCTTCGACGCCTCCATCGCCTACCTGGCCTTCGTCCTCATCGGCGGGTCGCGCACCTTCCTCGGCCCGGTGGCCGGCGGGCTTTTCCTCACCTATCTCCCGGAGTGGCTGCGCGAGCAGGCCAAGCACGAGTTCCTGCCGACCTGGGCGGCCGAGTTCCTGCGGACCGGCCGCTTCATCATCTACGGCGTGCTGCTGGTCGCCTCGTGCGTCTTCTTCCCCCGCGGTCTCATCACCCCGGAGCTCCTGGCCCGCGTCAAGCGGATCGGCCGGGGCGGCGGCCGGCCGGCGAGGGCAGAATCTCCAGCCCGAACCCGAGGCGAGCCGCGTGACGCCGCCCTGGAGCGCCACCCTGGAGGTGAAGGGGCTGACCCGGCGATTCGGCGGCGTGACCGCCGTCGACGGCGTCTCGTTCGCCGTGAACCGGGGCGAGGTGTTCGGCGTGATCGGCCCCAACGGAGCGGGCAAGACGACGCTCTTCAACCTGGTGACCGGCATCACCCCGCCGACCTCGGGAACCCTGTCCCACGACGGCACCGACATCACCACGGCCGGCCCCACCAGGTCGCCCGCCGGGGGATCGCCCGGACGTTCCAGAACATCCGGCTCTTCTCCGAGCTTTCGGCCCTCGAGAACGTGATGATCGGGCGGCACTGCCACACCCGCAGCGGCCTGTTCTCCGGCGTGCTCGGCCTGGGGACGGCCGGCGCCGAGGAGCGGGCGGTGCGCGAACGGGCCCGCGAGCTCCTCGCCCTCATGGGCCTGGCCGGTCGGGCGGAGGTCAAGGCCCGCAACCTGCCCTACGGCGACCAGCGCCGGCTGGAGATCGCCCGGGCCCTGGCCCTCGAGCCGCAGTTGCTGCTCCTCGACGAACCGGCGGCGGGGATGAACCCGGCCGAGAAGACCGCCCTGGCCGACTTCATGCGCCGGCTGCGGACCGACTTCGACCTCACCCTGCTGATCATCGAGCACCACGTCCCGCTCGTGATGGGGCTGTGCGACCGCATCGCCGTCCTCGACTTCGGTCGGTTGATCGCGCTCGGTGACCCCGAGACCGTGCGCCGCGACCCGGCCGTGGTCGAGGCCTACCTGGGTGAGGAAGGTTGAGCGATTCGCTGCTCGACGTGCGCGGCCTCTGCGTCCGGCTACGGAGGAATCAGCGCCCTGGACGGCGTCGACCTGACGGTGGAGGCGGGCGAGGTGGTCGCCCTGCTCGGCGCCAACGGGGCGGGCAAGACCACGCTGCTGCGGGCCATCAGCCGCATCGTCGAACCCCACGAAGGCTCGATCCACTTCGACGGCGCCGACCTGGGCCGGGTCGGCGCCCCCAAGGCGGTGGCGCTGGGGATCGCCCACTCCCCCGAAGGGCGGCGGGTGCTGGCCCGCCAGACGCGTGCGCGACAACCTGCTGCTGGGCGCCTGGACCCGCCGGGACGGCGACGTGCAGGCCGACGTGCAAACGGCCTTCGCCCGGTTCCCCCGGCTGAAGGAGCGGGCCGACCAGCCGGCCGGCAACCTCTCCGGTGGCGAGCAGCAGATGCTGGCCATCGCCCGGGCGCTCATGAGCCGGCCGCGGCTACTGCTGCTCGACGAACCCAGCCTCGGGCTGGCCCCGAAGCTGGTCCGCGAGATCTTCGCCATCATCGCCGAACTGCACGACAGCCGGTGTGACCATCCTGCTGGTCGAGCAGAACGCCGCCCTGGCCCTCGAGCAGGCCGATCGGGGCTACGTCCTGGAGGCCGGCCGCATGACGCTGTCCGGCCCCGCCGCCGAACTGATCGCCGACGAGCGGGTGCGTCAGGCCTATCTGGGCTGACGTCTCGCTACCCCGTTGCCGCGGAGCGCCTCCACGATCCCGGCGAAGGACTGCTCGATGGCGATCCACTCCGGCAGCGCCTCCTCGTCGAGTACGACGACCCGGCGCTCGCTCACGCCGTCGTCGAGGGCCGCCTGGACCAGGAGCCGCAGAGCCTCGCGCCGGCGGCCATCGCAGTCCTCGTCCACCAGCAGGACGGTGGCGTCATGGGCCAGCAGCGACGACACCAGCGTCACGGCCTGGACCCGGCGCATCACCGTGCGGGTCGGCGAGCCCCACCCGGTCCCGTCGCCCTCCAGCTGCACGTAGCAGTCGACGGGACGGACGGGGCGGGCGCCGGCGGCCCCCGTCCCGAGCTGGGGCGGCAGGTCGAGGCCGAATGTCTGGAAGCCCAGTTCCCGCAGGGCCGAGGCCACACCTTCGGCCTGCTCGGCCGGGCCGGAGACGAGGACGGATCGCATGTCGGGGACACCTCCCGGGTCTATTAGGTGTCCCTAAGATAGTACCTGTGGCCCGCCTAAGTGAAGTCTTAGGGGAGAACCTTGCGGAGGGCCTCCCCGGTGGCGGCCACCTTGTCGAGGTCATGCACGTCCGGCATGTTGACGACCACCCCGTCAACACCGATGGCCAGATAGGCGGCGATCTTGTCCGCGGCCGTGAGGGGATCGTGCACCGTGGAGAGGATCGTCCTCGTGATCTCGGCCGGGTCGCGGCCGACGTCGGCGCAGTGCCGCTCGAGGACGTCGAGCTTGTGGCGAACGGTGTCGGGGTCGCCGAAGAGGTTGCAGGCGTCGCCGTACTGCGCCACGAGCCGCAAGGTGCGCTTCTCGCCGCCGCCGCCGATGAGGATCGGGGATGCCGGCCCCGGATCGGCTTGGGGTTGTTGAGAACCCGCCGGATCCGGTAGTGGCGGCCCTCGAACGTCGGGGCCGGCTCGGCTGAACATGGCCCGGCAGATCTGGAGGGCCTCCTCGAGACGGTCGAGCCGCTCCTTGGCCGACGGGAAGTCGTAGCCGTAGCCGGCGTGCTCGTCGTCGTTCCAGGCGGCCCCGAGGCCGAGGATGGCCCGGCCGGACGAGATGATGTCGAGGGTGGTGACGATCTTGGCCAGCAGGGCCGGGTTGCGGTAGGTGACGCCGGTCACCATCGTCCCGAGGGCGATCTCGCTGGTCCGGGCGGCCAGCGCGCCGAGCAGGGTGTAGGCCTCGAGCATCGGGTCTTCCCGGGGGCCGACGACCTCGATCTGGTAGAGGTGGTCCATCACCCAGAGGCTGTCGAAGCCGTGGTTGTCGGCGGTCATGGCGATGCCGGCGATGGTCTCGAACAGGTCGTCGTCGGCCACGCCGGGGAAGGTGAAGTTCGGTATCTGGAGGCCGAGGCGGGTGACGGGCTTCAATGCCGCCGGGCTCACGAGACGCCGATGAGGTCGACGACGAAGACCAGCGTCTCGTTGGGCTTGATGACGCCACCGGCGCCCCGGCTGCCGTAGCCGAGGTCGGGCGGGATCACGAGGCGGCGCCGTCCGCCAACCTTCATCCCGGCGACGCCCTGGTCCCACCCGCCGATCACCTGGCCGTCGCCGAGCTCGGAAGGAGAAGGTCTCGCCCCGGTCCCAGGAAGCGTCGAACTGCTGGCGGGTGCTCCAGGCGTTGCCGGCGTAGTGCACCTCGACGCTGTGGCCCGCCTTGGCCTCCTCGCCGGTCCCCACTTCGATGTCCTCGATCACGAGTTCAGCCGGGGGCGTTTCGCCGGCCGGCACGTAGACATGCGGCTTCTCGCTCATGAACCCGACCCTACCCCTGCTCGGCTCCGGCTCGGACCCAGGCGGTGCCGATCAGGCGCGTCGCGGGTGACGAGGCCGGACAGCTGCTCCACCGACCAGCCTTCGGTCCCGTCCGGCCTCAGCGGGAGCACCAGGTAGCGCTGTTCGGACGTCGAGTCGACGACCTGCAACTCGACACCGTCGGGCACCTACATGCCGAACTCGGCCAGCACCGCCCTCGGTTCGCGCACCACCCGGCTCCGGTACTCGAAGCTCTTGTACCAGGTGGGCGGCGGCCCCAGCACGCCGCTCGGATAACAGGAGCAGAGCGTGCACACCACGACGTGGTGCAGCTCGGGAGTGTCCTCGAGCACACGGAGCGGGATGTGCTGAGGCACGAGCTCGGAGATCGTGGCGGTGGCGTCGGAGACCAGCCGCGCCCGGTAGTCCGGGTCGGTCCAGGCTCGAGCCACGATCCGGGCCCCGAGGGCCAGGCTGGCGTGGTCGTCGCCCGGGCTCTGGCGGCGAGCGAGTTGATCGTCGATCGCGCCGCTGTCCACGTGGCCGTGCTCGGCCAGGTGCCGTTCGAGGATCTCGGTGCGTTGCTCCGGCGTGAGAGTCATCCGGCCTCCTCGAGGTCGCGTTCCCAGATGTCGACCACCACGGCGTGGTCGGCGTCGGCGCCGAAAAGGTCGCCGGCCGGGAACGACACGGCGTAGATGTGCTCCATCGGGCCGTGCCGGCCGGTGGCTGCCGACTCGGTCGGATGCGACCAGGCACACGAGCGGCGCACGACCGTGCCCACCCGGTTGCGGACGTACCGGGGGACCCGGGTGTGCGCCGCCGTGACGGGGTTGGTGACGCGCACCCGCGTCCCGTCGGCGAAGCGGGGTGGCGAGTCGGGCTCGCCCTTCGGTTTGGGCTCGGGCTCCGGCGCCTTCGGGCCGTCGAGCAACCCTTGCTCGGCGGCCATTCGTTCGACGGCCCACAACCAGCGCTCGTAGTAGCTCGACGCCAGGTACTCCGCCGGTGGCATCTGTTCGATGGTGTGGCGGAAGTGGTCGATGGTCGTGTTCCCGACGACCAGTCCGGCGATCGCCGCCACCCGGCCTTCCCAGGGCGCATGGAACCGCGGTTCGTCTCGCTCGATCGGGACCGGACCGAAGCCGTGCATGCCGCCCATGTCGTGCACGCCATCCATGCGCTCATCCTGGCACGGCGGCCGGTTCAGTGAGTGCTGTCACGCGACTGACCACTATTGTCGGGCGTCACCCGGCACACGGTGAGAAAGGACGGCCACCATGGCCCAGCGGGGCATCCTGGCCTATGGCGCCTACCTGCCCTTCCAGCGGCTCGACCGGAAGGCGATCTCGGCCACCCTCGGGGCCGGCGGCGGGAAGGGCACCCGGACGGTCGCCTCCTACGACGAGGACACCACCTCGCTCGGCGTCGAGGCCTCCCGCCGGGCCCTGCGGGCGCTGCCGTCCGACGCCCCCCGGCCGACCGCCCTGTACTTCGCCACCTCCGACCCGGCCTATCTGGAGAAGTCCAACGCCGCCACCGTCCACGCCGCCCTCGGCCTCGACTCGTCGGTGGTGGCCTACGACTTCGGCGGGGCGGTGCGAAGCGGGGTGGGCGCCCTGCGGGCCGCCCTGGAGCGGGCCGAGCCGACGCTGGTGGTGCTGTCCGACGTCCGCACCGGCCTGCCCGGCGGGGTCGACGAGGCGGCCGGCGGCGACGGGGCGGTGGCCTTCGTCACCGCCGGGGCTGGTCCGCTGTTGGCCGAGCTGGTGGCCGCCGCCGGCGTCACCGAGGAGCTGCTCGACCGGTGGCGCCTGCCCGGCGAGCCCGCCGCCCGGCAGTGGGAGGAACGCTTCGCCGAAGCGATCCTGGTCGAGCCGGCCCAGGCGGCCATCACCGACGCCCTGAAGCAGGCCGGGATCCAGCCGGGCGAGTTGAAGGCGCTGTCCGTGTCGGGGACGTCGCCCCGCGCCGCCGGGAAGGTGGCCGGCGCCCTCGGCGGCGCCGGCGCCACGGTGGTCGACGACCTGTCGGGCACGGTCGGGTTCACCGGCGCGGCCCACGCCGGGCTGCTGCTGGCCGGGGCGCTGGATGGGGCCGCGGCCGGGTCGGTGATCGCCTCGCTGTCGCTGGCCGACGGCGCCGATGCGCTCGTCTTCCGGGCCACCGACGCGCTGGCCAGCGGCCGCCCTTCGCCCTCGCTGGGCGACCAGATCGCCGCCGGCGGGTCGCCGCTCCCCTACCCCACGTTCCTCACCTGGCGGGGCCTGCTGCGCCGGGAACCGCCCCGCCGGCCCGACCCCGTCCGCCCGACCGCCCCGGCCTCCCACCGGGGCGAGGCCTGGAAGTACGCCTTCTCGGCATCGCGGTGCCAGGCCTGCGGCCGGCGGCACCTGCCGCCCCAGCGCGGTCTGCCTGGAGTGCCACGCCGTCGACCAGATGGAGCTCGAACGCCTGGCCGACGTGCCCGGCACGATCGCCACCTACACGCTCGACCGGCTGGCGTTCTCGCTGCATCCGCCGGTGGTGGTGGCGGTGGTCGACTTCGACGGCGGCGGCCGGTTCCAGTGCGAGCTGACCGACGTCGACCCGGCCACCGTGGCCATCGGCCAGCGGGTGGAGATGACCTTCCGGCGGCTGTTCACCGCCGAGGGGGTCCACAATTACTTCTGGAAGGCCAAGCCCATCACCGACGGCAGGAGGTCAGAGCCTGATGGCCAGCAACGGAATCCGCGACAAGGTCGCCATCGTCGGGATGGGCTGCACCAACTTCGGCGAGCGCTGGGACAAGAGCGTCGACGACCTCCTCGTCGACGCGGTGACGGAGGCGTCGACCAGTTCGGGTATCCCGCTGGCCGACGTCGACGCCTTCTGGCTCGGGACGCTGGCGTCGGGCCTGTCGGGCCTCACGCTGTCCCGGCCGCTCAAGCTCGACTACAAGCCGGTCACGCGGGTGGAGAACTTCTGCGCCACCGGTTCGGAGTCGTTCCGTAACGCCTGCTACGCAGTCGCATCGGGGGCCTACGACATGGTGATGGCCACCGGTGTGGAGAAGCTGAAGGACTCCGGGTACTCCGGGCTCGTCGTCAACATGGACGGGGGCGACGGCACCACCGCCGCCATGACCGCCCCGGCCATGTTCTCGCTGCTGGCCCCGGCCTACGCCAAGAAGTACGGCGTCGACGAGGCGGAGCTGAAAGACGTCATGGCCCGCATCGCCTGGAAGAACCACTACAACGGCGCCCGCAACCCCCGGGCCCAGTTCCGCAAAGAGGTCTCCAAGGAGGCCATCTGCGCCTCGCCGCTGGTGGCCGGTGCGCTCGGCATCTTCGACTGCTCCGGCGTGTCGGACGGGGCGGCGGCGGCCATCATCGTCCGGGCCGAGGACGCCCACCGCTACACCGACAAGCCCATCTACGTGAAGGGCCTGGCCTTCGCCGCCGGGCCGGCCGAGGGGCCGATGAGCCCGGAGTACGACTACACCACCTTCACCGAGGTGGTCCGTTCCGCCGAGGACGCCTACGCCCAGGCCGGGGTCACCAACCCCCGGGCCGAGCTGGCCATGGCCGAGGTCCACGACTGCTTCACGCCCACCGAGCTGGTCCTGATGGAGGACCTGGGCTTCGCCGAGCGGGGCTTCGGCTGGAAGGAGGTCCTGGCCGGGACCTACGACCTCGACGGCGAGCTGGCCGTCAACCCCGACGGCGGCCTCAAGAGCTTCGGCCACCCCATCGGCGCCTCCGGGCTGCGGATGCTGTTCGAGGCCTGGCTGCAGCTCCGCCAGGAGGCGCCGCCGGAACGGGCCATCAAGTCGGTCTCGGAGGGCGGCCGGAAGCTGGCCCTGACCCACAACCTCGGTGGCGCCCCCGGCGAGTGCGTGAGCTTCGTGTCGATCGTGGGGAGCGAACCTTCGGAGTAGCGGGCCCGGCGTTAGCTCAGCCTGTCGTCGAGTACTTCGATGAAGTTCCGGTCGCATCCGATTCGATTCGGGCCTGGGGCGCCGCAAGCGACGACGCCGTTCCTGATGCGGGCCGTGTACTTCCGCCCCTCGACCCGGTAGTCGACGTCGAACTCCCGCCACCCGTAGTGACCCGGTTCGGTCACCTTGACGCCGAAGACGATGTTCACCTCGGCTTTCGGGTCAGTCCGGGCCGATGGGAGCCTGAACCCGGGGACCGGGCGCAGCGCCCCGACCAGCTCAGCCGGCGGCCATTCCTGTCTCGTGGCGACGAGGCCGGTCTGCCGGTGGGGGCCGACAGCATGAACCGCGACCAGTTCGGCGCCCTCCTCCAGCGGCGGGCGGATCCGGACGGCTTCGAGGGTCACGGTGTCCCTCGACGTGTTGTGCAGGACGGTGACGCCGAAGGCGCCCGTCTCCCCGAGCAGGAGCGGCTGCCCCGTGTTTGATCGCGGCGGAGGTCCGGAGGGCGCCGCTTCTCCAGCCGTGAAGGTGCCGTACCGAGCCCCACCAGACGTAGCCGCCCCCGACGCCGAGGACGACGGCGAGCCCCACCACGATCGGGGCGGCCCGCCGCCGGGAAGCTCCCCGGCCTGCGTCGAGGCCAGAAGATGGTTCGAGTCCCATCGTCTCCATCGGTAGCAGGTTTCGCGGTGGTTCGCGGCGAATCAACCCTTTGCGTGTTTGACGTTCCTTTTGCCGCGTTCCGAGGCGTGCTCGCCGCACCCTTCGACCGCCGGACCTGGATGGCCACGAGCTACGTCGTGCTGGGGACGGTCGTGGGGACGCTCGGCGCGATCATCTTGCTGCTCGTCCTGTCGTCACTGGCGCTGAGCTTCACGGTCGTCGGGGCGCTCCTCGTCCTCGGCGGGACGCTCATCTTCACCCGCCGCCTGGCCCGCGCCGAGCGGAGGCGCGCCGGAGTCCTCCTGGGGCTGTCGATCCCCGATCCGCACCAGCCGACGGTGGGCAAGTGGTGGCAGCGGATCGTGGCCCGGGCCACCCGGTCGGAGTCGTGGCGGGAGGTCGCCTACCTGGTGCTGCTGGCCCCCCTCGGCCTGCTCGGCTGCCTGCTGGTGGTGGCGGCGTGGACGGGTGCCGCCATCCTCGTGCTCCTTCCGCTGTACAACCCGCTGCTGGCCAACGGCGGCGCCCGTCTGTTGGGCGAAGAGGCCCTGCTCCGGATGGGCATCACCCTGACCATTGATACCGTCCCCGAAACGGTCCTCATGGGGGCGGTCGGCATCGGATTGGCGCTGGCTGCGCCGTGGATCGCCCGGGCGGTGGCCGGCGCCGAGGGCCGTCTGGCCACCAACCTGCTCGGCCCGAGCGAGCGGGCCGCCCTGTCCATCCGGGTCGACGAGCTGCGGGCCCGGAGAGAGCAGCTGGTCGAGGTGGTCGAGGCCGAGCGCCGCCGCATCGAGCGTGACCTCCACGACGGCGCCCAGCAGCGGCTGGTGGCGCTGGCCATGAACCTGGGGATGGCCAAGGACAAGTTCGACCGTGACCCGGCGGCCGCCCGCGCCTTGGTCGACGAGGCCCACGCCGAGGCCAAGCAGGCCATGGCGGAACTTCGGAACCTGGCCCGCGGCATCCATCCGGCCGTGTTGTCGGACCGGGGTCTCGACGCCGCCCTGTCGTCGCTGGCCGGGCGGGCGCCCGTTCCGGTCAAGGTCGAAGTGTCGGTGTCGGAGCGGCCGCCGGCGGCCATCGAGACGACCGCCTACTTCGTGGTGGCCGAGGCACTGACCAACATCGCCAAGCACGCCGGAGCCACTCGGGCGGCGGTGACCGTGGCCCGCCAGAACGGCCATCTCAAAGTCCAGGTGACCGACGACGGCATCGGCGGCGCCGACGCCGGCCGGGGCACCGGGTTGACCGGCCTGGTCGACCGGGTGACCGCCGTCGACGGTTCGATACACCTCTCGAGCCCGCCGGGCGGGCCGACCATTCTCACTGTGGAGCTGCCGTGCGAATCGTGATCGCTGAAGACGCCGTTCTCCTGCGGGCCGGCCTCACCCGCCTGCTGGCCGACGCCGGCCACGACGTCGTCGCGGCCGTGGGCGACGCCGAGGCCCTTATGGAGGCCGTGGAGGAGGAGAAGCCCGACATCGTCGTCACCGACGTCCGGATGCCGCCGAACCATCAGGACGAGGGCCTCAAGGCGGCGGTGGAACTGCGGGCCCGCTACCCGCGGCTGGCCATTCTCGTGCTGTCGCAGTATGTCGAGGAGCGCTACGCCACCGAGCTGCTGGTCGGCGACAGCCGGGGTCTCGGCTACCTGCTGAAGGACCGGGTGGCCGAGGTCGCCGAGTTCGTCGGCGCGGTGGAGCGGGTGGCCAACGGCGGCACCGCCCTCGACCCCGACGTGGTGACCCAGCTGCTGGCCCGCACCCGGCGGTCCGACCCGCTGGCCGCGCTGACGCCCCGGGAGCGGGAGGTGCTCCAGCTGATGGCCGAAGGGGGGTCCAACACGGCCATCGCCCAGACGCTGGTGGTGAGCGAGGGCGCGGTCGAGAAGCACACCAGCTCCATCTTCTCCAAGCTGGGCCTCACTCCGACCGACGCCGGGCACCGCCGGGTCCTGGCCGTGCTCCGGTACCTGGAAGGGTCGTGATGCTGGCGGGTCGGCGAACGCTGATGGTCGCCGGGTTGGCGATGACCGTCGTGCTCGTCGGGCTCACGAGCCTGGTGGCGGTCAACGCCATGGCCCGCCAGACGGTCCAGGAGGAACACACCTACGCCTTCAACGGCTCGTCGGTCTCCATCGACCTGACCGTCGGCGAAGTGCAGATCGTGCCCAGCTCCAAGGACGGCGAGATCTCGGTTCGCCGCCGCCTCACCTACGGGCTGCGCCGCCCGTTCGTCGAGGAGCGGATCGACGGTGGCACGTTCCGGTTGCGCGACAGCAACTGTCCCGTGCCGGTGGCGACGGCCTGCCATGTCCGCTGGCTGCTCCAGGTGCCCCGGTCCCTGCCGGTCGACGTGACGACCCGGTCGGGGATGATCACGGTGACGGGGCTGAGCGGCTCTGTGAAGCTGACGTCGACGTCCGGGGCCGTGCGGGCCCGGTCGCTGAGCGGCCCGGCCATCCAGCTCCTGTCCCACGAGGGGAAGGTGACCGGTACCGACCTCCGCAGCACTCATGTGGTGGCCACCAGCCAGACGGGTGCCATCTCACTCACGTTCAGCACCCATCCCAGGCTGGTGCGGGGCCACAGCACCTCGGGCCCGGTCGGGATCGTCCTCCCCCACGGGGAGGAGAGCTACAAGGTCAACGCCCGGGCCGAACGGGGCAGCCGGACGATCACCGCCCGGACCGATCCGAATGCCGAGCGCAGCATCACCGTGCGCTCCGACGAGGACGACGTCTCCGTCCTGCAGAGCCCCGAGAACAACTAGCCGGCCGGAGGCTGGCGCCCTTCGCCGACCACCTCGAGCCACTCCATCTCGTCGGAGCCTTCCTGCAGGCCTTCCATGCGCTCACGCGTCTCCTTGAAAGCGGGATCGTCGTGCCACGCCTCCCAGTCGGCCCGGCTTTCCCAGGTTCCGACGATGGCCCGGCGGTTGGCCCCTTCGATGGGGATCAGCAGCTGTCCGCCGATCCAGCCGGTTTGGCCGTGGGCGGCGTCCAGCCTTTCGCACATCGCCTTGTCCCATTCCGGCTCGGATCCGGCCTGGAGCTTCACACGCGTGATGACCGTCATCATGAGGGTCGCACCTCCGACTCAGTTGGCAACGGGAGGCTCCTACCCCGTTCACCCGGACATCAGCCCGAGGGAGGCGGAGCGACGGCGACGGGGCCGGCGCCGTTGGCCGGGTTGACGGTGATGTTCTGGGCGGTGGTCTGGCCGTCGGCGGTGGTTCCCCGAACGGCGATCGTCGTGCCGGGGGTCAGGTCAGACTGGGAGCCGGAGACGGTCTTGCTGACGGTGGTGTCGGACGACGTGACCACCGTCGCGGTCGTGCCGTCCCGCTGGGTCACCGTGATCTTGTTGCCCTCGACCTTGGTGATCGTGCCAACGATCCCGCCGCCGGGCCCGACCAGCCGACCGCCGTTGGCCCCCGGCACACCGTTGGCCACCGCCGCGCCGGCCGCCGGGTTGCCGAAGGTGGCGCGGGCCTGGACGGAGGTCGAGGACGACGGTTTCAGGGCGGCGCCAGCCGCGGCACCGACGAGGGCCACCACCGCCAGGCTGGCCACGGCGACCGGCAGGCGAACCCGCAGTCCCTTGGCCGGACCGTTGGTGGGCCAGACATCGCCAGCGCCGTCCCCGGCGGCGCCGGCGCCGCCCTCGGGGGTCTCGATGGGGGGAAGAGTGTCGTTGGCGTTCATGACGTTCGCTCCATGGGGTGGAAAGGGCGCCTATTCGTGGCGCAGGGCTTCGATCGGACGGAGGGAGGCGGCCCGGTTGGCCGGGTAGATCCCGAAGAAGAGGCCGACGACGATGGCCACGCCGAAGGCCAGCGGAATGCTGTAGGCGGCGATCACCGGCTGGATGCCGACGATCCGGAAGCGGCTGCCGATGAGGCCGGCGGCCACGCCGGCGGCGCCGCCGATCAGCGACAGGATCACGGCTTCGCTGATGAACTGGGCCAGGATCGCCCGCTTGGGTGCGCCGATGGCCTTGCGGATGCCGATCTCCCGGGTCCGCTCGGTGACGCTGACCAGCATGATGTTCATCACGCCGATTCCGCCGACGAGCAGGGAGATGGCTGCCACCGCGGCCAGCAGGACGGTGAACGTACGGGTAGTCGATTCCGAGGCGTCGAGCAGGCTGCCCTGGTTGAGGACGGTGAACGGCGACGTCGCGCCGTCGGCCACGTTGTGCCGCGAGTTGAGGATCGAGAGAATCTCGGCCTGGGCCTGGTCCATCTCCTTCGACGACTCGGCCTGGGCCACGATCTGGCTGTAGCCGTTGCTGCGGCCCGTCAGCGTGTCGGCCACCGCGGTGGCCGGGGCGATGACGACGTCGTCGAGGTCCTGGTTGCCGTTGGTGCCCTTCGATCCCTGGATGCCGACGATGGTGTAGGCGACGTTGTTGATCTGGATCGTCTCGCCGATCACGAAGCTGGTGGCGGGGAACAGGTTGGCGGCGGTGGTCTGCCCTATGACCGCCACCCGGTTGCGGCTGGAGACGTCGTCGGCCGTCAGGCCCCGGCCGGCGGCGATCGGCCGGTCGGTGGTCGTCATGTAGGCGTCGTCGGTGCCGATCACCTGGCCCACGGTCGTGCTGGCCGACTGGTAGGTGGCGGTGGCGCCGCCGACCTGCACCACTGGGGAGGCGGCGACGAGGCTGGGGGCCTGAAGTTCGTCGTTGAGGGCGGCGATGTCGGCGTCGGTGATCGTGATGCGCTGGGTCTGCGGCCCGATCTGGCCCCGGATGGCTCCTCCGCGGTTGAACACGGTGAGAGTGTTCGTCCCCAGGGCCTGGATGCGCTCCTGCACTGCCGCCGACGAACCTGTCCCCACGGCCACCAGCACGATCACCGCGCCGACGCCGATGAGGATGCCCAGCACCGTCAGCGCGGAGCGGAGCTTGTTCGAACCGACGCCGCGCAGGGCGATTCGGATCGCTTCCCGGGTCACGATGCCACCTCTCTCAACGCTCGACGACCGGAGGCTTCCCCGTCGCCCCGGCGCTCGTCCGAGACAATGCGCCCGTCCCGCAGGCGCACGACCCGCCGGGCGTAGGACGCCACCTCGTCTTCGTGGGTGATCACCACCACCGTGCGGCCTTCGGCGTTGAGCCGGGCGAACAGCGCCATCACCTCGGCGCTGGACGCGCTGTCGAGATTGCCGGTGGGTTCGTCGGCCAGCAGCAGCGCGGGATCCGACACCAGCGCCCGGGCCACCGCCGCCCGCTGCTGCTGTCCGCCGGACAGTTCGGAGGGTCCATGGTCGGCCCGGTCGGCCAGCCCAACGGCCTCGAGGGCCGCCAGCGCCCGCGCCCGCCGCTCCTTCAACTTCATCCCGGCGTAGGTCAACGGAAGCTCGACGTTCTCCATGGCGCTGGTACGGGGGATCAGGTTGAAGCTCTGGAACACGAAGCCGATCTTGCGGAGCCGGATACCGGCCAGCGCCGCGTCGTCCAGCGTGCGGACGTCGACACCGTCGAGCGAGAAGCGCCCCCGAGTCGGGACGTCGAGGCAACCGATGATGTTCATCAGCGTCGACTTCCCGGAGCCCGACGGGCCCATGATGGCCACGAACTCGCCCTGGGCGACGACGAGGTCAACGGCCGTCAGCGCGGTCACTTCGAGCTTGCCGTTGCCATAGGTCTTCGTGACCTGGTGGAGATCGATGACCGGCGTCAGGGCGCTCACCGTGCGACCAGCCCGGGGCCGCCGACGAAGACTCCGCTCCCCGCTCCGGGGATCGGGCCGCCGCCGACCGTTCCGCTACGAGTCTGGTTGCCGGTGGTCGAGTTCGAGCCGCTGTTCGGCACGACGCCGACCGACATGACGACCTGCTCGCCGGCGCTCAGCCCCGATGTGATCTCGGTGGTGCCGTCGCCCTTGAGGCCCGTCACCACGGTGCGGGTCTCATCCACCCCGTTGGTGCGGACCTTGACGCTGCTGACCCCGCCGACCGTCGAGATGGCCGCCGACGGCACGGAGACGACGTTGTCCCGGCTGGCCACGACGACGGACACATTGGCCGTCATGCCCGGCTTCACGCCGGCCGGAAGGTCGTCGAAGGAGACCACTGCGTTGTAGGTGACGACGTTGCTGACGACGGTGGAGACGGTGTCGACCGAGGCGATGACCCCGCTGAGGCGCTCCCCGGGGAGCGAGTCGATCGTGACGTTCACCGCCTGGCCGGCGGCCACCTTCCCGGCGTCGGCTTCCGGGAACCCGACGATCACCACCATGTTGTCGAGGTCGAGGAGGGTGGCGAACGCCCGCGACGTATTCGACGAGCCGCCATTGCCGGAAGAGGAGCTCGAGCTCGACGGGCTGTTCCCGCCGCCCCCGACCGTCTGGCCGACGGAGAAGTTGACGGCCGAGATCGTCCCGGCGGCGGGGGCCTTGAGGGTGGTCGCCTCCAGGGCCGCCTTGGCGTCGCTCACCGTGAGGGCGGCGGCGTTGACCGCCGCCTTGGCCTGGGCCACGGCCACGGCGTCGACCGTGGGGGACGGGTTCTGGGCCGTGGCCGGCGGGTTCTTCGCCTGGTCGAGCTTCTGCTGGGCGGCGGCCTGGTTGGCCTGGGCGGTCTCGACTGCCACCCGGGCCTTGGCCGGGTCGATGCCGGCCAGCACCTGCCCGGCGGCGACCTTGTCGCCGGGCTTCACGTTGACGGCCACCAGGACCCCACCATTCTCGAAGTTGAGGTCGAGGGACGTGGCCGGCTGGACCGTGCCGGACGCCGACACGGTCTGCGACACGGTGCTCAGGGAGGCGGCCACCAGCCGGGTGGCGGTCGTGGTCGACGACCCGCCCGAGGAACCGATGGCGCCGTAGGCCAGGCCTCCGGCTCCGACCACCGCCAGGGAGAGTGCGGAGTAGAGGACGGCACTTCGGGTTCGCATGTTCATGCTGCGAACTGTCAGGCCGTTGGCTGAGGACCCGCCCCCGGCTTCCTGGGAGTTCCCTGGGAACCGGGCGGCTGTTCCCGGCTCCCAGGGAACTCCCAGGAAGCACTCAGGGACCTGGGAGGGAGCGCTCCGATGATCTTTGCGGAGTCAACGAACCCTCACCGAGAGGTCAACCGCCGTGCGCCCGCTCAAGTGGATCATCGCCGTGCCCCTCGCCGCCCTGCTCCTGGCCATGGGCGGGACGTGGGCCTACATCAACGTCTTCACCGACGACGCCCCCGCCCGTCTCACCCTCGAAGGCAGCTCCTCCTCCCAGGACCCGGCAGCTCCCGACGCCACAACCACCACCACCACCACCGCCGGCACCGCCACCCAGACGCCGGCCAGCCTCGACGGCACCTGGAAGATCGCCGGCGGCAGCCAGGCCGGCTACCGGGTGGACGAGGTCCTCTTCGGCCAGAACGTCACGGCCGTCGGCCGCACCACCGAAGTCGACGGTTCCCTCACCCTCTCCGGCACGACGCTTCAGGCCGCCGCCATCTCCATCGACATGGCCTCGGTCACCACCGACGAGAGCCGGCGCGACAACCAGTTCCGCGGCCGGATCATGAACGTCAGCCAGTACCCGACGGCCACCTTCAAACTCACGAAGGCGATCGACCTCGGCACCCTGCCCGCCGACGGCGCCACGGTCACCGTCCCCGCCACCGGCGAACTGACCGTCCGGGGCGTGGCGAAGACCGTCACCGTCAACCTCATCGCCAAGCGGTCCGGCGGCACGATCTCCGTCAACGGCACGATCCCCGTCGCCTTCGCCGACTACGGCATCCCCAGCCCGAGCTTCGGCCCGGCCAGCGTCGAGGACCACGGCGAGATCGAGTTCCTGGTGGCCTTCACCAAGGCGTAGGGTCGCCCGGGCCCGCAGAACCTGTCGGGATCCGCCTCGTCCCAACCGGTCATCGGTCGTACTCAGCGCTCGTTCGCGGTGCGGTGGGGAGCTGTTGGTCGAGCGACTGGCGATACCGAAGGCACCCTCGCAGGAACTGCGGCCAGTCCGGCACCGTCGGGATCGGGTCGGTCGCCGCGGGCAGGAGACCCCAGAGGTCCGGATGGTGCCAGCAAAGGTCATGGCCGGTGCTGTCACGGTGCTGGCGAATCCCGTTCCGCAGACGTAGCACCTCGCGGACCAGGTCGTCCCGGGAGAAGCCGTCCAGATCTTCGTCCATACGTCGAGTCTCGCACCGGTGGTGACCCTCGCAGGCCGGCCTTTCTGGCCGCCTCGAGGTGAAGTAGTTGGAACGCTCGATAGCCTGCGCGCATGGAAATGAGTCGGCTCAGGGCTCGGAACGTTCTGATCGGTGGACGAGCCGCTTTCGGCCTTGCCGCGATCGTCACGCCCCGGCTGATCCTCCGCCTGTTAGGTCTAAGTGCCGATGACAACGCCGACTACGCCTACATACTCCGGCTGTGGGGAACGCGCGAGGCGTTCGTGGCCGCCGTGTCGGCCGGTGTCGGTGGAACTTCCCACAGCACGGTCACCGCCTTGCGCCTCGGCATGGCCGTCGACAGCATCGATATCGCCTCGTTGTGGCTCGCATGCCGCCGTGGCCGTCCCCGTGCCGCCGCCGCGCTTTCGCTCGCGCTCGCCGGCGGCGCGGCCGTCGGAATGGGATACGCCGCCGCCAAGGACGCAGCAAACCGCGGGTCGAAGTGACGCCGGCGATTGCCGGTTCGGTCGAACCCGTGAACAACCGCACGACGCCTCGTGTGCTACGATGTAGCGCGTTGAACTACAGGGATTGGAGTAGCGGGTGGCTCGTCCGACTTCGTTCCGGTTGTCTTCAGAGCTGTTGGCCGCGCTGGACGGGGAGGCGGGCGTCGCCGGCATGACGGTGTCGGCGCTGGTCATGGAGCTGCTCGAGGAGGGGCTCCGCGTCCGGCGCTTTCCCGGCGTGGTATTTCGGAACGGGCCGGTCGGGCGGCGCGCCGGGCTGGTGGGCGGCCCAGACGTCTGGGAGGTGATCCGAGACGTACGGGCCACGTCGGGGCGGGGGGAGGCGAAGATCCGCCGCGTCGCCGCCGACGCCGGTCTCACCACGTCCCAGGTCCGGCTGGCGGTTGACTACTACGCCGCCTTCCCCGACGAGATCGACGCTCGCCTGGCGACCGAGGAACGCTCGGCCGCCCAGGTGCGCGAGCTGGTGGCCCGCCGGGAGCGCCTCACCGGGTGAGGTGGCTCGTCGACGAGATGCTCCCTCCCGAGACCGCAGCCGAGCTGAACCTTCGCGGTCACGACGCCACGTCGGTCGTCGGCCTGGGCCTCGCCGGCCAGCCGGACCCGGTCGTCTTCGACCGGGCCGTGACCGAGGGTCGGATCGTCGTCACCGAGAACGTCACCGACTTCGCTGTCCTGGTCGACCAGCGGCTCCGCGACCACCAGCCCGCCGTGCCCGTCGTTTTCGTCCGCAAACGCGACCTGCCCGGCCGGGGGGCACTCCCCCACCGCCTCGCCGAGCGGCTCCACACATGGGCGACAACCCACCCCGACCCCTACCTCGGCCCACACTGGCTCTGACGTTCAGCCTCTCATCGAGACGACACGCGCTCGGCAGGGTCAGAACGGGCGAGCGCCCAACGGAGTTCCTCCACCCGAGAGGCGGCGTCCGCCGCCCGACTGATGGCTTCGGCCAGGTCCCGCTGAGCCACCTCGAACTCCCTCCGCCAATCGGCCGTCAACGCCGGGACCGGCGGGGACGAAACGAGCCGGATGGCGTGGCAGCGGTGCCGCTCGAGGTCCATCTCGCGTTCGAGCATCCCGGTCTTCTCCAGCGCAATGAGCGCCTGGCTCACCGAGGTGGACCGTTCGCCGAGCGCCTCGCAGATCTGGCGCCGCAGGCCCTGCCCAGAATCGGAGCGGAGTTCGCCGCCCTGCTCCGCGATGTGCTCGAGGATCCGCCGGCGTAGGGACCGGGCGCGAACGGCGTCGAACGCGCTCGGAGCGGCATTACGATTTCCGGCCATGGGCCGTGCTTGCCCGCGACGCGCATCGTTGTAACCCGCGAACTGCGCGAATGTGAAGACGGACAGCTAGCCGGGCGGGCGGAACGCCTCCTGCGACAGGTCCCGGGCCACCTTGGCCCGGTCCCAGAAGCCGTAGGTGCCCTCGTCGAGCAGCTCCCGAGAGGCCTCGATGAGGGCGCCGTAGGCGGCGTAGGCGAAGGCGCCGCCCACCGAGATCCGTCGCACCCCGGCGCCGGCCAGTTCGGCCACCGGCGGGCTGCCCGGCAGGGCCAGGACGTTGACGGGCCGGTCGACGGACGCCAGCACTGACCGGATGTCGGCCAGATCCCGCAGCCCCGGGGCATAGAGGACGTCGGCGCCGACCTCCTGGTAGGCCTGCAGACGGGCGATGGTGTCGCCCAGGTCGTGACGGCCGTGGAGGTGGTTCTCGGCCCGGGCGGTCAGCACCATCCGGACGGGCCCCCGGTGGGCCACCGAGGCCGCCACCTCCACCCGTTCGGCGGCCAGCTTCAGGTCGTAGATGGGGTCATCGGGCCGGCCGGTGTAGTCCTCGATCGAGCAGCCGGACAAACCCACCGACAAAGCGTTGAGCAGCGTCCCCCGCACGACCGACGGCTCGTCGCCGAAGCCGTTCTCCAGGTCGGCCGACACCGGCACCTCGCCGGCCGCCTTCACGATGGCCGTGGCGTTGGCCAGCGCCTCGTCGTCAAGGGCCGTCCCGTCGAGCCGGCCCAGCGCGGCGGCGAAGCCGCCGCTGGTGGTGGCCACGGCCTTGAATCCCAGTGTCACCAGGAGCTTGGTGGACCCGGCGTCCCAGGCGTTGGGCAGCAGCAACGGTTCCGGCCCGTCGTGAAGCGCCCGGAACCGCTCCGCCTGCTCGATCCGGTCGACCGCCGGCGCTTCGCTCCGCGTGCTCTCCGCGTCAGTGCTCATAGGCGCCCAGCCTAGGGGCAGGCGTCAGCGCCGTTCGTCCCGCTGCAGACGATGGCTTTGCGCAGCCGGGCCGACAGGGCCTCCACGTCCGGGTCGTTGGCCGGGTTCTGGTCGGTCAGGAGGTTCTCGAGTTCCCAGGGGTCGGCGGCGAGGTCGTAGTACTCCCGCCACTGGACGTCGGTGTTGTTGTCCTTCTCGTAGAACTCGATGTACTGCCACTGCTTCGTCCGCAGCGACGCCCAGGCCGGAATGCCCCGGTGGCCCTTGTACTCCTTGGGTGCCGGCTTGAGCACCGGCCCCAGCTCGAGGTACTTCTCCGTCCGGGCCGGCCGTCCCGGCAGGAAGGAGCGGCCGTCCAGGGGGTAGTGGATCTGGGGCGGCTTGTAGCCGGCGGCGTCGAGGTAGGTCGCCAGGTAGTCCTCGGTGCCGACGAGACGTTCGTCCAAGCTGCCGGGGGGGAACACGCCGTCCCACCGGACGAGCAGCGGCGACTGGACATGCTCCGTCCACGGCGCCCCCTTGCTCGTCATGCCCCGCTCGTTCCACGAGTAGCCGTTGTCGGTGCCGAAGAGCACCAGCGTGTTGGCCAGCTCGCCCCGGTCCTGGAGGCGGGTCATCACGGTGTCGACCATGTCGTCGGCCACCATCAGCGTCTTCATGGCCCCGTCGTAGGTGACCTGGCCGCACTTACGGGTGAAGTTGGCGCCCCGGACGAACGGAACCTTGTCCTGCTTCTCGGCTTTGCCGTTGGGCCCGCCCTCGATCTCCTCGGCCGGGGTCGGTTTCCACGGCGGGATGGGCTGGGAGTCGTACTTCTCCGGCCAGGAGTACATCTTCTCCAGGTTGCAGGAGTCGGGCCCGGGGGCGGTCTGCTCCTGATGGGGGGCGTGCGGCGACACCTGCATGAACCACGGTTGGGCGTCGCGGGTCTCGAAGCCGTCGACGAAGGCGGCCGCCTTCTCGCCGATCCAGTCGGTGGTGTACGGCGCCCGCTCGGTGTGGGTCTTGGGGTCGCCCAGGTTCTTGACCATGAAGCGCGAGTCCTTGTAGCCGCCCTGGAAGACGGCGAACTCGTCGAAGTGCGGCGGCTCGTAGCGCCAGTTCCAGTCGGTGATGAACTTGCCCACCAGGGCCGTGGTGTAGCCGGCGTCGCGCAGGTACCGGGAGGCGATCCAGTCGAGGTCGAGGTTGTCGCCGGTGTAGTTGTCGACGACGCCGTGGTTGTGCTGCAGCCGCCCGCTCCACATCGTGGCCCGGTCGGGGCAGCACAGCGGCGTGGTGGTGAACGCCTGCGTGAAGGTGGACCCGGCTTCGGCCAGCCACCGCTTCGTCTTCGGTAGCACGGCGGGGTTATCGATGACCCCCTCGTAGCGCATGTCGTCGAGGAGGAAGAACAGGATGTTGGGCTTCGCCGCCGCCGCGGCCGGGACCGTGGTGTCGCCCTGGGCCACGACGTCCGGCAGGAAGGCCACGACGAGGGCGAGCCCGACTGGCAGGGTCACCCGGCGGTGGAGGCGAGCGAGCGTCACGCCCAACAGGATAGTACCGCCGCCCCACTGGCCATAGTGTTCCACACTGTTCACTTCCGTTTTCACTTCGGTGGCGACCCGGGGTGCCGATAGGTCGGGGCATGGACGGGATCGCCGCCATCGAGGCTTGGCTGGCTTCACCTGGGCCTTCGTTCGAGCCACCCCGCGTGGCCGAGATCTGCCGCCGGTTCGCCCCACCTCCCCCGCCGGTGGCGCCCGCCGGCGGCGAGGCCTTCGGCGCCCATCTGCGCCGGGCGATGGATGCCTCGGCCGGCGGCACCGTCGAGGTGTGGATCGCCGAGGCGATCGCCCGCACCGGGGTTCCAGGCTCGTGGGCCCCGGCCCTGCGGACGATCGCCGAGCGCGAGTCGTCGCTCAACCCGTCCGCGGCCAACCTGGCCGCCTCCGGCGGCAACCTGGCCAGGACGCCGCTGGGGCTCATGCAGATGCTGCCGTCGACCTTCGCCGCCCACGCCCAGCCCGGTAGAAGCGACATCCTCGACCCCGTCGACAACCTCACGGCGGCCATCGACTACATCCGGGACCGCTACGGCGACCCGTCCTCCACCCCGGGGCTGCGGGCCCTGGCCCGAGGTGAGCGGTACGTCGGCTACTGAGAGGCCGATGAGCACGATGCAGGCGCACCCGAGTCCGGCCGGTATGCATAAGGGACACGAGGGCCCGGGTAGACCGTCCTCACCGCTGGCTCACGAGGACGCGTCGTGCACGAGCACCCAACCGATTGGCTGTCGCCGGACACTCCCGCCACCCCGCCGCCCACGACCCGCCCGGCGGCGCAGAAGGTCGACTGGACCTCGGGGTACCTTCCGCTGATCCTCGGTGGCATCGGGGCCATGGCGTCCGGGCTGTTGATGCCGTGGGTGACGTTGGCCACTCCGCTGGTCGGTCAGGTCAGCCACCGGGGGGTGGAGTCCTTCGACGGCAAGCTGTTCGCCGTCGGCGTGCTGCTCCTGGCCGTCATGGCCTGGAGGGAGGCCCACACGTCCAGCCCCCGGACACTTTCGCTCCTCCTCGTCGGCGTCGTCGTGATGGCGGCGGGTCTCCTCATCGAGTACGGCGATCTGACCAGGCTGGTCGGCGAGATCCACACCGACTTCGGGCAGGCGAAGCTCGGATTCGGGCCCTACGCAATGGGAGTCGGCCTCACCACCACTCTCGCCGGGATCCTGAAGCGGAGGCTGCTGCTCCACCCCCGCAGAGCGCAGGCGCCGGTGGTTCGGGTCGATTGATCCACCGCTGACCCTTCGTCACCGTTGTATGGCAAAGGATGGCAACGGCTGCGCCGTGCCTGCTGGGGGCGGTTGCGTGAGATGCACAGTGGCGCAGGAGGCGGCTGAGCGGCGGCGAAACTGAGTGGCCATGGGACCGAACCGCAGCCGCAAGCGCCGACCTCCGTGCGGTCGTCCCGTGCAACCGCGGGCCCCTCACAAGAGCAAGCTGCGCCGGCCCGCCCTCGAGCGCTACCGGCCGATCGCCTAGATCGCCGTCGCTACCGAACGCCCTACTCGGGGCCGAGGGTGCAGAGCTACGCCATGTAGCCCGTCGGGGTCATTTTCGAAAATGATCCTCGCCGGAGCCGAGGCGGAGCCCGACACTGAGCCGGATGGTACTGGCGAGCACACGTCCGCAGTTCACGCCCTTGGCGGGCGACGCTGATTTCGTTCCGTTCCCCACCACCGTGCTCATCGCCGACGACGACCCGTCGGTCCGCCGGCTGCTGCGGATCGCCTTCGAGCTCGACGGGTACCGCACGATCACGGCCGCCGACGGCGACGAGGCCATCGCCGCCGTGCGGC
This sequence comes from uncultured Actinomycetes bacterium, assembly GCA_963723985.1. Classification (GTDB taxonomy): domain Bacteria; phylum Actinomycetota; class Acidimicrobiia; order IMCC26256; family BP-133; genus BP-133. Next base: position 156,293 of record CAVRTC010000007.1, read on the forward strand.
TGCACCAGCCGGGCGTCGTGATCGTCGACGCCGCCATGCCCGGGTGCACCGGCACTGCGGTCTGCCGGGCCATCCGCCAGGACATCGGCTGGGGGCCGACGGTGGTCATGCTGACCGGTCGCACCGACGTCGCCGACCGCCTGGCGGCCTTCGAGTGCGGCGTCGACGACTACCTCGAGAAGCCCATCAAGATCTCCGACCTGGTGGATCGGATCCGGGTGCACCACCGGCCCGACGCGCCCCGCTCCGCGGCCCGCCTCCTCGGCAGCGTGGAGATCTACGACGATCTGCGCCGCCGCCTCGAGGCCTCCCAGCCCGTGGCGGTGGTCATCACCGAGATCCAGGGCCTGCAACCCTTCACCGGCCACTACGGCTTCGCCCGGGGCGAGAAGCTGGTGGGCGCGGTGGCCGACCTCCTCCTCGAGCTGGCCCGCCAGGAGCCCGAGGGGCTGGCCGGGCGCCTCGGGGCACAGGACTTCATCGCGCTGGTCGATCCCGCCCGGGCGGCGGGCTTCACCGCCGCGCTGCACATCGCCTTCGAGGCCCGCCGGCCGTCGCTCTACGACCCGGTCGACGTGCTGCGGGGCTGGATCGACGTCACCAACCGGATGGGCCGGACCCGCCGCCACCGCCCGGCGCGGCTGGCCGTCGGGGTGGCGACCAGCGATCCGCCCCATGAGCTCCACCACCTCGAGCTGCTGGAACGAGCGGCGGAACTGGCCCGCTATGCCCGCTCGACCAAAGCCGGGCCCGTCGCCTTCGACCGCCGGGCCTAAAACGGGTCCCTATTTGCGGCGGGCGCCGAGGCGTACCTCGGCCCGGGTCTCGCCGCCGAGGCTGCGGATCCGCAGCTGGCAGCCCTCCATGTCGAGCACCCGGAAGGCTGAGCGGAGGGCGAAGCGCCGCTGCTGCTCCTCGAGGTCGAGGAACGGGGCCGCCACGGTGACCATCCCGCCGACCGGCATGCGGGCCGCCGGCGCCCCGGCCGGCGAGCACAGCGCCTCGAAGAGGATCTCCAGCCCGAGGCGAACCCGCTCGGGGTCGCCCGGGAACGTGTCGTCGACGCGGTCGACGCCCGGGGCCACCTCGAGGACCGTGTCGTTGGCCGCCGCCGCCTGCCGGACCACGGTGACGCCGTGGACGGGTTCGACCCGCCGGTTGGAGCCGTCACCGTCGACCGCCTCGAGTAGGCGCACCAGCCAGGCCACCCGGGCCGCCTGGCGGTCGATGACGGCGCTGAGGTCGACCAGCACGGCCTCGTCGAGGTCGTCGCGGCGACGGGCCAGCAGATCGCTGGCGCCTTTCAGCGATGCCAGGGCCCCCCGGAACTCGTGCACCAGGGCCACGACGAACTCGCCGTGGGAACCGGTGGTGAGCCGCCGCCGCGGTGGGGAAAAGGAGACGGCCGCGTCAAAGTCCGACGCCAACGACGAAACCACCGCGCGCACCAACTGACCTCCGGTTGACCGGGGTCGGCGCGAGGGTGGGTTCACGACTGGCTCGCCACCGCCCACGTGACCAGATACGGACGGGGGGTCTTCGCCTCCACACACCGACAGTTTCTCTGCTGTCCGGACGACCGTAGGGGTCGACCCGCGCTCCGGCAACCTCCCGAACCCGGCGTTCTCCCCATGTCGGTTCGCGTTGCGGGGAAGCCGAAGATCCTTTGGCCAGATTGGGTTCCGGGGCTAGTTACTCAGTCACTCGCCCTGCCAGTTCGGCGGGCGCTTCTCGGCGAAGGCCCACGCTCCCTCCAGCGCGTCCTTGGAGGCGAAGACCTCGTTGAAGAACTGTTGCTGCCACTGCCAGAACTCGGCGTCGGGCTTGGTGAAGCCGTCGACGACGATGGCCTTGGAGGCGGCCAGAGCCAGCGGGGCGTTGGCGCTGATGGTCTCGGCCAGCGCCACGGCCTCGTCGACGGCGCGGCCGGCGTCGACGAGGCGATCGACGAGGCCGATCCGGTGGCCCTCCTCCCCGCTGATGGGCTTGCCGGTGAGGGCCAGCAGCGCCGCCTGGCCCAGCCCGACCCGCCGGGGAAGGCGCAGCAGGGCGCCGGCGCCGGCGAAGAGGCCGACGCCCACCTCGGGGATGCCGAGCTTGGCCTCGCGGGAAGCGACGATGATGTCGCAGGCCAGGGCGATCTCCAGGCCGCCGGCCAGGGCGAACCCCTCGATGGCGGCGATGAGCGGCTTGCGGGCCGACCGCTGGGCGATCCCGGCGAAGCCCCGGTCGCCGGCGATGGGGAACTCGCCGGAGGCGAAGCCCTTCAGGTCCATCCCGGCGCTGAAGCCCTTGCCGGTGCCGGTGATCACCCCGACGGAGAGGTCCCGGTCGGAGTCGAGCTGGTCCAGGGCGGCGCCCATCGCCTCCGCCGTCGCCCGGTTCACCGAGTTGCGGGCCTCGGGCCGGTTGATGGTGATCACGAGGACCGCGCCCCGCGTCTCGGTCAGGATCACGGACTCGTCGGCCATGGTTCGTCTCCTCCGTCCTCATCCGGCGGCGCTCGCCGGCAGCAGGTTGTCATCCCGCCCCCGGGCGATGCCACTCAACTGGCGACGGGCAGGCCGAGGATCCACCAACCGGTGTCGGGGAAGCCGGCCGCCTCGGCCACCTTGGCCGAAGGCGTGTTGGAGAGGGCGTGGAGGTAGGTGGCCACCGCCCCTTCGCCGGCCACCCGCCGGGCGGCCTGGACCACGAGGCGGCGGGCCAGGCCCCGGCCCCGGAGGTGCTCCTCGGTGGCCACCGACAGCTCCTGGCCCCAGGCGTCGTGCCGTTTGCGGCCCACACCGGCGCCGTAGTGACCGTCCTCGTCGAGGTGGACGAGGACCTCGCCGTTGAACACCGCCAGCCAGGGCGGCACCCGCTCATCGTCGGGCGGAAGCCAGACGGTTTGCCCTGGGGGAGGCTGGTGAAGCCCCCGAGTGTCGTCGAGCAGTTCCTGGCACCAGCGGAACACACCCCGGCCGAACCGGGCGTCAGGCCGGCCGACGAGCCCGGGGAGGGCGGCGCCAACGGCGGCCAGGTCCTCCCCCGCCGCCCGGACGGCCTCGACGAGGTCGGGCGGCACCGACAGCACCGTCCCGGCCGGCGTCTCGACGCCGGCGACCGGGTAGACCTTGCCGTCCCAGCCTGGGGCGGTCCGGTTTGGTGAGCCCACGATCGTGAGCCCGCTGCTGGGCGGCCAGGCCCCGAGCCAGGCAGCCAGGTGCCGCTCGAGCCGGGCGGCCAGATTCGGGAGCTTCACCTGCCTCGCCAGAGGCAGGCCCGGTCCGTCGACGCTCAGGACTGCACGTCGAGGACCCGGTCGAGGCCCGTGATCTCGAACACCTTGCGGGCGTGGGCGTTGAGGTGGCGGACCACGACGTGCCGTTCCGGTGACTCGCCCCGGAGCCGGGAGGTGGCCCGCACCACGACGCCGAGACCCATCGAGTCGATGAAGCCCAGGTCGGCGAAATCGAACACGAGCTGGCCGGTGACATCGGCCAGCGCCGGCTCCATCCGCTCCCAGAGATGCGGGGCGGTGAGCACGTCGAGCTCGCCCCGCACGGCGACGACGAGGTCGCCGCCCTCGGCGGTGATGACCACATCGAAGTCGTCCGGCACGCTCAACCGGAAGCTCGGGGGGATGTCGGCCACAGGGTCACCTTAATGCGAACCCCGGATCCGAGCCCGCGGCGCAGACGTTCAGCCGGCCGGGTAGCGCCCGTTGTGGTCGAGTCCGCAAAAGACCTGCCGGGCCAGGCAGAGCTCGGCCTGGAGGTGGGCGGCGTACGCGGCATCGTTCACCGCCGAGGCGGTGGGCGCCTTGGCCCGCACCGCCGTGACCGCCGACCGGACCATCGCCGGGGGCGGGCTCAGCGCCGTCGCAGCGGCCGCCGCCGGGGCCGCCACCCCGGTCACGGCCGGCGCGGCGGGGCGTCCCAGCGGAGCCGGGACGGCCGGCGTCCCGCCTTCGACGACCGCCGGGAGGGCGGGGACGACCGTCGGCTCGGCACCCGACCGGTCGGGTACGGCCTCGGCACCGACCGGACCGGTCAGCAGGAGCGGGCTGGCGACAACCAACAGGCTGGCGAGCGTCCGGCGCACGGCGGTCCCCCTTGTTCGCAGTGACTTACTCGCAACTTAGTCGAATTTCGCATCAGTGACTAGGGGAACTTTGGTCACTCGGTGACCGGCGCGCTCAAGGCGCTCAGGGCGCTCAGCAGGGTACGGCCTCATCGAAGCGCGCCCGCAGCACCCGCTTGAGGATCTTCCCGGTGGGGTTGAGGGGCATGGCGTCGACGATCTCGAGCCGCTCGGGAACCTTGATGCGGGCCAGCCCGTCCGCCACCAGGAACTCCCCCAGTTCCTCGAGCGTGGGCGCCTCGGCGCCGGGCACCAGTACCACGAAGGCGCACATCCGCTCGCCGAGCCGCTCGTCGGGGTAGCCGACACAGGCCGCCTCGGCGATGGACGGGTGCTTGCCCAGCCCGGCCTCGGTCTCGGCCGGGCTGATGTTGTAACCACCCCGGACGATGATGTCCTTCTTGCGACCGGCGATGTGGAGGTATCCGTCGGCGTCGAAGAAGCCGAGGTCGCCGGTGTGGACCCAGCCGCCGTCGAAGCGGTACTTCTCGTCGAGCTCGGGGCTCTGGAAGTAGCCGAGCGGCGACATCGGGCCCCGGGCGCAGACCTCGCCCGTCTCGCCGGCGGGCAACTCGGCCGAATCGTCGTCGAGGATCCGGATCTCCGACATGGACGGGTTCGGGCGGCCGACGGTCTGAGCGATCTTCTCCGGCGGGTCGTCCCAGCCGGTCATGCAGATGGCGCCGTCGGAGCAGCCGTAGCCGTTGACGAACCGGGCGCCGAAGGTGGCCAGGGTCAGGCGCACCCGGTCCTCGCTCATGGCCGCCCCGAAGCTGCCGACGACCCGGAGGGAGCTGAGGTCGGCGTCGCCCGAGCCGGCCGCCAGCATCATTCCCAGCATGGTGGGGACGGCCAGCATGTGCGTGACCCGCTCCCGCTCGATGAGCTTGATGACGCCGGCCGGGTCGAAGGCGGCGGTGACCACCATCGTCACGCCGTAGCGGGCCAGGGCGGCGTAGGTGCCGAGGGAGCCGAACCCGGTCGACAGCGGAGGGAGGAGCAGGAAGCGGGTGTCCTCGTCGGGCCGCAGCGATCCGAGGACGTGGGCGATGCCGCCGCCGATGCCGGCGTGGGAGTACAGCACCATCTTCGGCGCCGCCTCCGTGCCGGAGGTGACGATGATCCGGGCCGGGTCATGGGGGCCGATGGCCACCGACGGGCGGGGCGGCGGGGGGCCGTCGGCCGCCAGGCGGGCATCGATCGAGTCGCAGCCGTCGGCCGGCTCGCCGAGAACGGCGACGTGGCGGAGGGCGGGCAGGTCGGGCCGGAGGTCGGCCATCATGGCGGCGAAGTCGAAGTCGCGCAGCTGGCGCACCACGAGGCAGGCGACGGCCCCGGAGCGGCCCAGCAGGGAGCGGACCTCGTTGTGGCGGTAGAGGACGGGGTAGGCCAGCACCGTCCCCCCCACCGTGGCCACGGCCAGGTCGGCGGCGCAGGCCTCGGCGATGTTCGGCAGCTGGATGGCCACCACATCTCCCTTGCCGATCCCCCACTCCTGGAGCAGTCCGGCGATGCGGTCGGCCATCTCGCCGACCTCGGCGTACGTCGTCGACTTCTGGTCATCGACGACCGCCACCTTGTCGGGGTGGCGCTTCACCTGCTCGTCGAACAGGGTGCGGAGGTCGACGCCGGGCGTGTGACCGGCCTCCACCCACGCCGCCCGCAACTCGGCCGGAACGAGATCGGGACGGTCTGACACGGTGGCCTCCCCCTCTGGCCCCGAATGAACGGTCGGTCAGGGCCTGGTCGACTCATCTTACGGTCCGGGCGGCGGGGGCGAAAGCCCGATCGTCGTGGTGGCGCCCCCGCCGTGGCCCCGGTCGAAGGTGAACACCCGGTAAACGACCGATTCGCGCCGCCGTGACCGACTCCTTCTGTTCACTTTCGGGGAGGGACGGCCCGGGCCGGCGCCGAATCCGTTCACCATGAACATCAAGATCCTTTGCACCCTCGGGCCTGCCTCCCTCCGCGGCGACATCATCCGCGCCCTCGAGGAGCGGGGCGTCGACCTCTTCCGCATCAACCTGTCGCACACCGCCCCGGAGGCGGTGGAGCCGACCATCGCCCTGATCCGCCGGTACTCCAACACCCCGATCTGCCTCGACACCCAGGGCGCCCAGGTCCGCTGCGGCAAGATGGCCGAAGGCACGTCCCTCACCGCCGGCACGCAGGTGACGCTCTGCGCCGCCGACCTGGTGGGGACCGACGAGCGGATGACGCTCTGGCCGGCGTCGGTCTTCACCTCGATGCGGCCCGGTGACCTGATCCACGTCGACTTCGACGGGGCGCTGCTCCAGGTCATGGAGGTCGAGGGCGACCACAGCACCGCCAAGGCCGTCGTCCTCGACGGCGGACGGGTGAAGTCGAACCGGGCCGTGGTCATGGACCCGCCGCCCAACCTCGGCCCGATCACCGACAAGGACGTCACGGCCATCGAGATCGGCGTGCGCCTCGGGATCCGACACTATGCACTCTCGTTTGCATCGAGTGCCGGCGATGTCGAGCTCATCCGGGCGTTGATTCCGGACGGGTCGACGGTCATCTCCAAGATCGAGAGCCGGGCCGGCGTCCGCAACCGGGACGAGATCATCGACGCCAGCGACGCGGTGTTGATCGACCGGGGCGACCTGTCCCGCGAGGTGCCGAAGGAGTACGTGCCCTACTACCAGAAGGCGATCGTGCGGCAGGCCAACCGGTGGAACACCCCGGTCTACGTGGCCACCAACCTGCTGGAGTCGATGGTCACGAACCGCAAGGCGACCATCGCCGAGATGAACGACATCGCCAACACCCTCATCGACGGGGTGCACGGCCTGGTGCTGGCCGCCGAGACGGCCATGGGCGTCGACCCGGTCGGGGCCGTGGACGCCGTCCTGCGCTGCATCAAGGCGTTCGAGCACACCAGCATGGGCTCGATCCTCGAGGAAGACCGCCTGGGCCGGATCGCTTAACCGATAACGCCCGTGGCCCGGGCGACATTGAGCCGGCCCCGGCAATGCTCGCTGTTGGCCCCGCAGGGGACGGGGTCGGTGGTGGCCAGGATCCGCTCCACCGCCTGCTCCTTGGTCAGCCCCTGGGCCAGGAGGAGGGCGACGGCCCCGGTGACGTGGGGGGTGGCCATCGAGGTGCCGGCCAGGTAGCCGTAGTGGTTCTGCTTCCCCTTGCTCCAGTAGGTGGAGTAGATGTTCTGGGCGTCGGTACCGCCACCCGACCCGCCGGGAGCGATGATGGCCCACTTGGCGTTGCCGGTGGGGCTGGAGTAGCGGGCCACCTTGTCGTCGTGGCCGGTGGCGCCGACGACGAGGGCGTCCATGTTGCCGTACTCGGCGCTGCCGATGCCGGCGCCGAAGAGGTCGTCGTTGCCCGAGGCCACGACCGGGACCGCGCCCTTCTGCCAGGCGTACTCGACCCCGGCGGTGAGCTCGCTCCCGAACGTGGCCGACACGACGAAGAGGGCGCCGCCGAGGCTCAGATTCACGACCTTGGCGCCGTGGTCGACCACCCACTTGACGCCGGCGATGACGTCGGAGGGTGTGGCGGTGGCGCCTTTGAAGACCTTGGCCACCACCAGTTCGGCGTCGGGGGCGACTCCGGCTATGCCGAGGCCGTTGTCCTTGGTGGCGGCGGCGATGCCGGCCACGTGGGTGCCGTGGCCGAAGTCGTCCTGGGCCGAGCCTTCGCATTTGAGGGGGTTGCCGCCGGTCTCGATACAGCTGGTCGACTCGACGATGCGGGCGGCGAGGTCCTCGTGGTTGAGGTCGACGCCGGTGTCGACGATGCCGATCCGGATCTTGGCGCCGGTGGTCTTGGCCCAGGCGGCGGGGGCGCCGATGGCGTTGGCGCCCCACTGCTTCTCGAAGGACGGGTCGTTGCTGGCCTGCGCCGGCGGGGAGAAGGCGGCGGCCAGGGCGACCCCGGCGACGACCGCAACGACACGACGACACCGACGACTCGACAGCATGCTTGGCCCCCTGCGGTTGGGTCCGCGCCGGCGGGGTCGTGGCCTCTCTCCCCGGCCCCCCCAGTTCGGACAAATCGCCCGTGTGCACCGACCAAGATACCCGGCTGTCAAGCCGGCTCCCCCGCGGGCCGGGGAGTGGCTCTCCGGTAATCTTCATGGGGTTGTGGCAACCGAAACCGTGACCGCCCTGGACTATCTGGCCTCCGTCGGTGGCGGGGTGGTGTCGTTTCTCTCACCCTGCGTGCTCCCGATCGTGCCGGCCTACCTGTCGGTCATCACCGGGCTCGACGTCGCCGAGGTGAAGGAGGGTGACCGCCGCCACCTCCCCCGGATCGCCTGGCACACCGGCCTGTTCATCGCCGGGTTCACCCTCGTGTTCGTCCTGCTGGGGCTGACCGCCACCGCCCTCGGCGGGTCGCTCCTGCGCAACCAGGACACGATCACCCGTTGGTCCGGGGTGCTCATCGTCGGCATGGCCGTCTACATGCTGGGATCGCTGGTGCTGCGAACCCCCGGCCTGTACCAGGAGCGGCGCTGGCATCCGCAGCTCTCCCGCTTCGGGCCGTTCGCCGCCCCGGTGGCCGGGGTCGCCTTCGGCTTCGGATGGACGCCGTGCATCGGGCCGGTGCTGAGCTTCGCCCTCGGGAGGGCCGCCGCCCAGGACACGGCCGGGCAGGGCGCCCTCCTGCTGTTGTTCTATTCGATCGGGCTGGGGATCCCGTTCATGGTCACCGGGTTGGCCTTCGGCCGCCTGGCCGGCGCCCTCGGCTGGGTGAAGCGCCACTCCACCGCCATCACGGCATCCTCGGCGCTGGCCCTCGGATTCTTCGGCATCCTGCTGGCCCTGAACCAGTTCACGTGGCTGACGGCCAAGCTGTCGCAGGGCCTCTCGTCGGTCGGGCTCGAACGGCTGGTGACGCTGGGATGAGCGGACGGCGGTTGCCCCTGCTGGTCAGCCTGGTGGGGTTCCTGATCGTGGCGGTCGTGGCCGGCATCGCCCTCTCCTCGGCGTCGGACGACTCCGGGGGCGACGGCGGAGCCGACGTGACCGACCCGGCCCGGTTCGACCTCCCGACCCTCGATGGCACCGGCCGGGTGCGCCTGGCCGACTTCAAGGGTCAGCCGGTGGTGGTCAATTTCTTCGCCTCATGGTGCGAGCCGTGCAAGGAGGAGTTGCCCGACTTCGCCGACGCCGCCCGCAAGCTCGACGGCCAGGTGGCCTTCGTGGCCGTCAACTCCAGGGAGATCACCGCCCCGGCGGGTATCGCCCTGGCCCGCACCATGGGCCTGGCCGAGGCCGGTATCACCCTGGCCCGCGACGTCGGCGGCCAGGGTGGCAGCGGCCTCCACGACGCCTACGAGGTCCGCCAGGCCATGCCCATCACGGCTTTCTACGACGCCGCCGGCAAGCTGAAGTACGTGGCGCCGGGCCAGCTGACCCCCGACAAACTGAACACCCAGCTCAAGGACCTGTTCGGGGTCACCCGGGGCGCTTAGAGTCCCGGAGTCCGCCTCACAGAGGAGCAAGGATGGGACCTTCCGGCAAATCACCTGAGCTCGTCTACGAATTCACCTACCGGGCGCAGATGAAGCCGCCGGTCGACGTCGGCCCCGGCCCGTTCGGCCATCGGATGATCTTCGAGGTGACCGACGGTGTCGTGGAGGGCGAGCGCCTCAGCGGGACGATCCTCCCCGGTGGTGGAGAGTGGTTCCTGGCCGGCGCCGACGGCTTCGGCCGAGTCGACGTCCGGCTCCAGGTGACCACCCACGACGGGGCCAACATCTACTTCCAGTACTCCGGCCTGCTGGAGATCAACGAGGCGTCGATGGCTGCCGTCGGCGGGGCGGGCTCTGACTTCGAAGACCACTACTTCCGCACGAACCCCCGCCTCGAGACCGGCGACGAGCGCTACGCCTGGGTGAACCAGACAATGTTCATCGGCAAGGGCCACCTCCTGCCCGGGCTGATCGTCGAGTACGACGTCTACCGTGTGACCTGAGGGCTATCGCCACTGGCGGGCGGGCGCCGCATCCCGGGTCCCGTGCCCTGAATGCTCTCCAGGTGTGGTCTACTAGGTAGCGGCGGTCCAGTCCCGTGATTGGCCGAGCACACCCCGAGAGGAAGAGAGACAGCGTGCCGAGATCGAACCGGGCAGCCGCCGGAGGCAAGTCCCGCTCCGCCGTCAGGGCCAAGAACCGGAAGCTCAAGGCCGACGCCGCGCCGGAGAAGCCGCGCCGCGGCAAGGGCGACCGCTAGTTCCCCTTCGCTCCACTTCCCAGCCGGAGATCTCACCCGCTCTAGGGTGACGCGGTGCGTCTGTGGATCGACACGGATGTGGGAACCAATGTCGATGACGCCGTCGCAGTTCTGGCGGCCGTCGCCCATCCGTCGGTCGACCTGGTCGGGATTTCCACTGTCGGTTCCGACCCCGAGCGCCGAGCAGCCGTGGTCGTGGGTCTGCTGGCCGCGGCCGGGGTCGACCTCGGCTCGGTCACCGTCTGCGCCGGGGAGGCCGGGCCGGTCGTGTCCGGCGGTGTTGGCGCCGGTGCCGCCGGGGTCGTTGACGCCCTAGCCGCCTCGGATGCCGAGGCGCTCCTGGCCATCGGGCCCCTGACCAATGTGGCGGCGATGACCGCCGCCGGGGTCCGTCCGCCGGAGGTCACGATCATGGGCGGCGCCCTCCGCCCGGTCGAGCACCGCGGCGAGCTCCGGGCCGTGGAGCACAACTTCGCCTCCGACCCCGGAGCGGCCGCCACCGTCCTGGCCGTCGACGGCGCCGTGCTCGTACCGCTCGACGCCACCGTTGCCACCCGCCTCGACGACCGCCTGCTGGCCAAGCTGGTGGCGGCGGTGCCCGTCCTCGAACCGATGGTCGAGAGCTGGGTCGCCCGGTGGGGCACGGTCGTCCTCCACGACCCCGCCGCCCTCCTCATCGCCGCCGGCGACGGCAGCGAGCTCGGCCGCTTCGAGCGCCGCCGCCTGCGGGTCGAACCCGACGGCCGCCTCGAAGACGGCGGTCCGGGAGCCAGCGGCACCGTCCACGACGTGGTCACGTCGCTGTTCGGCTCGGCCGTAATCGCCTCGGTCCTGGCCCTCCTGGCCGACCTGAAGCTGGCCGGCTGAATCAGCCGGCTTCGGAGAGAGCGACCCGGAGCGCTTCGCCGAGTTCGGGGTGGGTGAACGTGAACCCCGAGTCGAGCAGTCGGGTCGGCAGCGCCCGCTGGCTGACGAGGAGGAGTTCGTTGGCCATCTCCCGTCCGAGCGCCGCTTTGAGGGCAAAGGCGGGAGCCGCAACGAACGTCGGGCGGCGCAGCGCCCCGCCGATCGCCTTCGTCATCTCGGCGTTGGTCGCCGGGTTGGGAGCGGTCAGATTGAAGGCCCCGGCCGCGCCGTCGTCCCCGAGGAGATGGGCGATCGCCCCGACCTCGTCCTCGAGGGCGATCCAGCTCATCCACTGTCGCCCGGAGCCGAGCTTGCCGCCGACCCCGAATTTGAACGGCGTGAGCATCTTCGGCAGCACTCCCCCGCGGCCCGACAGCACGATGCCCGTCCGGATGTGGGCGACCCGGATTCCCGCCTCCTTGGCCGGTGCCGTGGCGGCCTCCCAGGCGGTACAGACCTCGGCCAGGAAGTCGCTCCCCGGCCGGCTGCTCTCGGTCAGCACCTCGTCGCCCCGGTCGCCGTAGTACCCGACGGCCGATCCCGAGACCAGCACCCTGGGTGGCTTGCCCAGCTTGGCCAGCGTCTCGGCCAGCAGCGTCGTGCCGACCCGCCGGCTCTCCTTCACCTTCGCCTTGTGCTGGTCGTTCCACCGGCGGTTCCCGATGCCCTCCCCCGCCAGGTGCACGACGGCTCCGACCCCTTCCAGACCGGCGGAGTCGATCTCCCCCCGGTCCGGATCCCAATAAATGCCCTCGCCCGCCTCCCGCGACCGGATCATCGGCACCAGCCGATGCCCTGCCGCGTGGAGCGCGCCCTTCAGGGCGGTCCCGATGAGCCCGCTGGACCCGGTCACGGCGACGTCCACGGTGCCTCCCTCTGACGCTCGGGCGTTTCCGTACCAGAAACTAGGCCTCACCGGCTGCCGGCCGTGCCTACGATGACGAGCTGGCGCCCGGGGCGAGGGCGCAGGGGGGAGCGTGGGGCCGTGCCTGGCTATCGGACCATCGACGACATCTTCCTCGGGGACGTGGAGTTCTGGACGAGGCCGATCCCCGAGCGACACGACGCCTTCGCCGCGCTGCGGGAGGAGAGCCGCCGGGGTGGCGGCATGTGCTTCCACGAGGAGGTCACGGTCATGGGCGGCGACTCCGCCGGCCCCGGCTACTGGTCGGCCGTGACCTATGGCGACGTGCAGGCGGTGAGCCGCAACCAGCAGAACTTCTCGTCCGCTTCCGGAGTCATCTCCAACGACCCCGCCCCGGAGTATCTGGCGGTCGGGTCGATCATCGTCATGGACGACCCGCGGCACACCAAGGTCCGTCGCCTGGTGCAGAAGGCGTTCACGCCGCGGACGCTGGCGCAGGCGAAGGAGTCCGTCCGGGAGCGGGCTCGTCGCCTCATCGACGCGGCCAAGGAGACCGGCGGCTCCTGCGACTTCGTGGAGGCCTTCGCCGCGCCCCTGCCCCTGCAGGTGATCTGCGACATGCTGGGCATCCCCGAGGAGGACGAGCAGCAGGCCTTCCACTGGACCAACGTGCTCCTCGGAGTCGGGGACCCGGAGTTCGTCACCGACATCGAAGAGCTCAAGAGCAGCGCCGGGGCCTTTCTGGAGTACGCCATGCGCCTGGGAGTCGAGCGGGCCGAGCATCCCGGCGACGACCTCAGCTCCCTCCTGATGCAGGCGGAGGTCGACGGCGAGCGCCTCGCGCCGTTCGAGTTCGCCGCCTTCGTCGTCCTGCTGGCCCTGGCCGGCAACGAGACCACCCGCAACGCCATCTCCTGGGGCATGCACCTCCTGACCGAGCACCCCGACCAGCGGGCCCTCCTCCAGGCCAACTACGAGGCGATGGCGCCTCGGGCCATCGACGAGATCGTCCGCTGGACCACGCCGGTGATCCACATGCGGCGCACGGCGCTGGCCGACACGGTCGTGGGCGACACCAAGGTCTCGGCCGGCGAGAAGGTCGTCATGTGGTACTGGTCCGCCAACCGTGACGAGAAGATGTTCGAGGACGCCGCCCGCTTCGACATCGAACGCGAGAACACCATCGAGATGGTCGGTTTCGGCAGCGGCGGCAGCCATTTCTGCCTGGGGGCAAACCTGGCCCGGCGCGAGATCCACGTCATGTTCGACGAGATCTTCAAGAGCCTTCCCGACCTCGAGATCACCGGGCCGCTCGACCGGTTGAGTTCGAACTTCATCAACGGCATCAAGCGCATGCCGTGCGAGTTCTCCGTGCGCTAGCCGGTCACTCATCCACACCTTCAGGCATGAGGAAGTGTCACACCCCCGGCGTAGGCTCGGACGACGACCCCATAGCTGGGGAGGTCGAAACGAGGTCGTCGCATGCCAGACCACATCACCCTCGACCGGAACCAATCCGTTGCCCTTATCGACTGCCTGGTAAAAGCTGCCGAGCTCGGCGAGAGCACCGGTAACCTCGACTTGGCCGCCACGGCGCTGTACTTCGCCGATCTGATCATCGACAAGTGGCTGCCCGGAGGAGACTCTGATGTGTGAGAGTTCGTTCCAACTTCCTGCGGACTATGTGCCTACTGCTGAGCAGGCCCACGCCCAAGGTCTCCTGACCGTTTACGAGGCTGCAAAGCTCCTCAACATGTTGGTCCTTGACCTCGTCGATGACGCTCGCGATGGCAGCATCGAGGTCACGGCCCGGTTCAACAAGGTCCCCTGCTTCAGCCTTCAGGCCATCGACGACTACAGGCTCCGCCGCCGCGCCCGAGCCAGCTGACCCGAAGCGACACCCCCCGGGGCCGACCCTGTACTCTGGCGAGGCCGTACCACGCGCCCCTAGCTCAACTGGCAGAGCAGCGGACTCTTAATCCGTGGGTTCAGGGTTCAAGTCCCTGGGGGCGTA
>CAVRTC010000008.1:0-288907 GCA_963723985.1 uncultured Actinomycetes bacterium
AGTTGAAACGGCGTATCGAAGGATCGATCTCTTCATCCATCCGGAAATATCTCCATCAGTCGCACAAGGTCGTCGCGCGATGCGGCCGGGCCGCCCTCCCCGATCAATGCACGGAGGATCGATGTCAGCTCCACCGGCGTCGCCTGCCAGAATTGGTCGGGCGTCCAGCCGATCAGCGCCCCGGCCAGCCCCGCCAGCCGGCCTGCGCGCCGTCGCTAAACACGCCCCTGCAGGATCTGCGTGAGCAGCATTTCAGCGCCGGCGTCGCCTTGGCCAGCCCGCCTTCGACGACTGCCGCGCCGATCCGCGCCCGGGTGCATCCCCGGCCGGTCGCGACGCAATGCCAGAACAAGGCCGCGATCTCGGCGAGCCTGAGCCGCCCGCCGCCGCCCGCTCCACCAGCGCGAACAGCGAGCCGAGTTCCTCCTCCGCCGCTGCCAAGGCCTCGAATGAGGGCCGCAGCCGCAGCCGCGCGCCGCCGACCAGCAACGCCGCCTCGCCGCGCGCCAGGTTCGCCGGCCGGGTCATACCGCCGCCACCGCGCCGGAGCTCTCCAGCGCCAGCGTATAGGTCCGCTCGCCATTATAGTCGCCTGCATAGTCGAGCCGTGAGACCAGGAAGCGGCCGCGCATCCGTTCGCCGCTTTCGAAGCTGAGCTCATAGTCGTCGAGCAGCCCGCCGAGCGCATTGGACTTCAGCCGCGTCTCGGCCGTCGAGCCCGTGAAGATGCCGCTCGCCGCCACCGAAACCGAGCGCACACCGGCGCCGGACAGGAGCTCGCGCCAGCCGCCGGACTCCTTGCTGGTGACGTTCACCGCTTCGCCGTTGACCGACATCTGGGTGGTGCGCATTCCGGCCACCGTGGCGTAGATCGGGGGGGCCGCGCCGTTGCCGACCTTGAGCAAAAATGCGCTTCCTTTTTCGGCGCTCATGGCGCACTCTCCTTTCCGTCAAGCTAATGGAAATAATGGGGGTTAGGATGCTTTCATTCGTGCTTGCGCTCGCCTTCGCGATGCAAGACGACGCCATACAACGCTCCCGCCAGGCCTATTCGACCTGCCTGCGCGACTACATGCGCGCGCAGCTCGCAGCCGAATGCCGAGCCGGCGGCGTTCGAGGCCGCGCTTCCCAATCAATGCGCCGATCGCGGGAGCGACGTTCCGGCAGTCGCTCGTCGCATCGCGATGTCCGCGCCGGGAGCGCCCGCGCCGGCGCCGAGGAAGACGCGCAGATGACGATGGAGGACATGCGCGCCACGTCGATCGAGCGGTTCCGCGACGAATATAGCGCGGCCATCCTGAGCCCGCCGCGACCGCAAACCGCTGCGGCCGCGGCAGCCCGCGGAAACGCCGCCGGCGCCGCCTCCGACGCCGCAATAATCGCGCGTCGTACCCGGCCGCGCTTCTCGAGCCTCTAACCGTCGCGGCGGCAGCGAGCATGCGCGCGCGATAGTCGATGCATGCCGGTCCATCCCTCCCGTCGGCCGCCCACAATACGGCTGCGAAGGAAGACCAGGCTTGCGATCCGCCAGCCGCGCCGCTTCCCGGGCGAGACCGGCCATCCGCGACCTCCGCTTCGGCCATCAGCGCGCGCAGCCGGTCCTGCCGCTCGCCCTTGTCGTGGAGCAGGATCGAGAGGCGGACTCTCGCGCCCTGCCCCGTTCTTGTGGCTCCAGTCGCCTCCGAGCCCCGCGTCGAGCGTCGCGAACGGATGAGCGGCATGGAGCGGCGTGCCCGTCATAGGTACCCGTCAGCCGCCGATCGCGTCGAGCTGCGCCAGCGCCGCCGCCACGAGTGCCTCCCCCGCCCCGGTCATCGCCAACCTCCCTGGCTCAGCCGGCGCAACGCGGGATCGCGCACAAGCCGGGTTTCAGACCGCGCCCCGAAAGGCGCACCCCCTCGCCCGCAGTTCGACGGTCACACCGGGCGGCAGCCTCATCCGCAAGCCGGGCAGCGAGCGCTCCGGCCGTGTACTTCGCGCCATCGCTCGCGCGCGGCGCGCCACGCGCGCAGTCAGCTTCTCGAATATCCCGCGCCTAACTGAGCCGCAGCCGGCGCCACGGCCGCCATAAGCGCGGTCACCGCCGCTGGCGGTACCGCCCCCGGCATCCCATCGCGATGGGCGTAGAGATGCGCCGCCAGCCGTATGATGCCGGCGCGGATCGCTTCCGGCAGCCCCGAAGGGTCGTCGGCCAGGCCCGCCCGATAGCGCACACGCACCCTGCTCTCGTCGATCGGCCGCAGCAGCCGCACCCAGCCTTCTCCCGCCGCATCGATATCGATGGCGAAGGCGTCGGCGGGAAGCGAGCTCGCCGTGCCGTCGGCGGCTAGCGCGGCAACGCTCCTCGATCGCGCGCACCGGCGCCGCCGTCAGCCGCGACCAGCTGTCGAGGCCGCCAGCATCTCGTCCATCTCGCGCGCGATCAGCACGCGGCCGGTAAAGGCCTCGCAGGCCTCGCTGGCGCCGCGCGCCAGGCCGGCCAGCAGCGCATCCTCCTCGCTATTGCCGACCCTCAGGAATGCCATGAGCTCGCCCAGTGGGATCGGCAAGCGCGCCCGGCGCGACCGCGACCGCAGCCATCATTTCTCCTCCACGCGCAAGGTGATCGATCGCTCGTCGATGCTGTCGTCGGACAGCGTCACCCGATTGCCGATCCGATAGATATGGCCGATGATCCCGCCGCTCAGCCGGGCGGCGCTGCGGTTGGGGTCGAAGCTCGCTTCGTCGATCGCACGATCCCGCCGCCTCGTCGGGCGACGACCGCCCACTGGCTCGCGGCGATCGTCTGGCCGCTCGAGATAGTTCGACCAGTCGATCGCATAGTCCGACCCGCGACTGCGGGTCCTTCAGATAGAAGCTCATCTGTTCCCTCCCTCGCGGTTCCGAGCGACGCGGGTGCGCCGGACGGGCAAGGGGAACCCGCCCGGCGCATAAGGTCGTGAAACGGCCCTAGACGGCGAACTTCAGCAGCTTGATCGCCTCGCGAGTTCATCACCTGCCCGCCGACCCGCTTGGTCGCGTAGAAGTGGACGAACGGCTTGTTGGTGAAGGGATCGCGCAGGATCTGCGTCTCGGCCCGCTCGGCGATCAGATAGCCGGCCTTGAAATTGCCGAACGCGATCGACAGCGCGTTCGCCGCCACGTCCGGCATGTCCTCGGCCTCGACCACCGGATAGCCGAGCAGGGTGTCGGGCTGCCCGCCGACCAGCCCCGGCTGCCAGATGAACGCGCCGTCGCTCGTCTTGAACTTGCGGATCCGCGCCGCGGTCGCCGAGTTCATCACGAACACCGCGCCCTGCCGGTAGGGCGAGCGCAGCGCCTGGACCAGGTCGATCAGCTTGTCCTGCGGATTGCTCGCCGGGAAGCCGCCGTCGACGCCCGTCGTCGAGAAACTGCAGCGTGCCGAACGTCGCGCGACGCCGTCCGCCGTCGTCGCTGTTCGGCGCGGCGAGGAAGCCCTTGGGCTTGTTGGTGCCGTTGCCGGCGACGAAGGCCGCGCCTTCGGCCCGCGCGAACTCGGTCGCGATCTCGTGCGCCAGCCAGGCCTCGACGTCGAACGCGGCATCGTCGAGCATCGCCTGGCTCGCCGCCGGATTGGCGTAGAGCTCGCCGAACGGCGGCGCGATCTCGTTGAAGATCGGCGTGTCCGTCTCCGGCCGCGCCGCCGTCTCGGCGACCCAGCCCGACGGCGTGCCGCCGGTCGTCACCAGCTTGCGATAGCCGGCCGAGCCGACCTTCACGACATTGGCGATCGCGCGGATCGGCGAGATCGCGGTCAGCGTCCGGTCGATCGCGGCGTCGATCTCCTCGCGGCACCGCATAGCCGCCGGCCGCGTCGGTCGCGCCCGCTCATCGCCTTCAGCTCGACGCCGGCCTCGAGCCCCTTGCGCAGATAGCGCTCGACGAACGGCGACGCCTCGCTCTTCGCCCCCGCCAAGCGCCGGCCGCGCGCCGGCCAGCGCCTGCGCATCGACCCGCGCCTTCAGCGCCGCCACCTCGCCGCGCAACGCCGCCACATCCTCATCCTCCCGCTCCAGCGCCTCGAACGAGGCCTCCAGCGCATCCGTCTTCACTTCCAGCATGTCCGTCTCTCCTTGGTTGAAATGGCACGCACGAAAGGCCCCCGCCCGGACGGGAGTCCGGGCTCGCTCGGTCGCCGCGGAATTTCGGCCGTTCAGAAATTCAGCGCTGCTGGCGCGCCGGCCCGAGCAGCCCGCATCGAGATGATCCGGTCGACGATACGACATGATCCGCGCCGCCCAATGCCTATTGGCCGGCGCGCGGGAGCGCCGCCCATCGAACTCGATCGCGACCACCGCCACGTCGCGCTGCGCATCCATCGCTCGGCCCGCAGCGCCGGATCGGGCGCGCGCCCGTCGCAAAGGTCAGCCAGACGTCGCGGAGATCGCCCGGCCGGGTCGGCACCCGCGTCGCGCCCGGCACAGAACCACGACCGCTCGAAGCCCGATAATCCACACCCCCCGCATCCGCTCGGCCGGCAGGAAATCGAAGCGCCAGTTCGTCACATCGCCGGCGGCCCGCGCACGGCCCCGTCCGGGCTCGGCGCGTTCGCGTCATCCTGACGCGATCTGCCGGTACATGCGGCCCGCCGAGCAGCGCCGAGCAGCAGGATCAGAGCAAGCGCGCGCATGGCGCTCCACGCCTATCACGCTCCCTCCAGCGCATGCACCCGCGCCCTGGGCTGCATCGGCAGCGTCACCAGGCTCACCTCGACCAGCTCCAGATCGATCAGCTCGCGCGGTCCCTCGCCCTGCGCCGCCCGCACGCGATAGCCGAAGCTCAGCCCGCGCACCGCCCCTTCCTTCAGCAGTGCCGCCGCCTCGCGCCCCGCGGCGCCGTCCGACAGCCGCCCGATCACCCGCAGCCCGCGCCTGTCCTCCTTGCAGATATTCGACCCGCCCGATCGGCCGCGCCGGCGCGTGCTGCCACACAAGGGCACGCTCCCGCCCCGCTCCAGCGACGCGCGAACGCCCCGGCCGCACCACGTCGCCGCCCCGGTCGGGCCGGTCGAACATCGCCGCATAGCCCGCGAACCTCATGACCGGATCACTCCAGCGCCCGACCTTCACCGCGATCCCCGCGACCAGCAGCGCCAGCACGATCCGCACCGTCCAGCTCACCACCGCCTCGCGCGCCGATTCTTGGCGTCGCGCCAGGCCCGCAGCAGCTCGCGCAAATCGTCCATGTCGCGCCGCGCATGCTCGTCCTTCAGGCCCAGCGCGGCTGCAGCGCCCGCTCCGCCCCGGCCCCGCTCGCCTCCTCGATCAGGGCGCGCAGCGTCACCATGTCCGCGCCCTGCCCCTCCGCCTGGGCGACAAGCAGCGCCACGCATCGATGCGTTCTGCGGCGTCATGGCCTTTCTCCCTCGAAGCCGAGCATCGCGCGCTTCTCCGCATCGCTCAGGAAATCCGCCCGGCTGACCTGCGCCCACAATCGTTCGCGATCCTCGGCCAGCGCCGACACCTGGTCGACATCGACCGCCAGCTTCAGCCCCGGCCACCACACGGCCAGCGCGTCGCCAATGCTGCGCAGCATTTTCTCCGCCATCGGCAGCACGGTCAGCCGCCACAGCGCCCGGTTCGCTTCCTTGTAATTGGCGTAGGTCGCATCCCCCGGCAGCCCGAGCAGCATCGGCGGGACGCCGAAAGCAAGCGCAATCTCGCGCGCCGCCGCCGCCTTCAGCGCGACGAAGTCCATATCCGCCGGCGTCAGGCTCATCGCCTGCCATCCCGCCCTCCAGCAGCAGCGGCCGTCCGGCATTATCAGGGCCCGCAAACTGCGCCTCCATCTCCGCGCGTGGGTGTGGCTTCCGCTCAGCGTGCTCGCCGAGAAGGTGCGGAACCGATGACGCTTCGAGACTCCGACCGCGACGCCGGTCAGCACGAGGGCCAAGCGGGACGGGAGTGGCGACACGGCGGAGGGGTTCGAGCTCCGCGACCTGCTCGGCGACCACGACCTCCACCTGTTCAACGAGGGGACGCACCGGCGGCTCCACGAGCATCTCGGGGCGCACCCACGCCCGGAGGGCGGCGGACCTGGTTCGGCGTCTGGGCACCGTCGGCTCGTCATGTCTCCGTCATCGGCGACGTCGGCGACTGGACGACCCAGTTCCCCCTCCGCCTGCGCGGCCTGTCGGGGATCTGGGCGGGAGACATGCCCGGCTTCGGCGTCGGCAACCGCTACAAGTTCAGGATCGAGACGCCGACGGCCAGGCGCTGGAGAAGGCGGACCCGTTCGCCGCGCAGAGCGAGCACGCACCGGCCACCGCGTCGGTGATCGCCGACCTGACGTACGAATGGGGTGACGCCGAGTGGATCTCACGCCGCGCGGTCGACTGCGCGGTTGCGATGCGCCGGTCAGCATCTACGAGCTGCACCTCGGTTCCTGGGGTCGGACGCTGCCGACGGAGGGCCGGCAGTTCCCGACGTACGAGGAGCTCGCCGAGCCACTCGCCGCGCACGCGCTCGCGCACGGCTTCACCCACGTCGAGTTGATGCCGGTGATGGAGCACCCGTTCTACGGGTCGTGGGGATATCAGGTCACCGGGTACTTCGCCCCCACCGGTCGCTACGGCCATCCCACCGGGCTGATGCGGATGATCGACCATCTCCACCAGAAGGGGATCGGCGTCATCTTCGACTGGGTCCCGTCGCACTTCCCGAACGATCCGCACGGGCTCGCCGGATTCGACGGCACCCACCTGTTCGAGCACGCCGACCCGCGCCAGGGCTTCCACCCGGAGTGGAAGTCGGCGATCTTCAACTACGGCAGGCTCGAGGTCCGCTCGTTCCTGATTCGTCACCGAACTCGTCACCCGGGTTCCCCGGCTGGCAGTGGAGGAACCCGACTACCTGACCTCCTACTTCAGCCACGGCATCACGCGGCTGCCCTGTTCGATCTCCGTCTGACATCCGTTACCGTCAGTCACCGAGCGCGTGGCAGCTCCGGCGGAATCCGTCGACGCTCACCCAGGCGCCCTTGTCGACCTTGATGGTCCACAGGCAGACCTGCGTCGCGTGCGCGGCTCGTTCTCGGCGAAACTCAGGGGGTCTGTCAGCCCACCGAGGTCGTCGCCGCGGATGGACCACAAACCCTGAAGGATTGCCTCGGTCGTCGGCGGCTCGGGCAGGTTCCTCGTCGCCCGCTCCAACAGCTTGCCGGTCACCCACCCGTTGGCGGCGCCGACGCCTCGAGCGATGCCCTTCCCGGCGGTTTTCATCACCTGTTGGAACTCGTCGGTCGCCGCTGTCCCGGTCTGGAACCACGGAAAGACGTTGGTCGATCCGACAATCCCGGCGAGGTTGGGATCGTCCTTCATCCGCTCGGCGACGACGCCCCCGGGTATGCCGAACAGTGGCTTGAATCCCTGGCGGGCGCAGCGATGCCGCGACCCGTCCGACGGTGTTGCTGTCGAGCGCGATCAACACGACCTGAGCACCCTGGTTCCGGGCGGCGAGGCACTCGGCGGTGAAGTCGGGCTGGGCCAGGGAGGCCCGGCCCTTGTAGACGACCTGGAATCCGAGCTTGGGAGCCGCCTTCGACCAAACCCGGTCGGGAAGGTCGCTGCAGGTGCTCGCTTCCGTGCAGCTGAGGATAGCCGAGCTTCGTCTTCCCGGCGGGGATCGCCTCCTGGGCCGCGCTGTAGATGGCCGAAAGCGTGAGCAGTTCTCCCGATCCGGTCTGGGGGAAATACATCGGGCTGGTGTCGTAGAACCACGGCGATCCGGTCTCGGACCCGATGACCGGAATCCGTTTGGCCGTGATGTAGTCGATGCAGCACTGGCCGGTGATGGGTTGGCCCATCTGCACAAAGGCGATGGCCCGCCGCTTCTCAACGGCCTCCTGCACCTGGGCCCGGGACTTGGCGGGGTCCCCACCGTCGTCATAGACGATCAGTTGCACCGGATGACCGTTGAGTCCCCCTCGGGCATTGGCCGTATTGACCCAGGCCTGAGTCGCCTGCAGCATGGGGGTGAGGACCGTGCCGATCGGCCCGCTGTAGGTCCCAACGCTGGCGAGGACCACCGGCGACGCCTTCGTGGGAGCAGGGGGGCCGGGAGGTGACCCTCCGCCCACGTTGCTCTCCGGAGGCGGGGTGCCGGTCGACGAACCGGGTGATGTCTGAACCGTCTTTGGCCGGCTGTCGGGCACACCGGGGGAGGCTGCGTTAGAGGGAGCGGCGGATTGGGGCCGGGCGCTTCCCTTGGAGTCGACCGCCAGCGCACCCGAAGGAGCGGGGACGGCCGGCCCGGTCGTAGTCCCGACGTCCTCGGGAGGCCGGAGTGCCGATTGCGCCGGTACGGCGGAATCGCCGGCGATCGGCGTTGCGGTCACCGGCCTCGCCTGGGTTTGGGAGCCCTCCTCGCGGACTACTCGGGTGCCGCAGCCCGTGGCCAGCAGTCCCACCAGGCTGAAACTGATCGCTGTGGAAGTTCGCCGCCTCATGTCGGACCCTTTTCTACGACGACCGGGCTCACTGCCCGGTTGGTATGACCTTGCCGACGCCCCGGTACTGCTTGAGGTTTTTCATGACGGCCCGGGCTGCGAGTTGGCCGGGGATCCCGGAGATGCCGGGCCCGGGGTGGGTTCCGGCCCCGCTGAGGAACAGGCCGTCCACCGGGATCCGGTGACCGGCCAGGCCCCACGCCGGGCGGAGGGGGCCGTTGCGGAACAGTTGGAAGTCAACATGGGCCCAGTTGCCGTCGGGGGCCCGCGTGCGTTCCATGAGGGCGGGCCAGGACTCGACGACACGCCCGATCTCGAGGTCGGCGATCCCGTCGTAATAGGTGGCGAGGTCCTTGAGAACCCGCTGCTGGACTTCCTTCTCGTAGACGTCCATCGGCAGCTGCGGCTTGTAGGGCACGGGCTGGACCCAGATCCAGACCGTGTCCTGACCTTCGGGCGCCTGGGTCGGGTCGAACGCGGTGGGGACGGTCGCGGCGTAGGGCAGGTAGTCGGGCAGTTCTCCGGTGACCGCTTTCTCCGCGGCGATGAGGAGCTGTTCGAACGTCCCCTGGTAGACAACGGGGATCCGGAGATCCAGGTCGTCGGTCCGCCAGGCGTGGTGCGGGGCACACCCAATCCGGCCGCGCATCGCCATGTCGATCTTGATCTGGGTACCGCCGGAGAAGCGGGTCGGGATGTTGGCGGCCCGACGCTCCAGCCGTTCGGGGAGTGTTCCCGACGGGAGCAGCTGGTTGAGCGTGTGGTGCGGATCGCAGCTGGCGATCACGGCTCGGGCGGTGAGTTCGTCCCCGTTCTCCAGGACCACGCCTGTCACCCGCCCGCCTCGGACGGTGAGTTCGGCGACCGGCGCGCCGGTCCGGACACGCCCTCCCGCCTCCCGCAGGCAGGCGCTCAACGCGTCGGCGATCGCACCGGTGCCCCCGACCGGCCGAGCCGACCCGTACCGGTGCAGCCAGGACAGCAGGACGCACGTCGCCCCACTCCCCGGTTGGGTGAGGCCTTGGACCTGGGATCCGATGAGGCCTCGGACCAGTGGGTGTTCGAAACGCTCGGAGACCACCTCGGCGACGCTGGAGGTCGCGAGACCGGTCAGCTCGGAAAGCCGACGCGCATGCTTCAGCCCCGCCTTGGCTGCTGAGGCGAGCGCCTTGACCGGGGGAGGGGCGACCTCGGTCACCAACATCGGGGCGGCCAGGTCGAGCGCGACGTCGGTGGCTCGCAGGAGTTCGAGGTAGGCGTCGGCATCATGGCGGGAGAAGCGTCGGATCTCATCCGCGGTCCGCCGAGGGTCCCGCCACAGCGCGATCGAGCCCCCCTCGGGATCGAGAATGGCATGGGGAGGGTCGATCTCGCGCAGTTTGAACCCGAACCGCTGAAGTTGCAGGTCGGAGGCGACCGTCGACACATTGAAGAAGACGTAGTGAATTCCCGAAAGGTTCAGCCTGTGGTCGGCGCCTCGCGGGATCGGAGCCTCTGTCGTGGTCATGCCGCCCACGATGTCCCGAGCTTCGAGGACCAGGACATCGAGGCCGGCAGCGGGCCAGATAACAGGCGGCCGTCAGGCCGTTGTGACCGGCGCCGATGATGATGACATCGGCGCCGGAGGGCTGCGTCATGAGCGGCCGGCGTCGGAGTCCCGCCAGATGACGGCCGCTCCCTCGACCGGCTGCGGACCGGAAAGGCTGACGTACTCGAGTGGGGCGGGGCCGAAGTTGCGCAGCCCGTGCATCTCGCCGTCGACCGACCAGGCGACACTCCCGGGCCGCAGGCGGGCGGCGCGCACCTCCGAGGTGTCGTCCCCGGCCCACTGGAACTCCCCCTCACCGGACAGGACCACGATCACGGTGTCGGCGCCCTCGGTGCGATGGAGCGGCAGTTCCCCATCGAGGACCGGGGTTTGGAGCCAGATGCGGGTGTGGCCGAAGTCGGGGCTGTGCAGCCGGGTTGACAGGCCCTCTGCCACCGGGATCCGACCGGTCACCTCGTGAAGGTTCATCACGCGGTCAGCCATGGGGTTGAGCAGTGCGGCCCGGCTGGCGGGCGGCAGGCTGGCCTTCCCGAAGACCGACAGGTCCCCGCCCCCGAGCACCGCCGTGGGCCGCTTCACGGCCAGTGAGGAGCGCATGTGGCTCGAGACCGTCCGTACCACCGAGGTGAGCTCACCGGACGGTGCCCGGGCGATGATCTCCGACGTGGGGAACTCCGTGACGAGGGGCATCGGACCTTCGACGTAGACCCAGCGGGCCCAGGAGCCACCGGTGTTCCGCACGCCGTGGAGCAGTCCGTCGACCGAGAAGAGCACATCACCCGGCCGGGCGGGTCGGGTCTCGCCTCCACCGAGGAGAAATTCTCCCTCGCCGGACAGGAAGATCAGGACGCTGTCGGCGTCTGGGTGGCGGTGACAGAGCTTCAGGTGCCCGGGAGGACAGGCGGCCAGGTTCCACAGGAGCTTGGCGTCAGGAGGGCTCAGCCATCGCAGCCGGTATCCCTCGTAGCCGCAGATCGCCACCGCGATGAAGTCCTCTTCCGGCACGTCAATCGCCGAGACGACGCGATCGTCGATCGTGGCCGGGGCGAGCGTGGTCATGGATCCTCCTGTCGGCGGGGTACCGCAGGGCCTATTTTGTAACGACGTTCGATTCTTCGTCAAGGGCTTCGGAGCGGCAGCGACCGAGAGCTGCTTGACGAATCAAATAACATTGTTCGATAATCGCGCCGCCGGTCCGGTCGCCCTCATCGCGCTCACGAGGAGAAGTGCCCATGAAGACGGAGTCCTCTGTGCTGGTCGGCGGGGCACGCACCAAAGCGGCCGTGCCCCTGACGACCGGCAGCTCACGACCCGTCGTCGTGTGGGGAACGATCGGCGCCGGATTCCTGGCCTTCAACGCCTACCTCTACCGCGGTGGATCCTGTCGGGCGACTTCCAGTCGGTCGCCAAAGGGTCCGTCCCCGTGCCGACGTCGGTGAAGTTGGTCGTCCATGGCTGGGAGGGGTTGATCAGCGGCTGCTTCCTGTTCCTCCTCTACCGGTGGGTCATCAAGCCCTGGCGAGAGACCGGCCACGTCGGCATCGACGGCCTCTACCTGCTGGGATTCCTGTCGCTGACGTGGCAGGACGTCTTCATGAACTACACACAGACGGCGTTCCTGTACAACTCCGAGTTCGTCAACTTCGGCTCGTGGTATCGGGGGGTCCCGGGGTGGGTCCCACCCAACGGCCACCACGTACCCGAGCCGCTCCTCGGCATCTTCACGCTCTACGGACCCTTCTTCTTCCTCGGCGCCGTGGTGGGGTGCTGGCTGATGCGCAAGGCGAAGGAATACCGCCCGACGCTGCGCGCCGTCTCACTGTTCGCCCTCACCACCGCCTGCTTCGTCGTGTGGCTCATCGTGTTCGAGCTCATCTGCATGCGCTTCGGGCAGATGTGGGCCTACCCCGGTTCCGCCCGGACCGGGGTACTGGGCTGGTTCACCCTCTTCAAGGGCACCTACTACCAGTATCCGGTGTACGTCGAAGGGCTCTTCGGGGCCATCCTGCTGTCGACCTTTACCGTCATCCGGTACTACCGGAACGACCGGGGTGAGACCTGGGCGGAGCGCGGGAGCAGCGACCTTCGTATTGGCCAAAAGGCGAACTCGCTGCTGCGCTTCGTGGCGATCTGCGGGATTCTCAACGTCACCTATCTGGGGACGTACTTCATCCCCTGGAACGTCTTCTCGCTGAACTCCGACTCGTGGCCCAAGTCGATCGTCGACCGCCCCTACCTTGTCGGCGGCAACCGGTGCGGACCGGCCACGAGCTACGCCTGTCCCGGGCCCGCCGTTCCTATTCCCCGGCCCGACTCCGCCCACCTCGATCCTTCGGGCCAGTTCCGCGGCGGCACGGGCGAGTAGCCCGGATGCGGGCCGCGGCGCTGCGAGCGCCCAATGAGCTGACCATCGAGGATCTCGAGACGCCCGAACCCGGAGCGGGCGAGGTCCGGGTGCGACTGGTGGCGAGCGGATCTGCCACACCGACCTGTCCATGCTTCGCGGCCGTATGCCCGTCCGCCTGCCTCTCATCCTCGGGCACGAAGGGGCCGGCGTCGTCGAAAAGGTCGGATCCGGTGTCGACGATTTGGCCGTCGACGACCACGTCGTGCTGTCGATGATGGCCTCGTGCGGAAGCTGTCGCTTCTGCGTCTCCGGGCAGCCCGCCCTGTGCGGCAGGGGTCAGCGGGCTGCACTGGGCGGAACGATGCCGGACGGGACCAGCCGACTGCGCCAGGGGGACGAGACCTACGCCCATTGCTTCGCCAGTCGTCCCTCGCCGAATTCGCCGTCGTCCCGGCCCGCGCTGCGGTGAAAGTACCGGAGGCGGCTCCGCTCGCGCCTCTGCCGTGCTTGGCTGCAGCGCGATGACGGGGATCGGCGCCGTCATCCGCTGCGCCCGCGTGCCGGCGGGATCGAGCGTCATGGTCATCGGCGCCGGGGGTGTGGGGCTGTCGGCCATCATGGCCGCCCGAGCCATCGGGGCGTGGCCGATCATCGCCGTGGACATCGCCGACAATAAGCTCGTGACGGCCGGTGAGTTGGGCGCCACCCACACGATCAACTCGATGAAGACGAACGTGCCCAACGCCGTCATGGGCATCACAGAACCCGGCGTCGACTTCGCCTTCGACGCCGTAGGAGCCGACGGCACACTCGAAATCGCCTTCCAGGCACTCCGGCCGGGGGGCGAGGCGGTGGCCATCGGACTGATGAACATCGCGACGACCTGCACTGTGGACATCTTCAGCCTGCTCCTGCAGAAGAAGCTGACCGGCACCTACGGCGGTTCAGTGGTCCCCAAGGTTGACATTCCAGCCGCCGTGTCGCTGTTCCTCGACGGACGCCTCCCGCTCGACCGGCTGGTCTCAAAGGAATACACGCTCGATGAACTCGGACAAGCCTTCGAGGACCTGGAGGCCGGCCGGGTCACGAGGGCATCGTCACGTTCTCATGACGACCGCGCCGGGGTGGATGTGACCGACTTCGAGGCCCTGACCATCGACCGCCAAGGACCGATGACTGAAATCACGCTGAACCGACCGCAGCTGCTGAACCGGTTCGATGCCGCTCTCCACGCCGAACTGACCATCGCCCTAGGAGAAGTGCAAGATGACCCGGGGTCCCGGGTCGTGGTCCTTGCCTCGACCGGAAGGGCGTTCTCCGCCGGTGGCGACTTCGCACTGATGCGATCGGGTCACGGTGATCCGCTGGCCCGCCGCAGAATGGTCGACGACGGGCGGCGTCTGCTCAAGACGCTGCTCGATATGCCCCAGCCCGTCCTCGCGGCGGTCCAGGGCCCCGCCGTGGGCCTCGGAGCCACAGTCGCCCTCGCCTGCGACGCCGTCATCGCCGCCCGGTCGGCCTGGTTGGCCGACACCCATGTCGCCATTGGACTGGTGGCCGGTGACGGCGGATGCATCGTTTGGCCACAATCGGTGGGAATGCTGATGGCGCGGCGGCATCTGCTGACGGGAGACCGACTCTCGGCCGAACGGGCGCCTCGTCACCGACCTCGTCGGCGAAGCGGACGAGGTGCTTCCCGCCGCCCGAGCCCTCGCCCGACGGATTGCCGCTCTCCCACCCCTGGCGGTCCAGGGCACGAAGCGGAGCCTCAACCAGGCAACCCAGCACCGCGCCAGCGAAGTTCTCGAACTGGCCTTCGTCCAGGAAGAGGCGACCCTCGCCTCCGAGGATCTTCTTGAAGCCATCGTCGCCTTCGAGGAACAGCGCCCGGGTCACTACCTCGGTTGCTGATTCCTGCCGACGCTTCGTACGCGCCGTCTCGTCCTCGCTCGGCGCTCAACCACCCAGATCGTCCTGGCATTGCAGACGGCCCGAATGCCGAAGGCGGCCAGTTCGCGGCCGTACCCGGATCGCTTCACACCACCGAAGCGCATCTCGGGATAGGTGGCTGTCATCGCGTTCACGAAGACCTCTCCGGATTCCAGTTCGTCGCAGAACAGTTGGCACCGTTTGCTCCGGGAGCGCAGCGGTTGAAACCCTGTTCGATTCACCGTTATTATAACGACGTTTGATTGTAACCGGAAGGGAGCCGCGTTGACCGCAGGCGCCAACACAGCCGGGGCGGCGGGGGTTGTCATCGCCCCCGAGGACCCGAAGTTCTACCGCGACCCCGACCCGGCCTGCCGTTGGCTGCACGAGCACGCGCCGGTCTACTGGCACGACGCCGAAACGGTCTGGATCATCTCGAGATGGGAGGACATCCGCTTCGCCTCCCGGAGCCCAGCCCTCTTCGCCTCGGGTGGAGGCGTGCTGCTCCCGCGCCGGGCTGTCTCTCCCAACGAGAGAGGGAGGCGCCGTCCGCCCAGTCTGCAGGAGATGGACCCCCCGGAGCACGGCTTGTACCGGCAATTGGTCAGCCGGGCATTCTCACCCCGGATGGTGGCGTCGCTCGAGCACCGGATCCGCCGGATCGTGACGGAGTGCCTCGACGAGGTCGAAGCCGGCCAAGTGATGGACTTCGTGAGCCGGATCGCGGCCCCGGTGCCCCTGCTCATCATCGCCGAGATGCTCGGGATCCCACCCGAAGAGTACGCGGCACGTTCAAGCGATGGACCGACGCCGTGGCGCTCAGCACCAACACGGACTCCTCGGTCGGTCGAGAGATGGCGGCGTACTTCGCCGTTCAGCTGAAAGAGCGTGAGCGCGTACCTCGGGAGGACCTCCTGTCGGCCCTCTTGCTCGCCGAAGTAGACGGCGAGCGCCTGACCGAGGCTGAGATCGTCCAGACCCTGTCATTCCTCCTGGTGGCGGGAAACGAGACCACGCGGAATCTGATCACCGGAGGCGCCAGGGCGTTGATGCAGTTCCCCGACGAGCGGAGGCGGCTGCTCGAGGACCGTTCGCTGATGCCCGGGGCGGTAGAGGAGATGCTGCGGTGGGTGACCCCCGTGCAATGGTTCGCCCGCACCGCCACCAGTAACGTCGAGCTCAGCGGGGTCTCGATCTCCGCCGGCGACTACGTGCTGCTCTTCTACCGGGCCGGCAATCGGGATCCGGAGGTCTGGTCCGACCCCTACGAGTTCGACGTCACCCGTTCCCTGAAGGCCCACACCGCCTTCGGCCACGGTGAGCACAGCTGTATCGGAGCGCCCCTGGCCCGCCTCGAGGCGAGGGTGGTGTTCGAGGAGCTCCTCAGCCGCTACCCGAACTTCTCACTTGCCGGTGACGTCGAGGTCCTGCCCAGTGGTCTCCTCAACGCCGTCGAGCGGATGCCAGTCGAATTCCGGCCGTAGGGGTCAGGACGACGACGCCGCCGGCATCGGGACGGCCAGTCGGTCCGACGCTGCCTTCTTCTACCGGATCTTTCTACCGGATCATCGGGTACGGGCCGTTACGGAGCGTAACGGAGATAGCAGTCGCTTCGACAAAGTCGCAGGTCAGCGCCACTACAAGGCATAGATAGATACCACCCAACATGGCCTAAATCTGACTACGGATCAGAAGGTTGGGGGTTCGAGTCCCTCCGAGCGCGCTGCGAAGGTGCAGGTCAGGGCCACTTTCCAAGAGGTGCCCGCCACGAGCGCCCCTTCGTGTCACAAGCGGTCGCCCGGCTTCCTGCTAATTGCGCTGCTTTTGCGCGCCGGACGGAAGGTCTTGTGACACGAGCCGTGTCACCGACGATGGGGCTGAACTCATCTCTGCCGCTGGCGTCGAAGCAGGCGCCCAGAAGAGCGACGAGCCCGCGGGGCCACGCCTAGTGACATCGGTCGTACAATTGGTGGTGCGGAGGAGGGTCGACATCGCGACCGTCGGAGGTTAGGGAGAGCTCGATGAGCCCATCGGCGACCAGTCCCTCTCGGCTCGACATCGCCGCGCTGCAACCCGAGTACGCCGGCTCCTGGGTGGCGCTCGCCGGGGGCGAGGTGGTTGAGGCCCGCCACAATCCCTACGAGCTTGTCCAAGCGCTGCACGAGCGGGGTCTTTCCGGGACGATGATCGTGCGCGTTCCGGCGGTGGACGAACCCGAGACCATCGGCATGGGCTAGGGCGCCGCGGTGGCGCCAGGAACATTTCCGTGGGTATTCCCCTACGTCCGTGAACCACGGGCGGCGTCGTCTCCGTTCGCCGACCGGGACCTGCTCCGCCCGGCGGTCCCGCTCAGGTTCGTCGGCCCACTCGGAGAACAGACCGTCCTGGCCCTCGTGGACTCGGGATCGGACCACGTCTTCGCCGCTCCGTGGGTGGCGCAGGCCATCGGTGTCGATCTTCACCAAGCCGTTGAGGCAGAAGTGCTCATCGGCGGTGCCCGACGCCGGGCCCGGTTCGTGGAGGCACACCTCGTCCTCGCGCCTCCCGAGGGGATCGAGGGCGAGCCGGTCGAGTGGCAGGCTGACGTTGGCTTCTTCGACGCCTGGGAGCCAGCATGGCCAGCGGTCGTCGGACAGGTCGGGTTCTTCGACCGCTTCACAGTCACCATGAGCCGAGTCGCGACTCTGCTGGCCATCGAGGATTGGGAGGAGTTCGACATCCGCTTCGGGGTGCCGGTGGCGCCACCTGCGGAGGGCCACCCGCGCTTCCGGCCCTGAAGCGCGTTACGGCTTGTTGCCTGTTCGGGGTGCCCACCGCCAGGCGTCGTTGTGGAAGTGGGGCGTTCGGAGGTCGGACCAGGTGACGCCACCGAAGACGAACAAGTCGGTGCCGGCGGCCACGACCGTGCGGCCGGACATCTGCTCCGGTTTGTCGAGGGGCGGCACGGTGACCCAGCGATCCGACAGCAGGTCGAGCACGACCCCGCGGTGTCCGGTGAAGAGCGCGCTCTGCGCCCCGACGACACCGGCAGCGAATTCGGTGCCGGCCGGCGCCGGAGGCAGGGCTGCCCACCGCCGCTCGACCAAGTCGAGGATCCCCCCGTTCGGGTAGTGCCGGCCCCAGTTGTTCGTCTCGCCTCCGTCGGCCGAGCCGAGGATGGGAGAGACCAGCTTCCCGTTCTCAGCGAGCCAGGGGCCATAAGCCAGGGTCTCGGAGTCGGGCAGTTCCTGCCAGGTGGCGGTGTGCAGGTCGAGCGTCGCAGCCCGGGCGAGAGATGGCCGTTCCGAGCCCGGGTTCGGGACGAGTTCCTTGTCGATGAGCACGAGGCGGTCGCCAGCCCACACCATGGTCCGGTCGAACGCGTCGCTCTGAGGGTCGTCGGGCAGCTGGGACCAGCCGGCGACGGGGTCGTAGAGCCAGTCGGGGTGCTCCCCCTGCTCGTCCGAGGTGGAGTAGCCGACGATCTGCTTACCGGCGCCGGTGATGGTCAGGCGGAGAACTGAGGAGTGTGGCCCCTGGATTTCGGCCCTGGCCGGTTGGGGGAGTGACCTCCATGTGTCGTTGCGGAGGGAGTACACCATGAACGTCGGTCCGGTTTGTGGGTCGTGGTAGCTGTGAGCCCAGACATAGACCGAGTCGTCGATCGCCACGGCCTGGGCCGACGAAACGGGGACGAGCGGGTCGGTGATGGCTCGCCACGTATTGGTGGCCGGGTTGTAGGCGGCCCCGTCGCTGAGCGGCGGCTCATCGGGTGCCGCGCACCCTGCCGTAGGCGGGCAGGCCCACTGCTCGCCGCCGACCACGAGCACCTCCTCGCCGGTCCACACACCGACGGCGCCGGTCCTCGGCGACAGCGGTGAGTCCGCCAGCCGCTCCCACGACGAAGTGCCTTCAGCCTGCGCCGCCTGCCCACCCGGACTCGGCGTCCCGCACGCCGCCGACGCGACGAGCACTACGGCGGTTAACAGAAGGGTGCGGACGCGCGTGTTCATTGGACGGCGCCACGTCTCTCGCGGTTCCTCATCAGCCAGAGATCGGCCGTAGCGAGCCGGTGCCTCACCCGAGCGACAATAGACAAGCGGTCTGAGGCGGTTTGTCCGACTCGACACCTGGAGATGCGTCAGTCTGTCGCTGGGGCAAGCGAAAACTGGCCGGAAGGACAGGGTCCCGAAGCGCCAAGATGGCATCGTGGATCGTGGGTCGCTACTCGCTGCGGTGCTTCTAAATGGCGTCCCAGGAAGAGCGCTGGCGATCATCGTCGCCATCCTCCTCTGCGGCGCCTGCGAGCCTGGAGATGGCGAAGGGAACTCGCCTCCGCCAGCCGGTTCCTCTGTGACTTCAGCGCCCAACGACGGCGTGTCGGGCGCCACGACGTCGTCGGCGACGCCGTCGTCGGGGGCGGTGGCGGTCACGGTGTCTCCGCCCGGAGTGGTGGGTTGGTGGGACGGGCGGAGTTGGGTCGCCACCGATGGCAAGCGGCCTGTCCCTGTTTCTGGCGGTGAGCTGTACTCGGTCCTGCGGGTGACGGGTCCCGTCGTCGCCGAGCGGGGCTCTCAGGCGGAGGAACGGTGTGAGACCGATCCGGGCACCTCAAGCATTGAGATAGCGGGGCTGGAGCGGGAGAGCGCATGGCCCGGGCCGATCGCGGTGTCGGGCGTGGCGAATCCGCGGCCCCGGACCACGAGCGCGCTGGACACCGCGGCGAAGGTCTACCGAGAGGCGGCCGGGAAGGTGCTCGCGCAACGCAAGATCGACGATCCCGATGCCGACGTGGTCCAGGCCCTACGGACCGACCTCGAGGGCGACGGCAAGGACGAGGTCGTCGTCGTGGCCGAACGCATCGCGGACCCGGGCCTGTACGCCAGGGCCGGTGACTACTCCTTCGTCCTCCTGCGGCGCTTCGTCGGAGAAACGGTGGTCACAATCGTGGTAGCCGAGAGCATCCCGGACCTCACTCCCAACACCACTCCGTTCATCCAGTCCCACCGTGTGGCGGCCATCGCCGACCTGAATGGCGACGGCCGCATGGAAATCGCCGTCGCGAACCGGCAGTACGAGGGTGCCGGCATGTCCGTCTACGAGCTGGGACCCGACGGATCCATTCCGGCGGTCCTGGAAGTCGACTGCGGCGCCTGATGCCCTCTTTCTGCTTCACGGCCCGGTAATGGTTAACCCGGGACACGGCCGTTCCCACGAGGCCTAACTGAAGGTTCCCCACGATCAGGCTTCGACGGCAGGGGTGTCGACGAGATCCGCGAGCTGACCCGAGTCAGAAGGTTGTTGTGACACGACTAGCTGTGACACGTGTCACAAGGAGGGCGCAAGCGGGGGCACGAGAGAGCAAGAGGGAGCAGCCGATTGAGAAGCGTATCCCTTGCCAGCTAACGCCCGACGACCCCGCTGTTGCTCTGTGGTGCTCCGTATGACTACCAGCGATCGGCTGATCATGAGACTACGGATCAGAAGGTTGGGGGTTCGAGTCCCTCCGAGCGCGCTGCATCAGAGCAGGTCAGAGGCATTTTCTTACCTAAGGCCAGC
Source organism: uncultured Actinomycetes bacterium (assembly GCA_963723985.1). Lineage (GTDB taxonomy): Bacteria > Actinomycetota > Acidimicrobiia > IMCC26256 > BP-133 > BP-133. The sequence goes on from CAVRTC010000008.1 coordinate 19,830, forward strand.
TCCGCCATTCCCGTCGGACCCTCTCGGCATACTCCGGTCATGGGCGACACGATCGACGTGCCGGTTGGGAGCGGATTCGGGTTGGCGTGGTGAACGAGGAGGCCCTGCGCTCGACGAGTACGGCGCTTGCCGGTCCCGAGCGGCGAACGCCTTCGATAGATGAGGCAACAGGCGCCATGGGCGATTGGCCCGCACCATGCCAGCCAGGATGCGAAGTCGGCCGTGCCGGCCGCCTGTCACGAACCGCACCGTCGTTCCGTCCTCCCGTCGGAACGGGCCTAGAGCGCCGTCCCCGTTGCCGCCGCGTAGTTCTTCTACGACGCGCTCGACCGCCTGGGTCGCCCGCTGGCGGAGGCGGATGGCACCAAGCGAGGGCAGCGAGACCATGCCGGTCCATGTCTCAGGGTGGGCCTCGCCCACGATTGGCCGCACGCCATCGCGGCGCGGATGATCAGTCAAGATGACGGCGATCTGGCCCTCATCGATCCGCACGTCGGCCGGAGCCTGGATGCGGCCAAGGTCGTCTGCCGGAAGGCGCCGGCACGTTACCGACACGTCCCAGCCCGGCCGGCCCCGCCGGGGTCATCGCCCGACTCGAGGAGGAGCTCGGGTCGCTGCGGCGGATGATCGAGGACAACCAGAAGAAACGCCGTCCATCAACGTGACGGCCATCCGAGCGCGTCGAAGACCGCCACGGGGTCGAGGTAGTCGCGCCAGTGAGTGACCTTGCGATCGGTGATCGTGAGTACCGAGATGTACCGGTTGGTGTACCGGGCCCCGGTCGAAACGACTCGCCCTTCGGAGGCGTACTCGAGCACCACGACGCCGGTCTTGATGTCGTGATGGACCGCGAGGTCGTGACATCGGTCGAGAACGATCATGGTTCGGTAAGGGCGGTAGAGCTCGGCGACGGCCTTGCGGCCTTCGACTCGCCGTGGGTAGCCGGGAGTCGTGATGATGTAGTCGAAGATGACGTCCTCGGCCAGCAGGTCGAAGAAGTGCCCACCATTGGCAATGCCATCGAGGCCCTTCTCGATGATGCGAAAGAACGGGTCGAGCGCCTTGAAGTCGTCGAGGTCGGTGATCGTCGTCGTCATGATGGGTCCAGTCCATGTCCACGCCTGTGCTGCTCGCCGGGCGAAGTCAGCGAACTTTATCGGCGGCGCTCCAGTGACCTTCTGGACGCCTGGCGCGATTACGCCGAGGACTTCTGAACCTCACCGCCAGATCGGTGGCGGGCGAGGATGCCGAGCACGGACAGCACCGAGGGTGGGTCGTCCAGGGAGATGCCGAACTCGACCACCCCGGACTCGACGACCCCCGCACTGACTCCTTGCTTGCGGAGGAGGTCCTTCATCCGCTGGTTGTCGGCGAGCACCGCGGCGGTCAGGCGCCGTACGCCGCGGGCCCGGGCCAGTTCCACCAGCCGGTGCCACAGCAGGGTGCCGAGTCCGGCGCTCTGGTAGTCGTCGCGGACTGTGAGGGCGAACTCGGCGACCGCCTCGTCGGGGGCGAGGTCGAACCGGGCCACGGCCACGATGTGCTCGACCCCGTCCTCGGCCACCGTCGCCACGATGGCGAAGCGTGAGCGGAAGTCGACTTCCGCGAGATACCCGGCCGTCTCAGACGACAGGTGCGGGCGAGAGGTGAACCACCGGAAGTAGCGGCTCGCCGGCGAGAGCCGCTCATTGGCCTCGACCAGCAGGTTCGCGTCGTCAGGACGGATCGGCCGTAGGTGCACCCGGCGACCGTCTCGCAGGCTCACGTCCTCGCCCAGCGTTTCCACCAGGGCGGCTAACTGTCCGGTGGGGGAAGCCATGCCAACCTCCTTCCCCCCCGGGTCTCTTGGAGCCAGGATACCCGGTTTGCTTGATATATCAAGCAAACGCAGGGCGAACCGTCCGTTTCCGGCCTCTGGCCTATGGGGGCAACGGGACCCGGTAACCGACTCGCTCCATCCCTGCTATCGTGATACTAGATTCCGTGTCACAAGGAGATGTGGGATGAGCGTCGCGGCGGCCCTGTTGAAGCAGGCCCGGCTAGCTGCCGGCCTGTCCGCTCGCGCCCTGGCCCGCCAGGCCGGCACCGCCCAGGCCCGGTTGTCCGAGATCGAGCGGGGCATTCACGACCCGGCGGTGGGCACCCTTGACAAGGCACTGCGAGCCGCGGGCTGGCAACTGGTGGTGCTTCCGACACGCGCCCCCACGGCAGCGGCGGTCGCGCTCGCCGTCCGGGAGGTCGTCCATGGCGGCGGCCCGTCCGCCGAGGAGTGGGCGTTCCGGTCCCTGTTGACGCTGTCCGACGGTCTCGCTTCGGCTGAGCCGGCCATGCGGGTCGCCCTGTCCGCGGCCCCGCCGCCGCCGACCGGCGACGTCCGCTTCGACGCCGCCATCGCTGCAGTCGTCGACTATCACCTGTCCCGGTTCAAGCTGGCGACACCTGGCTGGGTGCGGGAGCCCTCGCGGACGCTGGCCGAACCGTGGACACCAGATCCCTACGCCGGCCCAGAACTGGCCGTCGAGGTCCCCGAGTCGTTTCGCCGCCACGGGGTACTCCTGGCGGAACGCGAGCTCGAGAGCGTCTAGTTGGTCACCTTCGACCGGGAGGACATCCTCGGAGCGCTCGACGAGCTCGTCGGGGTGCTCGTGGCGGCGAAGGCCCACGCCCAGATCCGCATCGTCGGTGGCGCCGCCATCGCCGTGCGGTTCACACGGGGCGCAACCACGACTGACGTGGATGCCCTCTACGGTCCCGCCCCGGAAGTGGAGGCCGCCGCCCAACAGGTCGCCCGGCGACGGGGCTGGCCCGATGACTGGCTCAACGACAAGGTGAAGCTGTTCGCGTCCCACTTCGACGGACCTGAGGACTGGGTCAGCTTCGATGTCCGCGACGGTGTCGAAGTCCGTGTCGCCGACGCTCCGCTGCTGCTGGCGATGAAGCTGCGGGCCGCCCGGGGCCGGCGCGACGCCGGCCGACATCGACCTGTTGCTCGACGCCTGCTCGATCGTCACCGCCGATGCTGCCATCGCCGTGTTTGAGCGCTACTACCCCGAAGAGCTTCTGCCACCGAGAGCCCAGGCGCAGTTGGCCGCCCGCTTCCGGTAGCGGCCGCGGTCTGCTTGACCGTCCGTGGTCACGAAGTGGTCACAAACTCAGCGCAACACGGTGGTACCAGACGTCACGGCAGTGAGGCGCTGGACGCGACAGGGCTGATCAGACGGCACGTAATGAACGGGACGACACTAGACGTCACGGCATCACTACAGATCAGAAGGTTGGGGGTTCGAGTCCCTCCGAGCGCGCAGCATCAGTGCAGTTCTCTAGGGCACGGCGCCGGCAGGGACGATCCATTCCGTGGGTTGACCCGTGATCTCGGCGATGAGATCGAAGTCGTGGTCGTAGTGCAACGCAGGGGCCGATCGCCCCGGGAGCGCCAGCGAACTGGACGTCAAGGCGCCGGCCGGCTTTGAGAACCTTTCCGCTTCGCCCAGTCGGGGGCGCAGACAAAGGCTTCGGCTGCGTCGTGGGCGACGAAGACGCCACCTTTGATGGTGCTGGGAACGATGCACAGGTTCACGTGCCGGCGATTGGGATCACGGGGGAACGAGATCCCGGGCAGGAGTCCGCCGAGCGTTTCGCCCCGGAGGGTGTACAGCGCTGAGATCAGTCCCTGGCTGGTCACCGGTTCGCCGATGACGGGGCCCAGCTTCTCGAGCAGCCGCCCGACGATGAATCCGCCCGAGCCGGCGCCGCCCAGCTCTTCTCCGGGTTGGAACTCGGCCATGGCCCTCCGGTAGTCGGCCAGCAGCGGAGACGTCGAGTAGGGCGGGAGACGACTGGGAACGAGGAATCCCTCGACCTCCTGCCCACCGGCGAGGGTCTGATCGGCTTCGAGGTTGTGGGGGCCGGTGAAGGCCGGCTGATAGCCCTGCCGGTGGGCGGACCGGGCCATGCGGATGAGGCTGGCGGTGTCGACCAGCCCCAGGATCACCTCCGCCCCCGCCCGCTGGGCGCCGATCATCTCAGCCGTGTAGTCGGGCTGGGCGATCGACACCTGGGCCTCGTAGACGAACTCCAGCCCGGCGTAGGGAAGCTTGCTCTTGATCGCCCGTCGCTGATGCTCACACTGCGTCACTTCACGGCAGTAGATGAGGGCCATCCGCTTCTTGGTCGTCTGGGCGGCGATGTTGAGCAGGAACGACCAGGCGATTCCGTCGTCGGCGCCGAGGAGCGGCTGGAAGACGATCGCTGACTTGTCCTCGTTCTCATCGGCGTTGGTGCCACCGATGACGGGCACGCCCTTGCTCTCGAGATAGGGAAGCACCGCCGACAGCGTGAACGAGAACGGGTTGAGAAAGGCGACGACGCGCTCCTCTTCCACCATGTGCCGGACGACCGTCTGGGTTCTGGCCGGGTCGCCGCCGTCGTTGCCCAAGACGATGCGGATCGGGTGCCCGTTGAGCCCGCCCCGCCGGTTCAGCGATGCCGCCCAAGCTCGGACACCGGCGGCAGCCGGCCGGGTGACCGCCCCGAGAATCCCGGTCTGGGCGCCGAATGATCCGAACACGATCTCGGAGCCGCGGCCCTTGGCTGCGCCCGGGCCGGCGGGCTGCGACGGTATCGGTGCTCCGGCCGTCGGGCCCGGCACGGGCCCGGCATCGGGTCGTTCGATGGTGTGGCTAGGCCGGTCGAGCGTAGGTCCGGGTCGGGCCTTGTCGGTCGTTCGGGGAGGTGCAGCCGACACCGCCGGAACGGCACCGGCGGCCGGTGGGCTGACGGTGGGGACAGGTCCCGGTGTGCCTCCGGTGGAGGTTTCCCGGTGGGCGACACTCACGGCCGGGGATTTGACGGATCGGACCGTGCCGGGGAGGAACCCGTTGGCGGCCTGCAGCTTGGCTACGTCGACGCGGGAACCGCATCCGCCGGCGACGAGGACGGCCAGGACAGCCACCCCGGTCAGACGACGGGGCATGCTCACCGCTGCTTCCCGTTGGCATCTTCCGGAGGGGGAGGCAGGTGAAGCTCCCAAGCCTCGGCGGTCGGTCGCCGCTCGAGCACCTCGACCGTGCCGGCGTTGCCATCCACCCGGACGCGGTCGCCGGTGCGGAGCACCCGGCTTCCATGGCGGGTGTTGACCACGCAGGGGATGGCAAGCTCGCGTGCCACGACGGCGGCGTGGCTCAGCGGTCCACCGATGTCGACGACGAGGGCGCTCGAGAGGAACATGATCGACGCCCAGCTCGGGTCGGTGGTCGGCGTGACGAGAATCTCCCCGTCTCCGACCTCGGTGAAGGTCGGGTCGGTGACGACCCGAACGAAGCCTTCCGTGATCCCGGAGCTGACGCCGACTCCGCCGATGACGGTGGCGTCGTCCGGGCGCGGGGCGGCGGTCGATGGCTCCGGCATGCCCCGCCACGTGCTCGGGATGACGAGCGCCTCGTATTCCGTCCGGCGTTGCCGGCGCTGGGCGACGAGGGCCGCAGCCCCGAGCGGCAACTGTCCGGTGAGCTCATCGGCGGTCAGGTAGAAGGCATCGAGCTCCAGCAGCTCGCTGAGCCGTCGGGTGGCGCCCCGGGCCACATCGAGCGACTGCAGGAAGGCCCGCTTGCCCACACCGCGCAGCGGAAGGAGCTGGGCGGCCCGCTGCAACAGCAGCCGGGCGGCTGGTCGGCGGGTCACGGGCAGCTCGGCCACGACCGCCCGCTGGAGCTCGGGAAGCTGTTGGCGGGCCAGCATGGCCCGCAGCACCGGGCTGTCCTCGTCGGCGCAGCGGGCGTAGCTGCTGATCATCCGTTCGAGCGGGGAGGAGTGCTCGCGCCAGACGAAGCTCGAGATCTCGCCCTCCAGCGGGCCGTGGAACCCGTGGTTGGCGATGACGTCGCCGATACCGAGTTCACCGCGCGACGCCTTCCAGATGTCGTCGATGATCGCCATCTCGGCGCCACCCCCGCCGCTCAGTTCCCCGATGTCGCCGGTTCCGGCGCGGTCGACGAGGTCGGTCAGTGCCACCAGCAACGGCTGCATGATGGCCAGGAGACCCAGCGAGTGGATCGTCAGGGTGGCGTCGAATCGACGCACCGCTTCGCACAGGACCATCCTCGCCTGCTCGACGGTCAGGTCGGGCAGCCGGTGAATCTGGCTCCGCCACCACCGGTCCGTCCCGCCGGCCATGGTCCGGATGGCCTGCGGAGTCCTGAACATGGCGCGGGGGAGCTTGCTGGCGATGGCGGGGTAGCGCGTCCGGGTCGGCATGAAGCGCATCGTGTCCGGCACCCGTCCGCACAGGCTGCGCACCGCTTCCTCGCCGGTCACGCCGGGCATCCGGTCACCGAAGGCGCCGACGAACTCCATGCGGATGGCGATCCGCCCGTAGAAGGGCCGGATGATGGCGGGGAAGTCCCGGCGATCACGGCCCGAGAAGGCGCCCAGACGGAAGGCCACTTCCCGGGGCGCCCGGTCGCCGATGGTTCGCCAGATACTCCAACTCAGCGGTGTGAGCACGCCCGGCGCCGCCTCGCCGACGTTGTCGGTCGACCAGTGACCGTCGGCCGGGTCGGGATCGTGGAGCACGTCCCAGGCCTCACCGGCCATGTCCCCGCTCCTTCATCACTCGTTGGAAGGCGTCGTACCAGATGCCCTGGCCCGGTCCGTAGCCGACCCGGCCGGCTTCGTCGGTCCACCGGACCACGCTGTCGTAGGTGCCGGCGTTGGGCCAGGACGGAATCGGCGCCAGGGCCAGCGCCTCGCCGGTGAAGCGGTAGGTCACGCCGGCGACGTCCTCGGCGACGATCGTCTGCCGCAGCGGTGCCGGCAGATACCGGTGCAGGGCCTCCACCGAGCGGTGCACCGAGACGACGCTGCGGAGCTCGCCGTGGTCACAGACCCAGGCGAAGTGGTGAGGGCCGGGCGACTCGAAACCGACCTGGTTGAAGGCCAGTCCGGCGTCCGGGAAGTAGATCGGCGTCCAGGCGACAGGGGATTCGTGGCGACCACCCCGGGCCTCGGTGCGGCTCTGGCGCCAGGATCGGTCCCGCGGCATGTAGCAATCCACCGGGTAGTCCTCGCCGTGCAGCCGGAGCTCGCCGGTGCAATGCATGAACTGCTCACTGCCGCCCGGCTGGTGCGACGCGTGCAGGTTCTCGCCGGGGATCACCGCTCCCCGGGCCACCAGCGGCGTCACGGCGACCTGGGTGATGTCGAAGGCCGCGTCGGGGCTCTCGTAGGTGATCCGCGCCCGGCGGCCGAGTTCGAGGAACTCGACGCAGAGGCCATTGGCCGTCGTGATCCTCGATCCGACGACCGTCGGGTACGGCATCGTCATCCGGTAGTCGAGATGGGCCGCGTCGAGGGGCACCCGGTGATCGAACCCCTGGAAGATCACGACGCCGCCCTGGCTGAGCGGGAAGTACGGCTGGTAGCGGATGTAGGTGTAGGCGCCGATGCCGGCTTCGGGCACCTGAAAGCCGAAGTAGTGGGTGTGAACCGTGTGGGGCTCGAAACCCTCTTCGCCGGCCACGACGCCGATCAGATCGGTCTCCGGCCCGTGGACGGCAAGCTCCGTAGTGAGTCCGGCGGTCACCGCACCTCCTCGGGACGGGCGTGCCGGAAATGTCGACACTTTCCGAAAACTGTCAGCATTGCTACAATATCGACAGTTTTGAAAAGGTGTCAACAATTTTCTGTGAGGTGGCCCCTGTCATGACAGTCGCCGAGCGGTCCCCGAATGTCCGCGGGCCGAAGCCGCTCCTCGGGGACCGGCCGGTCGATCGGATCTACGAAGCCGCCCTCGCCTGCATCGACCAGCGCGGCTTCCGCAAGACGAGCATGGATGACATCGCTCGGGAGGCAGGGGTCTCCCGGCCGACCCTCTACACCTACTTCGGCTCGAAGAAGGACGTGGTCCTCGAGGTCATCGTCCGCCAGGCGGCCGACCTGCTCGCCGGCCTCAACAAGAAGGTGGCCCGACGGAAGGGGCTCGATTGCGTCATCGAGGCCGCCTCCCTCGGAGTCCTGGCCATGTTCGAGCACCCGTACTTCCGGGCCATCATCGCCGGCGGCGAGGCGACCCCCTGGATCGCCGAGATCGTGGTCCACGAACGGTTCCGAAGCGTCGAGCAGGACTTCTGGCGGCCGATCCTGCAGCGGGCCATCGAGCTCGGCGAAGTCCGGGCCGATCGCGACGTCGACGAGATGATCGACTGGATCCTCTTCCAGCAATTTGCGCTGGGCACCCACGGCGAATCGTTCGGGCTCACCGAACCCGCCATCCGCGAGCTGTTCAGCACCTACATCGCCCGGTCGCTTCAACCTCTTTGATCGGGGCCGGCGCTCTCGCGCCACCCGAGCGGCCTGGCCTTGGTCTAGCTGCGGACGCCGGTCATGTAGTGGCGGCCCGGCCGTCCACCGGACCGGCGGAGATGGTGCGCCAGTGAGGCGACGGCGGACGACACGGAGTCGTGGCCGCCAGACCACCAGGCTCCCCGGGCTCGCAGGTGGCGGGGGTAACGCATGTTGAACGGTGCCGGACTGGGGTTGTGGGCGACGGTGAAGGTGAACACCCGGCCCGGCGCTGGCTGCTCGGCAACCACGCCGACCAAAAGACCGGTGGCGTTGCGGACTTCCCACCGGCCCCACGGAGGCCGGCCCGGCTCGAACGTGCGGACGACGGAGTAACCCTCGGTGAATTCCATGACCCACTCGCGGTGTTGAGGAAGCTGGCCCTTGTGGTTACTGACTTCGGGACCGCATGTTGCGATTCCTTTACAAACCGAACCTGAGCTGGCGAATCCGCCCGAAGTTCATATTCCGTTTAGACGAATTAGCCCGGCCCTCGGTGTTCGCAGCACGTGGCTTTACCTTTGCGGACAAGGGTTCTGGTCGGTGGCCAACTCGTTGGCTCGGAGGCGGCATCTGACGCTTAGGTGCTCGTTATGGGGGCGCAAAGACCCCCTGGGCAATCCGGCCAAACGGGCCCAAAGGCTGTAATGCCGGGTGGACAGGACAGAGCTTCAACCGGACGGTAACGCGGGCGGTCGCCGCGAGGGCTCCAGCAGGCCTCGCAGCCGGGAGAAGGTCCGGGTCAGCACCCGGGAGACGTACATCTGGTTGATGCCGAGGCGGGCGGCGATCTCCGCCTGGGTGAGGTCGGCCTCGAAGCGAAGGTGGAGGACGAGGCGGTCCCGTTCCGGGAGGCGGGCCAGGAGGTCGTGGAGGAGGGCGCGCTGCTCCACGGCGGCGAGGTTGGGGTCGGCTGCACCCAGCTGCTCCCCCAGCGCCCCTGACGCATCATCGGGTTCATCCGAAGGGGCGTCGAGGGAGAGCGGCCGCCGGGCGTGGCCGACCTCCATGGCTTCGAGCACCTCCTCCTCGCTCAGGTCGGTCTGTTCGGCAATCTCGGCCACAGTGGGTGATCGACCCCGGGCGTGGGTGAGATCCTCGGCAGCCCCCATGACCATGAGGTAGTCCTGTTGGAGTCGGCGGGGCGTCTTGAGGAACCAGGAGTTGTCCCGCAGGTGGCGTTTGAGGTGGCCGAAGATGGAGGCGGAGGCGAAGGCCAGGAACGGGGTGTCCCGCTCAGGGTCGAAGTGGTCCACCGCATGGAGCAGGCCGATCAAAGCGACCTGGACGAGGTCCTCCGGCCGCTCCCGCCGGGCCGGGAACCGTCGGGCCAGGCTACGGGCGAAGCCCGCATAGGCCCGGACGAGGTCGTCGCGAAGCCGCGCATCCCGGGTGGCGGCGAACCTCCGGTGGAGCAAGTCGAGCTCTGCCTCACTGGCTCGATCCCCCGCCCCGGATCGGCGCGAGCCGGCCGCTCCGGGGATGCTCGGCGGCCTGGGCGGAACCGAAGCGGGTCGGCGCTCCGACGTCGCCCGCAGCCGGCTGGTGCATTCGGCGTCGCGCTCCATCGCTTCCCCAAGACTACGGAGGGGGCGGCGCAGGCGGATTTTTGGCAGGGTCTTCCAGTCAGCGTTCCTTGCGGCCCGCCTTGAGGAGCTCGACCATCTCGGCGATGCGGGCGGCCCGGACGTCGGGCCGCCGTTTGGTGGCGTCGATCCAGCGCAGATAGGCGTTGCGGTAGAACTGGGCGATCGAGTCGAAGAAGGCGCCCGCCTCCGGCTCCGCTTCCAGGGCGGCGGCGATGTCGGGGGCCAGGTCGCCGCGTTGGGGGCCCTCGGGGTGGAGCACGACCGCCACCTCGTCGCCCGGCGCGACACCGCAGTCGCGTCGCCACGCCGGGCCGAGGAAGATTCCGCGGCCGTCACCGAGCGGTTCGATGACGGCCCGCACTCCCATGCCGCTGACCGTCCCGGCCACGTGGTGTTCCCGCTTGGCACCCCACTCCTGGTCCGGGTCGAACGGCACGGGGACCATGACCCGGCGCCGGTCGTCCGTCGTCACCACCGCCGAGAAGCTCCTGGTCTGGTCCCCTGCCCGTGGCATCCAGCCAGCGTAACGTCGGCTGCTCCGGCGCCTTATTGCACTTCGTCACGTGGCCGATGTTCTTGGTCAGCAGGCGAGCGCCTGCTGAGATCGGGCTCGACCCAGATCGCGTTCGAGTCCCTCGACCTCGACTGGAGCGCAGATTGCAGGGTTGCTGTTCGCTAATCGCAGGGTTATCGGGCGCTATAGGACGTGAAACGGGATGTCGTCGGCGCCAGCGGCAGCCTGGAGGTTGGGCCCGACGTCGTTGGCAGACACGGCGATGCCACCGCCGCGTCGGTGTGCGGCAGCCAGAGCCTCGACCATGGCGGCGGAAAGGTTGCGACCCTCGGCACGGTGGCGGGCCTGGAGTTCGGCCATGGACCAGGCGAGGTCGCGCAGAGGGAGCACGTCGATTTCGGGGGGCAGGGCGGCCAGTTGGGCGCGGAAGGCCGCCTGGAGTTCGTCGGGCAGGGCGGCGACGGGCGCCGAGAGCTTGCCGATGACGGTTGGCTGCGCCAGCGAGGAACAGAGGCGGAAGAGCCACAAGCCGGTGGTGGCGATGCCGCCAGCGGCCAGCCCGCCAAGGTCGGAAGGGCGGTCTCCGGCCAGGACGTCCCGGAGCAGATGATCGTCGACGACGAGTCGCGCCACCTAGGTGGTGGCCAGATCGGGATCGCCAAGACCGTGGACGAAACCCACGTGGTCTTCGGCGGACAGCGCGGCGCCGAGCAACCGCTGGCTCGCCCCGGGGGGAAGCAGGACGACGGCGTCACCAAGGTCGAAGACGGTCACGCTCCCGCCCTGATCGAGACCCCACCGATGCCGCACCGCGGCGGGCACCGACATCTGCCCGCTCGTGGAAACAAGAAACTCAGATGGCGTCGCCATGGCACCTCACTTGGTAGATTCTGATTCTACCAAGTGAGGTGTGAGTCTCCGCATCGGCGACTCAGCCGGGCGGGGCGAAGATCTCCAGGGCGATGTTGTCGGGGTCCCGGAAGGACAGGCCGGAGCCGTAGGGGGCGTCGACGATCCCGCCGTGGGGGATGCCGAGGTCGTCGAGGCGGCGCTGCCACTGCTCCAGCTCGGTGCGGCTGGGTACGCCGAAGCCGACGTGGTCGAGGCCGGGCCGGAGCTCGGTGAAGGCCTCGTCGCTCTCGGGCCGGGGGTGCGTGTGGATGCCGAACAGCGTCCCGCCGTCGAGCACCCAGACGACGTGGTGGAAAAGGCCGGCGTCCTCGTCGAGCACCGCCTTGGCGTCGAAGAGCCGCTCGTACCACGGCCGGCTACGGGTGAGGTCGGTAACGGTCACCGCTACGTGGGCAAGACCCGGAAAGGCCATGGCTCCCCCTTCTGTGTCGGAGCCCCGCAGGCTACCTTCGGCCGGGCCCCCGGCAAGGAGGACGGCATGGCGACCCCGGCGCCGACGCTGCAGGAAGAGTTGGCCCGCGACCCGGTGTGGGGGCCCATGAGCCATCCGGCCACCGCCACCATCGGCGAGGGCCGGCCACCGTGGAAGGACCACGTCTACCTGGCCTTCTGGGACGCCACGGCCGACGTCTACGGCTTCTTCCACTGGAACAGCTCCCCGAACCACGACACCGGCAAGGCCCAGCTCAGCGCCTGGTTCAAGGGCCGGCCGGTCGACATCATTGAGCCGCTGGCGCCGTCGACCACGCACTTCTCCAGCCCGCACTTCGAGTTCGACCTCGCCAGCCGGATCGAGGTCAAGGGGGACGGGCTGGGTGGCCGGATCAGCCTGGCGCCCCGGTTCCGGCCGGCCGACTACACCCCGGGCGAGATCCTGCCGCCACTGGTGCCCGGTGAGCCGCTCCAGCACTGGCAGCAGGGTCTCACCCTCACCGGAGAGCTCGTGCTGGACGGGGCGACGTTCACCCTCGGCGCCCCGGGCTTCCGGACCCGCACCTGGGGCTACCGCGACGACTCCAACCAGTTCCAGGAATACGTGTCGCTGTTCCTCTGCCTGGAGGCGGCCGACATCACGGCCATGAAGTTCCGCTGGCCGGACGGGTCGCTACGGACCGACGGCTTCGTGGTGTCGGCCGACGGCGCCACCCGGGTGGAGGACATGCACGTCTGGCGCGACTCCGCCGGCCGGGTCCTCCGGCTGGGACTCGCTCTCGAGGACGGCCGGGAGCTGACGCTCGAGCGGCGCGGCTCGGCGGCCGGCATGTGGTGCCCCATCGGCCTTCCCGAGCGCCACGGCCCCACGTTCGCCGCCTGGGACGAGGTCATCGAATGGGAGCTGGCCGGGGAGCGCGGCCTCAGCCTGGTCGAGCAGGCGATCATCCGGCACGTCTTCTGATGGACCCCGAACCGCACCCGATCCTCCATCATCCGACCCCGGCCGGCGCCACCTGGTCGACGACGAACCTGGCCGAGTCGATCCCCGGCGTCCCCACCCCGCTGGGCTGGTCGATCTGGTACCCCGCCGGCGAACTGGCCGTTCGCCGCACGTTCCACAGCATCGGCGCCCTGTCCCGCCACGAAGCCGGGCTGCCCGCCCAGGTCGAGGACAGCGTCATCGGGATCTTCTACGGCCACGCCGCCATCCGGGTCGACCTCCTCTGCGCCTGGGTCGAACGGGTCCCCGGTGTCGACGGCGCGGCCATGGCGCAGCAGACGTTCTCGGCTGTGCCCGAGGGCTATGTGAGCCGGGCCCGGCCGCAGTACTACCCGCGGGTGCTGGCCCGGTCGCTCGTCCCCTTCGTCAAGGCCCGCCGGCTGATCCTCGAGGACCAGCGCGACGTCGCCGGCCGCTGGGCCGAAGCGATGCGGGTTCTGCCCCAGGCGTCGGAGGCCGGGGCCCGCCGGTGGCTCGTCGACGGTGCCGCCATGTGGTCCGAGAGCCTCTACCGCCAGGCCTTGCTGAGCCTGGGCACGATCCAGCCGGCCATCGACCGCCTCGTGGCTCTGGCCGATCTCGCCGGCGTGTCCGGTCAGGAGCTGATGGCCGGGTACGGCGGCCACGAGGAGAGCCAGGCCATCGTCGACGCCTGGGCCTGCTCCCGCGACCGGCTCGACGTCGACACGTTCGTCGCCCGCCACGGCTACCACGGCTGGCGGTCGGGCGAGATCTCCTCCACCGTCTGGCGGGAGGACCGGGCGCCCGTCCTCCGGCTCATCGAGCGCTACCGGGCCAAAGACGACGATGCCGACCCCGTGATGGCCGAGCGCCAGCGGATGGAGAACCGCCGCCGCCTCGAAGCGCAGCTGCTGGCCGGTCTTCCGGCGTGGCGCCGTCCGCCGGCCCGCCTCGTGCTCACGATGGCGGCCCGCTACGTCCCGCTGCGGGGGGTCGGCAAGTCATCGTTCCTGCGGGGCGTCGACGTCGTCCGGGCGGCCACCCGGCGGCTCGGCCGGCTGCTGGTCGACGCCGGTCGCCTCGACCATCCCGACGACGCCTTCTACTGGACGCTCGACGAGCACCGAAACGGCCTCCCAGCCGACGCCCGGGCCGTGACGGCCGAGCGCCGCGCGGCCCGGCAGTCGTTCGAGGCCGTGGCCATCCCGCAGTCGTTCCGAGGGCTCCCGCCGAAAATCGAGACATCGACGATGTCGCGCCACCCGGACGCCCTGGTCATCGAGGGCACCGGCGCCGGCCCCGGCATCGTCGAAGGCGTCGCCCGGGTGGTCATCGAGCCGGAAGACGCGCTCGTCGAGGAAGGCGAGATCCTCGTGGCCCACGACACCGACCCCAGCTGGGCGTCGCTGATGTTCCTCTCGGCCGGCCTCGTGGCCGACATCGGCGGGATCATGAGCCACACCGCGGTGGTGGCCCGCGAGCTCGGCATCCCCTGCGTGGTCAACACCAAGCACGCCAGCCGGAGCCTCCGGACCGGCGACCGCATCCGGGTCGACGGCACCGCCGGCCGCGTCGAGGTCCTCGCCCGCGTCGACGAGGTGGTCTAGCGGCGCCGACGCCCGGCCAGCAAGCGGAGGGCACCGCTGGCGCTGAGGAGGGCGAAAGCGGCCGGTCCCTGGAAGAGGGCGGCGGGGCCGGTCCTCGGCAGCGAGCTGCGGGTAGCCGGCGCCAGACTGGTCTGGCCGCCGGCCGGCGCACCCGGCGACCGGACTTCAGTGGCGGCGGGGATGATCGTTGTCGCAGGGTCGGCGACGAGGCGGCCCGACGTTCGGGGCCCCTTCAGCGAGGCCGGAAGGATCGTCGGGTCGGACGGGGCTGCATTCCCACCCGTGATTCCCGGGAGATCCAGGAGGCCCAGGCCGAGGACGTCGGGCAGGTTCGGGAGACCCAGGCCGGGGAGTCCCGGCAGGCCCAGGGCGGGGACGCCCGGAAGGCCCGGCAGGCCCAGGCCGGGGACGCCCGGCAGACCCGGCAGGTTCGGGAGCCCCAGACCCGGGACACCCGGCAGGTTCGGGAGGCCCAGGGCCGGGATGCCGGGCAGGTTCGGGAGACCGAGGCCGGGGACACCGGGGACACCGGGGATGCCCGGCAGGTTCGGGAGACCGAGGCCAGGAAGGCCGGGGACGCCAGGAAGGCCCGGCAGACCAGCGGACGGCAGCAGATCCATGAGGCCGGACGGGTCTTCACCGCTCGGGAGCTGCGCGGCGAGGGCGGTGCGCATGCGCGCTTCGGCGTTCGCTCCTGGAAGGCAGACTTCAGCTTCGCTCTCGGCGTCGTCCTCACCGTTCCCGAGCAGTGCTGCAACGGCCAGTGCACCGCTGGCGTTCACCTCACCGGACGGGCCGTCGGACTCATCGCAATCGGGGTTGTCGTCGCCGACGAGACCAGCCGTGACATTGGCGTAGGCCGACGCCTCGCCGGAGGGCACCGCCCGGGCGGGGGCGACGGTCACGACGCCGCCCACGAGCAGCAGCGCCAGAACCGGTCGCCGGAGCGGGGAACGAAGAAAACCGAACTGGGACATGCGGAGGGCTTCGAACCTGAGGGGAAGCCGTCCTTCTGAACCCGCGGAGAGATGTCCCGCATGAACCCGGCCGTCCCGATTCCGAAGGACCGGTTGTGCCGGTTCGAGCCCCAGGAGGCTACTGGCCAGTCATCGTCCGCCCGTTGTCGGCCATGCACCTAGTCGTCCGGCGTTTGGCCGGAATCCTCGGGGTCGTCTTCCGTCGGACGGGGCGCCGGCCGGGGCCGCGGCGCCACCAGCAGCCGCGGGTCCATCCCGAAGAGCCGGGCTACTTCCAACCCCAGTCCCTTCTCCGAGGTTCCGGGCGCCCGCGGCGCCGGGCGGCCCGCCGGTTCGGTGGCCCGGGCCGGCGGTGCCGGCGGTGCCGGGTCCTGCGCCTCTTCGCCCTGCTCGCCCTGCTCCGATTCGTCGTCGACGGTCATGCCGTTACCTCCCCGACACCGCAGATAGTACGGTCGCCACCGGTCGTGCGACGAGGGGGACCGAGATGGGCCTGGACCGGATAACGGCGGTGCGCGCCGAACAGTCGGCGGTGGTGGCTTTCTGCCGGACGCTCAGCGCCGAGCAATGGTCCGCGGCGAGCCGGTGCGAGGGGTGGTCCATGCAGGACGTGCTGTCCCACATGGCCGCCATCTCCCATGGTGTGTTGACGCCGTGGATGGTCAAGTTCATGACCACCAAGAGCGTGGAGCGCAGCAACGACGCCGACGTGGAGACGCGTCGCGGCTGGCCTCCCGAACAGGTCCTGGCCGAGTACGAGAAGTGGAGCGGCCGCATGGCCAAGGTGCTCGCCCTCGGCCAGCGTCCGCCCCTGTCGAAGGCCCCGTTCAAAGTCGGGGAACTCGGCGTCTACCCGATGGGCCTGGTGGCCAGCGCTTCGGTCTTCGACACCCACGTCCACCTGCGCTACGACATGGCGCCGGCTGTCGACCGGTCCCTGCCGGCGGCGTCGCCCGAGACCATCGCAGTGGTCAACGAATGGGTTCTCCACGGCATCCCCAAGATGTGCAAAGAGGCGCTGTCCTTCCTGGACCGGCCTCTGACCATCACGCTGGAGGGGCCGGGCGGCGGCAGTTGGGGCGTGGTGCCCCAGCCGGGAAAGGCGTCGGCCCGGATCGAGCCGGCGCCGGTGGCCGGATCGGCCGCCTCCATCACCGGCCGTCCCGCCGAATTCGCTCTCTGGACGACGCAGCGCCGCCCCTGGCGGGACGAGGACGTGAAGATCGACGGCGACGAGGCCTACGCCACCCGCTTCCTCGACGCGGTGAGAGTTATCTGAGACACAGTTCCTCGGAAGTACCCTAGGGGGGTATAGTATCCGGCATGCCCGGGTACGAGATGTCCAAGGAACAGTTGCTGGCCCGCCTCCGCCGCGTCGAGGGGCAGGTCCGGGGTCTCCAGCAGATGGTGGAGAGCGACCGGTACTGCATCGATGTCCTGACGCAGATCTCGGCCGTGAACAAGGCGCTCCAGAGCGTGGCGGTCGGGATGCTCGACGACCACCTCCGCCACTGCGTGGCCGACGCCGTTTCGGCGGGAGGCCCCGACGGGGACCAGAAGCTGGCCGAGGCCACCGGAGCCATCGAGCGGCTGCTGAAGAGTTAGGACCGAATGCCGACCACGTCTACCGAAGTCACCGAAGTCGAGTTCAGCGTCGCCGGGATGACCTGCGGGTCGTGCGCCGCCCGGGTCGAGAGAGCCCTCTCCCGCCACGCGGCGTGCAGCGGGCGGCCGTCAACCTCGCCACCGAGCGGGCGGCGGTGGCCTTCGACCCGGAGCGGGTCGCCGTCGACGATCTGGTCGACGCGCGGTCGGCAAGGTCGGCTACGGGCTGGCCCCGGCGGCCTCGGCGAGCTCGGCCGCAGGAGCCGCCGACGCCGAGGACGACGTTCCGCGGCGATGTGGCTGCGGCGGGTCGCTCGTCGCCTGGCCGCTCGGCGCTGGCCGTCCTCGTGCTGTCGCTGGGGTACATGGACGAGCCGTGGGCCCGGTGGACGCGCCCTCGTCCTGGCCACCCCGGTCCAGTTCTGGGCCGGCTGGCCGTTCCTGCGGCAGGCCGCGGTCCGGGCCCGGGCCCGGCAGGCGAACATGGACACGCTCATCGCCATCGGCACGCTGGCCGCCTACCTGTTCTCCGCCGTACCAGGTGGTCTTCGGCCCGACCACGCCGACCACTACTTCGACTCGGCCGCGCTGATCATCGCCTTCCTGCTGCTGGGCCGGTACTTCGAGGCCCGGGCCAAGGGCCGGGCCTCCCGGGCGATCCGCGCGCTGCTGGAGCTGGGCGCCAAGGAGGCCCGCCTCGCTCGTCGACGGGCAGGAGCGGACGGTCCCGATCGACGCAGGTGCGGGTCGGCGACGTGCTGCGGGTGCGCCCGGGCGAGAAGATCCCGGTCGACGGCGAGGTCGTCGACGGCGCGTCGGCGGTCGACGAGTCGATGCTGACCGGCGAGTCGGTCCCCGTCGACAAGGAGCCGGGCGACACGGTGGCCGGCGCCACCATCAACACCCACGGCGTGCTCACCGTGCGGGCCACGGCCGTCGGCGCCGACACCGCGCTGGCCCAGATCGTGCGCCTGGTCGAGGAGGCCCAGGGCACCAAGGCGCCCGGTCCAGCGGCTGGCCGACCGGATCGCCGGCGTGTTCGTGCCCGTCGTGCTTCGTCCTCGCCGCCGCTGACCCTCGCCGGGTGGTGGCTGGCCGGCGAGCCGGCCGGCGGGCTGGTGGCCGCGGTCGCCGTGCTGATCATCGCCTGCCCGTGCGCCCTGGGCCTGGCCACCCCCACCGCCATCATGGTGGGCACCGGCCGGGGCGCGGCGCATGGGCGATGCTCATCAAGGGCGGCGAGGTGCTCGAGCGCTCGAAGCGGATCGACACCGTCGTCTTCGACAAGACCGGCACCCTGACCCAGGGCCGGATGGCGCTCACCGACGTCGTGCCCGCGCCGGGCGTCGACCCGGCCGAGCTGCTGCGGCGGGCGGCGGCGGTCGAGGCCGGATCCGAGCACCCGGTCGGGCGGGCCGTCGTCGACCGGGCCGCCGCCGACGGCCTCGCCCTGCCGGCCGTCGACGCGGCTTCGCCGCCGTGGCCGGCCACGGCGTCCGGGGCACGGTCGACGGCGTCGACGGTGACGGTCGGCGCCGGCGCTGCTCCTGGCGCAGGCCGGCCTGGCCGTGCCCGCCGCCGCTCGAGGCCGCAGGCCGACCGGCTCGAGGGCGAAGGGAAGACGGCCGTCCTGGCCGGCTGGGACGGTCGAGGTCCGCGGCGTGCTGGCCGTGGCCGACACCGTGAAGGACGACGCCGCCACGGCCGTGGCCGAGCTGCGGGCGATGGGCATCGAGGTGCGTGATGATCACCGGCGACAACCGGCGCGACCGCCGCCGCCATCGCCGCCCAGGTCGGCATCGACCGCGTGCTGGCCGAGGTGCTCCCGGAGGACAAGGTGACCGAGGTCCGCCGCCTGCAGGCCGAGGGCCGGGTGGTGGCCATGGTCGGCGACGGGATCAACGACGCCCCCGCCCTCGTGCAGGCCGACCTCGGCATCGCCATCGGCACGGGCACCGACGTCGCCATCGAGAGCTCCGACATCACCCTGCTCTCCGCCGACCTCGAGGGCGTGGCCACCGCCATCCGCCTGTCCCGCCGCACGTTCCGCACGATCCTGCAGAACCTGGGCTGGGCCTTCGGCTACAACGTCGCCGCCATCCCGCTGGCCGTCGTCGGCGCGCTCAACCCGATCATCGCCGGCGCCGCCATGGCCTTCTCCAGCGTGTCGGTCGTGACCAACAGCCTCCGCCTGGCCCGCTTCCGCCCCGGACGCTAGGGCCCGCTGCCCATAAAGAGGTCACGCGGCGGCGCCGCCGCGGCGCGCCGCCAGTTCACCGACGCGGTTTTGCTGGATTATTCCGACAAACCGCGGTGGTGAGAGCTGATCCAGCCTCTCCTTCAGGCGTGTGCTCGACGGGCGGAGGTCGAACCGGTCAACGACGATCACGGTCCACCCCAGCTCCTCGAGCTTCTCCCGCCGGGCGTCGTCAGCCAGCCAGAAGCGCGGGCCGTGGTGCTCGTCGCTGTCGTACTCGAAGAGCACCTTGAGTTCCCGGATGCCGACGTCGGCCCGGGCGACGAATTTCCCGTTCTCGTCGAAGACCTCGACCTGCCGTTCGGCCCGGGGAAAACCCCATTCGATGAGCTTCCGTTGCAAGCGTGCCTCGGGTGGGCTCCCCGCCGGAGCCCCTGATCGCCACACATCGAGCGTCCGCTCGAGGCGTTCCAAACATCGCCGCCGCGGACCACGAGCCTGACTCCAGGCCCGACCGCTCGCCCGGACGAGCCGGGATGGTTGGGTCAGTTTCTTGCACAGTGCGCTGTCGACCAGGTCCCACAAGGCTTCGCCTTCGAGGAGTCCGGCGGCGGCGCAATCCAAGACTGTTCGGGTCGGGCTGGTACAGAAGACCTTGCGCCGGATGCAGGTGTCGCCCGGTCCGAAGAGCCCCCGAAAGCTCTTGGCCCCCTTGAAGCGGCCGCTCGCCCCTGGCGGAATCGTCACGTGCGGTACCGCCGGGTACTTCGTCAGCCCGAAGAGGGCGGCGGCGCTGAGGTGGGAGGCGGCCGTCCCGGCCGGGCCGGCCAGGCAGGCGATCATGATCTTCTGTTCCCAGCAGTCGGGTACGCCAACAACGACGTACACACCTCGGACGGGTTGGCGCCATTGCCCCGTCTGCAGCCGGTAGGCGATCTGGTTGCGAGTCAGGCCGGCCTTGAGGGCCTGCTGGCGAGTCAGGGCACCCCACTGCCGGGCGGCGACGCGCATCGCCTTGCGATCAGCCCGGCGGACGGCCTCGTTTTTGGGTCGTGTGGATCTCACGCCGCATGAGAATGGTCCGTCGCCCTCGTCGGCGCCTCCGAATTTCCACTGGTGGTCCGCCCGGCCCTCGCAGGCGGTCAGTTCACTGACGCGGTTTTGCGGGATTATTCCGCCAAAGCGCGGTGGTGAGAGAGCGCGGCGCCCCCTGAGCCGTCGCTTAGGCTCGGTCGCCGTGAGTTCGGCGGTCGTCGCCACTGTCGAGGACGTGCGCCGGTTCCGGTTCCGGCGCCACCAGTTGGACCGCGACTCGGCGGGCGGCGAGGAGCGCGACGCCGACCTCCTCGACTACGGCGTGCAGGACACCGGGCCGGACGGCGCCGCCTGGGCGCTGGCCGTCCGGGAGCATCGCCGGCCGACCTGGCCTACGCCTGGACGATCCGGGGCGCGCCGCACGCTTACCGGCGGGCAGACATCGGCGCCGTGGCCGTCGCCACCGCCCCGTTCTCCGACGCCGACGCCGGCAAGCGCATCTTCGACGCCGTCAAGCCGCTCAAGGAGGCGGGGATCCCGGCGCTGGAGGGCTTGCGCACCATCGCCGGGCACCTGCGCACCATCGTGCGCAAGCCGACCGTCAAAGGAGACGTCTCGAGGCGGTTGAGCGAGCTCGTCGACCAGCCGTACCTTCGGTCGTGCCGGCCCTGCAACACCATCCACGTGTACGAGAACCCGTTCCGGATGGCCGCCCTCCAGGCTGGCCTCGAACTTCAACCGAACACGTCGCCGCCGGTCCTGCAGCGCATCGCCGGCCTCAGGCCGCCGATGTATCGCCGCCTCGGCGACGAGGCCGAGCCCCGCTTCGACGTGGTCCGCAACTACCTCCGGTTCTACGGGCCGGCCCGGATCCGCGACGCCGCTGTGTTCCTCGACGCTCCGCCGAAGGAGATCGAGCGTCGCTGGCCCGACGACGCCGTGGAGGTCCAGATCAGCGGCGAAGCCAAGGGGTCCGGCCGGGCCCAGCCCCGCTTCCTCCTCCCCGAGGACCTCGACGCCCTCGCCGAGGCCGGCAACGGCACCGCGGGCGATGCGCTGCGCCTCCTCGGCCCGTACGACGCCTTCCTCCAGCTACCCGACCGGGACCTCCTCGTTCCCGACCCGGCGCGGCGCAAGGCGCTCTGGCCCGTCATCGGGCGACCGGGCGCGATCGTGGCCAGCGGCAAGGTCCTCGGGCTGTGGCGCCCCCGAACCACAGGGAAGAAGCTGCGCCTGACCCTCGACACCTGGAAGCGCCTCAAGGCCGCCGAGCGCGCCGCCCTCGAGGAGCAGGCCGAGCGGCTCGCCGCCCACCGCGGCGTCACCCTGGCCGGGCTCGACGGTTGAGCCCGGCCCCCGCCGATCCTCGGCACCGGATCGCCCGCCGGCGGCTCCACAACCAGCGCCTCGCCGGCCCGGCGGCGCCCGCCACAACCCGGGAGCGGGCGGCGGCGGCGACGGTTGCCTGGATGGGCGGGGTGCAGGCCCAGGAGTACCCCTACGCCCGCTGGTCCCTCGGCCAGCGGGCTGGAGCCGACGTCGACGAGGCCGCGGTGGAAGCTGCCCTCGCCCGGGGCGACATCGTCCGCACCCACGTGCTGCGGGACACCTGGCACTTCGTGGCCGCCCCCGACGCCCGCTGGATCCTCCGCCTCACCGGCCCACGGATCCAGGCCCGCAACGGCACGATGTACCGACGTCTCGGCCTCGATGCGACGCAGCTGGCCCAGAGCGATGCGCTCCTGGCCGACGTACTGGGCGGCGACGTGCAGCTCACCCGCCGGGCGCTGGCCGACGAGCTGGCGCAGAGGGGCGTGGTGGCCGACGGCCTGCGGATGGGGTACCTGCTCATGCACGCCGAGGTGGAGGAGGTGATCTGCAGCGGTGCCCGGCAGGGGCGCCAGCACACCTACGCCCTGTTCGACGACCGTGTGCCCGCCGCTGCCCACCTCGCCCGGGACGAGTCGCTGGCCGAGCTGACCAGGCGATACTTCACCAGCCACGGCCCGGCGACCGTGAAGGACTTCACGTGGTGGTCGAGTCTGACTGTGGCCGACGCTCGCCGGGGCCTGGAGCCTGGCGGGCGACGCCCTGGAGCCGATGGTGCTCGGCGACCGCACCTACTGGGGGGCGCGGGATGAGCCGTCGCCCCCTCCCCGGAGCGGCCACCCCTCGGGCCCAACTGCTCCAGGTCTACGACGAGTACGTCATCGCCTACCGGGAGAGCCGGGACCTGCTCGACATCGGCCAACTGGCCGGTTCCCTTCCCGGCGGCCAGGTGATGTTTCTCCACGCCGTGGTGCTCGACGGCCAGTTCCTCGGGCACTGGCGTCGCCACCTGACGAAGACCGCGGTGGTGGTCGAAACCCAGCTGGCCCGCCCCTGAACCCGGCTGAAACAAACGCCGTCGAAGAGGCGATCGCCCGGCACGGCGCGTTCCTCGGCCTGCCGGCCGAGTGGGTGGTGGTTGGCGGTCCGCCGGACCGATGAGTTTCGGGGGCGTGTAGCGTCAGCGCCCGTATGAGGCCGCTCGAGGAGCTGCGCGCCGACGGGCGGCTCGGGCCGGAGGGCGCCCGGCGGCTGTACCGGGTCGTGCGGTCGGTGGCCACGGCCATGGCTTCCCGCCGCCGGCCGAGCGCCGGGCCTGGGACGGCGAGGCGGTGGCGGAGGCGGCCCACGAGTTCCTGGCCGACGACCGGACACCGAAGCGGCTGGCCCATCTGCTGGTCCACGCCGTCGACGACCAGTCGTTCCACCGGCTCCTCTACCGCATGGTCCTCAACTTCCTGCGGGACGGGGGCCGCCGCACCGAGATCGGGCGGCTCATGCTGCGGCTGCGCGACGTCCTGGGCCGCAGCGACGAGTTCGTGGCCGAGGCCGGCGACCGCTGGCGGCTCGAGAAGCAGCCGGCCGCGCCGTCGACGGTGGCACCGGCGGTCGCTGGTCGAGGCGGCGGCCACGGAGCGCCACGTGGACGTCCCCCGCTGGTCGGCGCGAGGCCCGGCGGCGGGCGCCCGGCCGCCGACGCCGCCAGCCTCGAGCGTCTCTGCCGGCGGGTCCTCGAGGCGGCGGCGGGGAGTGTGGCCCTCGACCAATTGGCCCAGGCCGTGGCCCCCCGGCTGGGGCTCACGCCGACGCCGCTGGCCTAGCCGCCGGACGACCGCGACCCGTTCGAGGCCCTGGCCGGGCCGCATCCCGCCGATGCCGTCCTCGACAGTCTCCGGGCGGCCGAGATCTTCGCCATCCTCAGCCGGCGGGAGCGGCTGCTGCTGGCGTGGGCGGGCACGCCGGTCCGGGAAATGCGATCGGTGATCGGCGTCGGCCCGAGCCAGGCCGCCGAGATCCAGGCCCGCCTGCGGGCGCTGCTGGCTGGCGGAGCTGCAAGATGACGAGGGGTACGAAGCGGTGGTCTTCCATCTCATCGACCAGGCCAAGGCGTGGGCCCGCCATCAGGAGGAGTCTCGGCAGACCACCGGACAACCGGGCGCGATCGAACGTCTGATGAAGGCGACATGAGCGAACACGACGCGACCGTGGACGACCCCACCGGGTCCCAGCTGGCCGATCTGGTCCGAGCGGCCGCCGCCGTCGCCGTCCCCGAGGGCGTGCGGGCGGCGGTGGCCGGCGCCGACCGGCCGGAAGCCGGGCCCTCAGGCCGGTGAGCTGTGGCGCGCCCGCCGCCCCGGCGGCAGCGCCGTCACCACGGTCTGGCTGCGGTCACTCACCCCCGACGGCGGCGCCGCGCCGTCCCCGTCTCCTTCGACACCGAACCGGCCGACGAGGACACGCTCGTCGTGCCGGCCGAGGCCTCGCCGCTCGGCCTCCCCGTCGCCCTGCACCTGGCGGTCGAGACGACGATCGACCGGCCTTCCCTGCTCGACCGGCTGGGGTCGCTCGACCCCGCCGCCGTCGAGGCTTGTCGGATCGCCTGGACCCTCGAGGGCGGGCGGCGGCGTCACCGGCGCCTCCCGTTCGCCAGGAGGACGAGTCGGAGCGAGGCCCACGACGGCGACGCCGACCAGGAATGGTGGCCGCTCGACACGGCCTCCCACCGCGCCGATCTCCTCAAAGCCGTCCACCGGATCCTGGGCGAGTCGCACCCCGCCGCCCGGATCGCCCCCCGCCCGTCCGCCATCGCCGGCTTCGAGCACCTGAGCGCCGTGGCGCTGGTGGCCGAGCTCGACGCCTTCGTGCTCGTCGCCGCCCTCGACCATCCGCTCGACGACCCGACCCGGCTCGAGGCCGCCCGGCAGGTCCTGCACGCCGACCAGCTTCTCAATGCTGTCTGTCTCGTCGAGCCCTCCGAGCCGTTCCTGTCGGTGGTGATCGACCGGCGCGACGTCGTGGCGGCGATCGAGACGCCGTCAGGCGAACTCCGCCCGCCCCGCCAGAGCCGGCCGCCCGCCCCCGTCGGCGTGGCCCTCTCCAAGTTCCTCGACGCCACCATCAGCCCGTTCGGCCGTCTGGCCCGAACGTTCGTCGAGGGTCAGGCCCTCGACCCCCGGGAGCTGGCGGTCGACGTGTCGGCTGACGCCGTCCGCACGATCCAAGGCTCGGCCAAGGGCTTCAAGACCGAAGGGCAAGCGGCCCGGGTACGAGCGGGTGAAGCGGCACAAGGCGTCGATCACCCGCCTCGTCGAGGAGGCGCTCAACGCGCCCGACGTCGACGTGGCCCGGGTCCTCGACGGAGGACGAACCGTGATCCGCCGACTGACACTGGAGAACTGGCGGGCCTACGAGCGCCTGGAACTCGACTTCTCGCCCGGGGCGACGTTCGTGGTGGCGCCCAACGGCGTCGGGAAGTCGTCGATCGTCGAGGGCGCCCGCTTCGCTCTGTTCGGCTTCGTGCCTCCGGCCCGCGACGGCGCCGCCCGCATCTCCCGGACGGGCGCCACGTCCGCGTCGGTCGAGGTGGAGCTGCCGAGCGGCCGGCGTGCTTACCGTGGTGCGGCCCTACCCGGCGAAGCCCCGGGCCGCGACGACGCCGGCGGTGGTGGTGGACGGAGACGCCACGGGAGCCCGGCACCCTCGACGCGCTGCTGGTCGAGGAGTACGGCGCCGATCCGGCGTTCCTTGCCCGGCTGGCCATGCTGCACAGCAGCACGGTGTTCGCGGAGGCCAAGGGGCTCGACCTGCGCGACCACCTCTGCCGGGTGTTCGGCGTCGACGGCCTGATGGCCGCGCTCGACCAGACGAAGGTGCTGGCCGCGGTGGCCAAGAAGACGGTGGATTCGGCGCGCAAGCCGGCGGCCGCCATCCCCGACCCGAGCTGGCGGCCTTGGCCGAGGTCGAAGCCCGGGCGACGGAGCTGATCGACGCAGCCGACGCGGAGACGGGCCGCGGCCGAGCAGGCGTTGGCCGCGGCCCGGGCGGCCAACGAAGCCCGCATCAGTTACGACGCCTGGAAGATCGCCGCCGACCGGTACACGGCGGTGGCCGCCGAGGTGTCGGCGGAGGCGGCCGCCCTGACCGGCGGCGATCTTCGGTCCGGCCCGCCGAGGCGGCCGCCCTCACCGGCGATCTGCCGGTCGGGCCGGCCGAGGCGGTGGAGGCGGGCGCCGTCGTCGGCCTCGAACTGCCGCTCGCCGATCTCCCCGCCCGGCTCGAAGCAGCGGAGGCCGACGCCGTCGAGGCGCTCGACTAGGTCCGGCGGCGACGAGCCGAGCTGGCCGGGACGGGCGGAGGCGCTCACCGCCGGCCTGGCCGAACTCGAGGGGGCCGAGGGCTCCTGTCCGGTCTGTCGCCGCCCGCTGGAGCCCGACGACGTCGAGGTCGCCCGGGCCGGCCACGAGCGCGACCTGGCCGCGCTGAAGGCGAGCTGGCGAGGCTCGACGAGACCGCCGCCGGTGCGGCTCGTCACCGAACTGCGGCAGCTGCGCCACCGGCTCGTCAACGAGCCGCTCCCCCGGCGAGGCGCCGCCGCAACCCGACCCGGATCGGCCGCCGCTGTCCGAAGCGCAGGCCATGGAGCGGTTCGAAGCGGCGGTGGCCACCGCCGCCGAGCGGCGGGCGATCCTGGCCGAGGCCCAGCCGGCGCCGGGAGGCGGGCGAGTCGGCCCGGGTGGAGCTGGAGGCGGTGACCGGCGCCTTCGAACGGGCGGCGACGCTCGAAGCGGCGGCGGCGGCGCTCGAAGCCGCCCGGCTGCGGATCCTGAACGAGAGCATCGAGCCGCTCGAGGAGCTGCTGGCCGACAACTGGCGCAACCTGTTCGTCGACCGGCCCGGGGTCGGCCTCGACGGCGACGGGTCCGTCAGCCGGCGCATCGGGTCCGAGGTGCTGCAGTACGAGCAGTTCAGCGACGGCGAGAAGATGGTCACCCAGCTGCTGCTGCGGGTCCTCGTGCTGCGGGCCACGACCCGGCTGGGCTTCTTCTGGGTCGACGAACCCTTGGAGCACCTCGATCCCGACGCCCGCCGGGCGCTGGCCGTGCTGCTGGCCCAGGCGCCCGAGGAGCCGTCGTTCCGGCAGGTGCTGGTCACCACCTACGAGGAGCCGCTCATCCGGCGGCTGCGGGGATCGATCCCCAACACGCACCTCGTCTACGTGCGCCCGTCCGCCGCTTAGAAAAATCCGGCGCGAACGCCGGACAGGCCGGAGCGGTTCGCCGTCTGTCCTCGAGCAGCGGACATGTCGAGGAGCGCGCCGTGTCGCTGTCGACCGCGCCGTTCTCGAAGCCACCGACCGCCGGGAACTCACCGGCTACTGCAGCCGGATCCTCGGCTCGGCCTGCGACGCCGACGACGCGGTGCAGGAGACGATGGTGCGGGCCTGGACGCGCCGGGACAGCTTCGAGGGCCGGTCGTCGGTGCGGTCGTGGCTGTACCGCATCGCCACCAACGTCTGCCTCGACATGCTGCGGAGCCGCGGCCGGCGCGCCGTGCCCGTGGACCTCGATGCCGCCGAGGTCTTCCCGGACGGCAGGATCACCCGGCCGTGGACCGACCCGGCCGACGTGGCGGCCGAGAGGAAGCAGATCGAAGCTGCCTTGATGGTCGCCCTCCAGTGCCTCCCCGCCCGGCAGCGGGCCGTGCTGATCCTCCGCGACGTGCTGCGCTGGTCGGCCCCCGAGGTGGCCGAGCTGCTCGGCACCACCGTGGCCTCCGTCAACAGCGCCCTGCAACGGGCCCGGGCCACCCTGGCCGCCCAACCACCTCCCGCCCGACCAGCCGCCGCCTCCCGTTTCGCCGACGCTGACGAACAGGCCCTGCTGGCCCGGTACGTCACGGCCTTCGAGCAGTACGACATGGCGTCGCTGGTCACCCTTCTGCACGAGGACGCCCGCTCATCGACGCAGCGACGCCTGGCCTCCTGACCGACGGAGGCGGGGACGGACGCACCACGCCCGTTGCGTATTCGTAGTCACTACGGTGGGCCGGCATGGGCGAGACGTCGGGGGCGGGTGGCGACGACTTCCTGGCCCGGCTGCCGCCGGAGGCGGCCGACGAGTTGCGCGGCCTCGGCGCGAAGCGGCGCTTTCCCGCCGGGACCGTCCTCTTCTTGGAAGGCGACGCGGCTCACGAGGCGCTTCTGCTGCTCTCCGGCGAAGTGAAGGTGTCCGTCGGGTCGACCGAGGGCAAGGAGATCGTCCTCGAGGTGTTCGAGGCCGGTGCGCTCATCGGCGAGCTGTCCGTGATCGACGGGCAGCCCCGTTCGGCCACCGTCAGCGGCCCTCACGCCCGTGGAGGTGCTCGTCGTGGCGGCCGGCGCCTTCAACGACTTCCTCGACCGCCACCCCAAGGTGCTCCGCCGTCTCCTGGTCGACGTGATCGGCCGGCTGCGCAGCCGGGTGCGCCACCAGCTCGAGTTCGGAACCGGCGACGCCCTGGGCCGGGTCTGCGCCCGCCTGGCCGAGCTGGCCGACCGGTACGGAACCCCTGACGGCGGCGCCGTCGAGGTCCGCTCACCGGTCAACCAGACCGAGCTGGCCGGCTGGACGGGCCTGTCCCGGGAGGCCGTGGTCAAAGCGCTGCGGTCGTTGCGGCAGCTGGGCTGGATCGAGGTTCGGGGGCGGACGATGGTGGTCCGCGACCCGGGCCGGCTCCGGGACCGGGCCACGCACTGAGGAGTATCGTTCCGGCCGCGGCCGGGGGAGCCGCCGGGCGTTTCGAGCGAGGAGGCGGGGATGGCGAATGTCATGGCCTTGACGACCGACGGTGGAGACACCGGCCTGAAGGGTGAGGCGCTCGAGGGGCTGTCCGGCCGGCTCCGCGGGCCGCTACTCACCCCGGAGCTCGACGGGTACGAGGAGGCCCGGCACGTCTGGAACGGCATGATCGACCGGCGGCCGGCACTGATCGGCCGGTGCACGGGCACCGCCGACGTGAAGGCCTGCGTCGAGTTCGCTCGGGAACACGGCCTGCTCGTGTCGGTCAAGGGCGGGGGCCACAACTTCGCTGGCAAGGGTGTGTGGGACGGCGCCTTCATGATCGACCTGTCCCTCATGCGGAGCATTCACGTCGACACGGAACGGCGCCGGGCCCGCGCCGGCGGCGGGGCCAAGTGGGGCGATTTCGACAACGAGACGCAGGCCTTCGGCCTCGCCACCACCGGCGGGACCAACACCGACACCGGCATCGCCGGGCTCACCCTGGGGGGCGGGATCGGTTGGCTGGCCGGCCGGTACGGGCTGACGTGCGACAACCTGCTCTCGGCCAACGTGGTCCTGGCCGATGGCCGGGTGGTCACCGCCGGCCCGACCGAGAACGAAGACCTGTTCTGGGGGCTGCGGGGCGGCAGCGGCAACTTCGGGATCGTGACGTCGTTCGAGTACCAGCTGCACCCCGTCGACGGGGTCCTGGCCGGCCCGGTCTTCCACCCGTTGCCCGCCGCCGCCGACGCCCTGCGTTTCTACGCCGGGTTCGTGCCCGGGCATCCCCGACGAGCTCGTCACCGGCCGCGGCGTTACTCCATACGCCCGAAGGCGTCCCGGTCGCCGGGCTCGTCGGATGCTGGAACGGGCCGTTCGACGCCGGTGAGCGGGTGCTCCGGCCGATGCGGGAGTTCGGCCCGCCGGTGGCCGACGAGATCCAGCCGATGCCGTACGGTGCGATCCAGGCGGCGCTCGATCCGACTTTCCCGCCCGGCGGCCGCTTCTACCTGAAGGGTCACCTGATGTCCGACATCAGTGACGACGCTGTCGACGTCCTGGTCGACCACTACTCCCGGGTGCCGTCACCCGGGCACCATGGTGGTGCTGCAGCAGATCGGCAATGCCGCCAACCGGGTCGACCCGATGGCCACCGCCTTCAGCCACCGCGACGCCCGTTACGACCTGGTGATCATCCCGGTCTGGTCCGACCCGGCCGACGATGAGCGGCACATCCGCTGGGCCCGGGAGCTGCACGACGCCATGGCGCCGTACTGCCTTCCGGCCCACTACGTGAACAGCGTCGGCGACGATCCCGATGTCACGGTCAAGACGGCCTACCGGCCCGAGACCTTCGCCCGGCTCGCCGGGTTGAAAGCCAAGTACGACCCCACGAACTTCCTCCGGCTGAATCCCAACATCCTGCCCTCCGGCTAAGGGGGGTGCCCGAGGGGCCCGATCGGCCCGACCCATGGGGCCCAACGGCCCCCCGGTCGGCTCTGGGCGGCCCCGGGGGCGGGCTGCTTGGCTGTCGCTGATGGCCCGGCACGGCTCGCGCCCATGACCGAACGCATCGATCGGCGGACGTTGCTGCGGGCCGGCGCCGGCCTCGGTCTGGCCATGGCCGCCGGCCCGCTCGACCTGCTGGGACTGTTCGGGCTGGCCCGGGCCGAGGCCGCTTCACTGAAGCCGCAGTGGGCGCCCGGCAACGGGGGTTACGGCCCCTTGAAGCCTGCCGGTCCCGTCCTCGAACTCCCGGAAGGGTTCCACTACGTCCGTTTCGGCGACGAGGGATCGCCCATGAGGGGCGGTGCGCCCACGCCACCGAACCACGACGGTATGGCCGCCTTCCCGGCCGGGCCGGGAACGATCCGGCTCGTCCGCAACCACGAGGTCCACGACGTCGGCCAGGCCTTCGCCGACCGGGCCTACGACCCGTTGGCCGGCGGCGGCACGACCACCCTCGTGTTCGACTCCCGGGCCGGTCGCCTCGTGACGAGCTTCCCGTCACTGGCCGGGACCTTCAACAACTGCGCCGGCGGCCCGACACCCTGGGGCACGTGGCTCTCCTGCGAGGAGGGCACCTCCGGAACCCGGGCCGGGTTCAAGCGCCTCCACGGCTACGTGTTCGAGGTGCCGGCCGCCGCCGCCGGCCCCGTCGACCCCGTCCCCCTGAAAGCCATGGGCCGCTTCGTGCACGAAGCGGTGGCCGTCGATCCGGCGTCGGGGATCGTCTACCTCACCGAGGACCGGCCCACGGCCGGCTTCTACCGGTTCGTGCCCCGCACCCCCGGCTCCCTGCGGCTCGGCGGGCGGCTCCAGATGCTGGCCGTCGACGGCCGGCCCGGCTACGACACCCGGGACAACCAGCCCACCGGCGCGGCCCTCCCCGCCACCTGGGTCGACATCGCCGATCCCGACCCGCACGACGCCGGCTGGAACCCGCTGTCGGTGTTCCACCAGGGCCTCCGCCTCGGAGGGGCGACCTTCGGACGGCTCGAAGGCTGCTGCTTCGACCGGGGCCGGGTGCTCCTCACGGCCACCGCCGGCGGCGACGCCGGCTGCGGCCAGGTGTGGGAGTACCAGCCGCAACCCGACGGTCAGGGCCGGCTCCGCCTCGTCTTCGAATCGCCGTCGCCGCACTTCCTCCACCAGCCCGACAACGTGACGGTGAGCCCCCGTGGCGGAGTCCTGGTGTGCGAGGACCACGACGGGTCGGACCGCCTGATGGGCCTCGACCCGCAGGGTCGGGTGTTCGAGTTCGCCCGCAACCGCCTCGGCCGCGGCGAGTTCGCCGGGGTCACCTTCGGGCCGAGCCAAGGTAACTGGCTGTTCGTCAACATCCAGCGGCCCGGGACGACGCTGGCGATCACCGGCCCCTGGCAGCAGGGGTCCCTGTAGAGGCGCACGTACCCGGCAATCCCGCGCCGGTCGCCCGCCGCGGCGCCTGCACAAACCGGCGTTCCTTTTCCGCTATATCCCGGAAAACGAACGCCGGTTGGCCGCCGGCGGCCGGCCGCACCGTTCCGGCGTTCGATTTCCGCCGTATCCCCGGTAAACGAACGCCGGTTGTGCTGGGGGCGCTGCCCTTCGGAAGGGCCGGTTACGACGGGCGGCGGCCCCAGGCGGCGACAACAGCGACGGAGGGGAACCAGCGGGTGGGATCGGACAGTTCGGCGTTGAAGGCGGCGATCTGCTCGGCGGATACGCCGTCGTCCAGGAGCAGCGGCGTCAGCTGCTCCACGGTCATGGCTGCGAACTGCGCCCACGGCGATCCCCCGGGGAAGATCGAGGCGTCGACGGTGCCCGTGACGCCGGTCAGCCCCGCCGCCGCCAGGCGTGCGGGCAGGTGCCGGGCCCAGAAGAAGTCGCCCCCGGCCTTGGCCGCCGCCGCACAGCCGGCGAGGAGGACGTCCCGGTAGAGGGCGGACTCGGCGGTGCCGAACGTGAAGGCGTCGGCCTCCTCGAGGAGGAGCACCCCGCCGGGCCGGAGGCGGCCGGCGAGGTCGGTGATCAGCTCGCCGCGGGTGGGGAGGTGCATGAGCAGCGCCCGGGCGTGGATGAGGTCGTAGCCGTCGCCGGGGATGCCCTCGGCCAGGATGTCGCGCCGGCGGATGTCGAGGTTCGGCCGGGGATCCGCTTCCAGGAACCGCGGCTCGAGATCGACGGCGGTGACGGTGCCGGTCGGCCCCACGGTGTCGCAGAGCCACCGGGCGATCGAGCCGCCTCCCGCTCCGAGTTCTAGGCAGCGCCAGCCGACCCCGACGCCCAGCGCCGTACAGCGCAAGATGGTGGAGGGGTCGTAGATCCCTTCCAGGAGGGCGAGTCGCTGGCGCGCCTTCTCCCAGGCGTTGTCCAACGTGTACGTGGCCTCGACTTCCGTCATCTCTCCCCCTCTGCTGCCTGCCCGCCGCGACGCTAGTTCGACGTCACGCCAGACGGCGGCCCCAGGCGGCGACTATCCCTTGGCCAGCACGTAGATGACCCAGGGTGGGATGGACGTTTCGGTGACCCACTCGTAGGGCTCGTCGGGACGGCCGAGCGGCCGATGCTCGGCCACCATTTCGAAGCCGGCGGCGGCGAACAAGGCGAGGTAGTCCTCGTGGAGCCACAGGAGGTCGGTCACCGGACGGCGGTCAGCGACGTCCTTCATCACCGCGTAGACCTCGTCACCGCTCGTCGCCTTCCGGTTCTCGGGGAAGTCGCGCACCGTGAGCGACGCCGTTTCGTTGACGTAGATCTCGGGCGTACAGCCGAGGAGGACTACCCGCCCGTCCGGTTGGAGTAGGCGGCGCAGGCCCCTGAGGATCCCGGCCCGATGTTCGGCCCCGGGAATGTTGTCGAAGGCGAACGCCGAGAAGACGAGATCGAAACGCTCCGGGTCGAGCACCCGGTAATCGCCGTCATCGACGAGTACGTACCGCCCGACCGGATCCGCCGCCCGGGCCTGTTCGAGCATGGCCGGCGAAATGTCGATCCCGACCAGGTCGAACCCGAGGCCGCGGAGGAATCGCGTCGATCGCCCGGCGCCACAACCGAAGTCGAGGGCGGCCCGCCCCTGCCCGTGCTCGGCGAAGATGCCCGGCAGGTCTCGGAAGGCGAGGTAGTAGCTCGCCGGGAACTCCAGCGTGGCATAGGCCTGGGCCCTGATCTCGTCCTCGTAGGCGTTGACGAACGACACGACGTCTCCTTTACGGCAGTTCCTTCAGAAGAGCAGTGGCCTCTTCCTCGATGTTGTCCAGCCCGACGTGACGGGCTGTCCGCTGCGCTTCGTTCAGTTGCTGGCACGCCCGTTCCGTACTCTCCGGCTGCCCACGGGTGAGCAGCATGCGGGCCCAAGCCAGATGGCTGTGCGCCAGCATGCCCCGCACACCGGTCCGGCGCTGAATCTCCACTGCCTCGGCGAAATGGGCGTCGGCGTCGTCGTAGCGTTCGAGGACGGTGGCGAGGAGGCCGAGGTCGTAGGCCACCGGTCCGAACCACACGGCCTGCCCGATGGCGAAGGCCGAATGATGAGTTCGCAACCGCTCGTAGAGCTCCCGGGCGCTCGAGACATCCCCCAGCCGGGCACAGGCTCGGCTCAGCGCCGCCAGCGTGGCGAGCCAGAGGTAGTCGTAGCGGAGGCCACCGAAGTTGCTCTGCCGGGCCTGGGCCAGCGTCGCCGCCGCCTCGTCGATCCGGCCAGACTCGGCGCAGGCCCAGGCGAACGCGGCAGGAATGATCGGGAGGACGGTCAGCGTCTCGTCGAGGTGGCGGATGATCTCCACCGCCTCCTCGCCGC
Organism: uncultured Actinomycetes bacterium; assembly: GCA_963723985.1. Classification (GTDB taxonomy): domain Bacteria; phylum Actinomycetota; class Acidimicrobiia; order IMCC26256; family BP-133; genus BP-133. The sequence continues at coordinate 53,367 of CAVRTC010000008.1, forward strand.
GGCCCTGCAGGATCCGGATGAGATAGATGTCGCAGAACCCGGCGGCGTCGGGCTGGCCGGCGATCTCGCCGAGGCGGAGAGCCTCGAGCGAACTGTGTTCGGCGTCCTCCAGCCGGCCGTCGATATAGGCGCGGTGTGTGTGCAGGTAGGTCGTCCTCCAGCGCAGCAGCGGCTGGCCAACGTCACTGGCCAGCTCGCCGCATCGCCGGAGTGCCTCGTCGGCGGCCGGCAGGTCTCCCTGCTCGCTGGCAGTGAGGTAGGCGACGAAGGCGGCGTGGAATTCGAGGACCGGATCACCGACCTGTGCGGCGATGTGGGTGAGCTCATGGGCGAGAGCGGCTCGCTCGGCCAGTGCGACTGGATCACGAACGGCCAGCCAGACGGCCTCGACGGCATCGGCCAGCGTGGATGTCTCGCCCAGGCGTCGGGCGATGGCCAGGCCCTCCCGGCTGAGTTCGACCGGGCGCTCGTCGCCGGCGAAATGCAGCTCCGTCGCCAGGGCGGCCAGCAGCCGGGCCCGTTCCGGGCTGTCGGCCGGTCCGACGGCGGTGAGGGCCACCTCGATGGCCGTCACCCGTTCCTGATCGACGGGGCCGAACTGGGTGAACAGCCCCCGCCGGTTAGCCAGCGCAGCTTTGCTGAGCAGACTGGCGTCGCCCAACTGGCCTGCCAGGCGGCTGGCGGCGAGGAGAGTCTCGCGGTGGGCCGGATCACCGGCCCGACGCTGCGCCTCGCCGAGGCCGATCAGGAGCCGGCAGTGGTTCCGGTCGGCCGGTGCGCCGGAGACCTCCCGGAGTTCCAAGGCCTGGCGGTAGTAGGCGGCGGCTTCGTCGGCGGCGAGCTGGGCGAAGGCCCGGTGGCCCGCCCGGGTGGCGTAGTCCACGGCGCGGGCCGTTTCCGCTCCCCGGGCCCAGTGGTGGGCGAGAGCAGGCAGGTGATCATCCAGTTGGTCGGCATGCAGCTCTTCGATCGCTTCAGCGACCCGGCGATGCAGGCCCATCCGCCGGGCGGCGCTGATCTGGTCGTAGAGCGTGTCCCGCACCAGGGCGTGGGAGAAGCGGTATCGGGCGGCAACGCCGGGAATCTCCAGGAGGAGCCGAGCTGAGGTGGCCTCTTCCACGGCGGTGAGCAAGGAGCCCTCGTCGATGTCGCCCGCCCGTTCCACCACCGGCAGTTCGAATGCTGTCCCGACCACCGCGGCCAGCCCCAGCACCTGATTGGTGACACGCGACAGGCGTGACACCCGTCGCCCGACCACCTCCCGGACGCCTTCGGGAATGCCCAGTTCTTCGACCGCCAGCCGGGTGACGAACCGGCCGTCCTGCTGGATGATCGCCCCCGTCTCGGTCAGGTGCCGGAGGATCTCCCGCACGAAGAACGGGTTGCCCTCCGTCTCGGCGTGGATCGCCCTGGCCAGCGCGAGACCGTCCTCGTCCAGGTCGTGGCCGGCCGCCTGGGCGACGAAATCGGCCACGGCCGCCTGGTCGAAGCCCGACAGCGACAGCCGCTCGATGCCTGCCTGGCGGCGGAGATCAGCCAGCAATTCGACCAGCGGATGGTCGTGATGCAGGTCGGTGTCGCGATAGGTCCCGACGATCAGCAGTTTCATCGGTTCGGAGGAACGGGCGACGTGACGGAGCAGCAGCAGCGTGGGCTTGGCGGCCCACTGGAGGTCGTCGAGGATCATGAGCACCGGCTCATCGCCGGAGCAGGCCGCCAACCAGGCCGTCACAGCCTCGAAGAGCCGATACCGCTCCGTCTCCGGATCGGACTGCAGCAGCGGTGGGGCGTCGGGCAGTTGGTCGCGCAACCCCGGGAGCAGGCGCTCCAGTTCGCCGGCGTGGCGGCCCAGCCGTGTCGGCAGGTCGCCCGGGTCGACATGGCCCACCAGGTGGCGGAGCGCCTCAACGAACGGCTGGAAGGGCACACCGAGGTCCTCGTCGCAGCGACCGGCCAGCACGGTCGCGCCTTCGTCGTGGACCTGGCGAGCCAATTCGGCGCCGAGCCGCGTCTTGCCCACCCCCGGCTCACCGGCGACGAGGACCACCCGCCGTTCACCGGTGGCCGCCTCCTTCCAGAGGTGGCCGAGCCGGTCGAGCTGATCGTCACGGCCCACGAAGATGCGCCCGACGTCAGTGAGCAGCGCCGGCAACGGGACCGTCGCCGACGCCAATGGTTCCCACCCGACCTCGCAGGCGGCGACGGGCTCGGGAAGCCCCTTCAGTTCGAGAGGCCCGACCGGCGAGAAGTGGTGCTCGCCGCCCCGCACCAGCCAGCGCACCATCTCGGAGGCGAGGATCTGCCCACCCGAGGCGGCCTCGCACAGGCGGGCGGCCTCGATCACCGGCGTACCGAAGCAATCGCCATCCTCGAGGGTCACGTCGCCGGCCGATATTCCGATTCGCACGGTCAGCGGCTCCGGCCCCGAGCGATTGTGGCGGTCGATGGCCTGATGGATGGCGACGGCGGCGGCGAGCGCGTCGGCGGCACCGCCGAAGGTGGCCATGATCCCGTCGCCGAGGCCCTTGACGACATGCCCGTCCCCGGCCTCGACGATCCCGGTCAGAAGGCGGTCGTGCCTCCGGCGAAGTTCTTCGGCCGCCTGCTCGCCCAGTTGCGAACGGAGCTCGGTCGAGCCGACGAGATCGGTGAAAAGGATTGTCGCCGTCGTGCGCCCCGAGGTCATCCTGGCTCAGACCGGGCGGTGTCCCCAGGCGGAAACCAGGGCGACGCTGGGGAACCAGCGGTTGGGGTCGGAGAGGTCAGCGATGGCGGTGGCGATCCGGTCGGCGGAGAACCCGTCGGCTACGAGCAGCGGAGTGAGCTGCTCCATCGACACGATCACCAGCTCCGGCCAGATCGTCCCGCCGGGGGAGACGGTGGCGTCGATCACCGACGTCACCCCGGCGGCACCGGCCGCGGCCAGCCGGGCCGGCAGGTTACGGGCCCAGTACCAGTCGCCTCCGGCCTTCGCCCCCACGGCACAGCCGGCGTCCCAGACTTCGCGGTAGGCCGCCGATTCCGCCGTGGCCACGGGGTAGCAGTCGGCCTCTTCGAGGAGGATCACGCCGCCGGGGCGGAGGCGGCCGACGAGCTCGCCGATCAACTCGTCGCGGGCGGGGAGGTGCATCAGCAGGGCGCGGGCATGGATGAGGTCGTAGCCGTCGCCGGGAACCCCGTCGGCGACGATGTCGTGCCGGTGGATCTCGAGGTTCGGGCGGGGATCGCCCTCGAGGAAGCGGGGTTCCAGATCAACCGCCGACACCACCCCCGTCGGGCCAACCTGGTCGCACAGCCAACGGGTGATGGAGCCGCCGCCGGCCCCGAGTTCCAGGCACCGCCACCCGGCGCCGACCCCCAGGGCCGCCAGGCGGGGGATCGTCCAGGGGTCGGCCAGTTCTTCCAGCAGCCTCAGCCGCTGGTGTGCCTTCTCCCAGGCGTTGTCCAACGTGTAGCTGGCCTGGTTCGCCGCCATCCCGTCCCTTTCGCCGCCAGTGGTGCTGTGACGGTACCGAGCCGATCCTCGGCCGATCTGTCGCCGACCTGACAGAACGGACGTATTCGGGAGAACGACCCGCGGGCCCGAGGCTCGGGGTGCAGCCCCCACCCCACAGCGCTCATCAGGTAGTGTGATCCTTTCGTCTTAGGGATCCCTAATACGTAAGGAGTGCGTGATGTTGCGGACGCGGCTGCTCGCTGGTCTCATGCTCGGGGTCCTCCTGTCCGGCGCCTGTTCGAGCGACGACGACGATCCGGGCAGCACGAGCCAGGGCGGTGAGACGGGCAACGAGGCGGCAACGCTGACCGGGCTCGACAGTGGGTTCGGACAGAACGGCGTGGTGGCCCTCCCGATCTCGCCCGATGCCCACGACCGGCTGCTGGCGGTGGCCAACGGGCCCGGCGGCAGCGTCTACGCCGCCGGGTGGACCAGCCCCGGCGGCGACAACGCCATGGTGCTGGCCAAGATCGGGCCCGACGGGAAGCTCGATTCGTCATTCGGGCAGGGCGGGCTGGCCACGGTGAACGTGGCCGTCGGCGGCAAGACCGTCGAAGTCGCCCGGGCCGTGGTCGTGCAGTCGGACGGCAAGATCCTGATCGCCGGCCCCGTCGAGAAGAATCCCAAGGCGACCGGCGCGGCGGCCAAGGACACCGACATCGCCGTCATCCGCTTCGACGAGACCGGCAAGCCCGACTCCTCCTTCGGGAAGGCCGGCACCGCCGTCGTCGACATCGGCGCCGGCAAGGCCGTCGGCGAGAGCTATGTCGCCGACAACTCGTGGGGGATGGCCTCGGTGGCCGGCGGGCGGTTGGTGGTGTTCGGTTCAACGCCCGCCAAGGACCGCGACGACACCGACTTCGCCATCGTGGGGTTGACGGGCACCGGCGCGCTCGACCCGGCCTTCGGCACCAAGGGCATCACCACCGTCGACGTCAACGGGGCGACCGACAATGCCCGGGCCGTGGTCGTTCAGCCCGACGGCAAACTCGTCTTCGCCGGCTACAGCCGCAATGCCAAAGGCGCCATCGATCCCGTCCTCATCCGAACGGGTCCCGACGGCAAGCTCGACACCGGTTTCGGCAAGGACGGGGTGGCCACCGCCACGGTCGTGCCCGATGGCGTCGTCGAGGCGTACGGAGTGGCCCTGCAGGGCGACAAGTTCGTGACCGTCGGCTACGGCCGCGGCGCCAACGCCGACGAGAAGGTCGACCTCATGTCGGTGCGGTTCAACGCCGACGGGTCGTGGGACAAGACCTACGGCACCGACGGCCTGGCCCGCCTCGACGTCGCCGGCGACGCCGACCGGGGCCGGAACATCGCCGCCCTCGCCGACGGCCGGGTGCTGGCCGTGGGCAGCGGATCGCCGACGGCCGGTGCCGTCGACGCCATGGTCGTCCTGCTCGACAAGGACGGGAAGTCCGTCTCCGGCTTCGGCACCGCCGGCCGGGTGCTCTCCGACCTCGGCGGCCCGGGCGACGCCTGGTTCGGCATCACGGTGTCAGGGGACGGAACGTCGGTCACGGTTGCCGGCTACAAGGGCGCCAACCCCGAAGCCACCGACGGCAGCAAGGACGACGCGGCGATCGCCCGCCTCAAGCTGTAGCTGAGAATTCCTGTGGCGTAACGCCCCCTGTAGGGGGCATGGCGCCACAGGAATTCCGCGTCAGCCGAGGTCGAGCGTGATCTGGTAGTCCCGCAGCCAGGTGTCGAGCTGGAGGACGAACTCGATGTCGGTGCGGTGAACCCCGTCGTCGGCCCGGCCGGCGGCGGCCGCCTCGCACCGGGCCCGGTCGACGAGCGGAAGGGCCGGGCTGTCTTCGACGAGCAGTTTGCCCAGGGCCTCCTGCACGGCGGTGTCGTAGGCCGGGTCCTGCGTGGCCGGATACGGCACCTTCTTGCGCAGGGCCACCGACTCGGGAAGGAAGTCGGCGGCCGCCGCCCGCAGCAGGCTCTTCTCCCGGCCGTCGAACGTCTTCATGGCCCAGGGCGTGTTGAAGACGTACTCGACGAGCCGGTGGTCGCAGAACGGCACCCGCACCTCGAGGCCGGTGGCCATGCTCATGCGGTCCTTGCGGTCGAGCAGCCAGCACACGAACCGGGTGAGGTGCACGTAGCAGATCTCGCGCATGCGGCGTTCGTGGCCCTCGGCCCCCGGCCCGTCGGAAAGATGGGGGACCTCGGCCAGGGCGTCACTGAACGACGACCGCTGGAATTCGGGGATCTGCAGCGCCCGCTGCAGGCCCGGGTCGAGGAGCGTGGCCTCCGCCATCCGCATCTTCGTCCCGGCCTGCCAGGGGAACGTGTCGGCGTAGACCGACTCGGGATCGTGGAACCAGGCGTACCCGCCGAACACCTCGTCGGCCGATTCGCCGGAGAGCGCCACCGTCGACTGCGCCCGGATGGCCCGGAACAGCAGCAGCAGCGACGTGGAGCCGTCACCCCAGTTGATCGGGCTGTCATAGGCCCTGACCATGTCCCGGAGCAGGTCGGGATCCATCAGGTCGGCGGTGGACAGCACGATGTTGCGGTGGTCGGCGCCGACGTGGCGGGCCAGTTCCTGGGCGTACGGCGTGTCGGGGGTGGGCCGGATCACGTCGGGCGTGAAGTTCTCCGTGTAGCCGGCGAAGTCGACGGAGAAGCTGCGGACGGGCCCTTCGCCCGTCCGGCCCAGGGCGTCGGCGGCGAGGGCCGTCACCGTCGACGAGTCGAGCCCGCCCGACAGCAGCGTGCACAGCGGGACGTCGGAGATCAGCTGCCGATTGACGATGTCGACCAGCAGGTCCCGCACGGTGCCCACCGTGGTGGGGAGGTCGTCGGTGTGGGGGACGGCCTCGAGCTGCCAGTAGCGGCGCCGCCGTAGGCCGGCCCGGCTGACGGTCACGACCTGCCCCGGACGGACCTCGACCATCCCCGAGTACACCGACCGTTCCGGAGTCTTGACGATGGCCAGGATCTCCCGGAGCCCGTCGAGGTCGACGACCCCCTCGAACTCCGGGTGGGCCAGGATCGCCTTCGGCTCGGAACCGAAGAGCACGCCGTGCGGCGTCGGGGCGTAGAAGAGCGGCTTGATGCCCATCCGGTCCCGCACCAGGAGGAGCTCCTCCCGCCGCGTGTCCCAGATGGCCAGGGCGAACATGCCGTTGAGCCGCTCGACGAACCGGTCGCCCCACGCCAGGTAGGCCCGAAGGACCACCTCGGTGTCGCTGGCGGTCGAGAACCGGGCTCCGGCGGCCTCGAGCTCGGCGCGCAGCTCCCGGTAGTTGTAGGCCTCCCCGCTGTAGGTCATGGCGGCGACGGTCTCGCTGCCCTCCTCGACGGTCATGGGCTGGCGGCCGCCGGTGATGTCGATGACCGCCAGGCGACGGTGACCCAGCGCGGCGTGGGGCGTGGCCCATACTCCCGAGGCGTCGGGACCGCGGCAGGTCATCGTCTTGGTCATCGACTGGAGCGTCTCCCACTCGGTGGTCAGGTCACGCTCGAAGTCGACCCATCCGGTGATCCCGCACATGTCGTCCGCTCCTCTCCGTCGGGGGCACGTTCATTCCACCTCCGGAGGGTACGGTCGTTCTGTCGTTACGGCGACGGATGGACCGTGACGGCCAGGCCGGTCTCGAGCTGGGCTTCGAGCTCCTCGGCGGGCTGGGGACGGGCGAAGAAGTATCCCTGGGCCTGGTCACAGCCCAGGCTCCGCAGGTGCGTGACCTGCTCGGCGGTCTCCACGCCTTCGGCCACGACGACCAGCCCGAGGGCGTGGGCCAGATCGATGACGCTCTTGACGATGGCGGTGTCGGCGGCGTCCTGACCCAGACCCCGCACGAAGGCCTGATCGATCTTGACCACGCTGACGGGGAGCCGCTTGAGGTAGGTGAGCGACGAGTAGCCCGTCCCGAAGTCGTCGATGGCCAGGCCCACGCCGAGCTCCCGGATGCCGGCCAGGGTCTCCCGGTGGATCCCGGCGTCTTCCATGAAGGTCGTCTCGGTGAGCTCCAGGCAGACGGCCTCCGGCTCGGTCCCGGTCTCGAGCAGCGCCGACATGAGCGTCGGGATCAGGTCGGGCTGGCGGAGCTGGCGGGCCGAGAGATTCACGTTCAACGTCAGCGTCCGACCCCAGCTCCGCGCCCGCCACCGGGCCAGCTGGGCGCTGGACTGTTCGAGCATCCAGGCCCCGATCGGCACGATCAGGCCGGTCTCCTCGGCCAGGGGAACGAACGAGGCCGGCTGGATCAGGCCGTGCTGGGGATGCTCCCACCGCACCAGCGCCTCGACCCCCGTCACCGCTCCCGACCCGAGGTCGACGACGGGCTGGTAGACGACCCGCAACTCGTCCCGCTCGATGGCGCGGTGCAGGGCGCTCTGGGTTTCGAGGTGCTCGATGGCCTCGGTGCGCATGGTGGCGTCGAAGAACTCGCAGCGGGCCCGGCCCTTCTCCTTGGCCCGGTACATGGCGGCGTCGGCGTCGCGCAGCAGGTTCTCCGGCGAGCCGGCGCCGTCGGCCACGGCGATGCCGACGCTGGCCGAGAGGAAGATCTCCTGTCCGGCGACGATGACCGGCTCCCGCAGGGCGTCGGTGATCCGTCCGGCCACCAGCGACGCTTCGAAGGAGGCGGCCTGGTCTTCGCAGACGACGACGAACTCGTCACCGCCGAACCGGGCGACGACGTCGGAGGAGCGCACCACCCGGCGGAGCCGTTCGGCCACCGTCACCAGCAGCTCGTCGCCGGCGGCGTGCCCCCGGCTGTCGTTGATGAACTTGAAGCGGTCGAGGTCGACGAACAGGACGGCCACCTCGGATCCGGTCAGGGCGGACCGGGCCAGGGACTGCTTGAGCCGTTCGGCCACCAGCGCCCGGTTGGGCAGTCCGGTGAGGGCGTCGTGGAGGGCCTGGTGGGCCAGCTCGGTCTGCTGCTGGGCCAGCACCTCGGTCCGCTCGCTGACCAGGTCCAGGGCGTAGCGCCGGCGGCGCCGGAGGACTTCGACGAGGGCGGTCACCAGCAGCGTGACGACCAGGCCGCGGCCGAGGATGAACCAGGGTTCCCGGGCGGCCAGCGTGCCGATCAGGGGCCGGTTGGCCGCCACCACCAGGAGCCAGCGGTCGGGGCCGACCTGCACGAAGTGGTCGACGGTCGGGCCCGGGATGGGCCCGGCCCGGGTGGCCAGCACGACCTGGCCGGGGTCGGCCACCGGGCCGGCGTAGAGGGCCGCTTCGATCTCGTTGAAGGCCTGCGTGGAGGTGACCTGCCGGCGGACCCCGGGCGGGCGGAGGATCGTTTCCCGGTAGACCACCGGGCTCGACGGTGCGTCGATCCGGAGCGCCCAGCCGAGCCGGCGCTGGGCGGCGTCGCCGGTGATGAAGACCGGGGTGCTGACGAGTTCGTCGCTGGCCTGGGCCCGGCGGACGGCGACGGCCGCCTCACCGCTCAGCTCCTGGCCGGCGGTCAGGCCGGGGCCCTGGACGGCCACCACCCGGTAGCGGTCGTTGTCCGGTCGCACCAGCGCGGCCAGGCCCGTCCCGCTGGCCACGGCCGGATCCCGGCCGGCGGCCCCGGTGAAGACGGCGGGGTCGCCGTTGGTGGCCAGCGCCACGGCCGCCAGAGACTCGGTCGACACCTGCGACTGGGTGACCAGGTTCGAGAGCAGCGCCGCCGCCTCACCGGCCCGTTGCACCAGCATCCGGTGCTCCTGGTCGGCCATGGCCCGGCGGACGTAGGCGGACGCGGTGAGGCTGCCGCCCAACAGGACGGTGAAGACCACGAGCGAGAGGCCCCGAATGGGGAACCGAGCTTGGATCCGCCGCATCGTCCGCTGATCGGCAGCAACGGTCGCCATCTAAAGCGCGTCCTGCCCAAATTGCGCATTTCCGTCGCGGTGGAAATTCGTTTGCGGGCTGCGCCGGCGGTCCTTACCGTGGACTGTATTCCCGGGGGACACCCCCGACCCCGGGCAGACAGGCGGTCGAGCCGAGAGGAGGTGGCGCGGTATGGCAGGCACGGTTCCCGGCCCGGTCCGTCCGCGCCCTGTTCCTTCGGCGCCCGCCGTCTCGCGCCCCGCCTGATCTCGGGGTGGCGGTGGGCGCCCTCTCCGAGAGGAGCCCTCGTTGTTCGCGTCCGCATCTCCGTTCCCGTCGCTGGCCGACCTCGGCTGGGACGGCTCCTGGGCCGCCACCCTGGACACCGCCCTACAACTCCTCGGCCCGGCCGAACCCGTCCGGGTCGCCCGGGTCGACCTCGGCGCCTGCACCGTGCTCGGTGCCGCCGGCGCCGGCCGGGCCAGCGTCCCGCCCGGCACGACCGTCGCCGTCGGCGACTGGGTGCTCGTCCGCCAGTCGGCCGTGGTCGGGGCGCTCCCCCGGCGGACGGCGATCGTGCGCCGCTCGGCCGGGCCGGACTCTCATGGCCAGACCCTGGCCGCCAACGTCGACACCGTCCTCGTCCTCGTCGCCGCCGACGGGCGGGTCACCCCCCGGAGCGTCGAGCGCTACATCACGATGGTGTGGGAGAGCGGGGCCGCCCCGGTGGTCGTGCTCACCAAGGCCGACCTGGTCTCGGCCCCGGACCTCGACGACGCCGTCGACCGGCTGGAGCCGGCCTGCGTCGGATTTCCGTTGCACGCCATCAGCGCCACGACCGGCGCCGGCCTCGACAACCTCCACCCGTACGTCGGGCGGGGCCGCACCGTGGCCCTGCTCGGCTCGTCGGGGGCCGGAAAGTCGACGCTGGCCAACCACCTGGCCGGCGCCGCCCTGGCCACCGGTGCCGTCCGCCAGGGCGACCGGCGGGGGCGGCACACCACGACGTACCGGGAGCTCGTCCCCCTCCCCGGCGGCGGGGTCCTCATCGACTCGCCGGGGCTGCGGGAGGTCGGGCTCTGGCAGGCCGGTGAGGGAGTGGCCCGGACGTTCCCGGAGATCACCGCGCTGGTCGACCAGTGCCGGTTCACCGACTGTTCGCACCGGCGCGAGCCGGGCTGCGCCGTCCTGGGGGCGCTGGCCGACGGGCGGATCAGCGAGGAGCGGCTGGCCAGCTGGAGCAAGCTGCGCCGGGAGCTCGACCGGTTGGCCGCCCACGACGACCCGGCGCTGCGGGACCAGCTCCGCACCGAACAGCGACGGCTCTACCGGGAGTACGCCCAGGCCCGCAAGCGGTCGAGGCGAGACCGGTGAGCCGGCCGGTCAGCGACCGGTGGACACGAGTACGACTCCGGGGTCGTCCACGCCGCCCGGCGACGCGGTGGCGACGGCGACCGCCGGCGGGTTCGCCGCGGGACGGTCCCCGTTCCAGCTGGCCATGATCCCGCCGCCCCGGACGTGGAGCGCAACGCAGGCCACCACAATGTAGCGCGATGGTGATCGACAACAGACGAATCAAATGACGGTGCCAGCCCCGGCCCACGATGCCCCCCAGCTCTCCCCCGGCCCTTGCGAGCCGATATCAGTTTCGCCCGTTCCTCACCGGTTCCTGCCCGCTCCGGCGAAATCTCGGGGCGCGGCTAACCGGCGGCCCGTTGCGGCGACAGCGTGATGATGTTGAACACCGCTCCCTGGGGGTCCGAGACGACGGCGAATCGGCCGGGCTCGACGTCCATCGGGCCCATGATGACCTGCCCGCCGAGCTCCTTCACCCGGTCCATGGCCGCGTCGGTCCCGTCGACGGAGAAGTACACGCCCCAGTGGGGCGGCACGTCGGCCGGCATCATCGGCGGCTTCTGCATCATGCCGCCCACCGACCGGTCGCCGACCTTCCACTCGGTGTAGGCCATGGGGCTGCCTTCGCCGTGGGTCTGGGAGCCCCACCCGAAGACGGCGGCGTAGAACTCCTTGGACGCCTCCGTGTCGGTGGTGATGAGCTCGCTCCAGCTGTAGCTGTTGGGCTCGTTGACGATGTGGGCTCCGATGTGGACGCCGGGTTGCCACACCGAGATGACCGCCCCCACCGGGTCGGCGAAGATCCCCATGCGGCCGACATCCATCACGTCCATCGGCTCCACGAGGATGTTGCCGCCGGCCGCCTTCGCCCTGGACAGCGCTTCGTCGGCCGAGTCGACCGTGACGTACGTCGTCCAGTACGGCGGGCCGGGGTTCATCTGTTCTCCGATCCCGGCGACGGGCTTCCCCCGCAGCAGGGCTATCGAGTAGCCCCCGGCCTCCGGCGGGCCCTGGTCGATCTGCCAGCCGAAGAGGCCGGAGTAGAACTCGATCGCCTTTCCGATGTCGGAAGTTCCGAGGTCCACCCACGACGGGACACCGTGCTCGTGCCGCTCGACCTCCATGGCCGTCCTCCTCCGCTCGGGGTAGCGAACGGAGGAGGACCCTAGTTGGTCAGCCGCGGTAGGGCTGAAGGCCTCCGACCGGGACGACGCCCAGGCGGCCGGCCTGGAAGTCCTCCACCGCCTGGACGACCTGGGCCCGGGTGTTCATGACGAACGGGCCGTACCAGGCCAGCGGCTCCCGGATCGGCCGCCCGCCCAGCACCACCAGCTCCAGGTTGGGGGTGACGGTGCTCTGCCGGTCGTCGGCCCGCAGGAGGACGTGGTCCCCGGACCCGAACACCACCAGATCGCCCTCGCCGACCGGCCGGCCCTCCAACCCGACCTGGCCCGACCCCGACAGGACGTAGGCCAGGGCGTTGAAGTCGGGCCGCCACGGCAGAGCGAGGCGGGCTCCGGGCGCCACCGTGGCGTGGAGGAAGGTGATCGGTGTGTAGGTCGAGCCGGGACCGGTGTGGCCGGCGACGTCGCCGGCGATGATCCGGACCAGCGCGCCGCCGTCGGCCGACGCCACCAGGCCCGCCTGCTCGCCCTCCAGGCTCTGGTAGCGGGGGGCGGACAGCTTGTCGGCGGCGGGAAGGTTCACCCACAGCTGGAGGCCGTGGAACAGCCCGCCGCTCACCACCAGCTCCTCGGGCGGGGTCTCGATGTGCAGGATCCCCCCGCCCGCCGTCATCCACTGGGTGGCGCCGTCGGTGATCACGCCGCCGCCACCGTTGGAGTCCTGGTGCTGGAACGTGCCGTCGAGCATGTAGGTGACGGTCTCGAAGCCGCGGTGCGGATGCCAGTCGGTGCCCCGGGGCTCGCCCGGGCCGTAGTCGACGGCGCCCATCTGGTCCATGTGGATGAACGGGTCGAGCGCCTCGAGCGGCACACCGGCGAAGGCACGGCGGACGGGGAAGCCCTCGCCCTCGACACCCGACGGCGCGGCGGTCACGCTGACGACCGGGCGCTCGGCGGCGGCCGCCGCCGGCTCGGGGAGGCGGGGAAGGCTCAGGGTGTCAGCGGTGACCGCAGGCATGGGGACACGCTCCTAACTATTTGCAGAGGCAACTATATACTCTGTCAACTCTCCACAACACCGGGTTGTTCCCACCCCTGAACCGGGGTAGTTCACCGACCCCGTCGCCGGTATTCTGGACAAATGGTGCGAAAGAGCTTCCTCGTGTACGCGGCGGCCATCGCGCTCGTCGCCGGCTCGGCCCTCACTCCCGCCGGCGCGTCGAACGACCCCGGGTACTCCAAGCAGTGGAGCCTGGAGAGGATCGGCGCCCCAGCCGCCTGGGCCCGCACCACCGGCGCCAAGGTCCGCGTCGGGATCGTCGACGCCGGCATCGACCTCACCCACGAGGACCTGGCCGGCAGGGTCGTCGCCGCCACCAGCTGCCTCAAGACGAGGGGCGACGCCGCCAATTGCGATGGCTCGGCGCAGGACGACATCGGGCACGGTACCCACGTGGCCGGCATCATCGCCGCCAACCGCGACAACGGTCTCGGGATTGCCGGCGTGGCCCCCGACGCCGAGCTGGTCGTGGCCAAGGTGGCCGACTCCGGCGGTGGCATCTCCATCGACGACGCCAATGCCGGGATCCGCTGGGTCGTCGACCATGGCGCCCGGGTCGTGAACCTGAGCCTCGGCGACCTGATCTTCGTCCGGACGGCCGCCTTCGGCACCCGCCTGTCCGAGGGGATCGAGTACGCCTGGTCGAAGGGCGCCGTCCCCGTCATCGCTTCGGGGAACTCCGACCTGTTCGGCGCCGGGATCGGCAGCCAGGACTACGGCGACATCGACGCCCTCGTGGTCGGCGCCACCGGCCCCGACGACCTCGTCGCTGACTACTCCAGCCCCACCGGCAACGCCAAGTGGGCGATCCTGGCTCCCGGCGGCGCCTCCGACGGCGACGAGACCCACAAGATCTGGTCGACCTACTGGGAGAAGGACAAGCAGAACCAGTACGGGTACCTGTCGGGCACCTCGATGGCCGCCCCCCATGTGACCGGCGCGATGGCCCTCCTCCTGGCCCAGGGGATGAGCCGGGAGGAAGCCATCCAGCGGCTGCTCGAAACCGCCGACCCTCGCGTCCCTTGCGGGGCCGAGAGCCCGAACTGCAAGGGCCGCCTCGACGTCGCCAAGGCCACCGCCCGCTCCTGAGCCGAGGCCGACTGGGCGAACGCCCCGTTTCCCTCTTTTTGGCAGGAACCGGACCTTTCCGAGCGAATACCAACAAATGCACGGCTTGTAGCAAAACGGGCCGGTCACCCGAGCGAAGGTGTCCCCTCGCACGGGCTCTTGTGTTCGCGAGGAGTGTTCGGGTGCGTCAAGTGTGGTTCCGCCGGGTTGCTGTCCTCGCCGCCGTGGTCTCGGTGGCGGGCATCACCCGCGCCGTGGCCGGCGGCCCGACGGCACCCTCGTCCGGTCCCGGCGCCGGCCAGAGCGCAAGTTCGGACCCTGACCTTGAGGGAGCGGCGGCATCCCCGGGCCAGGGCTACTGGCTGGTGGGGGCGGACGGGAACGTCTACCCCTTCGGCGTCTCGACTCACGGTTCGCTGAGCGGGGCCCCGCCGGCCCGGCCGATCACCGGGGCGGCGGCCACCCCCGGCGGGTCCGGCTACTGGCTCGTCGGCACCGACGGGGGCGTCTTCGCCTTCGGTGACGCCGGGTTCTTCGGCTCGACCGGATCGCTGCGGCTCAACAAACCGATCGTGGGCATGGCGTCCACCCCGACCGGTAAGGGCTACTGGCTGGTGGCCAGCGACGGCGGGATCTTCGCCTTCGGCGACGCCGGGTTCTTCGGTTCGACCGGTTCGCTGCGGCTCAACAGACCGATCGTGGGCATGGCGTCCTCCCCGTCGGGCCAGGGTTACTGGCTGGTGGCCAGCGACGGCGGGATCTTCGCCTTCGGTGACTCCGGCTTCTACGGCTCGACCGGGGCCATCGTCCTCAACAAGCCCATCACCGGCATGTCGCCGTCCATGACGGGTCGGGGCTACCGCTTCGTCGCCTCCGACGGCGGCCTCTTCAGCTTCGGCGACGCCCCCTACGCCGGGTCGGCGGCGGGGCGCCGTCTGGCCAACCCCATCGTCGGGGTGGCCGCATCGCCCACCGGCAACGGCTACTGGCTGGTCGGCACCTCCGGGGCCGTCTACTCGTTCGGCGACGCCACCCGGCAGGGTACGACCGCCGGCACTCCGCTCCCGGCGCCCATCGTGACGATCATGTCGCCGCCCAAGCTTCCCGACCCTCCCGCCCCCACCGGAACTCCTGACGGCGGTGAAGGCCGCCCCGTCCGCCGTGCCGCAACCAACCGGCCCCTTCCAGATCGCCCTGATCGGCGACACCGGCTACACCTCGGCGCAGGACGAATTGCTCCTCCAGACCCGCACCGCCATCTCCTCCCGGCCCTACGTCTTCGTCGTCCACGACGGCGACATCCAGGGCCCCTCCGAGCCGTGCGGCGACGACCGGCTCGACTACGTGCACGAAGTCTTCGATGGCTTCTCGATGCCGTTCGTGTTCACCCCGGGCGACAACGAGTGGGCCGACTGCTCCGACCCCGCCGAACGGCTGGCGGCCATCCGGCAACGGTTCTTCTCCACCGGCGAATCGCTGGGGCATCAGCGCATGCCCGTCACCCGACAGGCGGCGCCGTTCGTGGAGAACGCCCGCTGGACGGTCGGGAACGTCGTCTTCGCCACTCTCAACGTCCCCGGCCCGAGCGGCGAGAACAGCGACGCCCCCGGCCTCACGGCGGCCAACGTCGCCTGGCTCAACGCCGCCTTCGACGCCGCCGAGGCGCAGGGCAGCCCGGGCGTCATGGTCATCTGGCAGGACGACCCCTTTGACGGCAACTCCAATAGCGAACTCGAGAACGCGCTGATCTCCCGGGCCCGGAACTTCCGCAAGCCCGTCGTCCTCGTCCACGGCGACACCCACGTGTACCGGCTGGGCAAGAACTGGCGGCAGGCGCCGAACCTGACCGAGCTCCAGACGTTCGCGGTGGAGAGCACCGACCAGTGGGTCGAGGTGACCATCGACCCCGCCAGCGAAGACGTGTTCAGCTTCGCCAAGGAGCAGAGCTGACGCCGGCGCCCGGCGCCGCGACGGCCCGCCGGAGCGGGGCGGTCAGCGTCAGGTAGACGGTGCCCCACAGGGCGCCGACCCCGGCCAGCAGCAGGATCGGCAGTCGGGGGCCGGTAACCTCGGCCAGCGCTCCGGCGGCGACGATCGACAGGCTCATCGTCACGGTGACCAGGGCGAAGTCGGCGGCGAAGACGCGGCCCCGGATGTAGTCGGGGACGGCCGACTGCAGCCCGTACGTCGACAGGGCCCACTGCGCTCCGCCGCCGAGATGAGCGAGGAGCGTCCCGGTGGCGGCTACAGCGAGGACCGGGGACGTCCCCACGACCAGGTAGCCAGCGGCGTAAACGAGACCGGCCGTACCGCAGGTGAGAAGGATCCCGCTCATGACCGACCGGCCGGCCCGGCGAGCCAGGAGCCAGTTGGCGACGAACGGGCCGACCACGACGCCGAGTCCCCGGGCTCCGAGGAGCAAGCCGGTCCCGGCGTCACCGGAATCGAACGCGCCGGTGGCCAGCAGCGGCAGCATCCCCATCGTCCCGCTGCCGAGTCCGAACCCGAGCTTGGAGCCCAGCAGAGCGGCGACGAGCGGGTTGGTGCGGGCGTACCGGAACGTCTCGACGGTGTCAGCCACCGGGCGCATCCGGCCGCGCCGCCGCTCCGCTGTCACCACCTGGGTGGGGCGGCGCACCGAGACGATGAGGAGCGCGGCCACGACGAAGGTGGCCCCGTCGGCTACGAAGGCCGCGTCCCGGCCGAAGGCCAGGGTGAACAGCCCGCCCACCGCGGCTCCGACGGCCAACATCGCCCCCCAAGTGCTCGACATCATCACCGTGGCCAGCTTGAGGTCCTCGGCGTCGACCAGGTTGGGGACGGCGGCCTGGGAGGCCGGGAGGAAGAACGCGCCGAGGGCCGAGATGATCCCTTGGGCCAGGAAGGCGAAAACCACCGGGCCGTGCAGGGCGATGAGGAAGAACCCGGCGGCGGCGGCCTGGAGGAGCGAGACCGCGACCATGAGCGTCCGGCGGTCGAACCGGTCGGCCGCCGGGCCGGCCAAAGGGCTGAGGAGGAAGGCGGGCAGCGTCTGGACGACGAACACCGCCGCGGCGGCGAGGTCGGAGCCAGTCCGGTCGATGACCAGGCCCAGCATGGCCACGGTGGCGAACCAGTCGCCGGCGAACGAGACGATCTGCGCCAGGAAGAGCGACCGGAAGTCGCGGTTGCGGCGAAGGAGCGAGATCACGCCCGCAGGTCGGCGTACTCGGGGTGCTCGTCGATGAACTGGGCCACGAACCAGCAGTAGGGGACGACCTTGCCGCCCTTGCGCCGCACGTCGTCGAGCGCGCCCTGCACCAGGACGGCTCCGAGCCCCTGCCGCCGCCGGGCCGGGACGATCTCGGTGTGGGGGAAGGCCAGTGTGTCGCCCATGGGCCGGTAATCGGCCAGGCCCAGGAGCCTCCCGTCCTCCAGGAGTTCGTAGCGGGACTTCTCGGGGTTGTCGCGGACCTCGGCCATGAGCCGTTGAACGTCTTCCCGCTACTCAGTGTTCCCCCGGTCGGCGTACCGTTCCCTTCGTGGCGGAGAAGGGGTTGACCAGCGGTACGGCGACAGTGCTGTTCACCGACCTGGCCGGGTCGACGGAACTCATGGCCAGGGTCGGCGACGCCGCCTTCGACCGGTTGCGGGTCACCCACTTCGAGATGCTGAGGAAGGCGATCGCCACCCACGGCGGGACGGCGGTCAAGAACACTGGCGACGGCCTGTTGGCCACCTTTCCGTCGGCGGTGGCGGCGGTGGCGGCGGCCGTGGCCATGCAGCAGGCGACCGACCGCCAGGGCCGGTCCTCGGGGAGTCCGCTCGCCATCCGGATCGGGCTGTCGATCGGCGAAGTCGGCCTCGACGCCGGCGACGTCTTCGGCATCCCGGTGGTCGAGGCGGCCCGACTCGTGGCCGCGGCTCGCCCCGGTCAGATCCTGACCACGACCCTGTTGCGGGCGATGGCCGGCAGCCGGGCGGCCGCCTCCTACACCGACCTCGGCCCGATGGAGTTGAAGGGTCTGCCCGACGCGGTGGCCGTCTGCGAGGTGGCCTGGGCGCCGCTCACCGGAACGGAGCCCGCCGTTCCGCTTCCCTCGCTGCTCACGGGGACGGGCCGTATCTTCGTCGGCCGGGACCGCGAACTCGAGCGGCTGCACCAGGTGTGGAAGGGAGCGGCGGCCGGAGACCGGCGGCTGGCCCTCGTCGCCGGGGAGCCCGGGATCGGCAAGACCAGACTTGCCGCCGAGCTGGCCGGCCTCGTCCACACGGAAGGGGCCGTCGTCCTGGCCGGACGCTGCGACGAGGACCTCGGCGTTCCCTACCAGCCGTTCGTGGAGGCGCTGCGCCACTACGTCACCCACACCGCCGGCGACGACCTCGCCGCCGGGCTCGGCCGCCATGGGAGTGAGCTGGTCCGGCTCGTGCCGGAGATCGCTGCTCTGGTCAGCGGGTTGGGTGACCCGCTGCGGTCCGATCCCGAGACCGAGCGCTACCGCCTCTTCGACGCCGTGGCGGCCTGGCTGGGAACGGTTTCGGCGGAGGCGCCCGTCCTGCTCATCCTCGACGACCTCCATTGGGCCGCCAAGCCCACCTTGCTGCTCCTCCGCCACGTCCTCCGTTCGTCGGAGCCGGCGCACCTCCTCCTCCTGGGCACCTACCGCGACACGGAGCTGTCCCGGACCCACCCGCTGACCGAGCTCCTGGCCGATCTGCGCCGCAGCGGGGGTGTGGAGCGCGTGTCGCTGCCCGGCCTCGACACCGTCGCCGTGGCCGCCTTTCTCGAGCAGGCCGCCGGCCACGACCTCGACGACGAAGGAGAGCAGCTGGCCCGGGTGGTGCAGGAGGAAACGGAGGGCAACCCCTTCTTCGTGGCCGAGGTGGTGCGGCACCTGACCGAGACCGGCGCGCTCGAACAGCGCGACGGCCGCTGGGTGACGGCCGGGGCCATCGAGGAGCTCGGCATCCCCGAGGGTGTCCGGGATGTGGTCGGCCGCCGACTCGCCCGCCTGTCCGACGTCGCCAATCAGGCCCTGACCGTCGCCGCGGTGGCCGGTCCCGAGTTCGAACCGGCGGTGGTGGCGGCGGCCGGGGACCTCCCCGAGGGCGACCTCCTCGCCGCCCTCGACGAGGCGGTGGCCGCCCGCCTGGTCAGTGAGACCGGAGGGCCGACGCCCCGGTATCGCTTCGCCCACGCCCTCGTCCGGGTGACGCTCTACGACGAGCTCAGCTCCGCTCGCCGGGTGGTGCTGCACCGCCGGGTGGCGGGCGCCATCGAGGCCGTGCACGCCAACCGCCTCGACGACCACCTGCCGGCGCTGGCCCATCACTACGCCCGGCTCGCCGCCCCCGCCGACGAGACGGCCAAAGCAGTGGAGTACGCCACCCGGGCCGGTGACCGGGCTTTGGCCCAACTGGCCCACGACGAGGCCGTGGCCTACTACCAGCAGGCGCTCGAACTGCTGAGCATGGGCGAAGGGTCGGGGGAGGGGGCCCGGCTCGACCTGTTGATCTCGCTCGGGGAGGCCGAGCGGCGGGCGGGAGCCCCCGCCTACCGGCGGACATTGTTGGAGGCCGCCGGACTGGCCCGGGAGCTGGGCGACCCGGCCGCGCTGGCCCGCGCCGCGCTGGCCAACAGCCGGGGAGTGGTGTTCAGCACTGCCGGCTGGGTCGACGAGGAGATGGTGGCGGTCCTCGAAGCCGCGCTCGAGGGTGTCAGCCCCGCCGACAGCGCCATGCGCGCCCGCCTGCTGGCGAAACTGGGCCTGGAGCTGCACTTCAGCTCGGCCGACCGGGACCGGCGCGTCTCCCTGTCCGACGATGCCCTGGCCATCGCTCGAAGACTCGACGATCCGCCCACCCTGGCGGCCGTCCTCTTGCTCCGCCACGCCACGATATGGGCCCCCGACAACCTGGACGAGCGGCTGGCCAACCTCGATGAACTCGACGAGGTCGCCGCCCGGTTGCGGGATCCGGTGACGACCAGCGAGGCGACATCGCTTCGCTTCCGGCTGATGATGGAGGTCGCCGACATCCCCGAGGTCGATCGCGCCCTCGATGAGTGGGCCGCCCTGGCCGATGAACTCGGCCAGCCGGTGATCCGGTGGCTGATGGGGTGGCCCCGCACGAACCGGCTGGCGCTGGCCGGACGGCTGGCGGAGGCGGACCGGGTGGCGGCGGAGACGATGGAACTCGGGCTCGCCACGGGCCAGGGCGACGCCGGGGTGATCCACACCTTCGGACTGGTGCCGGTGCGCCTCCAGGAGGGCCGGCTGGCGGAGTTCGAGCCGCAGTTCCTGGAGACCATGGAGCGCTTCGGAGTCACGGACCGGCTCCCGTTGGCTCTCGCCATCCGAGCGCTGATCGACGTCGAACTGGGCCGAGGCGACCGCGCCCGCCAGTCGCTGGAGTCGCTTGCTGCCGCGGGCTTCGCTGGCTGCCCGGTCGACGTCACCTGGACGGCGGTCATGGCCATCTGGGGAGAAGTCGCCGCCGCCCTTGGCCACTCCCGGAGTGCGGCCGTGCTGCGGGAAGCGCTCGACCCGTTCCGAGATCGGATCGCCTGCATGGCCACGCTGAGCGTGGGCACCGTCGCCTTCCATCTCGGGCTGCTGGCCGCCACCACCGGAGACTTCGACACCGCCGCGTCCGACTTCGCCCACGCCGCGGCCATCGAGGAACGGATCGGTGCGCCGACCTGGCTGGCCCGCACGCGCCTGGAATGGGCCCGCATGCTGCTGCGCCGTTCCGGCCCGGGCGACGCCCAGCAGGCCCGCGATCTCCTGACCCAGGCCATTGACGTCGCGCGGGAACTCGGTCTCCCTCGAGTGGAAGCCGACGCCGAGGCGCTCCTGCCCGAAGTCCCTTAGCCGAGGGTGCTCAGCAGCTGACGGCGTAGCGGAGGGAGCGGCAGGCTTCGGAGAGCTTGGCCTCACCCAGGACGCCGATGCGGCGGATCAGGTACTGGCGACTGACGAGTTGCAG
Source organism: uncultured Actinomycetes bacterium (assembly GCA_963723985.1). GTDB lineage: Bacteria > Actinomycetota > Acidimicrobiia > IMCC26256 > BP-133 > BP-133. The sequence goes on from CAVRTC010000008.1 coordinate 74,225, forward strand.
GTTGTCGAAGTTGGCCACCGAATCTCGGACCAGTCCCTCCGGCTTGGACAAGGCCACTTCGGTCGGGATGCCTCGAACGGTGGACGTGATCGGGGCGGCTATGACCGAGTGCAGCAGGGACGCGATCCGGCTGCGGGTCATCACGATGACGGGTCGGATCTTGTCTCCCGGCAGGTCCGCCAGCCACACCTCACCCCGCCGGGGCACCGGAGGGCTCACCGTTCGACGTCGTACAGCGCCGCCCAATCGGTGTCATCGGCGACACCAGAGCCGTCGCGGGGCAGGTTCGCCCACTCGAGCTCATCCGATCCAGGCGGAAGCCGGAGGTAGCCGTCGACATGGCGCCGCTCGAGTTGGTCCTCGATCAGGCGGCTGAGGGCGAGATCCAGCAACTCCGATACCGACTTCGTGGCCACCAGTTCCCGAGCCCGCCGCACCTTGTCGGCGTCGAGGGTCACAGAGGTCTTGTCCTTCGCCATCGCCTACATCCTACTAAAGGTAGGATGATCAGTCCACACTATAAGAGAACTCGGAGTGATTCGATGGTGTCGGCCTCGGACGGCGCCTTGTCGTCCCGGTATCGCTTCAGGCGGGCGAAGCGGAGGGCGACGCCGCCGGGGTAGCGGGTCGACGTCTGCACGCCGTCGAGGGCGATCTCGGCCACCATCTCCGGGCGGACGAACACGGTGATCCCTTCCCGGTGCGTCTCCAGCTCCAGGAAGCGTTCCGTCTGCCAAGCCAGGGTGGCGTCGGTGAGGCCCTTGAACGTCTTGCCCACCATGACGAACTCCCCGGTGCGGGGGTCGCGGGCGCCGAGGTGGAGGTTCGACAGCCAGCCCTTGCGCCGGCCGTGGCCCCACTCCGCGCCGAGCACCACGAGGTCGAAGGTGCGGGCCACCTTGACCTTGCACCAGGCCTTTCCTCGACGACCAGCCTCGTAGGTCGACGCCGCCCCTTTCACCACCACGCCTTCGTGGCCGGCGGCCAGCGCCGCCCGCAGCACTTCCTCGGCGGCGGCCGGGTCGTCGGTCACCTCTCCGGGGATGCGCCACGGCCCGGCCACCCGCTCCAGGGCGGCCAGGCGCTCCAGCAGCGGCCGGTCGAGCAGGTCCTCCCCGTCGATGTGGAGGCAGTCGAACAGGTGGGCCGCCACGCCGCCGGTCGGTTCGGCCGTCCGTCGGCCGACCCGGCTCATCACGTCCTGGAACGCCTGCGGCTTCAAATCCTCGGTCATGGTGAGGGCCTCGCCGTCGACGACCAGTTGCTCGGCGGGCAGCCCTTTGATGACCTCCACGACCTCCGGCATCCGGGTCGTGATGTCGTTGAGGTTGCGGGTGAAGATCCGCACGTCGTCGCCGCGCTTGTGGATCTGGAGCCGGATGCCGTCGAGCTTCCACTCCACCGACGAGAGGCCGAGTTCCCCGACCGCGGTGGCCACGTCGGGCGCCGTCGAGGCCAGCATCGGTTGGACGGGCCGGAGTACCTCTAAGCCGACCGCTTCCAGACCCTCCCGTCCCTCGGTTAGGGCGATGGCCGCCGTGTGACCGAGGTCGCCGGCGAGCATGCAGGCTCGCCGGACGACCGCCGCCGGCACCTCCGCTGCCTTGGCCACCGCCTCGGCCATGACCCCTTCCAGGGCCCCTTGCCGCAGCCCGCCGGTCAGCAGGTCGGCGATGAAGTCGATCTCCGCCGGCGTCGCCCGGCCCAGCACGGTATCGAGGAGCGCCGCCCGGGCGGCGACCGACCCGAAACCGGTCGTGCCGGCCAGCTCGGACAGAGTGCGGTCGAGCTCGAGGATCGCGACCCCCGGCCCGGCCGCGGCGGCGAGGGTGTCGCGGCGGGCGGCGACCCGTTTTGCCAGAGTCGCCCAGCCCACGCCGATTCGGCCTTGGCGGGGTTCGCCCACCAGGAACCCGACGGCCGGCTCGACCTCGTCGGGCGCGAGGCGGCGGAGGAGGTCCGCCAGGGCGGCGATCTTGGCGCTGCGGGCCGCAGCCGCCTTCACCCGCGCTGACGACTCGACGACCTCGGCCATTAGCATGCCGTCATTGTGCTCCCCCGGTCTCTGACCGCTCTCGTCCTGTCCTTCGCCCTCGCCGCCGGCCTCGGCGCCTGCGGCGGCGACGGCGACGACGGCGACGACACCAAGGTGACGACCGAGACCACCGCCGGTGGCGAGAAGACCGACGGCACCGCTGTCTCCCTCAGGGCGGCGCTCAGCCCGGCGGAGGAGGTCCCCGGACCGGGCGTGAAGGACGGTGTCGGCACCGTCGCCGTCAGTGTCACCGGCCAGAAGATCTGCTCGGAGCTGAACGCCACCATGGGGGAGAAGCCGCTCAAGGCCCACATCCACCAGGGCGGCAAGGGCCAGAGCGGCGCAGTGGTGGTCGACCTCATGCCGACCTTCACGCCCGGCGAGTCGGCCTTCACGTCCAACACCTGCGTGGACACGACGGCCGACACCGCCGCCGGGCTGATCGCCGAACCGGCCGGCTACTACGTGAACATCCACAGCGAAGCGCACCCCGACGGAGCCATGCGGGGCCAACTGGCGAAGTTCTGAAACGGGCGTTTGGACGGACGGGTGTCGCAAAAGAACGCAGGTCTGCCAGGGGGGTGGCTCCGTACGCTCCACTCTCATGCGGCGAGCCATGGGCGCCCACCTCCAGCCGTTCAGCACGACGATCTTCAACGAGATGTCGCTCCTGGCCGCCCGGACCGGGTCGATCAACCTCGGTCAGGGGTTCCCCGACAACGATGGCCCGCCCGAGGTCGCCGAAGCGGCCGTCGCCGCCATCCGGGCTGGGCACAACCAGTACCCGCCCGGTCCCGGCCTGCCGGCCCTGCGCCAGGCGGTGGCCGAGCATCAGCTCCGCTGCTACGGCCTGGTCCACGACCCTGACACCGAGGTCGTCATCACCATGGGCGCCACGGAGGCGATCGCCGGCGCCGTGCTGGGGCTGTGCGAGCCGGGGGACGAGGTCGTCACGCTCGAGCCGTACTACGACTCCTACGCCGCCACCATCGCCATGGCCGGCGCCCAGCGCCGCGTCGTCACGCTGCGGGCCCCCGACTACGCCCTCGACCCCGATGCCCTGGCCGCCGCCGTCGGCCCCCGGACCCGGCTGATCCTGCTGAATTCGCCGCACAACCCGACCGGCCGGGTGCTCGGTGCCTCCGAGCTCGAGGCGGTGGCCCGCCTGTGCGTGGAGCGGGATCTCCTGGCCGTCACCGACGAGGTCTACGAGCACCTCATCTACGACGGGCGCCCGCACATCCCGCTGGCCACGCTCCCCGGGATGGCCGAGCGGACCGTCACCATCTCCAGCCACGGTAAGACGTTCTCCTTCACCGGGTGGAAGGTGGGGTGGGCCTGCGGGCCGGCCGACCTGATCGCCGCCGTCCGCACGGCCAAGATGTACCTCTCCTACTCGGGGGCGACGCCGTTCCAGCACGCCGCGGCGGTGGCCCTCGGCCTGCCGGCGACGTACTACGAGGAGCTGGCCGCCGGGCTGGCCCATCGGCGCGACCTGCTCAGCCAGGGTCTGCGCGACGCCGGGCTCACCACGTTCGCCTCCGAGGGCACCTACTTCGTCACGACCGACGCGGCGTCGGTCGGGGCCACCGACGGCGTCGAGTTCTGCCTGGGGTTGCCGGAGCGGGTCGGGGTGGTGGCCGTCCCGATGTCGGTCTTCTACGACGACCCCGACGCCGGGCGGACCCTCGTCCGGTTCGCCTTCTGCAAGCGGCCGGAGATCCTGGCCGAAGCCGCCGCCCGCCTCAAAGGTCTGCGCCGGGCATGAAGGGGTCGACATGAAGGTGGCCGGTATCCAGCACGACGTCGTGTGGGAGGACGGCGTCGCCACCACCGCCCGGCTCGAACCGCAGGTGGCCGCGGCCGTCGGGGCGGGCGCTCGGCTGGTCGTGCTGACCGAGATGTTTCCGACCGGCTTCTCCACGAAGCCGGAGTCGGTGGCCGAGATGGAAGGCGGCCCGAGCACCGGCTGGATGGCGAAGCAGGCCGCCGAGCACGGCGTCTGGCTGGCCGGTTCGGTGCCGATCCATCCCGCCGGCGGGGGCCGGCCGGTCAACCGCTTCCTCCTGGCCGGCCCGGGCGGCGAGCTGGAGCACTACGACAAGATCCACCCGTTCAGCTACTCCGGCGAGCACGAGCACTACGCCGCCGGCGACCGGCGGGTGACGTTCACCGTCGAGGGCGTCCGGGTCACGCCCTTCGTCTGCTACGACCTGCGTTTCGCCGACGAGTTCTGGGCCATGGCCGAGACCACCGACTGCTACGTGGTGGTGGCCAACTGGCCGTCTTCCCGACGGGCCCACTGGCAGGCGCTCCTCGTGGCGCGGGCCATCGAGAACCAGGCCTACGTCGTCGGTGTGAACCGGATCGGCGAAGGCGGCGGTCTCCACTACTCCGGCGACAGCCGCATCATCGACCCCCTGGGCGAGGTGCTCGCCGCCGGGGCCGGCGGAGAGACGATCCTCCTGGCCGACGTCGACCCGGCCGTCGTCGCCGAGACCCGGGGCCGGTACCCCTTCCTGGCTGACCGGAGATCGCCGGGCGGCTAGACCGTCGAGCCGCTACGCCTTGGCCAGTTGTCCCCGGATGGCGCCCTTGGGGTAGTCGGCGGTGTGGAGGTTGACGTAGTGGTTGCCCGGGTCGTCGCGGATCGCTTTTACGGTCGTAGCGTCAGACGACACGCAGCCGATGTTGCCCTTGCTGATGTCGAGGGTCACGGCGGGCGGCCCGGCCACGCCCTTGGCGCCGGTGTGGATGTGCGCCGCGGTGGGCTTGGCGATGTTCTCGTAGGTGATGTCGTAGCAGATCTCGTTCTTGGAGTCGTCGAGCGAGATGACTGCCGTCCCCTTGCCTTCCGGGTCGCCCGGGCCGGGAACTTCCTCCGCCCCAGTCATGTCGGCTTTGTGGTGGAGCTCGGCGGCCTGGCCCGGCGGGATCGCCAGCCACGCCGCCAGACCCAGCACACCGATCCCCAGCAGTCGTCCCTTGCGCATTCTGGCCCTCCGAAATCTGGTCGCGCGCCACGCGAAGACGGCCGACTGTACCCCGGGCTTCCTGGGAGCGGGCTTAGCCCAGCGGGACGGGCGCCAGCGTGGCGTAGTCGTCGCGCGACACCGTCTCGTTGGTCACCGCTCCGTCGCCGCGGAGGATTCCGACGGGGTTCCCGTCGAGGGTGAAGCGGACCCGGCCGACGCCGGGGAGACCGGTGACGGTGGACACGATCTGGGCCAGGGCCACGATCTGGTCCCGCCCGGCGATCTCGGTGAAGGGCTGCCCGAGGTCGATGGTGGCGATCCCGCCGCTGACCCCGCCGGAGCGCATCAAACCCGGCGTCAGCAGCGCCGTCCGCAGCCCCAGCTGCACCTCGGTGGAGGTCGGCCCGGCGGCCAGGGCCTCGAGCAACGACGTCACCGAGACCGGCGCGGGCAGCTCCCGCTGGACCGGCGCCAGGCGCTCGCCCTGCACGAGGAAGAGCGTGGCCTTCTCCGTTTGGGCGAAGGACAAGGTCGTGGGCGTCACCGACGGCGCCTGGCTCAGTAGATCGAAGGGCACCGAGTCGGGCGACGCCACGCTGGCCCGGTCGTCGGGCGGGACCCCGCAGGCGGCCAGGACCAGCCAGGCCGCCACCAGCAGCGTCCCGGTCCGTCGCGTAGACGTGCTCACGAGAGCGGCTCGGGGGGAAGCGGTGTGGTGTCAGGCGGCGGAGGGAGAAGCGGTGTGGAGCCGGGGGGCGGATCGAACGTCCCGTCCGGCGGCGGTGGCAGGACCCCCGGCCCGAACTCCACCAACGGCAACTCGACCACGAACCGGGCGCCGCCCCCCACCCGGGCCTCGACCCAGACGTGGCCGTGGTGGAGGCGGGCGTGCTCGGCCACCAGCGAGAGCCCGAGTCCGGTGCCGTCGCCCGCTCCCGGCTGGGCCGACGACTCGCCCCGGGCGAACCGCTCGAAGATGTGGTGGCGCTCGTGCTCGGGTACGCCGGGTCCGCGGTCCTCAACCGCGAAGCGCACCACGGCCTCGTTCCCCGACACGATGAGGGCGGTGGGCCCCCCGGCGTACTTGTCGGCGTTCTCCAGCAGGTTGACCAACATCTGACTGAGCCGGCGGGGGTCGACCAGAGCCCGGCCCGGCGCCCGCGGCTCGACGCCGAGCGGTACGGCCGGCCGGCCCGTCGACGCCAGCACCGACCGGGCGAAGCGCTCCGGTTCGATGGGCTCCCGTTCCAGGCGGGCCGTGCCCGCCTCCAGCCGGGAGATCTCCAGCAGGTCGAGCACCAGCTTCTGGAAGCTTTCGATCTGCTGCTCGAGCACGTCGAGGGCGGCGGCCGCCTCCTCCGGCGAGTGCCGGCGGCGGCGGACGATGTTGACCGCCGAGCCGATGGCGGCCAGCGGAGTACGCAGCTCGTGGCTGACGTCGGAGGCGAAGCGCGCCTCGCGGTCGATGCGGTCCTGGAGGGCGTCGACCATCTCGTTGAACGAGGTGATCAGGGGAGCGAGGTCGGGGTCGCCCTTGGCGTCGAGCCGGGTGTCGAGGGCACCGTGGGAGATGCGGGAGGCGGCCGAGGCCACGCCCCGGAGCGGCAGGAGCACCCGGCTGCTGGCGTACCGCCCCACCGAGGCGCCGCCCAGGGCGGTGATGGCGGCCCCCAGGGCCAGGGCCCGGGCCAGCAGCGACAGTGACCGCTCCAGCTCGCCCATGGGGGAGAACTCGAAGTAGAAGGCGTTCACCGCCGGCAGTGGCACGCCGACGGCCACCTGCGGGTCCCCGTCGAGTGAGAACCGCTGCCGGGCGACGTTTCCTTCCAAGACCTTCTGGCGCAGGTCGGTGGGGACGGCGTTGGGGCCGATACCGACCGTGCTGGCGAACCAGCGGTCCTCGTAGTTGAGCACCGCCACCGACCCGGAGCTGGTCTGGAGCGAGGCCAGGATGGTCGGGACGTCAGGGTCGGGCGTCCGCAACACCGACCGGGCCAGGCGGGCGTTGACGTAGGCCTGCCGGACGGCCGTGCTCTGCCGCTGTTTGATCAGGTAGCTCCGGGTCAGCTGGTAGGCCATGGTGGCCAGGCTGGCCGACAGCGCCAGGGCGACGCAGCCGAAGGCCACCGTCGCCCGAGCCCGCAGCCCCAGCCGTGACGTGCGTCGCCGAGGGTTGGCGACGGCCTCGCCGTCACCGGCCCCCCCGGGGAGGCCCTGCGCCGGCGGCGCCGTCTCCTCCCTCGCCGCGGTCACGGAAAACTGCTCCACCCACCCTCCTCGTTGAGGTCCGGGAGAAGATCGTCACACACCAGGAGGCCCGTCGCCTCGCACCTGGCGCGATTCGGCCCCTTCGAAGGTAGCGACCACGTCGTCGGACAGGGTCGGCCAGGCCTCAGCGGCCCAGGGGCCGAAGTTCCGGCTGGTCACGCAGGCACAGGCCAAACCGGCCTCCGGATCGACCCACAGGAACGCCCCCGACCGGCCGAAATGGCCGAAGGTGCGGGGGGAGTTCCGCCGGCCGGTCCAGTGGGGGGTCTTGCCATCCCGCAGCTCGAAGCCCAGCCCCCAGTCGTTGGGCTGCTGGCGGCCGAAGCCGGGGAGGACACCGTCGAGCCCCGGGAAGGCCACGGTGCTGGCCCGGGCCAGGGTGGCCGGGCTCAGGATCTTGGGGGTGAGGAGCTCCCGGCCGAAGGCCAGGAGGTCGCCGGCGGTGCCGACGGCCCCCCAGGCCGGGTTCCCCATCCGGGTGCCGGTCAGGCCGAGGGGTTGGAGGACGGCTTCGGTGACGTAGGTCTCGAACGGGATCCCCGACCGGGCCGCCAGCACCTCACCGAGCACCTCGAAGCCGGTGTTGGAGTAGATCCGCCGGCGGCCCGGCGGGCCGATGCGGGCGCCGTCGAGGCCGAGGCCCGAGGCGTGGGCCAGCAGGTGCTCCACGGTGGACCCTTCGGGGCCGGCCGGCTCCTCGAGGTACAGGGTCTCCTCCTCGACGGCCACCAGCACGGCCGCCGCCGTCAGCAGCTTCGTGACCGAGGCCAGGGGGAGTGGCTCGTCGAGCGGCCCGGTGGCGGCCAACGTGGCCGCGGCGGCGGTGACGCCGACGGCGGCCGTCCGGACCGGCCAGTCGGCGACGGCGGCCAGCGGGGCACTCTGCGCATCAGCCATGGCGACGCCATCCTGCTCCGCGCCGTCGTCGCCGCTCCAGTTGCCGGCCCTGGGCCCGCCCGTCCCCCGGCGGCGGGCCCGCCGGCCATCTGAGAGCCCTCTGAGGGCAAAACCCCTGGGGTAACGCCCGGGGGACGGGTCGGCTGCGCTATACCGATGCCCTATGGGGAGCCTGGTCGCGGTGGACGGCGGGCGGAGCCGCTGCCGCGCGGCGGTGATCGGGGTTGACGGACGCCCCGGCCCGGTGGCCCAGGGGCCGGGGATACCGCCGGGTGCCGGTCCCGGGGCGGTGGAGGGCATCGTGGAGTCGGTGGCCGCCATCATCACATCAGCGGTCGTGGCCGCGGCCGCCGCCCGTCACGAAGTGGGACACGTCGATGTGGTGTCGGCCGCCCTCGCCGGCCTGCTCAACGGCCGCGACCTCGCGCCGGCGGTGGCGGCGCGACTCCACCAGCGGCTCGGGACCGAGCACGTGGCGCTGTGCGGCGACGTCGTCGCCGCCCATGCCGGCGCCCTCCCCGACCCCGACGGCGGTGTGGTCGTGGTGGCCGGTACCGGCTCCGTCGCCCTGGGGGCGGTCCCGGTCAAGGTGCCGGAGGGGGACGGATCCAGCTCCGCCGCCGTGGCCGGTCCCGGCGCGGTCGGGTCGGGCGGTCTCGGCCCCGGCGGCATGGGCGTCGGCGGAGCCGGCCCCGGCGGCGGCATCTGGACGTTCGACAGCGTCGTCGCCTGCGTCGACGGCTGGGGCCACCTCCTCGGCGACGCCGGCAGCGGATTCTGGATCGGCCGGCGGGGCCTCGACGCCGCCCTCCGGGCCCACGACGGCCGGGGCGGGTCGCCGCTGCTGGCCCGGCTGGTCGAGCGCGACATCGGGCCGCTCGACCGGCTGCCGGAACTGGCCGCCCGGGCCGGCGCCGGTCCCGTCGCCGCCATCGCCTCCTTCTCGGTGCAGGTGGCGGAGGCCGCCCAGGCCGGCGACGACGTCGCCCGCTACATCTGGCTGGAGGCGGCCGCCGCCCTGGCCGATTCGGCCATGGCCTGCGCCCGTCGCCTGCAGTCCGACCCGCAGACGCCGGTCGCCGTGTCCTGGGTCGGCGGGCTCTTCTCCGCCCCCGACGCCCTGCTCCTCGACCCCTTCCTGGCCCGGATCCGCTCCACCTTCCCGGCCGCCGACCTCATGCCCCCCGCCGCCGACTCCCTGGTCGGCGCGGCCCGGCTCGCCACGCCCGGCGCCCGCGGCGCCCTGGCCGGCCTGGTGTTCGACTCGAGCAGCCGATCAGCATCCGTGACCGCCTGATGCGGCGGGTCCTCGCCCTCGTCGTGGCGGTCGGGCTCCTGCCCGGCTGTGGTGCGCTGACCCCATCGGCCGGAAAGTCGTCGGCCAAGGGGCCCCTGCAGGTCTGGATCATGGAACCGGGCAACCCGGAGCTGCGGACGTTCTTCACCTCGGCCTCCGGCGAGTTCGAGGCCGCCCACCCCGGCGACCGGGTCGAGGTGCAGTTCGTGCCCTGGGCCAGCGCCCACGACCAGTTCGTCACCGCCATCGGCGGCGGCCAGGTGCCCGACGTGGCCGAGATGGGCAGCACCTGGACCCCGGAGTTCGGCGACATCGGTGCGCTCGAGCCGGCCGAGCTGGGCGGCGGGGCCGACCGGTACGTGGACAGCCTCGTCGAAGGGGCCACCGTCGACGGCACGATCTACGGCGTCCCCTGGTACGCCGGCGCCCGGGCGCTGATCTACCGGGCTGACGTCCTGGCCTCCCTCGGCCTCCCGGTGCCCACCACCTGGGACGAGCTGCTCACCGTCGGACGGGCCATCCGCGACCGCACCGGCATGGCCGCCTTCGGGGTGGCCGGGAACGGCGGCCACTACGTGCTCCCCATGGTGTGGCAGAACGGCGGGGAGATCGCCTCCCGCAAGGGCGGTGTGTGGCGCTCCGGTATGGCGTCGCCGCCGGCGGTGCAGGCGGTGCAGTTCTACGCCGACCTCTACCGGGTCGAGCGCTTCGCTCCCGCCGGGGCGCTGTCGTGGAACGCCCGTGACGTCCGCAAGGCGTTCGAGGCCGGTGACCTGGGCATGATGATCGGCGGCGCCTGGGACGTGCGGGCGCTGCTGGCCGCCCATCCCGAGCTGGCCGGGAAGGTCGGCACGGCCCTGCTGCCGGCCGGACCGAGCGGCCGGCGTGACACCTTCGCCGGCGGCAGCCACCTCGTCGTGTTCGCCGGCACGAAGAAGGCGCCGCTGGCCCGCCGCTATCTCGACTTCCTCCTCGACCCGGCCCGGGTGGCGACTTTCACCAACCAGATCGGGTTCCTGCCCGGGGCCCGCGACGCCCTGACCGCGGCCACCCCGCCCGATCCGCTCTACCGCCCGTTCTCCGACCAGCTCCAGGATCACTCCCGGACCTATCCCCCGACGAGAGAGTGGGGCGGCTTCGAGGCCGACGGGCTGTTCACCAGCGCCGTCCAGCAGGTCATGGCCGGGAAGAAGACGGCCGCCGAAGCGATGAAGGCCGTGGCGAAGGCGATGGACGGCGCCTTCAGTGGTTGATGCTCACGGGAGGCAGGTGAACCTCCCAAGTTTCGTAGGGCGGCGGCCGTCGTCGCGGACATTCGACCAGAAGATCCTGCCCTGGCTCCTGCTCACCCCGGCGCTGCTCGTCGTCTTCGGTCTGGTGGTCTACCCGGTCGGGCGCACGGTGTGGCTGTCGTTCCGCTCCGCCGGGCTCCCCTACCTGGCTTCCGGGCAGAGCCGCTTCGTGGGCCTCGAGAACTACCGCCAGCTCCTGACCGACGCCCACCTCCGCGAGGTCTTCCTCACCACCGCGGTGTTCGGCTTCGCCTGCGTGGCCGCCACCATGGCGGCCGGCCTGGCGGTGGCGCTGCTCCTCGACCAGCGCTTCAGGGGTCGCGCCCTCCTCGGTGTGCTGGTGCTGCTGCCCTGGGCCGTGCCCCGGGTGGCCGCCGGCGTGGTGTGGCGCTGGATGTTCGACGACCAGTACGGCCTGGTGAACTGGACCCTGTCGCACCTCGGCCACGACTTCACCGGCTTCTCCTGGTTCAACGACCGGTGGCCGGCCTTCATCGCCGTCGGGGTGGTGGTGGTCTGGCAGTCGTTCCCGTTCGTGGCGCTGTCGCTGCTGGCCGGGCTCCAGTCCATCCCGCCGGAGGTCAAGGAGGCGGCCCGGATGGACGGCGCCGGCCCGCTCCAGATGCTCCGCCACGTCACCCTGCCGATGCTGCGGCCCCTGCTCCTCACCCTGGTGGTGGTCTCCACCATCTGGAACTTCAAGATCTTCGACCAGCTCTACGTGATGACCGGAGGCGGTCCCTACCGCTCGACCGAGCTGGTGGCCATCACCGTGTGGCGGGAAGGCTTCGGCCGTCTCCACCTGGGGTCGGCGGCCGCGCTGGCGGTGGCGCTCTTCGCCGTGCTGCTGGCCATGACGCTGGCCTACGGGCGCCTGGCCCGGGACGAGGTGCCCGCCCGATGAAGCGCCGCCCGGCCGCCACCGCCGCCATCTACGCCGCCGCCGTCGTGGTGGGCCTCTTCGCCGTGACCCCCTTCCTCTGGATGGTGCTCACCTCCCTCAAGCCGGACGGGGAGATCTTCCAGCCCACGCCGTCGCTGTGGACGGCCGATCCGCAGTTCGGGCGGTACTCCGCCGTGCTCGACGGAGGCTTCGCCCGGGCGCTGCGCAACTCGCTGATCGTGGCCACCGGCACCACCGTGGCCGGGGTGGCTTTGGCGGCCCTGGCCGGCTATGCCCTGGCCCGCTTCGACCTGCCGCTGCGGCGCTACCTCCTGCTCATGGTCATGGGCGTCCAGATGTTCCCGCTGGTGGTGCTGATCATCCCGCTGTTCGTGGTGATGAAGGCCCTGGGCCTGCTCGACTCCTGGGTGGGGTTGATCATCGCCTACCTGAGCTTCACCACGCCGCTGGCCATCTGGCTGCTGCGGAGCTTCTTCGAGACGATCCCCAAGGAGCTCGAGGAGGCGGCCATGAGCGACGGAGCCACCCGCTTCGGAGCCATGGTGCGGGTCATCTTCCCGCTGGCCGGGCCGGGCCTGGCGGCCACGGCGATCTTCTCGTTCATCGCCGCCTGGAACGAGTTCCTCTTCGCTCTCACCTTCGTGAAGAAGGAGAACCTCCGCACGCTGCCGGTGGCGCTGTCGGCCTTCGTCGGCCAGGAGCAGTCGGAGTGGGGCCTGATCATGGCCGCCAGCGTCTTGTTCACCATTCCCGTCGTGGTGTTCTTCCTGGCCGTCCACCGACGCCTGACCACCGGCATGGTGGCCGGCTCCGTCACCGGCTGAGCCCGCACGGCAGACTTCTCCCCGATGCCCATCGGCGCGTCCTACTTCGGCAACCGGATCCTCCGCCACGTGGCGGCCGACATGGACGACCTGGCCGCCCGCGGCTTCACCGGTGTCCTCCACACGATGAGCGAGAACGACCTGACCTACTACCGGGACACGATCGGCCGGCTGGTGGAGATCTCCCACGCCGCCGGGTTGTTCGTCCAGGTGGGGCCGTGGGGGGTCGGGCGCACCTTCGGCGGCGAGGCCGAGAGCCTGTTCGTGGCCAACCATCCCCACGTCGGCCAGGTGCTCGACAGCGGCCGGCCGGTGGCCGCCGGGTGCCTCAACTCCGAGGCCTACCGCGAGTTCGTGCGCTCGTGGGCCGCCGCCGCCGTCGAGACCGGCGCCGACCAGATTTTCTGGGACGAGCCGCACTGGGCCCATCCGGCGCACTTCGACGAGCCACTCGAGCGGTGGGGCTGCCGCTGCGCCCGCTGCGTGCAGCGCTGGTGCGACGAGACCGGTGACGACGACCTGCCGGCCGAGCTCACCGCCGAGGTGCGCGTCTTCCGGGAACGCTGTCTGGTCGAGTTCCTCGGCGAGCTGACCGCCTACGTGGCCGGCCTCGGGGGCCGGAGCACCGTCTGCCTGCTGCCCCACACCAGCGGGTCGCTGGGCGTCGCCGACTGGTCGGCGGTGGCCCGCCTGCCTGGGCTGGCCACGCTGGCCACGGACCCTTACTGGAAGGCGTTCGGGGAGCCCGTCGGCCCGTTCGTGACCGAGTTCTCCGAACGGGTGGCGCAGCAGGCGGCCGCCGCCGGCATCGAGCCGCAGATCTGGATCCAGGGCTTCCGCCTCGGCCCCGAGGATGGCGACGACATCCGCGCCGCCGTCGTCGCCGCCCGCGCCGCCGGCGTCGAGGACCTCTGGACCTGGGGCTACGAAGCCTGCGGCCACATGAGCTACCTGGAGACGAAGGAGCCCGAGCAGGTCTGGGAGATCCTCTGCGCCGCCCTGACCGCTCGCAGCGAACCGGCGTCCCCCGGTTCCGAGGGCCGGAACTCAGGGACGCCAGAACGGAGTGGCGGGGCTGCTGCGCCGGCGGCCGTGGATCTCGGCGGGCTCGTCACCGAGCAGGTGCGGCCGGAGCTGGCCGACCTCGACCTGCGGCCCACGCAGGAACTCGTGCGGCTCATGGCGTCGGAGGAGGCGGTGGTCGCCGCCGCCGTGCGCCGGGCCGCCCCGGCAATCGCCGGCGCCATCGACGCCATCGTCGCCCGGCTCACCGAACGGCCGGAAGGGCGCATCGTCTACGTCGGCGCCGGTACGGCCGGGCGGATGGGCGTGCTCGACGCCGCCGAGTGCGGCCCGACGTTCAACGCCGGCGACAAGGTGATCGCCCTGATGGCCGGTGGGCCCACCGCGGTGACGAAACCGAAGGAGGGTGCTGAGGACGATCCCACCGCCGGCGCCGCCGAGCTCCGCGCCCTCGGCGTCGGCGCGGCTGACGCCGTCGTCGGCATCAGCGCCAGCGGACGCACCCCCTACGTGCTCGGCGCCCTCGGCGCCGCCCGGGAGGTCGGCGCGCTGACGGTCGGCCTGTCCTGCCACCCCGGCTCGCTGGTCTCGGCCGCCGCCGACCATGCCGTGGAGGTCGTCGTCGGCCCCGAGGTCATCGCCGGCTCCACGCGTCTGAAGGCGGGTGCGGCGCAGAAGCTCGTGCTCAACACGATCTCCACCGTGGCCATGGTCCGCCTCGGCCGCACCCTCGGGAACCTCATGGTCGACGTGAGTTCCGGCAGCGAGAAGCTCGTCGACCGCGCCCGCCGCATCGTGGTCACCGCCACCGGCCGCCCGCCCGCCGAAGCGGCGGCGGCGCTGGAAGCCGCCGACGGCGAAGTGAAGACCGCCATCGTCACCCTCCTGAGCGGGATCGAGCCCGCCGAGGCCCGCCGACGACTCGAACGGTGCAACGGGGTCGTCCGCCGCGCCCTCGCCGCTCCATGATCGGCCCGACCGACCACCGCTCAGCCTTCAGCTACCTTCCCCGATCTGTCGATTGCCTCGTTCACCTACGCGCTTTTGCGGAACTATTCCGCCAAAAGCGCGGCGGTGAGCCTGAGGAAGAGGCCCAGCAGGGCGGCGAGCCGGTCCCGGCGAGGAGCCGTGATTCGAGGATCGGGCGGTCGCATCCCATGATCGTCATCGGGCTCATGTCAGGGACGTCCATGGACGGGATCGATGCGGCCGCTGCCGACCTCGAGCTCGACAGAGAGGTGTTGCGCCTCACGCCGCTCGGCCACGAGACCACCCCGTACTCCGGCGAACTGGCCGCCGCCCTGCGAGCGGCGCTCCCGCCCAGGGCCACGACCATGGAGGCGATGTGCCGGCTCGACACCGTCGTCGGTCAGGAGTTCGCCGCCGCCGCCGAACGGGCCCGGTCGCGCCATGCCGACGCCGCGCTCGTCGTGGCCCACGGCCAGACCGTGTTCCACTGGGTCGCCGACGACGGGCACGTTGCCGGCACGCTCCAGATCGGGCGGTCGGCCTGGATCGCCGAACGTACCGGCCTGCCGGTGATCTCCGACCTCCGGAGCGCCGACGTCGCCGCCGGCGGCCAGGGCGCCCCCCTCGTCAGCCTGTTCGACGTCCTCCTCCTAGGTGGTCACGACAAGCCCCGCGCCGCGCTGAACCTCGGCGGCATCGCCAATCTCACCGTCGTCGCACCCAAAAGCTCGCCCCTCGCCTACGACGCCGGGCCGGCCAACGCGCTCATCGACGCCGCTGTCGTGGCGATGACCGGCGGGGTCGAGACGTGCGACCGGGGCGGGGCCCGGGCGGCCCGGGGCCGCGTCGACGAGGCCCTGCTGGCCCTGTTGCTCGACGACTTCTTCCTGGCCCAGCCGCCGCCCAAGACCACGGGCAAGGAGCGCTACCACCATGGCTTCACCGAAGAGGCGCTCGAATATCTCGGGCGGGACCCCGCCGGTGACGATCTCCTGGCCACGCTGACCGCTCACGCCGCCGAGGTGGCCGCCGCCGAGTGCCGGCGCCATCACGTCGCCGAAGTCGTCGCCTCCGGGGGCGGGACCGAGAACCCCGTCCTCATGGAGGCTCTGGCCCGTCGCATCGCGCCCGCCCGGCTCCGCACGATCGACGAGCTCGGGCTGGCCTCGGCCGCCAAGGAGGCCTACGCCTTTGCCGTCCTCGGTTTCCTGACCTGGCACGGCCTCCCCGGCAACGTCCCCTCCTGCACCGGCGCCCGCCACCCTGCCGTCCTCGGCACCATCACCCCGGGCCCTGCACCCCTGACCCTGCCCGCCCGGCCGACCGCGGCCCCCGCCCGGATCGAGGTCGTGCCCGGTTGACCGGGTGAGGATGGGATGACCGGGGCCGCTGGTCCGGTCTGACGGTCGCGCTTGCCCGCACCCAGTGCGCTCAAGCGCGACCGTCACTTCCCCGAGCGGCGAGGCGGGCGGGGGGCCGGCGGTTGGGGCCGGTAGGGAGGGCGAGGGCGGGGCGGGGTGACGGGGCGGGGGAGCGCCGGTCGCCTCCTCCGGCTGCCACCCGATGCCTTAGACCACAACGATCACGCCGGGCCCGGACCCGGGGGCAGCCGGTCCGGGCGGGGCTCCGTCGAGGGGTGGCGGGGGCCCATACAGGGGTGCCAGCCCATGGCCGGATGCCAACCCCCGGGGGCCGGACGGGTGGCCCGGGGCCGGGTGGGGACGGGCACGGCCGGCGGGCGGTGCGTGCCCCGGGTGCGGTTCCGGTTGCGGCCGGAAGACAGGGGACTCACGCCGTGCGGAACTGCGAGCGGAGGGCCAGGACACGATCGGCGAAGCGTTCGGCGTCGAGGTAGGAGCCTCTCGCCTTGAGGGAAGTGATCCCCTGGTTGTAGGCGAGCAGCGCCTGGCGCAGGCTTCCCCGGCTCTGGTCGAGCAGGTGGCGGAGGTACTTCGCGCCCATCCGCACGTTGCTCGTCGGGTTCTTCGGATCGAGGTTGCTCCCCAGCCCGAGCAGCTTCTTCGAGACGAACCCGACGGTGTTCGGCATGAGCTGCATCACGCCCACCGCCCCGGCGTCCGACACCGCGCTCCGGCGCCAGCTCGACTCCACCCAGGCCAACGCCATCACCAGGTCCGCCGGCAGCCCGTTCTCCTGGGCATACCTGACGAGGATGGGCCGGAGGTACTCGCGGTCGGACGGCACGAGGTCATCGGCCGGCCCGGGGGAGGCGGCCACCGACTGGTTCGGAACCGAGCGCAGGCTCTCGCCCGGAGCCGGGTCGCCCTTCGGAGTGGCCGTTGACCCAGGCGCCGTCGCCGGGGCGGGCGCCGACGCGGTGGCCGGGAGCGGGACGCCGTCGACCGGAACCGGACCGGGCGGCGAGGCGGTCGGGAGCGGCATCCCGTCCGCCTCCACCATCCCGGCCTCCCAGGGCGCCGCCACGGACAGGGCCGTATCCTGCCCGGCGTCGCCACCCGGGAGGTCGCCCGGGGCCCCCTCTCCCCGGGACTCGTCAGAAACCTTGGGCGTGGTCCGGTTGGCGTCGAGCACCGCCACGGCCGGCGGGCCGGCCGTCATCCGGGCGGCACTGACGCTGGGCAGGGCGAGCCCGGCCAGGGCCAGTAGGGCACCCCACCGGCGAAGCTGCTGGCCGACCGGGACGGGGAGGTCCCCGGGTCGACCGATCTCGCCCGGCGTCGCCACTGCGTCCCAGGGCTGGCCGCGCTCGAATGACATACCTGTAATTCGAAAGAACATGTGTGTGATTTCGGCCAGATCGCGGCGCAACTTGAGCGC
This sequence comes from uncultured Actinomycetes bacterium, assembly GCA_963723985.1. Taxonomy (GTDB): domain Bacteria; phylum Actinomycetota; class Acidimicrobiia; order IMCC26256; family BP-133; genus BP-133. The sequence continues at coordinate 91,508 of CAVRTC010000008.1, forward strand.
GAAATCCCGCCGGCGCCGAACCCCCGTGGCAATAGCTGGAAACGGGGCTGGGGACGTTTCCCAGACAAATGCGGGGGTAGGGGACGAAAGGCCACAAATCGATCGCGTCCCCCAAACGACTGTGCCCGCGCTCAGCTGGGACCGAAGGAGTAAGGAGTCACGAGATGCCCAACACCCGAAGTCGCAAACTGACCGTCGTGCTCGCTGCCGGAGCGCTGACGATGTTCGGGGCGGCCGGCGCGTTGGCGGCCGAAGAAGGCCCCGGCGGCGGCGGCGACGGTGGCGGCGGTGGCGGTGGCGGTGGCGGCCAGAACCCGCTGTGTGCCGGAACGCCCCTGGCGGCGACGCCGCTCTGCTCCCCGCCGAGTCAGCAGCCGCCTGAGGGCGGCGGCGGCGACGGTGGCGGCGGATCCTCGCCCAGCGCACTTCCGGCTGACGAAAGCGGGCCGGGTGGCGGCGGTGGCGGCGGAAGCGAGCCGAACCCGCTCTGCTCCGGTACGCCCCTCTCGGCGACACCGTTCTGTGCCCCGCCCAGCCAGCAGCCGCCCGAGGGCGGCGGTGGCGGCGGTGACGGTGGCGGCGGCAGCTCGCCCAGCGTCCGTCCGGCTGACGAAGGCGGGCCGGGTGGCGGCGGTGGCGGCGGAAGCGAGCCGAACCCGCTCTGCTCCGGTACGCCCCTCTCGGCGACACCGTTCTGTGCCCCGCCCAGCCAGCAGCCGCCCGAGGGCGGCGGTGGCGACGGTGGCGGTGGGAGCGGCCCGCCCAGCTGATCCAATCCAAGGTTTCAATTGATGAGAGGCGGCGGGTCGCTCCGCCGCCTCTCACGCGTCTGCGGACCGGCGATTACAACAGGACGGCCGTTGTAAACTTGTCTCTCGGTCTTGTAGCGTCCGCCTCCGAGCGGAGGGGGGATCATGACGACGCGGCACTACGCACTTCCCGTCGAGACCACCCGTTGGTTCGTCGAGGGCACGACCGAGACCGCCTTCAACTGGGAGTACGACGAGCCTCGGGACCAGCTGCTCACCCTCTACGAAAAGGGCAAGCGCAAGCAGTGGGACGCCCAGACGCTCATCGACTGGTCGCTCGACTTCGACATCGCCGACCAGGGTGTCCTGCCCGACATGTACGTCCCCATCTTCGGTTCGCCGTGGTGGGAGCGGATGAGCCGGGCCGAGCAGGACGAGCTGCGCCACCACTACGCCGCCTGGCTCAACTCCCAGTTCCTCCACGGCGAGCAGGGGGCGCTGATCTGCGCGGCCAAGATCGTCCAGACCGTGCCCGACGTGGACTCCAAGTTCTACGCCGCCACCCAGGTGATGGACGAGGCCCGCCACGTCGAGGCCTACAACAAGTTCCTCCTCGAGAAGCTGCAGCTGGCCTACCCGATCCACCCCCAGCTGGCGCTCCTCCTCGAACAGACCATCGCCGACTCCCGTTGGGACATCACCTATCTCGGCATGCAGGTGATGATCGAGGGGGTGGCCCTGGCCGCGTTCTCGCTGATCCGCGACTTCACCGAGCATCCCCTGTCGCGCTCGCTCAACGCCTACGTGATGAAGGACGAGGCCCGCCACGTCGCCTTCGGCCTCCTCGCCCTCCAGGACGCCTACCAGGACCTCACGGAGGCGGAGCGGCGAGAGCGGGAGGAGTTCGTGATCGAGGCCGCCCGCCTGCTGCGGGACCGCATCGTCGCCGGCCCGGTGTACGAGAACCTCGGCCTCACCGGTCGACGAGTGCATCGAATTCATGGACGGGTCCGAGATCATGGCCATCTACCGCCAGCAGCTCTTCGCTCGGGTCGTGCCCATCGTCAAGCGGATCGGCCTGTGGAGCGACACGATCCAGCAGGCGTTCATCGACCTGGGTGTGATCGCCTTCGCCGACGCCGAGCCGGCCGAGACGTTCGACAACGACGAGCGCGTCGCCGAGGAGCTGGAGTCGGCCATCGCCGCCGTGCGCGGCGAACGGCCGCAACGGCGCCCCTGCCACCCGGGCCGAGGAACTGGCCACCACCATCGCCGCCGGCGAGGGGTAACCCGGAGGTCCGCCGATCGCGGCCCCGGGCAGATGACAATGCGGGCGATGGGGCACTCCCACGGGCACGACGCGGAGACGACGCGGGTCCACGCCCGGGCCCGGCTGCTCCTGCTCGTGCTGGTGGTCCCGCTGCTGCTGGCCACCGCGCTCGGGCCTCGTCGTGCTCTGGCCGGCCGACGCCAACCCGCCCACCCCCGACTTCATGGGCGGGCCGGCCACGCTGGCCGAGGCCACCGTCGTCAAGGTCGACCGCGTTCCCTGCGGCAGCGGCGACCTGGCCGACGCCCCGGCGGCGACGAGACGGTCCTCTGCCAGCAGGCCAGCGTCAAGCTGAGTAGCCGTCGTGGCGGCGACGGCGGCGACGGCGGCGCCGACACCGGCGAGGTGGTCGACGTCGAGGTGGCCCAGGGGGCCGACAGCCCCGTCCTGCCAGCGCGGCGACAAAATCGTCGTCGGACGGGCCGGCCACGGCGAGGGGCGTCGACGACGGCGGCTGGTACTTCTCCGACTACCAGCGCCGCGGCCCGCTCCTGGCCCTCGGGGTGTTCTTCGCCGTCGCCGTCGTGGTCTTCGGCCGGTGGCGGGGCCTGTTCGCCCTGGTCGGCCTGGCCATCAGCTTCGGCGTCCTCGTCCGGTTCATGCTGCCCGCCATCCTCGTCGGCAAGAACCCGGTGGCGGTGGCCGTGGTCGGCTCGGCGGCGATCATGTTCGTCACGCTGTACCTGACCCACGGCGTCAACGCCCGCACGACCACCGCCGTCCTCGGCACGGTCGGCGCCCTGTTCCTGACCGGGGTGCTGGCCTGGGTCTTCGTGGCCGGCACCCATCTCACCGGGATGGCCACCGAGGAGTCGGGCCTGCTGGCCGCCTCCCTGTCGGGCGTGAGCCTGCAGGGCCTGCTGCTCGGCGGCATCGTCATCGGCTCGCTCGGCGTGCTCGACGACGTCACCGTGACCCAGGCGTCGGCGGTGTGGGAGCTGCACCGGGCCAATCCCGAGTACGGCTTCCACCGCCTCTACGCCGCCGGCCTGCGCATCGGCCGGGACCACATCGCCTCCACCGTCAACACCCTGGTCATGGCCTACGCCGGGGCGTCGTTGCCCTTGCTGGTGCTGTTCACGCTGTCGAGCCGCCGGCTGGGCGACGTGCTGACCAGCGAGATCGTCGGCCCAGGAGATCGTGCGGACGCTGGTCGGCAGCATCGGGCTCGTCTCAGCCGTGCCGATCACCACCGCGCTGGCCGCCTTCGTGGCCGACCGCAGCCTGCACCGGGAGCCGCTCGAGGCGTTGCTGGCCGACTACGCCGGCGACGGATCGTTCTCCCAGGCGTCGGCCAGCTCGGTCAAGCGGCGGGCGAAGCGGCGGAGGTCGTCGACGCCTCCGCCGGAGTTGCCCAGGGCCAGGCCGAGGACGAAGGTGGCCAGGGGGGCGGCCGGCCGGGCGACGCCGTGAGCGGCGTCGCGGGCCAGGTCGAGGAGCACGGTCACGGTCTCCCCACCGAGGACGGCGGCGTCGGCCGGTGAGCAGTCGAGGGCGGCGGCCGCTTCCTTCAGCCAGTCGTCGAGCACCCGGCGAATGTAGCGCTGTTATTCGTGGATCTGGGCGTTGAGGTAGAGCCCCTCGCCGATGTCGTCGATGATGCTGAGCTGGGTCTCCAGCCAGTCGGCGTGGTCCTCCTCGTCGTCGAGGATCCCCTCCAGCAGGAGCCGGGTGCCCTCGTCGGACCGGCGGCACTTCTCGATCCCGGCCGCCAGGCGGGCGATGGCCTCCTTCTCCGTGTCGAGTTCGGCTTTCAGCTGCTCCGGCACCGTCTCGCCGACCTTGACGGGACTGAGGCGCTGCATGTTGGGCACGCCCTCGAGGTAGAGGATCCGCTCGATCAGCTCCTCGGCGTGCTTCATCTCGCCGAACGACTCTTCCTTGCCCTTGTCGGCCAGGCGCTTGTAGCCCCAGTTCTCCTGCATCTTGTAGTGGACGAAGTACTGGTTGATCGCCGTGAGCTCGGCCGTCAGAACGTCGTTGAGCAGCTCGATGATGTCGGGCGTCGATTGCATGGGTGTGCCCCCCGGGGGTCGTCGGCGCGGCGTCGGCGGACATTCAAGCGCGCTCACTCCACTGAGGGACAACTCGTTTTTAGCGGAGGAGATCCGAAGCGCCGTCCTAAGGGCCCCTTGAAAATTAGGCTTGATCAGCGCCTCTGCGACCGATGGCCTGGAAGGCTTCGAGCAACTCGATCGGAATCGGGAAAATGATCGTCGAGTTCTTCTCGGCCGAGATCTCCACCATCGTCTGCAGCTGGCGGAGCTGCAGCGCTCCGGGCGAGTTGGCGATCACGTCGGCCGCCTCGCCCAGCTTCTGCGACGCCTGCAGTTCGCCTTCGGCGGCGATGATCTTGGCCCGCCGTTCACGTTCGGCTTCGGCCTGGCGGGCCATGGCCCGCTGAATCTGCTCGGGCAGGCTGACGTCGCGGATCTCCACCCGGTGGACCTTGATCCCCCACGGTTCGGTCTGGCTGTCGAGGGCGATCTGGAGCTCGGCGTCGATCCGTTCCCGTTCGGACAGGAGCTGGTCGAGGTCGTGGCGGCCGACGATGGAGCGCAGGGAGGTCTGCGCCACGAGCTGGCTGGAGGTGTACCAGTCCCGGATCTTCACCACCGAGGCGGCCGGGTCGAAGACCTGGAAGAAGGCCACGGCGTCGACCGTCGACGGTGACGTTGTCCTTGGTGATCACCGCCTGGGAGGCGACGGGGGCGGCGATGATCTGGAGGTTGACCTTGGTGATCTTGTCGAGGACGGGGATGATGAAGAACACCCCCGGGCCCTTGGCGCCGACGCAGCGCCCGAGGCGGAAGATCACCCCCCGCTCGTACTCCTGGACGATCTTGATCGACGTCGCCAGGAGGAGGATCACGATCCCGGCGAGGACGATGCCGGCACTCAAGACGGCCTCCACGGCAGCTCCTTCGGCTTGTATGTGGCGCGAACGGTAGCGATCAGGGAGCGACCGGCACGGGGATTATCCGCAGCTCCATCCGCTCGTGGCCGACGACCAGCACCTCGTCGTCGGGGTGGACCGGGACGTCGGCGCTGGCGTTCCACAGCGACCCGTCGAGGCGGACGGTGCCGCGCGACGGCTTCCCAGGCCCCCAGTCCCACGACACGACGACCGCCTTCCGGCCCTCGAGCGCCTCCATGCCGACCTGGGCTGGCTGGTCGAGCAGACGCGGAGGTCTGGCGGAGGAGGAGGGGGAACACCGCCCAGAGCCCGGCGGTGGCGGCCGCGCCAACCACCATGGCGATGACGCTGGCCGTCACGGCCCCGTAGCCGATCGTGCCCAGGGCATAGAGCCCGGCCGCGCTGGCCAGGCCCGACGGCGAGTTCGATCTCCGGACGAGGAGCACCGCCCAGAGGCAGACGGCCACGGCGATCAGCATCAGCGGCGCCCAGGTCTCGTCCCGCTGGGTCACGCCCTCCATGCCGACCAGGAGCATGGTGAACCCGCCGATCCCCGCCACGCCGAACGTCGGCAGGGCGACCTCGACCAGCAGCAGGGCGGCCGAAATCGTCAGCGCGATGACAATGACAGGCGGAGAATCCGTGGCCCCGAGGTGTACTTAGGCGGACAGGAGTTCGGACTCGCCGTTGCCGACGAGGAGCGGGCAGTCGCCGCACGCTGCGTAGTAGGCGAGGCCGGTGAGGTGGTCGTCGAGCAGGCGGCACACCTCGGGGAGGCAGCCGCCGCAGCCCGTCCCGGCCCGGCAGTCGGCTGCGATATCGACCACTGTGCGGGCGCCGGCGCTGATCGCCGACCGGATCTGACCGTCCGTGACGCCCTTGCAATGGCACACCCACATGGGTGCCGCCCCCCTGTCCTCAGCTATTTAGGTAACCCTAAGACTAAGGATAAGGGTCCGTTGTGGCTTCGGTCAAGGCTTCCTCAGAGCTTCCAGTACCTGGTCCAAAGCGTCATCGGCCAGGGCCCGCATCTCGTCGTCGGTGCGGTCCTGGATCGGGTGGGGGACGAACACCCGCCGGGCCGCCAGGCCCAGCGCCCTGGCCTGCGACTCCGCCGCCTCCACGAACTCCGACGAGGCCACCACCACGCCCGGCACGCCCCGCATCTCGAGGTCCACGATGTCGTGCACACTGCACGACGTGCAGGAGCCTCAGTCGGCTAACGCCTCGACGACCACGTCGCACTTCGAGGCGATCTCGTGGCGGAGGTCGACAGGCGCCACCTTGGTGAACGTGGGTTTGCGGAACCGGATCGTCCGGAGGCCCCGCTCGTTGAGGAGGGTCTCCAGCCGGTCGAGGAAGACGTCGCCCCGGGGCTTGATGATGTCGAGCAGGCCGACGACCTTCCCTTCGAGGTCGGCCGGACGCTCCGCCAGGGTGCGGGTGATCGTCTCCCGCTCGTTGGTGGGGTCGAGATAGACGCGGACGTCGGGGTCGACAGTGGGGCTCACCGCTTGACCTCCCAGGTCACAGGCTGGCTGCCGATGGCTCCCCGGGCCCAGCCGCCGATCACGGCCGAGAACAGGCCGGCGCGGCCGCCGGCGTGGACGATCAGGAGCCCGTCGGGGAAGAACTTGGGGATGCGGACGTCGGCCGGGTCGGCCGACGGGGCGGCGGAGCCGCCGTCCACCGGGCCCAGCGGGCCCCGCATCCCGGCCACGTTCATGGACATCCCTTCGGCGCACCCCCGGCGCCGGCCGCGATCTCCGCCAGCGGCTTGGTGCCGAGCTCCAGGAGCCGCTCCCGCAGCCGGGCCTTCGACCAGCCGGCCTCCCGGAACACCCGGCCGTGCTCCGGCGAGACGACGAGGACGGCATCGGTGAGCAAAGCCAGCTTGGGGTGCCACACGGCGTCGAGCGCCCAGGCCATCGACCGGGCCAGGGACTCCGGGTCCCGGGACTTCTGGTCGCACAGGCCGTTGGGCCCCTCGCCGGCGAAGAGCGTCACCGTCGAGGTGTCCGCCGGGAACCCCCGCTCCACCGACAGCGGCTCCCACGGCGAGCCCGCCTCGTCCTCGGCGAAGCAGAACGTGTACTTCGCCGGGCCGCCCAGGGTGGCCCGGTCGATCTCGCCGGGCCGGCCCCCGCCGATGTTGCGCACGATCAGCTGGAGGGCCCGGCCGATGGTGGCATTGGCCCGGTTGCCCTGGCCGAGGGCGTTGATCCCCGAGTTCATGCCGATCTCGGTGGCCAGAGGCCCGTTGACGATGATCACCGGCCCGGTGAACCACGTCGTGCACAGCAGGCCGTGCATGTTGAACTCGTCGGTGCAGGCCGCTTCCACCGCCGCCAGCACCACCGGGAGGTACTCCGGTCTGCACCCCGCCAGCACTGCGTTCACGGCCGCTTTCTCCACCGTGCAGTCGGCGAAGTCGGGGCCGACCACCGCCACCACCTCGTCCGGCGCCCGGGTGGTGCCCTCCAGCATCCGCAGCACCCGGGCCGGTGTGGGCGGGACGACCGGCAGCCCGTCCGTCCAGCCCCGCTCGAAGAAGGCCTCGGCCTCGTCCTCCAGGCGGGCCAGCTCCAGGCGGCGGGACCGCAGGCCGGTCGAGCGGGCCGCCAGCCGCTCCATCACCGCCGGGTCGTTGGTCAGCGACCCGCAGCCCGGCCGGTGCTCGGGCAGCCCGTCCCCCAGCGGCTCGACGCCGCTGAGCTTTTCCCACTGGGGCCGGGACCACCCCACCAGCCGGTCCACCTCGATCCCGCCCTCCACCTTGACCAGGGTGGGGACGGTGTCGAGGTCGAGGGCCACCGACACGTCGAGGTCGGTGTCGTCGACCGGGTCGAGGCCGGCGGGGAAGGCCGGGTCGTCCTGCGTGTAGACGGTGAGCGGCACGCCGGCCGCCCGCAGCTCGCCGAGCACCGGGGCCACGAGCCGGCACGTCGGGCAGTCCGCCTTCACGACGGCGACGATCCCCTCGGGAAGCCGGGTGCCCATAGGACCTCCCTTTCTAGCAGCGGGCGGGATGACAGGATGACGGCATGTCCCCCGTCCGCTCCTCGGCACTGGTGGGTGCCGCCTGCGGGCTCCTGGCCTTCTGGTTCACCGGCAGCCGCTTCCTCATCGAGATCGACTGGGACAACGCCGCCCACTACGAGGCGCTCCTCCGGCTGTTCGACGGAGGCGGCGGCGCCTGCGGCTACGGCACCAGCGCCTGGACCTGCGGGTACACCGCCCACATGGCGCTGGTCCCGCTGTACGCCGCTGGCGCCAAGGTGGCCATGTTCTTCGGCGGCGACATCTTCACCGGGCTGCGACTGGTCACCGCCGCCGCCGTGGCCGTCGCGGCCGGCACGCTGGCGCTGCTGGTCCGGCGCCTCGGCGGGAGCGCGCTGCTCGCCGTCGTCGCCGTCGGCGGGTTCCTCTTCACCGCCGACGTCCTCTACCTGGTGCGGACGGTCGAAGACGACTGCATCGCCCTGGCCTGGATGAGCGTGCTCCTCTACCTGTGTGTTCGGGACGGGAGCCGCTTCACGCCGCCGGTGGCCGCCGGGCTGGGCGGGCTCCTGGGGATGGCGGCGCTGACCAACTATCCGATGGTGGTGTGGGCGCCGGTGGTGCTGGCGGCGGCGACGGTCTACGCCCGGCCGGACCTGCCGCTCCTCGACCGGCGCCGCCTGCTCCTGCCGGCGTTGGTGGTGGCCGGGTTCGCCGCCGTCGTTGTCGTCCACGGCGTGTGGGTCCACCTGCTCGACCCGGCCGGTTGGCCGTGGGGTCGGTACTGGGCCGTTCTGGGGATGGAGCCCAACGAGCTGGCCTCGCAGCCCGGCAGCATCGGCGGGATGCTGCGCTACGTCGGCGCCCACTCCCTGGCCACGACCGTCCGGGGCTATCCGACGGAGTGGCTGCTCTCGGCGCCCGGCCGGGCGGGCCTGGCCGGCGGCCTGCTGCTGGCGGCGGCGGCCTTCGGCGTGCTGTGGCCGCTGCGGCGCGGCCCGGCGGGCTTGTCGCTCCACGGCCGGGCGATCAGCCTCGGCTGCCTGGCCCTGATCGTGTGCACTCTGCCGCCGGCCTGGAAGAACGACATCACCTTCTTCGAGCGGATGAGCCACGTGCCGCTCTGCCTGGCCGTGGTGCTGGTCGGCGTGTCGCTCGGTGCCCGGCGGGCCACGGCCACCGCCTGGTGGACGGCGGCGTCGGTCCGGCGCCACGCCGCCCTGGCCCTGACCGCCCTGACCCTGGTGGTCGGCGTCGGCCGCCTCGGCTCGACCTCGCCGTCGACGTCGTGGCTGGCCCGCTTCCAGACCATCGAGCACCGCCACCGCGACGCCGACGCCTACGTCTTCGCCGAGTCGGAGTTCGGCCCCCTGAAGTACGACCGGCTGGCGTCGCTGTCGATCGCCCTGTCGAACCCGATCATCCTGACCCCGACGGGGGAAGCCAAGGGGTGGCGGATCCGTCCCTTCCCGGTGCTCTCCCCCGAGGAGTACCGCCAGTCACCGCCCGCCCGCCCCTACCTGAGCGAGGCGGCCCGGGCGATCGTGGCCGAGCCGCCTCGCTGAACCGTTGCTGACGACGGCTACGACGCGGTGACGTCGACCGGGTCGTCGAGGGCGATTTCGGTTCCGGCGGCGAAGGCCTCGACGGCGTCGTGCGCCTGGGCGTCCGTGTACTGCACCGGCGGCGACTTCATGAAGTAGGCCGACGGGCCGAGCAGCGGGCCGCCGATGCCCCGGTCGAGGGCCAGCTTGGCGCAGCGCAGGGCGTCGATGACCACGCCGGCGGAGTTGGGGGAGTCCCACACCTCGAGCTTCATCTCCAGGTTGAGCGGGACGTCGCCGAAGTTGCGGCCTTCGAGGCGGATGTAGGCCCACTTGCGGTCCTGCAGCCAGGCCACGTGGTCGGACGGGCCGATGTGGACGTCGTCGGCCTCGATGCCGTTGTCGAGCTGGCTGGTCACGGCCTGGGTCTTGGAGATCTTCTTCGACTCCAGCCGCTCCCGCTCCAGCATGTTCTTGAAGTCCATGTTGCCGCCGACGTTGAGCTGGTAGGTGCGGTCGAGCACCATGCCCCGGTCCTCGAAGAGGCGGGCCAGGATCCGGTGGACGATGGTGGCGCCGACCTGGCTCTTGATGTCGTCGCCGATGATCGGCACGCCGGCGTCGGTGAACTTCTTGGCCCAGGTCGGGTCGGAGGCGATGAACACCGGGATGCAGTTGATGAAGGCCACGCCGGCGTCGAGGCAGGCCTGGGCGTAGTGGCGCTGGGCCTCCTCGGAGCCGACCGGCAGGTAGGAGACGAGGACGTCGGCCTTGGCCTCGCGCAGCGCGGCGGCGACGTCGACCGCCGGAGCGGGCGACTCCTTGCACGTCTTCTGGTAGTAGGTGCCCCACCCGTCGAGGGTCGGGCCCCGCAGCACCTCGATCCCGAGGGTGGGGACCTCGGCGAAGCGGATCGTGTTGTTCTGGCCCCGGAAGATGGCCTTCCCGAGGTCCTCGCCCACCTTGTCGACGTCGACGTCGAAGGCGCAGACGAACTCCACATCCCGCACGTGGTAGCCGCCCAGCTCCACGTGCATGAGGCCGGGGACGGTGTCGCCGGGCTGGGCGTCGCGGTAGTACTCGATGCCCTGGACGAGGCTGCTGGCGCAGTTCCCGACCCCGGCGATGGCGACGCGGATCCTTCGGCTCACGATGTCCTCCCTTGCAGGGTTCACAGCTGCTCCCGGTTGAGTTGGGTTGGGGATGGATGAGTGGGTTCTGGTTCCGCCCGTTGGGCTCGGTGCTCGGGCCGGGGGCGCCTGGCCGGAGCTGGGTAAGCCCCATAACTGTCGTACCCGGCCGTGAGAATGGTCGGGTGCGGGTGTTGCAGGCCTTTCGGTTCGCCTTGGATCCGACTCCTCGTCAGGCTCGGATGTTGGCGTCGCATGTCGGGGCGTCTCGTTTTGCCTTCAACTGGGGGTTGGCGCTGGTCAAGGACCGTCTCGACGCCCAGGCTGGTGGTGCAGAGGTGGAGGTGCCCTGGTCGTTGCCGGCGTTGCGGCGGGAGTGGAACCGATCCAAGGCTGAGGTGGCGCCGTGGTGGGCGCAGAACAGTAAGGAGGCCTACAACTCGGGGTTCGATGCCCTGGCCCGGGGCCTGCGGAGCTTCTCGGACTCCAAAGCGGGCAGGCGCAAGGGGCGACGGGTGGGGTTCCCCCGATTCCGGCGCCGAGGCCGGGGACGGGCGTCGTGTCGGTTCACCACCGGCGCCTTGGGGCTGGTCGATGCCACTCACGTGCGCCTCCCCCGCATCGGGGTATTGCGCTGCCACGAACCGACGTCCAAGCTGGCCGCGCCGCTGGCCGTCGGCACCGCCCGGATCCTCTCGGCGGCCGTGTCGTGCGAAGCGGGCCGCTGGTTCGTCGCCTTCACCGTGGAAGCCGACCGGCCCCCAGGCCGGGTGAGCCGGCCCGGCTCGGTGGTCGGAGTCGACGCCGGTGTGGCCGCCCTGGCGGTGGTCTCCGACGGCCAGATCGTGCCCAACCCCAAGGCGAGCTCCCGCTATGGGCGGCGCATCGGCCGGCTCAACCGGCAGCTGGCCCGCCGCCAGCCCGGTTCCAAGCGGCGGGCCAGCACCCGAGCCTGTCTGGCCCGCACCCACGCCAAGGTCCGCCACCTCCGGGGCGACGCCATGCACCAGCTGACCACCCGGCTGGCCCGCACGCATGGCACCATCGTCGTCGAAGACCTCGCCGTCGCCGGCTTGACCCGCCGGGGAGGGCCCCGCAAGCGGGGCCTCAACCGGGCCCTCCTCGACGCCGGCCTGGCCGAACTGCGCCGCCAGCTGGCCTACAAGTGCGCGTGGAACGGCGGTCGCCTGGTCGTCGCCGACCGGTGGTACCCCAGCTCCAAAACGTGTTCGGCGTGCGGGACGGCGAAAGCCAAGCTGCCCCTCACCCTCCGAACCTTCACCTGCGATCAATGCGGGTTGGTGATCGACCGTGATCTCAACGCCGCTCGCAACCTGGCAGCCCTCGCCGCCGTCGTCGCCGGGAGTGGCCCGGAGACCAAAAACGGACGTGGAGGGGAGAGGTCCATGGCCGCCCAACCAGGACGGCCCAGGTGCTCCCCGACGAAACGTCAAGCCGGCACCCGCGCACCACAACGGGATAGGACCGGCACCGCCGCCCCGCAAGAGGCGGCTGCCAAATGAACCATGCAACTCACGCAAACTCATCTGGCAACGGTCATGCTGTCTCCAGCTTCGTTGGCGCCGCGCTCGGCGGCGATGAGCGAGTCGACCCACTCGAGGTCGCGCTCGGCGGTCGTGGTCTCGTGCTCGACGAGGGCACGGGTGTAACGGTCGGGGCTGGAACCCCGGCTCCCCCGGGCGCCCGGGGACGTCCCCCGGGAGATGGCGGCGAGCGCCTGGCGGCCACGGGCGAGCTGGGTCGCAAGCTGGTCGCGGCGGCGTTGGAGGAGTTTCAGGCGGGCTGGGGGGTCGAGATGGCGGCAGAAGACGAGCTTGAGGGCGAAGGCCCGGTTCTCGTCGGTGCCCGGCGTCGTGTCGGCCCGGAGCAGCTCCTCGAACAGCGTCTGGCCGGCGGGGGCGAGACGGTAGGCCTTGCGGGTGCGGCCGCTCCGGCGCAGCGGGCGACGCAGCCGGGCGGCGGCCGCCTCCCCGGCGATGGAGCCCGTGGCCGGCATCGGAATCGACCCGGCGGGAGGGGCCGCCGGCGGGTCGACGACCTCGATGGCGCCCATCCGCTCCAGCCGGGCCAGCGCCGGGTACAGCGAGCCGTACGACACGCCCCAGACGTGGCCCAGGGTGTCGTTGAGCCGCTTCTTCAGCTCGTAGCCATGGAGGGGGAGCTCCTTCAGGAGCCCCAGGATCGCCAGTTCGAGCATCGGGCCTTTCCAGGGACTGGGTGCTTTCCGGTCAGTCTAATATATCGACCCGATATATCGGCGCATCGTTACGTCGAGCATCGGTCCGGCCGGAAGCTCGGTACACTCGATTCATGCGTCGCGCGATCGACTACCGCCTGGCCCGCCGGGCGGTGCTGCGCGAGTGGCGGCTCGGGAAGGTCGGCCGGGCCGAGGTCTGCGACGCCCATCCGGAGCTGGTGCGGGCGGCCCGGAATCTGGGCGAGGCGACGACGCAGGAATGCCCGATCTGCGAGAAGTCGAACCTGCGGCTGGTGTCCTACGTCTACGGCGACTCGCTCAAGGGGGCCAACGGCCGCTGCATCACCAACCAGGGCGAGCTCGACCGGCTGGGCGAGAACTGCGACGAGTTCGCCTGCTACGTGGTCGAGGTCTGCACGGAGTGCAACTGGAACCACCTCACCCGCAGCTACCTCCTAGGCCGCCGCCACGCCGTCTAGCGGCTACGAGGTCAGCGGCCAGGTGGGGGTACTGCGTGGTGCAGGAGATGCACCACAGCTCCGGGGTCACCTCGGTGCTCATGACCTCCCCCGGGTGGTCGGGATCGAGGTAGACCCGCCGGACGGGCTGGAGCTCGTCATCGGGTGTCCCACAGTTCTCGCACGCTCGCTCCACGGTTCGGAAGGTTATCGTCGTTGGTCGGTACACTGGCGGGTGCCGCCGGGAGCCGCCCGTGCCCCGGACGCGCGGAGGTTGGCCCCATGAGCGCTACCGCTGCTCCCGCCATCCGGGCCCGCAAGGGTGATGGCACGCCCCTGGTCATGGTCACCGCCTACGACACGCCGTCGGCCCGCATCGCCGACGACGCCGGTGTGGACGTCATCCTCGTCGGCGACAGCGTGGCCATGGTGGTGCTCGGCTACGACGACACCCTGTCGGTCACGATCGACGACATGGCCCACCACACCGCCGCCGTGGCCCGGGCCAGGCCCAAGGCCATGGTGGTGGCCGACATGCCGTGGATGAGCTACCACGTCTCCCGGGAGGAGACCGTCCGCAACGCCGCCCGGCTGCTCCGGGCCGGGGCCTCGGCCGTCAAGTTGGAGGGCGGCCGCAAGCGCCTCGACATGATCGGGGCCATCCTCGACGCCGAGATCCCCGTCATGGGTCACCTGGGGCTCACGCCCCAGTCCGTCCACATGCTGGGCGGCTTCAAGGTCCAGGCCAAGGAGTTCGACGCCGCCCGGGCCCTGCTCGACGACGCCGTCGCCCTGGCCGAGGCCGGCTGCTTCTCCATCGTGCTGGAGTGCGTGCCCGACGCCGTGGCCACCATGGTCACCGAGGCGGTGCCCGTCCCCACCATCGGGATCGGCGCCGGCGCCAGCTGCGACGGGCAGGTGCTCGTCTTCCACGACCTGCTGGGTCTGAACGGCGGGCGGGCCCCCAAGTTCGTGCGCCGCTACGCCGACCTGCGGGGCGACGCCACCGCCGCCGTGGCGCAGTTCGCCGACGACGTGCGGTCGGGCCGGTACCCTTCCGAGGCGGAGACGTACCACTTCGCCGAAGGCACGGCGGTGCCCGGCCTCTACCAGGCGGCCAGTGCATGAGGAAAAGCGGTAGATGACGGACGAGGGCCAGGGTCCCCCTGAGGATCTGACACATCACGCACCGGCCGGCCCGGTCGAGGTCGTCACCGGGCTGAGCCGGGCCTACAAGGGTGTGCTGGCCGGGGTGGGGTTCGCCGCCGTCATCGTGCTCATCCTGCTGTGGGGGTCGAACCGTCCCGCCAACCCGATGTTCCTCGACGAGGCGACGACGGCGACGACCGCCGCCGGCCCCGCCCTCGCCGAGAAGAACGTGGCGGTCGGCGCCAGCTGCCTCAAGTTGCTGGTGGCCGACACCAAGGAGAAGCGGGCCCAGGGTCTCCGCGACCGGAACAACATCGAGGGCCACGACGGGATGGTCTTCGAGTTCCCCGACGTCCTCCAGAGCGGCGGGATGATGGACCACAACGTCACCCGCTTCACGATGTCGGGCGTGAGGTTCCCGCTCACCATCGGCTTCTACGACGAGGGCGGCCAGCGGGTCGACGCCATGGACATGGAGCCCTGCACCTCCTCGGACGGGAACTGCCCGAGCTACGGGTCGAAGGCCGATTACAAATCGGCCATCGAGACGCCCAAGGGCAAGTTGCCCGAGGGCGCGCTGGCCGCCTGCCCGAGTTCTTAGGGAGCCTTCACGCGCCGCCTTGTGTTGCGGGCCGGGCGCCCGATACAACGGCCGACGTGAGCGACTACGTCTTCCCGCACGACTGGCAGCACGAGCGCCGCCGTCTGGACGTGCTCGAGCAGGTGTTCGACCCGCCGACCTTCGAATCCCTCGGCCGGGTGCCGATCCCCGACGCCGGGCAGTGCCTGGAGGTCGGTGCCGGGGCCGGCTCCATCGCCCGGTGGCTTTGCGACCGGGTGGGCCCCAACGGCCGCGTGGTCGCCACCGACCTCGACACCGACTTCCTCGAGACACTCGAGGAGAAGAACCTGGAGGTTCGCCGGCACGACATCGTCGCCGACGCACTCGAGGAGGGCGTGTTCGACCTCGTCCACGCCCGGCTCGTG
This sequence comes from uncultured Actinomycetes bacterium, assembly GCA_963723985.1. Taxonomy (GTDB): domain Bacteria; phylum Actinomycetota; class Acidimicrobiia; order IMCC26256; family BP-133; genus BP-133. The sequence continues at coordinate 106,990 of CAVRTC010000008.1, forward strand.
CTCGACCACCTGCCCGAGCGGGAGCAGGTCGTCTCCCGGCTGGCGGCGGCGCTGCGGCCGGGAGGTTGGCTCGTCCTCGAGGACCTCGACTGGTCCTCCCTCGTCGTCGCCGCCGGCTGCACCTCCGGCGACCTGATGGCCCGGCTCCACGAGGCTCTGCCGACCGTGTTTCCGGCCGGCGCCAACGAGTGCGGGCGGGTCCTGCCCGCTGCGTTCCGGGCCGCCGGCCTCGTCGACATCGCCGCCGAAGGCCGCCTGCATGTCGGCCTCGGCGGCACGCCTGTCGCCACCTGGTGGCAGATGAGCGTGGCCGCCCTCCAACAGAAGCTCCTCGGCACCGGCCTGCTCACCGAGGCCGAGCTCTTCCAGGCCATCCAGACCTGCGACGACGAGGGCTTCTGCATCTTCCTGCCCACCATGGTCACCGTCTGGGGCCGCACGCCGCTCGGACCCTGACGGCGGGAGTAACTGTCAGACCCCCGGCGTATCGTCGAAGGCGATGGGCGGCACCGAAGCTGTTAACCTTCCTCGTCCAACCGGGAGTGCGTGGCTCCACCGGGTCGCGCCCTCCAACCACCCGTCCTGCTCCCCGATGAGGGGAGCCCGCAGGTCCACCTGCGGACCACAGGAGGTGCACGGTCCATGAGGCCGTACGAGGTCATGCTCATCTTCGATGCCAGCCTGGAGGAGGAGACCATCCGGGCCGCGGTCGACCGGTACGCGGAGTTCATCCGCAGCCGTGGGGGTAACCCCGGGCGGGTCGACCGGTGGGGCAAGCGCCGCTTCGCCTACGAGCTCCGCCACCGCTGGGAGGGCTACTACATGCTCCTCGAGGCGACGGCCGAGCCCGTGGTGATGGAGGAACTGCACCGGATGCTCTCCCTTGCCGACGAAGTCGTCCGCCACAAGGTGATCCGCATTCCCGAGGCCGCACTGAAGGCCCGGGCTGCGCCCGCCCCGGCGGAAGCGTAGGAAGGAAGGCAGGAGATGTCCGGTAACAGCGTCACCATCGTGGGCAATGTCACCCGCGACCCCGAGCTCCGGTTCACGCCGAGCGGCCAGGCCAACGCCCGGATCGGCGTCGCCGTCAACCGCCGCTGGCAGGACCGCAACAGCGGCGAATGGCAGGAGGCGACGAGCTACTTCGACGTGATCTGCTGGCGAGACCTGGCAGAGAACGTGGGCGACTCGATCAAGAAGGGCACCCGGGTGGTCGTGACCGGCCGCCTGGAGCAGCGCTCGTGGGAGCAAGAGGGCAACAAGCGCTACGCGGTCGAGATCATCGCCGACGAGGTCGCTCCCAGCCTGCGCTGGGCCACGGCCAACGTGGTGAAGTCCGAGCGCCGCAGCGGCGGAGACCAGGGAGGGGGTGGGGGCGGAAGCGGCTTCGGCCGCTCCGCGCCGCCGCCGTCCGACGGTGGCGGTGGCGGTGGCGGTGCCAGTGGCGGTGGCAGCGGCGGGGGATACGACGACTTCGGCGACGAGCCGTTCTAACCGGGGAGTATTCCAGTGAAGATCGTGCTCCGGACCGACGTCGAGAACCTCGGTAACAAGGGCGACCTCGTGGAGGTCGCTCCCGGTTACGCCCGCAACTACCTCGTGCCCAAGGGCCTGGCCATGGCCGCCACCGCCGGCGTCACCCGCCAGGCGGAGGCGATGCGCCGTTCCCGCCAGGTCCGCGACCGGCGGGAGAAGGAAGGGGCGGAGGCCACCGCCCGCCAGCTGGCGGCCAAGCGCATCGAGATCAAGGGCCGGGCGGGTGAGGGCGGCCGGCTCTTCGGCTCGGTGACGTCGACCGACATCGCCGAAGCGGTGGAGGCCCAGACCGGCGTGCACCTCGATCGCCGCAAGCTCCACGTCGAGCCCATCAAGACGCTGGGCACGCACGAGGTCCTGGTCCGCCTCCACAGCGAAGTCGAGGTCCCCCTCACGATCGACGTCGTCTCCCAGTAGCGGGGTGCCTCGACCGGCAACGTTCGGCGGACTCAGGACGGCCAGGAACGCGGCTGCCGGCGTCCTCCTCGTCGGCGTAGGTGGCTACGCCTCCTCGTCGATCCTTGGCAGCGACGCCCCTGGCTCGCCCTGAGCCTCGCCAACGTCACCGGCCGAGGCACCGGCATCGACCGCGGGTCTTGACGTCGGCCCGGCGCGGGAGCATGATCGAACATATGTTCGGCCATGTGCCCGGTGTCGTGCCCCGGTTGGGGATAAGTCGGCGACTAATTCACAGGGTTTTGCCCCTTCCTCCCCACAAGGGTCCGACGCGACGATGACGCCCCGCAGGGAGAAGCGCTGGGTGAGGCGCTGGGACAGGTGCAGGGAGAGGCGGGCGGGTGGTGCAGTCGATCAGTGAGGTGCGGCCGCCGTCGCGGTCGTCGGGGGCCGGGCGCGTCCCGCCGAACAACATCGAGGCGGAGGAGTCGCTTCTCGGGGCGATGCTCCTGTCGAAGGACGCCATCGCCGCCGCCGTCGAGACGGTCCAACCGGAGGACTTCTACAAGCCGGCCCACGGGCACCTGTTCGAGGCCATTCAGACGCTTTACGGCCAGGGGAAGCCGGCCGACCCGATCACGGTGGCCGAAGAGCTGCGCCGGGCCAACCTGCTCGAGGCCCTCGGCGGCAAGCAGTCCATCCTTCGGATCCAGGCCGGTACGCCGGCGGCGGCCAACGCCGCTCACTACGCCACGATCGTCGAGGAGCACGCCCTGCTCCGCCGGCTGATCGGCGTGGCCGGTGAGATCGCCGAGATGGGCTACGAGATGCCCGACGACCTGGCCAACACGCTCGACCGGGCCGAGACGCTCGTGTTCGAAGTGGCCAACCGCCGCCTGTCGAGCTCGCTCAAGGGGATCTACCCGGCGCTGCAGGAGAGCCTCGAGCAGCTCGAGGCGCTGTTCGACCGCGACGGGTCGATGACCGGCGTCCCGTCGGGCTACGTCGACCTCGACGAGGTGCTGCTCGGCTTCCAGCCGTCGAACCTCATCGTGGTGGCGGCCCGCCCCGGGCAGGGCAAGACGAGCTTCGCCCTCGGGGCGGCGTCGCATGTGGCGCTCGAGACCCGCAAGCCCGTCGTGTTCTTCTCCATGGAGATGGGCTACCTCGAGTTGACCCAGCGGATGCTGGCCTCCGAGGCCGGCGTGAACTCGAGACTGTTGCGGACGGGCCGCATCCCCGAGAGCGACTGGACCAAGATCAGCCACGCCGTCGGCCGCCTGGCCGAGGCGCCCTTCTACATCGACGACAACGCCCACCTGACGGTGATGGAGATGCGGGCCAAGTGCCGCCGCCTCAAGGCGATGCACGGCGACCTCGGCCTCGTCGTCGTCGACTACCTCCAGCTGATGAGCACCCCCCGCCGGTCGGAGAACCGCCAGGTCGAGGTATCCGAGCTGTCCCGGGGCCTCAAGATCCTGGCCCGCGACCTCGAGACCCCGGTGATGGCCCTCTCCCAGCTGAACCGCAGCCTGGAGTACCGCACCGACAAGCGCCCGATGCTCGCCGACCTTCGTGAGTCGGGCTGCCTCACCGCCGACACCCGGCTCCTGCGGGCCGACGATGGCAGCGAGATCACCCTCGGCGAGCTCGTCCGCGCCGGCGCCCGCGATATCCCCGTCTGGAGCATGGATGACAGCTGGCGCCTCGTCCCCGCCACCCTGACCCACGCCTTCCCCAGCGGCGTCAAGCCGGTGTTCAGCCTCCGCCTCGCCTCCGGCCGCCAGCTGCGCGCCACGGCCAACCACAAGTTCCGCACCCTCGACGGTTGGGAACCCCTGGGCGACCTCGCCGTCGGCGACCGGATCGCCGTTCCCCGGGTGGTGCCCGCCCCCGAAGCGATCCACCGGTGGGCGGAGCCTGAGATCGTCCTGCTTGCCCATCTCCTCGGCGACGGCAGCATCCGCCGTCGCCAGCCGCTCTTCTACGTGAGCATCGACGAGGCGAATCTGGCGGCCGTGACGGCGGCGGCCGCTCACTTCGGGGTCGCGGCCCGGCGGGAGCCGACGAAGGGTTGTTGGCGACTGGCGCTGCCGGCACCGATGAGGCTCGCCCGGGGGCGACGAAACCCGATCGCCGCCTGGCTCGACGGCCTCGGCGTGTATGGGCTGCGCTCGGATGAGAAGTTCGTCCCGGCCGCCGTGTTCGCTCTGCCCGACGACCAGGTGGCTCTGTTTCTGCGGCACCTGTGGGCCACCGACGGGTCGGTGACGCTACGGCCGGTTGGCGCGCCCGGCCCCATTGGCCGCGTCTACTACGCCAGCACGAGCCGAGCACTGGTCGATGACGTTCGTTTGCTTCTGCTGCGGCTCGGCATCCAGTCGCGGGTGAAGTTCACGACGAAGGCCGGCTATCGGCGCTGCTATCAGGTTGATGTCTACGGCGCAGCCGACCAGCGCCGGTTCTGCGAGCTCGTCGGGGCCCATGGCGAGCGCGGGACGGCAAGCCAGCGGCTGTTGGCGGCCCTCGAAGGTCGTGTTTCCAATCCGAACGCCGACACCATTCCCTGGGAAGTGCGGCCCCGCATCGTGGCTGCCATGGCTCGGGCCGGCCTCAGCCACCGCGACCTGGCTGCCGCTCTCGGCGAGCAGTACTGCGGTAGCTACATTCTCGGCAGCGAACGCCGGCCCCGTTCCTCGCGGCGCGGCCGGCTGGAGGCAATCGCCCGAGCGGTGGAGGACAAGGAGCTTCTCGCCTTGGCGACGTCCGATGTGGCTTGGGACAAGATCGTGTCCGTCGAGCCTCTCGGCGAGGAAGAAGTCTTCGACGCCACCGTCATCGGCACCCACAACTTCGTCGCCAACGGCGTGGTCGCCCACAATTCGATCGAGCAGGACGCGGATGTCGTCTGCTTCATCTACCGGGATGACTCCTATAACCCGGATTCGACGGAGAAGGGCACGGCCGAGATCATCGTGGCCAAGCACCGCAACGGGCCCACCGCCAAGGTCCGCCTCGCCTTCCTCGAGCACCTCACCAAGTTCGCCAACATGGCCCGCCGCTAACCGCAGCAGCACTTGCGCGAGGTGGCGGATGGGGTTCTGGGCGGGTAAGGCCCCGGCCAGGGCCGGGGCTTCGGTCCACGGTTGGCGTCGTTGGCCGGTTGCGAGCGCCGGCCCCAAGACTCCGCTTCGCTTCGCTCCGCCGGCCTCCGGCCGGTCTTGACCCCGGCTTCGTGGTGGCTGGTGGTCCGCATACCTTCGCCCCGCACCCCAGCGAGTGGGCTCACGCAGGTTGCACGATGTGGTTGTCAAGGTTCGGTTGGGGAAGTCCAGCTCAGTCGGGAAGTTGGTCGGAAACACGAGTCGCGGGCTAGTCAGGCCCGCGGGGTTTGCCTCGAAGAAGGCCGGCTTTGCGGTCTCGTTCGGTCTTGACCCGGTGGTGGGGCCAGCAGGGAGACGCCAGATTGGTGTACGAGGTCTGGCCGCCGTTGGCGCAGGGGTCGATGTGATCGCGTTCAAGATGGTGGCGCCGGTCACAGCTTGGTTCCGAGCAGACCGGACCCTCGAACTCCGGCGGTGCGCCCAGCATCAGCGCCGTGCGCAGTACCGCCGGGTATCTCCGGCCGAAGTGGGCGATGGTGTGGATGTTCACGCAGTCGTGGATCACGGCCTTCAAGAAGGCGTCCCGCCCGAGCTCCTGGGCGAGCGGGACCGGGATGGGCCCGCCGCCGACGATGTGGCAGGCCTCGCCTTCCTCGGCGTACCCGCGGCGGTAGGCGCGCAGATCGCACACGATGACGAGATCGGCCTGGTGGGCCTTGCCCTTTCCGCCGTGCTCCAACATGCGCAGAAAAGCTTGGGCGGCGAGCGCAGAACGTCGCTGCGCCGCGTCGCCCCGTGCCGCTTCGCTGGCCGAAGCCCGGCCATCGAACAGCGCGCCCGACTCGGCGGATTGTTGGCGGTTGGCTTCCCGGCGGGATTCCTGCCATAGCCGATCGGTCTCGGCGTCGAGCCGGTTCGTGATCGGGACCCCGAACTCCGGCGGGAGCTCCATCGTGATCGCAACGTTCCCCAGCCTCGTCCGCCAATGTCGTGCGTGCATGGCCGCGTGCTGCATGCGATGCAATTCTTCCGGGTCGATGGCCCGTACTCGCCGGTCCCGTGCCTCTTCCTTCAGCGACCGCAGGCTCTCGCTCTTGGCCACATCCAACAGATCGGCGGTTGAGCCCGGACACTCGGCTTCGGCCTTGACCAACTCCCTAGCCTGGGCCATCGAGAGTTCGCCGGAATCCAGCGCCGCTTTCGCCTCCGGCTGCGACTCCAACGCCGCGGCCGTATCGAGGGCCGCCTTGGCCGAACCCGCCGTCGAGCCGGACGCCCGAGCCAACCAGTCGGCCACATCGGCGAAACCCCGCTCCTTGTGCGCGCCGCACGCTCCAGCTCGACCGGCAGCTCGTACCCGCGCCGCTGCACACACCTTCTCGGTGGTCGCCAGCTCCTCGGCGAGAACGGCACAGTCCTCGCCCGACCAGCCGTCAGGCTGATAGTCGACGAGCGCAGCGCGAAGCACCCGCATCAACCCCACGAGATCCTCTGCCACCACACCTCCTCGACCCACCAGCGCGCCCCAGCGCGCACTTCAAAAAGGGGGGAGGGCCGTCATGCCCGGCAACCTCGAGGCGAGTTCCACTCTACTCGAACACATGTGCGATGGGAAGCAAGAACCCTTATTTTACAAGGGTTTTCAGTCAGCACCGGGCTGCAAGGTGGTCCCTGGATGAGGCCTACCTTCGGCACCGGTTGATCCAATCTGGGGATGCGCCGTAACCACCGGATTCCCTGGCGACACAAGCGTCCATCCAGTAGGCAGCGTGCGTGCCGACGCCTCCGGTCAGGAGGCCCACCAGGAGGGCCAGGACGGTGAGCGTCATCTGGGAACGGGTCACGGCAGGCTCTCCCTGCACACTTCGGAGTACCGGCCTTCGCCTCGGTAGACGTCCGAGCAATTCGGAAGACCGGAGTGGACCCCGAGGGCACCGATGAGGACCCCGAGAACAAGTGCGACGACGGGAATCAGTTTCATGCCTTCGGATTCGCTGCCCGTGCGTTCGGCCCCCCGCTCCCGACGGAATCTCCGCATCTCCCGCACATGAACGATCGCCCGCGTCCGGAAGCGGCACCTTGAGCGCCGCCCCACGGCCTCGCTCCAACCGGTCCGACCACGCAACAGTCAGGTAAGAGGGTCCGGTGCTGTGGAGGCCGCCTTTCCTTCCGTCCGAGCCCGCTTGGCCTCGGATTACGCTCTGCCGCCCCCTGTGGAGGACGGCGCGTCAGGGCGTGAATTCCGTTGCTGACCAAGACAGGCCCGCGTCGTGGGTGGTCCACAGTTCGGGGCCGCCCCGTGAGGCGCGTGCTGTGCGCCCGTCCTGGTAGGCGAGGAAGGCGGGGCCGGTCAGCTTGTCCACCGTCAGGGCGGTACGCCAAGTCCGCCCGCCGTCGTGCGAGGTGGCGACGGCCTCGGATTGGCCCTGACCGCTCTGCCAGAGGGACATAACGCGGGAGGAGGCGGCGCTGACGACGAACGCCCGTCCGGGGACCGTTCGCCGCTTGCTCCACGTGGCTCCGGCGTCGGTCGAGACCAGCACAAACTGGGCGTCGCCGACACGTTGCCAGCACAGCACCGCCAGGACCCGAGCTGCCGCAGCCGAAAACGAAATCCCGTCGTGCTCGGAGCGGTCCTGACCCGCGACATCGATCCCGCACGGGTCGTCGAGCTTCTGCCACGTCTGGCCGGCATCGAGCGACCGCACCAGCGATGAGTGCGCGTCCTGGGCACCCCCCGCCGGATTTTTAAAGCCGATCGCGTAGACCCGGGGTCCGTCCACCAGAAGTTCCACTCGGCCGCCGCCGAAGGGCGGTGACGTTGGCCGCTGCCATGATGAGGAGCCGAGCGCGGCCCGCTCGACGTGATACGGGCAGCCGGGCAGGCACTGCGACGACGGCTGATTAGCGACCACGCGGAATATCTGACCGCCCGCGGGCTCCAGAGCCTGGACGGGTGGGGTCGACTCCTCCGACCAGTGCCTCCCGCCGTCGGTGGTGACGAAGAGTCGAGGCCCGAATACCCATCCCATTTCGGCGTTGGCAAACCGGATCCCGTACACGCAGGGAGCGCTGTCGCAGTTGGACGAGGTGGGCGCTCCGATGGTTGCCTTCGGGGCCGGTAGGCGAGCCCAGGTGCGGCCACCGTCCCGGGTTTCCAGGATTGACGCAGGAGGAGCGGTAGTGCGCTCCGTGTATCCGAGCACCCAACCGTGCTCGGTGCTCACCCAGGACATGTCCATAGCGACGAACCCGCCCGGAACCGGCGGCTGGCTAGCGTTCGTGGTCGTCGTCGTAGTCGGCACGGTCGTTGCCGTCGCGCTCGCCGGCGGAGTCCCGGTGGTACTCGGCTGCGCTACCGGCGTGTGACCGGTGTCGCAGGCAGCGAGAATGAGAGTGGCGACCACCAGGCCGACCCTGCGCATGAAGCCATCCTGCCGTGGCCGTTGGTGCTCGGCCAGGGCGACTTGGTTCGCGGCCTGGCTCACCATGCCCGGCGGAGATCGCAGGCGACCGACGGGCTTGGGAAGCGGCATCCCCAGTCGGTCACTCCAGCAACACTGACGGCACAACCCAAGCTCGAACGGCACATGTGCGCTCCCGCTCAACCGGCGTTCGTTTACCGGGATACAGCGGAAATCGAACGCCGGAAGGCGGCGGCGGGCTGGCGAGGTCCAACTGGCGTTCGTTTGCCGGGATACAGCGGAAAAGGAACGCCAGTTCGCGAGGCGGCGGCGACCGCCCGCTAATGCCGGGACTGCGTGCGAGGAACGTCCTCGCTCGCCGACCCCGGGGTAGTCAGGACGGGCGGCGGGCCCGGGTGGTCACGACACCGAAGCCGGGGAAGATCAGGGCCGGGTCGCTCAGCTCCGTGCGGGCGCCTTCGATGATCGACTTGGCGTGGTCGGGGTCGCCCGCCGCGGCGAGGGCCGGCGCCAGCTGGTCGAGCGTCAAGGTGATGAACTGGGCCAGGGGCGAGCCACCGCGGAACCACTGGACGAGGGTTTGGGCCTGGACGTCCTCGAGCCCGGCCTGGAGGAGCAGGTCCGGGAGACGACGGCCGTAGGACTGGTCCATGCCGGCCCGGGCCAGGACGGCCAGGCTGATGGTCCACAGCTCGCGCAGGACCTCCGAGTCGGTCCGCAGAGCCAGGTCGGTGTCGCCTTCCTCCGTCAGGATCCACCCGCCGGGGGCGAGCTTGCCCACCAGCTCTTCCACGATGCGGTCCCGGTCACCGGGGATGTGCATCAGCGTGGCCCGGGTGTGGATCAGGTCGTAACCGTCGCCGGGGATCCCGGCGGTCGTGACGTCGCACTGGTGGATCTCGAGGTTGGCCGGGGCGTCGGGTTCGATGAAGCGGGTGTCGAGGTCGACGGCGGTCACCCGCCCCGTCGGCCCGACACGGTCGCAGAGCCACCGGGTGATCGAGCCGCCGCCGGCGCCGACCTCGAGGCAGCGCCAGCCCGAACCCACGCCGAGATCCTCGAACGCCCCGATCGTCGTGGGGTCGAACACCTCCTCCAGCAGCGCCAGCCGGCGTCGCGCCTCGGCCCAGGCGTTGTCGAGGGCGTAGCCCCTCTTGATTTCCATGCATCCCACCCGCTCTCCGACGACGACGGACATTATGGAGCGATGAGTGTCTCCCGGCGATCCTTTCTTCTCGGGATCGGTGCCGGCGCGACGGCGCTGGCCGCCGGTGGCCTGGCAGTCAGCCGCCGACGGGGTGACGGCGAGCTGCCCGGGCCGGTGCCGGACGCGCCCGTGGGTGACGAGCGGGTCGAACAGAGGCGCTCCGAGGCGAGGGGCAAGGCGGTCGACTTCTACACGGCGGTGCCGGCGGGCCACGGCGACGGCCAGGGCCTCCCGGTGTGCCTCGTCCTCCACGGTGCGTCGGCCACGGCCGCCGACTTCGACGATTTCGGCTTCGGTCGCTTCCTGACCGACGCCGTCGGGCGGGGCGCCGAGCCGTTCGTGCTGGCCGGCGCCACCGGCGGTGTGCTGCGCTGGCAGGCGAACGGGAACGACGACCCGCGGGCCATGGTCCACGACGAGATCCCGGCCTGGTGCCGGCAAAGGGGTTTCGACACCAGCCGGATGGCGTTGTGGGGCTGGTCGATGGGCGGCTACGGCGTGCTCCGCTTCGCCGAGACCTATCCCGGCTTCGCCCGGGCGGTGGCGGCGTTCTCGCCGGCCTGTGCCCGCCGCGACGCCGTGTTCTCCGACGCCGGCCGGCTGAAGGGCACACCGGTGGGTCTGTGGTGCGGCCTCGAGGACGGTCTCGTCGGCACGGTGAGAGCCCTCGAGGAAGCGCTGCCCGAGCCCAAGGCCGCCGGCACCTACGCCGTTGGCCGGCACACCCGGCGCTACTGGAACCGCTGCACCCCGGCCGCCTTCGATTTCGTCGCCGCCGCGCTGCAGCGCCCATGATGTCCCCGGAGGTGGGGTCGATGACTCTGGAAGGCGAGTACGTTCCCAGCGCGCTGGGGTGGGTGCGGGACCAGGTCGAAGCCTACGAGCGCTCGGGGGGCCGGGAGGCCAACACCCTGCGCGACACCGGCCTGCCGGTGATCATCGTGACCATGCGGGGCAACAAGACCGGCAACGTCCGCAAGATCGCCCTCATGCGGGTCGAACACAACGGTGAGTACGCCCTGGTCGGCTCGATGGGCGGCTCCCCCAAGCACCCGGTCTGGTACCGGAACATCACGGCCCACCCGGACGACGTCTCCATCCAGGACGGGCCCGAGCCGTTCGAGGTCCGCGTCCGCGAGGTCACCGGCGACGAGCGGGCCGCCTGGTGGGAACGGGCCGTCGCCGCCTTCCCGCTCTACGGGGAATACCAGCAGAAGACCGACCGGCAGATCCCCGTGCTCGTCGCCACTCCCAAGCCGTAGGGCGCCCGGAGCGCGGGCCGTTCACGATTCGTTCCCGCCGCCGCGCCCAATTTCCATGCCTCTTTCCCGGCGCCGTCCGTAGGTTCGTCGTTGCAGGACCCACGGCAGCGACGACAGGAGACGACATGGGTAGCGAGAACCGGGCGTCGACCTTCCCGGCCGGGACGCCCGTCTGATGGCGCGGCGGCGTCCCCGTCCTTCCCCGGGGACGCCACCGCTGAACCCTTCTCGCTCAAGGAGTGACTGTGCCGCCTGAAACCATGCTCATCCCCGCCGCGGACCGGGCCAGTGAAGAGGTCCTGGCCGAGCTCCGCCGCTTCGCCTCCGACGGGTGGGGCGTCGCCCCGGCGGTGAGCCCCGGAGCGCCCGACCGCTTCGCCGGTCTCCTCGGTGCGCCGCTGCTCCAGGATCTGTTGCGCGACGTGCGCGTCCCGGTCGAGATGTACCGGGTCATCCTCGACGGGCAACCGCAGCCCCCCGCCCTGACCAGCGTGCCCATGCGGGGCGAGGACGACGACGTCATCCCCGTGCTCGACCCCATCCGGCTGCGGACGGAGATGCGCAAAGGCGCCTCGCTGATGCTGGCCGGTCTCGACGAGTACTGGCCGCCCGTCCGCCGCTTCTGCCTCGAGCTGTCCCGCCGGAGCGGTCTCGACGTCTCCGTCTCGGCCGTGGTCATTCCGCCCGGCGGCCGGGGCTTCGACTTTCATGCCGACCAGGCCGATCAGCTGGTGCTGCAGTGCGAGGGGACCGGCGAGTGGTCGGCCTGGCCGCCGACGCCGCCCGAGATCGGCCCCCGCCCGGTCGACACCGATGGGCTGCCCGCGCCGCTGTATACGGGGAAGCTCGCCGCCGGCGTCGCGCTGTACCTCCCCGGCGGCGCCCCGCACCGCGCCGGAGCCGGCGAAGCGTTGTCGATCCACCTGTCGGTCACCCTGGCCTCGCCGACACCGGCCGGCGTCGCCCTCGACGCCGCCCGGACCGCCGCCATCCGGGCCCGTGACGCCGCCACCGCCCTCCCGCCGTTCTGGTTCGAGGACCCCGGCCCCCACGCCGCCCGCATCCAGCGGGTCACCGAGGACATCCTCGTCGGCGCGGCGGCCACGGTGGCCGGCGATGTCCTGTCCCGGGCCCAGCGTCTGAGCCGCCGGGCCGGGTAACGATGTTCCCGCGCTGTTCCCGGGCCGGCGGCGATGTTCATCCCTCGTTCCCGGCCCGCTCCGTAGCGTCCGTGGCAGAGGCCTCCACCCCCCGGAGGCCCGCTGCGGAAGGGGCCGGTCCCGCCGGTGCCAACCGGTACCCGACCCTCGGCTCCGTCGTGATGACCGGCGGGGCGCCCGGCGGCTCGAGCTTGGCCCGCAGCCGCTTGACGTAGACCCGGATGTACTCCGTCTCCGTCTCGTAGCCGACGCCCCACACGCGCCGCAGAAGGTGGGCGTGGGTCAGCAGCGTCCCCGGCTGCCGGGCCAACTCGGCCAGCAGGGCGAACTCGGTCGGCGTGAGGTGGACGGGCTCCCCCCGGCAGACCACCCGGCGGGCGGCGAGGTCGATCTCGACGTCGCCGGCCCGGACCGGCGCCGGTGGTTCGGTCGTGGCCGGCGCTGCCGCCCGGGTCCGTCGCAGCGTGGCTCCGATGCGGGCCAGCAGCTCCTCGACCCCGAACGGTTTCGTCAGGTAGTCGTCGGCGCCCAGGTTGAGGGCCCGCACCTTGTCGTGTTCGCCCCGCCGGGCCGACACCACGATGATGCCGACGGAGGAGCGGGAGCGGAGCTCCTGGCACAGCTCGAAGCCGTCACCGTTGGGCAGGTTCAGGTCGAGCAGCACGAGGTCGGGGGTCTCGGTATCGAACGTCCACACCGCCTTGGAGGCGTCGGCGCAGGTGACGACGTCGAAACCCCGCACCGTCAGGTTCGCCCGGACGAGATCGACGATGTTGCGGTCGTCCTCCACCACGAGGATCCGCGTGCGGGGTTCATCCATCGAAGTCCACCTCCACCGGTTCCCACGCTCCTTCGGTGCCTTCCGGCGGTTCGACCGGCAGGCGCACGAGGAACGTCGTGCCCGTCACCGTCGGTTCGACCGTCACCGTACCGCCGTGGGCTTCGACGATCCCCCGGGCGATCGAGAGGCCCAGGCCGGCGCCGGGCCGCCGGTCGCTGGCCTCGGCGCCGCGGCGCCAGGGAAGGAACAGCTCCTCCAGGGACTCGGCCGACACGCCGGGCCCGTCGTCGCTGACCCGCAACTCCAGATTCCCGGGCGCCACAGCGGCCAGGGCGACCTGCACCGCCGTTCCCTCCGGCGTGTGCCGGAGGGCGTTCTCCACCAGGTTGACGACGACCTGGCACAACCGGTCGTGGTCCGCCCACACCGCCGGCAGCGAGGCCGGGACCGTCACGCTCACCGTTTCGCCGCCCGGCACGGCCGACAGCGCGCCCCGCACCACACCGGCCACGTCGCACCAGTCGCAGCGCAACCGCAGCACCCCGGAGTCGAGGGCGGTGGCGTCGAGGAGGTCGGACACGAGCCGGGCCAGCCGGTCGGACTCCGAGGCGATGTTGGAGAGGAACCGGGCCGTGGTCGGCCCGTCGAAGGTGACGTCGGCCTGGCAGAGGCTGGAGGCATAGCCGCGGATGGCGGTGAGCGGCGTGCGCAGCTCGTGGGACAGCCGGGAGAGGAATTCGCGGGCGAGGCGCGACGAGCGCTGGGCGGCGTCGCTCTCCCGCCGGGCCGCCTCCAGCGCTTCCCGTTCGACCGAGAGCCGCAACGACCGGGTGGCGTCGACCAGCAGGTCGGTGGCGCTGTCGGGCGGGTCGCCGTCGAACAGCGCGGCCAGCACCGCCGGGCCGCCGGCCAGGGCGAAGCGCACCGCGATCGTGCCCGGCGCCCGCAACACCCCCAGGCCCCCCGGTTCGTCGACGTCGACCGTCTCGGCGCCGCCGCCCTGGCGGGCCAGGAGCGCCACCGCCGCCCCTTCGAGCGCCATGAGACCGGCGCCGCCGCCGTCCTCGTCGGGCCGGCGGTCCCCGTCCCCGTCGCCGTCGCTGGCCCCGGCCCCGGGGACGTGGGCGGCGACCCGGACCGGCCGCTCGTCGCCCTCCCGCCGGAACAGCGCCACCGCCCGGGCGCCCAGGCCGTGGCTCAGCGCGGCCAACGCCACCGTCGGCCCGCCGGTGGCGCCCTCCGGCCCGGCCAACCGTTCCAGCACGGTCCGCAGCGTCTCCAGGACCTCGTTGCGGCGCGTCGACCTCGTCGAGCAGCGTCGCCCGCTCGACGGCGGTGGCGGCCTGGGCCGCATAGAGCGACACGAGCGCCAACCGGTCGTCGGACGGGCGACCCGGGAGGGCCTCGAAGCCCGAGAGCACGCCGACCACCCCCCGGCGACCGACGAGCGGGACGGCCCAGGCCGAGGCGACACCGGCGTCGGCGGCCACCACCGCCACCTCCGGCCACCCGCCGGCGGCGATGTCGTCGGCCACCGCCGGCGACCCGGTGGCCGCCGCCGTCCCGACGGGGCCGCCACCGGCGCCGAGCGGCAGGTCGGCCACCGCCTCGGCGAACGGCGGTGGGAGACCGACCGCCGCTCCCGCTCGCAGCCGGACCGGCCCGTCGGCCGGCTCGTCCAGCAGGTGGACGCAGAGCCGCTCCTGCCCCAGGGCCGCACCGGCGGCCGAGACGACCAGCGGCAGGGCGGCCGACGGGTGGCCCCGGCCCAGCTGGTCGACGAGGTCTCGCAGCCGCCGCAGCTGGCGCCGGGCCGTGCTCTCCACTTCCGCCCCGGCCATCACCGCCAGCAGGTCGTCGGAGTGCAACTCGCCCGGCACCGGCCTGGCCACCACCCGCCCCCGGCGCAGGACGGCCACCCGGTCGGCGAGTCCGTTGACCGTTTCCGGGTCGTGGGTGACGACGAGCACACCCACACCCCGGTCCCGCAGCCCCCGCACGATGTCGGTGACCGTGCGGGACTCGGCGATGCTGAGCGCGGCGGTGGGCTCGTCGAGGATGAACAGTTCGGGGCGACCAACCAGCGCCCGGGCCACGGCCACGAGCTGGCGTTCGCCGCCGGAGAGGGTGGCCACCGGCCGGTGGAGGTCGGCGAGTTCGATGCCGAGGCGCCCGAGCAGCCGGCGGGTGTCGGCCTCCAGGCGGGCTTCGTCGAGCACGGCCGGTTCCCGGCCCAGCCAGACGTTGGCCACCACGTCGAGGTGGTCGCAGAGGGCCAGGTCCTGCCAGACGATGCCGACGGAGCGGCGGTCGCCGGCGATCTCGACCGTTCCCGACGTCGGGCGCAGCTCGCCGGCCAGGCACCGGATGAGCGTCGTCTTTCCGGCGCCGTTCTCGCCCACGACCGCCAGCACCTCGCCGGGCCGGACGTCGAGGTCCACGCCGTCGAGCACGGCCCGTCCGCCGAGCCAGGCCGACAGCTGGCGCACGCTGAGGAGCGAGCCGGACGTCGTCTCCGGGACCGGCTCCACGCTCATCTATGGGCCGCCCGGAGGGCGGGCAGGCGACCGGGACAGGGCGTCGACGGTGGCGGCGGCCAGGAGGACGGTGCCGTTCAGCGAGAAGCGGGCGGCCGACGGCAGGTTGAGCAGGTCCATGCCGTTGGCCAGCGAACCGAGGACGAGCACGCCGAGCGACCGCCGAGGCGGCCGTGCCCCGGCCGCCGAACAGGCTGGCCCCGCCGATGACGGCGGCGGCCAGCGCGGTCAGCAGCAGGTCTCCGCTTCCGGTGGTCTGGTTCACGGACAGGAGTCGGGAGGCGGCCAGAACCCCGCCGGAGGCAGCCAGTGACGAGCCGAGGACGAAGGCGGTGACCCGTAGCCGGGCGGACGGCACACCGGCCCGGCTGGCCGCCAGCCGATCGTCGCCCACCGCCGAGAGGTGCCGGCCGAAGCGGGTCCGGCTGAGCAGCGGCGTGCAGCACGGTGATCACGACGGCGGCGATCAGGAGCGACACCGGGACACCGCCCCGCCGCCCGGCGATCCGCCAGTCCCACGGCGATGCCGGCGACGACGACGACGAGGCGCCCGGCCGGCGCCGGCCACGGGCCCGGCTCGAGCCCGGCCCGGCTCCGGCGCTGCCGGGCCCGGAGCTGGTCGACGGCGAACAGGCCGGCGCCGACGGCGACGAGGGCCAGCACCGGGCCCGTCCCCAGGCGGGCGCCGGAGAGGCGGGCCATCCAGTCCTCGGGCGGGATGTTCACCGTTCCCGGCCGGCCCAGCATGGCCAGCGTGGCGCCCTGCCAGACGAGGAGCCCGGCCAGCGTGACGACGAACGATGGCACGGCCACCCGGGTGACGATGAGCCCCTGCACGAGGCCGATGACCGCGCCGGCGCCGATCCCGACCCCCACCGCCAGAGGTGACGGCCAGTCGTGCCGGAAGGCCAGGACGGCGGCCACCGTGGCGCCGATCCCGGCGACCTCACCGACCGAGAGGTCGATCTCGCCGACGAGCAGGATGACGACGACCCCGGCGGCGACGAGGATGAGCGGGGCGACCTGGCCGGCCAGGGCGGAGAGATTCTCGGAGGAGAGGAACCGGTGGTTGGCCAGGGCGAAGAAGCCCCAGACGGCGGCGAGGCCGACCAGGCCCGGCCGGTGCGAGCTACTGCAGCCCCGCCTGGCGGCAGTGCCGCTCCGGCCCGTCGCACACCCGCTCGGCCGGCCACAGCCCGTCGACCGTCACCAACCGGGCGATGTCGGCGTGGCGGATCGGCACCGGGTCGAGGACCACGGCGGGGACTCCGCCGGCGCCGGCAGGCGCGGTGGCGGCCCCGGCGTCCGGCCCCCGGCCAGGGCGACGGCCGCTTCGGCGGCCCGCCACGCCTGGTCCCGCAGCGGCTTGTAGACCGTCAGCGTCTGGCGGCCGGCCAGGATTCGGCGCAGGGCGTCGAGCTCGGCGTCCTGACCGGTGATCGGCGGGACGGCGACCCCCGCCTCGTCGAAGGCGTCGACCACGGCGCCGGCCATGGAGTCGTTGGCCACGTAGACGCCGGCGATCCCGTCGGCGCCGTGGCGGGCCAGGGCCCGGGTCATCTCGGATCGGGCCCGGGCCGGGTCCCAGTTCTCGATGGCCACGTCGGTGATGACCCGGACCCCCCGGCGTCGCAGCTCGGCCGAGGCGCCCCTCCGGAACTCGGCGGCGTTGGGATCGCTCGGCGCGCCGTTGACCATGACGACGCCGCCCGTCCGCCCGGCGATCGCCTCGGCCAGGAGCCCGGCCTGGAGGCGGCCGACGGCTTCTCCGTCGAAGCCGACATACCAGTCCACCCGGCGGTCGTCGATCAGCCGGTCGTAGGCGACCAGGGGAACGCCGGCTTTCTCGGCCCGGATGGCGGCGGCCACGGCGGACCGGGCGTCGACGGGGTCGAGGACGATGGCGTCGACCCGGTTGGCCAGCGCCGCCTCCACCTGCGACAGCTGGCGGGCGGGGTTGGCGCCGGCGTTGGCGTAGGCCACCCGGCACGTCGGGCAGAGGTGACGGACGCGCTCCTCGAAGTACGGCCGGTCCTGGGTCTCGTACCGGGCCGCCTTCCCTTCCGGCAGCAGCAGCGCCACCGTCGCCTGGCCATCGCGGGAGGCGCCGGCGCCGGAGACGAGCCCGGCCACCGCCGCCAACCCCACGGCCACGACGGCGATCACCGCCCCGGTCCTGCCCCGCACCTCCACCGGCTCCTCGCATCCCTCTCTGGGTCCCTCTCTGGGCGCGAGCCTAAATCAGGCGGCCGGGACGCGGCCCCGGACGGAGAGCGTGGCGAAGATGGTGAACCACTGCTTCGGGTCGGTGATGAGGCGCCTCACCTCCTCGAGCTGGTCCTCGGTGGCGCCAGCGGCCAGGACGGCCGGCCGCATCTGGTCGACGCTCGTCCGAAAAAGCTCGGAGTAGGACGACCCGCCCCGGAAGATCGGCAGCTCACAGAGCGGCTCGACCGCCTCGAGCCCCAGCTGATCGAAGAGGGTGGGAAGTTTCCGAGCGAACGTCGTGGACGCGCCGTAGGCGTGGAAAGCGTCGATCAGAGGCTTCCAGACTTCGGAGTAGAGGCCCTCGGCCAGGGCGGTGACCGGGAAGAGGTCGCCGTCCTCCACCAGCAACCACCCACCGGGCCGCACTGCCGCGGCCAGCTCCCCCAGGAGCTTCTCCCGGGACGGGATGTGCATGAGGAGGTACCGGGCGTGGACCAGGTCGAAGCCGGTGCCGGGGAGGCCGTCGGCGACGACGTCCCGGCACTGAACATCCAAGTTCTCCCGGGCGATCTCTTCGAGGAAGCGGGTGTCGAGGTCGACGGCGACCACTTTTCCCGACGGCCCTACCCGGTCGCAGAGCATCCGGGTGACGGAGCCGCCCCCGCCGCCGACCTCCAGGCAGCGCCATCCCGCCTCGACGCCGATGGCGTCGAGGGACCGGCTCGTTCCCGGATCGAGGCACTCCTCCAGCAACTCGAGCCGCCGCCGCTCCTCGGTCCCCAGGATGTACTCGCCCATCGCCCCTCCCCCTTGGCCGCCGGCCCGGCGGCTCGGCCGCGGCGACGGTAGTGGACAGTGGAAAACTCTGGCCATCATGCGATTCCTTCGACGGCGGCCGCCCCCGGGACTCCCCGGCAACTGGGTCGAGATCGTGGAGCGGGACGTGGCGCACTGGGCGCTTCTCGACGACGGCGAGCGGGAGCAGCTCGGCCAGCTCATGGAGGCCATCATCGAGGACAAGCGGTGGGAGGCGGCGCAGGGCTTCGAGCTCACCGACCAGATCCGGACGGTGATCGCCGCCCAGGCCGCCCTGCTGATCCTCGGGCTTGACTACGACTGGTACCGGGCCGTGCGGGCGATCGTCGTCCACCCGACCGACATGGTGCAGAGCGAACCCCAACCGGGTCCGATCGAGGGGACGATGGAGGAGGGCCCCTTCTCGCTGCTCGGCCTGGCCGACCACCACTACGGCCCGGTGCTCATCGCCTGGAACGCGGCCAAGGCCAACGCCCGGCACCCGGCCTGGGGCCGCGACGTCGTGCTCCACGAGTTCGCCCACAAGCTCGACATGCTCGACGACGTGGTCGACGGCACGCCGCCGCTCCACCGCCGCGAGGACGGCCCCCGCTGGAACGAGGTCTGCACCCGCGAGTTCGAACTTCTCCAGGAGGGGGAGGGGTGGCCCCTGCGGGACTACGGCGCCACCGATCCGGGCGAGTTCTTCTCCGTCGCCACCGAGACGTTCTTCACCATCCCCCTCCAGCTCGAGGAGGCCAAGCCCGATCTCTACGAGGTGCTGCGGGAGTTCTACCGCCAGGACCCGGCGGCGCGGGTCCGCCGCAGGACGGGCGCAGCCTGAGGCTGGTTAGTGTGCGGTCCCATGGAGCCCTTGGAATACCTCGCCTGCGTCCGTGACAACGCGGCGTTGTTCGTCGCCGCCGCTCGCCAGGCCGGCCTCGACGCCCGCGTCCCGACCTGTCCCGACTGGACGGTCGACACCCTGGTCCGCCACCAGGGGCGGGTCTACTGGTGGATGAGCACCCTCGTCGAGACGAAGGCCCAGGAGTACGTCGACCGCAAGGCCCTCGAGGAGGAGGCCGCCCGCCAGGAGGACCCACTGGCCTGGCTCGAGTCGGGCGCTGAGCACGCCCTGGCCGTCCTGGGCGGTGCCGACCCCGACATGGGTGTCTGGAACTGGGTCGACGGCGGCCCGGGCCCGGCCCGGTTCTGGCACCGCCGCATGGCGCACGAGACCGTCATCCACCGGGTCGACGCAGACTCGGCGGCGGCGAAGACGGCCACCCCCCCGAGCCGGGTCGAGCCGGCGGAGCTGGCGTCGGACGGGATCGACGAGTACCTCGACTTCATCCCGCTCCGGGCCCAGCGCGGTGGCCTCGCCGGGCTGTCGGGCAGCTACCACTTCCACACCACCGACGTCCCCGGCGAGTGGGTGGTCGTCTTCGACGACGACGGCGGTGCGACGATCCGCCGGGAGCACGCCAAGGCCGACATCGCCGTGCGGGGCCCGGCCTCCGACCTCGAACTGTTCCTCTACAACCGGGGCGGGTCCGACGGCCTCGACATCTTCGGCGACCCCGCCAAGGTCGCCGCCTGGAGCGAGACCGTCCGCTTCTAGGCTGCGCTCAATGGATTTCTACGACGAGGTTCTGCGCGAGCTGCTCGTCGCCCTGGGCGGGGCGCTGTTCGTGGGCAACCTCCTGGCGCTGCTGCGCCGGCGGGCGCCGGCTTCGGTCACCGAGGAGGGCGAAGCGCCCCCCCGAGCACCGGTGGCCCGCACCATCACGTTCGCCGTGATCGGCCTCCTCGTGGCGATCTGGGGCCTGGCCTCTCTCGCCGCCGGCTGACCTCGCGGCGTCGGTCCACCAGCGCAACCGGTTGCGGTCCGCCGGTGTTCACGGCCGTCAATACCGACCGAGCGCAACCGGTTGCGCCCATGGCCCCCAGCGTGCGCAGGTACCGACACGAACCGGACGGGCCAGGGTTCCGAAAATCAGGGGCGGACCGGCCACGATCCTGGGCAGACTGTCCGCCGTGTTGGGGAGCATGGGTGACCAGGTCAGAAGGATCGCCGATCGTCAATTGGGAGCCATATCGAGCCGCCAGTTGGCGAAGTCAGACGTCACCGACCGCCATCTGCGGGCCTGGATCCGAGGTGAACGGATCCTGCCGACTGCGGTCCCGACGGTCTTTCGGATGCCCGGTGCGCCGGTCACCTGGAAGCAGAACCTGTGGGTTGCCGTGCTGGCCGGCCCGCCATCGACCGTCGTATCCCACGCCAGCGCGGCGGCGCTTCGGGGGTTGTCGCCGCCGCCGGCGACCCCTCATGTCACCGTGCCCCGCACGGCCAGCGGGCGCTTCCGGGGGGCAATCGTCCATCATTCCGTCGTGCAGGCCCCCGACCGTTGCCGGTTCGAGGGGGTGCCGTCGACGGGTGTCGCTCGGACGATCGTCGACTGTGCCGCGCTGTTGGACCAGGAGGGCTTGGACGCCTTGGTCGATGCGGCGTTCGGGCGGGGGCTCTCCATCTACCGCCGCGTCGAGACCGCGTGGGCCCGCGCCGGCCATGTGCGGGGTGGCGCCCTCCTTGCGGCAGCCCTCGCTCCGTTTACCGGCAACGTGAGGTTGAACAGCGAGATGGAGGCGCACCTTCTTCGGCGGTTCCACGAGTGGGCCGTGCCGCCACCCCAGTGCCAGTACACGATCAGGGACGAGGGCGGCCGCTTCCTAGGCAGGGTTGACTTCGGCTGGCCCGAGTGGCGCTTCGGTCTCGAATACCTGGGTGACGAGTTCCATTCACCCCGCAAGTGGGCGCTCGATGCGCGCCGCCTGGAGGCCATCCGAGCGACCGGCTGGCGGATCGAACTCTCCGACCGCGGCGACTTCCGCCCGTCCTCGTTACGGTTGCCAAACCTGCTCCTGACCGTATTCGGCCTGTCCGCCGCCTGAAGTGGGGACTTGCTCTCCGGCCTCGAATCGGCGACATCACCCCTCACTCCCGAATCGACGACCGCAACCGGTTGCGGTCGGCCCGCGTTCACGGCCGTCAATACCGACCGAGCGCAACCGGTTGCGCGGTCTGGAGGGGGCTAACCGGTGGCGGCCAGGTGCTGGCGCAGCACGTAGGGCAGGATCCCGCCGTGGTGCAGGTACTCGGCCTCCATTGGCGTGTCGATCCGCAGCACCACTTCGACCGGGCGACCGTCGGCTTCGACCGTGAGACGGCGGCCGAGGAGCGATTTCGGCTCGGCGCCGGCCAGGCCGGCCACCGTGATCGTCTCCTCCCCGGTCAGGCCGAGTGACTCGACCGAGGCGCCGTCGGCGAACTGCAGCGGCAGCACCCCCATGCCGATCAGGTTCGAGCGGTGGATCCGCTCGAAGCTCTGGGCCAGGACGGCCCGCACGCCGAGCAGGGTGGTGCCCTTGGCCGCCCAGTCCCGCGACGACCCCGATCCGTACTCCTTCCCGGCCAGGATCACCAGCGGCACACCGTCGGCGGCGTAGCGCATCGCCGCGTCGTAGATCGGCAGGACCTCGTTGCTGGGCAAGTGACGGGTCACTCCGCCCTCCGTGCCGGGCGCCAGGTGGTTGCGGATGCGGCGGTTGGCGAACGTCCCCCGGATCATCACCTCGTGGTTGCCCCGGCGGGCACCGTAGGAGTTGAAGTCCTCCGGGGGCACGCCCTGCTCGATCAGCCAGCGGCCGGCCGGGCTGTCGGGATGGATCGACCCCGCCGGCGAGATGTGGTCGGTGGTCACGCTGTCGCCCAGCACGGCCAGCACCCGGGCGCCGACGATGTCGTCCAACGGCGGGGGCTCGGTGGGGAGGTCGACGAAGTAGGGCGGCTGGCGCACGTAGGTCGACGACGGCTCCCACTCGTAGCGGCCTCCGGCCGGGGTCGGCAGGTCGCGCCACTCGTCCTGGCCTTCGAACACCCGGCCGTAGGCGGCCCGGAACATCTCCGACTCCAGTGACGACTCGACGACCTCTGTGACCTCCGCCGTCGCCGGCCAGATGTCCCGGAGGAACACCGGCTCGCCGTCGGTGCCGAGGCCGAGGGGCTCGGAGTACAGGTCGATGTCCATCGTGCCGGCCAGGGCGTAGGCCACGACCAGCGGCGGGGAGGCCAGGTAGTTCATGCGGACGTCGGCGTTGATCCGGCCCTCGAAGTTCCGGTTGCCCGACAGCACCGCCACCACCGCCAGCCCGTGGTCGTTGACCGCCGCCGAGATCTCGGGCGGGAGGGGCCCGGAGTTCCCGATGCAGGTCGTGCAGCCGAACCCGACCAGGTTGAAACCGAGCTTGTCGAGATAGGGGATGAGCCCGGCCCGCTCGTAGTAGTCCATGACGACCTTGGAGCCCGGAGCCAGCGATGTCTTCACCCACGGCTTCGTGGCCAGCCCCCGCTCGACGGCCTTCTGGGCCAGCAGCCCGGCCGCCACCATGACCTGCGGGTTCGACGTGTTGGTGCAGCTGGTGATGGCGGCGATGGCCACATGGCCGTGGTCGAGCTCGAACGACTGCCCGTCCGCCGCGGTCACCGGCACCCGGCGCCGGGGTCGATCGGCGCTCGGTGTCGCCACCGTCGGGGCCGGCTTCTCGGGCTTGCCGTCGGCACCCCCGCCGCCGGCGGGCGGGTCGCTGGCCGGGAAGGACTCGGCCACCGCCTCGTCGTGGCTGTCAGACGCCGGCATATCGGGGACACCCCGAGCCCCGGGTCGGGCATGGCCTGACCGAGCGCGGCGACGAAGCGCGACTTGGCCTCCCGCAGCGGTACCCGGTCCTGCGGACGGGCCGGGCCGGCCAGCGACGGTTCCACCGTCGAGAGGTCGAGCTCGAGGGTCTGGCTGAAGACCGGGTCGGCCGCCGGGTCGTGCCACAGGCCCTGCTCCTTGGCGTAGGCCTCGACGAGGTCGACCACCTCGGTGGGACGGCCGGTGAAACGCAGGTAACGCAGCGTCTCGTCGTCAATCGGGAAGATCGTGATGGTGGAGCCGTACTCCGGCGACATGTTGCCGATCGTGGCCCGGTTCTCCAGCGGGACGTTGGCCACGCCCGGGCCGTAGAACTCGACGAACTTGCCGACGACGCCGTGGCCACGGAGCCGCTCGGTGACAGTGAGGACCAGGTCGGTGGCCGTCGCCCCCTCGGGGAGCTCTCCGGCCAGGCGGAAGCCGACCACGGCGGGGATGAGCATCGAGATCGGCTGGCCCAGCATGGCCGCCTCGGCCTCGATGCCACCGACGCCCCAGCCGACCACGCCGAGCCCGTTGACCATCGGGGTGTGGGAGTCGGTACCGACCAGCGTGTCGGGGAAAGCCAAGCCGTCGCGGCTGGCGATGGTGGTGGCGAGGTACTCGAGGTTGACCTGGTGGCAGATGCCCGTCGCCGGGGGGACCACCCGCAGCGTCTCGAACGCCTGCTGGCCCCAGCGGAGGAACTGGTAGCGCTCCCGGTTCCGCTCGAACTCGAGCGCCGAGTTGCGGACGATGGCGTCGGCCACGCCGAAGACGTCGACCGAAACGGAGTGGTCGATGACGAGGTCGGCCGGGATGCCCGGCTCGAGCCCCGACGGGTCGCCGCCCCGCTCGGCGGCGGCGTCGCGCATGGCCGCCAGGTCGACCAGGGCGGGGACACCGGTGAAGTCCTGCATGAGCACCCGGGCGGGGCGGAAGGCGATCTCCCGGTCCTCGGCGCCGGTGCCGTTCCACCCGGCCAGGTTCTCGATGTCGGCCCCGGTGACCGTCACCCCGTCCTCGTACCGGAGGAGGTTCTCCAGGAGGATCTTGAGGGAGTACGGGAGGCGGTGGACCCCGAAGGTTCCCTCGAGGGCGGCCAGCCGGAAGATCTCGTAGCGGCGATCCCCGGCGGTGATGGGGGCGCGGGCATCAAAGCTGTTCACGCTTGCAGTCTTCCCCCCTGGCCGGGGAGGTAACGACGAACTAGCGGTGATCCTCCACCAGGGCGTGGGCGCAATCGAAGCACGAGGCGACGGCCTGCGGATCGCCGGCCAGGACCTCCACCCAGGCGTTGGCCAGCCACACCGGCTCGTTGCAGTGGCGGCACCGCCCGACCATCCAGCCGGCGCCGGGACGGGGGTCTGACGAGACCCGCTCGGCGATGAGACTCCGCAGCAGACGTGCCTTCACATTCTCTTAATTGGCCGCCGCCTGGGAGCTCCCTCCAATTCGGCCGGGCGGCGCACCGCAGTTGCGGCGAATGCCGCATTGGCGCTCGTCCGAGGCCGGGCGGGCCGCCGCCCGATACAATCCCGGCCAGGTCTGTATCGCGGACGGTCGAGGAGGCGACGAGTGCAGGACCGGATCCTTGGCGCCGCCGCCGCCTGCTTCCGGGAGCGGGGCGTGGAGGGCACGAGCATGGGCGACATCGCCGCTGCCGCCGGCCTTCAGCGACCGAACCTGTACCGGTATTTCGCCAGCAAAGAGGCCCTGCTCCTCGCCGTCCTGATGCGGGAGGCCCGGGCGGTGCACGACGAGCGCCGGGCCCGCCTCCGCCTGGACGGTCCTGTCGGCCCGCGGCTGGTGGAGTCGCTGGTGTCGGGACAGGAACTGGTCCGCCGCGACGAGCTGATCAGCTTCGCCATGTCGGGTGAGGCGGCCCGGCTGACCGCCGATTTCATCCGGTCGGACACCCCCCTCTTCGACGAGGAAAAGAGCTACTGGGAGCCCCTGGTGGCCTACGGCCGGGAGCGGGGCGAGCTGCGCCCCGACCTGGCCGACGACGAGATCATCCGGTGGTTCTTCGTCAACCAGTTCCTGATGTTCCGCCATCAGGCGCTCTTCCCCCCCGAGGCGGTGCGGGCTCAGGTCGAGCGGTTCGTCGTTCCCGCCGTGCTGGCCGACCCCGGCTCCCTGTCGGTCACGGCCCGCGGGCGTTCCACTCGACGATCCCGAACCCCGAGCGCCCGTCGGCGAGGGTGACGCGGCCCAGCATCTCGTCGGAGACGAAGGGAACGCCCCAGCCCTCGGGATAGGCGATGGGGAGTCGCAGAAGCGGCTCGACCGTCACGTCGAGCGCGCCGGTGTCGCCGGGCCCGCCGTAGTGGAGGCGGGTGCTCTCCCACCGCCCGGCGTGCCCGGCGTCGGGGAGGTCGACGGCGAACTCGCGGGAGGCGTGGATCGGCCCGTCGCCGTCGCGGCGGAACGCCATCCTGACGGCCTGTCCTCCGCCCATCAACTTGATGCCGCCCAGTTGGGTTGGCTCGGACGCGGCGCCCAGCGCCTCCCCTGGCCCACCGGCTCGGACCCCGAGCGAATTCCCCACAGATTCTGTGGACTTTCCGCTCGGGGTCTCCGCCGTCACGACCATCGGGGCCCACCAGACACCGGTGACGCCGGCCAGTTGGCGCACCCCCCAGGAGTGGTCCCGGACTGCCAGGCCCGCCGCCTCCACCTGCGCCTCACCGGCCCGGACGGCGCCGTGCCAGCGCAGCCCCTGCTCGTAGTGGCCGCCGTCGTTCCCCTGATCGGCCAGGAGCCGCATTCCCTCGGCCATGTCGAGCGGCGGGCCGAGGGCCTCGAAGGTGAGGTCGAAATGGAGGGCGTCGTCGCCCGAGGCGTCGGTGCAGAGGAGCCCGTCGGCCAGCCCCGCCCGGCCGGTGCCGTCGTAGCGAAGGCGCCAGGTCTGGAAGGGCTCGACGGCGGTGACCTCGAGGCCGGGGGCGGCCAGGTCGTCCTTGGCCGGGTCCTCCAGGCGGCGGGACAGGCTCGTGGAGACGACCTCTCCACCGACCGCCACGGCGACCTTCACGTCGTAGCGGTCGAACTCGGTCAGCCGGCCGAGGTGCACGTAGAAGCCGGTGCCCGACCCCTGCTGTCCATTCGGGTCGAGGCCGGCGAAGAGCCAGTTCTCCTGCCAGCCGGTGGCCGCTTCCGGTTGGTGGAGCCAATCGTCGTCGGGGAAGAGGGTCATGTCAGGGGAGTACCTCCACGGTTCCGGTGTCGCCGTCGACGGCGACCCGGTCGCCGTCGCGGATGGCGGTGGTGCCGTTGCCGGTGCCGATGACGCAGGGGATGCCCAGCTCCCGGGCCACGATGGCGCCGTGACTGGCCGGCCCGCCGATGTCGATCACCAGCGCCTCGGCCAGGGTGAACAGCGGGGCCCAGCTGGGGTCGGTGACCCGGCACACGAGGATGTCGCCCGGCTCCAGGGCGACGTCGTCGGTGGGATCGAGCACCACCCGGGCCCGGCCCTCGACCCGTCCGGCGCTGGCCGCCACCCCCCTCACGGTCGACCCGGCGGTGGAGCCGGCGGCCGACCCGCTCCCGGCTCCCGGCGGGTCGAGCGTCGGTGCAATGGGCTCGGGCATGCCGGTGAAGGTGTAGGGCAGCTCCAGCTGGGCGTACTCCTTCCTCCGCTGCCGGCGGAAGGCCACGACCTGGCGGGGGTCCTGGGCCAGTGCCCGGCCGACCAGGAGCCGGTGCTCGGGCACGGTGAGGTAGAAGGCATCGTCGGGATCGTCGAGCGTGCCGGCCGCCACCAGTTCGGCGCCGAGGGCCCGGGTGGCGGCCCGGGCGCCGTCGATGGTCATCAGAAAGGTGGCCTTCCCGAGCTCGAGGTTGCGGACCAGGTTGGCCGACCGGCGGAACAGGAACCGGAGCCCGGGGCGGGCGGGGCGGGGAACGGCGGCCAGCAGTTCGGCCTCGGCCCGGAGGCGGGCCTCGATGGCCCCGGCCTCCATGTCGCGGGGGCGGGGAGCGTCGGGTCGGCGGGCCAGGGAGTCGGCCATCGCCCGCACCCGCTCGGGCTCCTCCCGCCAGGACCGGCTGGCCGGGTTGCCCTCGTTGAGACCGTGGAACCCGTAGCGGGTCAGGAAGGTCGCCTCGTCGAAGTCGCCCCGGGCCATCCGCCAGACGTCGTCGGCCATCTCGGTCTCGGCCACGTCCCCGTGGCCGGCCAGGACGGCGCTGCCCAGCCGCGGCGCCCCGGCCTTGGCCGCGATGCGGATCAGCGTGGCCTGTGCCGACTGGACGAGGAACCGGGCCCGGATGTGGGCGTGCATCGCCCGTCCGAACCGGTTCCGGGCGTCGACGAGGCGGCCGAGCGTTCCACCACGAGCCTCCTGGCTCCGGCCGAGCACCTCGTCCTGCCACCAGGTCGTCATCTCGGCGTTGAGGCCCCGGACCAGGACGTTGGTGCGCAGCATGACGGCCGGTGACTTCACCATCACGGCCGGGATCCGGCCCGTGGCGCCCGGCTCGGCGGGGAGCCCCGGCCGGACGCGGCCCAGGATGTCGCGCTCGAAGTCGTCGGCCGAAACGCCCGGGAGCCGGGCCAGCATGGTGCGGGTCAGGTCGACGTTGATGGCCTGACGCCCGTAGAAACAACCCGTCGACTGCTGGTTCTGATCATTGGGGAAGCTGACGTCGGACGGGCGCAGCGCCCCGAAATCGGCCAGTGTCCGGCGGAAGGCCATCTCCAGAGGCTCCTCCCACAGGCTCCAGCACATCGGCGTCAGCACATCGGGCGTCGCCTCCCCGACGTTGGCCACGGTCCAGAAGCGGCCCGGCTCGCTCGTGCCGCGAGTCGGATCGGAGATCTCGCTCATGCGCCGCTCCCTGCCCCTTGCGTCCTCGGCGATACACTTGGCGGCCAGGTTGTATCACGATGGTTGCGCCGGTGACAACGGCCTGTCACCGTTGCTCCATCGAGAGGGAGTTGCTTGTCCCCACCCCCGACCCGGCCGCGTCCGCTGACGAGCGGCCGGAGTCCCGCCCGTGCCGCGGCGTCCGACTCTTCGTCGCCGGCTTCCTGGGCCTGTTCCTGCTCAGCGGGTTGATCGGCGTGGAGGCCTGGCCGCTGACCGGCTGGAAGATGTACTCCCGGCTCCGCCACGGCGACTTCTGGGGCTGGCAGGTCCTCGCCGTCGAAGGCGACGGGACGGAGCGGCACGTCGACCTCCGGAACGCGCCGGCCGCCTACCACGGCGCCACGCATCTCCTGTCGGACTTCGAAGGCCTCTCGTCCGACGACCGCCAGGCGACGTGCCTGGGGCTGGCCGAGGCGGCCCGGCGGCAGTATCCCGACGTCGCCGCGGTGGCCGTCGACCACGTCCTCGGCCGCATCCCCGTCGACCCGGACGGCCCGCCGCCGCCCCCGTCCCGCCGGATCAGGGTGTACCGGTGCCGCGTCGACTGACGAGCGTCGGCCGGCGGTTCGAAGCCTGGCTGTTCTCGCCCGGTTCGGAGCTGCAGCTGAGCCTGGTGGTCAGCGGCCTCGCCGCCCTCGTCGGCCTGCAGTTGGCCTTCTTCCCCTGGCTGGAGCTGGCCCAGCTGCCCCCGGGACTGTTCCGCCCGGTGCCCGTTCTGTTCTTCCTCGACCGGATGCCACCAGCCGGCGTCATCGTGGCGCTGCAGGTGGCCGGCGTGGCCGCCGCCGTCCTGGCCGCCGCCGGCTGGCGCCGCCGCCCGGCTCTGGCCCTGGCCTGGCTGGCCTACCTGGGGCTGGCCGCCCTACGGGCCAGCCGGGGCAAGATCCAGCACAACGACCTCCTGCTGCTGATCGCCTGCGTGCCGTTCCTGGTGGCCCCGGCCACCCGCTGGCTGCACCGGGCCACGGCGGAGCGGTCCGTCCGGTGGGGCTGGCCGATCCACACCGCCCTCGCCTTCGTGGCCGGCGCCTACTTCTTCACCGGCCTGCGCAAGCTGACGGCGTCGGGCATCGCCTGGGTGGCGAGCGACAACATGCAGTGGATCCTCTACGCCGGCGCCCACGGCAAGGCCAAGGTGCCGGAAGTGGCGCTGTTCATCGCCGACCGGCCGTGGCTGGCGCAGGTGGCCGCGGCCGGGGTGATGGCCTTCGAGCTCGGTTTCCCGCTGCTCGTCCTCCACCGGCGCACCCGCCCGGTGGCCATCGTGGCCGCCTTCGCCTTCCATGGCGGCACGTGGCTGATGTTGGGACTCGACTACTGGAAGTACGCCTTCGTCGTCACCCTCCTCCTGGTCGACTGGGAGCCGCTCGTCCTGCGGCTCCGCCGGGCGGTGGCAGGATCTGCGCTATGGAGCAACCGGACCTCGACGTCCTCGACGCCGTCCTCAGCCTGAGCCTGGCCGTTGCCGCCGGCGACGACGGGGCGGTCGACGTGTTCTTCCGCAGCCACGAACCGGCCGACCTGGCCGTGGCCGGGGCCCACGTGATCTGGCAGATGGCCACCGCGCTGGGTCAGCTGGTCGACCCGAAGCGCTCCCCGCCCCAGATGATCCACGTCTTCGCCGAGGTACTCCGCGAGGGCGGTTGAGCAGGAGTTTCGTCCCGCCAGGGCGTATTGAGTGGGATACCTCAAAGGGTGCCACTTGTCTCCGGCTGGGCCGAACGGAGTGCCATGTACCACTTGTCATCTTCCCGCCTGCGACGCGGCATCGTGCCGCTCGCCATGCTCGTGCTCGTCGGTTTGCTGCCGGACTCACCGGCGGGGGCGGCGAGCTACCCGCTGTACTCCTCGCGCCCGTTGGCCGGGACGGTCGGCACACCACCCATGACCAAGATGGACCCCGACCATCCGCACCGCCGGCTCTGCTACAAGAAGCCGTGTACGGCCAAGAACGCCAACTTCGCCGAAGACGTGCGCTTCATGGCCCTCGACGGGAACCGTCTGTTCCTCGGCGGGTCGTTCTCCGGCCTGGTCGACGGCGATCGGAAGCCCATCTCCCCGAAGACGCCCTTCCTCGCCGTGCTCGACGCCAGCACCGGCAAGCTCGCCTCCGACCAGACCTTCGCCCGCAACGCCGATCCCAACGGCACGGTGGAGGCGATGATCGTGGCGCCCGACCGCAACCGGCTCTACGTCGGCGGGCGGTTCACCCGCATCGGCGGGGGAGCGGCCACCCGGGTCGCCGCCCTCGACCTGCGGACGGGGCTGCTCGACAAGTCCTTCAACCCGCCCACTCCCGACGCCGGCGTGCGCACCATCGCCCTGGGCGCCGGGCGGCTCTTCATCGCCGGCGAGTTCCTCAAGGTGGGGGGCAAGGCCTTCCCCAGCGTGGCGGCGCTCGACGCCGGCGACGGAAGCCTCATCCCCGGCTGGGATCCCCCGCCGAACTACGGCGGTTCCTTCATCGAGAAGGCGGCCACCAAGACCGAGAGCCGGCAGGGCGTCGTCGACGCCATCGAAGTCGTCGACGGGGGCAAGATGCTGCTCGTCGGGGGCACCTTCGAGCACTTCGGCTGGACCCGCAAGCAGGACCCGAAGGCCCAGCGGTATGGCGGCTTCATCGCCCTCAACACCTCCGACGGCCGGCTCTCCTCCTGGCATCCCGTCAACAACCGCCCGGTGCTCCGTATCGCCATGTCGCCGGACGGGAACACCGCCTACTTCGCCATGGGCGGCAGCGGCGGTTGGATCGAAGCGTTCAAGCCGGGCGGCAGCGAGAAGCCGATCTGGATCGGCCGGGTGGACGGAGACGTCCTCGGCATCACCGCCACCGATAAGCGGGTCTACGTCGGCGGCCACTTCGACGCCGAGGTCCCCAACCACAACGCGAAGTGCCTGAAGAAGGTCCCGACCATCTGCATCAAAGAGGGGACCAAGCACCGCCACCTCGTGGCCTTCGACCTGCAAGGGAAGTCCGACGCCAGCTGGACCGCCCAGACCGACACCGAGGAAGGGCCGACCTTCCTGCTGGCCGGCCCCAAAGCCCTCTACGTGGGGGGCACCTTCCAGAACATCCTTGAGAAGCACAAGACGAACGGGGGCAAGCCGATCGCCCACCCGGGCTTCGCCATGTTCCCGGCGAAGTAGCCGCTAGGTCTCAGCGGTTCTGTGGTCATCAGACGGCGTATATCGCCGTTTCGTGACCACAGAACGCCAGATTACCGACGCGGCGAGAACCCTTGTAGGTGAACAGGGGGTGACGGAGGCAGGAGATCTGCCCGAAGAAGGCGTATCTGAGTCCTGATACGTAGGGCTACCCCTCGCCTCGCTGTGCCCGAACGGAGTGACATGCGCCATTCACCCCTTTTCCGTCTCCGGCGTGGCGTCGTCGCGCTCGCCGTCGCTGCACTGACGGGCCTGACGCCCGTTCTCACCACCGGTGGTGCCGCACCGGCCAGCGCCGCCTCACCGGCGCCCAGCGGCTACTGGATGGTCGCCTCCGACGGCGGCATCTTCGCCTACGGCTCCGCCGTGTTCCACGGGTCCACCGGGGGCATCCCCCTGAACATGCCGATCGTGGGCATGGCGCCCACCCCCTCCGGCAAGGGCTACTGGCTGGTGGCCTCCGACGGCGGGATCTTCGCCTTCGGTGACGCCGGCTTCTTCGGCTCGACGGGCGACATGCGGCTCAACAAGCCGATCGTCGGCATGGCCGCCACTCCGACGGGCCAGGGCTACTGGCTGGTGGCCTCCGACGGCGGCATCTTCGCCTTCGGTGACGCTGACTTCTTCGGCTCGACGGGGGACATCAAGCTCAACAAGCCGATCACCGGGATGACGGCGTCGGCCACCGGGCAGGGCTACCGGATGGTGGCCTCCGACGGTGGGATCTTCTCCTTCGGGGACGCCGTCTTCTACGGCTCCGCCGGTGACACGAAGCTGGCCAAGCCCATCTCGGGGATGGCGCCGACACCGTCGAACAAGGGGTACTGGATCGTCGGCTCCGACGGGAAGATCCTCCCCTACGGTGACGCCGCCGCCCTTGGTTCGGCCACCTCGCTCAAGTCCGTGGCCGCGGTGACCTCCACGCCGTCCGGGGCGGGCTACTGGGCCGTCGCCGGCGACGGGTCGCTGGCCACCTTCGGCGACGCCGTCGACCTCGGCCACCCCGGTGCCGTGATCAAGCCCATCGTCGGGATGGCCGTCGTGCCGGGGTCCGCCCTGGCGGGCGGCAGCGTGAACCCTCTCAACCCCGGCCCCGCCACGCCGAGCGGCCCGGCCCCGGTCACGCCGGCCGCGCCCATCCTCGACAAGCTGTATGCCTCCAAGCACCTCCCTGGCACGATCGGGACGCGGCCCCAGGTGCAGGAGGACCCGAGCCACCCCTTCCGGGAGATGTGCAAGCCGTGGCCGGGTTGTAAGCCGGTGAACCGCAGCAACGCCCAGTACGCCGAGGAGGTCCGGAGCCTCCTCCAGGTCGGCAACCGCCTCTTTGTCGGCGGCTTCATCCATGGGCTCCTCGACCCGACCGTCAAGGACGACAAGCCTGACGGCAGGGGCACGGACGTCCACGACGACATCGAGTACCTCGTCGAGCTCGACGCCACCACCGGCAAAGTCGCTTCCGACCTCACCTTCACCCGCAACGCCAAGCCCAACATGCACGTTCAGGGGATGGACGTGTCACCCGACGGCCAGATCCTCTACATCAGCGGACGGTTCACCGAGGCCGGCGGTGGTCGGGCGCCCGGCTTCGGTGCCCTGTACCTGAACGGGCCGAACGCCGGGAAGCTGATCGACGGCTGGGACCCGTCGTCTTCCACGGGTGGCTCCGTCCACGGCGTCGCCCTGTCGGGTTCGGGAGACCGTCTCTTCATCGGCGGCGCCTTCAAGGAGGTCGACGGCGACACGAAGTACAGGATGGTGGCTGCCGTCGATCCCCGGACAGGCAAGCTCATGAGGGACTGGGTGGCCCCGCCGTTCACGGGCTCGTACGTCGACCGGGCGGGCACGCCGTCCCATGACGACGAGGGCATGGTGAACTCGATTGCGGTCATCGACCGGTATCTCGTGGTCGGCGGTGAGTTCCTCCACGCCGGTCCCGAGGCGCCCACCTGGCCGCTGAGCAAGTACGACCCCCACGGCGGGCTGACCGTCCTCAACGCCTCGGACGGGAATCAGGCCGACTGGCGCCCCCGGAACGACCGGCCCGTCTTCCAGATCACGCTCTCGCCCGACAAGAGCTTCCTCTGCGCCGCCCTGGGCGGCCAGGGCGGCGGCGTCACGTGCCTCAAGCCGGGCGAAGAGTGGCCGATGATGAACACCGCCAAGAGGCCCGAGTGGGACGGCATGAGCGAGCACGCCAAGCTCGACCGGCGCATCGCCCACGTCGACGGCGACGCCCTGGGCGTGGCCATCTCCGACCACCGCATCTACCTCGGCGGGCACTTCGACGTCGTGCAGCCCGATCCCGACGACGATTGTCTCCACCACGTGCCATCGCAGTGCTTCCCGCCGTTCTCGGGCCCCAGTCGGACGACCGCCAGCGACGATACTTCCCTTCCTCACAAGCACCTCGTGGCCTTCACCTACGACGGTGACGTCGACACCAGCTGGACTCCGTGGGCCAACACGCCCGAAGGGCCGACGGTGCTCCTGGCCGGCCCGAACGCCCTCTACCTGGGCGGCAACTTCACGATGCTGATGGACAAGCACCCCGGCAAGGACTGCTGGCCCTGCGAGGAGGGCAAGTGGGCCGGGCGCAACCCCATCTTCCAGCCCGGGTTCGCCATGTTCGCGGCCATTCCGTAGCCGGCAGGTAAGCAGGCAGTTCTCATGAACGGCCCCGCCCCGGATGACGACCGGGGCGGGGCCGTTCTATTTTGGGGGCCCCAGGGGAGAGGGTCGTAGACGAGGGCGCCAATGGGTCCGGTGCGAGGGCGACGTCGGCATCGTCGACCGCGCCCGCTCGTCGCTCTGGCGGGCGTCCTCCTCGTCGTCAGCCTGCCGGCGCTGGCCCGGGGCGCCCCCGGCGTGACGGCCGTCCCCGGCCCGGTCACGGGTCTCGACGTCCGGGGCGACACGGTGGCCATCGAGGCGCTGCCCGTCCGGGTCCGGGTCGTCTTCCTGGCCGACGACCTGTTCCGGATCTGGATGACGCCCGACGACACCTTCACCGATCCGGCCAACAGCCCGCCGGAGCGCGACGGCGCCCCCGACTCCAACGTCGTCGTCAAGCACGACTACCCGGGCGTCACCCCCGGGTCACCGACGCCGGCGCCTACCACCTCCTGTCCACCCGCTCGCTGGCCCTGCGGGTCTACAAGGCCAACCTGCGCTTCGCCCTCTACCGGGCCGACGACCGGACGGTGATCTGGGAGGAGCTCGTCGGCCCCACCTGGGACGGTCGCCAGACGACGCAGGTGCTCAGCCGCGGCACCGACGAGCAGTTCTTCGGCGGGGGCATGCAGAACGGCCGCTTCTCCCACCGGGACCAGACCATCAAGGTGGCCGTCAGCTACGACTGGGACGACGGGGGCCACCCCAACTCGGTGCCGTTCTACGTCTCGACCGCCGGCTACGGCGTCCTCCGCAACACTCTGGCGCCGGGGTCGTACTCGTTCACCGCTCCGCTGCTGGCCAGCCACGAGGAGCCCCGCTTCGACGCCTACTACTTCGTCGGCGACCTGAAGCACGTGATCGACCGGTACACCGAGCTGACCGGCCGCCCGTTCATGCCGCCCATCTACGGCCTGGAGATGGGGGACGCCGACTGTTACCTCCACAGCGCCCGCCACGGTGAGATCCACACGCTCGACTCCCTGAAGGTCGCCGACGAATACCGCAAGCACGAGATCCCGCTGGGCTGGATGCTGGTCAACGACGGCTACGGCTGCGGCTACGAGTTCCTCGACGAGGTGGCCGCCGGGCTCAACGCCCGGAACATGCAGCTCGGCCTGTGGACGTCGACCGGGCTCGGGACCCACGGCGCCGAGGTCCGGGCCGGGGTGCGGGTGCGCAAGCTCGACATCGGCTGGGTCGGGCCGGGCTACCGGGCGGCGCTCTCCGCCTGCGACGACGCCCACGCCGGGATGGAGCGCACTGAGCCTTCTGGAGAGGCTGGCGACATCCGGGGCTTCGTCTGGCTGCCCGAGGGGTGGGCCGGTAGCCAACGCTGCGGCGTCCACTGGAGCGGCGACCAGAAGGGCAACTGGGAGTCGATCCGCTGGCAGATCCCCACCTACGCCGGGTCCACGATGTCGGGTCAGGCCTACACCACCAGCGACGTCGACGGCATCTTCGAGGGCAGCGCCCAGACCTACCTGCGGGACCTGGCCTGGAAGTCGTTCCTGCCCACCGGCATGGCCATGAACGGCTGGTCCGTCCGCCACAAGCGGCCCTGGCGGGACGGGGAACCGTTCCTGTCGGCCAACCGCGGCTGGTTCCTGCTGCGGGAACGGCTTCTGCCCTACCAGTACACCTACGCCGCCCGGGCCCACCGTACGGGCGTCGGCGCCGTCCGCCCGCTGGTGCTCGAGTACCCCGACGACCCCAAGACCTGGGGCGAGGACGTGAAGTACCAGTTCCTCTCCGGCGAGGCCTTCCTGGTCGCCCCCGTCCACTCCGACACGACCGTCCGGGACGGCATCTACCTGCCCACGGGGCACGTGGACCGACTACTGGTCGGGCCAGGTGTACCAGGGGCCCCTCACCATCAACGGCTATCCCGCCCCACCCGAGCGGCTGCCGCTGTTCGTCAAAGGCGGCTCGATCGTGCCGATGTGGCCCGAGGGCACGCTGTCATGGCGGACCCGCGACCGGGGCCGGCTCGACCTCGACGTCTACCCCGCGGCGGCCGGCTCGTTCACCCTCTACGAGGACGACGGCGTCAGCCGGGCCTACGCCCGGGGCGAGTACGCCGAGCAGACCTTCACCACCACCCCGACCCCGACGGGGATCACGGTGGGGATCGGCCCGAGTGTGGGGAGCTATGCCGGCAAGGTCGACAGCCGCCGCTACCGCCTGACCGTCCACGACCTCGGCCAGACGACCCACGTCGCCGTGGGCGACACCGCGCTGGCCCGCTACGACGACCCGGCCCAGTACGCCGCCGCCGCCACCGGCTGGTACCGCGACCCGGCCCGGGCCGGGATCACCGACATCAAGCTCCCGCCCCTCGCCGCCGCCGCGGCGGCGGTCGTCACACTGGCCAGATGATCAGACGGCGATCAGCCCGATGGGGACGGTGAAGAGGACGCCGATGAATCCCGCCAGCCGGTAGCGGGAGCCGAGGGTCGCCTTGGAGACGCCGAGGCAGAAGGCCCGCACCGGGGGGTAGAAGACGAGGATCAGCGGCAGGGTGAACAGCATCACGCCGAGGCCCTGGGCCAGCACCACCCGGGAGGCGACCGGGTCGCCGAGGAGGATGGCCGCCACCAGCGTGTCGGCCAGGGTTGTGATGTTGGCGCCGGCGATGTACGGGAGGGTGTCCTCCCGCTTCAGGTAGCCCTTGGCCACCAGCGGGACGAGCACCGTCAGGGCCACTGACACCGACAGCGTCAGGAGCGCCACGCCGCAACCGACGAGGAACATCAGCCACGGCTTCTTGTACCAGGCGTCGGAGCGGTGCTCGAGCCGCTCGGAGTCGACCTGGGGGAGCGCGCCGTCGAACGCCTTGAAGGCCAGCAGCAGGATGCCCAGCCCGACCGGGAACAGGCCCCACGACGGCAGGAAGTCCTTGGCGAGGTCGACGGCCCAGCCGAAGGCGGCATCGGTCACCGAGAGCAGCCCCGGCGGCGCCGTCAGGTTCACCCCGTCGAGGTGACCGCCGGAGAGGAGCAGATAGCCGATGACGGCGCCCGGAAGGTAGGCCACCATCGTCATGGTCAGCGACAGGATCCCGATGGCCATCGGAGCCCGCCGGCTCTGGCCGCCCGTCCGGCGGAGGGCGTAGATGAAGCCAACCACCAGCACCACGAACGACGCCCCCAGCCGGGACCCGGTCAGCATGGTGAAGGCCTGGAATTTGTCGATGGCGCCGCCGTCGAGGAGGGTGAGGGACGAGGCGGCGATGGGCGAGCCCGACAGGACCAGGCCGGCACCGAGCCAGCCCATGCCGAGGGTGCTCCAGATGTTGTCGGTGAAGATCGACCCCTGGAGCGAGGGGATGAGGGCCGCGGCCCCCGCCTTCATGACCCCCAGAGCCGTGACGAAGAGGCCGAGGCCGACGAGGAGGGCGCCGACGCGGCGGGCACCCCGGCGGAGGCGGTCCGGCCGGCCTCCCGGGAGCTGCTCACCCGTCTCCGGAGCGGGCGAAACCACGGTCGGAAGCGTCGGCGCGGCAGCCTCATTGCGGGTGCGCAACCGAACCGCCATGAACCCTCCCGATAATCTCGATCAAATTGGTGGACTTACTGTACGAGATGGAGATTCGTCACGCCACCCTCCGGGCCCTCGTCGCCGGTGTGACATTCGCGTGAAAGGGGCGGGGGCCGTCGAGCAGACGCACCCTTTGCCCGGCTCGGCTGGGGGGAGCCGATCTCCTTCGTTACCGCGCGAAAGCGCTGGTCAGGAGGTTTCCCTCCCGACCAGCGCTTTCCCTGCCCTTGGCGTCGGGCGCGGCGTCAGTCGTCGTCGAATTCGCCCGATTCGCCGGAGTCGTCGTCCTCTTCCTGGCCGGTGACCTTGAAGTCCCGGTCAAGGTTCACCTCGACCTGGCGCCCCATGTCGAGCAGGACCTCGACGCCGTAGGCGGCGCCGTCGTCGCCCATCTCGGTCTCGGTCACCTTGCCGCCCTTGGTGTGCTCCAGGGCGGCGGCGGTCGCCCGGTCGTAGGTCTCGCCGGTGAGCGGCTGGTCGTCGTCGGAGGCGGCCTGCTGGGCG
This sequence comes from uncultured Actinomycetes bacterium, assembly GCA_963723985.1. Lineage (GTDB taxonomy): Bacteria > Actinomycetota > Acidimicrobiia > IMCC26256 > BP-133 > BP-133. The sequence continues at coordinate 144,896 of CAVRTC010000008.1, forward strand.
ACGCCGGTGCCGATGCCGCCGATGAGCAGGGCGCCGGCCAGCGCCCCGCCGGCGATCCACTTTGTCTTGCGCCGCATGAGCCTTCCTCTCGTCTCGCTGATTGTGGTCGTTCCTGAGGAGCAGCCTGGCCACCCCTTCCTGACCGGACCCTGAACAGGGGAGAAGCCCGGCCCGGACGGTGGCTGCGATCATGAAGAGTCGTGAGGGTGCTGGTGGTGGAGGACGAGAAGCAGCTCGCCGCCGGGCTGCGGGACGGCCTGGAGGCCGAGGGCTTCGCCGTCGACGTCGCCCACGACGGCACCGACGGCCTGTGGATGGCCCGCGAGCACCCCTACGACGCCATCATCCTCGACATCATGCTGCCCGGCATGAACGGCTTCCGGGTGTGCGGCACGCTTCGGGCGGAAGGCATCTGGACGCCGATCCTCATGCTCACCGCCAAGGACGGCGAGCTCGACGAGGCCGAAGCGCTCGACACCGGCGCCGACGACTACCTGACCAAGCCCTTCTCCTCCGTGGTGCTCCTCGCCCACCTGCGGGCGCTGCTGCGGCGGGGAGCGCAGGAGCGCCCGGCGGTACTGGAGGCGGGCGACCTTCGCTTCGACCCGGCGACGCGCCGGACCAGCCGGGGCGAGGCTCCGATCGACCTGACCGCCCGGGAGATGGCCCTCCTGGAGTTCCTGTTGCGCCGTCAGGGTGAGGTCGTCTCCAAGCAGACGATCCTCGACCACGTCTGGGACTACGAGTTCGAAGGCGACCCCAACATCGTCGAGGTGTACGTCCGCCGGCTCCGCAACAAGCTCGACCGGCCCTTCGGCCGGGAGACGCTCACCACGGTCCGGGGTGTCGGCTACCGGCTGGCGGCCGATGACGGCTGACGCCGGCCGCGGCCTCCGGCACCGGCTGCACTCGGCCACCGGGAGCATCCGGCTGCGCACCACGGCGGCGGCGGTGGCGGTGGTGGGCGTGGCCCTCCTCATCGGGGCCGCGGTGATGATCGCCATCGTGCGCGACGCCCAGGACGACAGCGTGCGGACGGCCGCCCGGTCGCGGGCCCGGGAGGTGGTCGCCGTCCTCGAATCAGGTGAGGTGGCGGCCCACCTGGCGGTGGACGACGACGACGAGGAGCTGATCATCCAGATCCTCGACCACACCGGGCGGGCGGTGGACGCCAGCCCCAACATGCGGGGGCGACCGCCCCTCACCGACCTGGAGCCGGGGGAGAGCACCCGCCTGGCCACGACGCCCGTCGAGGACGAGCCGTTCCTCGTGGTGGCCGAGCGGGCCAACGCCCCGGGTGGGCGCTTCACGGTGCTCGTCGCCCGGACGGTCTCCGACGACGCCACCGAGGCGGCCAGCGAGGTTCTCTGGCGGGGCGTGCCCCTGCTGTTGCTGCTGGTCGGGATCACGACCTGGCGGGTGACGGGGAGGGCGCTGGCCCCGGTCGATGCCATCCGGGCCGAGGTCGAGGCGATCTCGGCCGCCGAGCTCGGCCGCCGGGTGCCCAATCCCCCGGGCCACGACGAGATCGCCCGGCTGGCCGCCACCATGAACCGCATGTTGGAGCGCCTGGAAGGGGCCCAGACCCGCCAGCGGCGCTTCGTCTCCGACGCCTCGCACGAGCTTCGTTCCCCGCTGGCCACCATCCGCCAGCACGCCGAGGTCGCCCTGACGCACCCGGACCGGACGACCACCGCCCAGCTGGCCCAGCTGGTCCTGAGCGAAGGGGCCCGGGTCCAGCAGCTGGTGGAGGACCTGCTGCTCCTGGCCCGGGTCGACGAGGGCAGCCTGGTGGTGCGCCGCCAGCCGGTCGACGTCGACGACCTGGTGTTCGAAGCGGCTCTCCGGCTCCGGGAGGCGACGAGCCTCCGGGTCGACACCACGGCGGTGTCGGCCGGACGGGTCCTGGGTGACGAGGCTCAGCTCCAGCGGGTCGTGCGGAACCTGGCCGATAACGCCGCCCGGCATGCCCGCACCGCCATGGCCCTCTCCCTCGCCGTCGACGGGCAGGGCGCCGTCCGGCTGTGCGTCGACGACGACGGCGCCGGGATCCCGGAGGCCGAGCGCCACCGGGTGTTCGAGCGCTTCGTCCGCCTCGACGAAGCCCGCTCCCGCGACGCCGGCGGCAGCGGCCTCGGGCTGGCCATCGTCACCGAGCTGGTGGCCGCCCACGGCGGTACCGTCACCATCGGCCAGAGTCCCCTGGGCGGCGCCCGTGTCGAGGTCACCTTCCCCGCCCAGCCCGAATGAGGGTCAGACCTCGGCAGCCAGGAAGCGGATGATGCGGTCGTTCACCTCGTCGGGCTGTTCGGCGATGAGGAAGTGACCGGCGTCGTGGATCCGGACGGCTTCCGACCCCTTGGCCAGGATGGCCGCCACCTGAGCGAGGTTGTCGTCGTCGAGGGGCAGCATGCCGTCGTCGCTGCCGTGCAGATACAAGGTGGGTTGGGATGGGACGGCGCCCCAGGTGCCGCCCTGCTCGGCTGTCCACTCCTCCGAGCCGAAGCGGGCGGGATCGAAGGCTTGCCGGTAGTAGCCGAGGGCGGCGGCGAGGTTGGCCGGGTCCCGCAGGCAGTCCTTGGCCCGCGCCAGGTCCTCGGTGGCGTCGTAGCCCGGCGACCACGTCGACCAGATGTGATCGATGAAGGCGAAGTCGGCGGCGGCGATGATCCCCTCGGCGATGGCCATCTGGAAGAACCAGAAGTGGCACACGCGGTAGATCTGCGCCGGGGCGAAAAGCACAGCGCCGTAGACGGGGAGCGGCGGGATGTTGGCGATGACCACCTTGCTCCACCGTTCAGGGGCGTGCACGGGCGCCCCCCAGCCGGCGGCCACCCCCCAGTCGTGGGCGATGATCACGGCGTCGCCGTCGCCGCCCAGCACCTCGTGGAGCGCGTTGGCGTCCTGCATCAAGGCGACCGTCGTGAAGTCGCCATCGGCGGGAATCGCCGTCGGGGCATAGCCCCGCTGGAACGGCGCCACCGCCCGGTACCCGGCGGCGGCGAGGGCCGGCATGAGATGACGGTAGGTGTGTGGTGAGTCGGGGAATCCGTGCAGGCACAGGGCCAGCGGCCCCGAGCCGGTCTCGAGGTAGGCGAAGTCGATCCCGTTGGCGCTGACCCGACCAGCGGCGAGTGCCATCGCGTCCTCCCTCTCGGAGAACCGCTCACGCTACCGGACAAGGGCGTCCCCTCACCGGCCCCCGGTACGATCGGGGTTGTGGGGGCTTCGGACGAGGGTCGGCGCACGGTCACGGCGTCGGTGCTGTTCGTCGATGTGGTGGGGTCGACCGAGCTGCGCGCCCGGCTCGGTGAAGAGGCGGCCGATGAAGTTCGCCGCGATCTCGACCGCCGGCTCGCCGTCCTCGTCGACCGGCATCACGGCCGGGTGTTGAAGGGCCTGGGAGACGGCGTGCTGGCTGTGTTCGACGCGGCAGTCGACGCGGTCGATGCCGGGGTGGCCATTCAGCAGCACGCCGAGCTGGACGGCCGCCGTGACCTCGGTCCGAATCCTGGACGGTCGGTGGCCCTCCGCGTGGGGATTTCGACGGGCGACGTGTCGTTCGAGGCCGGCGACGTGTTCGGGACGCCGGTGGTCGAGGCGTCGAGGTTGTGCGCCGCGGCGCAGGCCGGGCAGGTGCTGGTGGCGGACGTGGTTCGGTCCCTGGCTCGGGGCCGGGGAGCGCACCACTTCGAGCCGGTCGGTGAACTCCCGCTGAAGGGCCTGCCCGACCCGGTCGCCGCCTGCCAGGTGCTGTGGGAGCCGTTGGCGGCCGCTCCGATGCCCGGTGGGGCGGAGGTCCCGATGCCGGGGCTGCTGGCGGGGGGAGCGCCGACGGCCTACGTGGGGCGCGAGGAGATCCTCGACCGCATCGGAGCGGCGTGGGCCCGGGTACGAGGTGGAGGGGGCTGCGAGGCGGTGCTGCTGTCCGGAGAGCCGGGGGTGGGCAAGACCCGCACGGCGGCGGAGGTGGCGCAGCGGGCCCACCTGCTCGGGGCGCTGGTGCTCTACGGGTCGTGCGACGAAGGGCTGTCGGTGCCGTTCCAGCCCTTCGTGGAGGCCTTGGAGTTCCACACGGCGCACGACGCGGCGCCGGCGTTGGGGCGCCTGGCCGGGGAGTTGGTCCGGCTGCTGCCCGAGCTGGAGCAACGGGTGCCGGGGTTGGCGGCGGCGGTGAGTTCGGATCCGCAGACCGAGGAGTACCGGCTGTTCGAGGCGGTCGCCTCGTGGCTGATCGAGGCCTCCCATCGTTGCGGCCTGGTGGTGGTGCTCGACGATCTCCACTGGGCCACCCGGGCCACCCTGCTGCTCCTCGTCCATCTCTTGAAAGGGGCGGCGGCCGACGGGTCGGCCCGCCTGCTGGTCGTCGGCACCTACCGGGACACCGAGGTCGACCGGGTCCATCCGCTGTCGTCGGTGCTGGCCGACCTCCGCCGTCTTCAGGGCGTGGAGCGGTTCGACCTCGGCGGGTTGAGCTCGGCCGAAGTCCTCGCGCTGGCCGAGACGGCTGCCGGTCACGAACTCGACGGCGACGGCCGCCGCCTGACCGAGGCGATCTACGCCGAGACCGACGGCAACCCGTTCTTCGTCGTCGAGGTCCTCCGCCATCTGGTCGAGACGGGCCAGGTGCGGCTGGTGGAGGGTCGCTGGCAGGTGATCGACCCGGAACGGGTCTTGGTGCCCGAAGGCGTCCGGGAGGTGGTGGGGCGCCGCCTGGGCCGGCTGTCGGAGAGCGCCAACCGGGTCCTGTCGGTCGCCAGCGCCGTGGGCCGTGACTTCGACCTGGAGCTGGTCGGCACGGTGGTCGACCTCGACGAGAACGTCATCCTGGACGGGTTGGACGAGGCGTGCCGGGCGCGGCTGGTGGAAGAGACGGGCGCCGACCGGTTCCGTTTCGCCCATGCCGTGGTGCGCGACACGCTGTATCGCGAGTTGTCGTCGACCCGCCGCCGGCGCCTGCACCACCGTGTCACCGACGCCCTCGAGAAGCTCCGTCCCCATGACGCCGCGGCGCTGGCTCACCACGCCCTCGAGGCCGGTCCGGCCGGGGGCGACGTGACCCAGGCGGTGAGGTATCTGCTCGCCGCCGCCGGGCAAGCGACCGCCGCCGGAGCCCGGGCAGAAGCCGAGGTCTGCTACCGCCAGGCCCTCGAGCTCCTCGACGACGATGACCAGGCCGATTCGGCTCTGCGCATGGAACTGCTCTGCGGATTGGGCGAGACCCAGCGTGACCAGGGGGACCCCGCCTTTCGCCAGACCCTGCTCGATGCCGGCTGGGCCGCGCTGTCCGCGGGCCGGGTCGACCTGGCCGTGCGGGCGGCGGTGGCGAACTTCCGCGGTCTGACGAGCATCCTCAGCTCGGTGGACAGGGAGCGGGTGACCCTGCTCGAGGCCATCCTCGGCTCCCTGGGCGATGAGCCGTCGGCCGGCGCGGCGCTCCTGCACGCCACGCTGGCGGCCGAGCTGGCCTACGACACGGAGTTGCCGGTCGAACGGCGCCTCGATCTGACCGACCGGGCCATCGACATGGCCCGGTCGGTGGGTGACGACCGCGTTCGGGCCGAAGTCCTCATCCGTACCGCCATCGCGGCGGCGGTGCCCGAGACCTGGGAAACGCAACTGGCCCGGTCGACGGAAGCCGTGTCGCTGGCCGACGCCACCGGCGACCCCACGCTGCGGGCCCTCGCCCGAACCATGGCCATGAGCCCTTGGATGGTCGTGGGGGACTTCGACCGGGCCCGGCGCTTGACCAGCGAGGCGGTCGAGATCAGCCAGCACGACTGCCCTCCCTTCGTCACGTTGGTCGCCCGGTGGGTCCCGCTCCAGTTCCTCGCCTATGACGGCGACCTCGACGGCTTCGAGGCGGCCAACAACGAGATGTTCGCCGCCACCCAGCAGGTCGCTTTCCCTGACGGCCAGCAATGGTGGGGAGCCAACGCCGCCTGCGCCGCGGTCCTGCGGGCAGAGGAAGGAGATCTCGCTGATCTGGTGGGCGGCCTCGTGGACGAGTACCCCGGCTCGATGGGGTGGACGGTCGCTCATGCTCAGTTCCTCGCCCTGGCCGGGCGCACGGAGGAGGCTCGGCGGGTGCTTTCCGACAGCGGCCTGCGTCGACCGGCGGCGCTGCCCCGTGACCACCTGACGCTCAACACGTGGGGCAATCTCGGCCGGTGCGCCCTGCACCTCGAGGATCCGGAGCTCGGGGCCGCAGCCGAGGAGGTGCTCCGCCCCTACCAGCATCAATGGCCTCACTTCGTCCTGCTAACCCTCGGGCCGGTGTTGTCGCCCCTGGCGTCGAGCGTCGCGGCGCAGGGCCGGTGGGACGAGGCGATCGAGTTGTTCGACGCCGCCGACGCCGTCATGGCCGAGCGGGGCTTGACTCTGTTCCGCCTGCTCGCCTGGCGGTACCAGGCTCGGGGCCTGGCGGCCAGCAGCAGCCCAGCCCATATCGAACGGTGCCGCCAGGTGGCCGAACGAGCCCTCCGGCAGGCGACCGAGCGGGGTCTGGACCGGCTGGCCGGCGAGTTCGAAGGCATCCTCGCCGGCCTGCCGCCTACCTGACCGGTTCCCTACGTGCGCAGCTGCTCCATAACGCGCTCGCTTGACCTGGATGTGATTGGAGCGGGTGACGAGAATCGAACTCGCGTTCTCAGCTTGGGAAGCTGATGTTCTGCCTCTGAACTACACCCGCGTGCGGGGCACAGATTAGCGGCTCGGGCCGGTCACTTGACGAGCGCGATGACCGACTTGAAGTTGGGGTCCTCGGCGGTGCCCAGCCATTCGAAGACGACCATCTCGGTGGTGACGATCTCGGCCCCGGCCCGCTCCAGGCGGCGGAGGGCGGCCTTCTTGTTCTCCGGGCGGCGGGAGCCGACGGCGTCGGCGACGACGAAGACGCGCCGGGAGCGGTCGAGGAGGCCGAGGGCCGTCTGCAGCACGCAGACGTGGGCTTCGGCGCCGGCCAGCACGACCTGGTGGCCGGCCGGGAGGACGTCCATCACGCCGCCGGTCCGGCAGGCGTCGAAGGTCATCTTGGCCACCACCGGGTGGGCGCCGTCGGGCCGGGTCAGCTCCGGGACCGTGGGGCCGAGCCCTTTCGGGTTCTGCTCCGTCGAGACGATCGGCACGCGCAGCTGCTCGGCGGCGGCCAGGAGCCGCCCGGCGTTGGCCACGACCTCGTCGGCGCCGGCGATGACCGGCATCAGCTTCTCCTGAAGGTCGATGAGGCAGAGGACGGACCGGCCGCGATCGAGGGTGGGCACGAGGGCAAACTACCGTCTGGCGAGCACCATCGAGCGCAGGGGGCGCGCCATGGCCTTGCTCACCGCCGAGGAGTACCGGGAGTCGCTGCGCCGCTACCGGCCGCGTGTCTTCGTCGACGGCGAGGCCGTCGCCTGCGTCGCCGACGAGCCCCGCCTGGCGCCGGGCATCGCCGCCATCGGCGTGACCTACGACTTCGCCCTCCGGCCGGAGCACGCCGGGGTGATGACGGCCAAGCAGGCCACCTCGGGCCGGACCGTCAACCGGCTGGTCCACGTCAACGAGACGACCACCGACCTGCTCCAGAAGCTGGAGGCCGTCCGCCTCGTCTGCCGGGAGTCGGGCTGCGCCCAGCGCTACCTGACCCACGACGGGCTCAACGCCCTCTCGGCCGCCACGGCCGTGGCCGACGCCGAGCACGCCGGCGACGGACAGCGACGCCAGCGGCTCCTCGACTATGTCCACCGGGTGCAGGACGACGACCTGACCCTGGGCATCGCCATGACCGACGCCAAGGGCGACCGCTCGCAACGGCCCGGTCAGCAGGACAGGCCCGACGCCTACGTGCACATCACCGAGCGCCGCCCCGACGGCATCGTGATCCGGGGCACGAAGGCCATCGTCACCGCTGCTCCCTACGTGCACGAGTTCCTGGTGATGCCCTGCCGGACCATGACGCCCGACGAGGCCGACTTCGCCGTCTGCTGCGCCGTCCCCGTCGACGCCCCCGGGGTGACGATCGTGGCCCGGCCCGCCGGGCGCCCCGGGGAAAAGGCTTGGGGGATTCACCCGCCCTCTCGGGAGGCAGGCGCGCCCTTCTCCGGCCGCTACGGCCAGTCGACCGGCGTCGTGGCCTTCGACGACGTGTTCGTGCCCCACGACCGGGTGTTCCTGGCCGGTGAAGTGGCCGAAGCCGGCCTGGCCACGATCGGCTACGCCACCCACCACCGCCATTCGTGCATCGGGGCCCGGGCCGGGTTCGGCGACCTGCTCATCGGCGCCGCCGCCCTGATGGTGGAGGCCAACGGGCTCGACCCCGACATCCACGACCACATCCGCGACGCCATGGTCGAACTCATCACCATCGTCGAGGGCTTCTTCGCCTGCGGGGTGGCGGCGTCGGTCTACGGCGTCGACGACGGCGGCGGCGGCGTCGTGCCCGATCCCGTCTTCGCCAACATCGGGAAGCTCCTTCTGGCCACGAAGATCTACGACATGCACCGGCTGGCCCACTACGTCTCCGGCGGCCTCGTCGTGGCGCTGCCCGGCCCCGACGAGGACCACAACCCCGCCACCGCCGCCACTCTCGAAGAGGTGTTCGCCGGACGGGCCGACGTCCCCGCCGCCGCCCGCCGCCAGGTGGCCCGCCTGGTCGAGGACCTCACCGCCTCCTACGCCGGCAGCTGGTACTCGGTCATCTCCCTCCACGGCGGCGGCTCCCCCGAAGCCATGAAGCGCGAGATCTGGCGGAACTACCCCGTCGGTGACAAGGTCGACCTCGTCGAGCGGCTCCTCGACCGGGGCGTGGCCGGCGAGTCCGCCATCCCGGAAGGGGCCGGCCTGCCGTCGATCCGCCGGAGGGTCTCGCGCCAGCCCGGCCGCTGCTGCGACGCCGGCTGCGACACCCCGCCCTCCGGCTAGTTCGAAGGCACCCGGGAGTTGTCCTACCCGGTCGGTAGTGTGGCCGCGTGATCCTCTCCGACGCTTCCATCCGTGAGGAGCTGGCCAAGGGCCGCATCGTCATCGATCCCCTCGACCACCGCGACATCCAGCCGTCGTCGGTCGACCTGAGGGTCGACCGGTTCTTCCGGGTGTTCCGGAACGACACGACGCCGTACATCGATCCCAAGCAGCCGCAGGAAGACCTGACCGAGCTCGTTGAGGTGGCCGAGGGCAAGGCGTTCATTCTCCACCCAGGCGAATTCGTTCTTGGCAGCACCCTCGAGGTTGTCACGCTCCCAGACGATCTCGTGGCGCGCCTCGAGGGCAAGGCCCTGGCAGTCGACACGCCGGTTCCCACGCCCTATGGCTGGCGAACCATGGGCGATTTGAAACCGGGTGATGTCGTCTTCGACAGCCGGGGGGACCGACGGTGGTCATGGCCGCAACCGAGGTCATGGTGGGGCGCCCCTGTCGTACGCTCATCTTTTCGGACGGTGAATCCATCACCGCTGATGTCGACCATATCTGGCGAGTCTGCGACAAGAACGGGCGGCGTCGCGGAGAACGGAAATACCGCCTCGCAACGACAGCGGAACTTGAGCGAAGTGTCGTTGTCCGCGGCGAACGCAATTATCAGATTGACCTGGCCGGTCCCGTCCGATATCCAGAGCGGCCCCTCCCGATCGACCCATATGCCCTCGGTATTTGGCTCGGCGATGGCACCAGCACCAAGGCGGAGATCACATGTGCTGAGCCAGAGATCATTGAGCGGCTGCGGCAGAGCGGCTGCATCGTCCTACCGCTACCTCAGCCGTTGAGATACTCCATAGGCACGATCAGCCACGGCCGCAACCATTCCCGTGACCATTCCACGGGCCGGTATCGGCAGAACCATTCTATTTCGAGCGCGCTCAGGCGCATGGGGCTGCTAGGCGCGAAGCACGTTCCACGTGCCTACTTGCAGGGAAGCGTCCAACAGCGAACGGCCTTGTTACAGGGCCTCATGGATAGCGATGGGTACGTTGACGATGTTGGGCGGTGCGAATTTTGCTCGACGAATGAACTGCTGGCCGAGGGCTTCTGCGAGCTGGCTGCGAGCCTCGGGTTTCGTCCGGTCCTAGGTAAGGACCGTGCCACCTTCCGAGGGGTGGATTGCGGGCCGAGATACCGGGTGCGCTTTACGCCGCATCGGCCGGTCTTCCGTTTGGGGCGAAAGGCAGCTCGCCAGGCTGCTCACCAGCCGAAGCACCTCTTTCGATCCATTAGCGAGATCCGAGAGGTGCCATCTGTCCCTGTGCGATGCATCCAAGTAAGTGCCCAGGACGGGCTGTTCCTTGTCGGGCGCAGCTTTATTCCCACACACAATTCGAGCCTCGGCCGCTTGGGTCTACTCATTCACTCCAGCCTCCCGGGCAGCGAGCCGGTCGTCATCCGCAGGGGCGGCGACGTAGAGGTCGTCCCGATCGAGCAGGTCGTCCAGAAAGAGCTCCACGCCGACGTCGTCGCCTTCGATCCGGAAACCCTCGAGGTAGGGTTCCATCCCATCACCGGCTGGTTCGAGGGGCCGCCGGACAGGATCTACGAAGTGTGCCTGGCCTCGGGCCGGTCAGTTCGGGTTACGGCCGGCCACAACCTCTTCAGCCGCGACGAGGACGAGCGCGTCATCAAGATCCGGACCGCGCAGCTCCAGCCCGGGTTGTCCATCGCCGTCCCCAGCGCCAGCAGCGAGCACACGCTCGCCTGGGATTTCGTCCGGGAGGTCGTCGACACTGGCGTCACCGAGGCGATCTTCGACCTTGAGGTCCGGCCGGGCGGCCGTCACGTCGAGAACTTCGTCGCCGGCGACGGCGGTGTTTTCGTCTCGAACACTGCTGGCTTCGTTGATAGTGGCTGGAGTGGCCATTTGACACTGGAGTTATCCAATGTGGCCAATCTGCCGATTGCCATCTACCCGGGTATGAAGATCGGCCAGATCTCTTTCATCCGGATGACCTCGCCGGCCGAGCATCCCTACGGCAGCCGGGAGACCCGGTCCAAGTATCAGGGGCAACGCGGCCCGACCCCGTCCCGCTACTACCTGAACTTCCAGGACGAGGACCACAGCTGACCTCTTAGGGGTAGACGAAGAGCTGGTTGAAGCTGAGGGCCAGGTCGGGCTGGTCGCCGCCTGCGCTCAGCAGGCCGAGCGCCCCGGCGGTGAGCGGGTTCAGGCGGCCACTGGCGACCAGGAGGAACGCGACCGGGTCGGCGGAGATCGTGCAGTCGACCGGGCCCGCGTCGGGGGCTTCGACCTGGTACTCGCCATCGACGAAGCGGGCGGTGAAGGACGGGCCGCCGCGGAGCTCGATCCCGAAGCCGGCGTTGAGGCCGTTGACCCGCTCCCGGTTCACCACCAAGCCGAAGGCGGGGCCGTAGCCGTTGAGGATCACGAGAGCGTGCTGCGGGTCGATCGGCCAGGGGGCGCCGACGGCCAGGGCCATGTCGTAGCCGTGCAGCACCAGTTCGGCCAGTTGCACGCCGGCGAGCTGGGCCAGGCCCAGTTTCAGCCCGCAGTGCCAGGTGATCTCCACGTCGCCCGACCGGCCGGCGGTGGCCTCGAGGAAGCGGTCGAGTCCGTCGACGACCAGCCGGGCGAGCTTGTCAGGGTCGGTCTCGGGTACGTCGGCGATGCGCAGCAGGTTGTCGGCGGCCACGTGGGCCCGGTCGACGCTGAGCCGGGGTGACGGTGCGCCGGCGGCGACGTCGGCGTTGACGGCGCTGAAGTTGATGAGGTGGACGGCCGCCTGCCGGATGGTCCACTCCGCTCCCGAGATCGGGATGTCGGAGCGGTCGGCGGAACGGAGCAGGGCGGCGACGTCGGCGCCTACCGCGGCGATGGCGGAACGGCCGGCCTCGAGGATGCTCGTGGGGTCCATGGGTCTCCCTCCCTCCTGTGTCGCCCCCAGCCTGCGGGGCGCTCCTCGCGCCTCGCTCGCGTGTTGCTCGCGGGGCCGGAAACCGCCCTATTCGCAGGTCAGGACCGACAGTACGCTCCGACCGAGGGAGGGAGACGACGGACGGGATGAGCGCGGACGGGCAGGTCGAGTTCCGCCTCCTCGGCCCTTTCGAGGTCGCGTCGGGCGGACGGGTCATCGAGATCAGCAGCGCCAAGCAGCGCCTGCTCCTGGCGATGCTCGCTCTGCACCGGGGGCGGACCGTGCCTCTCGACGCCCTGGCCGAGGAGCTGTGGGGCGAGCATCCGCCGGCCAGTGTCGCCGCCGCCGTCCAGACCCTGGTGTACCGGCTGCGGCGTTCGCTGTCGGCGGCGGGGGTCTCCGACCGCTCCGGGCTGCGGGCCACCGGGCCCGGTTATCTCCTCGACGTGGACACCACCCGGCTCGACGCTCACTGTTTTGGAGCCCTGGCCGACGGCGGCCGCGCCTGTGCCGGCGGCGGGCGATGCTGAGGCGGGCGTCGGTTTCCTCCGCCAGGCGCTGGCCTTGTGGCGGGGTCCGGCGCTCGGCGAGTTCGCCGACCGCCCGTTCGCGTGGATCGAAGCGAGCCGCCTCGACGAAGCCCGGCTCGAGATCGTGGAGGCGCTGACGGAAGCAGAGCTGGCCGCGGGTCGGCCGGCGGCAGCGCTGGCGATGCTGGAACCGCATCTCGCCGCCCATCCGCTCCGGGAGCAGGCCTGGGGCCGGCTCATGGTCGCCCTCTACCGCCTCGGCCGCCAGGCCGAGGCCCTGCGGGCCTATCAGGACCTCCGCCGCCTGCTCAACGAAGAACTGGGGCTCGAGCCCACACCCGTCCTCCGACAGCTCGAGCAGAAGATCCTCGAGCAGTCCCCCGAACTCGACCAACCCGTCGCCGTCGTCCCTCCTTTGCCGCCGCCGGGACCCGACGTGCCGGCCCCCACCCCGGCCCGGGCGGACACCTTCGCCTTCCTCTTCACCGACATCGAAGCCAGCACGCGCCGCTGGGAAGGCGACCAGGAGGCCATGGCCTCCGACCTGGCCCGCCACGACGAGATCATGAGGCAGACCGTGGAGACCCACCACGGCCATCTCTTCGCCCACACCGGCGACGGCCTCGGCGCCGCGTTCCCCACGGCCTCGGACGCCCTGGCCGCGGCTGTGGCCGGTCAGCGTGCGCTGCTCGATCAGACATGGCTGGCCGAAAGCCCTCTCCGGGTTCGTATGGCCCTGCACGCCGGGGCGGCCGAGCCCCGGCAGGGCACGTACTTCGGTCCGACGCTCAACCGGGCCGCCCGGCTGCTGGACATGGCCGCCGGTGGCCAGATCCTGTGCTCCCGGGCCGCGGCCGACCTGGCCCGGGACCGGCTCCCCGCCGGCGTGACGCTCCTCGATCTCGGCGAACACCACCTCGCCGACCTGAGCCGGCCCGAGCGCCTCTATCAGGCCGCCCACCCCGAACTCCCGGCGGAGCTCGGTCGGTCGGCTCGGACGTGTCGCACCACAACCTGCCGGTGGCCCTGACGCCCTTCATCGGCCGCCAGCGGGAACTCGACCAGTTGGAGAAGCTCCTGGCCACGAGCCGGCTGCTGACCCTGACCGGCGTGGGCGGGGCCGGCAAGAGCCGACTGGCCCTCCGGCTTGCCGCCGAAGTCCAGGACCGGTTTGCCGACGGCGTGTGGGTGGTGGAGCTCGGGTCGATCAGCGACCCGTCGCTCGTGGCCAGCGAAATGATGACCGCCCTCGGAATCCTCGTGAGCGGGCTGGGTCTCGAAACCACGGCTCCGGTGGAACGGCTCTGTGACTACCTCCGGCCCCGGGAGGTCCTCGTCGTCCTCGACACGTGCGAGCACGTCGTCAAAGCGGTGAGCGAACTGGTCCGCGTGCTTCTCGCCCGGTGCCCGGGGGTGACCATCCTGACCACCAGTCGCGAGGTGCTCGGCCTTCCCGGGGAAGTGCCCTGGCCCCTACCGGGCCTCACCTTGCCCCCGATGGGTGTCGAGCACCCCGACGATCTGGCCGGGTCGGACGCGGTAGCCCTCTTCTGCGACCGGGCCGCCACCGCCCGGCCCGGCTTCGGGTTGACCGAAGACAACTCCGGCGCCGTGGCTCAGATCTGCCGACGCCTCGACGGCATTCCGCTGGCTCTCGAACTGGCCGCCACCCGCATCCGGGTGCTCGGCGCCCATCAGGTGGCCGAACGGCTCGACGACCGCTTCCGGCTGCTCTCCGACGGGGGCCGGGCGACCGTGTCCCGGCACCAGACGCTGCGGGCCACGATGGACTGGAGCTATGAGCTTCTGCCGGCGGGTGAGCAGGCGCTCCTGCGCCGCCTGGCCGCTTTCCCCCAGAGCTTCGACATCGAAGCGGTCGAGGGGATCTGGGACGCGTCCCACAACCGGGCTGAAGCTGACGTCCTCGACCTCCTCGCCCGACTGGTGGACAAGTCGCTGGTGGTTGTGGAGAGCAGCGGGACCGATGTGCGCTACCGGCTGCTCGACACCGTCCGGGAGTACGGCGCTGAGAAGCTGGCCTCCGCCGGCGAGACGGAGGCCGCCCGCCGCTGCCACCGCGACTACTTCCTCCAGGTGGCGCTGGCCCGGCTTAACCGCCAGAACCAGGGAATCGGCACGTGGTGGGAAGCAACCTGGATGCTGCGCGTCGACGACGACCGGGAGAACTTCCACGCCGCCCTCGAGTGGTCCCAGACGGTCGGCGACCACTGGGCCGCTGTCGTTCTGGGCGCCGCCCTCTGGCCCTACTGGCTGTTCTGGAGGGGATTCCTCGGGACACCCTACGACCGGTTGGAACAGGCACTGTCCGCTCCCGAGCCGGTCCTCGATGCCTTCCGCGTCGATGCACTTCTCGGTTTGCGGATCGCGATCATCGAAACCGGGGAGGGTGACCCCCGACGGGCGGACGAGCTCCTCGGGGAAGCCCATCGCGTCGCCCTCTCCCTTCACGATCCGATGGCTGAGGCCCGCAGCCGCTTCTACCTCGGCCAGACGGCGCACACCACCGGGGACGTGGAGGAGGGCCGGCGCCAGCTGGAAACGGTCCTCGCCCTCTACCAGGAGACCGGCTACCGGTGGGCGGTGGCCTGGGGCCACCATGAGCTCGGGTGGGCCGCCATGGCGGCGGGCCGGGTCGACGAGGCGGGGGCGCACTTCGAGCGGGCGCTCGACCTGCCCGATGGCACCGACAGTTGCGCCTCCCGTCCCCATGCGCTGGCGGCTCTGGCGACGGTGGTGGCCTTGCAGGGCGACGCTGACCGGGCCCAGGCGCTGGCCGAAGAGGCGGTAGCCGACGCCCGGGGCCTGGCGCTCCGCCAGATCCTGGTGGTGGCCCTGGTGCGGGCCGGCGAGGTCGCCGTACTCAGCGGCAAGGCCGATCGCGCCCGCGCCACGCTCCTCGAGGTGGTGGGCATCCTGTCGGATCTCGGGGCCCGGCGTTGGGTGGCGGACACCCTGGAGGCCACCGCCCTCCTCGTGGAGGCCGAGGGCCGACCAGAGGCGGCCGCCAAACTGCTGGGCGCCTCCGACTCCCTCCGTCTGTCGTTGCAGGAACCCCTGGTCGGACTGCCCGCCCTGTCGGCCCGCCTGGCCGCCTGCCGCGCTCGGGTGACGGCCGTCCTCGGCGCCGACGCGCTCTCCGCCGCCCTCGGTCCTGACCGCCTCCAGGAGATCCTGGCGCTGGCCCGCACCGAACTCCAGACGCTCGGTTCGCCCTGAGGCGGCTTCTTCCAGCCCGTTTCTGGCCGCTACCCGGCGGTCTCGGCCGGGGTGGCGCCCGGCAGCATGGCGGCCGCCGCCGCCCGGAGCGGGGCGTTCTCGATGGCTTCGAGCAGCACCATCGAGATGTCGCTGACCTTGACCTGTTCGTCGGCGCCCTTCTCCTTCACGCCGTCGTCCAGCATGATCATGCAGAACGGGCAGGCCACGGCGATGCGGTCGGCGCCGGTGCTGAGCGCCTCTTCGGTGCGCTCGATGTTGACCTTCTTGCCCGTCCGCTCCTCCATGAACATGCGCGCTCCGCCGGCGCCGCAGCACAGGCCCCGGGTGCCGTTGCGGGGCATCTCCACGACCTCGACGCCGGCGATCGCGCCGATGACCTTGCGGGGGGCGAGGTAGACGTCGTTGTGGCGGCCGAGGTAGCAGGAGTCGTGGTAGGCGATGCGCTCGTCGAGCGCCGCCCCCTTCATCTGGAGGCGCCCGTCCTCCACCAGCTGCATGAGGAACTGGGAGTGGTGGACGACGTCGAACGTCCCGCCGTAGTCGGGGTACTCGTTCTTGAGCGTGTTGAAGCAGTGGGGGCAGCTGGCGATGATCTTCCGCACGCCGAGCCCGTTGAGGGCCTCGATGTTCTGCGAGGCCAGCATCTGGAAGACGTACTCGTTGCCCGAGCGCCGGGCCGGGTCGCCGGTGCACAGCTCGTTCTGGCCCAGGATGGCGAAGTCGACGCCGGCCCGCTGCAGCAGCTTGGCCGTGGCCACCGCCACCCGCTTGTTGCGGTCGTCGAAGCTGGTGGCGCAACCGACCCAGTACAGGTACTCGTGGTCGAGGCTCCCGCCGTTGGGGTCGACGATCGGGATCTCGTCGGGGAGCCCCTTGGCCCACCCTGCCCGCTCGGCCTGGCTCAACCCCCAGGGGTTCGACGAGTTCTCCATGCCCCGGTAGGCGTTGCCCAGCTCGGTCGGGAAGTTGGACTCCATCAGCGAGTAGTAGCGGCGGATGTCGAGGATCTTGTCCAGGATCTCGATGTTGACCGGGCAGATCTCGTCGCAGGCCTTGCAGGTGGTGCAGGCCCAGACCTCCTCGGCGGTGATCCGCTCCAGCACCGACCCGGCCTCGACCTTGATCTCGGCGTCGACGGTGACCGGCGGCGGCACGTTCGGGGAGGCGGTGGCGGCCATCACCTCGCCGACCTTGAGGACGATCTCCCGGGGGTCGAGCGGCTTGCCGGTCTGGTTGGCCGGGCACACCGACGTGCAGCGCCCGCAGATCGTGCAGGCGTCGGTATCCATCAGCTGCTTCCAGGTGAAGTCCTCGATCTTCGACGCCCCGAAGGAGTCGAGCTCCGTCTCCATCAGGTTGGGCAGCGGCTTCATGGCCCCCTTGGGCCGGGCCCGGTCCCGCAGGTACATGTTCATCGGCGACGTGAACATGTGGCGCAGCTTCGTGGTGGGCAGCAGCACCAGGAAGGTGAGGAAGCCGGCGAAGTGCAGGCCCCAGACCACCCGGTGGGCCCGGGACAGGGCGGCGGCCGGCCACCCGTCCACGGCGGCGGCGATGGGGTAGCCGACGATCGACCACTTCTCGAAGGACGGGTGCCCGACGAGGGCGATCCGGAAGCCCTCGGCCAGGAAACCGGTGACCCCGATGAGAAGGAACACGCCGAGGATGACGGCGTCCTCGGGCTTGGTCTTGGTCCAGATGCGGTAGGGCGCCCACAGGTAGCGGCGGCCGATGGCCCAGAGGATTCCTGTCAGGAATGCGATTCCAGCCAGATCGGCGGTCAGGGAGTAGGCCTTGTAGACGTCGCCGTGGAGGAACTTGAAGTCCTCGGGGAGCTGGTGGTTGGCCTCCAGCAGCACGGTGGCGATGAACAGCCAGATGAACCCGAAGTACATGAGGGAGTGCATCAGCCCGGCGGCGGGGTCGCGCAGCAGCGTCTGCATCCACACGCCGGCCCGGAAGTCCTCGGCCCGCCGCTTGACGTTGGCCCTGGTGGTCCGGCGGTCGTCGGGCTGGCCCCGCTCCCAGTTCTTCACCCGATCCGACGCCAGCTTGCCCACCACCACGGCGGTGACGGCCACCGCCAGGTAGAACAGCACCTTCACCGCGCTCGGGATGTTGCCGAACACCTCCCGGCTGATCGGTGACTCGTCGTGCCAGTCGACGATGGCCGGGGCGATGCCCGAGCCGGCGAAGACGGCCCCGGCGGCGACGCCGGTGGCCAGCACGAGCTGATGGGGCTTGAGCCGAGACATGGGAGGGAGTGTAAGACGCGCCCTACCGGGCGCCCCGGATCGACCTCGAGCGGCGACCGGCGCCGGTCAGGCGCCGCTCCGCAGCGTCGTGCTGATGTCGGCGGCGAGTTCGTCGAGCACCTCCCGGCCCCGGTCGATGACCCCCCCCATCCAGTGGAACATGTGGACCATGCCCTTCTCGGGGCGGAGGTCGACGAAGGTCCCTTCGTCCTTCAGGAGCTCGGCGTAGGCCTGCCCCTCGTCCCGCAGGGGGTCGTACTCGGCGGTCACGATGATGGCCGGCGGGAGGCGGGAGAGGCTGTTGGCCCGCACGGGGGAGCAGTAGGGCTCGTCGGCCTGGTCCTCGCGGCCTCTGAGGTAGTGGCCGGCGAACCAGTCCATCATCTCGGTGGTGAGGACGTGGCCCTCGCCGAAGTCCCGCCGTGACGGGGTCTCGGCGTTGACCATGTCGAGGGCCGGACAGACCAGCACCTGGAGCGAGAGGCTGGCCGCCTCGCCCTTGTCCCGCAGCATCATGCAGGTGACGGTGGCGAGGTTGGCGCCGGCGCTGTCTCCCATGACGGCCAGGTGGTCGTTGTCGATCCCGAAGGCCGGCCCCTTGGCGTGGATCCAGGCGGTGGCGATGTAGGCGTCGCTGACGGCCGCCGGGTAGGGGTGCTCCGGGGCCAGGCGGTAGCCGACCCCGATGACGGCGCACCCCGACCGGTTGGCCACCCTCCGGCAGAGGGGGTCGACGAGATCGACGCTGCCGGTGACGAAGCCGCCGCCGTGGAAGAAGAAGATCCCCGGCCGGAGCTCCTCGTCCTCCGGGCCCTCGGCCGGCATGTAGATCCGCAGCGGGACGTCGACCTCCGGCCCCGGCGCGATCGTGTCGAGGACCGACGCCACCTCCTCCGACGGCACCATGAAGCTCCCGAACCCGTCGATGATCTGCCGGGCCTGCTCGGGCGACATGTTCTCGTCAAACGGCGGCAGCCCCATGGCCGCCACACCGTCGATGACCGCCTGAGCCTGTGGATGGAGCGGCATACCAGTCCCCCTGAATCCTCGATCTGCTACTCCAGGGATCCTAGAAGCCGCTGCCCCGGCCGGGCAGACCGAGCCTCCGGTCGGACCCGGACGCGCCGGTGGGCGGGGCCCCGAAGGACCCCGCCCACACGTCGGTGCTGCAAGTAGTGAGCTTGACTTATGGAAGGTCGTTGACGGTGATGGTGAGGGTGGCCTGGTCGGTGCTACCGCCCAGGGCGTCGGTAACGGTGTAGGTCACCACGGCGGTGCCGACGAAGTCCTCGTCCGGGGTGAAGGTGATGTTGTTGCCATCGAGTACGGCCTCACCGTTGGTGTCCGAGTCGATGGCCACGGACTGGACGCCGTCGGGCACGTCGTCGTTGTCCAAGACGTCGAAGCTGGACAGAGCCATGTTCTTGTCGGTTTCGGCCGTGTCGTTGACGGCGTCGACCGGGTCATTCGCCGCTGCGACGGTGATGGTGATGGTGGCGGCCACCTCGCTGTCGAGGTCACCGTCGTTGGCGAGGAAGGTGAAGCTGTCCGGGCCGTTCCAGTCGGCGTCGGGCGTGTAGGTGAAGGACCCGTCCTGGTTGATGACCAGGGTGCCGTTGGTGACGTCGTCGACCAGCGAGGGAGGTCAGGTGACGTCGCCCCGGTGTCCGAGCCGGTGACCTGTCTGTCGCTGATGGCCGTGTCTTCGTCGGTGCTGTCGGTGCCGCCATTGGCCACCGGGGCGTCGTTGACGGCGCCGACGGTGATGGTGATGGTGGCGGGGGCCTGTTGTCGAGGTCACCGTCGTTGGCGAGGAAGGTGAAGCTGTCGGTGCCGTTCCAGTCGGCGTCGGGCGTGTAGGTGAAGGACCCGTTGGCGTGGTCGAGGACCAGGGTGCCGTTGGTGACGTCGTCGACCAGCGAGAAGGTCAGGTCGTCGCCCTCGGTGTCCGAGCCGGTGACCTGTCGGTCGCTGATGGCCGTGTCTTCGTCGGTGCTGTCGGTGCCGCCGTTGGCCACCGGGGCGTCGTTGACGGCGCCGACGGTGATGGTGATGGTGGCGGCCACCTCGCTGTCGAGGTCACCGTCGTTGGCGAGGAAGGTGAAGGTGTCGGTGCCGTTCCAGTCGGCGTCGGGCGTGTAGGTGAAGGACCCGTCCTGGTCGAGGACCAGGGTGCCGTTGGTGACGTCGTCGACCAGCGAGAAGGTCAGGTCGTCGTTCTCGGTGTCCGAGCCGGTGACCTGTCCGTCGCTGATGGCCGTGTCCTCGTCGGTGCTGTCGGTGCCGCCGTTGGCCACCGGGGCGTCGTTGACGGGGTTGACCGTGACGGTCACGGTGGCGGAGTCGTGGTCACCGTTGGCGTCGGTCACCTCGTAGGAGAACGAGTCCGACGGGCCGTCGAAGTCGGGGTCGGGGGTGTAGGTGATCACGTTGGCGACGACGCCGACCGAGCCATTTGCCGGGTTGCTGTCGATCGTCACGGTCACCGGCTGGTCGCCGATGGCCGGGTTGTTACCCAGGTCGTCGTTGGCGAGGACGTTGATGTCGACCGAGTCGTCCTCGTCCACCGAGGCCGTGTCAGCCACCGCGTCGGGCTCGTCGTCGACCGAGGTGACGGTGATGCTGATCGTGGCCGGCTCGCTGTCGTCGCCGTCGTTGGCCACGAAGTCGAAGCTGTCAGAGCCCTTGTAGTCGGCGTCGGGCATGTAGGTGTAGGCGCCTGTCTCGGCATCGGTGATGGTCACCGTGCCGTGCTCAGCGCCACCGTTATCGCCGACAAGCGAGAAGTCAACATCGGTGCCCTCGACCGGGTCGTTACCGGTCAGGATGCTGGACAGCAGGGTGTCCTCGTCGGTCGTGCTCGCTGTCGTCGTTGGCCTCCGGCAGGTCGTTGACGGAGAGAACCGTCACCGGGATGAAGCGGAGGATCGAGGGGGCCTGGCCGTCGGAGACCGACATGAACAGGTCGGCCGTGCCGAACAGGTTGAGCGGCGAGTCGACGGTCAGGGTGCGGTTGGCCCCGGCGCCGCTCAGGGTCAGCGGAGCCGGGCGGGAGCAGGGTCAGGTTCGACGAACCCACGAGGAGGGTCAGGGTGTCGCCGTCGACGTCGGTGGCCGAGAAGTCGATCTCCAGGATCTCGTCCTCGTTGACCGACTGGCTGCCGATCGCCGAGACGACCGGGGCGTCGTTGACCGGGGTCACGGTGATGCTGACCGTGGCCGGTGCGCTGTCGTCGTCGCCGTCGTTGACCACGAAGCTGAAGCTGTCGGGGCCGTTGAAGTCGGCGTTGGGCTCGTAGGTGTAGGCGCCGGTGTCGGAGTCGGTGATGGTCACCGTGCCGTGGGTGGCGCCGCCGTTGGCGCCGCTGAGGGCGAAGGTCACCGAGGAGCCCTCGACCGTGTCCTCACCCGTCAGGGTGCCCGAGCCGTCGGTGTCCTCCGCGGTGGTCAGTTCACCGGCGTTGGTCACCGGGGCGTCGTTGACCGGGGTCACGTCGATGCTGACTGTGGCCGGTTCGCTGTCGTCGTCGCCGTCGTTGGCCACGAAGCTGAAGCTGTCCGGGCCGTTGTAGTTCTCGTCCGGGCTGTAGGTGTAGGCGCCGGTCTCGGCGTCGAGGGCCACCGTGCCGTGCTCGGCGCCACCGTTCTCGCCGTCGAGCGAGAAGTCGACGTCGGAACCCTCGACCGGGTCACTACCCGTCAGCGAGCCGACGAGGGCGGTGTCCTCGGCGGTCGTGGCGTCGGTGTCGTCGTCGGCCTCCGGAACGTCGTTGACCGGGTCGATCGTCAGGACGAACGACTGCAGGACCGGGATCTCGCCGTCGGTAACCGCCACGAAGATCAGGACGGTGCCGTTGGCGTGGAGCTGGGGAGACACCGTGAGCGTCCGCTCCTCGCCGTCACCGCTCAGAGCCAGCGCGCCCTCCGGAAGCATGATTCCATCGGAAGAGGCCACGATGATCTCGAGCTCGTCATCGATGTCGGGGTCGCCCACCGTGAACGGAATCTCGAGCGGGACATCCTCGTTCATCGACTGGGCGCCGATGGTCGACACGGTCGGGGCGTCGTTGACGTTGGTCACCGTGAGCTCGATCTCAAGGACCGTCTCATTGCCATTCCCGTCGCTGACGGTGATGATGAAGCTGTCCTCGCCGGCGAAGTTCAGGTCGCCTTCGTAGCTCCACTCGCCCGTCTCGGAGTCGACGGAGGCGGTGCCGCTGGCCGGCCCGTCCCCCTCGCCGATGCCGAAGACGAGGTCGTCGCCCTCGACGTCGCTGGCGTCGACGTCACCGGTGATCTCGTTCTCCTCGAGGCCGGTGCCGCTGGCCTCGCTGGTCAGGTCGAAGGTCGGGGCGTCGTTGACGGCGGTGACCGTGATGGTCACGTCCTTCGTGACCGGGTCGGAGCCGTCGGTCACCGACACCGTGAAGGAGTAGTCGCCGTTGGAGTTCAGGGCTGGCGTGAACGTGACGTCACCCGTCCCGGAGTCAATTGACAGCTCGGGGTGGTGGACGGCGTCGTCGATGGCGTAGGTCAGCGTGTCGCCGTCTCCGTCGGTCGCCGGGAAGGCGAGCTCCAGGGGCGTGTCTTCATCGGTCTCGAGGTCTTCGCTGCCGGGACCGAAGACCGGCTCGTCCTCGATGGAGTCCACGGTGATGTCGAGGGTGGCCGGCTCGGAGACGTCCTCCCCGTCGCCGGTGGCGGCGAAGGTGAACGAGTCAAGGCCGTGGTAGTTGGCGTCAGGCGTGTAGGTGTAGTCACCGGTCACCGGGTCGAGGCCGGAGATGTCGCCGTGGTCCGGACCGGACACGATCACGTAGTCCGGGTCGCCGCCGTCGATGGCGTCCGTGGAGGTGAGCAGGCCGTTGACGGCCTCGTCCTCGTCGGTCTCGAGGGTGCCGTCGGCCGGTACGGCCGGGTCGTCGACCGCCAGGACGTTGATCGTCACGGTGGCGATCTCGGAGTCGAGCTCGCCGTCGTTGGCCTTGTAGGTCAGCGAGACGGTGCCGACGAAGTTGGCGTCGGGGGTGTAGGTGTAGGACCCGTCCAGGTTCTCGGTCAGGTCGCCGTCCCCGGGCGGCGTCAAGATGTCGAAGGTCAGTTCGTCACCATCGACGTCGGAGCCGCTCGGCTCGCCGGCCAGCGCGATGTCCTCGTTGAGGTCGAGCTCGGCACTGTCGGCCACCGGGGCGTCGTTGACCGGGTCGACGGTCACCGACACCGTGGCGGTGTTGGAGTTGACCGAGCCGTCGTTGGCCCGGAAGGTGAACGAGTCGGAGCCGTGGTAGTTGGCGTGGGGCGTGTAGGCGTAGTTGGAGCCGGAGATCGACACCGAACCGTGGGCGGGCCCGGCGACGACCGAGAAGGTCAGGCCGTTGCCGTCGAGGTCGCTGGCGCTGAGCGTGGCGCCGGCGGCCATGTCCTCGTCGGTGGAGAGAGTGCCGCTCGACGCCACCGGGGCGTCGTTGACGGCGCTGACGGTCAGGGAGAGGACGGCGGTCGAGAACTCCCCGTCGCCGTCGGTCACCTTGTAGGTGATCGAGTCCGAGCCGTTGTAGTTGCCGGTGGGCGTGTAACTGATCCGCTTGTCGGAGCCGACCGAGGCCGAGCCGTGGGCCGGTCCCGAGGTGATGGCCACCGAGATGGTGCCGTCAAGCAGGCCGGAGTCGTTGGCCAGGACGTTGATGGTGGCGGAGCCGTCCTCGGCCAGGCTGGCCGAGTCGCCGGTGGCCGTCGGCACCGCGTTCACGTTCACGACCGGGGTGGCGGCGATGGCGACGACGGGCTGGGCGAGGGCGACACTGCTCGGGTCGCCGTGGGACACGGCGTCACCGAAGGGGAAGACCTTGCCGTTGCGGGCGACCAGCCAGTAGCCGTTGCCGCTGGCGGTGGGGGCGAGGCCGGAGATGCCGCTGGCCGGGGGGTTGGAGGCCGTGGTGCCGTGGTGGGCGGCGTTACCGAAGGCGAAGACACCGCCGTCGGAGGCGACCAGCCAGTAGCCGTTGCCCGAGGGGGTCCGGGCCATGCCGACGATCGGCTTGTTCAGCGTGATGGCGCCGGTCGAACCGTGGAAGCTGGCGTCGCCGAAGGCGAAGATGCCGCCGTCGCGGCCGACGAGCCAGTAGCCGTTGCCGGAGGCCGTCGAGGCCATCCCGACGATCTTCTGCGAGCCGCCGAGCGCCGGGGAGTTGCCGAGGTGAGCGGCGGCGCCCCGGGCGGTCACCACACCGTCGGCGGTGACGAGCCAGTAGCCGTTGCCCTGAGGGCGGACGGCGAAGCCGCGGATGTCGTCGACGGTGCTGACCCTCGCGCCGTAGTGGCCGGCGTCGCCGTAGGCGAAGACCGAGCCGTCGTCGTCAGCCGTCCAGTAGCCCTTGAGGGTGGGCGTCGGCGCGATGGCGATGATGTCGGCACCCGAGTTGAGGTTGGTGCCGAAGAACTGGGCGTCTCCGTAGGAGAACACCCCGCCGTCTCTGGCTAGCAGCCAGTAGCCCTGGCCGCCGACTGTGGCGATTTTGCGGGTTTGGCCGAGGCGGGAAGCCGGCCCGCCGAAGGCGAGCAACAACGCGACGATGAGCCCGGCCAGGAGTACCAGCCGGGCGATAACAGTTCGATGAGTGCCTGCACGGGCGGCGTTCAACAAAGTCCTCCGAAAGAAGTGGGATTGGGGTGGACGGCCGGCGGGCTCCAGCACCCGTCTCCGGCCAACGGGCGTTTGGATCGGTCGCACCCCACTCGCACACAAGCGTTCAATCGGGAAATGGTCCCGGGGGGGAGTGCGATTCGGCCTTTGTCCCGATTCGGAGGACTAGGCGGGGCCTGGTTACCGGCGTGCATTCCGTCGTGCAGCCCGGACCGTCGGAGTAGCCCTGGAAGGAGCTTCCAGCGGCGTTTTGCCCCTGATGTCGGGGTGTCGAACCGAATTCGCCGAGCCGGAATTCTCAGGTCCGGGCAAGAGTTGATATGATCACACTCAAGTTTTGTGTGTTTCGCTGCAAAAAAGTTCGGACCCTACGTACTGGAGGCTCCCCATGCCCAAGGCCGTCGGCATCGACCTCGGCACCACCAACTCCGTCGTCTCGGTGCTCGAAGGTGGCGAGCCCGCTGTCATCCCCAACGCCGAAGGCGCCCGGACGACCCCCTCGGTCGTGGCCTTCTCGAAGACCGGCGAGGTGCTCGTCGGAGAGGTTGCGAAACGGCAAGCGGTCACGAACGCCGACCGCACGATCCGGTCGGTGAAGCGGGAGATGGGCACCAACTGGAGCGTCGAGATCGACGGCAAGAAGTACACGTCCCAGGAGATCTCCGCCCGCACGCTGCAGAAGCTGAAGCGGGACGCCGAGGCCTACCTCGGCGACAGCGTCACCCAGGCCGTGATCACCGTGCCGGCCTACTTCGACGACGCCCAGCGCCAGGCCACCAAGGAGGCCGGTGCCATCGCCGGCCTCGAGGTCCTGCGCATCATCAACGAGCCCACCGCCGCCGCCCTGGCCTACGGGCTCGACAAGGAGACCGACCAGACGATCCTGGTCTTCGACCTCGGCGGCGGCACGTTCGACGTGTCGGTCCTCGACATCGGCGAGGGCGTCTTCGAGGTCAAGTCGACGGCGGGCAACACCCACCTCGGCGGCGACGACTGGGACCAGCGGGTCATGGACTGGCTGGTCACCGAGTTCAAGAACGCCCACGGCATCGACCTGGGCAAGGACAAGATGGCCCTCCAGCGCCTCAAGGAGGCGGCGGAGAAGGCCAAGATCGAGCTGTCGGCCACGCAGGAGACGACCATCAACCTGCCGTTCGTGACCGCCACGCCCGAGGGTCCGCTGCACCTCGAGTCCAAGCTCACCCGGTCCAAGTTCCAGGAGCTCACCGCCGACCTCCTCGAAGCCTGCAAGGGCCCCTTCGAGCAGGCCATCCGGGACTCCGGGCTCGACAAGTCGGCCATCCACCACGTGATCCTGGTCGGCGGCTCCACCCGGATGCCGGCCGTCCAGCAGCTGGTGCAGGAGATGACCGGCAAGGAGGCCCACAAGGGCGTCAACCCTGACGAGGTCGTGGCCGTCGGCGCCGCCATCCAGGCCGGTGTCCTCAAGGGCGAGGTGAAGGACATCCTCCTCCTCGACGTCACACCGCTGTCCCTCGGCATCGAGACCAAGGGCCAGATCATGACCAAGCTCATCGAGCGGAACACCACGATCCCCACCAAGCGGTCGGAGGTCTTCACCACCGCCGAGGACGCCCAGCCGTCGGTCGAGATCCACGTCCTCCAGGGCGAGTCCGACATGGCCTACCGCAACAAGACGCTGGGCAAGTTCCAGCTCGTCGACCTGCCGCCCGCCCCCCGGGGCGTGCCCCAGATCGAGGTCACCTTCGACATCGACGCCAACGGCATCGTCCACGTCTCGGCCAAGGACCGGGCCACGGGCAAGGAGCAGTCGATGACCATCACCGGCCAGTCGGCCCTCAACCGGGACGAGATCGACCGCATGATGCGGGAGGCCGAGTCGCACGCCGAGGAGGACCGCAAGCGCCGGGAGGAGGCCGAGGTCCGCAACAACGCCGACACGCTCGTCTACCAGACCGAGAAGCTGCTCAAGGAGCAGGGCGAGAAGGCGACGCCGGAGGACAAGACGGCCATCGAGGACGCCCTCAAGTCGGTCAAGGAGGCCCTGGCCGGCACCGACGTCGACGCCATCAAGCGGGCCCACGAGAGCCTGATCTCGGCCAGCCAGAACTTCGCCTCCCGCCTCTACCAGCAGGCGGCGGCCCAGGCCCAGGGCGGCAGTGCCGGCGGTGCCGGCGACGCCTCGGGTGACGGTTCGTCGGCGGGCGGGGCAGCCGAGGAAGAGGTGGCCGACGCCGAGATCGTCGACGAGGGCCAGGGGGCGTAACCCATGCCCACCAACGACGCCGGGCCTCCCGAAGGGGAGGTTCCCTCCCAGGACCCAATCGAGGAGATCGCCCATACAGCGCCGGACCACATGGAAGGTGACGTGGCGGAGGGCGAGCTCCTCGACGAGTCCGAGTTCCTTTCCGAGTCCGACGACGATCTGGCCCGGATCACCGCCGAGCGGGATGAGTACCTGGCTCACCTGCAGCGGACGCAGGCGGAGTTCGACAACTACCGCAAGCGGATGCTGCGGGACCAGACCTCCCACCTCGAACGGGCCACGGCCGGTCTGATCGAGCAGTTGCTCCCGATTCTCGACAGCTTCGAGCTGGCCCTGGGCAGCGCCGGGACGGATGTCGACCGGCTCCGCAAAGGGGTCGAACTGGTCTACGGCGAGTTCCTCGGCGCGCTGGAGAAGGCGGGGCTGGAGCGCATCGAGGCGCTCGGGAAGCCGTTCGATCCGGAAGAACACGAAGCCGTGATGCACGTAGAGGACGATGGTGGTGAGCCCGGCGTGCGCGACGTCGTGCGCAGCGGCTACCGCTTCAAGGGTCGGGTGTTGCGCCCGGCCATGGTGAAGGTGGCGACCTAGACACATGGCTCCGCAGCGGGAGTGGTTCGAAAAGGACTACTACGCCGTGCTCGGCCTCCCCAAGGGTGCGTCCGAGAAGGAGATCAGCCGCGCCTACCGCAAGCTGGCCAAGCAGCACCACCCCGACGCCAACGCCGGGAACAAGGAGGCCGAGGAGAAGTTCAAGGACATCTCGGCCGCCTACGACGTCCTCGGCGACGCCCCCAAGCGCAAGGAGTACGACGAGGTCCGCGACATGGTCGCCTCCGGCGCCGGCCACCCGTTCGCCGGGGCGGGCTCCAGCGGGTACGGCCCCGGCGGTGGCGTCCGGTTCGAGACCGGCGACATGGGCGACATCGGCGGCCTCGGCGATCTCCTGGGCAACCTGTTCGGGGGCCGGGGCCGGCGGACGCAGACCCGCCAGCCCGGGGCCGGGCCCCGGAGGGGCGGCGACCTGGAGGCCGAGGTCCACCTGGCCTTCGAGGACGCCGTCCGGGGCGCCACCATCGCCGTGCAGCTGACCGGCGCCGCTCCCTGTCACACCTGTGGCGGTACGGGCGCCGCCCCCGGCAGCGTCCCCAAGAACTGTCCCCAGTGCAACGGGGCCGGCACGCTGGCCGTCGACCAGGGCCCGTTCTCCTTCTCCCAGATCTGCCCCCGCTGCGGCGGGAGCGGCCGGGTGGTGGAGAAGCCCTGCCCGACCTGTGCCGGAGGCGGGGCGGAGACCCGCACCCGGGAGGTCAAGGTCCGCATCCCGGTCGGGGTGGCCGACGGCCAGCGCGTCCGGGTGAAGAGCAAAGGCACCCCGGGCAACAACGGCGGCCCGCCCGGCGACCTCTACGTCACCGTCCACGTGGCGCCCCACCCGCTGTTCGGGCGGAAGGGCGACGACCTGCTGCTGCGGGTGCCGGTGACGTTCTCGGAGGCCGCCCTCGGCGCCGAGGTGAAGGTGCCGACACTCGACGGCTCGGTCACCGTCCGGATCCCGGCGGGCACCGCCTCGGGCAAGACGCTGCGGGTCCGGGGTCGGGGTATGCCGAAGGCCGCCGGCGTCGGCGACCTGCTGGTCACGGTCGACGTGGTCGTGCCGCAGGCGCTGTCCGACGACCAGCGCCAGGCCGTCGAGGCCCTGGCCGCCACGGAATCCGCCAATCCACGAGCACATCTGGGGGTGTGACACATGGCCAACGAGGGGGGCGGCATGGACGAACGGGCGCTGTACGTGATCTCGGTGGCGGCCGAGCTGGCCGGGGTTCACCCCCAGACCCTGCGGATCTACGAGCGGAAGGGCCTGGTCGAGCCGCAGCGCACGGTGGGCCGGTCGCGCCGCTACTCCGACCGCGACATCCACCGGCTCCAGCGGATCCAGGAGCTGACCAACGAAGGCGTGAGCCTGGCCGGGGTCAAGCGGATCATCGCCCTGGAGGAAGAGCTGGACGGTGCCCACGACGAGATCGTCCGGCTCCAGGGCCAGATCGCCGAGCTGCGGCGGGAGGCCGACCAGGCCGTGGCCGACGTCCACCGCCAGTACCGCCGCGACCTGGTGCCGTTCAGCAAGGCGGTCATCCGCTTCGGCCCCCGGTGAGATGAATATCGCTCTATGGCAAAAGCGTAATTCTTTGAAATAGAGCGGCACCTTTTGGGTGATTTAGGGCCGAACGGGTACCCGTTCGGCCCTATACGCGGTTTGGGTCTTACGCCAGTGTCGGGCGTGCAAACGCAGCGTGTCCGGAGTCCCCGTGAGAGCGCTGGAGTAAAGACGTAAAGGAGCGCCGCATGGCCCTTCGAGCTCGTGCCCTTTTCGGCCAGGAACTGCTCAGGCGCGGGACGCCCGGCCGGGTTCTGAGCGTCCTCGTCCTCACGATCCTCTCCGTGGTGCTCGTCGCCGGCACCGTCGCCTTCGCCCACGATTCCCACGACGGCCTCATCCACGGCTGCTACGACAAGGACAGCGGCCGGCTGCGGGTCGTCGACGTCGAACGGCGCTGCGCCAGCGACGAGCGCAGCATCGTGTGGAGCGAACGAGGCCGGCGGGGCGACGCCGGCCCGCGGGGCCAGGCCGGGCCGGCCGGTCCGGCCGGCACCAAGGGTGAGCCCGGGCCGGCTGGCCCTCCCGGCCCGTCCGGACCGGCCGGCGCGGCTGGCCCCGCCGGCGCCGACGGCCAGCCGGGCCCCCAGGGCCTCGTCGGCCCGGACGGCCCCGCCGGACCGGAAGGCCCGAGCGGGCCCCGCGGTCCCGCCGGCCAGGCCGGCACCGAAGGTCCGGAGGGCCCCCAGGGCGAGCGGGGACCGGCCGGGATCAGCGGGTTCGAGGTGGTCACCGTTCGCAGCCCGAACTCGGGATTCAACTCCGAGAGCCCGAAGCGGGCTGTGGCCCAATGTCCCAGCGGCAAGCGCGTCGTCGGCACTGCGGCCAGCATCGAAGGTGACGACGACGACCTCGCCGGGCGGATCGCCCTCCAGGGGATCGCTCCCGACGGCAACCGGCAGGTGCGCGGCGTCGCCGCCGAGGTCGCTCCCGGCACCAACGTCAGGTGGGCCATCGTCACCATGGCTTTCTGTGCCGAAGCGCCGAATGGCAATGGCAATGGCAATGTCTGAGTGACTCTTCGGGGCACCCCCCTGCCCCGAAGGGCCACTTAGGGCCGGCGCCCGCCCCGCCTCCCCTCTCGGGGGGGTCACCCACTGTCCCGGGCGCCGGCCCTACTCTTTTGTAAGTGTTGTCTGACGCTTTGGTGGTGCCGGCGAACAAGGGGCGCAAGCTGCCTCCTGAGCTCCTCACGCCGGACGAGTTCCGGGCGCTGCTGGCGGCTTGTTCGGCCAGCGCCGCCACCGGCGTCCGCAACCGAGCGCTGCTGGTGGCCCTGTACCGGGCCGGGCTGCGTCTGGACGAGGCCCTCGCCCTGCTCTCGGCCGACGTCGACGCCGCCCACGGCATTGTCCACGTCGGACGTCGAGCCGCCGGGCATCCTCGGGAGGCGGGCATCGACGCCACCGCCCTCGGCGTCATCGGCGATTGGCTCGACATGCGGGCCTCCCTCGGGCTGGCCGACGACGCGCCGCTGTTCTGCACCCTCTCCGGCGGCCCGCTCCAGCCGGCCTACGTGCGCCAGCTCCTGCCCCGGCTGGCCGAGAGGGCAGGGATCGACAAGCGCGTCCACGCCTCGGGGCTCCGCTACACGCACGCCGCCGAGCTGGCCGCCGAGGGCCTGCCCGCCGAGCTCATCCAGGCGCAGCTCGGCCACGAGAGCCTGGCCAGCACCGACCGCTACCTGCGCCGGATGTCGCCGGCCGAGCGGATCGGCGCCCTCCACCGCCGGGAGTGGTCGCCCTAGGAGAACGCTCAGCTGTGTCCGGAGCGGAGCCACCTGGACGCGTAGGCTGCGCGGCCCGATGGACACCATCATCCTCTCCGGCATCCGGGCCCTGGGCGCCCACGGCGTCCTGCCCGAGGAACAGAGCCGGCCGCAGCCGTTCGAGGTCGACGTGGAGCTGTCGGTCGACCTGACCACGGCCGGGCGCAGCGACGTCCTGTCCGACACCGTCGACTACGACGGGCTGGCAGCCCGGATCGTCGAGATCGTGGAGACCGGCGGGTTGTCGCTCCTCGAGGCGCTGGCCACCCGCATCGCCTCCGCCTGCCGGGCCGATCCCCGCGTCATCGCGGTGGTGGTCACCGTGAAGAAGCTGCGACCGCCGGTGCCCGTCCACCTCGACCACGTCGCCGTCCGGATCGAGCGGTAGATGACGAGGGCCTACCTCGGGCTCGGATCGAACCTCGGCGACCGGGCTGCCCACCTCCAGTTCGGCCTCGACGGGCTGGCCGCCCGGGCCGGACAGGTGGTGGCGATCTCGCCCGTCTACGAGACCCAGCCGGTCGGCGGCCCGGCTCAACCCGACTACCTCAACGCCGTCGTGGCGGTGGAGACGGAGCTGTCGCCCCGGGAGCTGCTCGGGGTGGCCAAGGCACTGGAGGCGGAGGCTGGCCGGGAGCTCGACCCCGAGCGGCGGTGGGGGCCCCGGCCGCTGGACATCGACATCCTCATGGTCGGAGACCTCCGAGTCGACGATCCCGACCTTGTCGTGCCGCATCCCCGGATCCACCAGCGGGCGTTCGTGCTCGCCCCGCTGGCCGACGTGGCTCCCGACATGGTGGTGGCACCGACCGCCGGTTGGCAGGGAGTGCAGCGCACCGCCCTACAATTACGGCTGCCTGCCTGAGTAGTCCGGCACCCCGCACAGGGGCTGGAACGAAAGGTCGTAGCCGCGTGGATCTCCCTGATTCGCACCCCGCCGGGGGCCCGCTCGTGATCGAGCGCGTCGCTGATATCCGGGTGCACCTCGACGCCGCCCGGGCCCGCGGGGCCACCGTCGGGTTCGTCCCCACCATGGGGGCCTTCCACGACGGGCACCGGTCGCTGATGCGGGCGGCCCGGGAGCACCACGACACCGTCGTGGTCTCGCTGTTCGTGAACCCGCTGCAGTTCGGGCCGACCGAGGACCTCGAGCGGTACCCCCGGGACCTGGCCGGCGATCTCGCCGTCGCCGGGGCCGAGGGTGTCGACGTCGTCTTCGCCCCGCCGGTGGAGGAGATGTACCCCGACGCTGATTTTTCTCCTGATGGCGGGCCGGCGCTCACCACCGTGTCCGTCGCCGGGTTGACCGGGGGATTGTGCGGCAGCTCCCGGCCCGGCCACTTCGACGGCGTGGCCACGGTGGTGACGAAGCTGTTCGGCATCGTCGGTCCGTCCACCGCCTACTTCGGGAAGAAGGACGCCCAGCAGTTGGCGGTGGTGCGACGCATGGCTGCCGACCTGTGCCTGCCGGTGGAGATCGTCGGTTGCGCGCTGGTCCGGGAGGCCGACGGTCTGGCCATGTCGAGCCGGAACCGGAACCTGTCGGACGCCCAGCGGGCGGCGGCCACCGTGATCTACCGGGGGCTCCAGTCGGGTGCCGATCTGGTCCTCGGAGGCGAGCGGGACGCCGGCCGGCTCCGCCGCGTGGTGGCCAACGTCCTCACGACGGAGGAGCAGGTGAGGCTGGAGTACGCCGAGGTGGTGACGGCCGACAGGCTGGAGCCGCTGGAGGTGCTCGAGGGTGAGGTGCTGGTGGCGGTGGCCGCCCGGGTGGGCGACGTGCGCCTGATCGACAACATGACCATCCAGGTCGACGTCCGGGGGGCGGCCGTCGACCTCGGGGTGATCGTCGCCCCCACCGGGGAGGTTCTGTGCGCCGCACGATGATGAAGTCGAAGATCCACCGGGCGAGGGTGACCGGGGCCGACCTCAACTACGTCGGCTCGATCTCCCTCGATCCCGCCCTCATGGAGCTGGCCGACATCCTCGAGTGGGAGAAGGTGGCCGTCCTCGACATCGACAACGGCGCCCGGTTCGAGACCTACGCCATCGTCGGGGGCCCCGGCGAGGTGACGCTCAACGGCGCCGCCGCCCGGCTGGTCCAGCCCGGCGACCGCGTGATCGTCATCACCTACGCCGACTACGAAGACGCCGAGCTCGAGGTGTTCGCCCCGACCATCGTCCACGTCGACGACCGCAACCGGCCCGTGCCCGACCCCACCGTGACCGGCCCCGACGGGCCTTTCGATCTGATCTCAGAGCTGAGTTGACCCGCGACCTTTCAGGCGCCGTCCAGGCTCAAAGGCCTCAGGACGCCGGGCGGCAATGAAAGATCGCGGGGTAGACGTCCTGGTCCTCGGCTCGGGCGTCGCCGGCCTCACCGCCGCCCGGACCGCGGCCGAGGCCGGGCTGTCCGTCACGCTGGTGACCAAGGGCGAGCTGGCCGCCTCGGCCACCCGATACGCCCAGGGTGGTGTGGCCGCTGCCCTGTCACCGGGCGACTCGCCCGAGCTGCACTTCTCCGACACGCTCTCGGCCGGCGGAGGTCTCTGCGACCTCGAAGCGGTGCGGGTACTCGTGGGCGAGGGCCCGACCCGGCTGCGGGCGCTGATGGCGCTGGGGGCCTCGTTCGACCGGACGGGCGACGGCCGGGCGGGTGCCCCGCTGGCGCTGGCCCGGGAAGGTGGCCACTCGCTGGCCCGGGTCGTCCACGCCGGCGGCGACGCCACCGGCCACGAGGTCGAGCGGGCCCTGGTGGCCGCCACCGCCGACCACCCCCGGGTCACGATCCACGAAGGCTGGCTGGCGCTGTCTCTCCATGTGGAGGGGGGCGGGGTCGCCGGCGTGCTCGGGCTCCCCGCCGCCTCCGGCGCCCCGGGGGGAGGGGCGGCGACGCTGTTGCGGGCTCGCCACGTCGTCCTGGCCTGCGGCGGGGCCGGCCAGCTCTACTCGGTGACCACCAATCCGTCGCTGTCGACCGGCGACGGGGTGGCCATGGCGCTGGCGGCGGGGGCGGCGGTGGCGGACGTGGAGTTCATGCAGTTCCATCCGACCGCGCTGCACCACCCGGTCATGCCCCGGCCGTTGCTGTCGGAGGCGCTCCGGGGCGAGGGGGCCGTGCTGCGCGACGACCAGGGCGTGGCCTTCATGACCGGCGAGCACCCGCTGGCCGACCTCGCCCCGCGCGACGTCGTGTCCCGGGCCATCGCCCGCCGCCTGGTCGACCGGGGCCTCGACCATCTCTGGCTCGACGCCACCTCAATCGGGGACTTCCCGAAGCGGTTCCCCACCATCTGGGCCCACTGTGGCGACGCCGGCCTCGACCCGACCCGGGAGTGGCTGCCGGTGGCGCCGGCCGCCCACTACCTCTGCGGCGGTGTCGTGACCGACGTCGACGGCGCCGCCTCCCTTCCTGGCCTGTGGGCGTGCGGCGAGGTGGCCTGCACCGGCATCCACGGCGCCAACCGCCTGGCGTCCAACTCCCTCCTCGAAGGCCTGGTCTTCGGCCACCGGGTGGCCACCGCCATCGCCTCGGGCCGCACCGGCGCCGAACCGACCGGCGCCATGCGGGGCGTCCCCCTCGACGCCCCCACCCCGTCGAACCGGCGTTCCTTTTCCGAGGATGGGGCGGAAATGGAACGCCAGTTGGCGGGCGGCAACCCTCCCCCTTCAAACCGGCGTTCCTTTTCCGCCGATACGGCGGCAAACGAACGCCAGTTGGAGGTGGCGGCGCTGCGGGACCGGCTCCAGCGGGACATGACGAACTTCGCCGGCGTCCTGCGGGACGGCGCCGGTCTCGACCAGGCGGTCGCCGCCGTGGCCGCCGTCGACGCTGATCTCGTCGCCGCCGAGACGGCGGACGGGCGGGGCGGCGACGAGCGCCCGGCTGACGCCGACGAGCGGGCGGTCGCGGAGCTCCGCAACCTCCTCATCGTCGGACGGGCGGTCGTGACAGCCGCCACCGAGCGGCAGGAGTCCCGGGGCTGCCACCACCGCCTCGACTTCCCCCAGCCCCACCAGCCGCTGGAGCGGATCGTCCACTTCGGCGACCGCCGGGTCCGGGTACCGGCGGCCGCGGCTGTGTCAGAACGGGAGCGGTGACGACGATGGCCGGCGACTTCGATCCGCCGATCAGCGCCGTCCGGGAGGCCGTGGGCCGGGCCCTGGCCGAGGACCTCGGCGTGCTGGGGGACCTCACGTCCGTCGCCCTGATTCCGGCCGAGGCCGTCGGCACCGGTCACTTCGTCGCCCGGCGGGACGGTGTCCTGGCCGGCATCGCCGCCGCCACGGAGGTCTACGCCCAGCTCGACCGGTCCGTCACGGTCACCTGGGCGGCGGCCGACGGCGACCGGCTGGCCGCGGGCCAGCGGCTCGGAACCGTCGCCGGGCCGCTCCGGTCGGTCCTCACGGGGGAGCGGTCCGCCCTCAACTTCCTGGGCCACCTGTCCGGTATCGCCACCCTCACCCGGGCGCACGTCGACGCCGTCAGCGCGGCAACCGGCACCGGCCGGTGCCGGATCCGTGACACCCGCAAGACGACCCCCGGGCTCCGGGCGCTGGAGAAGGCGGCCGTCCGGGCCGGCGGCGGGGTCAACCACCGGGGCAACCTCTCCGACGCCGTCCTCGTGAAGGACAACCACCTCCGGCACCTGGACGTCGAGGGCGGGCGGGTAGATCCCCTGGGCCAGCCGGAGCGGCCCGCCATCGCCGAGGCCGTTGAGCGGGCCCGGTCCCGCTGGGCGGGCGCGATGGTCGAGGTCGAGGCCGACACCCTCGACCAGGTCGCCGAGGCGGTGGCAGCCGGTGCCGACCTCGTCCTGGTCGACAACATGTCGCCCGAGGAGGTCGCCAAAGCGGTGGCGATCGCCGGCGGGGCCGTACCGATCGAGGTGTCGGGTCTCGTCACGCTCGACACCGTCGCCGCCTATGCCGCCGCCGGCGCCGACCTGATCTCCATCGGCGCCCTGACCCACTCGGCACCGGTCCTCGACATCGCCCTCGACCTGGAATAGGAAGCCAAAGTGCACCGTTCCGCAAGATCTGCTGGCGTCTCGACGGGTCTGACCGCCGCTGGCGGCGTCCTCCTCGTCGGCCTAGCTCCAGCTAGGCCTCCTCGTCGATCCTTGCCAGCGACGCCCAGCCCTCGCCGAGCCGCGAGCGATCTCACGGAACGGAGCACTAGTGCTGCTCGCCATCGACGTCGGCAACACCCAGACCGTGATCGGCCTCTTCGGGCCCGACGATCCGGAGAACAAGGAAGGCGGTCTCATCGACCACTGGCGGATCGTGACCGTGGCCGAACGGACGTCCGACGAGCTGGCCCTGCTCCTGCGCCAGTTCATCGGCTGGCACGGGGTCGCGGCGCCCGAGCAGATCACCGGGATCGCCATCTCGTCGGTGGTGCCGAGCGTGACCGCCGCGCTGCGCGGGATGTCGGAACGCCACTTCGGCGTGGCCGCTTGCGTGATCGAACCCGGCGTCCGCACCGGCATGCCGATCCTCTACGAGAACCCCAAGGAGGTCGGCGCCGACCGGATCGCCAACGCCGTGGCCGCCTACGACCTCTACGGGGGGCCGAGCATCGTGGTCGACTTCGGCACCGCCACCACGCTTGACGCCATCAGCCCCAAGGGCGAGTACATGGGCGGCGCCATCATCCCCGGCATCGAGGTGTCGATGGACGCCCTCTTCGGCCGGGCCGCCGGGCTCCGCAAGGTCGAGCTCGTCCCGCCCCGCAACGTCATCGGGAAGTCGACGGTGGAGTCGATCCAGTCGGGCGCGATCTACGGGTTCACCGGCCAGGTCGACCACCTCGTGCGGTGCTTCGTGGCCGAGATGGGCGACTCCACCGTGGTGGCCACCGGCGGGCTGGCCGCCCTCATCGCCCCCCTGTCAACGACCATCCAGCATCAGGAGCCCTGGCTGACGCTCTACGGTCTGCGGATCGTGTTCGAGCGCAACCAATGACCGACGAGACTCAGAGCGACGGAACACAGCTTCCGCCGGAGGACGAGTACGGCCGGCGCCTCGGCGAGGTCGAGGCCCTCCGGGCGTCGGGCCGCGACCCCTACCCCGTCCGCTTCGACCGCGACCGCACGGCCGCCTCGCTCCACGAGGAGTTCACCGCCCTCGAGCCCGGTACCGAGACCGGGGTCGCCGTCCGGGTGGCGGGTCGCCTCCTCCTGATCCGTCGCCAGGGCAAGCTCATCTTCGCCACCCTGCGCGACGGCACCGGCACCATCCAGCTGTTCGTCTCCCAGGCCGAGGTCGGGGAGGAGGGGATGGGCGACTTCGGCCGGCTCGACCTGGGCGACTGGGCCGGGGTCGAGGGCGAGGTCATGACCACCCGCCGGGGCGAGCTCTCGGTCAAGGTCCGCAGCTTCAGCCTGCTGGCCAAGTCGCTGCGACCCCTGCCCGACAAGTGGCACGGCCTCTCCGACGTCGACACCCGCTTCCGGCGTCGCTACGTCGACCTCATCGTCAACGAGGAGGCCCGCCGGGTCTTCCAGATCCGGTTCGCGGCCATCACGGCCATCCGCCGGTTCCTGGACGCCCGGGCCTACGTCGAGGTGGAGACGCCCGTCCTCCACCCGGTGCCCGGCGGGGCGGCGGCCAAGCCGTTCGTCACGCACCACAACGCCCTCGACATGGACCTGTTCCTGCGGATCGCCCCCGAGCTCTACCTGAAGCGGCTGATCGTGGCCGGCTTCGAGCGGGTCTACGAGATCGGCCGGGTCTTCCGCAACGAGGGCCTCTCCACCCGCCACAATCCCGAGTTCACGATGCTCGAGGCCTACCAGGCCTTCGCCGACTACACCGACATGATGACCCTGACCGAAGAGCTGGTAGCCCACGCCGCCCGGGAGGCCACCGGCTCCACCACCGTCCCCTCGCCGGGTGATGCGGTGGACGGGCACGGGCCGGCGATCGACCTCGCCCCGCCGTGGCCCCGCCGCACCCTGCGGGAGCTCGTCGCCGAGCACGCCGGGGTCGACGTCCACCCGGCCATGCCGGTGGCCGAGATCCAGAAGACGTGCGACACCCTCGGCGTGCCCTACGACCCCAAGTGGGGGGCGGGCAAGCTCGTGCTCGAGATCTACGAGAAGACCACCGAGCACGCCCTCGTCGGGCCGGTGTTCGTCCTCGACTACCCCCGGGAGGTCTCGCCGCTGGCCCGGCCGCACCGCGACGACCCGGCCCTGGTCGAGCGGTTCGAGGTCATCGTCGCCGGCCGGGAGCTGGCCAACGCCTTCTCGGAGCTCAACGACCCGGTCGACCAGCGCCACCGCTTCGAGGACCAGGCCGCCCTGGCCGCCGGCGGCGACGAGGAGGCCCAGCCCGTCGACGAGGACTACCTCCTGGCCCTCGAGTACGGGCTTCCGCCCTGCGGCGGGCTCGGCATCGGCATCGACCGGCTGGCCATGCTCCTGGCCGGGGT
Source organism: uncultured Actinomycetes bacterium (assembly GCA_963723985.1). Taxonomy (GTDB): domain Bacteria; phylum Actinomycetota; class Acidimicrobiia; order IMCC26256; family BP-133; genus BP-133. The sequence goes on from CAVRTC010000008.1 coordinate 183,013, forward strand.
CGGATCGATCCGCGAGGTGATTCTCTTCCCTCATCTCCGGCCCCAGGCGTAACCCTGGCGTTCGTCGAACGTCATAACGGGATAACGCAGCGTTCGCGGAGGGGTGAATTTGGCGACGGCCCAGGCCGGCGACGGCACGGTCATCTATTACGAGACGTGGGGGCGGGGTGAGCCGCTGCTGCTGCTCTCCGGCCTGGCCACGGACCTGCGCATCTGGGCCTGCCAGCGGCTCGTGTTCGGCCGCCGTTTTCGCTGCATCGCCGTCGACAACCGCGGCTCGGGCCGGTCGGGCAAGCCCGCCGGGCCCTACACACTGGAACAGATGGCGGCCGACGCCATCGCCGTCCTCGACGCCGAGGGCGTCGGGCGGGCCCACGTCGTCGGCCACTCCATGGGGAGCCAGGTCGCCCAGGTGCTGGCCGTGGCGTATCCCGACCGTCTCCGATCGCTGACGCTGGCCGGCACCGCCTGCCGCCATCATCCGTGGCGGCTCGACCTCCTGGCCCGCTGGCAGGAGCTCGCCCGCCACCGCGGCGTGCACGCCTGGGCCCGCCGGGCCTTTCCCTATCTGCTCGGGCCCCGCACCGCCTGGACCCTGGGCGTGTTCATCAACCTGCTGTGGCCGATCATCCTCCAGCAGCCGGCCCACGCCTTCGACAGCCAGCTCCAGGCTCTCCTGGGCGCCCCCGAAGGTGAGCGCAGCCGGTTGGGCGAGGTGAACGTCCCCACGCTGGTGGTGGCCGGGGAGCGGGACCTACTGACCACCCCGGCCGACGCCCACGAGGTGGCCGCGCTGATCCCCGGTGCCCAGGTGGTCACCCTGAAGGGCGCCGGCCACGGCCTGATGATCGAGGCGGCCCCCGACTTCAACGCCGCCGTCCTCGACTTCCTCCACGAAGTCAGCCGGCTCTCGACCAGCGCCGCCCGTTAGCCCAGCGGCTGGGGCTTCGCCGCCGGGCTCGAGGCGATCAAGCGGCGTTCGCTGTCGACGGCCACGACCCGGTAGACCCGGGCCGCCGGGTCGGCGATCGTCTCGACGAAGCAGGCGGCGGCCGGGTCGGTGATCCGGGCCACGACCGTGGTGCCTTCGTCGACCGGGTAGCCGGGCTCGACCGGTCCGTCGGACCGCAACACCAGGTAGGCGGCGAAGTCCTTTCCGTCGTAACGACTCCACTGCAGCTTGACGTGCTGCTCCTTGAAGCGGGCGTCGAGCTTCAGCGCCGCCGGGGTGTTGGCCGGTCGGATGGCGGTGGTTGACGGTGACGTGTTGGTCGGCCCCGTGTCGGACGGGGTCGGCGCCGGGCAGGCGGGAGGCTTGGTCGCCGGCTTCGTGGTGTTGGTCGTCGGCTTCCTCGTCGTCGGGGTCACCACCGGCGGCTTCGTGTCGGGCGGTCGGGTGGCGGAGGGCGCAGTGGTCGCCGTCGGGGGGTCACCGGGGCGAGCGGTGGTCGCCGTCGGGGCCGTCGGCAGGGGGGTGGACGGCCCCGACGGCTTTGCCGGGGGGAGGGGGGTGGCGGAAGGCTTGACGGTGCCCTTCTTGACCTTGGCCTGCTGCTTGGGACCGAGTTCGGTCTCGCCGGCGACGACGTGACCTTCGCTGCCGGTCTGGAGGCGAGACCCGTCGGGGATGACCAGGCCGGGGGTGGCCGGGCCGACGGTCCCGTCGGGCAGCACCACGAAGGTGTCGGTGGCCGACGCCACCCGGACGATCTCCTCGCCGCCGTCTCGCACGGCCACCGTTCCCAGGACCACGGCCAGGGCGGCGGCCATGGCCACCAGGCCGGGATACCACCGGCCGGCGGGGAGGCCGGCCCCGGCGCCGCGGCGCCGGGACGCCGGTCGAACCGGCGTGGGCTCGGGGGCCAGAGCACCGGAGCGGAGGCGTTCCTCGAGCCGGGTGGCGAAGGCAGCGTCGGGCGGCGGAACAGGCGTCTGTCCGGCCTGCCGGAGTTGGAGATCCAGCTCGTTCATGTCAGGCCACCTCCTCGGTTTCCGGTGCCGCTGATTCGGGGACTTCGAGGGCCCGGCGCAGGGCACGCAGGGCCCGGTGGAGCGTCACGGCCATCACCGGCTTGGTCGTGCCCATGGCCTCGGCCGCCTCGGCGTGGGAGAGGCCGGCCAGGTACCGCAGCGAGACCGCCTGCTGGTAGCGGGGGTTGAGCGTGCCGAGGGCGGCGAGCAGGCGTCCGCGGTCGTCGCTTCCCTCCGGCAGGTCGCTCTCGGCGCCGCCGGCCGGGGTGGCCAGGAGGCTGAGGGCCCGGTGGCCCTTCCGGCCCCGGGCCCGCTCGTCGGCCCGGTAGTGGTCGACGATCTCGTTGGCGGCGATCCGGAACAGCCACGGCCCGAACCCGCCGCCCTTGGCCACGAAGGACGGAAGGGAGCGGAGGGCCTCCTCGAACGTGGCCGCCGTCACGTCCTCGGCCAGAGGTCGCGACCCGCACCGCCGGTAGGCGAAGGCGTAGATGCGGGGGAGGTAGAGCCGGTACAGCTCGGCGAAGGCGTCGCCGTCGGTCCGGGCCCGCTCGACGAGACTCAGCTCATCGAGCGGGCCGGACAGACCGGCGATCGGCGACACCTGTACCAGCGTCATGGTTCTGAATCGGCGGTTTGCGCTGCCGGCCTTAACCGGCGGCGTTGGTGGTCATGACGGGCGGCAGCGACACGGTCACGCCGTCGCTCTGGGCGATGACCCGGCCCTCGGCGTCGACGGCCCGCACCACGTAGAGGTAGCTGTGGCCGCCCGAGACCGCCCGGTCGACGAAGCGGGTGGCATCGGCACTCTTGAAGACGACCTCCTTGCCGCCGTCGGGCCGCTCGGCCCGCCACAGCTGGTAACCGGCCACCTTCAGGTCCGAGGGGGCCGCCCACTCGCACACCACGACCGGCCCGACCGGGGCGAACGTCGCCTTGTTGTCGGTGGTCCCGGCGTTGTTGACGGCGTCGAACCGCTGGGCCGAGCAGGCCAGCTTCATCCGGACCGGAGCGGGGGGAACCGGCTTCGGGCGGGGGTCGGGAATCGGGGTGGGCTTGGGCTCGGGCCGGGGTTCCGGCTTGGGGGTCGGCAGCGGAACCGGCTTCGGCTCCGGCCGGGGCTCCGGCTTGGGCTCGGGCTTGGGGTCGGGCTTGGGCTCCGGCCGGGGCTCGGGCTTGGGCTCGGGCTTGGGGACGGGCTTGGGCTCCGGCCGAGGCTCGGGCTTGGGCTCGGGCCTGGGGGCCGGGACGGGCCGGCAGATCGGGTCGATGGCCAGGTCGGCATCGACGGCCGTGGTCGGCACCCGGCAGGTGGGATCGACGGGCGGGTCGATCGGCTTGGGGTCGACAGGGACCGGAGCCGGGTCGACGATCACGATCGGCGGCACGGCCACGCCGACGACATCGCTCACCCCGATGACGTCACCCCGGCGGTCGAGGGCCTGCACCAGATAGCGGTAGCGGTGGCCGGGCCGGACCTTCTCGTCGAGGTAGGTCGTGTCCTTGCCCCGGTAGACGACGTGGCGCCAGCCACGCCCGTCCGCCCGGAAGAGGCGGTAACCCCTCAGGTCATTCCGCTCCGAGGGCGACCACTTGCAGGCCACCGCCGGGTCGGCCGGGCGAACGAGCGCCCCGGCGGCCGGCTCCACCACGGCGCAGGAGAGGCGCAGGTGGTCGGCCGGCGCCGGCACCTTCACCACGACGGCCCGGCTCCGGGCCACCGGCTTGGCGTTGGCGTTGAAGGCCTCGACCTTGTAGCCGTACACCGACCCCGTCTTGACGTCCGTGTCGACGAACGAGGTCTCGTGGCCCTTGTAGACGACGGTGCGACCGGCACCGCCCCCGCCCCGGTGGAGCCGGAACGTGAAGGCCGGGCGGATGTCGTTGGCGTCCGCCGTCACGTTGGTAACGGCCGGCCCGGGAGGCGACGACCACCGGCAGGCGACGGCGGGCCGGTCGTCCTGGCGGACGACGTCGCAGGCGAGCTTGAGGACGGGCTTACGGTGCAGGAACGGCAACTTCGGCAGCTCGGCGGCGCCGGCACCGGCGGCGGGCACAAGCCCGGCCAGTGACACCGCCCCCAGCACCAGAGCGGCGAGAGGTCGTCGCATCGGAACTCCTCCATGAGCGAAAGGACTAGTTACGGGAGGAGATCGCTGAGCGTGGGCTCTGATTTCACTCTGCGTTGCCTGGGAATCGGGCGACGGTACGTTTGACCCATGGATTCCTTTGGGGAAGACCCTCAGACCCCCGGGCCCGTTGTGCTCGTCCAGGACGCCGGAAGCGTCCGCCTGATCACCCTCAACCGGCCCGCCGCCCGCAACGCCCTCTCGTCCGAGCTGATCGATCGGCTGGTCGAGGCCTTCCATCTCGCCGACGACGATCCGGAGGTGCGGGCCGTCGTCCTGACCGGCGCCGACCCCGCCTTCTGCGCCGGACTCGACCTGCGGGAGGCGGGCGCCTCAGGCCTCCCGTCCAGCTCGGTGCTCGACCCGAAGATCTCGCCGTGGTGGGTGCTCCACCACATGAACACCCCGGTCATCGGCGCCGTCAACGGCCCGGCCGTGACCGGCGGTCTGGAGCTGGCCCTCCAGTGCACGTTCCTCGTCGCCTCGGAGCGGGCCGCCTTCGGTGACACCCACGCCCGCGTCGGCGTCCACCCCGGGGGCGGCCTGACCGGCCTCCTGCCCCAGGCCGTCGGGTTCCGGAAGGCCCGCGAGATGAGCCTGACCGGGAACTTCATCGACGCCGCCGAGGCCCTCCGGCTCGGCCTGGTCAACCACGTCGTCCCCCACGCCGACCTGCTCCCGATCGCCCTCCGGCTGGCCGGCGACATCGCCACAGCCGACCCCCGCACGGTGTCGGCCCTCAACGAGACCTACCGCGACGTCGCCGCCCTGACTCTCGGCGAGGGCCTCGACCTCGAACGTCGGCGCTTCGCCGAGTGGGAGTACAACCCCGCCGACATCGAGGCCCGCCGGGCGGACATCGCCGACCGGGGGCGCTCCCAGTTGTAGCCCTAGCTGGCCCGGACGTCCTGGGTGGTGGCGGGGGCGGAGCGGGAGCGGTCGATGATGGAGCGGCAGAGGCGGTTGAGCGCCTCGGTCACCCCGCCGTCGAGCTTGGCCTCGCCCAGGATCCGGGCGGCCTGGGCGGCGTGCTCATCGGCCACCGCCAGGGCGTTGGCCACCGCCCCGGAGGCTGTGGCCAGGGCCCGGCCCTGGGCCACCCCATCGGGGTCGAGCGGCCGGCCCAGCAGCGCCCGCAGCTCCGGCGACGACCGCAGGGCGTAGATGACCGGCAGGGTGTAGATGCCCTCGGCCAGGTCGAGACCCGAGGGCTTGCCCAGCTCCTCGGCGGTGGCGGTCAGGTCGAGGATGTCGTCGACGATCTGGAAGATCATCCCGGCGTGGCGGCCGTAGTCGGTGAGCGTCTCGACCTCCGGCCGGTCGAGCCCGCCGACGATGGCGCCGATCCGGCAGGCCGTGGCCATGAGCGCCGCCGTCTTGCCGGCGATCGACCCGAAGTAGGCGTCCTCGTCCCGGTTGACGTCGTAGAGGCGCTGGAGCTCCAGCACCTGCCCCTGGCAGAGCTCCCCGATCGTCGAGGCCAGGATCCCGGCCACCTCCACGCCCAGGGAGGCGGCCAGGGAGGACGCCCGGGCCAGGAGGAAGTCGCCGGCCAGGATGGCCACGATGTTCGACCACCGGTGGTTGACGCTCTCCACCCCCCGGCGGGTCGAGGCCTCGTCGATGACGTCGTCGTGGTACAGCGAGCCCAGGTGCACCAGCTCCACCGCCACGGCCCCGGTGATGACGTCGTCGGAGACCGGCCCGTCGGGGACGGCGGCGTACCCGGCGCACAGGGCCAGGGCCGGCCGGATCCGCTTCCCGCCCGCCCCCACCAGGTGGGAGGCGACCTCGGTGAGGAAGGGATCGTCGGTCTGCACCGCCTCTCGGAGGGCGGCCTCGACCCGGACCAAATCATCCGCCAGCCACGGCAGCCCCTCGACCACGGTCATGCTCGGCAGGGTACGCGGGGTAGCGGGAGGGAACAAACTGCCCTTCCTCCCGACACCCACCGGTTCCGCGAGCGGTACGCTCGCAGTTGGGCGTTAAAATTAGAGGTCAACCAGCGTCCGGCCAGGTCCCGAAGTATGAGAAACCGGAGGGGCGCCGATAGCCGGCCCCGACCCCTTCGGGGCCTGCTGGAAGAGGCAGGAGGCAGGCGTGTTCGAGCGCTTCACGGATCGAGCCAGGAGGGTCGTCGTCCTCGCCCAGGAGGAAGCCCGCCTGCTCAACCACAACTACATCGGGACGGAGCACATCCTCCTCGGGTTGATCCACGAGGGGGAGGGTGTGGCCGCCAAGGCGCTCGAATCCCTGGGGATCTCCCTGGAGGCGGTCCGCGCCCAGGTGGAAGAGATCATCGGCCAGGGCGGGTCCAGCCCGTCCGGCCACATCCCCTTCACGCCCCGGGCCAAGAAGGTGCTCGAGCTCTCGCTCCGGGAAGCGCTCCAGTTGGGCCACAACTACATCGGCACCGAGCACATCCTGCTCGGCCTCATCCGGGAGGGCGAAGGGGTCGCCGCCCAGGTGCTGGTGAAGCTGGGGGCCGACCTGTCCCGGGTCCGCCAGCAGGTCATCCAGCTCCTCTCCGGCTACGCCGGCCAGAAGGAGCCGTCGACCGCCGGCACCGCCGCCGAAGCCGCCCCCACCGGCTCGCTCGTCCTCGACCAGTTCGGCCGCAACCTGGCCCAGCTGGCCCGGGAGAAGAAGCTCGACCCGGTCATCGGGCGTGACAAGGAGATCGAGCGGGTCATGCAGGTCCTCTCCCGGAGGACGAAGAACAACCCCGTCCTCATCGGCGAGCCCGGTGTCGGCAAGACCGCCATCGTGGAGGGCCTGGCCCAGAAGATCGTCTCCGGCGACGTGCCCGAGACCCTCCGGGGCAAGCAGCTCTACACCCTCGACCTCGGCGCCCTGGTCGCCGGGTCCCGCTACCGGGGCGACTTCGAGGAGCGCCTGAAGAAGGTGCTGAAGGAGATCCGCACCCGGGGCGACATCATCCTCTTCATCGACGAGCTCCACACCCTGGTGGGTGCCGGCGCCGCCGAGGGCGCCATCGACGCCGCCTCGATCCTCAAGCCGATGCTGGCCCGGGGCGAGCTGCAGACCATCGGCGCCACCACCCTCGACGAATACCGCAAGCACCTCGAGAAGGACGCCGCCCTCGAGCGCCGCTTCCAGCCGATCAAGGTCGAAGAGCCGACCGTGTCCCACACGATCGAGATCCTCAAGGGCCTGCGGGACCGCTACGAGAGCCACCACCGGGTCACGATCACCGACCAGGCCCTCGTCGCCGCGGCCAACCTGGCCGACCGCTACATCTCCGACCGGCACCTGCCCGACAAGGCCATCGACCTGATCGACGAGGCCGGCTCCCGCCTCCGCATCCGGCGGATGCGCACTCCGGGCGACTACCGCGAGCTCGAGGACGAGATCGCCAACGTCCGCCGGGAAAAGGAAGCGGCCATCGAGGGGCAGCAGTTCGAGAAGGCCGCCAAGCTCCGCGACAAGGAGAAGGACCTGCTGGCCCGCAAGACGGCCAAGGAGGCCGAGGCCCGGGCTGAGGGCATCGACTTCTTCGACGAGGTCGACGAGGAGTCGATCGCCGAGGTCCTGGCCATGTGGACGGGCATCCCGGTCTACAAGCTGACCGAGGAGGAGACAGCCAAGCTCCTCCGCATGGAAGACGAGCTGCACAAGCGGGTCATCGGCCAGGTCGACGCCATCCGGGCCGTCTCCCAGGCCATCCGCCGCACCCGGGCCGGCCTGAAGGACCCGAAGCGGCCCTCCGGCTCATTCATCTTCCTCGGCCCCTCCGGCGTCGGGAAGACGGAGCTGGCCAAGACGCTGGCCGAGTTCCTCTTCGGCGACGAGAACGCGCTCATCCAGCTCGACATGTCGGAGTACATGGAGAAGCACACCGTCAGCCGGCTGGTGGGTTCGCCCCCCGGTTACGTCGGCTACGACGAGGGCGGCCAGCTGACCGAGGCCGTCCGGCGCAAGCCCTTCTCCGTGGTGCTCTTCGACGAGATCGAGAAGGCCCACCCCGACGTCTTCAACACCCTCCTGCAGATCCTGGAGGACGGGCGCCTGACCGACGCCCAGGGCCGCTCCGTCGACTTCAAGAACACCGTGATCATCATGACGTCGAACCTCGGCACCGCCGACCTCCGCAAGGCGTCGGTCGGTTTCGCCAAGGCCGACGAGGCGGTGACCTACGAGCGGATGAAGGAGAAGGTCAACGACGAGCTGAAGCGCCACTTCCGCCCCGAGTTCCTGAACCGGATCGACGAGGTCATCGTGTTCCACGAGCTCTCGATGAACGAGGTCATCGAGATCGTCGACCTGATGATGAAGCGGGTCGTCGGCCAGCTCGAAAGCCAGGGCATCAACCTCGAACTCACCCCGGCGGCCAAGGATCTCCTGGCCAGGAAGGGTTACGACCCCACCCTGGGCGCCCGGCCGCTCCGGCGGGCCATCCAGCGCCTGGTGGAGGACGCGCTCTCGGAGCGGATCCTGTGGAAGGAGTTCCGGGCCGGCGAGACCGTCGTCGTCGACGTTGAAGACGATGCGATCGCATTCCGGACAATTGAAGGAATTGAGCCGCCTCCCGTCGAAACGGTCGGAAGCGGCTCCGAGGGATAGTTCGCACCCTTTCGTCCTTTCAACATCTCAGAGAGAGCCCGGCAGCGCAGCCGGGCTCTTTCTCGTTGAAGGACTACAGCACACCGACTGATCGCCGGCGCCGCACCGGAGGCCTGTACGGGCCGCCGGCAGGGGGAACGAGACGGAGGTCACGACGGTGTCGGGGATGCTGCGCAGGTGGATCGTGGCGGTGCTGGTGCTGTCACTGGCCCCGGTGGGGATGTCGCTCACCTCGACGGCGGGAAGCGCCGGGAGCACTGGGCGCTACATCGTCGTGCTCAAGGACTCGGCCAGCGCCGAGGCGGTGGCGGGCAAGGCGGCCGGGCTCGGAGGCATCGTCAACGCGCTGTTCGGCTCGGTCAACACGCTGGTGGTGTCCCTGTCGCGCGAAGCGCGCCGACCGCCTCTCCCAGGACCCCCGCGTGGCGTTCGTCACCGCCGACCGGCCCATCAGCCTGCTGGACTCGACCGCCAGCGACACGCCGAGCGTGCCCACCGGCGTGATGCGGATCGGTGCCGCGCCGCTGCCCGGGGTGGCCAGCGTGGAGAAGAAGGCGGCGGTGGCCATCTCGACACCGGGGCCATGCCCCGAGCCGACCTCAACATCGTCGGTGGCTTCGATTGCGCCAAGAGCCTCCTCGGCGATCTCCTCGGTGGGGGGCGGCAAGACGAAGGACGGCAACGGGCACGGCACCCACGTGGCCGGCACGGTGGCCGCCAAGGACACCGGGCAGGGCGTCGTCGGCGTCTCACCCGGCACGCCGCTCTACGCCGTTCGGGTGTTCACGGCCTTCGGCGCCGGCAGCCTCTCCAACGTCGTCTGCGGCCTCGACTGGGTGGCGGCCAACGCCGCCGCCAACAACATCAAGGTCGTCAACATGAGCCTCGGCGGTGAGGGCACCGACGACGGCAACTGCGGCGCCACCGACAAGGACGCCTTCCACGCCGCCGTCTGCAAGGTCAACGCCGCCGGCGTGACCGTGGTCGTGGCGGCCGGGAACTCCAAGGAGGACCTGGCCAAGTCGGTGCCGGCCAACTACGACGAGGTCCTGGCGGTCACCGCCATGGCCGACTTCGACGGCAAGCCCGGCGGCCTCTTCTCCAGCACGGCCGCCGCCGACTGCTCGGCCAAGAGCACGGACGACGTCGCCGCCACCTTCTCCAACTTCGCCGTCCCCGGCTCGCCCGACGCCGCCCACGTGATCGCCGCCCCCGGCGTGTGCATCACGTCCACCTGGAACGACGGCAAGTTCAAGTCGATCTCCGGCACCTCGATGGCCTCGCCCCACGTGGCCGGCCTCGTCGCCCGCTGCATCGACGCCGGCCCCTGCGCCGGGATGACCCCGGCTCAGATCATCGCCAAGCTGAAGACCGACGCCGCCGCCCGCCCCGCCGACCAGGGCTTCCTGGGTGACCCCCACCGCCCCGCCGACGGGAAGTTCTACGGCCACCTGGTCGACGACAAGGGCTATTGATCACCCGCCACCGGCGTTCCTGACGAACATCTGCCGTTCGTCAGGAACGCCGGTTGGCGCGTCCACCGCCTACCCTGCCCGGCGTGCCGCGCCGTCGCCCTTTGCTGGGCTTGGTCGCCGCCCTCGTCGTCCTCGGGGGCTGCCGGGTCGACGCCACGGTCGAGGCCCGGGTCTCTGGCGCCGGGGGGACCGTGACCGCCCGGTTCGTGCTCGACCGGGAGGCGGTGGCGGTCCTCGGCGGGGCGGTCGGCGAGGGAGCGCAGACATCGGATCTCGCCCGGCCGGGGTGGGAGATCTCGCCGGTCCGCAGCACGTCGGGCGGCGGGGCGGAGGTGGAGGCCACCAAGGAGTTCTCCCGGCCCGGCGACCTCGCCGTGGTGATCGGCGAGCTGGCCGGGCCGGCCGGCCCGCTGCGGGACTTCCGGCTCGACCGGCGCCGGTCGTTCGCCAAGGCGAGCTACCGGCTGCGGGGGACGGCCGACCTCGGGGCCGGCGCGGCGGCGGCCACCGGCTTCGCCAACGCACCCGACCTGACCGGCCCGGCTCCGCGACGCCGGCGTCGATCCCGACCGGGTCGAGGAACTCCTGGCCGGGCGGGCGGCCGAGGGCTTCCACCTCCGGCTGGTCGTCGACCTTCCCGGGGCGACGACAGACGCTTCGAGGTGCCGGCCGGAGTCGCCGCAGAGCGTCGATGTCGTCATCGTCGGACGAGCGATCGGGCCCGGCCCGTTCTGCTGGCGGTGGCGGTGCTGACCGGCCTGATCGTGCTGCTCCGGCTGCGCCGGCGAACGCCACAAACCTGAACCCCGGGGCGGCGCGGGGCTCTCCCCCGAACGGGTGTCCCTGCGCTACCCTCGGGGGCGCGGAGGCGCCGTGCGGAGCCCGGCCCTGCAACGACTTCTCGAGGGGGAGCCGCCCTTGCGCCGGTCGGAGGCGCTACTCGAAGCATTACGGATGGTGGCGCCGGGCACCCCGCTGCGTGACGGTATCGATCGCATCCTGCAGGCCAACAAGGGCGCGCTGATCGTCGTCGGCGACGGGCCCGAGGTCCTGTCGGTCTGCTCCGGCGGCTTCCTCCTCGACGCCGAGTTCACCCCCCAGCGGCTGTCGGAGCTGGCCAAGATGGACGGCGCGCTGATCCTGGCCGCCGACTGCTCCCGGGTCGCCCGGGGCAACGTGCACCTCGTGCCCGACCCCAACATCCCCACGTCGGAGACGGGCACCCGGCACCGCACCGCCGAGCGGGTGGCCCGCCAGATCGACGTGCCGGTGATCTCGGTGTCGGAGGCGATGTCGGTCGTCACCATCTACCGCGACGACCAGAAGTACACGCTGGAGCCGATCCCCCGGGTGCTGGCCAAGGCCAACCAGGCCCTCCAGACGCTGGAGCGCTACAAGGACCGGCTCGACGCCGTCTCCGGCTCGCTGTCGGCCCTCGAGGTGGAGGACCTCGTGACGGTGCGCGACGCCGTCACCGTGCTCCAGCGGGCTGAGATGGTGCGCCGCATCTCCGACGAGATCGAGGAGTACATCATCGAGCTCGGCTCCGAGGGCCGCCTCGTCCTGCTCCAGCTCGAGGAGCTCATGGGCGGCGTGGAGGACGACCGCCGCCTCGTGGCCAAGGACTACTTCGTCGCCGCTCCCGACTGGGAGCTCGAGGAGGTGATGAAGCGCCTCGCCCAGCTGACCACCGAGGAGCTGCTCGACCTGAAGGAGGTCGCGGCCGTCCTCCACCTGCCGCAGGGGACGGGCCTCGACTGGTCGCTGCAGCCCCACGGCTACCGGCTGCTCCACAAGATCCCGCGGCTGCCCGAGATCGTGGCCGACCGGGTCGTGGCCCGCTTCCACAACCTGCAGAAGATCATGCGGGCCTCGATGAAGGACCTCGACGACGTCGAAGGCGTCGGCGAGACCCGGGCCCGGGCCATCAAGGAAGGCCTCTCCCGCCTGGCCGAGACCTCGATCCTCGACCGCTACGTACTAACGTCTCGTCGGCCAGCCCGCTAGCCCTCCTCGGCGACTACTGTCTCTCGAGGAAGGGTCCGCTCCCAGGAAGAAGGCCAGCCGTCGACCACATCACCCTCGACGTCGAGGGCACGCCCGTCCCCGCCTATCACGCCCGCCCGGACGGCGAGGCGCTGGGCGGGGTGGTGCTCGTCCCCGACGTCTTCGGGCTGCGGCCGCTGATGGAGGACATCGCCCGCCGGCTGGCCACCCACGGCCTGGCGGTATGCGCCCTGGAGATGTTCGCCCGGCTGATCCCGCCGGGCGGTGAGCTCGACTCCGAGGCCCGCCGGGCCCGGGCCGGCGGAGCTCCACGACGACGCCGTCATGGAGGACCTGGCCGAGGCGGCCGACCACCTGGCCGCCGCCGACAACGTCGGCACCGTGTCGGTGATGGGCTTCTGCCTGGGCGGCTCTTACGCCCTCAAGGCCGCGGCCACCGGCCGCTTTGAACGGGCGGTCGCCTTCTACGGCATGGTCCGCACTCCGGAGATGTGGGCCGGCGGCGGCCAGCGCGACGCCCTCGAAGTGGTTGGCCGACGCCTGCCCGACGCTGGCCATCTTCGGTGAGCTCGACCCCTACATCCCGCCCGGACGACATCGAGGCCCTCCGCCACGCCTGGGCCGGACGGCGCGACCACAGGGTGGTCGTCTACCGCGGCGCGGACCATGCCTTCGCCCACGACCCGGACCGGCCCGTCCACCGACCCGACGACGCCGCCGACGCCTGGCACCGTTGTCTGGCGTTCCTGCTCGATTAGCGGTGCTTTGTCGGAAATTTGATGAGCGTGACACCGCCTACGTTGGGTATACATGGTGTCACCCTTCGTGTTTTTCCCCGCCGTCGCTGCCGCGAATGTCGGGAATGTCCACGCAATTAAACGGGTGCGTGTTCAAGTTGTTCAGGTGCGGTTCCTGCCGTACCCTTGAGGATACCCGGATTGGGCCACCTGGGAGAGTGCGAATGCTGTTTGACGTTGGCGACAAGGTCGTTTACCCGCACCATGGCGCCGCCATCGTCGAGCGTCGCGAGAAGCGAGAAGTCTTCGGAGAGACACGGGATTACCTCGTGCTCAAGCTGGCATACGGCGACCTCACTCTCATGGTCCCGGCCGACAATGTCGAAGAAGTCGGGCTTCGCGAAGTCATCAACGACGAAGAGGTCGAGGAGGTGTTCGCCGTCCTTCGCAAGAAGGAAGCGCGAATGCCGACCAACTGGTCTCGGCGGTTCAAGAACCATGTGGAGAAGCTGAAGAGCGGCGACATCTATCAGGTCGCCGAGGTGGTCAGGAACCTTTCGATCCGCGACAAGGACAAGGGTCTGTCGGCTGGCGAGAAGCGCATGCTGACCAAGGCCCGCCAGATCCTGGTCTCCGAGCTGACCTTCGCCATCGGCGTGACCGAGGAAGAGGCGGAGGCCAAGCTCGACGAGGCGCTCGTCGGTCCAGTAATCCACTCGGGCTACCGGTTCCATGCCCGGTGGGTTCGTTCACCGCCGTCCCCGCCGGAATTTTCCGGCGGTGCCGGTAGCCTGAATCGGATGCTCGTCCACGACACGCTCTCGGCCGACAAGGTCGAACTGGTTCCCCGCGAACCGGGGCAAGATCGCGCTCTACATCTGCGGGCCGACGGTCTACGACGTGCCCCACGTCGGCCACGCCCGCAGCACGCTGTCGTTCGACGCCATCCGGCGGGCGCTGGAGTGGCGGGGCTTCGACGTCTTCCACGTGAGCAACGTCACCGACGTCGACGACAAGATCATCAACAAGGCCCGGGCCCAGGGCAGCACCGAGCCCGAGGTGGCCGCCCGCTACGAGGCGATCCACTGGGAACAGCTCGACCGGCTCGGCATCCAACGGCCTCACGAGGTCCCCCACGCCACGGCCTACATCCCCCAGATGCTCGACCTGGTGGCCAAGCTGGTGTCGGCCGGGCGGGCCTACGCCACCGAGTCCGGCGTGTACTTCTCGGTCGAGAGCTTCCCCGACTACGGCCACCTCTCCCACCGCCGGCTCGACGACCTGCTGGAGTCGGCCGGCGCCCGGGTCGAGGTCGACGAGCGCAAGCGCTCCCCGGTCGACTTCGCCCTGTGGAAGGCGGCCAAGCCCGGCGAGCCGTCGTGGGAGTCGGCCTGGGGGCCGGGCCGGCCGGGCTGGCACATCGAGTGCTCGGCCATGTCGGTCGGGCTGCTGGGCGAGGGGTTCGACGTCCACGGCGGCGGGGTCGGATCTCGTCTTCCCGCACCACGAGAACGAGCGGGCCCAGTCGGAGGGCGCCGGGCAGCGCTTCGCCCGCTACTGGCTCCACAACGCCATGGTCAACGTCGGCGGCGAGAAGATGGCCCGCTCGCTGGGCAACTTCACCACGCTGGAGGAGGCCGTCGACGCCCACGGCCCCCGGCCGCTGCGGCTGCTGGTCCTGGGGACGCACTACCGCTCCAACATGGAGATGGGCCCGGAGAACGTCGCCGTCGCGGCCCGGTCGCTGGCCACCCTCGACGCGCTGGCCCGCCGGGCCCGCACCGCCGGCGTCGAGCGCCTCGCACCTCGACCGGTCCGCCCTCGATCCCGAGACGCTGGCGGCCTTCGACGCCGCCCTCGACGACGACTTCAACACGCCCGCCGCCCTGGCCGCCATCTACGAGGCCGTCCGCAAAGGCCAACCTGGCCATCGACGCCGGCGGCGGAACCGACGCCGGCCGCCTGGTCTCGACGGTCCACGCCCTGACCGGCGCCCTCGGCCTGGAGCTCGACGACGGCTCCGAGGCCGGCGAAGGCGACGACGAGATCAACGCGCTGGTCGAGGCCCGCAACGCCGCCCGCCAGGCCAAGGACTTCGCCGAAGCCGACCGCATCCGCGCCGACCTCGCCGCCCGCGGCATCACCCTCGAGGACACACCCACCGGCACCACCTGGCACCGAGGGTGAGCCCCGAAGCGGGACCAGCCGGGCAAACGGGGCGGGGCATCCCGCGGCGGCGGGGCGGCTGACCGCAAGGGAGCGGTCGGCAAGCGAGGGGCGGCGGGGCGGGCCGGTTCGGCGGAACCGCCTTCCGGCCGGCGCGGCAGCCGGGGGGCGACGGGGAGCCGACGCCACACCGTCGGCCCGCGGGGCCGGGGCGAAGCGGAGCTCCTTCCTCCGACGCCGCTCCGCCGCCCGGCCGCGCCGTGGGGGAGGGCCGGAGAAGTTCCGAGGGGCGGAGAGCTTCCGAGCGGGCGGCGGGGGGCGGGGGCTGGCCGGGGACCGGCCGGGGCCGGGGGAGCGGGGGCCCGGGCGGGAGAAGGGCGCCGGCGGCGAGCAGATCGAGGGGCGGCGGGCCGTCCGGGAGGCGCTGCTGGCCGGGAGGCGGCGCATCCGGGAGGTGTGGATGGACGGGGCGCTCGAGCCGGCGCCCGTCCTCGACGAGATCATCCGGCTGGCGGAGCGGGCCGGAGCGCCCGTCCGCATGACCCCGAAGATCGACCAGCTGAGCCGGACGGATGCCGCCCAGGGCGTGATCGCCCGGGGCGACCCGCTGCCGCTGGCGGTCGACGACGAGCTCCTGGCCGATCCGAGGGCCTTCCTCCTGGCCCTCGACGGGGTGACCGACCCCCGGAACCTGGGGGCGATCTTCCGCACGGCCGAGGGCGCCGGCGCCACCGGCGTGCTCCTGCCCCGCCGCCGGTCGGTGCACGTCACCCCGGCGGTGACCAAGGCGGCGGCCGGCGCCGTCGAGCACCTGCCGATCGCGCTGGTGTCCGGGATCCCGGCCGCTCTGGAGCGGGCCCGGCGGGCCGGCGTGTGGGCCGTCGGCCTCGACGAACGGGGTTCCGGCGACCTCTTCTCCCTCGAGCTGGCCACCGAACCGGTGGTCCTCGTGCTGGGCGCCGAGGGCCGCGGGCTGTCCCGTCTGGCCCGGGAACGGTGCGACGTGCTCGTCCGGATCCCGATGCTCGGGCGAGCTCTCTTCACTGAACGTGGCAACCGCCGCTGGCCTGGCCGCCTACGAGGTGGCCCGCCGGCGGCGCGGATCGGCCACGCAGGGTGCCTAGTCACCGTAACTAGTCATCCCGCCGGGGCTCGTCGGCGCGGCTGGGGCATTAGGCGAAGAATGTCGCGGAAATGTCCGAATTTGTGGACGACAAATAGGAGTGATCAGCAGGTCTCTTAACGCCGTCCTATTGACTCTTATACGAGGGTCCCTTACAAAGAACTAGTCCGACCACACTTTGTGGTCACCGTTCCGTCACATCCCCGTAGGAGATGCTCCATGCAGATGCGTCTGGGTAGTGCGGCCCTCGCCGAACTGAGTGACGACGAGCTGGTCGCCCGCTTCCAGAGGCGGAGACAACGACTCCCTGGACGTGCTGCTCACCCGATACCGGCGCTTCACCCGGGCCAAGGCCCGCGGCTACTTCCTCATCGGGGCCGACTCCGACGACATCGAGCAGGAAGGCATGATCGGCCTGTTCAAGGCCGTGCGTGACTTCCGCCCCGACCGGCAGGCCTCCTTCCGGGCCTTCGCCGAGCTCTGCATCACCCGGCAGATCATCACCGCCATCAAGACGGCGACCCGCCAGAAGCACCAGCCCCTCAACTCCTACCTGTCGCTGTCGGGCACCCGCCCCGGCGAGGAGAACGGCAGCGGCACCGTCGAGGAGGTCCTGGAGGCAAAAGGCCTGATCGACCCCATCGAGTTCATCATCTCGATGGAGGACCTGCGCTCCATGCGGCGGATGATGAGCGAGATGCTCTCGAAGCTCGAGGTCGAGGTCCTGCGGCTCTACGTCGAGGGCAAGTCGTACCAGGAGATCGCCGAGGTCCTGGGCCGGCACGTCAAGTCGATCGACAACGCCCTCCAGCGCATCAAGCGCAAGCTCGACGTCCACCTGGCCGAGCGGGCCGCCGCCGAAGACGTCGCCTAGCAGCACCTTCTCTGCCAGAGAGCTTTTCGAGGGGCCCCTTCGGGGGCCTCTCGCCGCGAGTGGGGTCGGTTACCCTCTGGCCGCCCGCCCGAGTAGCTCAGGTGGTCAGAGCAGGCGCCTTGTAAGCGTCAGGTCGTGGGTTCGAATCCCACCTCGGGCTCTCCCCAGCGCCTCCAGGGCCTCGGCGCGCCCCGAATCGGGGCGTCTTCACGCCTTCGTCATGATGCGGACCTTCCGAATTAGCATATATAGAAGCCGCCGAATTCACATAAATAAAGTTTCGAACCAAACTAGCCCAAAGAAGACTGGGCGGGAGCGGCCCTCGGCGCCGCGATCCACGGCCCCGTCGGGCTTCCGCGGCGCAGCCTTCGGCACAAAATAGGCACTGAGTGCCAGCGCTGACCGTGGGAAACCGGCCGCTTCCGTCGGCCGAGTCGAACGGTTACGAAATCGTCACGCTGGGAGGTCGTTGACCCGGCCTTACCTTCCGTTGAGGATCAGAGATCTTGATGGAGCTCTCGCAGCGGAGCCGCGACATCATCGACTTCGAGCGGACCTGGCGGGCCTTGCCCGGTACGAAGGCCCAGGCCATCCGCGACCGGTTCGGCCTGTCGGACTCCCGCTACTACCAGCTGCTGAACGTCATCCTCGACGAGCCCGGCGTGGCCGCCTACGACCCGCTCGTGGTCAAGCGCCTGCGCCGCCACCGTGACCGTCGCCGTCGGGCCCGTTTCGATCGCCAGTACGGCGGGTCCGAATCCCGGTGACCGACCTCCCGGACGAGGAGCCCCGAGCAGCCCGGAGTCGTCGGTCGGCCGCCGGCTCCTCCTTCGCCGCGCTCGTTCCTCGGCGCGTTCGCCCGGGGGACGGGCCTCATCGCCGTGGCGCTCGTCCTCGGCATCGTCCTCCTCCAGTGGAGCGACTCCAGCACCGACGCCGCCGCCGGCGGAGAGCCTCCGGTTGTCGGAACCCCCGTCGCCCCGCCGGAGACCACGACCACCACCACGACGGCTCCCGCCGGTCCCCGCACGCCGGCCGAGGTGGCCGTGCTGGTCCTCAACGCCACCGGCAAGAACCAGCAGGCCAAGCCCATGGCGGACCGGCTGGCGGTCGTCGGCTACCGCACGCTGACCCCGGGCAACGCCACCCGGCGGCCCGACAGCGTCGTGCTCTGCCGGCCCGGCCTCGACGAGGAGGCCATCGCGCTGGTGGCGGCGACGGGCCTCCCGGCCACCTCGGGAATCCTCGACGACGCCGCCGCGGCCGGGATGGAGGGGGCCACCGATGCCGACTGCGTGGTGATCATCGGCGCCCGCTAGGCCCGTGGACCGCGGCGCGACGGCGCCCAGCGTCCAAGCGGCGAAATGCGCCGGCCGAAATGACATGCGTGTAACACTGAGCGGATTGTGTTGATCCAGAGACGGGCTCGCACCTCCCCGATGACCGGCCCGCATCTGACCCCGAACCCACCGGGCCGGCCTCGGCTCGGCGCTCGGGCCTGGTTCGCCGCCGTGTGCGCCGCTGGTCTGCTCTTCGCCGGCAACCCGGTCGCGCTGGGAGCCAAGCCCAAGCCCCCGAAGGTGGGTGACCTCGACGACGCCAGGCGCCGCCGGGACCAGGCCCGCCTCAAAGCGGAGCAGGTCCGCCGCGACCTCGACCTCGCCCAGGCGTCGGAGACGGAGCTGGAGAAGCACCTCGAGGCGATCGCCGACGATCTCGCCGACCGGCAGACGGAGGCGGCCGACGCCCAGTCCGACGCCGATCAGGCGGCGGCCTCGGTGGTCAGGATCACGGCCGACATCGCCGCCCTCAAGGACGAGCTGGTCCACCGGAAGGACATCTTCAACCGGAGGGCCGTGTTGGCCTACATGGGTGGGCAGGGCCGTCCTCTTGACGACCTGTCGCTGGCCGGTGAGCTGCTGTCGGTGCCGTCCGACCTGGCCGACGCCGCTCGGCGGAGCGAGATCGTGAAGGGCGTGTCCAACCAGGACAACGACGCCTACGCCGCGCTGGTCGAGACGAAGGAGAAGCTGGCCCACGACGAGATCGCCCTGACCACCGCCCGGGACCGGGAGCAGAAGCGGGCCGCCGACGCCCAGGCGGCCGTGGCGGCCGTCGCCCGGTTGAAGAAGGACCAGGAGGCGGCCAAGTCGGTCCTCGACCAGCGCATCGCCGGACTCCAGGCCGAGGCCGACGCCCTGGCCGCCGAGCAGACCAAGCTGGAACAGCTCATCCGCCAGCGCCAGGCGGCGCTGGAGGCCGCCCGCCGGGCGCGGGAGGCGGCGGGGAACGCCGGCGACGGTCTGAGCCGGCTGCCTCGGGCCGGGTCGGGCGTGTCGCCCAGCGGGTTCATCTGGCCCGTGCAGGGCAAGGTCACGTCGGGCTACGGGCCCCGGTGGGGTCGGATGCACACCGGCATCGACATCGCCGCCCGGGGCGGCACCGCCATCGGGGCGGCCAAGGCCGGCGAGGTCATCTACGTGGGCTGGCTCGGAGGCTACGGGAACACGGTCCTCGTCGATCATGGCGAGGGGGTGGCCACGCTCTACGCCCATCAGTCCCGGATGGCGGCCGTGGAGGGCCAGGTCGTGAACCAGGGTGACGTGGTGGGGTTCGTCGGCACGACCGGGCACTCGACCGGGAACCACCTGCACTTCGAGGTCCGGGTCGACGCCGAGCCCCGCAACCCCCGCCCCTATCTCCCCTAGCGGCCGACACCGCCTCGGGACGGCAGGCGTAGCAAGCTCTGAGCCTTGGCTGTCGCCCTCGTCTGCCCGGACAAGTTCCGGGGCACGCTGACCGCCGCCGGTGCGGCGGAGGCGCTGGCCCGCGGGCTGGAGGCGGCCGAGGTTCGGGGGGCATCACCTGCCTCCCCCCAAACCCGTCGCTTCGACGAGGTCCGGCGCCTCCCGCTGGCCGACGGTGGCGAGGGCACGCTCGACGCCCTCCTGGCCGCCCAGGGCGGTTCCCGGCGGTGGGCGACCGTCACCGGGCCGCTGGGGGAGCCGGTCGAGGCCGAGTGGGGGAAGCTCCCCGACGGCACCGCCGTCGTGGAGTCGGCCCGGGCCAGCGGTCTGGCCCTCGTCGGTGGCCCCAACGATCCCTTGGTGGCCACCAGTCGGGGGACGGGTGAGCTGATCCGGGCGGCGGCCCGGGGGGCGCGTCACGCATCCTGGTGGCGGTGGGCGGGTCGGCCATGACCGACGGCGGTCTGGGCGCGGTCGACGCCCTCGGCTGGTCGCTGGCCGGACTGGAGGTCACGGTGGCCTGCGACGTCACCACCCCCTTCGTCGACGCCGCCCGCCTCTTCGGGCCGCAGAAGGGCGCCACCGCCGCTCAGGTCGCCCTTCTCACCCGCCGCCTGGAGCGGCTGGCCGAGGTGTACCGGCAGCGGACGCGCACCGACGTCACCACACTGGAGCACGCCGGCGCCGCCGGGGGCCTGGCCGGCGGTCTCGCCGCCCTCGGCGCCCGCCTCGAACCCGGCTTCGAGGTCGTGGCCCGCGCCGCCGGTTTCGAAGCCGCCCTCGACGGCGTCGACCTGGTCGTCACCGGCGAAGGCCGTTTCGACCGCACGAGCCTCGACGGCAAGGTCACCGGCGGCGTCCTGGAGTGGGCCAGCTCCGAAGGCGTTCCCCACCGCGCCGTCATCGCCGGCCAGGTGTCCGACGACCTGAGGAACCCGGACGACCACCCGCTCCTCGACGACGTCCACGTCCTGTCCCTGGTCGACCGGGTCTGGCAGGAGGGCGAAGCCTGGTCTCGCGCCGGGCTGTTGGCCGAGGAAGCGGCCGTCGAGGTCGGCCGCTGGGCCTTGGCCCGACTCGCCTGACTCGACCCTCCGACTCCGCAGACGGGCCCGGGATTAGCCTGAACCCAATGGCGCGTGAGGCGACGGATGGGATCCGGAAGGCCGGGTCGGTGGCCTGGGCCCTCGTCGGACTGGCCGTCGCCATCGCCATCATCGGCTGGGTGGCGTGGAAGGTGGCGGTGATCTTCCCGCCGCTGATCCTGGCCGGGGCCATCGTCTTCATCCTCAACCCGTTCATCACCCTGCTCCAGCGCCGGGGCATCCCCCGCCTGGCCGGAGTGGCCATGACCTATCTCGGGTTCCTGGCCGTGGCGGTCATCATCGGCCTGGTCATGTACCCCGCCGTCCACGACCAGGGGCAGAACCTGGCCGACCGGTGGCCGACGATCCGCACGAAGATGGAGAACTGGGTCGACGAACGGGCCGAGAGCGTGAAGGACACCCCGTTCGAGTTCGACCGGCAGAAGGTCACCGAAGCCTTCTCCAACACCGACGTGTCGGTGCGGGACCAGATCGACCGGGTGGCCGAGGTGGGGGTGAAGGTGTTCCACCTCCTCCTCATCATGGTGCTGACGCCGGTCTTCGCCTTCTACCTGCTGGTCGACCTCCCCCACCTGAAACGGGTGGCCGATGGGCTGATCCCCTCCGGCGCCCGTCCCGAGATCCTGGTCCTGGCCCGGCGCATGAACGCCGCCGTGGGCGGGTTCTTCCGGGGTCAGCTGGTCGTGGCCAGCATCGTCGGGGTGATGGCCAGCGTCGGCCTCTTCATCATCGGCCTGCCGTTCTGGCTGCTCATCGGGATGGTGGCCGGCTTCTTCAACATGATCCCGCTGATCGGGCCCTACATCGGCGGGATCCCGGCGCTGGTCATCGCCCTCACCACCAAGGAGCCGATCACCGCCGTGTGGGTGATCGTGATCATGGTGGCCGTCCAGCAGATCGACAACCACTTCATCTCGCCGGTGGTCATGCACCGGGTGGTCAAGCTCCACCCCGTCCTCGTGATGCTGGCCCTGCTGCTCGGCGGGACGCTGGGGGGCTTCTTCGGTCTGCTGGTGGCGGTACCGACCGCCGCCATCCTCAAGATCCTCGTCGGGCACCTCTGGCGGGTGCACGTGCTGGGGGAGTCCATCGAGCGGTACGCCGAGGAGACGGAGGCCGCCGACAGCACACCGACCCCCGGAGGGATCGTCCGGGAAGTCGTCTAGGAGCCCTCGCTCTTCTCCGTCCAGCGCTCGTGGTGGAGCGCCTCGGAGAGCGGGCGGCGCTGGCGCCAGCCGTGACGCTCCAGGTCGGGCGTCTCCTCGAGGTGGCTGACGGGCCCGACGCAGAGCCAGGCCACCGGCCGGACCCCGGCGGGGATGCCGAGCAGCTCGGAGACGAACGCCTCCTGGTAGAACGACACCCAGCCCACGCCGAGGCCCTCGGCGGTGGCCGCCAGCCACAGGTTCTGGATGGCCAGGCAGACGGAGTAGAGGCCGGCGTCGGCGATGGCGTGACGGCCAAGCACGTTGGGGGCGCCCCGGTTGGCGTCGTAGGTGACGACGACCGACAGCGTCGACTCCATCACCCCGTCGATCTTGATGCCGGCGAAGACCGACGCCCGCTCGGGCGGCAGGGTGGCGGCGAAGACGGCCCGCTCGTCGCTGATGTGGTCGACGAACGCCTGCTTCGTGTCGAGGTCGGAGACGAGCACGAAGTCCCACGGCTGGCTGAGCCCGACGCTCGGGGCGGCGTGGGCGGCGGCCAGTACCCGCTCCAGCGCCTCGGGATCGATGGGGGCGCCGGTGAACTGACCCCGCACGTCGCGGCGGCGGTGGATCGCCTCGTAGAGGCTCGTGAGGGTCCGCTCCGCGCTCACCGAAGGCACGACCATTGCATCGACCCTAACCCGATGAACCTTGAGGGCGTGTCTGCCCCGTTTGGCCCGTCCCCCGCCGGATCAGGTCTCGTCGAGCAACCGGTGGACCACCTCGGCGAAGCCGTCGCCGTGGCCGGCCTTCGTGACTTCCACCCCCGACTCGGGCTCGAGGACCCAGGCCAGGGACGGGTCCTTGTCGAGGCCGTTGCGGGTGAGGAAGCAGCGGCCCACCTCACCCCGGCAGTCGACGTCGGCGGCGGCGTCGCCGATCATGGCGCACTCGGCCCGGTCGAGGCCCCGGTAGGCCCGATCGGCCACGATGCCGGTCACCTTCGACACTCCCCGGGGCAGGAGGTGGTAGGCCCGGACCCGCTGCAGCGCCGCCAGGGCCTCGAAACGCCGGGGGATCACCCCGTTGTCGACCAGTGTCAGCCAGTCGAAGCGGGCTTCAGCGAGGTGCCGTTCGGCCTCCTCGGTCGGGACCTCGCCCCGCAGGAGGCGGGAGGCCTCCCGGTTGGCGTTCCACGGGCTGTGCTCCTCCAACCGGCCGGGGTAGGCGGCCACCAGGAGTTCGACGGCCCGCTGGATCTCGGCCCCGGGCGCCCCCTCGCCGGGGTAGTCCCCGTGCTGGTGGATCACGGTGGCGCCTCGCTCGTAGACCCGGACCGCCCCCAGCTCGCAGATCCAGCTCTCCAGGCCCAGGACCCGGGAGAACTCGAACATGCCGCCCTGGGACCGGCCCGTCAGCGCCACCACCTCCAGGCCCTCCCGGGCCGCCCGGACCAGCGCCTCGGCGGCGGCCAGGGTGGGGGTTCGCTGGCTGTCCCACAGAAGGTTGCCGAGGGGGCCCACGAGGGTGCCGTCGACGTCCGTGTAGAGGACCTTGACCCTCGGGCTCATCAGGCGGTGAGCTCGTCCCCCTGGCCATAGCCAGTTCGGGGGACACCCCCGAGCCCCCGGGCGGCCAGGGATCGCACCGGCGGCCGCTCCCCGACCTCCACCGCCACCTCGTGCCCCTGGTGGTCGCCGTCGAAGAGCACCAGGTGGGCGGCCTCCCGTTCGGGGACGCCGGCCCGCCGGAGGGCGGTGGTCAGGATGGCCATGGCCTGGGGGGACAGCTCGTCCAGGGGCCGGTGGCGGTGCCGGCGCGTGCCCAGGTCGACCTGGGCGAGGGCGGGGAGGCCGTGGCGGGCCACCACGTCGACCACCAGGGCCAGGTCCACCCCCCAGCCACAGACGATCGGCAGGGCTTCGAGCACCGGTCGCCGCCCGGCGTACTCCCCGGCCAGCGGCTGCACGACCCCGGTCAGGTGGGGGAAGAGCCGGGCGATCACGGGGCGGGCGACGAGCTCGGTGACCCGTCCCCCGGCTCCGACCGGCCCGCCGCCCGGCCGGCGGTAGAAGCCCTTGACGAACTGCACCGACGGGGAGGTCAGGAGGGGCCCCAGCAGCCCGGTGACGAACCGGGGCCCGAAGTCGGTGATGTCGCCGTCCACCCAGGCCACGAGGTCGCCGGTGGAGGCTGACAGGGACTTCCAGATGGCGTCGCCCTTTCCCGAGCCGGGCCCGGCATCGGGGAGGACGTCGGCTGACCGCACCACCCGGGCGCCGGCGGCGGCGGCCACCTCCGCGGTGGCGTCGGCGGAGTGGTCGTCGACCACCAGGATCTCGTCGAGGAGCGGGACGGCCTCCACCAGCCGGCGGCGGGCCGTCTCCACGATCCGGCCGATCGTGGCGGCCTCGTCGCGGGCCGGTATGCACAGGGAGGCGGTCAGACCCGCCTCTTCCTTGCGGGCGGCGAGGCGGCGGGCGTCGAAGTCGTGGTGGGAGAAGACCGGGCCGGCGGCATGCACGGGACCGGAGTCTTCCATCTCGGGCGTCCCCCGGGCGCTTTGACGGTCGGCGGCTCGAAGTGTCAACCTTGATTCCGCAAACACACGCTCATCCAGAGCGGCCGAGGGACAGGCCCGTTGACGCCGCGGCAACCAGCGCCAGCCCACCCGGGGGAAGCGCCATGGTGCCAATGCCTGACCGATGAGCAGCCGAAGAGCGGAACTCCCGCTCGAGGCGCTCGAGAGCGCGTCGAGTACACCGAAAAAGGGAGACCGTCGTGACGTTCATAGCGCAGCTCAGTTGCCGGGAGTGCGGACGCGCCTACGAGGTGGCGCCCCTCCACGTCTGCGAGTGGTGCTTCGGGCCGCTGGAGGCGGCCTACGACTACGACGCCATCCGGTCGTCGGTGTCCCGGGAGAAGATCGCCCAGGGCCCCTCGAGCATCTGGCGCTACGCCGACCTCCTGCCGGCCGACCGGGGCAGCGCCGTCGATCTCGGCGCCGGTTTCACGCCGCTGGTGCGGGCCGAGCGCCTGGCCGGTGCGCTCGGCCTGGGCGAGGTGTGGATCAAGAACGACACGCTCAACCCCACCAACTCGTTCAAGGACCGCGTTGTGGCTGTAGGGCTCTCGAAAGCTCTGGAGTTCGGGTTCAAGACGGCCGCCTGTGCCTCCACCGGCAACCTGGCCAACTCGGTGGCGGCGCACGCCACCCGGGCGGGGATGAAGAGCTACGTGTTCATCCCGGCCAACCTGGAGTCGGGCAAGATCATCGCCACCGCCATTTACGGCGGCAACGTCGTCGCCGTCAATGGCAACTACGACGACGTGAACCGGCTGTGCGCCGAACTGGCCGGCACCTATCCCTGGGCGTTCGTCAACGTGAACCTGCGGCCCTACTACGCCGAGGGCTCCAAGACCCTGGCCTTCGAGACGGCCGAGCAGCTCGGCTGGCGCTTCCCCGACCACGTGGTCGTGCCGATGGCCAGCGGATCGCAACTGACCAAGATCCGCAAGGGGTTCGAGGAGCTTCACAAGGTCGGGCTGATCGACGAGGAGCCCACCGTCCGGGTGTCCGGTGCCCAGGCGCTCGGGTGCTCGCCGATCGCGGCGGCGTTCCTGTCGGGCTCCGACACCATCAAGCCGGTGAAGCCCGACACGATCGCCAAGTCGCTGGCCATCGGGAACCCGGCCGACGGGTACTTCGCCCTCGATGTGGTCCGCCAGAGCGGCGGCGGGATGGCGGCGGTGACCGACGACGAGATCGTCGAGGGGATGAAACTCCTGGCCCGCACCGAGGGGATCTTCACCGAGACGGCCGGCGGGGTGACGATTGCCACCCTGAAGCGCCTCGCCGAAGAGGGCGTCGTCCGCCCCGACGAGTGCGTGGTGGCCTACATCACCGGCCACGGCCTGAAGACACTGGAGGCGCTCACCGGGACGGTGGGCCCGACAGAAACGATCGCCCCGACCATCGACGCCTTCACCGACGCCTTCACCATCGACGAGGAGTGATAGTGACGACCGTCCGCATCCCCACCGCCCTGCGCACCCTGACCGGCGGCGACAGCGAGGTCTCGGTCGACGGCTCCACCGTCGGGGAGATCCTCAAGAGCCTCGACGCCGCCCATCCCGGCATGGCCGAGCGACTCTTCGACGACACGGGGGCGCTGCGTCGCTTCGTCAACGTGTTCGTGGCCGAGGAGGACATCCGCTTCCTCGACGGGTTGGCCACCCCGGTGACCGAGGGTCAGACGCTCAGCATCGTCCCGGCGGTGGCCGGAGGCTGACCGCCCGGGTCGAACGGGGATCCGGGGGCCGAACGTGGATCTGCCGGCCCCGAACCCGTCGCCAGCGCGGGTCCGAGACCGGCAGATCGGTCGTGGAGAAGCTTTTCGGCTCTAGCGGAACCAGCCGCGACGGCCACGGCGCTCGCCCCGGCCGTCCTTGTCCTTGTCCTTGGCCTTGTCGCCTGCTCCCTCGCGAACCTCGAACTTGCCCCGGGTGACGTCGAGAGAGGTGCCGCCACCGCTGCAGGCGGCCAGCGTGCCCTTGTCGCCGATGGTCGGCTGCGAGAACTTCTGCGGCTTGCCGGCGGTGTTGATGGTGAAGGCGAAGTCCTTGCCGGCCAGCTCGCCGCCGCCCTGCCGGCCGCGCTCACCCTTGCCGCCGCGCTCGCCCTTGCCGTCCCGGACGGGCTCGGCCAGCTCGGCGTCCTCGTCCCAGGGGGCGAGTTCGTCGAGGAGCGCCGTGTCATCGTCGGCGGCGGTCGGCGCCGGCGGCACCTTCGGTGCACCGGGTGCGCCCGGCGCCTCGGGCGCCTTCGGGGCCTCGGGCGCCTTCTTGTCGCCCTCGCCCTTGGCGTCGCGCTTCCCGCTGCGGTGGATGGTGCCGGTCACCGAGACGACGCCGGCGACGTTGGAGAGGCAGGTGATCTCGCCGACGAGGCCCTCCATGACCTCCTGGCCACGGTGGGCGAAGCGGATCATGCCGTCGGCGTCGGTCGGCTGCTCCCCGCTCCGGCCCCGGAGCTGCAGCCCGTAGGAGTCGGTCGTTCCCTTGCTGATCGCCCGTCCGGCGACCGACAGCTTGGCGTCGTCCCCCCGATCACCACGGCCGTGGCGACCGCCTCCGTGTTCGGGGCTGGCCATCTCGGCCAGCGCCAGTCCCGGCAGTACGGCGGTGGTGACGGCGATGGCGCTCCAGATCACGAGCTGCCTTTTGAGCTGCCCCATGCACCCTCCTTCGATTTCGCGGCCCTTGGTGCGCAGCGGGAAATTCCGGTTTGCCCGGATTGTCAAAATTGACCGTCAGCTCCAGGTTTCTATTCGCGGCGCGCGGCTCCGCAGGGCGCGCTCCTCTCAGGCTCGCCTCAGCTATCGGCCGCCAGCGTCAGATGTTTCGGCGGAGCGTGTCTTAGGCGGAGCGGCGCCGGGGTTGCGCTCGGCGGCGGCCACCGCTGCGGGCCGGTCGGCCGTCAGGCTTGCGCCTCGGCGTGGAGAGCCCGGCGGCCGCCGCCCAATCCTTCCTGCCCCGTTCCGGCTTCTCGGCGTCGGGCGCCTTGGCATCGGGCTTCCCCGCGGCCGCCTTCGGTGCGGTC
Organism: uncultured Actinomycetes bacterium; assembly: GCA_963723985.1. Classification (GTDB taxonomy): domain Bacteria; phylum Actinomycetota; class Acidimicrobiia; order IMCC26256; family BP-133; genus BP-133. The sequence goes on from CAVRTC010000008.1 coordinate 210,682, forward strand.
TTCAACTGGGTGACCGGGCCGAGGGCGGCCAGATCGGGGGCGGAAACTCCCCGCGGGAAGCCGAGGGCCTTCTGCAGCGTCTTGATGGCGTCGGCCTGGTCGAGGGTGACCAGCGACAGCACGGTGCCGCCGGCGCCGGTGCGGCCCGTCCGCCCCGAGCGGTGGACGTAGGCCTTCTCGTCCTCCGGCGGGTCGAAGTGCAACACGCACCCGACGGCGTCGACGTGGATGCCCCGGGCGGCGACGTCGGTGGCGATCAGGGCCTGAACCCGGCCCCCGGAGAAGGCAGCCAGGGCCTTCTCCCGTTGCGCCTGACTGCGGTCGCCGTGGATGGCGGCCACCGGCAGCCCCGCCTGGGTGAGCTGGCGAGCGAGCCGGTCGGCTCCCCGCTTCGTCCGGCAGAAGACCACCGTCGAGGTGTGCCGGGCGACGATCTGAGCCGCGATGGCCGCCCGCTGGGTCCGGTCGGCCTTCCAGAACAGGTGGAGGCGCCGGTCCTCCTGTCCCTTCGGAGACTCCACTTCGTGGACGGAGGGGTTGTGCTGATAACGCCGGACGAGGACGTCGACCGCGCCGTCGAGCGTGGCGGAGAAGAGGTAGGTCTGGCGATTCGGCCGCACCCGGTCGAGCAGTCGACGGACCTCCGGGAGGAAGCCCATGTCGGCCATGCGGTCGGCCTCGTCGACCACGACGATGTCGACGTCGGTGAGGTCGGCTTGCTTCCGATCGATCAAATCGGCCAGGCGGCCGGGGGTGGCGACGACGATGTCGGCGCCACGGCGGAGGGCGGCCAACTGAGAGCCGAAACCGACGCCGCCATAGAGGGCGGCCACCCGCCGTTGCCGGGTGGCGGCCAGGGGGGCGAGGGCCCGTTCGATCTGGGCCGCCAGCTCCCGGGTCGGGGCGAGGATGAGCGCCCGGGGGCGCGACGGCTTGGCCTGGCCCACGCGGGTGACGAGAGGGATGCCGAAGGCCAGGGTCTTTCCGGACCCGGTGGGGGCGCGACCACAGATGTCGCGGCCAGCGAGGGCGGCCGGGATGGTGGCCGCCTGGATGGGGAAGGGCTCGGTGACGCCGTGCTCGGCAAGGCGCGAAACGAGGTCGGCGGAAACGCCGAGGTCGGCGAACGTGATTGGCAAGGAACAGCTCCAGTGGAGGGCGCCCGTATGGCGCTCCGGGGCGACGGGCCCGATTCGGCCACCTCTCCGAAGCGCACGGGTTGGGGCCGTGCGGCGTCGCGGCTACAGCCGGAGAGGCGTGGCCGCGAGGGGAAGCATTCGTTGAAATCCCGGAACGGCCCGTCGGCATCGAGCCGACGATCACCCGACGAACGGTCGGGCGGTGCACCTCCAGACTAACAGGAGCGCCAGGCGGCACCGTCCATCTCAGGACCCTCGTCGCCCATTCCGCCCCAAAACAGCAGCTCCGACCCCGTCCACACCAGGACGGCGGCGCTGCGGGTCCGGATCGGCGGGAGCGGAAGCTCCTCCCAGCGGTCTTCGGCGATCCGGTACTCGAGGATCCGGGTCGACTGGCCGGTGGCGGTGTAGATCCGGCCCGGGCCACCGGCGGTGATGGACCCTCCCGACTGGGCGTCGAGCGGGGCGGTGCGTCGCCAGGCCAAAGAGGGCTCCGGCTCCGCCGGCCGGTAGGCGACGCCGTCGAGCCGGCCGGCCGCACCGGTCCACACGAACACCTGGCCGTCGGTGGCGACGCCGACGGCGAAGGGATCGGCCGTGCTCCGGACGACCAGCTCCCCGGAGGCCGGCACCGGCGCCGTCGGGGCCCCGGCGATCTCGTCCCACTGGCCGGCAACGTTGTCGTAGGCGGCCAGTCGGCCCTCCCGCCCGATCAGCGGCCGCCCGCCCTCGACGACCGAGACACCGGTCCCGTCGTCGCCGCTCCACGGCGGGGGAACGGAGGCGATGCCCCGCCACCGGTCGGTGGCCGGGTCGTAGGCGGCGGCGGCCGGGTCGTGGAGCACGCTGTCGACCGGGCAGCACCGGGCGAACCCGCCCCACACGACCATCTCGGTGCCGGTCCAGACCGCCTGGTGCCCGGCCCGGGACCCGATCGGGGCCGGCGGCAGCGTCCGCCACTTTCGGGCGACCGGGTCGTAGGCCGCGCCATCGGCCAACGTGGTGTCGGGCCCGTCCTGGCCGCCCCAGATCAGCACCTCCCGGCCCGTCCAGACCGCACTGGCCCCGAAGCGGCCCGGGATCGGCGCCGCCGGTAGCACCCGCCACCGTTTGGCCGCCGGGTCATAGGCCGCCCCCGCCGCCGCGGCGGCGTCCGTCCGCCCGGACGGCTGCCCGCCCCACACCACCAGGTGCCGCCCGGTCCACACCGCCGCCATCCCGCCGGCCGGGGCGATCGGCACGTCGGCGATCCTCCGCCAGCTCCCCGACCCGGCCGCCACCGCGGCCGGGTCCTGGGGAGTGGTCGCTCCGGTGGGGCGCGTCGGTGTCGCCGATCCGGAGCTGGTGCAGGCGCCGACGAGCAGCGCCATGGCCAGCCACCGGAGTCCGGTGCTCAACCCGATGGGAGGCCTGCCAGTGTCGGTGACCGTCCGGAAGCCATCGCTCCGGATCCTACGGCTCTTTCATCGCTCGGCGGTGGCGAAGGCCTCCGACCGGCTGGCCCGGTCGCGTTCGGCCAGCACCCGGCGCAGGATCTTGCCCGACAGCGACTTGGGGATGGTGTCGACGAATTCGATCCGGCGGACCTTCTTGTAGGGCGCCACGCGCTCGGCGACAAAGCCCATCAGGTCGTCGGCCGACACCGGCGAGCGGGTCACGACGAACCCCAGGGGGATCTCACCGGCTTCGACGTCGGGGCTGGCGATCACCGCCGCGTCAGCCACGGCCGGGTGGGTCAGGAGCACGCCTTCGAGCTCGGCCGGCGCCACCTGGTTGCCCTTGTACTTGATGAGCTCCTTCAGCCGGTCGGCGACGCGGAACCAGCCGTGCTCGTCGACGGTGACGAGGTCGCCCGTCCGCAGCCAGCCGTCGGCGTCGATCGTCTCGGCGGTGGCCTTGGGGTTGTCGAGATACCCGAGCATGATGCCGGGGGTCCGCACGAGCAGCTCACCGGGTTCACCGGGGCGGGCCTCGAGGCCGGTCTCGGTGTCGACCAGGCGGCATTCGACACCGGGCAGCGCCGGGCCGATCGACTCGGGGTCCTCCCGCCCGTCCTCGGGGGCGAAGTGCGTCGCGCCCCCGAACTCCGTCATGCCGTAGGCCTGCTTCACCCGGCAGCCGATCCGGGCGGCGCAGGCCCCGGCCAGGTCGGCGCCGAGGGGCGCGGCGCCCGAGGTGAGCACCTGCAGGCTGGAGAGGTCGAAGTCATCGACCAGCGGGTCGTTGGCCAGCGCCAACACGATGGGCGGGACGAGATCGGCCCTGGTCACGCGGTGCTCCTGGACCAGGCGGAGAAACGACCCCAGTTCGAACCGGGGCGGGATGACCACCGTGGCGCCCTGGGAGAGCGCCAGGTTGAGCGTGACCTGCATGCCGTAGATGTGGAAGAGGGGCAGGACGGCGATGAGGACGTCGTCGGCCGCCACGCGATGGACGGGCCGGGTCTGGCACAGCGAGGCCACGAGCTGGCGGTGCGTGAGCACCACGCCCTTCGGCAGCCCGGTCGTGCCGCTCGAGTAGGGCAGCAGGGCGACGTCGTCGGGCCCGACGTCGACCACCGGGGCGGGATGGTCGCGGTCGAGCAGCGCGGCGAACGGTGTGGCCCCGTCGGCCTCGCCGAAGACGAACGTCTCCTGCACACCGGCGGCGGTCGCGGCGTCGGCGGCCTTCTCCGCCAGCAGCTGCGGGGTCGTGGCCAGCCAGCGGCGTGCGGGAGTGCTCCAGCTGCCGGGCCATGTCGTGGGTCGTGGTCAGGGGGTTGATGGTGGTGACGACCGCGCCGAGCAACAGCGCGGCGTAGTAGGTGAAGACGAACTCCGGGCAGTTGGGGCTGAACAGCGCCAGGACGTCGCCCTTCGTGACACCGCGGGCGGCCAGCCCGCCGGCGACGCGTTCGACGGTGGCGGCCAGCTCCCGGTAGGTGATCGTGCGGTTGGCGACGGCATCGACGAGGGCGGCCACCTCGCCCCGGTCGGCGGCCGCGCCGAGGACGAACTCCGTGAGCGTCGTCTCGGACAGGTCGACATCCGGGAAGGGGCTGCGGATCGGCCTCGTGCCGGACGGAGGCAGGTCGTCGACCACGTGGAACCGCCGGGGGGTCATCGACCCGCCGAGCCGCTGGCGGACCGCCTGCCGCAGGCCGTCGGCCCCGCCCTCCCGGTCCGTGCCCGGGGCCAGCACGACGAACGCCTCCGGCTTCATCAGCCCGTCGGCGTCGGGGCGGGCCAGGACGCGACAGTCCTGCACCCGCCGGTCCTCCCGCAGGACGCCTTCGATGAGCCGCAGACTCACCAGCCGGCCGCCGGCCGCCACCGTCTCGTCGCCCCGGCCCCGGTGGTAGACGTGACCGGCGTCGCCGATGGCGGCCACCTCGCCGGTGTCGAGCCAGCCCTCCGGCCCGCCGCCGTTGCCGTTGGTGGGAAGGGAGAGTGTCGGGCCCCGCACCAGGAGCCGCCCGGGCCGGCCGGGAGGGACGTCGCGGCTGTCGTCGTCGGTGATGCGCGCCTCGTAGCCGTCGAGCACCGTGCCCATGCAGTCGGGCCGGGCGTCGCCGGGCCGGGCCGAGATGAAGATGTGGCCCGACTCCGGCAGGCCGTACCCCTCGAGGATCTCGTGGCCGGTTGTCTGCTGCCAGCGTTCCAGGACGCCGCCGGGAAGGTGGCCCCCGGAAGAGACGTAGCGCCGGACCGAGCGCAGCGCGTCGAGGCGCGGCCGGGCGGAGGCCAGCTCGTCGGCGTAGGTCGAGGGCAGGCCGAAGAGCACCGTGGGGGAGAAGCGCTCGGCCACATCAGCGACGACGCGGGGCAGGACCGGTTCGGCGATCAGGACCGTGGTCGCGCCCCGGGCCAGCGGCAGGTAGAGCCCGGCGCCCAGGCCGTAGGCGGTGTGCAGCTTGGCCACCGAGAACGTGACGTCCTCGGGGTCGAGGCCGAGGACGTCGCGGCCGTAGGCGTCGGCGCAGCGGCGCATGACCGGCTGGGGGTGCACGACGCGGGCCGAACGGTGGGAGCGGCCGGTGGCGTAGAGCCAGAAGCAGGGATCGTCGGCGGTGGTGGCGGCAGGGGAGAGTTCCGGCTCGGCGGCGTCGGCGAGCTCGTCGAGGGCGAACTCGTCCTTGGCCGGTTCGCCGCTGACCACCAACGGGAGGAGTCGGGCGGCGCGGCGGCGGGCCTGGCGCAGCTGTTCCGTCGCCGGCGCGCTGCTCACCGCCACCCGGGCGCCGCTGTCGTCGAGGAGCAGGGCGTACTCGTCGGCCGACAGGTCGGTACCGAGGGGGACGGGTACGGCGCCGATCTTGATGGCCCCGAAGAAGACGGCGGCGAACTCCGGTGTGTCGAGCAGCGCCATGAGCACCCGGTCGCCGGCGGTCACACCCAGCTCGGACAGACCGTTTCCCGCCCGGTTGACGGCCCGGGCCAGGTCGCCGTAGGTCTGGCCGTCGCTGTTGGTGACGATGGCCGGACGGCCGGCGTGGCCGCGCTCGAGGTTGCCGTCGACGACATCGGCGCAGGCGTTGTAGCGGTCGGCCGGTCGAACCCGGGGGCGGGAACCGGCCGGGCCGCGACCGCGGTGCCGGTCGAAGAAGTCCCGCAGGGCGACGGCCACTCCGGCGGGCTGCTGCATGGGCAGCAGGTGCGTGGCGTCAGCGATGACCGCCGTCTCCGTCTGGGGCAGCCACTGGCGGAGAAGATCGAGGGACTCGACGTACACCGCCTGGGTGTCGGCGCCCTGGACGTAGAGGACCGGCCCCCGGATCGGGGCGGCGTCGGCGGCGCCGAACGACCAGGCGTCGAGCGCCGGCAGCTCAACGCCGAAAAACGTGTCCATGTCCCGCAGCGCCTGGTCGATTCCGCCGGGGACGCTTCGGCTCAGCGTGGCCCGATCCTCCGGGCTTCCGAGGAAGAGGTCTTCGGCTGCTTCCCAGTCGCCCTGCTCGTAGCGGCCGGCGGCGTAGTCGCTCAGGTCCTTCACGACCTTGGTCAGGGGCACGGGGATCCCCGCCGGTTCCATGAGCACGAGCGACCGGGTCCGGTGGGGGGCGTCGGCCGCCACCTGGAGGGCGATCGTTGCGCCGTAGGAGTGTCCGACGACGTGGGCCTGCTCCACGCCCAGGTGATCGAGCAGCGCCCGGGCGTCGTGGGCCTGGTCGGCGATGCCCACAGTCCCCTGCGGCGGCGTGCTGCCGAGATGCCCGCGACGGTGGTACCGGATGAGCGTGTACCGGTCGGTCAGCGCCGGCTGCCTCGCCAGCTCGAGGAACGAACGGGCGATGTGGCTCCCATGGATCAGGAGAACCGGGTCTCCGTGGCCCGTGGTCTCGTACTCGAGCTCGACGCCGTCCCCGATCGCTGCCCGCTGCATGGCCCACCTCCGGTCTCCCGACAGTTCATAGCGCGGGAGCTACGCCGGATCTGTCGGCCAGGCGACAGTGGCTGTGTGCCGAACCGAGCGCGCCCGCTCGTTTCCGCTCATGGCATGCTCGGCCCGTGAAAGCGGGGGGAGACGATCGGGCGGTGGGGTTCTTCGACCCGCTGCTCGGTGATGGCCGGCCGCTCCTGTTCGCCGTGGCCGGCGCGCTGTTGTTCGCCGGCGGGTTCTGCCTGTTCCTGGCGGCCACCGGCGAGTTCCTGCCCCACGACATCCACTACCTGGGCATGAGCGCCGACGACCTGTGCCGGGTGGCGTCGTGCCGCGTCGTCGACTTCATGGTTCACGACCGGGCCGCGTTCGGCGGGGCGCTGGTCGGTCTCGGAGTGCTGTACCTGTGGCTGACGGCCTTCCCGCTGGCCGCCGGGCAGCAGTGGGCGTGGTGGGTGTGGTTGGTCAGCGGCGCCGTCGGGTTCGCCAGTTTCCTCAGCTACCTGGGCTACGGGTACCTCGACACCTGGCACGGCGTCGGCACCGGGCTGCTCCTGCCGATCTACGTCACGGGCCTGGTCCGGGCCCGGCGGCTCGTCCCCGGTCGTCTCACCCCGGTCTCGCTCCGGCGCCACGGCGGTTGGCTCGGCGGCACCGACCGTTTCGCCGTCGGTCGGCTCCTTCTCTTCCTCGGGGCGGCGGGCACCGCCGCCGGTGGGCTGGCCATTCTGCGGGTCGGCATCGGCGACACGTTGGTCCCGGAGGACCTGGAGTTCATGGGCCTCCGGGCCGACGACCTCCGCGCTTTCAACCCCCGGTTGGTGCCGCTGCTGGCCCACGACCGGGCCGGGTTCGGCGGTGGTGTCCTCACCCTCGGGCTGACCACCATGCTCTGCCTCTGGTGCGCCCCCCTGTCCCGGCACCTGCACCAGGCCGTGGCGCTGGCCGGACTGGGCTCTCTCACGGCCGCCCTCGGGGTGCACTTCGCCGTCGGCTACACGGATCCGTGGCATCTCCTCCCGGCGGGAGTGGCCTTCACCTCGCTGGTCGCCGGGCTGGCGGTGTCCCACCCCGGAACCGGGAATATTCCGTAAATATCGGGCGGAACGGGGTGACACGGACGAAGGGGCCGAGTTATTACTGACCGGTAACCGCTTCCCCCGTCCCCCCGGGGTCGATCCCGAAGGAGCCCGAAAAACCTCATGAACCTGGCGCGCCCTGCCCTGCTCTCGCTTCTCGCCCTCGTCGGTGCCGCCGGCTGCGCCCTGGGCGACGACGGCGCCTCGGCCGCTCCGACGACCCCCACCCCCGGGGCCCCGGTCGTCACGGCGCCGAGCCCGTCCCCGTCGACGACGACCACGACCCGGGCGGTGGCGGTCCCCCCGAAGCCCCGGCGGCTCGACGCCTTCCAGACCCCGTCGGGCAACATCACCTGCGCCACGGCGGACGGGGACGTCGCATGCGAGATCTCCCAGTTCACCTACACCCCGCCGCCGAAGCCCGACTGGTGCGATGTCGATTGGGGCTACCGCTACTTCATCCGGCCGGACGGGTCGGGCGAGTTCAGCTGCGCCGGCGACACCATGTACAACCCGGAGCTCCCGAAGCCCGCCGCCGGAACGACGGTGACCATCGGCCACGCCATCTGCGAGGTCCAGACCGAGTCGGTCAAGTGCCGGGCCTCGGAGACCGACGGCGGCCTGTTCCTCTCCCCGGCGAAGTACTACACCTCGTTCGAGGAGTAGGGCCTCACGCCGGGGAGGAGCTGACGCCCCGGGCGGTGGCCTGCCCGGCCAGCTCGGCCCGGTTGGCCACGCCGAGCTTGGCGTAGATGTGGGAGAGGTGGACCTTGGCGGTGCCGGCGGAGATGAACAGGCGCCGTCCGATCTCGGCGTTCGACGAGGCCCTGGGCGGCGAGCCCCACCACCTCGAGCTCGGTGGGGGTGAGGGCGTCCCAGCCGCGGGACGGCCGCTTCCGCTCGCCCCGGGCCCGGGAGGCGTAGGCGGCCGTCTCCTCGAGCGACAGCCCTGCACCCTCCGTCCACGCCTCGCCCAGTTCCACCTCGCCGAGCCGTTCCCGCAGGGCGGCCACGTCGGCGTCGTAACCGGGCTGGTCCGGAGCCCACCGCCGCTGCTCGGTCGCCTCGCGCAGGGCCCAGGCGGCACCGAGCAGGCGGGCGGCCTCGGCGTTGCTCTCACCGGCGACGGCCAGTGAGGCGATGGCCTCCAGGACCGCCGCCGCCATCCCCCGGAAGCCGTGCCGCACGCACAGGACCAGCGCCTGCTGGTGCAGGTCCTCGGCCGTGGCGGCGTCGCCCTCGGCCCGGGCCAGGCGGCCGAGCCGGTGGCCGCTGTCGGCCAGGAACCACGGGCACTGGAGCTGGGTGCCGATCCCCTGCGCCTCCTCCCAGGCCGCCCGGGCGGCCGGCAGGTCACCGGACTCGAACGCGATCTGGCCCTTCACGATCGTCAGAATCTCGATGACCAGCGGGAACTTGCCCGACCGGGCCACCGCCTCGATGCCGTCGAGCCGGCTGCGGGCGGCCGCGACCTCCCCCATGGCCAGCTGCGCCTCGGCCAGCTGGATGTCGAACCATTCGACCCTGCACAGCGAGCCGATGCGGTCCTGGATCTCGCGGGTATGCGCCGACATCGTGGCGGCCAGCTGGTAGTCGCCTTCGGCCATCGGGATCATGGACCGGACGACCGAGCAGTACGACTGGAGCATCGGATCGTCCAGTTCCTCGGCCAGGGCGAGCGAGCGGTCGAGCAGTTCCCGCGCTTCGTCGAACCGCGCCTGGCGGACGGGCCCGATGGCGGCGCACATCCCGTGCCACGCCTGCCAGTGCGGGCTCCCGGTCTGATGACCGATCTCGGCCAGGCGGGCCAGCGCCGGCGCCGCCAGGTCGGGACGGTCCTGATGGAAGTTGTAGTGGAACGCCGTCCAGAACAACGCCCAGGCCGAGGCCCACGTGTCACCGGCTTCCCCGGTCATCTCGATCACCGGCTCCAGGGCGGCGATGCCCTCGGCCGGCGACACAAAGCCGAGGAACGCGCTCTGGAGCATCCGGCTCCGCAAGGCGATGCTGGCGTCCCCCAGGGTGTCGGCCAGGGCCACCGATTCCGCCGCCTCGGCCATTCCGTAGCCGCCCGCGACCTCCATCCCCAGGGCGCTGAGCAGCGCCAGGTTGCTCAGCGCCCGGGCCCGCCCTTTGGCGGGGACAGCCCCGGCTGGCGCCTCCAAGGCCTGCCGGTACCAGCCGAGGGCCTCGGTGAAGTGGCCGTGGAACTGCCAGAAGTAGAAGAGAGACAAGACGAGCTGCAGCCCTTCCTCGCCGTCGCCCTGGGTGAGCGTCCAATGCAGGGCTGAGCGGAAGTTGTCGTGGTCCGCCTCGAGCGAGTCGAGGACGTCGGCCCGGCCTCCACCTTGGAGTTCCGCCGCGGTCGCCTGCGCCTTGTTCAGGTAGAAGGCGGCGTGGCGGTGGCGCATGGCGTCCGACTCGCCGGCTTGGAGGAGCTGGCTGTTGGCGAAATCCTGGATCGTCTGCAGCAGCCGGTAGCGCTCCCCGTCGAAGACCACCAGCGACTTGTCGACGAGGTCGGAAAGCAGCGTGAGAATCTCCCAGCCCTCGAGGGGGTCGGCCGCGCCGGCGTCCTCCGCCGCCTCCAGCGTGAACGTCTTGGAGAAGACGCCGAGCCGGCGGAGGAGGACCTGCTCGTGGGTCCGCAGGAGGCTGTGGCTCCACTCCACCGACGCCTGCAGGGTCTGCTGGCGGGCGACGGCCGTGCGGGCCCCGCCGGTGAGGAGCCGGAACCGGTCCGCCAACCCGTCGAGGATGCGCTCAAGGCTGAGGCTCCGCACCCGGGCGGCGGCCAGCTCGATGGCCAGCGGCATGCCGTCGAGGCGGATGCAGACGGCGGCGACGGTGGCGGCGTTCGCACCGTCGAGGCGGAAGGTGGGCCGGGCGTCGGTGGCCCGGTCCACGAACAACCGCACGGCCTCGGAGGCCAGGACCATGTCGCCGGGCGCCTGGCCCGACCCGGCGGGGAGGCTGAGCGCCGGAACCCGCCAGGCGAGCTCGCCCGGCACGCCGAGCGGTTCGCGGCTCGTCGCCATGGCGGTCACGGCCGGGCTGCCCCGCAAAATGGCGTCGAGCACCCGGGCCGCCGACTCGAGGACGTGCTCGCAGTTGTCGAGGACGAACAGCGCCGCCTGGTCCCCGAGATAGCGGGTGATCCGCTCGACCGGATCCATTCCCCGGGCGTCGAGCAGACCGAGGGCCGTCATGACGGCCCCGCCCAGCAGGTCGGGATCGCTCACCAGGGCCAGGTCGACCCACCACACCCCACCGGGGTAGGCGTCGGCGACCTCGGCGGCAGCCTGCGCCGCCAGGCGCGTCTTGCCGCAGCCTCCCGCACCGACCAGCGTGACCAGCCGGTGCTCCCGCAGTCCGGCGGCGACCTCGGCCAGTTCCGCCTCCCGGCCGACGAAGCTGGTCAGTTGGACGGGCAGGTTGTTGGGCAAGAGGTCGAGCGAACGCAGCGGCGGGAAGTGGCTGCACAACTCGGCATGGGTGAGCTGGAACACACGCTCGGGCTGGCGGAGGTCGCGCAACCGGTGCAGGCCCAGCGGCAGGAGGGCGGCGCCGGCCGGTAGCTGGTCGGCCAGCAGGTCGGCGGTGGTGCTGGAGATGAGGACCTGGCCGCCGTGGGCCAGGGCCCGCAGTCGGGCGCAGCGGATGATGGACGAGCCGATATAGAACCGCCCGTCCCGGACTTGGGCGTCGCCGGTGTGGAGGGCCATGCGCACGGCGACCTCGGCGTCATCGGGCCAGTCCTCCTCGATGAGGGCCTGCTGCGCCTCGAGGGCGGCGGCGACGGCATCGGAGGCGCTCCGGAACGCCGCCACCAGGCTGTCGCCCTCGCCCTGCTCGACCGGACGGACACCGCCGCGTCCGGCGATCGCCGCATCGAGGATCTCGTAGTGGCGGGCGACGGCCCCGGCCATCGCGGTTCCTTGGCGCTCCCAGGCCCGGGTGGATCCCTCAATGTCGGTCAGCAGAAACGTGACCGTCCCGGTCGGGAGGCTGACGCCGGATACCTCGGCGACCGCTGGCTCTGCCGGAGCGGCGTCCTGGTCCGCCGTGGCCCGGTAGTCGGAGAGTCGGGTGACCGCCGCCGCGTTCCTGTTCTCGCCCATGGTGCCGAGCCTCCCCGAACCACCGCCCGACTACATCTGCCGATCGGCATATTTCCGCAAAGAGGGCGCAAAAGCGATCCGCTGACCCGCTTGAGTTTCAGCCGGTCGATTGGAACCCAACGGTTCTTTGGGACGAACAAGGCATGTCCGGAGCTTTCAGGCAGTCCAAATTCAACAGAACGTTCGGCGTTTTTCACACATATCTGCGACGTTCAGAAAGAAGGTATTGGTTCATAGCGATCCGAACAACTCTCTCGGTGACCGCCATGCCTCCTGATGGCGCGCCCGAGCGAGTAAGTCCCCTGCTGGTCTGTCGGCACCGGGTTTGCCCCTAGCGGCACCTCGGTGCCAGCAGCTCCCCGCAATCAAACGGACAGACGGTGCATTTGGCCGGCTAGGGCACGTCGAGGACATCGGGCATAGGTCGTTCGTTTGTAGCTCTATTGGGCGGATTCCAGCGGGTAAGAAGGGCACTTTGATGCGAAAGATGAAGCAGTCGGGCCTGAGCGCCGACATGGCCGCCGTACCGGCGGCGCAGCTCCTCTCAGTGAACGGGGGTCGGCAGCTGTGAGCGCAGCACCCGATGACTTCGCCTTTGTGCCGGACGCGCGCGAGCCCAACGGCGTGACGCATGGATCAGCCACCGCCATCGCGGCCGGACTGGGGAGAACAGAGCTTGCGGGGCCGCCGGCCGAGACTGCGGGGGCCGTCGGGGTCGCCGACCATGCCGGCGCCGGGTTCGAAGGTGAGGCCTTGTCTCGGTCGGAGATTGCCGCGGTCTACGCCGCGGCGGTGGAGGCGGTGCTCCGGGCCGAGGTGTCGGCGGCGGAACGGGTGGCGAGCGCCGAAGCGGCGGCTGCTGAGGCGGTGGCGCGGGCCGAGGAGGTGGCGCTCGAGGCCATGATGGCCATCGAGGCGGGTGCCGCTCAGGCCGTGGCGCGGGCGGAGCAGGTGGCCCTGGAGGCGATGATGGCCGCGGGGCCCGGGGCGGGCGTCGAAGGATCGTCGGCCGAGCCGACCGTCTTTGAGGCGGCGTCGGCGGCGGAACGGGTGGCGGCCGCTGAGGCCGCGGTGGTTGAGGCGCAGGCGGCGGCCTCCACCATGGTGGCGCGGGCTGAGGCGGCGGCGGCTGAGGCCGTGGCGCGCGCCGAGGCGTCGGCCATGGAGGCTGTGACGCGGGCCAAGGCCGACGCGGCGGTGGCTGAGGCCGAAGTGACGGCTCTGGTGGCGGCCGAGGAGGCCTCTCGAATGGCGGCCGAGGATGCGGCTCGAGCTGCGGTCGCGGCGGCCTATGCCGAGGCCGTGGAGGCCGTGGTCCGGGCCGAGGTGTCGGCGGCCGACCGAGTGGCTGCCGCCGAGGCGGCGGCGGCGGAGTCGGTGGCGCGGGCTGAAGCCGTGGTGGCCGGAGTGATCGCAGAGTCGCAGACGGCCGCCGAGTCGGTGGCGCGCACTGAAGCGGAAGCCCTGGAGACCATGGTCGGCGCTGAGGAGGCGACGGCGGAGGCGCTGGCGCGGGCCGAGGCTGCGGAAGCCTTGGTGGCGCAGGCGGATGCTCGCCTGGAGGACGAGAGGGCGGCCCGGGCGGAGATCGCGGCGGCCTATGCGGAGGCCGTGGAGGCCGCGGTCCGGGCCGAGGCGTCGGCGGCCGACCGAGTGGCTGCCGCCGAGGCGGCGGCGGCGGAGTCCGTGGCGCGGGCTGAAGCGGTGGTGGCCGGAGTGATCGCAGAGTCGCAGGTGGCCGCCGAGTCGTTGACGCGCGCCGAGGCTGCGGAGGCGTTGGCGGCGCGGGCGGATGCGGCTCGGCTGGAGGCTGAGGCGGCGGCTCGGGATGAGGTCGCGGCGGCTTATGCGGCGGCGGTGGAAGCGATGGTCCGGGCTGAGGTGTCGGTGACGGACCAGGTGACTTGTGTCGAAGCTGCAGTGATCGAAGCGGAGGAGGCGGCGGCTGAGGCCGTGGCCCAGGCTGGGGTGACGGCGGCGGCCGTGGTGGCTGCGGCGGAATCGGCGGCGGCGGCTGCGGTGGCGGTGGCGGAGGCTGAGGCGGCGTGGCGTACCGAGGCGGAGGCGGCGGCTCGGGACGAGGTCGCGGCGGCTTATGCGGCGGCGGTGGAGGCCATGGTCCGGGCCGAGGTGTCGGCGGCGGAAATGGTTGCCTGGGCTGAAGCGGCGTCGGCCGAGGCCCGCGCCGCCGCGGCTGAGGCCGAGGCGGCGGTGACCGCGGCGGAGTCGGCAGCGGTGGAGGCTGTGGCCCGGGCTGAGGCGGAAGCGCTGGACATTATGGTCGGCGCTGAGGCGTCGGCGGCTGAGGCGGTGGCGCGGGCTGAGGCTGCGGAGGCCTTGGTGGCGCAGGCGGAAGCGGCTCGGCTGGAGGCCGAGGCGGCGGCCCGGGACGAGGTCGCGGCGGCCCGGGACGAGGTCGCGGCGGCTCGGGACGAGGTCGCGGCGGCTTATGCGGCGGCGGTGGAGGCCATGGTTCGGGCCGAAGTGTCGGCGGCGGACCACGTGGCCAGCGCCGAAGCGGCCGCGGCCGAAGAGGTCGCTGAGCTGCAAGCGGTGGGGGCTGAGGCCCAGGCCGCGGCGGCTGAGGCAGTGGCGCGAGCCGAGGAAGCCGCCGCTTGGGTGGCGCAGGCCGAAGAGATCGCTCAGGCGGAGGTCGCGGCGGCTTATGCGGCGGCGGCGGAGGCCATGATTCGCGCCGAGGTGTTGGCGGCAGACCAGGTGGCTGGCGCCGAGGCGGCCGCGGCCGAAGAGGTCGCTGAGGCGCAGGCGGCAGCGGCTGAGGCGCAGGCGTCGGCGGCTGAGGCGGTGGCGCGGGCCGAGGAGGCGGCCGCCGCGGCGGCTGAGGCGGTGTCGGTGTCTGAGGCGGCGGTAGCCGCTGAGGAGATCGCTCAGGCGGAGGTCGCGGCGGCGTATGCGGCGGCGGCGGAGGCCATGATTCGGGCCGAGGTGTTGGCGGCTGACCGCGTGGCGAGCGCCGAGGCGTTCGCCACCGAGGTGGTGGCTGATGCGCAGGCGTCGGCGGCCGAGGTGGTGGCTGAGGCGCAGGCGTCGGCGGCCGAGGCGGTGGCTGAGGCGCAGGCGTCGGCGGCCGAGGTGGTGGCTGATGCGCAGGCGTCGGCAGCTGAGGCGGTGGCGCGGGCCGAGGAGGCGGCGGCGACCGCGGCGGCTGACGCCGCGTCAGTGTCTGACGCGGCGGTGGCGGCTCTGGCGGCGGCCGAGGAGACGGCTCGGGCGGAGATCGCGGCGGCGTATGCGTCGGCGGCGGAGGCCATGGTCCGCGCCGAGGTGCTGGCGGCGGACCAGGTGGCGAGCGCCGAAGCAGTTGCGGCCGAGGCAACGGCTGAGGCTGAGGCAGCCGCTGAGTCGCTGGCGCGGGTTGAGGCGGCGGCGGCGGACAGAGTGTCTGCCGCCGAGGCGGCGGTGTTTGAGGCTCAGGCCGCGGTGGCTGAGGCTCAGGCGGCGGCGGCTGAGTCCGTGGCCCGGGCGGAAACGGAAGCGCTGGAAGCAATGGCCGGCGCTGAGGCGTCGGCGGCTGAGGCGCTGGTGCGGGCTGAGGCTGCGGAGGCCTCGGTGGCGCAGGCTGATTCGGCTCGGATCGCGGCCGAGGAGGCAGCTCGGGCGGAGATCGCGGCGGCGTATGCATCGGCGGTTGGGGCGATCGTTCGGGCCGAGGCGCTGGCCGACGACCGGGCGGCTGGCGCTGAGGCGGTGGCGGCCGAGAAGGTGGCTGAGGCTCAGGCGGCAGCAGCCGATGCGGTGGCTGATGAGCGGGCGATGGCGGCCGAGGTGGTGGCTGAGGCTCAGGCGGCAGCAGCCGATGCGGTGGCTGATGAGCGGGCGATGGCGGCCGAGAAGGTGGCTGAGGCTCAGGCGGCAGCAGCCGATGCGGTGGCTGATGAGCGGGCGATGGCGGCCGAGAAGGTGGCTGAGGCTCAGGCGGCAGCGGCTGAGTCGGTGGCGCGGGCTGAAGCGGCGGCGGCTGAGTCGGTGGCGCGGGCTGAAGCGGCGGCGCTGGAGGACATGGCTGGCGCTGAGGCGTCGGCGGCTGAGGCGCTGGTGCGGGCTGAGGCTGCGGAGGCCTTGGTGGCGCAGGCTGATGCGGCCCGGCTGGAAGCCGAGAGGGCGGCCGGGGCGGAGGTCGCGGCGGCGTATGCGGCGGCGGTGGAAGCCATGGTTCGGGCCGAGGTGTTGGCGTCGGACCGGGTGGCTGGCGTTGAGGCGACAGTGGCCGAAAAGGTCGCTCTGGCGCAGGCAGCGGCGGCGGAGTCGGTGGCCCGGGCGGAGGCGGCGGCGGCTGAGTCGGTGGCGCGGGCTGAAGCGGCGGCGCTGGAGGACATGGCCGGCGCGGAGGCGTCGGCGGCTGAGGCGCTGGTGCGGGCTGAGGCTGCGGAGGCCTTGGTGGCGCAGGCTGATGCGGCCCGGCTGGAAGCCGAGAGGGCGGCCGGGGCGGAGGTGGCGGCGGCGTATGCGGAGGCCGTTGAGGCCATGGTCCGGGTTGAGGTGTCTGCGGCGGACCGGGTGGCTGGCGCCGAGGCGGTGGCGGCTGAGTCGGTGGCACGGGCTGAAACCGCGGCCCTTGAGGCCGTGGCCGGCGCACACGCGTCGGCAGCGGAGGCGGTGGCACGAGCTGAGACTGCAGCCGCTGAGGCTGTCGCTCGAGCTGACGCCGAGGCGGCCGCAGCGGTGTCGATGGCGCGTGCTGAAGCGGCGTCGGTGGCTGAGGCTGCAGCGGCGGCTGAGGAGGCGGCTCGGGCAGAGGCCACGGCGGCGTATGCGGCGGCGGTCGAGGCGATGGTCCGGGCTGAGGTGTCTGCGGCGGACCGGGTGGCTGGTGCTGAGGCGGTGGCGGCTGAGAAGGTGGCTGAGGCGCAAGCGGCAGCAGCCAATGTGGTGGCAGATGCTCGGGCGGTGGCGGCCGAGACGGTGGCTGAGACGCAGTCTTGGGCTGCCGAAGCGGTGGCTCGGGCTGAAAGCGTGGCCGCTGAAGCCATAGCGCGGGCTGAGAGTGCGGCGGATGAGTCGGTGGCGCGGGCTGAGAGTGCGGCGGCTGAGGCTGTGACTCGGGCTGCCGCTGAGGCGGCCACCGCGGTGTCGGTGGCGGAAGCCTTGGTGGCGCAGGCGGACGCGGCCCTGCTGGTAGCCGAGGAGACGGCCCGGGCGGACGTCGCGGCGGCGTATGCGGTAGCGGTGGAGGCCATGGTCCGGGCCGAGGTGTTGGCGGCAGACCGGGTGGCCGGTGCTGAGGCGGTGGCGGCCGAGACGGTGGTTGAAGCGCAAGCGGCAGCAGCGGCATCGGTGGCTGATGCTCGGGCGGTGGCGGCCGAGAAGGTCAATGAGGCTCAGGCGGCGGCGGCTGAGTCGGTGGCGCGGGCTGAAGCGGCGGCCGCTGAGTCAGTGGCGCGGGCTGAGGCCGAGGCGGCCGCAGCGGCATCGGTGGCTGAGGCTGCGGTGGCGGCGGAATCGGCGGCTCGGGCGGAGGTTGCGGCGGCGTACGCGTCGGCGGTGGAGGCCATGGTTCGGGCCGAGGTGTTGGCGGCGGATCGAGTGGCTGCGGCAGGCGAAGAGGTCGCTGAGGCGCAAGCGGCGGCGGCTGAGGCGATCGGCCGGGCCGAGCTCGTGGCGGCTGAAGCGCAGGCATCGTCCGCTGAGGCACAGGCGACCGCGGCTGAGGCGCAGGCGTCGGCGGCTGAGGCGGCGTCCGTGGCTGAGGCTGCGGTGGCGGCTCGGGTGGCGGCTGAGGAGGCGGCCCGGAATGAGGTCGCGGCGGCCTATGCGTCGGCGGTGGAGGCCATGGTTCGGGCCGAGGTGTTGGCGGCGGACCGGGTGGCTGGCGCCGAGGCGGTGGCGGCTGACGAGGTGGCTGGGGCGCAGGCGTCGGCGGCTGAGGCGATTGCCCGGGCTGAGGCGGTGGCGGCCGAGAAGGTGGCTGGGGCGCAGGCGTCGGCGGCTGAGGCGATCGCCCGGGCTGAGGCGGTGGCGGCCGAGAAGGTGGCTGGGGCGCAGGCGTCGGCGGCTGAGGCGATCGCCAGGGCCGAGGCGGCAGCGGCCGAGGCGGTCGCCCGTGCTGAGGCGTTGGTGGCCGAGGCGCAGAGGTCGGCGGCTGACGCGATCGCCCGGGCTGAGGCGGTGGCGGCTGACGAGGTGGCCGAGGCGCAGGCGTCGGCGGCTGAGGGGATTGCCCGGGCTGAGGCGGTGGCGGCTGATGAGGTGGCCGGGGCGCAGGCGTCGGCGGCTGAGGCGATTGCCCGGGCCGAGGCGTCGGCGGCTGAGGCGATTGCTCGAGCTGAGGCGGTGGCGGCTGAGGCGATTGCCCGGGCCGAGGCGGTGGCGGCTGAGGCGATTGCCCGGGCCGAGGCGTCGGCGGCTGAGGGGATTGCTCGGGCTGAGGCGGTGGCGGCTGACGAGGTGGCTGGGGCGCAGGCGTCGGCGGCTGAGGCGATTGCCCGGGCCGAGGCCCTGGCGGCTGATGCGCAGGCGGCGGCAAGTGAGGCGGCGTCGGTGGCCGAGGCTGCGGTGGACGCTCGGGCGGCGGCTGAGGCGGCAGCTCGGGATGAGGTTTCGGCGGCCTATGCGGCGGCGGTGGAGGCGATGGTCCGGGCCGAGGTGTTGGCCACTGAACGGGTGACCAGCGCTGAGGCGGCGGCGAGTGCGAAGGTGGCTGAGGTTCAGTCGGCGGCCGCTCAGTCGGTGGCGCGGGCTGAGGCTGACGCGGCGGGGGCGCAATCCAGAGCGGTTGCAGCTGAGGCGTCGGCGGCGGAGTCGCTGGCGCGGGCTGAGGCTGCGGTGGCGGCTGAGGAGACGGCCCGATCGGAGACCACGGCGGCCTATGCGGCGGCGGCCGGCGTCGTGGCTGAGGGGCAGTCGGCAGCAGCCGCGAAGGTGGCTGACGCTGAGGCGGCCGCCGCTGAGTCGGTGGCGCGGACTGAGGCGGCAGCAGCCGCGAAGGTGGCTGAGGTTCAGTCGGCCGCCGCGGAGTCGGTGGCGCGGGCTGAGGCTGAGTCGGCCGCCGCGGTGTCGGTGGCGCAATCAAGGGCGGCCTCCGCTGAGGCGTGGGCTGCGGAGTCGGCGTCGGTGGCTGAGGCGGCCGCCGCGGAGTTGGTGGCCCGGGCTGAGGCCGCCGCCGCTGAGTCGGTGGCGCGGGCTGAGGCTGAGTCGGCTGCCGCGGTGTCGGTGGCCCAATCGAGGGCGGCCTCCGCTGAGGCGTGGGCTGCGGAGTCGGTGTCGGTGGCTGAGGCGGCCGCCGCGGAGTCGGTGGCGCGGGCTGAGGCGGCAGCAGCCGAGAAGGTGGCTGAGGTTCAGTCGGCCGCCGCGGAGTCGGTGGCGCGGTCTGAGGCTGAGTCGGCTGCCGCGGTGTCGGTGGCGCAGTCGAGGGCGGCCTCCGCTGAGGCGTGGGCTGCGGAGTCGGTGTCGGTGGCTGAGGCGGCCGCCGCGGAGTCGGTGGCGCGGGCTGAGGCGGCAGCAGCCGAGAAGGTGGCTGAGGTTCAGTCGGCCGCCGCGGAGTCGGTGGCGCGGTCTGAGGCTGAGTCGGCTGCCGCGGTGTCGGTGGCGCAATCGAGGGCGGCCTCCGCTGAGGCGTGGGCTGCGGAGTCGGCGTCGGTGGCTGAGGCGGCGGTGGCTGCTGAGGAGGCGGCCCGTGTGGCGGCTGAGGCGGCGGTGGAGGCCATGGTTCGGGCCGAGGCGTTGGCGGCGGAGAGCGTGGCTGACGCCGAGGCGGCGGCGGCCCAAGCGGTGACTGAGGCGCAGGTTTCGGCTGCAGAAGCGGTGGCTTGTGCTGAAAGCGCGGCGGCTGAGGCGACGGCTCGGGCTCAGGCGTGGTCGGCCGAGGCTGTGGCTCGGGCTGAGGCCGAGGCGGCCACCGCGGTGTCTGAGGCGAGTGCGAAGGCGGCTTCGGCTGAAATGGCGGCGGCTGAGGCGGCGTCGGCGGCCGAGGCGGCGGTGGCCGCTCAATGGGCGGCCGAAGAGGCGGCTCGGGCGGAGATCGCGGCCGCTCATGCCGCGGCGGCGGACCGGGTGGCCAGCTCCGAAGCGGCGGCGGCCGAAACCGTGGCTGAGGCGCAGGCGGCGGCCGCTCAGGCCGTACGGCGAGCCGAGGCAGCGGCGGCCGAAGCGGTGGCCGAGGTGCAGGCGGCGGCTTCGTTGGTGGCGGTGGTGCAATCCAGGGCGGCGGCGGCCGAGGCGGCGGCGGCCGAGGCGGCATCGGTGGCGCAGGCTGCGGTGGCGGGGCGAGCTCAAGCCGAGGCGGCGGCCCGGGCGGAGATCGCGGCGGCGTACGCGGCGGTGACGGCGCTGACTCAAGCCGAGGCGGCGACCGCCGAGGCGGCGTCGGTGGCGCAGGCCGGTGTCGCGGCCCGTGTGGAAGCCGAGGCGGCGGCCCGGGCGGAGATCGACCAGGCCTGTGCGGCGGCGATGGAAGCCGTTGCTCGGGCCGAGGCGGCAGCCATGGCGGTGACCCACGCGGGCGCGGCTCCGGCTCAGGCGGATGTAGTGGCAGCCATTGAGAGAGTGGCTCCCCTGGAGGCCGACGCTGCTCCGGAGGACGTGGAGCCGGCGGCTGTGGCGGAGATCACCGCGACCTATGCGCCGGTGGCGGAGGCAGTCTTCCGGTGGGACCTGCCGGCGGCCGACACGATGGCCGAAGCGGTCGGCGAAGCGTTTGCCCCCGTGATCGAAGAGCCGTTCATCCCGGTCGAGCCGACCACGGTCGTGCCCCATGAGGCGGCAACCTCGGCTCAGGTGGTTGAGTGGGCCGCCATTGACGGGTTCCCCGCTGCGCCTACTGCAGCACCGGAGGTGGTCGCCGCATTCGAGATGGCGCCCGCCGAGCTGGCCGGGGTGGCCGAGCCCGAGGTGGCCTGGGTGGAGGGCGAAACGGCGGCTCGGGCGGAGCCGGAGGCGCTGTGGGTCCAGGGGACCGGGCGCACGCTGGAGGAGGCTCGTGAAGCCGCCCTCAGCCAGCTCGGCGTCAGCGCCGACGACGCCGAAGTCGAAGTCATCTCCGAAGGGACGCGCTGGCTCCCGGGACGGGTGCGCGTCCGGGCCCGGATCCGGGTCTGAGCGTCTTCTCCGGCGCCCGCCGTTGAACGGGCTGTTCGCGGCGGCCGGCGAGATCCAGGGTGTGCTGGCCGCCGCCGGCTGGCGCTACTGCTTGAGCTCGCGCTCCTCGCCCTCAAGGGCAATGAACCTGCGTTGGAGCGCTTCCGGGCGATGCGCCCCTGACGGGCCGGCCCCCTCCGCGGCCAAAAGGGTCTTTTAAGCGCGAAAGGGCACGTTCAGAGGTTTTCGGGCACTCCATATTCAACGGATCATACGAGTGTCTTTTACACATATCTCTGGCTTCGGCAAGAAGGTTTCGGGTCATGACGATCCGAAGAATTCTCCCGATAACACCCGTAAGCTCACGGACGCGCCCGAAGGGGCACGTCGCGGCAGACCCAAAGGCCTCCAAAGGGCACTCCGTGGTGACCCGGAGTCCGATGGGTTCCCGCAGCCAACCTGACAGACCGGTGCACTTTGCCGGCGAGGGCGGCTCGGGGCGGCGGGTGTAAGGGCCGATCTGTTTCGCGGCATTTGGGCAATTGTGGCAGCAAGGGGGAAATGCCATGGGGGCGTTGCAGCGATCGGGCCAGGAGTCTGCGGCTCGGGATGAGATCGCGACGGTGTACGCGGAGGCGCTGGAGGCCGTGCTTCGCGCCGAGGTATCGGCGTCAGAGCGTGTGGCCGGCGCCCATGCGGCCGCGGCTGCCGCGGTGGCCGAGGCGCGGGTGGCGGCCGCGGGGGCGGAGACCGCCGCCAATGCCGCCGCGCTCGAGGGAGATCCCGGAAGCCGGAGGGGTGGCAGGCACGGAAGCGGTCGCGGTCGCGGCCGTGATCGAAGCCTGGACAGCAGTGGCGACAGCGACGCCGACTCTGCATCAGACGCACTGATCCTCGTCGATGCGGTGGCCGTCGAAGGACTGGCGCCGTTTGAAACGGGTCTGGTCGAGGTGCGATTGGTCGCGCCGGCCGAGGTGGCCGCTGGGGGCGACGCCGAGATGACGGAGTGGGCGGAGGCCGAAGTGGCGGCCCGGGATGAGATCGCGGCGGCCGAGGCGCGGACGTCGGCGACGGAGGCCGTGGCCCAGGCCGAGGCTTTGGCGGCGGAGCGGGTGGCTGGTGCCGAAGCGGCGGTGGCCACGGCGCGGACGTCGGCGGCTGAGGCGATGGTCCGGGCCCAGGCTTTGGCGGCGGAGCGGGTGGCTGGTGCCGAAGCGGCGGTGGCCGAGGCGCGGGTGTCGGCGGCGGAGGCCGTGGCCCAGGCCGAGGCTGAAGCGGCTGAACGGGTGGCGAGTGCCGAAGCATCGGCGGCCGAAGCGCTGTCGGTGGCGCAGGCTGAGGCCGAGGCGCGGGAGCAGGCCGAGGCTGCGGCTCGGGATGAGATCGCGACCGCCAATGCGGCGGCGGCGGAGGCCGTGGCCCAGGCCGAGGCTTTGGCGGTGGAGCGGGTGGCGGTTGCTGAGGCGGCGGCGGCCGAGGCGCGAGCATCGGCGGCCCGGGCGCTGTCAGTGGCGGAGGCTGAGGCCGAGGCTCGGGTGCAGGCGGAGGCGGCGGCTCGGGATGAGATCGCGGCGGCCTATGCGGCGGCGGTGGAGGCGATCGTCCGCGCCGAGGTGACGGCGGCGGAAGTGTTTGCCGGGGCTGAGGACGCGGCGGCTCAGGCGATGGTCCGAGCGGCGGCCGTGATGACCGCGGCGGACTCGGTGGCCGCTGAGGCGACGTCGCTGGCGGAGGCTGAGGCCCGGGCTCGGGCCGCGGCGGAGGCGGCGGCTCGGGATGAGATCGCGGCGGCCTATGCCGCGGCGGTGGAGGCCATGGTCCGGGCCGAGGTGTTGGCGGCCGAACGGGTGGCGAATATTGAAGCTGCCGTGGCTGAGGCGGAGTCGGCGGCGGCGGAGGCCGTGGCCCAGGCCGGGGCTACTGCGGCGGCGGCAGTGACTGCCGCCGAGTCGGCTGCCGCGGTAGCGGCGGCGGTGGCGGAGGCGGAGTCGGCGGCGCGGGCGGAGGCGGAGGCGGCGGCTCGGGATGAGATCGCGGCGGCCCATGCGGCGGCAGTCGAGGCCATTGTTCAGGCTGAGGAGTCGGCCGAGGAGATGGTGGCCCGGGCGGAAACCGCGGCCGCCGAGGCCCGAACGGCTGCGGCTGAGGCTGAGGCTGCGGTGACCGAGGCGGAGTCGGCGGCGGCTGAGACCGTGGCGCAGGCCGAGGCTATGGCGGCGGCGGCGGTGGCGGCGGCGGAGTTGGCGGCGGCCGAGGCGCAGGCCCAGGCCGAGGCTACGGCGGCGGCTGCGGTGGCCGCGGCGGAGTCCGCGGCGGTTGAGGCGCAGGCCCAGGCCCAGGCGGCGGTGGCTGCGGCCGAGTCGGTCGCGGCGGAGGCCGTTGCCCAGGCTACGGCGGCGGCGGCGGAGTTGGCGGCGGCTGAGGCCGTGTCGGTGGCGGAAGCTGAGAATCAGGCCCGGGCAGCGGCGCAAGCGGCGGCTCGGGATGAAGTGGCGGCGGCCTATGCCGCGGCGGTGGAGGCCATGGTCCGGGCCGAGGTGTCGGCGGCAGACCGGGTGGCTGGTGCCGAAGCCGCGGCGGCTGAGGCCCGAGAGGCGGCGGAGGCCGCCGAAGCTACGGCAATGGCTGCGGTGGCGGCGGCGGAGTCGTCGACGGCTGGCGCTGAGGCTACGGCGACGGCTGCGGTGGCGGCGGCGGAGTCGGCGGCGGCGGAAGCCGTGTTGGTGGCGGAGGCTGAGGCCGAGGCTCGGGTGCAGGCGGAGGCGGCGGCTCGGGATGAGGTCGCGGCGGCCTATGCGGCGGCGGTCGAAGCCATGCTGCGGGCCGAGGTGTCGGCGGCGGAGCGGGTGGCTGATGTCGAAGCAGCGGTGACTGAGGCGGAAGAGGCGGCGGCGGAGGCCGTGGCCCAGGCCGGCATCACGGCGGCGGCGGCCGTGGCTGCGGCGGAGTTGGCGGCGGCAGCAGCCGGAGCGGTGGCGGAAGCTGAGGCCGCGGCGCGGGTGGAGGCGGAGGCAGCGGCTCGGGATGAGATCGCGGCGGCCCATGCGGCGGCAGTCGAAGCCATTGTCAAGGCCGAAGTGTCGGCCGAGGAGATGGTGGCCCGAGCCGAGGCCGCGGCGGCTGAGGCCCGCGCCGCGGCGGCTGACGCTGAGGCTGCGGTGACGGCGGCGGAGTCGGCTGCGGCCGAAGCGCTGGCCGAGGCCGAGGCGAAGGCGGCGACGGCCGTGGCCGCCGCGGAGTCGGCGGCGGCGGAGGCGATGGCCCAGGCTGAGGCCCGGGCTGAGGCGGCGGTGGCGGCCGCGGAGTCGGCGGCGGCGGAGGCGATGGCCCAGGCCGAGGCTGCGGCGGCGGCTGCGCTGGCCGAAGTGGAGTCGGGGGCCGCTGATGTGGTCACCCGGGCGGCGACGGCCGTGGCCGAGGCGGAGTCGGCGGCCGCGGAGGCGGTGTCGATGGCCGCGGAGGCGGTGTCGCTGGCGGAGGCTGAGGCCGAGGCGAGGGTTCTGGCGCAGGCCGCGGCTCGGGATGAGATCGCGACGGCCTATGCGGCCGCAGTCGAGGCGATGCTCCGGACCGAAGTGGCGGTGGCGGAACGGATGTCGAGTGCCGACGCCGCGCTGGCCGAGGCGCAGGGGGCGACTGAGGCGGTGCGTCGGGCCGAGACGGCGGCGCTCGAGGCCCAGGTGTCGGCGGCCAAGGCCGTGGCCCGGGCTGAGGCGGAGTCCGAGGCGACGATCGCCACGGCCCACGCTCAAGTGCAGGCCTCGGAGTCGGCGGCGGCTGAGGCGCTGGCGGTGGCGGAGGCTGAGGCCGAGGCCAGGCTTCAGGCCGAGGCGGCGGCTCGGGATGAGATCGCGGCGGCCTATGCGGCGGCGGTGGAAGCCATGGTTCGCACCGAGGTGTCCTCGGCGGAAGTGATGGCGGAGGCTGAGGCTACGGCGACTGAGGCGCGGGCGACCGCGACTGAGGCGCAGGTGGCGGCGTGGGAGGCCGTGGCCGAGGCTGAGGCTGAGGCAGCGCGAGAAGTGGCTGAGGCGCAGGCCGCGGCGGCCGAGGCGCAGGCAGCCGCCACTGAGGCGCAGGCGGAGGCAGCGGAGACCGTGGCTTTGGCTGAGGCGTTGACTGAGGCCATGACGGCCGACGCCCACGCTCAGGTGGAGGCGGCGGAGTCCATGGCCGCGGAGGCAGTGTCGATGGCCGCGGAGGCGGTGTCGCTGGCGGAGGCTGAGGCCGAGGCGAGAATTCAGGCGGAGGCGGTGGCTCGGGATGAGGTCGCGGCGGCCTATGCGGCGGCGGTGGAGGCCATGCTCCGAACCGAGGTGGCGGCGGCGGAACAGGTAGCCGAGGCGCAGGCCGCGGCGGCGGACCAGGTGGTCGAGGCCCGAGTGGCGGCCGCCGAACGGGTCGCTGAGGCGCAGGCAGCGGCTGCGGAGGCCATGTCCCGGGCCCAGGCGGCCGTGGCGACGGTGGCCGTGCTCAACGCCAGGGCGGTTGCCGCCGAGGCAGCCGCGGCCAGGGCGGAGACGCTGGCGCAGGCTGAGGTGGCGGCGCGGGTGGAGGCCGAGGCGACCGCTCGGAGGGCCATCGCCGAGGGCTATGCGTCGGCGGCGGCGGCCATGGCGCACGCCGAGTCGGCGGCTGTCGAAGCGGCGACGGTGGCGCAGGCTGACGTGGCGGCGCGGGTGGAGGCCGAGGCGGCGGCCTGGGCCGGGATCAGGGCGGTGTATACGCCGTCGGAGGCCGGAGCAGGCGAGGCCCAGGGGGCGGCCACCGAGTGGGCGTGGGCGGCGCAGGATGACGCCGCTCAGGTCGCAGCCGAGCCGGGGGCGGCGATCGCCGGCGAATCGGTCCCGACGGAGGCGGAAGCTGCGGCTCCGGCCGAGCCGAGCTCACCGTGGGTGGAGGCGATTGGACAGACCCTGGAGGAGGCCCGCTTCGCCGCTTTGTGTCGACTCGGCGTCAACGAGTCCGAGGCCGAGATCGAGATCCTCGACCAGGCGTCGCGCTGGCTTCCGGGCCGGGTGCGAATTCGGGCCCGCATCCGAGGGTCGCTGCAGCAGTGGTGGCGGGAAGAAGCGTCGTAGCGATCTCTGCGATGCGGGTCAGACTCCGTAGTCCGGCTCGTTGCCGGGTTTCCACTTGATGTTGCAGGACGGCCATGCTGAGTGGTGCTGCTCCGATACCGCCCAGTCCGCTGACCTGCGGAAAGACATCGGCTGTAATTCCATCGGGTGACGTTCCGTAGTGGCACGTCCGTGGCATCCGTGACCAGACCGTGACCAGAAATGGTCGGCGAGCCACTGCTCGCTGAGCGGTCAGCGCCCCCGCCTCTCTGACGGCCAATCCATCTGCTCAACCCCGGCGGTCGCCGCCTTGACGCTCTTTCGGATTCTCCATACGCGACTCCGAGCTGAACGTCCCATACCTCTTCGGAGAAGGCAGACTGGCGTCCGTGGGCGAGCGGGCTTCCGGGCTGGTGACGTTGTTGTTCACCGATCTCGTCGCGTCGACCGAGCTCCTGGCCCGACTCGGCGACGACGCCGCCGAAGAAGTCCGGCGCGTCCACTTCGGCGCCCTGCGCCAAGCGGTCGCCGACGGCGGGCGGCGAGGAAGTGAAGAGCCTGGGGGACGGGCTGATGGTGGCCTTCCGGAGTGCCGTCGCCGCCCTCGGGTGCGCGGTGGCCATGCAGCGCCGGGTCGCCGACCACAACCGGGCGCGGACCGGGCCGGCCCTCCAGGTCCGGGTCGGGCCTCCATGCCGGTGAGCCGGTCCGGGACGGCGGAGACTTCCACGGCGAGACGGTGGTCGTGGCCAAGCGGCTCTGCGACCTGGCCGGCGGGGGGTCAGATCCTGACCAGCGAGCTGGTGGCCGGGCTGGTCGGGTCGCGGGGCGGGTTCCGGTTCCGCCCGCTCGGGAGGCTCCGACTGAAGGGGCTCCCCCGGGGCCTGGCCACCGTGGCGCTGCGGTGGGATCCAGAGGGGCAGCGGGCCGGACGGCCGGCGGGGTGTGCCGGCCCGCGGTCGCGGCCAGCCCGGCCCCGCGGGGCCCGGAGCTGGTCGGCCGGGACCGGGAACTGGCGGTCCTCGAGGAAGAGTTCGAACGGGCGGTCGACGAGCGGGTTCGGCTGCGTCCTGCTGCTCGGGGAGCCGGGCGTGGGCAAGATCGCGCCTGGCCGGCGAGTTGCTTGCCCGCCACGGCGGACGACGTCCACGGCCTGTCGGCCCGGGCCTATCCAGCTCGGGGGCGACCACCGCCTTCGGGGTGTGGGCCGAGGCGCTCGAGCGGCCACCTGCGGGGTCTGGACCCCGACGAGGTCGAGCGGCTCTGCCAGGGTGCGTCGACGATCTGGCCGGGCTGCTTCGGAGCGTGGCCGGGCCCTCCGGGGACCCGGCCCGGGCGGAGCCGCCCCGCAGCCGCCTGCTCGATGCGCTGGCGGTGGTGCTCACGAACCTGGCCGCCGACCAACCGGTAGTGGTGTTGTTCGACGACGTGCACCTGGCCGACGCCTCGTCGCTGGAGGCGCTCCATTACCTGGCGTCAGCACTGCGCCGGCAGCCGCCTGCTTGTCGTCGCCACCGCCCGGCCGGCCGAGCTGGCCGACCAGCCGTTGGCCGCCGACACCGTGCTCAGCCTCGAGCAGGACGGGATGCTCCGCCGACTCCCGGTGGAGCCGCTCGGCACTGAGGGCCTTGAGGCGACTGGCCGAGGCGGTGATCGGCGATCGGCCCCCCGCCCTCGGTCGACTGGGTCGGCCTGCGCTCGCGGGGCAATCCGCTCTTCGCCATCGGTCTCGTGCGGGCGCTCCTCGAAGAGGGAGCTGATCTCACGGCGCCGGTCCTCACCCGTCTTCCCGAGTCCCTCTCGGAGCGGGTGGCGAGCCGCCTCCGCCACCTCGATCCCGCCGCCGTGCGGCGTCCTCGAGCTGCTGGCGGTCCTCGGCCGGCGGGTCGACTCCCGGAGCCTGGTCGGCCTCGTCGACCACACCCCCGACGAGCTGGCCGCCATCCTCGAACGCCTGGCCCGGGAACATGCCGTCATCGAGGAGGAACGGGGTCGGGAGCTCACCTACGAGATCTCCCATCCTCTCGTCGCCGAGGCGATCTACGAGGGCATCGGCGCCGGCCGCCGTCGGCGGATCCACCGGCAGGCCGGGCGAGGGCTGGTCTCCGCCGGCCGCCTCGGGGAGGCCGCCCCGCACTTCGTCCGGTCCGCCGAGCCCGGCGACGACGAGGCGGTGGAGGTGCTGCGCCAGGCGGTCCGCCAGGCGGAGGAGGCTGGGGCGTTCCAGGAGGCGCTCACCATCCTCGCCTCGCTGGTCGAGATCCTCCCGGCCGGGGATCCCCGGTGGGAGAAGGTCGTCGATGCCCTGTCGTGGGAGGCGCAGTGGGTGGTCGACCATCAGGCCGATGGCTATGCCGTCCTCGGCATCGGCGCCCTTCGCGCCATGGACCTCGCCCTCGAGGGCATCGCCGATCCGGCCCGGCGGGCGCCGGTCAAGCTCAGGCTGGCCAACTTCCTCGCCTGGGGGACGGGCGAACTGGCCGAGGCCGGACGCGTCTGCCGGGACGCCGCAGCGCTGTTCGAAGAGGCCGGGGACCGGCGGGGGGCGCTCCTGGCTGCCCACGAGCTCGCCTGGATCTTGGGCCTGCAGGGTGACATTCCCACCCTCGAAGACCGCGCCCGGGACCTGGCCCGGATCGGCGAAGCCGTGGGGGATCAGGTGGTACGGGCCCGCGCCATGCGGACCGTCGCCTGGGCCACGGGGGTGCGCGGCCGGTTCGAGGATTGTCGGGCCGCCATGGCCGAGGTGATCGCCACCGCCCGAGCCCAGAACGACCGGTACCGCCTCGTGTTGATCCTCCTGAACTCCGGAGTCGCCGAGGTGATCCAGGGCCGAACGGCGGAGAGCCTCTCGTTGCTCGAAGAGGCCCGGGCGATCGCCGAGGCCTCCCCTGAGATCGGCCTGACGGGGTACGAGATCGTGCTCCCGCTGCTGGCCGGGGACTTCCGCCAGGCCCTGACCTGGGTCCGGCGGGGACGGGCGCCAGCAACTTCACGCTCAGCCGACGGCGCGGCTGGGGAGTCGCGATGGCGGCCGTCGCCGCTGCTCAGATGGGCGAGCTTGGCGAGGCCCGCCGGCACCTGACGAGGGCGCGCGACACGTACGGCGAACGGATCTGGGGGTTCTACAGCGAGTACGTCCATTACGCCGAAGGGGTTCTCCGCTGGCGGGAGGGCCATCCCGCCGAGGCCGTCCCCAGTTTCAGCACGTTCGTTTCCCGGCTGACGGCCATGGACGTCGTGCTCGCGCTTCCGGGCCTGGTCGACCTGGCCGAGGTCACGGGGCGGCTCGGACAGCCGGATGAGGCCGCCGTCGCTGGTCTCGCCGAGCTGGCGAATCGCTCGGGGCTCGACTGTCACCACGGACTCACCGCCCTCGCCTCGGGCTGGAGGAGCGTCGGCGGCGGCGACCGCCCTATGGCCGCTGACCACGGCCGGCGAGCTGTCGCCCTGCTGTCGGACGCCTGGCCGTTCTATCTCGGACGGGCCCACGAGGTCGTCGGCCTGAGTGCCGACGACCGCTCCGAGGCCGTCGGGGCGCTCCGTACCGCTGCCGGCATCTTCGATGCCTGCGGAGCAGTGTTCCACCGCGACGAGGCCCTCGACCGGTTGGCGCAGTTCGGCTCCCAGGGGAAACGGGCGGCGGCGGCGGTGCGGGGGCCGGGCTCGCTGACGCCCCGGGAGTTGGATGTCGCCCGCCTGGCCGCGGCCGGGTACTCGGCCAGAGAGATCGGGGAGCGGCTCTTCATCGGCGAGAGGACGGTGGAGGGCCACCTGGCCCGGGCCTACGCGAAGCTCGGCGTCGCCTCGAAGATCGAGCTTTCTCGCCGCGCCGTGGATCTAGGTCTGTGAGCCCGGGCGCGACCCCGCCGCACGCATTCGCGTACCCGGGCGCGTACCCGGTACGCGAGACGACGGCGAGCCCGATCCATAGCGTTGCCCCGACGGACCGGCACCGGGACGGGAGGGTGACGATGATGACCTACGAGGAACTCCGCCAGCGGCACATCGCCGACGCCGCGGCCATGCTGCCCGAGATGGTGACCCGGATCGACTGGTCCGCCGATCGTCTCGCCGAGCACCGCCGCACCGAGCTGCAGCGCCTTATCCGAACCGCCCGTGATCTCTCGCCGTGGCACCGCAAGCATCTAGCCGAAGTGAACCCCGACGAAGTCGACGAGGAGATGCTCCGGGAACTGCCGGTGATGACCAAGGACGATCTCATGGAGCATTTCGATGAGATCGTCACCGACGACCGGCTTGGGCTCGAGGTCGTCGAGGCCCATCTCGCTGCCCGCACGGCCGGGGACGCGTACCTCCTCGACCGCTACCACGCCTGCGCCTCGGGAGGGTCCACCGGCCGGCGGGGCGTGTTCGTCTACGACTGGGACGGGTGGGCCGTGTGTTACCTCACCTTCGTGCGCAGTGAAGTCCGCGCTCGCCGGCTCGACCCCGACCTCGACGCCGCCCCCAACGTGTTCGGCCTCGTGGCATCGGAGTCCGCCACCCACATAGGGAGCTCGATCCCCCGGACGTTCTCGAGCCCGGACGGCGCCGTCTGGCACCGCTTCCCGATCACCCTCCCCATGGCCGAGATCGTGTCGGGGCTGAACACTGCCCAGCCGACCGTCCTGTGGGGCTACTCCGGCGCGCTGCAACGCCTGGCCCACGAAGCGGCGACCGGCCGGTTGCGCATCAGCCCCCGCCGGGTCCTCTCCAGCAGTGAGCCGCTCCTGCCCGAGATCCGAGCCGCGGCGGAGGAGGCGTGGCAGGCCCCCGTCGTCAACGTCTGGGGCACATCAGAGGCATGCTGCGGAATGTCGTGTGGGCAGTCCACCGGGACACATCTGAGCGATGACCTCACCATCGTCGAACCTGTCGACGCGGATGGGCGACCGGTCCCGTTCGGCGTGCGCTCCGACAAGATCTACCTCACGAACCTGTTCAACCAAGCGATGCCGCTCATTCGCTACGAGGTCACCGACCAACTCACCTTCCTGGACGAAGGGTGCCCGTGCGGCTCGGTGTTCCAGCGGATCGCCGACCCCCACGGACGCCTCGACGACACCTTCGATTACGGCGGCGTGACCGTGCACCCGCATGTCTTCCGCGCTGCCCTGTCCCATCACCGCCAGATCGTCGAGTACCAAGTCCAACAGACCCGGCGGGGGGCGAGCATCGCTATCTGTTGTATGGCCCCGGTCGACCTGCCGCTCCTCGAGGACGAGATCGCTGCAGGGCTCGCCCGGCTGGGGCTGGCGGCGCCCGACGTCACGGTGACGCCAGTGGAAGGGATCGAACGGCATGCGATGTCAGGAAAGTTGAAGCGCTTCGTACCGCTGCCCACATGAGGAGCCACTACTGGGCCGCCGACGCCGAGGCTGAACCGGAGCGGTCCCGCCTCGAACTGCTCCAGCAGCGCTACGACGCCCTCACCTATCGGCGATTGAGGGCAACCGGTCCACTCGATGGCCGGAGTTGTCTCGAGGTGGCGGCCGGCGCCGGTTCGGTGGCCGCCTGGATGGCCGGCGAGGTTGGTGCGAGCGGTTCCGTCGTTGCCACCGACCTCGACCCCCGCTTCCTCGACGGGCTCTCCGGTGTCGCCAATATCGAGGTCCGTCGCCACGACATCGTGGCCGATCCCCTCGAGGACGCCGCCTTCGATCTCGTCCACTGCCGAGCCCTGCTGTGCCACCTTGGCGACCCGCTCGAGGCGCTGCGCCGCATGGCGTCGGCACTCCGGCCAGGAGGGTGGCTCCTCGTCGAGGAGGCCGATTACGTCTCCTTGGCGGTCGCCTCTCCGGAGCATCGCTGTGCCGCGAGTTGGGAGCGGGTCACGTTGGCCACGATCGGATACTGCGCATCCAGTTTCTTGTTCGACCCCTTCCTCGGCCGCCGTCTCCCTGCGCTCGTCTCGTCACTCGGCCTCGAAGACGTCACGCACGAGGGGCTTGTCCGAGTCCAATGCGGCGGTACCCCGGCGGCCGAATTCCTCCACCGTTCGACGGACGCGCACTCGGCTCACCTGATCGGGACCGGTGCCTGCAGCGACGAGGAGATGTCGGCGTTCAGCGAGGCGCTGACCGACCCGTCCTTCCGCTTCACCGACGCCTGCAGCTTCGCTGCTTGGGGCTATTGCCGGGATTGACTTTCGGTAGTCGAGCGCAAATAGGCGGGCTCATCCAGCACGGCGCGTGCATCCTCTCTAGTCCGCGCTGCTGGCGAGGCGGCTCGGGTCGTTGGCGTGATCCTCCGAGCCGCGCCCGATGACGTCGCCTCCGAGGCGACCGCTGATCTACCTTCGTCAGGGTGATTGGGGTGGCCCTCGACCTTCCCTGCGATCTCCAGGGTCCCGACCACGAAGGCCACCTGTGGGCCTTCCTCGACGAAGCTGCCGATCCCAGCGTGGTATCCGTCGGCGCGGTGGTCATGACGGGCGAAGAAGAGGCACCGGTAGCCGCCCGTGTTCTGCGATTCGAAGCACGTCCGGGCGGGACGATGGTCGTCATGGAACTCATTGCGCCCGAGCAGGAGGCCTCGGGTCCGACCTGAGCGTCGCCAGCCTTCTCGACTCAGCGTCGCCGCCGCGCCCGCTTGGCCAAGCCACTGACGGCGTCGACGATGCTCTCGGCGGCGCTGGCGTCGACCGGCGGGATCCCATCCGGCTCACAGCACGGCGGCTTGGAGCGCTCTTCCTCGATGACCTCCAGCCCGAGCACCTCCATGAGGACGCCATAGACACCGCCGGCGCGCCCTTTGTGGGGGCCGACGAGGACGATCACGGCGTGGTCGTCGGCGGGCCACGTGGTGAGCAGGCGGTCATCCCCATAGAGGTGGCGGCAGCAGACCTGCTTGAGGACGGCGCCGGTGAGGCGGTATCCGGCATGTTCGCATCCCCCGGAGCGGAGCTCGTCGATGGCGACTCTGGCCGCTTCCGCTCGCCGTCCTCGCAGTGCGTTCAGTTGCCGCTCGGCTACGGCGGTCACGGTTACGCGGATGGTCGTCTCCGGCTCCCCGGGATCAGGTCGTCAAGGTCGTCCGGACCGATCTCTCGCACCCGTCCATGGGCCAGGTCCTCCAAGGCCTCTGGCAGGAGAGGATCGTCGAGGGCATCCTGGTCCCTCAGCCGTCGCATGACGGCGATCAGCAGCGGGCGGTCGTCTTTGTGACGCCGGAGCTCGTCGAGGGCGTGCTTCGCAAGAGCCAGCGAGTCGTAGGTGATCCGGGCCGGCTGACGCCTGGGGATCGCCTGGAGGACTCCAGCGGCGACCCAGGAGCGAACGGTCGGAACCGAGAGGCCGAGGACGCTCGCCGCTTCTGACACCTTGGCTCCGTCGCCCCGCGCCGCGAGACGGTCCCGGAGCTTGAGGAGGCGACGCCGTCGGTCGTCGTCTTCCTCGGCCGCGGCGAGGCGCTCCAGCTCGACGAGATCGGACACGAGATCAATGGCTGCCACGTCTGCCATTGTACTTGGCAGCCTTTCAAGAATTGCCCGAAATTTGAAGGCTCACGTCCGCTGGCGTCCGCCGGTTTCCGCCTGGATCCGCGCCATCGTTCGTGTCATCCGTGACCAATCCGTGACCAGAGCCCTCGTCGAGCGGTAAAAGTGCTGGTCAGGCGTAGTCCGGAGCCATGTTTGGCTTCCACTTGATGTTGCAGCCAACGCTGGGGCGCTGGTCCTCGTCGACCGGACGGCCGGCCAGGACGGCGTCGACCGCCGCCCGGAGGTCGGTGCCGGTGACCGGGAGGCCGTTCCCGGGGCGGCTGGCGTCGAGCTGGCCTCGGTAGACCAGCCGACGGTCGCCGTCGAAGAGGAAGAAGTCGGGCGTGCAGGCGGCCCGGTAGGCCTGGGCGGCCGCCTGGGTCTCGTCGTAGAGGTAGGAGAAGGCCCAGCCCTGGCGGGCGGCCTCCTCGGCCATCGCCTCCGGCGAGTCGGCCGGGTAGGCGTCGACGTCGTTGCTGGAGATCGCCACCATGGGCACGCCCCGGGCCGGCAGATCCTGGGAGAGGGCGGCCAGCTCGCCGGCCACATGCTGGACGAACGGGCAGTGGTTGCAGATGAAGGCCACCAGCAGCGCCGGGGCGGCGGCGAAGTCGTCGAGCGCCACCTCCTTGCCCCCCGCGGTGGCGTCGGGGAGTCGGAACTCCGGGGCCTGCGTGCCCAGGCTGAGCATCGTGGACGGGGTTCTCAATCGTCGAGTCCTTCGTGAGCGAGAGCGAGTGATCGATTGTCGGGGTGGGTGGGCGTGGCCCGAGGCATTGTCACACCTGGCAGGCAAGATGTCATCGTGAGCCGCGCACTGCGTCCGATAGGCGATTCGTTCCTGGTGGCTGCGCCGTCAGGGTCCCGGGTCCGAACACGGCTGCGTGTGTCCTCTCACGACGAAGCGGTCTTGCGGGCGTTGGGTGCTCATCTTGGCCGTCTTGCAGGAGCCGATCTGGCCCGCCGTTGCCGGGAAGGCCGCCTTGATCGCAAAGGTACGGCGGAGTCGCGCCGGGAGCGGAAGCGAGCCTTGACGTCCGGGTGTTCGTCGCGTTGGGCGGGCGCGATCACCCGCACTACCGAGGATGTCTGGCGGCTTGGAGAACGGAACCTCGTGGCGCAAGCTGCCAGCCTGCGGGCGAGGGCAGAGCGGATCCGCTGCTTCCTGGCGGTGCCATGCGGGACGCGCCGAGGTCGGCACCGGGGCTATGCGGACGGGGCGGAGCGGTTCGAGAAGCAACGTCGCCTCCAGAGGTTGGAAGCGCGGCTGGCGGCGGTGGAGACCCGCCTGAGAGAGGGGGAGATGTCGATCTGTCGGGGCGGGCGCTCCCTGGCCCGGGTCCGACACAATCTCGAGGTCGCCAGGCTCAACGAAGAGGAGTGGCGCGGGCGGTGGGAGGGTGCCCGCTGGTTCCTCAGCGCCGACGGGGAGGCGACCAAGCCGTGGGGGAACGAGACCATTCGCTGGCACCCCGACGAGCGGTGGTTGGAGGTGAAGCTCCCCCCGGCCCTGGCTCATCTGGCCAATCGGCCCCATGGCCGATACCGACTGTCGGTCCTGGTGCCCTTCCCTTACCGGGGCAACGAAGTGGCGGCCCAGGCCGCCAGCGGCGCCATCCGCTATGACATCTTCTTTCGGCCGGAGCGGGGCCGCTGGTATCTCGACGCCTCGTGGACCATCCGACCTGAACCGGCGGGTGACCTCGACGAGTTGCGCCGACAGCGGGTGTTGGGGATCGATCTCAACGCCGATCATCTTGCCGCCGTGGTCGTCGATCCCTCCGGCAACCCCGTTGGGCGGCCGGTGTCAGTGCCGCTGAAGTTGGCCAGCCTTCCTTATTCGACGCGGGACGGGCGCCTCCGGGCAGCAATCTCCACCATGTTGAGTGTCGCACGGGCGGCCGGATGCCGCGGCGGTGGTGATCGAAGATCTCGACTTCAGCGAATCCCGGGCCGAAGGCAAGGACCACCGTGGCCGGCGGCCCTCCCGAGGGCGACGGGGACGGGCCCAGCGGCGGACTTCGTCGGGGCTGCCTACGGCCCAGTTTCGGGACCGCCTCGTCCAGATGGCCACAAACCAGGGTCTGGCGACGGTGGCGGTCGACCCTGCCTACACCTCTGTCTGGGGCGTCCAGCACTGGCTTGGCGTCATGCGTCATCACTCGCCCGATGCCACCGGCCATCACAGCGCGGCGGTAGTTATCGGGCGACGGGGACTTGGTCAGCGAGCACGGCGACGGGAAGGGTGTGCCTGGAGCCCACCAGAGGATGGGCGACAGCGAGCTACCAACTCCGCCGTGCGGTCCACACCGCTCAGCGGCGGTCTGACCAAGCCCCCTATCAGGGAACCCGTGAACCGCAAGGCCCGAGGGCAGCCGCAGCGGCGGCGCAAGACCCAAACTGCCGACCGGTCAGCATCGGGCGACCAGGCGGCCGAAGACCGTTCGCGGCCGCCCACGAAGTAGGGCTCAGCCCCGCTGAGTGCTTAGGAACGGTCCGGGTCACCTGCCACCCAACCGCGGCGAGAAAGCTGAGGGAACTTCCGCGGCCGCCGCTCCCCGACGCTAGTCTGCCCGGTTAGCACTCTCAGGGCGAGAGTGCTAAAACACGGACGCAGACTCGAACATCCGACGTTGCTCCAGGGGGTTTTACCGGAATGTCAAAGATTATCGCCTTCGACGAGCAGGCCCGCCGGGCGCTCGAGAGCGGGATGAACCAGCTCGCTGATGCCGTACGGGTGACGCTCGGCCCCAAGGGGCGCAATGTCGTCCTCGAGAAGAAGTGGGCGCGCCGACCATCACCAATGACGGCGTCTCGATCGCCAAGGAGATCGAGCTGGAGGACCCGTTCGAGAAGATCGGGGCCGAGCTCGTCAAGGAAGTCGCCAAGAAGACCGACGACGTCGCCGGTGACGGCACGACGACGGCCACCGTGCTGGCCTGGGCCATGGTCCGTGAAGGCCTGCGCAACGTGGCCGCCGGCGCCAACCCGATGACCCTCAAGCGGGGCATCGAGAAGGCCGTCGCCCAGGCCGTCGAGGCCATCAAGGACCAGGCCAAGGAGGTCGAGTCCAAGGACCAGATCTCCAACGTGGCCGCCATCTCCGCCGCCGACCCCGAGATCGGCGCCACCATCGCCGAGGCTATGGAGAAGGTCGGGAAGGACGGGGTCATCACCGTCGAGGAGAGCCAGACCTTCGGGATGGACCTCGACATGGTCGAGGGCATGCGCTTCGACAAGGGCTACATCTCGCCCTACTTCGTGACCGACCCCGAGCGGATGGAGGCGGTCCTCGAAGACCCGTACATCCTCTACGTCGCCTCGAAGATCTCGGCAGTGAAGGACCTGCTGCCCGTCCTCGAGAAGGTCATGCAGGCCGGCCGCCCGCTGATCATCATCGGCGAGGACGTGGAGGGCGAGGCGCTCGCCACCCTGGTCGTCAATAAGATCCGGGGCACGTTCAAGTCGGTCGCCGTCAAGGCCCCCGGCTTCGGCGAGCGCCGCAAGGCGATGCTCCAGGACATGGCCATCCTCACCGGCGGCCAGGTCATCTCCGAAGAGGTCGGCCTCAAGCTCGAGAACGTCGCGCTCGACCTGCTGGGCAAGGCCCGCAAGGTCACCGTCACCAAGGACGAGACCACCATCGTCGAGGGTGCCGGCTCCAAGGAAGACGTCCAGGGCCGGATCAACCAGATCAAGGCCGAGATCGAGAACACCGACTCCGACTACGACCGGGAGAAGCTCCAGGAGCGCCTGGCCAAGCTCTCCGGCGGCGTGGCCGTCATCAAGGTCGGGGCCGCCACCGAGGTGGAGCTCAAGGAGAAGAAGCACCGCATCGAGGACGCCGTCTCCACCACCAAGGCCGCCGTCGAAGAGGGCGTGGTCCCCGGCGGCGGCGTGGCCCTGCTGAGGGCTCAGGCCAAGGTGCGGACGTTCGCCGACACGCTCGAGGGTGACGAGGCGACGGGCGCCAAGTTGGTGGCCCGGGCGCTCGAGGAGCCGCTCAAGCAGATCGCCGTCAACGCCGGCTACGAGGGCGGCGTGGTGGTCGAGAAGGTGCGGCAGCTGAAGGGCGCCAACGGCCTCAACGCCGCCACCGGCGACTACGAGGACCTCACCAAGAAGGGCGTGATCGACGCCGCCAAGGTGACCCGTTCGGCGCTCCAGAACGCCGCCTCCATCGCCGCCCTGTTCCTCACGACCGAATGCGTCATCGCCGACAAGCCCGAGAAGGAAGGCGGCGCTCCCGGCATGCCCGGCGGCGGGATGGACGACTTCTAAGCCAGTCCCTCGAGAAGACCGAAGACGACTGCGGGGCGCCCTCGGGCGCCCCGCAGTCGCGTCTCCGTCCGTTCGGTCTGTCTCAGACGACGCCGATGAACCGGGTGGTCTGGGTGAAAGAGGGCGTGCTCTCCAGCTGCTTCCCGTCGGGCGAGAACAGCACCAGGCGCCGGGTGAAGTCCTGGTGGCCGAGCTGGGCCCCGCCGACCACGGCCAGTTCACCCGAAGATGTCACCCACAGATCGGGCACCAAGACGAAATCTGGCGGCAGCGCGGCGAGCCCTTGAGCCTCGCCGGTGAGGCTGTGGATGACGAGGTAGGACTGGGTCCCGTCTCGCCGCGCCGAGTAAAGGTTGTTGCCGTCCGCGGAGAAGGCGAAGGCTCCGGGCCACCCGCTGGCGTCGAGGGCGGTGAACCCGGTGCCGTCGACCTTGCTGGTGGCCAGCCGCACCGTCTGCTCGGCGGGCCACTGTCGGTTTTCGTCGTAGGCGAAGGCAATGCGGTCTCCGGTCGGGGAGAACTCGACTTCCTCGTAGCCGAGCTCCGCCGTGGCGCCGGGGACGGGGCGGATCGTCTCGTAGCGATCGAACGCACCGGGAGCGGACACCGCCAGCTCGCCCGGGTCGGAGTACGACGGGCCGGCCACCGCCACCCGGTCGGAGGACGGGCTCCAGGCCAGGTCCGATGAGCCCGGGTCGTCCCAGGCGCGCCCGGTGGCGAGCTCGATCACCCAGTGGTCGCCGTACTCGTACCAGTGGCCGGCGAAGGAGAGGAACCGGCCGTCGGGGGAGAAGGCGATGTCACCGAGCGAGAGCATCGTGAACCAGTGCGACTGGTCCGGGTCGGAGTCGGCGGGAGGATTCAGCTCTTCGATCGACCAGATCGGGGGATCGTCGGGGTCCGCACCGGGTCGCTCCGAACGGCCGATCACGACGCGGTCGGCGCCCGTGTCGAGGTCCCGGATTCGCAGGCCGGACCGGGCGAAGTACGCCACCGACTGGGCGTCAGAGGAGAGGGCGAGTTCGGGCGCCTCGACCCGCTGGTCGGGCTGCGACGAAGGGGAGGTTCTCGTAGCTGAAGAGGACCTCGGGCGCCCCGTCCGGCAGGGACTGGCGGTAGACGGTGACGGTGGTCTCGGTGGCGGTCCCGTAGACGACGGACCGGGAACGCGCCGGCGCCGCCTCATGGGCCACACCGGGCTGGGCCTGGGTCGCGCTGGGCTGGACGTCGTTGTCGGCCTCGGAGGGGCCGGCATCGGCGATGGACGCGAAGAGGGGAACGGCGACGGCGAGGGCGAGGCCGACGGCCCCGATGACGACGCCGGGGCGGCGGAAGCGACGGTTCATCAACACTCCTTGGGCTGGCACCCGGACCGAGGGGTTGTGGGTTACCTACTGGTAATAACGCTGTCCTTTTGTCCCGATGACGCCCTTTGCCGGAGATTTCACTCTTTGCGGGAAATAGGCCCTGAACAGGAGTTTTATCCTCACGGATACGGACAATTTCGGCAGGGAGCATCACGGTCCGTGTCGAACAAACCGGCCACAGGGGATTTACCACTCTGAGTGGTTGAACTGGGGCCGAACATGGGGGAGCAGGGCAAATCACGTCGGATCCGGCGGGCCGCGGCTTTGGCCGCTGTGATGGCCCTGTCGTCGAGTCTGGCCGCCCAGGCGCTTGACGCCGGAGGGCTTCTCGCCCCCGTCCTCACGCCGGTCACCGGCGGCCCGGCGGTGGCGGTGGCACCGCTCAGCGCCCCGGGCAACGGCTACGCCGCTTTCGCCACCGGGACGGTGCTCCACGCCGGGATCGGCGGATCGCTCGGCAGCAAGCTCGATCTCGTCTCGTCCACTGCTGCCGCCACCTCGGCGGCCACCACCTCGGCGGTCAACAGCGAGCTGGGGCGCGTCGCCCTGCCGGCGCTCCCGGCCAAGGGCAGTTACGGCCAGGGTCTCGGACTGGGTGTGGGCCTCGGGCTGCTGCCCGGTGCGTCGACCGGTCTCTTCGGCCACGCCGTGGCCACCGCCCCGCCCTCATCGGCGCCGGTGGAGAAAGAGGACGCTCCCGTCGGCGTGGCCCAGGTCGGCCGGCTCACGCCCCTGCGGGCCCGGGCCCAGGCCCAGTCGTCCGCCGCCGCCTGCGTCCTCGGCTCCGACCTGGCCTACGGGCAGGGCAACGCCGCCGGTGCGTCCCTCGTGGGGCTGGCGGCCCTCAAGGGACTGGCGCTCGGCGCCCCGAACGGTGCCGCCCAGCCGCTCTCGCGGTCGGAATCCCGGACGGCCGTCGTCCCCGGCTCCGAGCCGGGCCGGCTCGGCGTCATGAGCGAGACGAGCCAGGAGTTCGGCGTCATCACCTTGCTGGCCGGCACACCGAACAAGATCACCGTGGAGCTGAGAGGGCAGTGGGTGCTCCGGGCCACCGCCGACGGCAAGACCGGCTCCGTCTCCTACGGTCCGCAGGGCATGCCGGGCGACCAGGCCATCGTGCTGGTCCGCAACGCCGCCGGGGCCGTGGTGGCCCAGGCGACCCCGGCGCAGATCAAGCTGGCCGGCGCCGTCGGCCTGCGCCTCGACGTTCCGGGCGTCGGCGAACTCGTCGTCGGGGAACAGCCCCGGGCGCGGGGGAAGGCCGGGGCGGCCCCGACGTCGGGCACCCGGGCCGAAGCGGCCGTCGACCTCGTGCGGATCCGCCTCCTCGGCCAGGACGTCCGGCTCGGCCATATGGAGGCGGCAGTCGCCGTGCCGGCGACCGGTGTCACCTGCCCGGGCCTCGAGGTGTCGATGACGCCCGACTTGGCGTCGGTGGCGCCCGGTTCGGACTTCGGGGTGAAGGTCCGGGTGCGCAACCCCAACGAGGGCACGGTGTCGGGGCTCGCCGTGAGCAGCCGACTGGCCGCCGACCCGGGTGTTGTGGCCGGAGCGGCGCCCGCCGGGAACAACAACGTGGTCGCGCCGAACGGCGCCGCTTTCGGGCTCTCCACCCCGCTCGGTCCGGGCCAGGCCATCGAGCTGCCCGCCCGGGTGCGGGTGGCGCCCAGGTCGGGGCCGGGACGGATCCGGCTGGGGGCATCCGCCACCGGCCGCTACGGCGACGGCCCCCTGTCCGTGCCGACCGCCGGCGACGTGGCCGTCGACGGGCCGCAGGTCACGGGGCCGGCCGCGCCGGCCGTGCCGCCGCCGGGCGGCCCGAACATCTCTGTCGGGGGGAAGGGGACGGCCTCGGCCAGTGCCCCGACGGGAAGCGGAGGGCGCAAGCCTGCCCGCACCACCGCCGGCGTCTCCGGGGCGGCGGGCCCGAGCACCTCTGCCGCCCCGGCGACGCCGGCACCGACGCCGACGCCGGCCCCGGCCCCGGCTCCGCCGGTCGCCGAGCCGACCCCGCCGCCGGCCCCTGCGCCGATACCGGCACCGACGACGCCGGCCGAAGATGCCGCCGCTCCGACGGCCCGACCGGCCCGCGATGAAGACCGACGCCGGTTTGGCTGGGCCGCCGCCGCCGCCATCGTCTTGACGGCCGTCGCCGCCGCCGGCGTCACCCGCCTGCTGGGCGGAGCCCGTCGCTGATCCCGGCCTACAAACCGGCGTTCCTTTTCCGCTGTATCCCCGGAAAACGAACGCCGGTTGGGCTGCGTGGGGGCGCCGCCGCGAACCGGCGTTCCTTTTCCGCTGTATCCCGGTAAACGAACGCCGGTTTGACGGGGGGCGACCGAAGCTCCGGCGGGGCCGCCGGGTAGCCTCCTCGGCCATGGAAGCGGTGACACCTTCGGAGGGCTGGGGGGTCCTCCACCTCTTCTATTCCATCGACCGGGACCGGGCGGCCGCCGAACCGGGCTCGGCCAAGCGCGTCCTCGACGCCGTCGAGGCCCTGGAGCGGGACGGGCACCAGGCGCTCGTCTCGGCCAGCCTCGGCCACAAAGCCGACCTCGGGATCATGGCCCTCGGCCCCGACCTGGCCCGGCTGCAGGCGTTTCAGGTCGAGGTGGCCGGCGTGCCGGCGCTGCGGCTCGCCTCGTCGTTCGTGTCGCTCACCGAGATCTCGGAGTACCAGAGCACCGAGGAGCAGGAGCGGGCGCGGCTGGCGCAGCACGAGGGCCTCGACGGGGCGGCCATCGAGGCCCGCCTCGAAGCCTGGCGGGCCCGGATGGCCAAGTACCGGGAGGACAAGCTCCACCCCCGCCTGCCGCTCAAGCGGCTCATCTGCTTCTACCCCATGGCCAAGCGCCGGGGCGGCAAGGTCAACTGGTACCAGCTCCCGTTCGAGGAGCGCCGCCAGCTCATGGGCGGCCACGCCCGGGTCGGCATGTCCTACGCCGGCCGGGTGCTCCAGCTCATCACCAGCTCGTTCGCCTTCGACGACTGGGAGTGGGGCGTGACGCTGCTGGCCGACGACCCCGTGGCCCTCAAGGAGATCCTCTACGAGATGCGCTTCGACGAGGTCTCAGCCGTCTACTCCGACTTCGGCCCGTTCATCGTCGGGCTGCTGGCCGAACCAGCCGAGGCGGTCCGCCGGGCCGGCCTGACCTAGCCCGTTCCCGGGGGGCGCCATGTACAAGGTTCTGCTCTTCCTCCACGTGCTGTCGGTCGTCGTCGGGTTGGGCCCGACCTACGCCCTGCCCGGCCTGATGAAGCTGCGGGGCGACCCGCCCTCCGCCGTGCTGCTGCGGGCCGAATACGTCATCAGCCGCTACGCGTCGATCGGAATGGGGTTGATCTTCGTCACGGGCGTCGGGCTGATCAGCGAGAGTCCTGTGGTGATCGGCCGCTTCGGCGACGTCCGCTGGCTCCACATCGCCATCACCCTGTTCGTGGTGCTGGCCGGTCTGGGGACGGGC
The DNA here is from genome assembly GCA_963723985.1 of uncultured Actinomycetes bacterium. Taxonomy (GTDB): domain Bacteria; phylum Actinomycetota; class Acidimicrobiia; order IMCC26256; family BP-133; genus BP-133. The sequence goes on from CAVRTC010000008.1 coordinate 253,067, forward strand.
TACGCCATGCCCCACATGCGCAAAGCGGCCCAGGCCGGGGAGGCCGGGGACACGGCCGAGGTCCGCCGTCTCCTCGACCCGCTCGACAAGGTGGTCGGGCCGATTCTTGGCCTGCTGGCGGCGGCGATCCTCTACCTGATGCTCATCAAGCCCGACTTCTAGACCGGGCGGCCGGGCTCGGGCGCCAGCAGCGGCTGGGGCACGTCGCACTGGCCGAGCCCGGATCGGACGAGGGCGTACATCCGCACGTTGATCGGCGCCCCGCCGGCGACGGGCGGAGCGAAACGTCGGCCGTCGTGCACGGCCTGGCGGCGAGCGGCCACGATCTGCTCCCAGTCGGCCAACCACCGCTCGACGGGCTCGTCGTCGGCCAGGGCGTCGGGACCGAGGGCCCGCACCCGGCCGACGAACTGCTCCACGGCCCGGTTCTCCGCCTCCGCCCGATCGGCGGGAGCCACTCCGGCCGGGAGGGCGCCCAGGTCGGCCCGCAGCTGCGTGCAGGCCGCCAGGACCGTACGGCGGACGGCCTTGTGGTCGATGGCCGTCGGGTCGTCCCGCCCGGCGAAGACGATGGGGCCCAGGGCCCACAGCCCGCCCATGACACTCATGAACAGGAGCAGCGCGATGACGACCTTGCGGTCAGTCCTCACCGAGGTACGCCTTCCGCACCTGCTCGCTGGCCGCCAGCTCACCGGCCGATCCGGACAGGACCACCGAACCGGTCTCGATCACGTAGGCGCGGTCGGCCAGGGCCAGGGCCGCCTGGGCGTTCTGCTCCACCAGCAGGATGGTCGTCCCCTGGGCCTTCAGCTCGGCCAGCGTCGTGAAGATCAGATTCATCATGATGGGCGAAAGTCCCATCGAAGGCTCATCGAGCATCAACAGCCGGGGCCGGCTCATCAGCGCCCGGCCGATGGCCAGCATCTGCTGCTCACCGCCGGAGAGGGTGCCGCCGGGCTGGCGCCGCCGCTCGGCCAGGACGGGGAACAGGCCGAACACCCGGTCGAGGTCGGCCCTGAGCTCACCGGCCGCGGCGTGGCCGGTCCGGGAGAAGGCGCCGAGTTCCAGGTTCTCCAGCACGGTCATCTGGGGGAAGATGCGCCGGCCCTCGGGAACGTGGGCCACGCCGAGTTCCACGATCTGGTGGGCCGGCATCCCGTCGATGCGCCGCCCGTCGAACGACACGCTGCCGCCCGACGGTTTGAGCAACCCCGACAAAGCCCGCAGCGTCGTCGTCTTGCCCGCCCCGTTGGCGCCGATGAGTGTGACGACGGCCCCGGCCGCGACGGAGAACGTGATGCCCTGGACGGCCCGGATCTTCCCGTAGGCGACCTCCAGTCCGTCCACCCCGAGGAGGGCCATCACCCCGGGGGACAGGGGGTGTCCCCCGGACCACGGCGGCGTGAGCCACCCGATTCATCCGGCGTCCCGAGGTAGGCGGTGACCACCCGCGGGTCCGACTGCACCTCGGCCGGCGTTCCTTCGGTCAGCTTCTCGCCCTGGACCAGGACGGCCACGCGGTCACAGAGCCCGAAGATGAAGCGCATGTCGTGCTCGATCACGACGACCGCCAGCCCCTGGTCGCGGATGCGGCGCACGAGATCGCCGGTGGTGCGGGTCTCGACGGCGTTCATCCCGGCGGTCGGTTCGTCGAGGAGCAGCAGGCCGGGGTCGGTGGCCAGCGCCCGGGCGATCTCCAGGCGTCGCTGGTCCCCGTAGTTCAGGTTGCGGGCCAGGTCGTCGGCCGCCCGCCGGAGCCCGACCAGCTCCAGCAGTTCGAAGGCCCGGGCCTTCGCCTCGGCCTCCGCCCGCCGGAACGTCCGCCCCCGGCCGATGGCGGCGAACATCCCTTCCTTCATCCGGCAGTGCCGGCCGACGAGCACGTTCTCGAGGACGGTCATGTCGGGGAACAACCGGATGTTCTGGAAAGTGCGGGCCAGACCGGCGGCGGTGATCCGATCGGGGTGGCCGGCCAGGCGCCGACCCCGGTAGCGGATCTCGCCGGCCGTCGGTGTTTCCATGCCGGTCAGGCAGTTGAAGAACGTGGTCTTGCCGGCGCCGTTGGGGCCGATCAACCCGACGATCTCGGCCTCGCCGACGTCGAGGTCGACACTGTTGACGGCCACGAGCCCGCCGAAGCGCTTCGTGACCGCCCGGACCGCCAGCACCTCTCCGCCCACCGTCACCGGCCGCTGCCCGCCGGAGCGGAGAGGGCTTCGGCGCCTTCGCCCTCGGTGTGGTGCAGCTCCAGCTGCCGCCGCCGGCTGGGGACGAACCCTTCGGGCCGGTAGCGCATCATGAGGATGAGGGCGACGCCGAAGAGCAGGAGCCGGGGGTCCTGGAACGCCCGCAGCTTCTCGGGGATGAGGATCAGGATCGTCGAGCCGATGAGCGCCCCCGGGACCGTGCCCATACCGCCGAGGACCACCGCCGCCACCAGCGTGATCGACTCCAGGAAGCTGTAGGACTCCGGCGAGACCTGCCGCCCGAAGTGGGCGTTGACCGTGCCGGCCACCCCGGCCAGGAAGGCGCCGATGGCGAAGGCCAGCAGCTTGAGCCGGAACGTGTTGACCCCCATGGCCGAGGCGGCCACCTCGTCCTCCCGGATGGCCACCCAGGCCCGGCCGATCCGGCTGTCGTTGAGGCGGGTGAAGACGACGACCACCCAGGCGAGCACCAGGAGCATGAGGAAGTAGTAGTTGGCGAAGCCGGGCAGCTCGACGCCGAAGAGCTCGTGGCGTTCACCGAGGTTGAAGTCCCCGACGGCGAGGTCGGGGATCAGCGAGATGCCGTTGGGACCCCGGGTGACATTGTTGAGGTTGTTGACCGCCAGCCGGAAGATCTCGCCGAAGGCCAGCGTGACGATGGCCAGGTAGTCGCCCCGCACCCGCAGCGTCGGAAAGCCGATGATCACCCCGAAGACGGCGGCGGCGATCGCGCCGAGGAGCAGCGACACCCCGAAGGGCAGGTCGACGTCGCTGGTGCTGACCCCGGCCCCGGACGTGAGGGCGGCGACATAGGCGCCCACCCCGAAGAAGGCGATGTAGCCGAGGTCGAGGAGTCCGGCCAGACCCACCACCACGTTGAGGCCGATGGCGGCGGTGGCGAAGATCCCGATGGCGGCGAACACCCGGATCCACTGGGCGTTCCCGCCCTGAGTGAAGGGGAAGGCGGCGGCGGCCAGCGCCCCCGCGGCCACCATCACCGTCCGGTGGCGGTGGTACAGCGCCTCCAGCCAGGCCATGACCCCCAGCCCGGCCAGCGCCGCGGCCCCGAACCCCACCGTGGCGGCGAAGGAGGCGAAGCGGTTCGACTCGTCGACCTCGAGGCCGTACCACACCACGGCGAGGACGACGGCCGGTCCGGCCGCCGCCACCGCCCGTTCCACCGTCCGGGGAAGGATCCGCCCGGCCAGCGTGGGGGCGGTGTCATCGGGAGCGGCGACGGCCGCCACGAAGAGCAGCAACCCTCCGGCCGACGCCAGCCACGCCCCGTAGGCCACCGCCCCGAGGCCCCCGCCCTGGTCGGCGATGGCTCCCAGGTTCCCGGCCGCGACGGCCAGCACTCCGGCGGACCCGGCGACGCTCGCCGCCCTACGTCCCGCAAGTCGCGTGACCCCGGCCAGGGCGGGCACGACGAGAACGAGGATGTAGGTGCGGGCCCCGCCGGGGAACCCGGCCAGTGTCACCTTGCCGGGATACCCGAAGAAGAACGTGGCCCACGGGGTGTTGGCCCCCACCACGGCCAGGGCCGCCCCGACCAGTGCCACCGGGCGCCGCCGGGGTCCAACGAACCGCCGGGCCCCGGTCAGCGCCTGATGGCGGGCCGCCTGCAGTCGGCTCACGCCCGCACCGCCACCCGCTCGCCGAGCAGGCCCTGGGGCCGGAAGGTGAGGACGAGGATGAGCACCGCGAAGACCCAGACGTCCTTCCAGGCGGAGCCGTCGGGGAAGTACTCCGTGGTGAGAGCCTCGACGATCCCGATGACCAACCCGCCGAGCATGGCTCCCCGGATGTTGCCGATGCCGCCGAGCACGGCGGCGGTGAAGGCCTTGATGCCGGCCAGGAAGCCGATACGGAAGTCGATCTGGGTGAACCGGATGCCCTGGATCACCCCGGCCATCCCGGCCAGCGCGCCACCGACGGCGAACGCGATCACGATCACCTTGTCGGTATCGATCCCCATCAGCTTGGCGGTCTCCGGGTCTTGCGAGGTGGCCCGCATCGCCTTCCCCAGCCGGGTGCGGTTGACAAACGCCTCGAGGGCGACCATGAGCACGAGCGCGGTGACCACCGTGAACACCGACGTCCAGGCGATCGTGACTCCTCCCACCTCGAACGTGTCGGCGGAGATCATCCGGGGGAAGGACTGGGGGTTCTTGCCGCCGGGGTAGAACAGCCGGACGGTCTCCTGCAGGGCGATCGACAGGCCGATGGCGGTGATCAGCGGCGCCAGGCGGGGGGCGTGGCGCAATGGCCGGTAGGCCAGCCGCTCGGCCAGCACGGCCACCACGGTCGACGCCGCCATGGCCGCCAGCATCACCAGCGGCAGAGTCACGACGATGTTGTCGTGCCATGCCTCGGGGATGAAGTGGCTGTAGGCGTAGAGGCCGGAGAAGGCCCCGATCATGAAGATCTCGCCGTGGGCGAAGTTGATCAGCTGGATGATCCCGTAGACCATCGTGTAGCCGAGGGCGATGAGCCCGATGGTCGCGCCGAGGACCGTCCCGTTGACCAACTGCTGGACCAGGCGGGACACCTAGCGCACCGACAGCGGCGGCGTGGCTACTTGAACTCCTCGGTCTTCTGCGGCACCCAGACCCCGCCCTCGACCTTGTTGACGGTGATGACCCGGGTGGTCGTGTCGCCGTACTCGTCGAAGGCGACCTTCCCGGTCACGCCGTCGATGTTGGCGTCCTGGACCGCGTCGCGCAGCTCCTCCCTGAGTTCGTCGTCGAGCTCGGCCTCTCCGGTGAGGACCTTCTCCAGGGCGGCGATGATGACGTTGGCGGCGTCGTAGCCGTAGGCGCCGTAGGCCTCGTAGGGGTCGGCGTAGGCGGCGGCCTGGTAGGCGTCGACGAACGCCTGGGCGGTGGGCAGCTTGTCGGTCGGGGCGCCCACCGACGTGGCCAGGTCACCCTTGCCGGCCTCCTTGGCCACGTCGATGTACGTGCCGGAGAAGATGCCGTCACCGCCCATGAGCGGGACGCGGAGGCCCTGCTGGTCGGCCTGGCCGGTGAGCAGCGAGGCGGCCGGGTACTCGCCGCCGTAGAAGATCAGGTCGGGATTGAAGCGCTTGATCCGCGACAGCACGGCCGAGAAGTCCTTGTCCTCGGGCTCCACCGTCTCCACCGCCGGGATCTTCCCACCGAGCTTCTCGAACTGGGCCTTGAACTGGAGGGCCAGGCCCTGGCCGTAGGTCTTCTTGTCGTGGACGACCACCACGTTGCGCTTCCCGGCGTCGTTGTAGGCGTAGTTGGCGGCGAACGGCCCCTGGACGGCGTCGGTGGTGGTGACACGGAAGTAGTAGTCGAAGGGCCGGGCCTTGTTGTTCGGGTCGATGCCCTGGGTGAGGGACGGGTTGGTGTTGGCCGGCGAGATCATCGTGACCTTCTGGCGGGTGAGGATCGGGGCCACCTTCTCGGCCACGCTGGAATTGAAGGTGCCGACCACGGCCACCACGGACTTGTCGTCGGCGAGTTTGGTGGCGGCATTGGCCCCCACGTCGGGGACGGCCGTGTCGTCCTCGGCGGCGAGGACGATCTTCCAGCCCTCGATCCGTTTCTGCTCGTTGGCTTGGCGGACGGCCAGGTCGACGCCGTTGCGGATGCCGAGCCCGAAGGCGGTCAGGGCACCGGACAGGGGAGCGATGACACCGATCTTGACGGTCTTGCCGGACCCGTCACCCGTTCCCTGCTGGGTCTCCTCCTTGTTGCTGCCGCAGGCGGCGATGACGAGGGCACCCACGACCACGAGGATTCCCGAGCGCCGAGCCCGGGCGCTCGGGGGCGTCCCCGGAGAGACTGCCTGCGACCCCGCAGCATCGAGGGTCTCCTTCCGTCGAAAATGGTTGACGCGAAGCCTATTCCCCGGATCTGCCCGGTGCGTGGAGCCGCCCCGGCGGTGACGGGTCCGCCACTGTGGCTACTTGAACTCCTCGGTCTTCTGCGGCGCCCAGGCCTCGCCCTCGACCTTGTATACGGTGAGCACCCGGGTGGTCGTGTCGCCGTACTCGTCGAAGGCGACCTTCCCGGTCACGCCGTCGATGCTGGTCCCCTGGACCGCGTCGCGCAGCTCCTCCCGGAGCCCGTCGTCGAGCTCGGCGTCCTCGGTGAGGACCTTCTCCAGGGCGGCGATGATGACGTTGGCGGCGTCGTAGCCGTAGGCGCCGTAGGCCTCGTAGGGGTCGGCGTAACCGGCGGCCTGGTAGGCGTCGACGAACGCCTGGGCGGTGGGCAGCTTGTCGGTCGGGGCGCCCACCGACGTGGCCAGGTCACCCTTGCCGGCCTCCTTGGCCACGTCGATGTAGGTGCCGGAGAAGATGCCGTCACCGCCCATGAGCGGGACGCGGAGGCCCTGCTGGTCGGCCTGGCCGGTGAGCAGCGAGGCGGCCGGGTACTCGCCGCCGTAGTAGATCAGGTCGGGATTGAAGCGCTTGATCCGCGACAGCACGGCCGAGAAGTCCTTGTCCTCGGGCTCCACCGTCTCCACCGCCGGGATCTTCCCACCGAGCTTCTCGAACTGGGCCTTGAACTGGAGGGCCAGGCCCTGGCCGTAGGTCTTCTTGTCGTGGACGACCACCACGTTGCGCTTCCCGGCGTCGTTGTAGGCGTAGTTGGCGGCGAACGGACCCTGGATCAGGTCGGTGGTGGCGACCCGGAAGTAGTACTCGAAGGGCCGGGCCTTGTTGTTCGGGTCGATCCCCTGGGTGAGGGACGGGTTCGTGTTGGCCGGCGAGACCATCACGACCTTCTGGCGGTTGAGGATCGGGGCCACCTTCTCGGCCACGCTGGAATTGAGCGTGCCGATCACCGCCGCCACGTCTTTGTCGTCGGACAGCTTGGTGGCGGCGTTGGCGCCGACGTCGGGGACGGCCGTGTCGTCCTCGGGCGACAGGACGACCTTCCAGCCCTTGATCGTCTTCTTCTCGTTGGCCCGGCGGACGGCGAGGTCGGCGCCGTTCTTGATACCCAGGCCCAGCGCGGTGAGGGAGCCGGAGAGCGGCGCGATGACACCGATCTTGACCGTCTTGTCGGAGCCGGAGTCGGCTCCCCCCTGCGTCTCGGACTTGTCGCTGCCGCAGGCCGAAAGGATGACGGTGGCGACGAGGATGGCGATCCCGAATTTGCCGGCCCTACGACCCCGGAGCATCGCGGGTCTCCTTCCGTCGGCGTTGGTTGACACGAGAGCTTATTCCCAGCATCTGCGCAGGTAGTGGAGGGGGTGGCAGAGTTGTGAGCGCAATGTCCCCTTCCTTCCTCGATGAGAAGCTCGCCAGGCTTCGGGCCGATCTGACCGGTTTCGACCGGGTCGTCGTCGCCTGCTCGGGCGGGGTCGACTCGTGCCTGCTGGCCGTGGTGGCCCACCAGGCGCTCGGCCCGTCCGCCCTGGCGGTGACGGCCACCTCGCCGGCGGTCCCGGCCGAGGAGGTCGCCCAGGTCGAGGCGCTGGCGGCCGAGCACGGCTTCCGGTGGCGGGCGGTGCGGACGGAGGAGCTGGCCCGCCCCGGCTACGTCGCCAACGAGGGCGACCGCTGCTACCACTGCCGCAGCGAGCTGTTCGACGTCCTGGCCCCCATCGCCGTTGCCGAAGGAGCCGGGGAGGCCGTGGCCATCGCCGTGGGGACGATCGTCGACGACCTCGCCGACCACCGGCCGGGGCAGCGGGCCGCCGCCGAGCGGGGCGTCCGCACCCCGCTGGCCGATGCCGGCTTCACCAAAGCCGACGTGCGGGCCGCCGCCCGGCAGCTGGGCCTTCCGGTGTGGGACAAGCCGGCTGCGGCCTGCCTCGCCTCCCGGATTCCTTATGGCACTCCGGTCTCGCTCGGCACCCTTGATCGGGTCGGCCGGGCGGAGGCGGCGGTGCGGGCGCTGGGCTTCGCCGACCTGCGGGTGCGCCACTACGGCGACCTCGCCCGCCTCGAGGTGCCACTGGCCGACCTGTCCCGGGTCCTGGAGCGGCGGGCCGAGGTCGTGGCCGCCCTGCGGGCCGCCGGGTACCTCTATGCCACGGTCGACCTGGAAGGACTACGGTCGGGAAACCTCAACGCGGCTCTGGGGAGATGATGGAGCAGATGAGCAGATCCCGCCTCCACCTGTCGTTCCCCGAACTACTGGTCGAGCGACCGATCATCTACGAGGCCGCCAACCGGTTCGGGGTCGTCCCCAACATCCGCCGGGCCAATGTCGAGACCCACTCGGGCTGGGTCATTCTGGAGCTGTCCGGAGAACAGCAGTCCATCGACGACGCCGTGTCCTGGTTCTCCGAGGTCGGGGTCGTCGTCAACCGCATGGAGGGCGACGTACTGGAGAGCTGACCCTCCGTGCGCAAGTGGATCTTCCTTGTCCTCCCGACGGTCGTGCTGCTCGTCCTGATCATGGGCGACCGGGCCGTCAAAGGCTGGGCGGAGTCGAAGCTGGCCGAACAGGCCGCCGCCTACTACCCGCCCGCCGCCGGCTCGTCGGCTTCGATCCGCTCATTCCCGTTCGTCGGGCGGCTCCTGTTCAACGGTTCCATCCCCCGGGTCGACGTCAACCTCGACAACCTGCGGGCCGACCCCGTCCTGATCCGCCGCCTGTCCCTCCAGGTCTCCGACGTCAGCCTCGACCGGGGAGAGCTGTTCAGCGGCCGGGTTCACCTCGACGACGTCGGCGAGGGGAAGATCGTGGCCACCATCGACGGGCCGTCGCTGGCCAAGGCCACCGGGTTCGACCTGCGGTTCAGCCCCGGCGAGGTCGTGGTCCACCGGAAGATCCAGGGCGTCGACGTCACCGGCAAGGGGACGCTGGCGGTGAATGGCAACCTCGTCACGTTCACCCCCACGTCGGTCGAGGGTCTGTCCGTCCCTCCCAGCCGGCTGGCCATCAGCTACCGGATCCCCGGCATCGAGCTGCTTCCCTGCTCCGCCGACGTCGAGGTGGTCCGGAACGGTGTGGTCCTGTCCTGCAATGTGGTCGACATCCCCGCCGCCCTCATCCAGGCGGCCCAGCCCAGCCGGTGAGCGAGGAGGATCGAGCCCGCCAGCGGCTCGACGAGGCGGCATCGGCCCTCGTCGAAGGGGTCGGCGTGGCGTTGCCCGCCTGGGCCGCCCGAGCCGTCGGCACCCTCCTGACCGCCTGGGCTCAGCTCGACCCCGACCGGGAGGGCGAAGTGGTGGCCGACGCCCGGAGGGCGGGGGAGCGGGCCGCCCGGCGGGTGGCGGCAGAGCTTCGCGACCAGTTGGCGCTCGACCCGGCCGAGCAGCGGGCGACGCCGCTGGAGATCATCCGGACGGCCGTGGTCGAGCCCACACAGGTGCTGGCCGCCGCCGGCGTGCCCGACGTGGTGCGCGACCCCTTCGACGAGCGGTCCTGGCCCGACGACCGGTACGGACTCGTGCCCCGGACGCTCCGGGACCTCGATCCCGACCTGGCCGCCGTCCATTTCGCCTGGGGGATCGCCAAAGCTGCGGTGTTGCGGGCCCGAGCGGGTCGCGGCGCAGACGAGGAGCCCCGGTAATGTCGGGCGCCATGCCGAGCGATCCGTTCCTCGTCTCCCCCAGCGATCTGCTCCGCTGGGCCGAGGCGCTGGCCGGTATCGCCCGGACGGGGCTGGGCTTCACCGAGAACCTCTACGAGCGGGAGCGCTTCGAGGAGGTCCTGAAGGTCGCCGCCGACATCCGCTACCACGCCCTCGAGGAGGTGGAGGCCGGCGTCCAGATCGAGGAGTGGATCTCCAGCGTGGGGAAGGGCGTGCCGGGCTACGTGACCCCCAAGACGGCCGTCGGCGCGGTGGTCGGCAACGAGGCCGGCGAGATCCTCCTCGTGCAGCGGGCCGGCACCGGCGTGTGGCTCTACCCGACCGGGTGGGCTGACATCGGCTACTCGCCGTCAGAGGTGGCGATGAAGGAGGTCGAGGAGGAAACCGGCATCGGGGTCGAGCCCGTGTCGCTCATCGCCGTGTTCGACGGGATGCGGCTCGGCTTCCACTCGATCCCGCTGTACTCGCTGATCTTCCACTGCCGGATGACCGGCGGGGCGCTCCAACCCCATCCGCTGGAATGCCTCGACGTCGGCTTCTTCGGCCGCGACAACCTGCCGGAGCCCCTGGCCGGCGCCGGGCTGTGGGTCGAGATGGCCTTCGACGCCATCGAGGGGCGCCAGACCAAGGCGTTCTTCGACCTTCCCCGCAGCCCGACCTGGCGTGCCCGCCCCGACGACGAAAGCTGAGCCGCTACTTCCCGAGTTGGTTCAGCAGCAGGTCCACGATCGAGACCGAGCCCCGGGTGGTCTCCCAGGCGTCGGCGATCGAGTCGTGGTCGACGAGGCCGGTGGCGTCGGGCGCGATCCCGATCTCGCGGGTGGCGACGGCGCCCAGCGTGCCGGGCTCGATGTCGTCGCCGTAGGCGGAGAAGCACTCGAGGCCGTCCCACACGTCCTCCGGTCGCAGGCGGACGTGGCCGATCAGGCTCTCGACGGCCACGTCCCACACGTCGTTGTGGGTGAGGCCCTTCGGCTTCACGTACTTCGCCACCGGGTGGAGCCGCCACTCCAGAGCGACCCCGCCCGGCGCTTCGGTGAACCAGGTCTGCGACCCGTTGAGATACCGGTCGACCGGCTCGCCGAGATGCTCGGCCAGCGCCAGTACCAGTTCCGGCTTGATCCGCCAGACAGCCGTGGCAGTCCGTGACACACCCCGAAGTTATCCGGCCCTACCTTGACGGCGTGCGTCGGGTTGCGATCGGGTTCCTCCTCGTCGTCTTGGCCGCCTGCCGGTCGACCCCAGAGGCCAGTGCCCCGTCCTCGACCACAACGGCGACGAGCACCCCCACCACCTCCACCTCCACCTCGACCACGACCACGACGGTGTCCGGCGCCACGGCGGGCTGCGACGTCCCCGGCGGGTATCCCGACCCATGGCCGGACCGGCCCCGCTACACGGCCCACCTCACCGTCGAACCGGGAAAGCGACTGGTGACGGGGGACGTCGCCGTCCGCTTCGTGCCCGACGCCGACACCGACCGGCTCGTCTTCCGGCTCTGGCCCGAACGCGCCCCGGATCGGGCGGGCCGGGGGCCGGCTCGACGTCACCGCCTCCTCGGTCGGCGGCCAGCCGGCTGCCGGCCGCTACGAACCCGGCGGCGCCGTCGCCGGCAAGCCGGGCACCACCTTCGTGCTGGCCGGCACGTTCCCGGCCGGCCAGCCCGTGGAGGCCCGGCTGGAGTTCCGGCTCACCGTCCCCGGTGCCATCAACGACCGGGTGGCCACCGCCGGCCGGGCGGTCCGGCTCGGGTCGGCCATTCCGGTGCTGTCCTGGATCCGGGGCCACGGCTGGCAGACCAGCCCCGCCACCAACCTCAATGCCGAAGCCGCCGCCAGCGAAGTGGCCGACTGGGACGTCACGGTCGCGGCGCCCGCCGGCTACACGACCCTGGCCACGGGGGAGGAGGACGGGTCCCGGCCGTTCCCAAGCCACCGCCGTCCGGGATTGGGCGGCGACGGTCGCGCCCATGCGGATCGGACAGGCGACGGCGCAGGGCGGCAAGACGACAGTGGTCGTCGGCGTGGCGGACGGCGTGGCGGGCGATCCGAACGCTCTCGCCGCCCGCAACGCCCGGGCGCTCGACGATCTCGCCGCCCGGTTCGGCGAGTACCCCTATCCCCGCCTGAGCATCGGCGTCACCAGCAGCTTGACCGGCGGCATCGAGTTCCCCACCCACGTCTTCCTCGGCTCGGGGGTCCCCGATTTCCACCTCGTCCACGAGGTGGCCCACCAGTGGTTCTACGCCCTGGTGGGCAACGACCAGTTCCGCGATCCGTGGCTCGACGAGGGCCTGGCCAAGTACGCCGAGGCTCGGATCGAGGGTCAGTTGGCCTACCACCGAGGCCGAGTCCTTCCGGCTGCCGGTCGCGGCCGCCTCGGGGAATCCATGGATTACTGGGACCGCATCGGCGGCTCCCCGTATTACCTGTCGGTGTACCTCGGCGGCCTGCAGGCCCTGGCCCGGTACGGTGACCAGCTCGGCGGCTACGGCCCGCTCGACTGCGCCCTCCGCCGCTACGTCCGCGACCGGGCCTACACCGTCTCCCGCCCGTCCGACCTGCTGGCCTCCTTGACCGCTCAGACCGGTGTCGATCCCCTCCCGACGCTGGCACCGCTCGGCGTCCGCTGACGGCGACAGACGCCCCGAGGATGCTTGACGTGGGGCGTATGTTCACGACGGTCAAGTAAGGAGGCTGGCGTGGCGTTGGGGCTGCTGTTCCTGGTTCTGTCCGGCGTCTTCACCTTCGGGTGGATGATCGGTTCCGCCGTCGGTTACCGGAACGGACGCCGGGACGCCGAGGAACTGGCCCGCCTCCAGGCCATGCTGGTGGAGTCGATCGAGGTCGACCTGCGGCAGAAGACTGCTCCGGTCGAGACGGGCGTGGTCACCCAGGGCAGTCTCCTCGAGAGCGTCTTCTAGTCGCGGGGGCGCTGGTCGCGCAGGAAGCGCTCCAGCTCGGCGGCCAGCGTGTCGCCGCTCGGCAGGCTCTCTTCGTCGATCTGGTCGTCGTCGCGCTCCTCGAGCTGACGGACGTAGGCGGCGATGTCGGCGTCGGAGCCGACCAGCTCGTTGACCCGGGCCTCCCAGGCCAGCGCCGCTTCGGCCAGGTCGCCCAGCCCGATCGGCAGCTCCAGCACCTCACCCAGCCGCTCGAGCAGCGCCCGGGTGGCCTTGGGGTTCGGCGGGCTGGCGACGTAGTGGGGGACGGGCGCCCACAGCGACACCGACGGCATGCCCTCTTGCCGGCAGGCGTCGTGCAGCACCCCGACGATGCCGGTCGGGCCCTCGTAGCGGGAGTGCGACAGGCCCAGGCGGGCGATCAGCTCGGGATCGGCGGCCGTGCCGGTGAGGCGGGTCGGACGGGTGTGGGGCACGTCGGCCAGGAGCGCACCGAGGGTCACGACCATCTCGCAGCCGGTCTCTTTGGCGAGGCCGATGACCGTCGAGCAGAAGCCGCGCCACCTGAGGTTCGGTTCGACCCCGGAAAACAGCACGAGGTCGCGGCCGACCTCCTCGACGTGGGCGGTGAAGCACTCGTTGGCCGGCCACGTGATCTTGCGGGTCGTGCCCTCGACGAGGCTGACCTCCGGCCGGGTGGCCTGAAAGTCGTAGAAGTCCTCGGGATCGATCCGGGCGAAGTGCGTCGCCTTGAGGCGCCGGCGGAGCCAGGTGACCGCTCCCGAGGCGGCGTCGGCGGCGTCGTTCCAGCCCTCGAAGGCGGCGACCATCACCGGGCGGTTGAGCTGGGGACGGTTCTCCCAGATCACGGCGTCCATTGCGCCCTACCCTACCGGCCGCCCGCCGACCGGCGGGTTGTCGCGTCGCTCCAGGCAGAATCTTCCTGAGCTGCACCGTTAGGACCGATTTGGGCGGGGCCGCGGCAGTTGTTCCCGACTCCGCTGTTAAATTGTGTGGACATCCAGCAGGATGAAGGGCCCGGGCCGCAGAACGGTGCCTTCACACCTTTAGTCCGTTCTACGAGGACGCCCTTGCCATGACGATGGAGAGTCGGATCGACCACGCCACCTCGAACGGAAAGGCCCGGGCGCTGCACACCCCAACCGAGAGCATCGACGCCATGGCCTTCTCGGCTGCCTTCGAGGCGATCGTCGAAAACGTCGAGTCGGTGATCAAGGGCAAGACCGATGTCGTGCGCCTGGCGCTGGTGGCCATCCTCTGCGAGGGCCACATCCTGTTCGAGGACGTGCCCGGCACCGGCAAGTCGATGCTGGCCCGGGCCATCGCCGAGTCGCTCAATGCCACGTCGAACCGGGTGCAGTGCACACCCGACATGCTGCCTGGCGACATCACCGGGTCGTCGATCCTCGACCAGAAGCAGGGGACCTTCGAGTTCCGGCCGGGACCGATCTTCACCAACGTCCTGCTGTCCGACGAGATCAACCGGGCCACGCCGAAGACGCAGTCGGCCCTCCTCGAGGCCATGGCCGAACGCCGGGTGTCGGTCGACGGGGTTACCCGCGACCTTCCCCGACCGTTCCTCGTGTTGGCCACCCAGAACCCGGTGGAACTGGCCGGCACGTTCCCGCTCCCCGAGGCGCAGCTCGACCGGTTCCTGTTCAAGCTGTCGATGGGCTACATGAGCCGTGACACCGAGTTCGAGGTCATGTTCGACAACTCGGTCAACCTCTCCATCGAGGACCTCGGCGCCGTGATCGACACGACCGTCGTGCGGGCCATGATCGAGTACGCCACCAAGGTCGAGATCTCCCCCGAGGTCGGCTACTACATCGTTGACCTCGTCCACGCCTCCCGGAAGGACCCGGCCGTGGCCATGGGCGGCAGCCCCCGGGCCAGCATCGCCCTCCTGCGGGCGTCCCGCTGCCTGGCGGCGTCCGACGGTCGGGAGCACGTCTACCCCGACGACGTGCGGGCCGTGCTCCGAGCGGTCATGGCCCACCGGATCGTCCTCAACCCCGACGCCATGCTGCGGGGTGAGAACGTCGACGCCGTGCTGGAGCGCATGACCGCCGCCGTGAAGCCGCCGTTGTCGGCTCGCGGTCGCGCCAAGACTGAGGCCTAAACCATGCGGCGCCGTCTGCGGGCCGGGCTCGACCGGGTCGTCGACGCGCTGTCTCCCGGGTCGATCCGGCGGGGGTTCGAGGCCGCCCAGCGCAAGCTCGGCATCACCCGCTCCGGCCAGATCGCCCTGGTCGGCTGCGTGATGCTGTGGATCATGGCCCGGATCGTGGCCGGCACGGCGATGTACCTCTTCGCCTACGGCCTGATTCTCCTCGTGGTGATGGCCTACCTCATCGCTCCGCACCGGCTCCGCCTCACCGGCACCCGCGACGGGCTGTTCCCCCGGGCCCAGGAGGGCGACCGGCTCGACGTCGAGGTGAAGCTGACCGCCAGCCGCCGGGTCGGCGCCTTCATCCTGGAGGAGCGCGTGCCGGAGCGGCTGGGCGCGCCGGTCCGGGTGCCGATCGTGAAGCTCCCCTCCGGCCAGACCGTGACGCACCGCTACGGCCTGCGCTGCGCCCGCCGGGGCGTGTACCAGGTCGGCCCGCTGGTGGCGGTGGCCGGCGACCCGCTCGGCCTGGCCCGGCGGGAGACGGTGGTGGAGGAGCCGTTCGAGCTCCTCGTGCACCCTCGGGTGGAGATCGTCTCCGACCGGCCGCTGACCCGTCAGTTCGAGGACCCGCCGATCCGTCCGCCGGTGTCGAAGCCGTGGCCGTCGGGCCTCGAGTTCTACGGCATGCGGGAGTACGTACCGGGCGACGACCTGCGCCGCATCGTGTGGCGGGCCAGCGCCCGCACCGGCAAGGTCATGGTCCGGGAGGCCGAGCAGGGCATCACCGACCACATCACGCTGATCCTCGACACCGACCGGGGGTCGCACTCCCGCGATGGCGAAGGTCTCTCCGAGAGCTTCGAGACCGGCATCCGGGTGGCCGCCTCGCTCGGCGTACGCCACCTGCGCGACGGCTACGAGCTCCGCTGCGAGACCAACGGCGGCCCGCTGGTCCGCCCCCTGCGGGGTGCCGGGTCGCAGCTGATGCTGCTCGATGCTCTGACCCGCCTGGAGCTCGACCGGAAGCCTCTGTCCGACGTCATCATGCGGCTCGTGACGAACGCCCGGCGCGACGCCCACAACGTCCTCATCACGCCCCGCCTCGGCCAGGTGGAAGCGGCCCAGGTGAAGCTGCTGCTCAACACCGGCGTCTCCGTGATGGTGGTCGCCCTGCTGTGGGACGACGAAAACAGCGAGACCATGGGGACGGCCGCCGCCCTCGGCTGCCAGGTCGTCGGCCTCCACCCGGGTCAGGACCTCTCCTCCGCCCTGTCCCGCGACATGGGCGCCGGGAGCGGGCGACGGTGATCCGGTGAGCCCGTCCGAACTCGAGGCCCTTGAACACGACGTCCTCGAGCACCTCGCCGCCGAGGAAGGCCACGTCGAGGCCGACCTCGAGGAGGCGGCCGCCGCGGCGTCGGTGTCGGAGGGGGAACCGGACCGTTCCCCGCTGCGGCTGGCCGTGGCCATGGCCTTCCCGGCTATCGCCGCCGCCGTCATGGCCGGGGGCGTGTTCATCGGCTTCGAGGCCCGCATCTACGCCGCCGTGGCGGCCGTGCTCGGGGTGGCGCTGGCGGTGGGGGCGGCCCGGTTCCGCTCCCCGGTGGCCACCAACGTCGTGATCATCGGCGGTCTGTTCGGCATCGGTCTGCTGATGGTTGTGCCGGCGGGTCTCGGCAACGTGGCGTCCGTCGGCCGGCTGGCGTCGCAGGCGTCGTCTTCGGGTGACGTGCTCCGCCCACCGGTGGAGCTGACCGCCGGCTGGCAGGCGATCCTGGGCTGGCTGCTGGGCATCGTCGGCTTTGCCGCCGCCTGGCTGGCGATCGTCGTCAAGAAGCCGTCGTTCGGGCTGCTGCTGCCGCTGCCGGTGGCGGCCATCGCCGGTATCTCCGTCCCCGACGCCGACCAGGTGGCCAGCGGCCTGGCCGTCCTGGTGCTCTTCGCCGTCGGCCTCGGGATGCTGTCGGGTACGACGATGAGCGGCGCCGACGAGCAGCTCCCGCCCGGCTACGAGATCCGCCGGGCGGTGCGGGCACTGCCGCTGCTGGCCGTGGTCACCGCCGGGCTGTACCTGTTGGCCCAGACCGATTTTCTGTTCCCGAAGCCGGCCATCAACCCGGCCGAGCAGCCCCAGAAGCCGAAGACGGTGCCGCTCTCCCAGGTGGAGGACCGGGTGCTGTTCACCGTGGAGTCACAGCTGTCCGGGCCGTGGCGGGTCGGCAGCCTCGACGTCTACGACGGGAAGGACTGGCGCCTCCCGGCGTTCTCGGAGTCCCGCCTGGCCGACGTACCCCGCGACGGCGTTGTCAACAAGGATCTGAGCCCCGGCGTACGGGCGACGTTCACGGTCGCCGGGCTCGGCGGGACCGTCCTCCCCGGCCTGCCCAACACGGTCGGCGTCGTGGCCGAAGGGCCGAAGCTGGCCTACGACACCCGCAGCGGCGCCCTGCGGGTGGCCCAAGGCCAGATCCAGGCCGGGTTGAAGTACACGGTGGCGGCGGCGGCCCTCCCCAACGTGGAGGACCTTCGCAACATCACCGAGCCCAACCCCAGCGATGTCGAGCGCTTCGCCGAGATCCCGGCGCCGCCGCCGGCGGTGAGCGACCTGCTCGACAAAGCGCCGAAGTCCTCCAAGTGGGACACGTTCGACTTCCTCCGTACCTACGTGCTGTCGAACGTCACCGCCACCGGCACCGGGTCGCCGAAGAGCGTTCCGCCGGAGCGGATCCAGGACATGCTGGCCGGCTCCAAGGAGGGTACGCCGTACGAGATCGTGGCCGCCCAGGCGCTGCTGGCCCGCTGGGCCGGGATCCCGTCCCGCATCGGCTACGGCTTCGACGGCGGCGAGGTGACCGAGGGGGAGGGCGCAGCCCAAGGGGCGCCCAACAAGCTGGAGGTGCGGCCCAAGAACGGCGCCAGCTTCCCCGAGGTGTTCTTCCCCAAGTACGGCTGGCTGCCGGTCATCGGTACGCCGACCAAGGCCAAGCCGACGGTCGGTTCCGACCCGGCCACCCAGCGGCAGGACCCCAACGTCCTCCCCTCCGACGACATCCAGATCGGGCTGTTCGTGCCGGTGCTGGTGCCGCCGAAGAGCACGCTGCCGGAGCAGATCCGCCAGGCGGTCATGATCACCGTGCCCGCCGTGCTGCTGCTGTTCCTCCTCTACGTGACCTGGCCCGGGGTCCGGAAGGCCTGGGTGCGCGGCCGACGCCGCACCGCCGCCCGCGCCGCCGGGCCGCGGTCCCGCATCGCCCTGACCTACGCCGAATGGCGCGACATGGGCACCGACTACGGCTACCGCCACGACACCGACACGCCGCTCATGTACCTGGACCGCTTCGTGGAAGATTCTGAGCACACCGAGCTGGCCTGGCTGGTGACCCGCGGCCTGTGGGGCGACCTCCAGGGTTCGCTCACGATGGAGCACGCCACGATGGCCGAGGAGCTGTCGAGGGCGCTGCGCCGCCGCCTGGCCCAGGCGCACCCGGCGCCGGTGCGGGCCATCGGTGTGGTCTCCCGTCTCTCGCTGCGCCACCCCTACGCCCCCGAGCTGACGCAGTTCCTCCGCAAGCCCACCCGGGCCGAACGGGCCGCCGACGCCGCCGCCAGGGAGGAGGACGACCGTGTCGCCGTGGCCTGAGCCGAACCGGCGTTCTTTCTCCGCCGATAGAGCGGTAAACGAACGCCAGTTGGGCCGTCCCGCAAACTGGCGTTCTTTTTCCGCCAATAGGCCGGTAAAGGAACGCCGGTTGGGGGGGCGGCTCGTCGTGGCCGGGCTCGCCGCGCTCCTCCTGGCCGGCTGCGTGAAGCAGGATCCGCCCGGGGTGGGCATCCAGAAGCTCGCCGCCGACATCGTTTTCGGCGTCAAGCCGGCCGACGCCACGCCGCCGCCCAACCTCGAGCCGGGCCAGGCCGGGCCGGGCGACGCCACCACCTACGTGCCGGAGGCTCAGGCCCCGTCGAACCCGGGATCGGCGTTCGGTGGCGGAGGCAACTTCTCCGGGCCGACCGGTCGACCCGGCCCCCGCCTCCCCCGGGTGACGCCGCTCGCCCCGCCGAAGTCGACGTGCCCGCCGGCGGCGCTCACCGCCTTCCCCGCCAAGGAGGCGGGCCAGGCCATAGAGGGCGTGCCGACCGTGGGCCAGTACCGCTGGAAGCGGACGGGCACGCAGACGGTCGCCACCCTGCCCAACGTCAAGCTGCCGGTGTCGGGCTTCGAGCAGCGCCTCGTACGGAACGTCGTGCAGGTCTCCCCGACCGAGTTCACGTTCGAGACCGTCCAGCCCGAGCTGGGCACGAACATCACGACGATCAGCACGTTCAAGGTCAAGATCGGCGCAGTCTCGAGGACGGTGACGCCGCCGGTGCAGCCGCCCGACCTGACCCGCCCGACGTCGCCCGTCCCGCTGCCGATCACCCCGCCGGGATCGCAGCCAACGCTGCCGAAGCCGCCGATCCCCGGCAGCGTCTCGGTCGGTGACCCCGAGCGGGGCATCTCCCTCGTCAAGCTGCAGCGGGTCGACCAGGCCGGCAACACCAGCGAGCTCACCTTCTCGCCCGGCGTGCTGTACCTGCCCCTCGACGTCGTGCCGGGCGAGGAGTTCAACGCCGTCGGGATTGACCCCCGCACCGGGTCGGTGCTCCAGCACCAGGCCAAGGTCACCAAGCGGGACCGGGTCGACGCCTGCGGCGAGGTCGTCGACGGCTGGGTGATCGAGTCGACGCAGACCTTCTCCGGGCCGGGCCAGACGGCACCGCCCCGCACCTACAAGTACATGATCGCCCCGCAGCTCGGCGGTCTCATCATCAGCGAGGAGATCCACACCTCCTCGCCGCAGGGCACGACCGACGTCGTACTCAGCCTGGCCCAGGTGAAGCCGGTGCCGCTGCCGCCGGCGCCGCCCACGCAGGGAGCGCAGAAGTGAACGGGGCCCGCAGGGCAGCCGTGGGCTGGGCGCTCTCGGTCATGGTCATCGCCCTCTACACCCAGATCCTCCTCCCCGGCACCGGTGGCGCCGGCCGGGGCACCCCGGGCGCCATCCTCTTCCGGGGCATCGTCTTCGGCCTCGTCAACGCCCTCACCGCCGCCGGGATCATCCTCATCTACCGCACCCTGCGGGTGATCAACTTCGCCCAGACGGCCATCGGGGCCGCCGGAGCGATCCTCACGTTCAACTTCGTGCAGTACACGGCGGTGCCGTTCCCCATCGCCTTCGTACTGGGGCTCGGCCTCTCCGCCTTGGTCGGTGTGACCCTCGACCTGTCGCTGGTGCGGCGCTTCTTCAACGCCCCACGGCTGGTGCTGACCGTGGTGACGATCGTGGTCGCCGGGTTCCTGTCGTCGACGTCGTCCAGCCTGGTGGCCCGCCTCCCGTTCTTCCCCAAGGCCGAGACGCTGTCGATCACCGAGACGCTGGGTACCAAGCCGATCCGCGACCAGCTGCCCTTCGGTGGTTTCCACTTCGAGGTCGGCAGCTACGGCGTCCAGTTCGGCTTCCCCGAGATCTTCTCGATCGAGGTGGCCATCCTGCTGCTCCTGGGGCTGGCGGCCTTCTTCCGCTTCACCCGCTCCGGTGTGGCGGTGCGGGCCATGGCCGAGAACACCGAGCGGGCCGCCCTCCTCGGCATCAGCGTCGGCCGCCTCTCCACCCTGGTGTGGGGCCTGGCCGGGCTGCTGGCCGGGGCCAGCGTCACCCTCACCGGGGCTCTCACCCAGCCGGGCGCGGCGGCCGGGTTCGCCCCCGGCGTGCTGCTGCCGGCACTGGCCGCGGCCGTGGTGGCCCGGATGCGCAGCCTGCCGACCACCGTGTTCGCCGCCGTGGCCATCTCCGTCGTCACCCAGGCCACGCAGTTCTCGCTCGACAAGGACAAGGCGCTGGTCGACTTCGGCCTCCTCGTCCTCATCGCCGCCGGGCTGCTGATCCAGCAGCGCAAGGCGCTGCGGGGCGGCGACGAGGTGGCCACCGCCTGGCAGGCCAGCGAGGAGCAGCGGCCGATCCCCAAGGAGCTGCTCGGCGTTCCGTCCGTCCGTATCTCCCGCCGGGTCTTCATCGTGCTCGGCCTCCTGTCCGTCGGGATCTTCCCCTTCGTCACGTCGACCGGGCAGACGAACCTCGGCGGCATCATCGCCCTGCACGCCATCGTGGCCCTCTCGCTGGTCGTGCTCACCGGCTGGGCCGGACAGGTCAGCCTCGGCCAGTTCGCCTTCGTGGCTGTGGGGGCGGTCATGGCCGGGGCGTTCACCGCCAAGGTGGGGATGACGTTCTGGCTGGCGGTGCCGTTGGCGACGGCCTTCACCGCCGCCTTCGCCGTGCTCGTCGGTCTGCCCGCCTTGAGGATCCGCGGCCTGTTCCTGGCCGTGACCACCTTCGCCTTCGCCGTGGCGGTGCGGTCGCTGCTCTTCGACCGCCGCTACTTCGACTGGCTCCTGCCCGACGCCATCGACCGGCCAACGCTGTTCTTCTTCGACTTCGGCGACGAGCGGTCGATGTACTTCCTGTGCGTGGCGGCGCTGGTGCTGTCGATCGTCGTGGTCGCCAACGTCCGCAAGAGCCGCTTCGGCCGGGTGCTGATCGCCCTGCGGGAGAGCGAGCAGAACGTCGCCGCCTTCGGCATCGCCGCCGTGCGGATGCGACTGGCCGCCTTCGCCTTCTCCGGGGCACTGGCCGGCTTCGCCGGAGCGATCTTCGCCCACCAGCAGCGGGGCCTCAACGCCGACAGCTTCGCCGCCACGGCCAGCATCGACATCTTCGTGCTGGCCGTCCTCGGTGGGATCGGATCGGTGAACGGCGCCCTGCTCGGCTCCTTCTACTTCAACGTGACGCGGTACTTCATCACGGCGCCGCTCTTCGCCGGGATCGTCGGCTCCGGCGGCACGCTGTTGCTGCTGTACGTGTCGCCCGGCGGGTCTGGTGTCGCTGGTGGCCAAGCTGCGCGACGCCTGTCTGCGCATCGTGGCCCAGCGCCGGCAGATGGTCGTCCCCAGCCTGTTCGCCGACTACGACCCCGAGGCGATGGAGCGGAAGTTGATCCCTCTGGCCGAAGCGTCGGGCAACAGCGGGCTCGGCGCCCTGCCTTCCGCCACCCGCTTCAGCCTCGCTTCCGGCCTCTACCAGGGTCGGGGTGTTCGCATCTTCGGGCGGACCGACGAACCGAGGGAGGCCAAGGAGGCGGCCGCCATCGGCGCCGCCGGCAAGCGGGCCGCCGAAGACGAGCACAACGGGAACGGGAGGGTGTCGTGACCGCGCCGGTCATGGACCGTCCGCCGGAGGCGCCGGCCGTGAGCGCCGAGATCTCCGACCCGGGCCAGGGGCGGAAGGGCCTGCGGGCCTTCACCCGCAGCTGGTCGGACCTGCGGACGACGCCGTACGGCACCCGGCCGATGGCGATGTCGGTGTTCGCCAGCCTGGCCACCGGCGTCACGGCCACGGCGGCCTCCTACGCCGGGCCCGACATCCTCGTCGACCTGAAGATCAACATCTCGTCGATCATCAGCCTCCGGTCGGTGATCGGGTTCTTCCTCACCTTCGCCGTCATCGGCCTCGGCTGGTGGGCCGACCGCCACAAGAGAATTCCGCTCCTCGCATTCGGGACCGTGATCGCCGGTATCTGTTCGATGGTCGCCTCGCGGGCCCAGGGGATCGTCTCCCTCGGCGCACCGCAACTGGTAGGTGGGGTGGCGGGGGACGCGGCCAGCGTACCGAGCTACTCCCTCATGGCCGACTACTACCCGCCGGAGAGCCGGGGCAAGGTCTTCTCGATCTTCAACCTCGTCGGCTCGACGGCCGCCCTGCCGATGGGGATCGCCGGAACGATGCTGCTGGAAGCGATCGGCTGGCGGAGCGTGTTCTTCATCGGCGGGGCCATCACCACCGTCATGGGCCTGATCACTCTCGTGGTCCTCAAGGAGCCGGTCCGGGGCTACATGGAACGCCGGGCCATGGGCGCCAACGAGGAGGTGGCCCGCCAGGAGAGCGAGCCGCAGTCCTTCGGCGAGGCCTGGCGCACGGTCTGGGCCGTGCGAACGCTGCGCCGCCAGTTCATCGCCGGCGCCATCGCCGCTCCCGGCCTCCTCATCTACGGCACGCTGGCCCAGTTCATGCTGGTCGAGGAGTACGGGCTGCGGTCGGCCGTCGACCGGTTCTGGGTCCTCGGCCCGCCCGGCATCGTCGGTGCCCTCATCGGGGCGTTCGTCGGTGGGGCGCTCATCGACCGGCTCACCGCCCTGAACCCCAGCCGGGTGCTGATGACCGTGGGCGCCTTCGGGATCGTCAACGCCTTCGGCCTTCTCGGCGTGGCGTTCATCCCGCCGATCTGGACGCTGATGGTCTTCACCGCCATCACCGCCTTCGGAGGGGCGCTCATCGGCCCCGCCGCCGCCGCCATCACCACGCAGATCGTCCCGCCGGTGGTGCGGACGCAGGGCGTCCAGATGCTGGGGCTGGCCACGATCCCCGGGCTGATCTTCTTCCTGCCAATGTCGGGCCAGCTCCTGCAGGACTACGGCTACACCGGCGCCATCCTCTTCAGCGTCCCGTTTGCCGTGGCCGGCGCCTTCATCAACATGAGTGCGGCGTCGTTCTTCGAGTTCGACCGCCGCAACGCCATGGCCGCGTCGATGGCCGACCACGAGTGGCGGGTGGCCAAAGCCGCGGGCCAGGGCAAGATGCTGGTCTGCCGGGACATCGACGTGGAGTACGACGGCGTGCAGGTGCTCTTCGGTGTCGATTTCGACGTCGAGGAGGGCCAGATCATCGCCCTGCTCGGCACCAACGGCGCCGGCAAGTCGACGCTGCTGCGGGCCATCAGCGGCACCCAGGAGGCCTCGGCCGGCGCCATCGTGTTCGACGGGCGGGACATCACCCACATGCCGCCCCACGAGACGGCGGCCCGGGGGGTCATCCACATGCCCGGCGGGCGGGGCATCTTCCCCGGCCTGTCGGTGCGGGAGAACATCGTCCTCGGGAACTGGATGAACGACGACGATCCTGAAGCCCAGCAGGCCCGGATCGATGAGGTGTTCGAGCTGTTCCCCATCCTCCGGGAGCGGGCCGACGAGGCGGCGGCGTCGCTGTCAGGTGGCGAGCAGCAGATGCTGTCGCTGGCCCAGGCGTTCCTGGCCAAGCCCCGCCTGCTGATGATCGACGAGCTCTCGCTCGGGCTGTCGCCGGCGGTGGTGGGCCAGCTGCTGGAGATCGTCCGGGCCATCCATGCCCGGGGGACGACGATCATCGTCGTCGAGCAGTCGGTCAACGTGGCCCTGACCCTGGCCGAGAAGGCCATCTTCATGGAGAAGGGCGAAATCAAGTTCTTCGGCAACACCGCCGACCTGCTGGCCCGGCCCGACATCCTCCGGGCCGTGTACGTGAAGGGGACCGGCGCGCTGACCAGCTCGACGCCGTCGGCCCTGCGGTCCGAGCGGGAGCGCCGGGCCCTGGAGCTGGGCGAGGCCCGGTCGGTGCTCGAGGTGGAGGGGCTGACCAAGCGCTTCGGCGGGATCACCGCCGTCGACGGGGTGAGCTTCGCCCTCCGGGAAGGCGAGGTGCTCGGCGTCATCGGGCCCAACGGGTCGGGGAAGACGACGACGTTCGACCTCATCTCGGGCTTCTCGGTTCCCGACGCCGGCGTCGTCCGCTATCAGGGTGTCGACATCACCGACCTCCCGCCCGACGAACGGGCCCGGCGCAAGCTCGTGCGCCGCTTCCAGGACGCCCGCCTGTTCCCCTCGCTCACCGTGTTCGAGACGCTGCTGGTGTCGCTCGACCAGCGGCTCGAGATACACAGTGCCATCCTGTCAGCAGCGCAACTGCCCCAGGCCCGCCGGTCCGAGAAGCGGGTGCGGCTGCGGGCCGAGAAGCTCATCGAGCTGCTCGAGCTCGGCGCCTACCGCGACAAGTTCGTGAAGGAACTCTCGACCGGTCTCCGCCGCATCGTCGACCTGGCCTGTGTGCTGGCCACCGAGCCGCAGGTCCTGCTGCTCGATGAGCCGAGCTCCGGCATCGCCCAGGCCGAGGCTGAGGGGTTGGCGCCCCTGCTGCGGCGGGTCCGGTTCGAGACGGGGTGCTCGATCCTCATCATCGAGCATGACATGCCGCTCATCTCCGCCGTCTCCGACGAGCTGATCGCCCTGGACCAGGGGCGGTTCGTGACCCGGGGCCGGCCGGCCGAGGTGCTGGACGATGAGCGTGTGGTGGAGTCGTATCTGGGGACGACGGAGGAAGCAGTCAATCGTTCCGGGAGTATCGAATGAGACGCAGGGCCATGGTTCCTCTACTGCTGGTGGCGGCGCTGATGGCGTCGGCTGCTTGCGGCAGCGACAACAAGGTGGGCAACGAGAGCCTGCTCGACTTCAAGGAGCAGGCCAACGAGCGGCTGGGCGAGACGACGACCACGACGGCGGCGGCGACGACCACCACCGCCCCGGCGGCGGCCACCAGCACCACGCGGCCGAAGGGGGCCGGGGGCGGAGCAGCGACGACGACGACGGCCAAGTCGGGGAGCGCCCCCACGGCGACGACGGCGACGACGGCCGCCAAGCCGACCCAGTCGATCCGCGAGATCCACATCTACGGAGACGACGCCGCCCAGCCGATCGACCCGCAGATCCAGACGGCCTACGTCGGCTCGATCATCCGCTGGATCAACAAGGACACCGTCGAACGGGCGGTCCGGGCCGACAGCGGGCAGTTTGCCTCGCCGATGATCAAGCCCGGCGCTTCGTGGGACTACACGGCCGGCACCGTCGGCGTCTTCGCCTATGGCGACGACACCCGTCCCTACGTCAAGGGAGAACTGAGGGTGGCCAAGCCGTGACCGCCCTCCGTCTTCGCCTGCGTGTGCTCGGGGCCGTGATGGCCGCCGCCGTCGCCCTGGCCGGCTGCACCCGGTCGGACGCCTCGGTCGAGGCCACCCCGGGCCAAGCGGTGAAGGCGCTGGAGATCCCCAACCTGCCGGCCGACCTGCTGGGACTGCGGATCGCCCCCGAGGACGTGACCGAGGATCTGGGTAAGGTGCCGGCGGCGTTCATCGACGCCCTGTCGCTGTACTCGCTGCGCAAGGACGACCTCGTCATGGCCACCCTGCAGGTGAGCCGGTTCAGCGACGGCGCCGATGTCGAGGAGGAGAAGTTCCGCCAGACGGTCGTCAACCAGATCGGCAGCACTGCGCCCCGCACCGTGCGCCTCGGCGGCGAGACCGTCTACCTGACGACCGGCACCAAGCAGTCGATCGGAGTGTGGTTCAAGGGCCGGCACCTGTTCGTGTTGGCCACCCGGGCCGACTACGACGAGCCCCGCACGCTGCTGCGCAAAGCGCTGGAGATCCGGCCATGACCGAGCGCCGAAGGCGGATCTTCCTGAGCATCGTGGTGGTGGTCGCCGGCCTGGGCCTGTCGGGCTGCAAGGGCTCCACCGACACCGAGGAGCGCCTTCGGGAGGCGCTGCGCAAGACCGAGAAGCTGTCGAACACATTCCTCTACAAGGAGACCGTCCACGACAAGGCCGGTTCCCACGAGACCGACGTGCGAGGCCTGGTGGAGGACGACTTCCGCTACAAGGCCCGGGTGGCGCTCGACGGCAAGCCGATCGTCGACGAGGTCGTCAGCGACGACGCCATCGCCGTGCGCTTCCTCGATCCGGCGGCCATGAACCAGTTCCTCCGCAAGCCCACCAAGGCCAAGCAGGGCGGCTCCGGGGTCGGCGGCAGCGGCTCGGAGGCGCCGGAATCGGCCGCCGGCCCGGGCGCGGCGAGCGTGACAGTCGGTGGGCCACCGGCCGCCGAGGTGCTGGCCACCCGGCGGTGGGTGCTCGACTCGGCCGGGGCGCCGTCGGCGTTCGCCACCGCCGGCACCACTCAGACCCTCGGCGACGACCCGATCGCCGACTCCCGGGCGGTCTTCGCCTACGTCGCCCGGGCGATGGACGAGGCGGTGCGGATCGTGGAGTTCAATCCCGAGTCGCTCCAGTACCGCGCCGACGAGGACCCGTTCGAAACGCCGAAGGACGGCTCCGACGTCACCCGCTACGACTTCGAGCGGCCCAACCTGCCGAAGGCGTCGCAGACGGGGGGCGGCGCCAACCAGGTCACGCCCGACACCCGCCACTTCCGCAAGATGTCGGTCTACGTGAAGGACGACCGCATCATCCGGGTGGTGGAAAAGGTCGACGTCGAGAGCCGGCTCGACGACCTGGCCGAGATCTACGACACCAAGTTCCCCACCGACCGGCCACAGGCGGAAGTGGCCGCCATCGCCGTCGAGGCCCTCAACGTGATCCGCACCGGGCAGGGTCAGGACCCGATCCGGCTGCGCGACATGGAGTACAGCCTGAAGGACCTCGACACCGACGTGAAGGTCGACATGCCGACCGACACCATGAAGGGCAGCCTGGCGCTCCTGCAGAACCGTGGCCGCCCGGCCGACGCCGCCAACGGGATCCTGGAGGCGGCGGCGGTACGGGAGAAGGTGGCGGCCGCGCCGTCCGCCGAGGCGGCGGCTCCTCCGGCGGAGGCACCGGCCCAACCCGCCGGCTGACCATGTTGGGGCGGCCGCTGTTGCTTCTCCTGCTCGCAGGAGCTCTGACGCTGGTCGGGTGTTCTTCGAAGTCCGATGAGGAACGGGTCGTCCTCGACGGGCGGCCCCGGTTCCCTGACGCTGAGGGAGTCGTGGAACAGATCTCGTTCGAGCGGATCACCCTCGACGGAGGCCGGTCCTACGAGGTGCGGAAGGACCTGCAGAGCTTCTCGACCTACGACCTCGCCGCCGTCCCCATGCTGCACCGCTTGGGCCAGTACGTTCACCTGGGCTTGGACGGAAAAGAGGCGGCCTGGATGGCAGGGATCGGTGTCGTGGTGCGGGGGCCGGCGCCGCCCGTCGTCTTCTACAACGGCTTCCTCCTGCGCCTCGACGGCGACCGGGCGATCTTCCGGGACGGGACGGTGCTGAAGCTGGCCGACGGCGTCACCAGCCCGGTTGAGTCTGGGCTCCTGCGGGCGGAGCTTGATCCCGCCCTCCACCGGGTGCGGGCCCTTGTCCTCCCCTAGGAGCGGGGGACACCCCCAGAACTCCGGGGAACGGGTGACGCTGCTGATCCGGGCAGCCGTCGACTCCGACCTCGACGCCATCGTTCGGGTCCACAACCGGGCCCGGCCGCTGCTGGCCGACACCGTGGCCGCGCTGCGGGCCCGGCGGGCCACCGGCGTGGCGTTGCGGGACGACGTGCCGTGGATCCGGCTGGTGGCCGAGAAGGACGGGGAGATCGTGGGCACCGGCCGGGGGATCGAAGCCAGTGGCGGGCCGGTCCCCGAACCGGGCGTGGTCTACGCCGGCATCGAGGTCGACCCCGACCTCTCCGGGCAGGGCATCGGGCACGTACTGCTGGAACAGATCCGCGTCTGGGCCCAGGCGCTGGGCGCCGTCCAGCTGCGCTGCCTCGTGGACCTCGACGACGAGCGGTCGGCGGCCATCACCCGGGGCTGGGGCTTCACCGCCTCCCAAGCCGAGGATCCGATGCGGTGGAACTACGTGCTGGACGTGCCCCGGTTGGAGCGCGCCCGGCTGACGGAGATGCTGCTGCCGGGCATCGAGGTGGCGCCGCTGGCCACCCGTT
Organism: uncultured Actinomycetes bacterium; assembly: GCA_963723985.1. Lineage (GTDB taxonomy): Bacteria > Actinomycetota > Acidimicrobiia > IMCC26256 > BP-133 > BP-133. The sequence goes on from CAVRTC010000008.1 coordinate 281,444, forward strand.
TCGACGACGACGCCTTCTGCCGGGCGGTGCACGAGGTGCACGACGAAGGCCGAGCCGACATCCCGAGCACCGAGCCGTTCCCCGCCACCGTCTACGAGGACTGGCGGGCCGGGGAGTTGCGCCGGGCCGGCGACGGCGGAGTGACCCTGGTCGCCTGCCGGGCGGGCGATAGTGAGCACTGACAAGGCCGTACTTGGCGCCTCGGCGGCGGAGCCCGTGGCCTTCGTCCCCGCCGCCTTCGTCGACTGGACGGTCGTGCGCCGCAGCGAGCGCCGCCAGGGCATCGGCCGGATGCTGAAGGCGGCCCTGGCCCTGTGGGCCGCCGAGCGGGGGATCGACCGACTGGACACCGAAGTCACCGCCAACAACGAGGCGATGATCGGCGTCAACGCCCGCGTCGGCTACCGCCCCGCCCGGGGCCTGGAGCTCTTCGAAGCGTCGCTGCGGCCCGAGTAACCGTTCCGTTCGGGGCCGGGCAGAGGCCGCCCCAGCCGCCATGAGCGCGACCTGTCGCGCTTTGGGATAAAACCGCTGGTCCCAGACCCCGTACCGCGACAGGTCAGGGTTGTGGTACGGCGGTCGTCCCGTTCCAGTCCCGATAGCCTGCCGGCCGATGCCCGAATTGTCGGACGCCGTTGCTTCGCTTCAGGCGGATTGGGGACTCGACTTCGCCCGCGTCCGGCTGGTCTTCGCCGCCCTCGGTGAAGGCGCGGGCGTGAGCCGGCTGGTGGCGGCGAGCGGCCTTCCCCGTCGCGACGTCGAATCGATCCTCCGCGACCTCGCACCGTTCCTCAAGTCGGACGGGGACCGCTTCCAGCTGGCCGGCTGCGATCCGCTCGACCCACGGTCAGATGTCGCGGACGTCAGCGACGGAGTTTCGCAGGATGCGGGGCTGGACGAGGACAGGCTGACGACGAGGATGGCCGAGTTGGCGGCCGGGTCGCCGCCGTCCCGCTGGCGGCTCGACCACGTGCCGGCCACGCCGGAGACGATGGCCCGGCGGGCCCTGTATCTGGCCGACCAGTACGAGCTCGACGGAGCATCGGTGTTGTGCCTCGGCGACCACGACCTGACCTCCCTGGCGGTCGGGTCCGTCGCACCCGGCGCCGAGCTGACGGTGGTCGACATCGACGAGCCGGTCCTCGACCACGTCGCCGACTCCGCTGGCCGGCTCGGGATCCCGCTCACCGCCGCCTGGGCCGACCTCCGCCTCCTCTTGCCGCCGAGCCTCGTGCGGACGGCCGACCTCGTCTTCACCGACCCGCCCTACACAATCGAAGGCATGCGCCTCTTCCTGACGCGGGCGCTCGAGGCCCTGCGCCCCACCGGCCACGAACGCCTCGCGTTCTGCTTCGGCACCGGCGAACGTCACCTCGTCAAAGCCCTCGAAGTGCAGTCCCTGCTCGGCGACCTCCGCCTGGCACTGGAGGCGATGCTGCCCGGCTTCAACCACTACGACGGCGCCGAGGCGATCGGGGCGAGAAGCGACCTCTACATCTGCCGCCCCGCCAAAGGCGCCAAGGTCGGTGAACCCGTCCGCCCTTCCCGTCCACGCCGATCCACCCGGCCCGAGGGCGCGCGGATCTACACCCGCGGCCCCGCCGCCGAAGAAGCACCCGCCCGCCCTCTCCCCGCCGAGGTCGTCGGCGTCGCCCTCACCGCCGCCGGCGATGGCCCGCTCCTCCTCGTAGGCGGTGGCTGGGAGAACCTCGCCGACGGGCCACCGGCCGACGGCGGCGGAGAGCGGATAGGCCCCATCGGTCTCGCCGAGTTCTTCTCACGGGTCGCCGCTTGGGCGACGGCTGCCCGGCCGGGCCCGTTCCCTTACACCGGGACCCCTGTCATCAACACCCACCCCGACGATGGCGGCGCCGCGCTCCGAACCCTGCTCCTCGTCGCCCCGACCCGAGCCGTCCTCATAGCGCCCCGCCGCGACCTGGTGGCAGCCGAGGTTTTGCGAACGGCGTCTTCGACCGCCCCGCCTCCCGACGCCCTCCCATGGCTGCTGTCCACGGTCTACGACCTCGCCCCCGTTCCGACGGGCCCGGGCGGGGACCCCGCCGTCGTCCTCGCCGCGCGCCACGACCGCCCCCCGGTCGGCGTCACCGAGGCCGTCCTCCGCCACATCGTCCTCCACCCCGGCGCCAAGGTCGTCAACGCCTGGCGCGACGGCCTCCTCGCCGCCGCCCGCGACGCCGGCCAGTCCCTGACCAAGAACGAGGCTCGCGCCCGCATCGCCGCGGACTCACTGCCGCCCGCCCTGCGCCGCTTGCGTACCTGGGAACTGGGCCTGGCGACCATCCGCCTCCTGTCCACCGAGGTGACCCGGAGCACCGCCCCCAACGGTCTTCTGCAGTAGCCATCCCAGCCGGCCCTGCGCTGGCAGTCCCGAGCGGGCGTTCTGTGGTCACGAAACGGCGATATACGCCGTCTGGTGACCACAGAACCGCCGACGACTGGCAGACCGTGCTGTTCCAGCGGTCTTGCAACCGGCCGACTGGAGGAATCCCTACCGACGTTTGGCAGACTGCCGGCATGAGTGCCCGAAGCTTCGACGTTGCTGACAGCCTTGAGGCGAACGAGCTCTTCGGCCGCAACGGGTGGACGGACGGGCTGCCGATCGTGCCGCCGACGCGAGGAGCTCGTGCCGCGTTCCTGGAAGCGGCGCTGCTCGCACCGGCGACCATCGTCGGCGTCGAGCCGGTGCGCGGGCGGCCGCGTCACCGCCGAGAAGGTGGCGATCACCGCCGTCATGGCGGGATGCCTGGCCGCAGGACTGCCGGTCGTCGTCGCGACGGTGAAGGCGATGTGCGACCCGAGGCTTCCTGCTGCACGGCTGCACGCGCGAGCACCGGCGGCAGCGCGCCGTTCATCGTCGTGAACGGGCCGATCCGGCCGGCGCTCGGCATGAACGCGACGCACAACGTGCTCGCCAACGGCAGCCGCGCCAACGCGACGATCGGCCGCAGCATCCGGCTCTTCTCATCAACGTGCTCGGCGGCGTGCCCGGGCAGCTCGACCGCTCGACGCTCGGGCATCCGGGCAAGTTCACGTTCTGCCTCGCCGAAGACGAAGAGGGCAGCCCGTGGCCCCCGCTCGCCGCGGAGCGCGGGCGTGCCCGCGGGCGCCTCCGCCGTGACGGTCCTCGCCTGCGAATCGCCGCACCAGGTGATGAACGAGTGGACGCACGATCCGCGGAGGAGATCCTCGAGACCTACGCCGCCGCGATCCGCGCGAACATGCTCACCTACTCGATCTGGGCCGGCAATTACGCGATGGTGGTCGCCCAGCAGCTCCGCGAGATCTTCGTCGGCGGCGGCTGGACGCAGCGCGACGTGCGCGAGTACGTTCGAGGCGCGCGCGTGCGGCGGAGGGACTGGGCAGCGGCGGGCAAGGCGGCGCTGGTCGAGGACGGCGAGGACCGGACCAGGTGTACGCCGCGCTGCGCACGCCCGACGATCTGCTCGTGGTCGCGGCCGGCGGCCCGGCGGGCGGCTTCGGCGCCATCGTGCCGCCGTGGTACGGCAGAACCGCTCGCTGGCGGTCACCAAGGGCATCGGCGTCTGCGTGAACTGCTGACCGGAAAGGAGCCTGACGCATGACAGGTCGCTCGACCCGCGCGTCGGACCCGAAGGCGACGCGTCGCTCTGGCGCCGGCGCTCGCCTCGCTCGACGGCGCGGTGGTCGGCCTGCTCGACAACGCCAAGATCGGCACCGAGCGCTTCTACGATTTCGTCGCCGAGATCCTGAAGGCGCGACTACGGCGTGCGGAAGTCATCCGCCGCCGCAAGCCCGACGCGAGCCGCGCCGGTGCCCGAGGAGATGCTCGCGGAGATGACCGCTGCGACGCCGTCGTCTCCGCGATAGGCGACTGAGGCAGCTGCTCGTCGTGCAGTCTGCACGACGCCGTCACCGCCGAGAGGCCGGCACCCCCGCGGCGGCGGTCATGACCGACGCCTTCGTCGACACGGCCGACGCCCTGGCCCGGGCCTGCGGCATGCCCGGCTATCCCTTCGCCGTCATCCGCCACCCGATCGCCGGCGATGACGACGAGGCGCTCCGACGCAAGGCCACCGAGGCGGTACGTCACTGCGTGGAGCTCCTTACCGGCCGCTGAGAACGAAGTCGTCTTCAGGCGGCCATGGCGAAGGGGAAGGCGGTGCCTACCATCGCGCCGTGGCGCAGGGCGGCGCGGGCGGGACGGGGCGGTCAACCGCCATCGTCCTCTTCACGGACCTCGTGGGCTCGACCGAGCTTCGTTCGCGGCTGGGCGAGGACGCGGCCGAGGAGCTGCGCCATCGGCACGACGCACTGATCGCGGGGGCCGTCGAGGCGTGCCGGGGCACCGTCGTCAAGAACCTCGGCGACGGGATCATGGCCACCTTCGCCGGGGCGTCCGATGCGGTGGGGGCGGCGGTGGCGATCCAGCAGGCGATCGGGCGCCACAACCGCTCGAGCGCCGCAGCGCGGCTGGAGGTCCGGATCGGGATCAGCGCCGGGGACGTCGTCTTCGAGGAGGACGATTGCTTCGGCACGCCGGTCATCGAGGCGGCTCGTCTCTGCGGCGCCGCCCGAGGCGGGCAGATTCTCGCCTCGGAGATGGTTCGCTGGCTGGCCCGCTCCGGCGAGGGGACATTCACCCCGGTCGGCAGCCTCGAGCTGAAGGGGCTGCCCGAGCCGCGTCCCGGCCGTCCAGGTCGACTGGGAGCCGCTCCCGCAGATCTGCCGTCCCGCTCCCGACCTTCCTCACCGACATCGGGCGCATCTTCGTCGGCCGCGACGGCGAGCTCGAACGGCTGGGGCAGCTGTGGAAGGAAGCGGCGGCCGGCGAGCTGCGGGTCGCCCTCCTGGCCGGCGAGCCGGGGGTGGGCAAGACCCGCCTGGCCGCCGAACTCGCCCGGACGGTGCACGACGAAGGGGCCACGGTGCTGGCCGGGCGCTGCGACGAGGACCTCGGGCGTGCCGTACCAGCCGTTCGTGGAGGCGCTGCGCCACTTCGTCGACCACGCCCCGCTGGCCGAGCGTCTGGGTCGCTACGGCGGGGAGCTGGCCCGTCTGGTGCCCGAGCTGAGCGAGCGGGTTCCGGGCCTGCCGGCCCCGCTCCGGTCCGATCCGGAGACGGAGCGCTACCGCCTCTTCGACGCCGTGGCCGCCTGGCTGACCGCCGCCTCCGCCGAGGAGCCCCTGCTGCTCGTGCTCGACGACCTCCAGTGGGCGGCGAAGCCGACGCTGCTGCTCCTGCGCCACGTCGTGCCGCGCCGGCGGCGGGCGGGTCCTCGTCCTGGGCACCTACCGGGACACCGAGCTGACCCACGACCATCCCCTGGTCGAAGTCGTGGCCGACCTTCGCCGCCAGGGCGGTGTGGAGCGGCTGTCCCTGGGCGGCCTCGACGACGTGGGCGTGGCGGCCATCGTCGAGCAGGCTGCGGGCCAGGCGCTCGACGAGGCCGGCCTCGCCCTGGCCCGGGCCGTCTACGAGGAGACGGAGGGAAATCCGTTCTTCGTCCGGGAGGTGCTCCGCCACCTGGCCGAGACCGGGGCCGTCGAACGGCGAGGGCGACGGCTGGACCACCCGGCTCCCCGTCGAACAGCTCGGCATTCCCGAAGGGGTGCGGGACGTCGTGGGCCGGCGGCTCGCCCGACTGTCCGACGACACCAACCAGGCCCTGCGGATCGCCGCCGTCGTCGGGGCCGAGTTCGAACTCGACGTGCGTGCAGGCGGCTGGAGACCTGGGCGAGGAGACGCTCCTCGCCGCCATGGAGGAGGCCGCCGCCGCCCGGCTCGTCATCGAGGTCTCGGCCACCCGGTTCCGCTTCGCTCACGCGCTGGTCCGGGCGACGCTCTACGAGTCGCTGACCGCCGCCCGGCAGGTGATGCTGCACCGCAAGGCGGCCGAAGCGATCGAGACGATCCACGCAGGCTGCGCTCGACGACTACGTGCCCGCCCTGGCCCACCACTGGGCGAAGGCCAGTGCTCCCGGTCACCGACATCGCCAGGGCCGTGGACTACGCCCGCCGGGCCGGGGACCGGGCCCTCGCCCAACTGGCCCACGACGAGGCGGCCAGCTACTACGCCTCCGGCGCTCGACCTCCTCGACGCCGGCGGCGCCGACGCCGGCGATCCGCGCCGCCTGGAGCTGCTCATCGGGCGGGGGGAGGCGCAACGGCGAGCCGGCGATCCCGGCTACCGCCAGACGCTGCTCGACGCCGCCCATCTCGCCGAGCAGCTCGGCGATGCCGCCGCCCTCGCCCGAGCCGCGCTGGCCAACACGCTGGGGCACATCTGGCACCGCGCATGGAGGTCGACGCCGCCCGGATCGAGGCCCTGGAAGCCGCCATCGCCGCCGTGGGCGAGGAGGACCTCCCGGTGCGAGCCCGTCTCCTCGCCACGCTCGGCCTGGAGCTGGGCTGGCAGCCCGACCCCCGCCGCCGACTCACGTTGTCGGCCGAGGCGCGTGCGGATCGCCGAATCGCTCGGCGATCCGGAAACCCTCGCCCCCGTGCTCCTGGCCCGGGACTACACCATCACCGCCCCGGAGAATGCGACGGAGCGGTTCGCGGCGACGACCGACCTGCTGGCCATGGCCGATCGGCTCGGCGACCCGGTCCTGGCCAGCCGGGCCCTCAGCCTGCGCTTCAAGGCCGCCATGGAGCTGGCCGACGTGGCCGAGGCCGAGCGCTGCGTGGCGAGGAACCAGGCGCTCGTCGCCGATCTGGGTCAGCGCCCCTGACCTGGGCGGCGATGCACCACCACGCAACCCTTCGGGTGCTCCACGGCGAGGCCGACGCCGAGGCGGCGATCATCGCCGCCTCGGCGTTGGCGGCTGTGGGCCTGCAGGAGTTCTTCGCCCGGCCCATCGCTTCGAGTTCGCATCGCGGGCCGCGGCGATGAGCTTGAAGAGTGGATACGCCAACTCGCGGAGCGCACCAGAGCCCCTTGATCAAATCCATGTACGCCCGCTCCTGGCTGAAACCGGCCGGGCGGAGACGGCCGCCAGCCTGTTCGACGGGTTCGCCGGCACGGGGTTCGCTCATCCGACGAACAATGCCGCGTGGCTGGTGATTCGGAGTGGAGTGTGCCTGGCTCTGTGCTCGCCTCGGCCGGGACGACTGCGTCCCCCCGCTCCGGTCGATGCTGGAGCCGTATGCCGACCAGCTCGTCGTGGGCGGCTTTGCCGCCTGGGTGGGCGGATCCGTAGCCCTCCATCTCGGCCTGCTCGCCACGGCCGTCGGCGACTGGCCGGGGGCGGAGGCGCACTTCGCCGCCGCCGCGGCGACGCACGAACGCATCAGGGCGCCCCTCCTGGCTGGCCTGCACCCACCTGGAGTGGGCCCGGATGCTCCTCGACCAGGCCGACCCCAAGGACGGGCGAGCCGACGACCTCCTTGGTCTCGGCGCGGGCGGCCGCCTCGGAGTACGGCCTGGCGAAGATCAAGCAGGAAGCATCGAACTGGCCGGATGC
>CAVRTC010000009.1:0-315774 GCA_963723985.1 uncultured Actinomycetes bacterium
CCCGGACCGTGCACGAGCAAGGGGCCACGGTGCTGGCCGGCCGCTGCGACGAGGACCTCGGCGTTCCCTACCAGCCCTTCGTGGAGGGTCTGCGCCACTTCGTGGACCACGCTCCGGCGCTGGCGGAGCGTCTCGGTCGGTACGGTGGCGAGCTGGCTCGGCTGGTGCCGGAACTGATCGAGCGGGTGCCCGGCCTGGCGGCGCCGATCCGCTCCGACCCGGAGATGGAGCGCTACCGCCTCTTCGACGCCATCGCGTCCTGGCTGGCCGCCGCCTCGGCCGAAGAGCCGGTGCTGCTCGTCCTCGACGACCTCCAGTGGGCCGCCAAGCCGACGTTGCTGCTGCTCCGCCACGTGGTCCGCTCGGGCCGCGGACGGGTCCTCGTCCTCGGCACCTACCGGGACACCGAGCTGACCCACGACCACCCTCTGGTCGAGGTCGTCGCCGACCTCCGCCGCCAGGGCGGCATGGACCGTCTTTCCTTGAGCGGCCTGGACGACGTCGCGGTGGCGGCCATCGTGGAGCAGCGATCGGGCCGGACCCTCGACGACGCCGGCCTCGCCTTGGCCCGGGCCGTCTACCAGGAGACGGAGGGCAACCCGTTCTTCGTCCGGGAAGTGCTCCGCCATCTGGCCGAGAGCGGCGCCTTCGAACGGCAGGAAGACGGTTGGACGACCCGGCTGCCGGTCGACCAGCTGGGCATTCCCGAAGGGGTGCGGGAGGTGGTGGGCCGCCGGCTCGCCCGCCTGTCCGATGACACCAACCAGGTCCTGCGGATCGCCTCGGTCGTCGGGCCCGAATTCGAGCTCGCCGTGGTCGGGGCGGCCGGCGGTCTCAGCGAGGAGACGCTGCTCGGCGCCGTCGAGGAGGCGGCCGCCGCCCGGGTGGTGATCGAGGTGTCGGCCACCCGCTACCGCTTCGCCCACGCCCTCGTCCGGGTAACCCTCTACGAGTCGCTCAGCGCCGCCCGCCAGGTCACCCTCCACCGCAAGGCGGCCGAAGCCATCGAGTCGATCCACGAAGCGGCGCTCGACGACTACATCCCCGCCCTGGCCCACCACTGGGCCAAGGCCAGCGCTCCGGTCACCGACATCGCCCGGGCGGTGGACTACGCCCGGCGGGCCGGCGACCGGGCATTCGCGCAGCTGGCCAACGACGAGGCGGCCGGGTACTACGCCTCCGGCCTCGACCTCCTCGACGCCGGCGGCACCGACCCGGCCGATCCTCGCCGGCTGGAGCTGCTCATCGGTCGGGGCGAGGCGCAACGGCGAGCCGGAGATCCCGCCTACCGCCAGACCCTGCTCGACGCCGCCAGCCTCGCCCGCCAGCTCGGTGACACCGACGCTCTGGCCCGGGCGGCCCTGGCCAACACGCTCGGGCAACATCTGGACCGGCGTCCTCGTCAGTCGACGCCGACCGGGTCGAGATGCTGGAGGCCGCCCTCGACGCCGTGGGCGATGCCGACCCCCCGCGCCGAGCCCGCCTCCTGGCCACGCTGGGCCTCGAGCTCGCCTGGGAGCCCGACGCCCAGCGCCGTCTGGCGCTGTCGGAAGAGGCGCTTCCAGATCGCCCGGTCGCTCGGCGATCCGGAGACGCTGGCCCACGTCCTCCTGGCCCGGGACTACACCATCACCGCCCCCGAGAACGCCGAGGAGCGGTTCGCGGCCACCACCGAGCTGCTGGCCATCGCCGAACGGCTGGGCGATCCCGCCATGGCCAGCCGCGCCCTCGAGCCTGCGGTTCAAGGGGGCCATGGAGCTGGCCGACGTCGCCGAGGCCGAACGCTCCCTGGCCCGGAACCAGGCAGCTCGTCGCGGATCTGGGCCAGCCGACCCTGACGTGGGCCACGGTGCACCACCAGGCCACCCTTCGCCTGCTCCACGCCGACTCCGACGCCGAGGCGGCGATCGGCGCCGATTACGAGTCCGGGGTGGCGGCTCGCCGGCCCGACATGGGCGTCTTCCTGCTGTCACAGCGGATCTGGTTGTTCCTGGAGCGGGGCCGGGCCGGCGAGGTCCTCGAGGACATCCGGCAGTTCACCGAACGAGTCCCGTACCCCTTGATAAAGGCCGCCTACGCCTTCTTGCTGGCCGAAATCGGTCAGCCTGAGCCCGCCGAGGCCCTGTTCGACGAGCTGGCGGCCACCGGCTTCGCCCAACCGACGAACAACGTCGGCTGGCTACATTTCCACGCCATGTGCGCCTCGCTCTGTGCCCGCTTCGGCCGAGCCGACTGCATCCCGCCCTCAAGGCCCGTGCTGGAGCCGTGGGCCGACCAGCTCATCGTGGCCTCCTTCGCCGGTTGGGTGTCGGGGCCCGTCTCCTTCTACCTCGGCCTGCTTGGCCACGACCTCCGAGGACTGGGACCGAGGCCGAGGCCTATTTCGCCGCGGCCGCCGCCACCCAGGAGCGCATCGACGCCCCCGTCTGGCTGGCCCGCACCCGCCTGGAGTGGGCCCGAATGCTTCTGGCCCGGCCGGGACCGAGGACGCGGAGCGGGCGAGGACCTCCTCCGTCAGGCACTCGACATCGCCCGGGAGCGCGGGCTGGCGAACATCGAGCGGGACGCCGTCGCCTCGCGGTCGCTCAGCGGACCTTGAGGACGGCAGAGCCCTTCCGGGAGAGCCAGAACCCACCCGACCCCAGGAGGAGCAGGGGCACGATCGCCAGCCAGAAGACCAGGCTGCCGGCCGAGGGGGGCTTGGGCGGGCCGACGGCCTTGACCTGCTTCTCGATCAGGACGTCGGTGGTGGGGGCGGCCAGCTGCTCGTCGAAGGCGTCGTCGGCGAAGTTCGTGAAGTCGGGGTCGGGATCGACGGCCACCGGCGTCAGCGGCGCCGGGGCGGCTTCCACGGGCGGGGCCGGGGCGGTGGCGGGCGGCGTCTCCTCCACCCCGGAGGTGTCGATCGGCAGCGTCGGCGTCTCCGGCTCGGTCAGCTCGACCGGCGGCTCGAAGGGCACCGGCGGCGTGGCCACCGCCGAGAAGTCGGGCGCCAGCGACTCGAACGGCGGGACGATGGCCTCGGGCTTGTACTCGACCTTCAGCTTGTAGCCGGTGTTCGGGCCGACGTAGTTGAAGACCACGATGGAGTACTTGCCCTTGGTCGGGCCGCCACACCCGGGCCGTCTCCGGCTGGACCGCGGTGGCGGACTGCCTGGACCGGCTCCTGGGTCTCAGGAACCGGGTCCTCCCAGACGTAGAGGTCGAGGTCGTTGATGTCCTGCGGCTTCACGTACTCGTTGCCGCCGGCCGAGATGCCCTCGACGCGTTCGGTCTTCCACTCCAGGCTCACGGTGACGAAGAACTCGTCGGACTTCTTGAGCGTCGGCGGCGTCACGATCTCCAGCGGAATGACGTCGCAGAACGTCGCCTGCTTGCACGTCTCGGGCGTGTTGAGCCTGGGGACCGGGGCGGGCAGGCCGGGGGCCGGGTTGGCCAGGGTCAGCGGACCGAACTCCTTCTCCACCGTCTGGTTCTCGGTGACCCGTATCCCCTGCGCCGTCTGGTCGAGGGCGGAGACCGGCATGGCCGGGCTGAGCGCGAGGAGGCCCAGCAGCACCCCGGAGGTGGCGAAGCCGGCCAGACGGCGGAAAGGTGTGGTCATCCGAGTTTTGGTGGGTTGGGGTCGATGAGGAACCCTGCACCGTAATTGTTGCAGGTATCGGTGGGTGTCCGCTGGGCCATGACGTCGCCCGGCGGCCAGGTACCGGTCAGGTAGCGCTTCCCGCCTTCGGCCATCCGCCAGCAGCCGGCCGATTGGCTGCCGGGCGCCCGCCCGTTCGAGTCCCACCACATCACGACGGCGTCCTTGACGCACGTGTAGTCACCCGACTCGTAGAAGCAGGCGGGCACCGCCGGGTTGGACGAGGCGATGTGGGGAATGGCGTGGTAGCCCTTGTCGATCGACGTCGGCCCCAGCCGCGGCCCGGCCACCTGGATACCGGTGAAGAGCTGGAAGATGTCGTTGTAGAACTCGCAGGCGTAGTTGATGACGTCGTTCTTCGGCGTGTCGGTGTCGGCGTCGCGGTGGGCCAGGAAGCAGAGCTCCTGGTCCTCCAGGCCCTTCTTGGTGACGTTCGAGATGACCAGGGCGTGATCCCAGACGCTCTTGTCCTGGAACGTCGAGTTGTCCCGACTCTCGATCAGCCGGTCGCCGGCCAGGACGATCTCCGGCCGGTAGTTGGCCAGCGCCGCGGCCTGCGACTGCTTCGTCTCCAGCCCTCCGGGCCAGATGATCGTCGTCACGCCCTTCTGCTGGAACTGGATCATGTTGTCCGTGGCGTACTGCCCGGTGGTCGAGGCGTCCTGCGCATAGCCGGCCCGGGGGAAGGTCTTCTCCAGCGCGAACTTCCCGCCGCAGGCCTCGATCTGGCTCTTGACCAGCTCCGTCAGCAGCTTCAGCTCCGGATGGTCCTCGTCGGCGCTCGACAGGAGCCCGAGCACCCGGGGCTTGCCCATGTCGCCGGGGTTCCCCGAGAAGCTCACGGGGTGGGGCACCACCTTGGAGCACACGTAGCTCGAGTACTGCCGGGCCTGCACCTCGATCGACGGGAGGTAGCCCCAGATCAGCTTGGGATAGGTGGCGAAGAACGACGACGACCGGCCGACGAAGGAGGCGAAGTTCAGCACGCCCCGCTTGGCCATGCTGTCGAGGTAGTCGTCGGCGTTCTCCCGGGCGTAGCTGATGGTGGAGAACGGCTTGATCTTGGCGTAGGTGTCGGCGGCGTCGGCCCGGCGGGACTCCGGCGTCCCCGACGTGGCGAAGTAGGCGTAGAAGTGCACGAACCGGTCGTAGGTCTGGAACCGGTCGTTGAAGTAGCGCTGCCAGCCCCGCAGCACCCGGATGTAGACGTGCTCGTCGTCGGTCGGCGGGTTGAGAAGGTCGAAGTACTCACCCTGCGGGCGGCGCTCCTGGCCCCGCGACGTGCCGAGGTCGCTGATGAATCCGTCGAAGTAGAAGAGGACGGCCACCTCTTCCTTCGAGACGCCCTGGTAGGTGCCGCCGAAGTTGTCGCCGGCGAAGCTGGCCACACAGGGCGGGGCCAGCGGGTCCTCCGTCTGGCGGGGCGGCTTGCCCACGCAGCGCTTCGTCGACGGCGTCTTGATGGCCGGCGGGAGGATGGCGGCCGGCGGAGGCGGTTCGTCGGCCGCCGGGGCCGGCCCGGGGCCGGGGCCTTCGCCGCCGGTTCCGACGCCGGAGTCGCCCGGGCCGGAGACCAGACCGGGGCTCGAGGCGAGTCCGAGGGAGGCGAGGTTGCCGGCGGCCGGCGGGGGCGGCGGGTCGTCGTCGGACGGTGGGACGGGGGCGTACTCCAGCGTCTCCGTGGGGTTGGCCTGGGGGAGGTTCAGGGCCGAGGGGAGAACGGCCACCGCGATGAGGACCGCCAGCGCCATGGCCAGCAGCGGCGGGTACTTGCGCGCCCACGGCGACGCCTGGCGCCGCTCCTCAGGAATGCCGATCACGTCGGCCAACGATGACCCTCTCCTCGTACATCGGGCGCGGAACACCCGTAGGTGCGCGTTCGACGCGAACCGCACCGGGTCCTGCCTGGACCAAGGCTAGTCAGACAGGACCCGGTGGCGGCCGCGGGCCCGGGGGGTTCGGGGGGTGTCCCCTTGGAAAGCACTACGCTGCTGCGGGCCGACGGCAGGGGGTGGCGCGATGGGGCGGCGGGGCGTGTGGATGGCAGGAATTGCCGTACTGGGTCTGCTGGCGGGTGCCTGCGACGACGACGTCGACAAGGCCGGCGCGTCGACGCTGTTCCGCCTCCGGATCGGGGAGTGCTTCAACAGTTCGGCGGCCGCCGCCGGGCGGACGGTCGAGGTGAAGGACGTCTCGTCGGTGTCCTGCGAGGGCGTCCACGACAGCGAGGTCTTCGCCGTCCTGACCCATCCGGCTGCCGCCGACGTCGCCTACCCCGGTGACGAGTCGGTGGCCGACTACGCCGCCGCCGAGTGCCTGCTGCGGTTCCCCCCGTACACCGGCAGCTCCTACGACGACTCCGATCTCGAGGTGGCCAGCCTCCGGCCCGACGAGGACTCCTGGGACGACAAGGACGACCGGGAGGTCGCCTGCGTGCTCTACCAGAAGGACGCCACGCTCACCGGCTCCCGACGCAAGGCGTAGGGCCTACCGGGGGAGAGTTTCAGGGCGAGGGGGAGCATTGCGCACTAGGCGCCCTGCTCGACCCCTCGCCGTAGTTGGGGGTAATTCGAGCCGTTCGGGCGCGATTCCTGCTCGTGCCGGGCGTTTAGGCCCGGCCGGGCCGGAGCCGCCAGAGGAGGTAGCCGCCGCCGGCCGCTACGGCCAGCAGCAGAGCCACGATCAAAGCCACGGTCGTTGAATCGCTCCCGTTCGAGCCACCGGGCCGGCCGGCAGCTGCGTTCACGTCGTCTCCGGCAAAGGGCGGGGGGTCCCCCGGCAGCAGGGCGCTCGAAGAATCCGTCGTGGTGCTCGTCGTCGACGACGAGGCCAGCGTCGAGCTGGTGGCCAGCTGCCGGGTCGTCGCCGTCGTACTGCTGTTGCTGGTGGCCCGGGTGGTGCTGGTTGTCGCCCCCCGGGTCGTGGCCGTCGTGGACGACCCTGCCGTCGTGGTACTGGTCGTGGCGGCCGGCGAAACGACGACCACCCCGGCCATGCCCTGGGCCCGGTGCAGCTTGCAGAAGTATGGGAACGTCCCGGCGGCCGTGAACGTGTGCTGCGCAGTTGCGCCCGGTTCCTGGCAGTCCCCGGTCGTACCGATTATTGGCCCTTGCGTGCACGTTCGGTGGAGATCCGGGCCGTTTTGGAACGTGACCGTGTGGCTGGTGTTCGAACGGTTCGTCCAAACCACACGGTCCCCGACGGTGATGTCGACCTGACTGGGGTTGAAGGACGTTCCGACCTCGTTGACGCCGACGTCCTCCGCCTCCGCCGCGGTCGACTGCATCACGACAAGCGCGGCGACCATGCCGATCAGTAGCCCCATTGCCTGTCGCCGGCCGCGGTGTGTGTTCATCCCTGGCGAATTATCCCCGACGCGCGGTCGGGTGACCGGTCATGCCGGGAGGTAAATCAGCGCGAAAAGAAGCGTGAGCGCATGCCTCGGGGATAGCGGGCGACGCGGCCGACGGGCATGTCGACCCGGTACCCGGCCATGGCCCGCTCCTCCTCCGACTCGCCGCCCCAGAACCCGTATTCCCGGTTCGCCCGGGCCCAGGTCTGGCAGGGGTCGAGGACGGGGCAGACGAGGCACATCTGCCGGGCCTTGGCCTCCCGGCGGGCCCGGGCCTCCGGTCGCTCGCCGGGGGCGGCGAAGAACAGGTCGGTCTGCCCGTTGCAGGCCGCGATCGCCTGCCAGGACACCTCGCGGATGCGAGTTTCCCGGAGATCGATGACGACTTCCGAAGCGAGCGACGGCGACAAGGAGGGCCTTTCCCACAAGAACAGTGAGTCCCAGCTTCGACAATTGTCTCACGACGTCAGAAATCGCCGCAATGCTTCAGCCCGATCGGACCGATCGGCTATGAAGATATGAGCGGCTGGCTAGCCGGCCAGGCGCTGGCGGGTGGCACGGTCGGGCCGGGCCTGAACGGGCTTCCCGTCGCCCCGAGGGTACCTGGCGATACGACCCACCGGCATCTCGACGCGGAACCCGGCCGCGGCGCGCTCCTCTTCCGACTCGCCGCCCCAGAACCCGTACTCACGGTTGTCCCGGGCCCACGTCCGGCACGGCGTCATGACTGGGCAGCTTTGGCAGATCGAGCGGGCCTTCGCCTCGCGGACCTCACGCGCCTCCGGACGTTCCCCTGGCGGGGCGAAGAAGGCGTGGGTGTGCCCGTAGCAGACCGCGTCCGCCATCCAGGCCGTACCGCCCGCCACCGGTGCGGTCGCCAACATGGTCATGGTCGTCTCCTGCAAACGATCGATCCTGGAACAAGAGGGGAAGGGAGGGCCGGGGGAGGTGGGGGGATCCGAGCCCCCGACCCGTCCTTCTCTGCCCGAATCCAATCACGACTAAGCAATCAGAAAAAGAGCTTATCTTGGATGTGTGTAATCTGTTATTCCGATGGCTCTGTGTTTCGGGCCGTCGAACCCCACCAACAGGGCCGATACCGGGACGAATCAAGGAGCTGGGAAACCGATGGAGATCCGGCATCTCGACGCGTTGCTCGCCATCACGGAGTCCGGATCGTTCTCGGCGGCGGCCGAGGTGCTCCACACCGTCCAGTCCAACGTCTCGGAGCAGATCCGCCAGCTCGAACGGGAGCTCGGCGTCCCGGTCCTCGTCCGGGGCCGGCGGGGGGCGACACCGACGGAGTTCGGCCGGGTCGTCCTGGATCGGGCCCGGCGCATCCGGGGCGAGCTGGAGGCCATGCGGGTCGACCTGTCGCTCCTCCAGGGCCTCGAAGCCGGTCACGCCAGCCTGGGCGTCGTGGGGACGGCCAGCCGCTGGCTGGTCCCGGCCCTGGTCGGGGATCTCCGGCAGCGGGCGCCCGGTGTCATGCTGCGCATCAACGAGGGGGCATCGGAGAGGCTGGCGGCCGAGGTCGTGAGCCATGAGGTGACGATGGCCGTCGTCACCGAGCCCATCGTCGACCCCCGGCTGACGGTCGAGCATCTGCTCGAGGAGGATCTCGTCGGTCTCGTCCCCGACGGCATCGAGCTCCCGCCGGAGCCGGTGCCGTTTGCCGCCATGGCGGGGCTGTCGCTCATCCTCCCGCCAACGGGCAACCCGTTCCGGCTGGAGATCGACGAGGTCGCCGCCGCCCACGGGCTCGGCCTGACCGTCCCCGTCGAGGTCGAGGGCGTGCGGCTCATCGCCGACCTCGTCGCCGCCGGCCGGGGAGCGTCGATCCTGCCCCAGACGGCCGTGCCGCCCGGTCTGGCCGGCCTGCGGACGGTGACGATCTCGGGGATGCCGCCCCGCCGCCTGGCCCTGGTGACGGCCCGCCACGCCTACCTGTCGTTGGCCGACCGGGCCGTGCGCGACTCCGTCCGGAGGCTGGTGACGATCCACCAAGGGACCTGACGGACCACATCTTCGCGGGGTTTCGCGGAGGTTTGTCTGGCCCCCCGGGGCAGATCCCCCTGGGCCCGAGAGGGGGACGGGTTGCCTGCGTCGAAGCAAGGAGGGCTGAAGCTGCCCTTTTTGGTTCCCCCCTGGAGGTTTCGACGTGAGTAGGCGACCCCGTTGGGCCGCGGTGGCCTCCGCCCTGGCGCTCGTTGGCCGCGTTTGGCGCCGTGCAGTCGCAGAGCGCCCAGGCCGACAGCAGCCAGACCGCCGGTGACCCCGCCGGGGATGCCAACACCCGGGTGGCGCCGAACGGCCAAACGACGGCGGTCCCCAACGAACCCCGGGCCGACGCCGTGTCTGCCTCCGCCGACTACCAGGCCGGGGCGATCGTGTTCAGCGTCCAGACCGCCCAGCCGGTCAACCCCACCGGCGACGCGGCGTGGGGCGACAGCGTGGTCACCTGGTTCATCGACACGACGGGCGACAAGAAGTTCGACTTCTCCGTTGAGTACGGCGTCGACGGCGGGAACCTGTACGCCGACGTCTACAACACCGGTGACAACCCGATCTGCGCCGGGGGCGGCGTCCCATCCGTGCAGGGCGGAAACTACGTCGTGACCGTCAACCCCCAGTGCTTCGGGAAGCCGACCGCCTTCAACTGGGGCGGGCGGATGGAGTTCGGCCCGACCGCCGGCCCCGTCATGGACCGGTTCCCCGACGGTGACGGCAACTACTTCGGTGTGGTCCGGGCTCCCGGCAGCCCGCCCGGCCCGACGCCGACCACCCGGCCCGGCGGCGGGGGCGGCACCCCGGTTCCGCCTCCCACCCCGACCACGACGGCGCCCAAGCCCATCGAGGCGGCGCCGGTGGCGTCGAACGAGGGCTTCTGGCTCCTGGCCAAGGACGGCGGCGTGTTCAGCTTCGGGACGGCCAAGTACTTCGGTTCGATCGGCCACCTGGGCGGCGTCAAGAAGGTCGTCTCCATGGCCGCCGACCCCGACGGCACCGGCTACTGGTTCGTGTCCGACGAAGGCGGCATCTTCGCCTACAAGGCGCCCTTCTGGGGCTCGACCGGCGACGTCCGACTGACCAAGCCGATCGTCGGCATGGCCGCCGACCCCGTCCGGGCAAGGGCTACTGGCTGGTGGCGTCCGACGGTGGGATGTTCGCCTTCGGTGACGCCGGGTTCTACGGCTCCACCGGGGCCATCAAGCTCAACAAGCCGATCGTCGGAATGAACCCGACCCCGTCCGGCAAGGGCTACTGGCTGGTGGCGTCCGACGGCGGGATCTTCGCCTTCGGTGACGCCCCGTTCTACGGCTCGACCGGCAATATCGGCCCTCAACCAGCCCATCGTCGGCATGGCGTCCACGCCCACCGGCAAGGGCTACTGGTTCGTGGCCGCCGACGGCGGCGATCTTCAACTACGGCGACGCCGGGTTCTTCGGCTCGGCCGCCAACGGCAACGTCGTCCCCGTCGTCGGGATGTCGGCCACCAAGAGCGGGCAGGGCTACCGGGTGGCCCGGGCCGACGGCTCGATCACCTTCTTCGGCAACGCCGCCGCCGGCGGCGGTCTGACCGGCACCCTCTCGGCGCCGATCGTGGGGATCGCCACCTCCGTGTCCTAGGTCATTGCAATGAAGCGGGCGGACCCGGAGGGGGAGGGGCTGGCCACCCTCCCCCGTCCGCCGCGGTCCGGCTCCTCCTGGTCTCGGCGGGATCGGTCAGCGCCGGCCCCGGGCGGGTGAAGCGCCGGGCCAGCCAGTAGCCGGCCAGGAAGACGACGGCCCCGCCGGCGGCGTCGAGGATGAAGTGGTTGCCGGTCAGCACGATGGCCGCCAGCGTGAGCAGCGGGTACAGGGCGGCGGCCACCCGGGCCGCCCGGCGCCGCAGCCGCGGCGCCAGCGCGGTGGCGCAGAACAGCGACCAGCCGAAGTGGAGGCTGGGCATGGCGGCGTACTGGTTGGAGATCTTGTTGATGGCCCCGGAGTCGAACGACCAGAACGTCGGGTACCGGGCCAGCGTGTCGACGAAGCCGTAGTCCGGCCAGTGAGCAGCCGGGGTGGCATCAGCGGCCAGAAGATGAACCCGATCAGGGCCAGGAGCGTGGTGAGGACCAGCGTGTTGCGCCAGCGGGGATAGTCGCCGGGGAACCGCCGGTAGAGGTAGATCACGACACCGGCCGTCACGAGGAAGTGCAGCGAGCCGTAGAGGTAGTTCATGAAGATGATCAGCGGCCGGCTGTTCAGCGCCCACGATCCTGGAGCGTCTCCTCGTGGTTGAGGCCGATGGCCGGCTGCCAGTCCATGAGCTGGCGGGCGTGCCGGAAGGCCACGCTGGTCGGTGCCCTCGCTGAGGTTCCGGATGGCCGAGTAGACCTGGTAGAGGACGAAGGTGATGAGCACCTCGCGCCACCAGTAGAGGCGCCGGACGGCGGGCCGCCCGCCGATCGCCGAAGGCGCACCTTCACCTCTTCAGACGGAGACGGTCCTGCTCCGCCCGCCCACGGCGAAGGCGGGGGCGCCGAGGAGGCTGACCGCCAGCGTCAGGGCGTAGACGATCAGGCCGACCGTCACCGCCTGGCCGGCTGAGACGCCGAGCGGCCCGAGGAACAGCACGAAGGCGCCCTCCCGGATCCCGAGGCCGTTGAGCGACAGCGGGAGCACCTGGGCGATGGCCACCACCGGCGTGAAGGCCAGCAGCGCCACCATCGGCAGGTGGAGCCCGAGGGCCCGGGTGGCGAACCAGGCGGCCAGCACCGGGGAGAGCTGGTAGACGGTGGCGACGGCGATGATCCCGGCCGCGGCCGAGGGCCGCCGCCGGAGGGAGTCGATGCCGAGGTGGACGGCGCCGATGAAGCGGGTCCACCCCTCGTTGGCGGCGAAGCGGCCGGCCATGCGGCGGCTGCCGGCGGCGGCCACGATGCCGGCCAGCAGCAGGAGCGTCCCGATCGAGAGGGCCAGGGCCAGCCGGCTGGCCACGCCGAGGCCGAGGAGGGACGGGGCTGAGCAGGAGCCCGGCCAGCGTGAGGACCGGCAGGACGATCCAGCCGGTGAGCCGCTCGATCACCACCGAGGCGAACACCGAGGTGCCGGGCACCGTGGACGAGTTGGTCAGCCGGCTGACCCGCAGCACGTCGCCGCCGATGGTCGAGGGCAGGAAGTTCCCCACGAACTGGCCGGCCAGGTAGTGGGTGACCAGGTTCGGGAGGCGGGTGTCGGCGTCGAAGACGGCCAGGACCCGCTGCCACCGCCAGGCGGAGAGGACGATGCCCCCGAAGGTGGTGAGCAGCGCCAGCAGCAGGTACGTCACGGTGTCGCCGTGGTGACCCGGGGGCAGCAGCGACGGCAGGTGGATCCGGGGCAGGAGCAGGCCAGCATCACCGCGCTGGCCACGATCCGGAGCGGCCGGCCACCACGGCGGGGCGGCCGACGCTCGCGCCGCGGAGGAGGGTCAGATGTGGCTCGGGCCCTGCATCCGACTTAGCCTAATCGGGAACGGCCGGACAACAGCCGGAATCTCGGGAGGTCAATGGCAGTTCTGGGGACATCGAGCCCGCTGTCCACGGTGGGATGCTGGCGGCGGAGGCTCTGAAGGCAGGCCGGCGTCGACGTCGTCTTCACCCTGTCCGGTGGCCACATCTTCCCCCTCTACGACGGGTGCGTGGCCGCCGGGATCCGCTGGTCGACACCCGCCACGAGCAGACCGCCGGGTTCGCCGCCGAGGGGTGGGCCAAGGTCACCCGCCGGCCCGGCGTGGCCGCCCTCACCGCCGGTCCCGGCGTGACCAACGGGATGAGCGCCATCACCAGTGCGTTCTTCTGTGGGTCTCCGATGGTGGTCATCGGCGGGCGGGCCCCCGCCGCCCGCTGGGGGTCCGGCTCGCTCCAGGAGGTCGACCACGTGCCGATCGTGGCCGAGGTGACCAAGCGGGCGGTGACCGCGGCCAAGACCGCCGACATCTGGCCCGAGGTCGCCGCCTCCCTCGCCGGCGGCGGCGACGGCGCCCCGGGGGCCGTGCTTCGTCGACATCCCGGTCGACCAGTTCTTCGACGGGCCCCGGCCCGGCGGAGCCGCGGGTCGTGGCCGCCACGTCGGGGGCGGGGTCGGGCGGGCCGGCCTCCCCGATCCCGACGCGCTGGCCGAGGTGGCGAAGCTCCTGGCCGACGCCGAGCGGCCGGTGATCATGGCCGGCGCCGGCGTGTACTGGGACGGCGCCGAGGCGGCCCTGGAAGAGCTGGCCGAGGCGTCCGGGGTGCCCGTCCTCATGAACGGGCTCGGGCGGGGCACGCTGCCGGCGTCTCATCTGCTGGCCTTCTCCCGGGCCCGGTCGCTGGCGCTTCGGAAGGCCGACCTGGTCGTCGCCGCCGGGGTGCCGCTCGACTTCCGCCTCGCCTTCGGGCAGTTCGGCGGCGGCGCCCGGGTGGTGCACCTGGTCGAGCACCCGTCCCAGGTGGCGACCCACGTGGAACTGGCCGGCTCGGCGGCCGGCGACCTGTCGGCCGTGTTCTGCGGGGTCGTCGCCGCCGGCGTCGGGGCGTCGAGCCCCGTCGCCCGGGCCGAGTGGCTGGCCGACCTGTCGGCCGACGAGACCGCCCGCCGGGAGAAGGAGGAGCGAGACGCTCCTTCAGCACCGCCGATCCCATCCATCCCGCCCGGATCTACGGCGAGCTGCGGGCCCGGCTGGAGCCCGACGCCGTGGTGGTCGTCGACGGCGGCGACTTCGGCTCCTACGCCGGCAAGTACATCGACGCCGAGACACCCGGCTCGTTCCTCGACCCGGGGCCCTACGGGTGCCTGGGGACGGGTCCGGGGTACGGGCTGGCCGCCCGGCTGGCCGCCCGGGCGGAGGGCCGGGCCGACCGGCAGGTGTTCCTCCTCCTCGGGCGACGGGGCGGCCGGCTTCTCCCTCATGGACTTCGACTCGCTCGTCCGCCACGACGCGCCGGTCGTCGCCATCGTCGGGAACAACGGCATCTGGGGCCTGGAGAAGCACCCGATGCAGGCGCTCTACGGCTACGACGTGGTGGCCGAGCTGCGGCCGGGCACCCGCTACGACCAGGTGGTGACGGCGCTCGGCGGGCACGGCGAGCTCGTCACCGACCCGGCCGAGATCGGCCCGGCCATCGACCGGGCACTGGCGGCGGGCGTCCCGGCCCTCGTCAACGTCCTCACCGACCCGGCTGACGTCTACCCGAGGTCAAGCGCCCTGATGTAGCGATCAGTCGCCGACGCTCGGGAGCTTCACCTGCCTGCCGTGGGCAACTCCCCCGCCTTCTCCATGAACCGGTCCTTCGACACGATCACGCGGGTGAACCGGCCGGCGGCCACCAGACCCCGGTCGTCGCTGACCGACACCCGGAACACCAGCCGCCGGCCCTCGATCGCTTCGAGGATGGCCTCCGCCCGAACCCGGGCCCCGACCGGCGTGGGGGCGAGGTGGCTGATCTCGACCCGGTGCTCGACGGCGCTGGTGCCCTCCTCGAGGCGCCCCTCGAGGGCGGCCCAGATGGCCTGTTCGGCGAAGAGGATGATGCTCGGGGTGGCCAGGACCGGAACGTTCGACGTGCCGGCGGCGGCCGACGTGTCGCACTGACCGACGACCCGCTCGATCGTGGCGGCCGAACCCGGTTGGAGGTCCACAGGCCGTACGATAGAAGGACAGTGCGGGAGCGGGCGGAACGAGCCTGCTCCCGCTTCAGTTTGGCTCCCGGAGTCGCCAACCGGGCATTCCCCCAGAAAGGACCCCCGTGGTCGAGGAATCCGTCCTTCAGCGGGTGCTGGCCGCTGCTCTGCGGTCGGGAGGCGAGTTCGCCGAGGTCTACGTGGAGGACCGCCGCAACGCCGGCGCCCGCCTCGACGACGGGAAGATCGAGGAGTTCACCGCCGGCCGGGAGCGGGGGGCGGGGGTCCGGGTCGTGGCGGGAAACTCGACCGGTTACGCCCACACCTCCGACCTCTCCGAGCGGGCCCTGACCGACGCCGCCTCGGCGGCCGGGGCCGCCGCCCGGGGCGCCGAAAGCCGCACCACCGTGGTGGCCCTCCAGGCCCGGCCTGGCGCACCGAAGCATCCGATCCGAGAGCTCCCCGAGACGGTGGAGAAGCTCCGGAAGGCGGAGGTGCTCCGCCGGGCCGACGCCGCCGCCCGCTCGGCCGGTGGCGCCATCCGCCAGGTGTCGGCGGCCTACGCCGACTCCCGCAAGCGGGTGCTGATCGCCAACTCCGACGGCCTGCTGGTGGAAGACGACCGGGTCCGCACCCGGTTCATGGTCAGCTGCACCGCCCTCGGTGACGGCGGTCTGCAGACCGGTTTCGAGGGCCCGGGCCGCACCGTCGGCTTCGAGCTGTTCGACGACTTCGACCCCGAGGAGGTCGCTCGGGTGGCCGCCGGACGGGCGCTGCGCATGCTCGACGCCCGGCCCGCCCCGACGGGGAAGCTGCCGGTGGTGCTCCGCCAGGGCGCCGGCGGCGTCCTCTTCCACGAGGCCTGCGGCCACGGCCTCGAAGCCGACCTTATCTCTCGCAGCGCATCCGTGTTCAGGGATCGTCTCGGCCAGCAGGTCGCCTCGCCGCTCGTGACCCTGGTCGACGACGGCACGTTCGACCGGGGCTGGGGCACCCTGTCGGTCGACGACGAGGGGCATCCCGCCCGCCACAACACGCTGATCGAGAACGGCGTGCTGTCCGACTACATGTGGGATCTTCTGCGGGCCCGCAAGGAGGGCCGGGAGTCGAGTGGCAACGGCCGGCGGGAGACGTACCAGTCGCTCCCCATGGTCCGCATGACCAACACCTACCTGCTCGCCGGCCAGAGCGACCCCGACGACATCATCGCCTCCACGCCCTACGGCCTGTACTGCGCCGCTCTCGGCGGCGGGCAGGTCAACACCGCCACCGGCGACTTCGTCTTCGGCGTGACCGAGGCCTACCTCATCGAGAACGGTCGCCTGACCGCCCCTGTCCGGGCGGCCAACCTCATCGGCAACGGCCCCGAGTCGTTGCTGGCCATCGACGCCGTCGGGAGCGACTTCGACACCTGGGCCGGCACCTGCGGAAAGGACGGGCAGGGCGTTCCGGTGTCGGCCGGGCAGCCGACTATCCGGGTGAAGGAGATGACCGTCGGAGGTACCGCCGGTGGCTGAGGCGCCGGGCGCAGGGCCGACGAGGCGCTCCTGGCGCTGGTCCGCAAGATCGCCGGGGAGGCCAAGCCGGGCGAGCAGGTCGAGGCCTACGCCGCCCGGTCGACGGGCATCGAGATCAAAGTGTTCGGCGGCGAGGTCGAGTCGCTGGCGTCGGAGAACGTCGAGGGCGTCGGGGTGCGGGTCGTGGTCGACGGCCGCCAGGGCTTCGCCTGGGCCGGCAGCCTGGAGCCGGGCCTGGTGGCGGAGACGCTGGCCGAGGCCCGCGACAACGCCGGGTTCGGTTCCCCCGACGAGTACCTCGGCCTCCCCACCCCCGACGAGGCTTCGGATCCTGGTCGCAGCGTACGGGCCACTCTCGACCAGTGGCGGGAGGCGCTGCTGACGACGCCGGCCGACGCCAAGGTGGCGCTGGCCCTCGAGCTGGAGCGGGCCGTCATGGCCGCCGACTCCCGCATCCGCGGGGTCCGCACGGTCGCCTATGGCGACGGCGCCAGCCAGATGGCCTTGGCCAACTCCCTCGGGGTGGAAGCCACCAACCGCCGCACCGTCTGCTCCGTCTCCGCCCTGACGCTGGCCGGCGAGGGGGTCGACACCCGCACCGGGTACGGCTTCTCGGTCGGCCGGGAACCCACCGAGCTCGACCTCGACGAGGCGGCCCGGATGGGCGCCGACCGGGCCGTCCGACTCCTGGGCGCCACCCAGCCCAAGAGCCGCACGCTGGCGGTGGTGTTCGACCCGCTGGTAGCGGCCCAGGTCCTCGGAGTCCTGTCCGGGGCCCTCAACGGCGAGTCGGTGCTGAAAGGCCGGTCGATGTTCGCCACCCGGCATGGCGAGCTGGTGGCCGGTCCCCACATCTCCATCATCGACGACCCCACCAATCCTGAGGCCTTCGGCGCCGCCAGCTACGACAGCGAGGGGGTGCCGACCCGACCCGTCCGCCTGGTGGAGAACGGCCGGCTGGCCCGGTTCCTGCACAACGTCCACACCGGCCGGCGGAGCGGCTCGGGCAGCACAGGGTCAGCGGTGCGGGCCGGCTACACCTCCACGCCGGGAGTGGGGCCCCGGGCGCTGCACTTCGAGCCCGGTTCCGCTCCGCCCGAGGAGCTCCTGCGCCGGGCCGATGGCGGCCTGTTCGTGCAGTCGATCACCGGCCTCCACTCAGGGGCCAGCCCGGTCAGCGGCGATTTCTCGGTCGGCGCCGACGGGCTGATCATCCGCAGCG
Source organism: uncultured Actinomycetes bacterium (assembly GCA_963723985.1). GTDB lineage: Bacteria > Actinomycetota > Acidimicrobiia > IMCC26256 > BP-133 > BP-133. The sequence continues at coordinate 17,361 of CAVRTC010000009.1, forward strand.
GCGCTCTGGCTGAGCCGGTGCGGGAGGTGACGGTGGCGTCGACCTTCCAGCGGATGCTCCAGGATCTCGAGGTCGGCAACGACCTGCAGTGGCTGGCCGGCGGGGCGGCGGCCATCACGCTGCTGGTACCCGAGATGACCATGAGCGGTTCGTGACCGCCCGACGATAAGGTGTCGTCCCTATGAGCAAGAAGACGAGCAAGCGCAAGCTCAAGTGCCGCCGCAACAAGGCCAACCACGGCAAGAAGCCCAACGTGGGGCGCCGATAGGTCGCATCCTGGTCGGGACCTGTTCGTGGACCGACCAGACACTCGTCAAGGAGAGCGACTTCTACCCTCGGCGCTCGATGAAGGCCGAGGAACGCCTGCGCTACTACGCCTCGATCTTCCCCCTGGTCGAAGCTGACGCGCCCTACTACTACCCGCCCACCGAAGAGATGGCGGGGATGTGGGTGAACCGCACACCGGCCGGATTCACCATGAACATCAAGGCCTACTCGCTGTTCACCAACCATCCGACGCGGCCCGACTCGCTGTGGCCCGAGGTCGCCGACGCGGTCCCGATGGAACATCGGGAGAAGCGGTCGCTGTACCTGTCACACCTCCCCGAGGCGGCGGTCGACGAGTCGTGGGAGCGATTCCGCCAGGCGCTGATGCCCCTGCATTCGGCCGGGAAGCTCGGCCTGGTGCTGTTCCAGTTCCCGCCGTGGTTCCGACCCAACCGAGAGAACAGGACCTACCTCACGACGCTCCCGGGCCGTCTCCCCGACTACGACCTGGCCGTGGAGTTCCGCCACGGATCGTGGATGACCGAGGAGGAGCGCGGCCGCACGCTCGGTCTGCTGGAGAAGGGAGGGCTGTCGTACGTGTGCGTCGACGAGCCCCAGGGGTTCGACTCGTCGGTGCCGCCGGTAGTGGCGGCCACCGCCGACATCGCCGTCGTCCGCTTCCACGGCCGCAACGCCGAGACGTGGGAGGAGAAGTGGATCTCGGCCGCCGAGCGGTTCGCCTACCGCTACACCGACGGCGAGCTGGCCGAGTGGGTGCCCGGCCTCCGGGAACTGGCCGCCACCAGCCGGGAGACCCACGCCCTCATGAACAACTGCTACCGCGACTACGCCGTCGACAACGGCCGGCAGCTGGCCGCGCTGCTCGACGAGGGCCTCCAGCCGGAGGCCATGGAACAGCTTTGAGGCGTCAGCCCAGGCGGCAGACGGGCGAGGTGCCGAAGCGGGCCGACATCATCTCCTTGAGGCCGCGGGGGAAGTCGACCCGGCTGGCCAGGTGGGCGGCGGTCAGGCGGCGCTGGGCGGCGGCGTCGCCGGCGAAGGCGGCGGCACACCCCTCCGGCTCCAGGTTGGCCAGCGCCAGGATGGCCCCGGCGCAACCGAGCGGGCCGGCGAACGACAGGATGGCCGAGGAACCGGTGTAGAGGGGCTTCCCCCAGTCGAGCTCGGCCAGCAGCCGGTCGGGGTCGCCCGTCGAGTCCTTGAGGCCGGCCACCGGCAGCTTTGGCAGCACCTCGACCGGGATCCCCGGCTCCGAGGCCCGGGGGTAGTGGTAGGCCAGCACGGGCAGCTCACCGGCCGACCGGACGACGATGTCGTAGTAGGCCGACGGGTCGGCCGCCCGGGGCGGCGACAGCACGAGCACGGCGTCGGCGCCGTGTTCCTTGGCCGACAGCGTCAGGGCGGCCGCCTGCCGGGCCGACGGCGGCGCCGGTGCCGGCCAGGACGGGCACGTCGTCGGGCACGGCGTCGCGCACGCCCTCCAGCAGCAGGACCCGTTCCTCGGCCGACAGCGCCGGCGCCTCGCCGCTCGAGCCGCTGACCAGCACGCCCCGGATCCCGTGCTCCACCAACCGGGCGGCATGGGCGGCGGTGGCCGGCACGTCGATCTCGCCGTCCTCGTCGAAGAGCGTCACCAACGCCACCCCGACACCGGTGAAGACTGCGGACATACCACGAAAGTACCGTGACGGCGGAAGGAGGGGAGCCCGACATGACGCTTCGTCCCCCGCCGTCGCAGGTCTGGTTCTGCCTCGCCTGCGACGATCAACCCCCGTGGAAGGCCGACGAGAAGAAGCCCTGCCCGGCGTGTAAGAGCACCGACCAGGTGAAGGAGGCGACCCGCTTCTCCAACATGGAGGACCTCGGGGAGTCGTGAGGGCTGGCTACGAGCCGTCCCCCAGGAACTTGAGGGCGGCGTCCATGGCCACGAAGTCCTTGGGCGTCGAGAAGTGGTCGGTGCGGGGCAGCACCACCAGGCGGGCGTCAGGGAGGGCGCCGACCAGCGGGTCGGCGGGCCCGCAGAAGTCGCGCTCGCCGATGACCACCAGGGTGGAGGCGGTGACCTGGCTCAGCTCGTTGGCGGTCAGGAGCCGCATCGGTGCCTGGAGGCAGGCGATCAGCGCCTCCCGGTCGTTCTCCGGATGGTCGGCCAGGCGGGCGAAGTAGGCCGCCGCCGGGTTCTCCGGGTCGTCGCCGGCCTGGATGGCCCTGGCAATGACATCGCTCCCGCTGCGCTCGAACAGGTTCCGGCCCACCCCCAGCGTCACGATGCGGCGGAAGCGGCCCGGCTGGGCGATGGCCACGCCGAGCAGAAGCCGGGCCCCCAGCGAGAAGCCGACGGCGTCGAACGGCCCGTCGGGCAGCCGCTCGGCCAGGTACCCCTCGAGGTCGGCGTAGGCCGCCGGGTCGTGGGGTTTCTCGGCTTTGCCGTGGCCCAGGATGTCGATGGGGACGGTCTCCCGGCCGGCGTCGGCCAAGAGGTCGAGCCAGCCGTTCTCCCACCACGTGCGGGCGGAGGACGTGGCGAAGCCGTGGACGAGGACGACGGGGATCGACGCTGTCATCGTGATCCGGTAGCGTATTTGGGTACTTTTGCGTACTCAAAGTCATTCCTGGGGACACCCCAGACCCCGGGTGAGGAGGGGCCATGAGGATCGCTCGCCGCAGCCTGCCCTCCGCCGCTGTGCTCCTCGCCCTCGCCGCCATGTCCCTGGCGCCCCTCCCGTCCTCGGCCGAATCCACCTCCGGCGGGAACGGGGCGCCGGCCGCCGAACAGACCGCCGACGTCCGCTACGGGCCGATCCTCGTGCCCGCCGCCACCGGCGAGCAGCCAGGCCAGTTCAGCGCCGTGGTGCCGGCCATGCCGATGCCCTGCACGAACTGCTACCTGACCGGCACCGAGGTCGACATGGTCTTCGAGGACGGGCGGTCGGCCAACCTCGACAGCGGCCTGATGCTGCACCACATCGTGGCCTTCAACTCCGGCCGGCCCGACGCCACCTGCGGGCCCGAGACCGGGGTCGGATCGCTGGGCGAGCGGTTCTTCGCCGCCGGCAACGAGCGGACGGGGGGCCACTTCCCGGCCGGGTTCGGATACCACTACGGCGCCGAGCGGGTGGCCGGCGCGGTCGAGATCATGAACTACTCGGCCCAGGCCCGGTTCGTGTACGTGGCCACGAAGGCGACCTGGGTGCCCGACTCGACCCCCGGCATGCAGGCCGTCCGCCCCGTCTGGCTCGACATGGGCAACTGCGCCAGCTCCGCCTACGCGGTGGACGCCGGGCCCTCGAACAAAGTGTGGCGGTGGACGTCGACCCTGACCGGGCGCGTGCTCCTGGCCGGCGGGCACGTCCACAACGGTGGCATCAAGATCGTCTTCGGCAACGAGACGACCGGCCAGCACCTCTGCACGTCGTACGCCGGCTACGGCACCGACCCCGCCTTCAAGGGGAGTGTCGAGTCGATGACGACCTGCATCTGGGACCGGCTCGGCACGGTCCGGGCCGGTGAGGTGCTCTCGATCGACACGTACTACGACCCGCCGGCGTCGCAGCCCGACGTGATGGGGATCGTGCTGGCCTACGTCTACGAGACCGACGACCTGTCAGGCGGAACGGCGCCGCCCGCCGAGGTTCAGGCCCCGGCGCCGGCCTGGCCGCCGCCGGGAGGTGTGCCCTCCGGCCACGGTCACGGCCACTGATCCACCGGTTTCGCCGGACACCGGTTACGGGTACTCCGGCTCCATATGGAAGGAAACGGCAGCGGCACGATCGCCGAAGCCGAGGAACTCGCCCGGCGGCCCGATGTCGACGTGGTGCCGACGGCCCCGGAGGAGCCCGACCTCCTGCACTCCCGCCGGGCCCGGGTACTCCGGCGGCTGTTCATGACCGCGTTGTTCGGTGTCCTGGCCCTCGGCCTGACGGGGGCGCTCGGCGTCCGCAGCGGGACGACAACAGGCCGGGGCGGCGGCTACGAGCTCACCGTGACCTATGGCCGGGTCACCCGGGCGGGGCTGGCCACGCCGTGGTCGCTCGAGATCCGTCACCCGGGGGGCTTCGACGGCCCGGTCATGGTCGCCACCAACACGAAATACCTCGACATGTTCGACGAGAACGGCTTCGACCCCGAGCCGTCCCGCACGACCGCCAATGCCGACACCGTGTTCTGGGAGTTCGAACCGCCCGAGGGTGACACGCTCCGCGTCTCCCTCGACGCTCGCCTCGAACCCGGGGTGCAGTGGGGTCGGACGGGCGAGACTTCGGTCCTCGCCGACGGCGCGCCCGTGGTGACGACCAGGTACAAGACCTGGGTGCTGCCCTGATGGAGATCATCGTCCGAGCCACCGTCCTCTACTTCTTCCTCTGGATGCTCACCCGGGCGCTCGGCAAGCGGGAACTGTCCGAGATGACCGCCTTCGAGCTCCTGCTGCTCGTGGTGGTCGGCGACCTCATCCAGCAGGGTGCGACTCAGGAGGACATGTCGATCACCGGGGCGGTCCTGGCCGTCGGGACGATCGGGGCGTGGATCCTTGTCTTCTCGTGGCTCGGCTTCCGCTTCAAGCGGGCTCGCGATCTGATCGAGGGCGTGCCCGTCGTCGTCGTCCGGGACGGCCGCCCGATCGAACCCGCCCTGAAGCTCGAACGGGTGGTGCTCGACGAGGTGCTGGAGTCAGCCCGCAACCATGGGATCTCCAACCTGCGCGACATTCGGCTGGGGATCTTGGAACCGGACGGGAAGTTCTCATTCCTCCAGCGTGAGCGCGACGGGAACGGCCCGCAGCACGAGCCTGCCGAGAAGCACAAGGCCTGAGGCGGCTGCCGGCCGCCCCGCCCGTTAGCGCAGCCAGGGATCCTTCAGATCGAGGTACTCGTCGACCGGCATGGCCGCCATGAAGTCCTCGAACATCCCCTGCATCTCCGCCGGCATCTCCTTCTTCTCCCCCTCCCGCGCCTCGGCCTCGGAGGTGAAGTAGATGAGGTCGGTGTAGGTACCGTCGGAGTGGATAACGGTGACGTCGCCGATGATGTCGGGCCGCCGCTCCGCCATGGCCGGCTGGAGCTCGGCGAAGCGGGCCATCAGCTCGGGGGTCTTCTCCTTGTCGGTGATGCGGCCCCGCATGACCTGCACGAACCGAGCGTCGTTGGAGCCGCCGCCGCCCAGGGTCGAGACCTCGGCGCTGTCTTGGAAGGCGACGTTCTCCAGATACTTCTCCGTCTCCGCCCACCAGGCGCCCTGCTCCTCGCGGGCGCTGTTACGGCTCGCCGCCTGCTCCGACTCGAAGCGGGCGGCCGCGAAGAAACGGCCGTCGTCGGTCACGCCGCCGGTGCTGCCGAGGAAGCCGGACGCGCCCGGGCGCAGCTCCCGTTCCCAGCGGTCGAACTGCCGCCGCAGCCCGTCCCGGTCGGACGTCGTTCCCGTGATCACCTGGATGAACATGGTCGCCTCCTCGTCGTCGGTCTGTGGCGGTCAGTCAGCCTGGCAGCCTTGCGCCGGTGGCGAAACCCTCGCGCCCCGCCCGCACGCAGATTTGTCCGAATGGCCAGGGGGAATTTGCCGGGCGGGCCGGTCACAGCCGGGTGCCGACGTAGACGACCCCGAGGGGGACGACGAGGCCGGCCACCACCGTGAGCAGGATGGCGTAGAGGGCAACGGTGCGGGCGTTGTCCCGCGGTGGCCGCCCGCAGCGGCCGATCGTCTGGTACAGCGCGGTCAAGGGACGGTCGACGGTGAGGCGGATCCGCCGACGGGCGACGGCGGCGCCTCGCAGGATCGCCCACGAGGCGGCGGCCAGGAGGATGAACACCACCGCCGTGGCGGCCACCGCCGCCGCCGCAGACCCGCCGGCGGCCTCGGCGCCGCCCCGCAGCACCGACCCGAGACTGGAGACGACGGCGCCGCCGACGAGGAAGGTCGGCAGCCCGGTGCCCTTGTGCTTGTAGGCCGAGGTGGCCCGGTGCGTGTCGAGCCGGGCCCGGACGAGTGCCATGCGGGACGGGTCGTCGGTCGCGCACCAGGCGAGGCGCCGGGAGTAGAGGTCCCGCAACCGGTCGATGACGGTGCTCTGGTACGAGCGGACGATGAGTCGGGTCACCAGCTGCGCGGCGAATTCGGCCACCGGCCGCAGCGGCCCGGCGCCCCGCACCCGCACCCGCCGGGCCCCGTTGCGGTCCAGCACCTCCAACGCCCGCATGGCCAAGGCGTGCGCCTCCTGGAACCGCTCCGGGTAGGCCAGCGGCACCTCCCCGGCCAGTTCGACCACGATGTCGCGGTCGATGTCCCCGGTGGCCCCCCACTCGTCGAGCACCGCGTCCGCCGCCGCCGAGTCGGTCTTCCGCAGCGCGGTGAACCGGTGCAGCCGCTCCGCCAGCTCGTCGAGGACGAGCGGCCGGCCCTCCTCGTCGCCCGGGTGACGAAGTTCTTCGACCATCCTGGCTGGGAACCTATCGCTCCCGGCCAATGGGCGTCGTCCCATCGGGGGTACACTCCGGTGTACGGAGTTGAGCCGGTCGCTCGACAGCGACATGGTCCCTTGGCTCCCCTAAGGAGCCACCTGTGTTCTTCGCCGCTATCGCCATCATCGTCGTCTGCTCGGCCGGAATCGTCCTGATCCTTCGAGACCGCAAGCCCGCTTGATCGGGCCCGGATCGGGGGAGTCGTTCCAGCGCTAGGACTAACGTCCCAGGCATGGCGACCAAAACCGGACCCCCGATCGGCCCCTTCCCTGTCGGTGTCGAGACCGACGAGCAGAAGGAGGAGTACGACAAGCTCCGCCGGCGCGTCCTCTGGAAGATGCCGTACGGCCTCTACGTCGTGGGCAGCAGGGATGGCGACGAACGAAATCTGATGACGCTCAACTGGGCCACCCAGGTGAGCTTTGACCCGAAGCTGGTGGGGATTGGCGTCGAGAAGGATGCCTACACCCACAAGCTGATCAGCAATGGCGGAGCGTTCTCGCTGCTCATCCTCGACCGCGAGGACCGGGCCATCGTGCGCAAGTTCGTGAAGCCCGTCGAGGTCGACCTGGACGCGAAGACCCTCAACGGCTTCGCCTTCCACGACGGTCTGTCGGGCGCGCCGATCCTCGACCAGGCTGTCGCCTACGTCGACTGCCGGGTCACCAACCCCGTCGACTGCGGCGGCCACACGTTCTTCATCGGCGAGGTCGTCGACACCCGCTTCCAGGCGGGCAACGAAGAGGTCGAGGTCCTCCGCATGGAGGACACCCGCATGAGCTACGGCGGCTAACCCTGGTTCTTCTTACGGACTTCGCACTTGTCGTTCGGCTGGACCCCCTTGGACGAGCTGATCAAACTGCTGATCTTGTCGTTCCAGTCCGAGTGGATCCTGGGCGATGAGCTGTTCGGGTAGGCGCAGTAGAGCTTTCCCTTGAACTCCGTATCGGTGAAGAATCCGATGCCCATCCCGCTGTTGTTGAAGAACGAACTGATGGTGTCGTTCATCGTCGTCGACGGGCAGGTGTCGTAGTGGTCGCGGCTCAGGTCGTTCCATAGTTGGTCGACGCCGATGTCGCTGAAGCAGCCGGTCATGTTCGCTGCCTCCCAGACGCAGAGCTCGCCCTTGTCGCAGAGATTGTTGTCAAGGGCGGCGTGGGCTTGGTCGAGCGGAATGATGCCGGAAAAAAGCAGCGCCAGGCTGCTGACCATCACCAGGCGTTTCACGGTCCCTCCCCCGTTGCCAAGTGGAGCGACGTTAGTCAACTCGGGGTCGCGCCCGCTACGGGAACGGCGAAGGTCTGGCACCACACAAGCACGGTCCAGGGGCCGCTCTCCAGGTTGACGCCTTGGGGGACCTCGTAGAACTGGGTGCCGCGGTTGCCCCGCAGGTCGCCGAGGCGAACGCCGCCCTTGGTGTCCTCCCGGTTCTCGCCGGGCACGACGTAGAGGTCGTAGTCGGGACCGGGCTGGATGTCGATGTCCTCCAGGCCGACGACGTAGCGCCCGTCAGGCTGGCGATAGATGACGGCCGTACCCGACGCCCGGTGGTCGATGCCCCGGATCGCCCCCGACCGGAGCTTCTGCGGGCCGGCGGGTGACGGGGCCGGCTGCGGCTCGGTCGCTGCCGCCGGTGTCGCCGCGGCCGGCTGGGTCGTGGAGGTGGTGGTCGACGGCGCCACCACAGCAGCCGTCGCCGGCACTGTGGTGGTCGAGGTCGGAGCGGGCGCCGCCGCCGGCTTGGTCACCTGGGGCTGCGTGGTCGAGGTGGTGGTCGGAGCGCGACTGGAGGAGCCGCTGCCGGCATCGTGGTGGTCGACGTGGGGGCGGGGGCCGCCGTCGCGACCGGGAACGACTCGATCACCGTCTCGTTGTCGTAGGCGGGGAACACCACCACGACGAGGGCGAGGACGGCCGCCACCGCGAACACGGCGGCGCGGGCCGCGGCGAACCGCACGAGGCGAGCCAGCGCCACCCGGGCGGCCAGCCACCCGACCGTGACGCCGGTCATAATCACCAGCGCCTTGACGCTCTTGAACGCGCTGGTGGCGGCGTCGGTCTGGTCGACGAAGAACGCGGTCAGGCCGAGGAGCAGGACCGCCTCGGGCACGTACTCCCAGCGCAGGAGCGGCCGGGCGAAGGTGGCGAGTGAGGGGCGCATGCGGGCACAGTCCTGCTCGCCCCCCGGGGCGTTACAACCCGGCCCTCTAGTCGGGGGCGGCGGGAATCTGCGGATCGTCGAGAACGAAGACGCCGCCACTGAGGGAGACGTAGACCGCACCGTTACCGCCGACCGCCATCTCCCGGGTGTCGTTGATGGCGTGGTACCACATGTCGTCGGCCAGGTCCGTCCAGGCCAGGGCGACACCGCCGTCGGCCGTGATGCGGTTGCCCCAGATCCGGGCGACGTGCCCGCCGCCGGGTTGCGTGGCGAGGTAGATGCGGCCGTCGATCCCCACGGCCAGCGGCCCGGGCTTGCCGCCCGCCACCGGGATCGGCACCAGGACCGCCGAATCGGCCGTCGCCGTCCCGGCATTGGTCACCACCGACAGCCCGGCCGACGTCGAGAGGTAGACGATGTTCTCGTTGTCGGGAGCGACGGCCACGAAGCCCTGCTTGTTCGTGCCCTGGTCGGGGCTCACATACAGGCGGGTCCAGTTGAAGCCGTAGTCGTCGGAGCGCCACAGGCCGCTCGCCCGGTCGTAGACGTAGATCTTGGTCATGCCCGGCTTCCAGGCGAACTCCACCGCCTGCGGCCACGAGGTGTTGACGATCGGGCTGGTGAAATTGGTCGCCGGGACCCAGGCGGTGCCGGGATCGTGCCCGATCTTGCGCAGCATCTGCCCGCCCTGGAGGACGGCCAGGGTGACGGGCACCTCGGGGGCCGCCGGGTCGCGCACCACGGTCAGACCGATCGGCCGTTTCCCGCCCGAGACGCTCTGGTCCATGAGCTCGGTCCAACCGCTGAGCGGTGTGGACGGGTCGAGGTCCATCCAGACCTCACCCAGTTCGTTGGTCTTGTCGCCGGTGCCGAAGTAGACGGGCCGGTTCGGCCCCGGGGCCGACTGGTCGAAGGCGACCGACCAGACCTCGCCGGCGCTGCCGGGCACGCCGGACTGCTTGAGCGCCAGGCCGACGTAGCGGCCCGTCCGCATCCCGTCGTTGCTCGTGAAACCCCGGAAGTCGAGCGCCCCGATGGCGACGGTGGCCGGCTCGGCCGGGTCGGTAGTGACCCGGTTCTCGACGAGGATGTCGACACCGGTCGGCACCGGATACCAGGTCTCCCCGTTATCGGTCGTTCGCCAGGGCGACACCTGGCCGGCCAGGAGCAGGGTGTCGGGGTCGGCGGGGCTCACGCTGACGGCGCTGGCGGTGTAGCCGGAGTCGACCCCCGGCCAGCCGTACGTGCCGTTGGTGATGGTCCAGAACGGCCGGGGCGGGTTGTTGGGCCCAGCCACGTCGTTCCGGGTGTCGCCGGGGTCGCGGGGCAGCGCGGTCCACGAACCGTCGGTGGCGAAGTCGTCGGCCGAAGTCCCCCGCCAGAGGAACTTGTAGGCGGTGTCGGCGCTGGGCCGCCACGACTTTTCGCTCGTGACCCACAGCGTGGTGGTCCCGCCCCGCTTGTAGATCTCGAGCCCGTAGTACCGCACGCTGGTGACCGCCGGCCCCGACGCGATCCGCCGCCACGGCGTGTCGGAAACCGCCGTGCGGGAGTCAGCCAGCCGGAAGGCCCCGACGCCCGCTCCGGAGCTGTCGTTGGCGACGGCGTACAGGTGCCCGCCCAGCGTGCGCAGCTCCTCGGCCTGGCGGGGCCCGCCGGTGAGTTCGTCGATGACCGGCGCGGCGCCACCGGCGCCGGTCACCCGGTAGACGCGCCCGACGCCGGAACCCGCCGACGAGCCGTAGGTGGCGACGTAGACGACGGTCGGGTCGACGTCGTCGAGGGCGATGCCCCGGATGAAGTAGGGCCGGCCGCTCACCGGGGCCAGAGCGACCGTCGTCCAGGCGCCGGGGCGGCCGTCGGCTCCGATCGGGGCTCGCATCAGGCCCTGCTTGTACGTCCCGGCGTAGAGGAAGCCGCCCGGGGCGTCGACCGTCAGGAGCTGACCGATCGAGCGGGGATGGGACGTCGGGAGCCCGTCCGACTCCGGCGGGTTGTTGGACGAGCCCGTCGGCGTCTTCGACGCCATCGTCCAGCTCACGCCACCGTCCGTGCTCACCAGCACACCACCGCTCCCGGAATAGCCGGAGCCGGCCAGGGCGTAGGCGACATTGGGCCGGCTCGGGTTCCAGGCCAGGCCGGCCACCATGTCATTGAGGCTGCGGCTGCGGGGGAGCCAGGTGCGGCCCCCGTCGGTGGAGAGGTGGATCCCGCCGACGTCGGTCACCAGCAGCGCCCGGTCGGCGTCGGTCGGGTGGAAGCGGACGAAGTTGTTGTACCCGCCGCCGTAGGTGTTCCCCGGCCCGCCAAGCGGTGTCCGTGTTCGGCACCGGCAGCGGCCCGGGGTCGGACGGCGGAAGCGTCGTACTGGTCGTGGACGTCGACGACGTCGTGGTGCTCGACGTGGTGGTGCTACTCGACGAGGTGGTCGTGCTCGACGAGGTGGTGCTACTCGACGAGGTGGTGCTACTCGACGTTGTGCTACTCGAGGTCGTGCTGCTGCTCGTGCTCGAAGACGTCGTGCTCGAAGACGTGCTGCTCGTCGTCGTGCTGCTCGTCGTCGTGGTCGTGGTGTCTGCTGTGGTCACCACCAGCTGCGGCCCGTTGGACTGCTCTCGGGACTTGAGGTCACCCCCGTCCGAGCCCGAGGGCTTCGACAGCACGAAGGCGAAGGTGCCGTTGCCCCGCACCGTGCTCGTGACGTCGATCTCGACCCAGGTGTTGGCCGGCAGTTTCGGGGCCGGTGCCGACCAGAGCGCCCCGGGCGGGAGCGTTCTTCCACGTGAGGCCCTTCTCGGTCCAGCCGGTGCCGGTGCTGTGAAGAGGGTACGCCCTGCCCGCTGCCGTTGGAACCCGCCCGGAGCCGCAACGTGGCCTTCTGGACGGGCCCGGCCAGTCCCGTGGTCGTGAACTTGAGATACGACGTCACGGCGGCTTTGGAGTCGTACTCGACCCGCAACGGATCGTTGTAGAAGTTGCTCGACGGGCGCTTCTGATCGACCCGGGCGTCGGCCGCGGCGGCGAACGTCACCGGCGCCGGCGCGCCGGCCGCCGGTTTCGGGTCGGCCACGGCGACCGCACCGGCGGCGACCACGACGGCCGCGAGGAGCGTGCGGGCCCAGGGGGCCCGAAGCGACATACGGGACAAACGAGGGGCTCCCAGCTGAGGAGCGGCTCCCCGCATGACGGCACCGGGGGGCCGGCCGCGACAGTTCTGCGAACAGTGGACTGGTTCGACCAGGCCCAGTGATTTCCTGCGCAACTGCACCTTTCGAGCAGCCGCCTGTGAAACGCCGGGCGAACCGGCGAGACTGCAGGAGGTGCCTACGCCCCATGAACTCGAGGGAGCGCCCGTCGGGCGGCGGGTATTCCTCGGTCTCTCGCTCTTCGGCATGTCCGGAATCCTCTGGGGTTCGAAGGCCGCCGACCTCATGGAACGCCTGCTCGGCTCAGTGGCGGTCAAGGACGGCAGCGGCCTGCTCGGCCTCCTGCCCACCGGCCGGTTCCGCATCTACTCCGTCACCGGGCAGCTCCCGAGCCGGGCCGCGGCCGACTGGCGGCTCGAGGTCGGAGGCCTGGCCGGCGCCCCCTACGCGATCGGCTACGACGAGCTCCTGCGGATGCCGGCCGTCGGGCTCACCAAGGACTTTCAGTGCGTGACCGGCTGGCGGGTGCGTGATGTCCGCTGGCGGGGAGCCCGCCTGGCCGACGTCATCGACCGGGCCGCCCCGCACGGTGGGGTCACCGGTTTGGAATTCGAGTCGTTCGACGGCGCCTACACCGAGTCCCTGACCCTGGAGCAGGCCCGGCGCGACGACGTCATCGTGGCCTACGAGCTCGACGGGAAGCCGATCTCCTCCGCCCACGGCGGGCCCGTCCGCCTCTACGTGGCGCCGATGTACGGCTACAAGTCGCTCAAGTGGCTGTCGCGGATCACCCTGGTCGAGAACCCCCGGCCCGGCTACTGGGAGAAGCAGGGCTACGACGTCGACGCCTGGATCGGCCGATCCAACGGTCGTGACGACGAGCCGGTCGAGGGCTGACCGTGGAACGCTTCGACCGCACCGAGCGTTGCCTGCACTGGGTCACTGCCGCGCTGGTCGGCGTGTTGGTGGCCACCGGCGCGGTCCTCTACTGGGGCGAGTTAGCGAGCCTCGTCGGGCGCCGGGCGCTGATCAAGGAGATCCACGTCGTCGCCGGGCTCGGCCTGCCGATCCCATTCCTGCTCGCCGTGCGCGGCCGGCGCGGCCGGAAGCTCCGGCGCGACCTCGGCGCCCTCAACCGCTTCAGCGCCGACGACATCCGCTGGCTCCGCAGCCGGGGCGCCGACCCGACCGTCCGCCTGGGCAAGTTCAACCCCGGCCAGAAGCTCAACGCCGCCTTCGTCGCCGGCGCCCTCGTCACCCTGCTGGCCACCGGGCTGGTGCTGCGGTTCTTCAGCCCCTTCCCGCTGTCGTGGCGGACGGGCGCCACCTTCATCCACGACTGGACGGCCCTGGCCCTCGGCCTGGCCGTCACCGGCCATATCTGCCTGGCCGTCGCCGATCCCGAGGCGCTGCGGGGGATGGTCTCCGGCCGGGTGCCGGCGTGGTGGGCCCGTGAGAAGCGCCCCCGCTGGTACGACGCCCAAACGCTCAGCGAGGAGCCAGCAGGAAGCGCAGCGCCCGGCCCATGATCTGGGCCCGCTGGTCGGCCCCGGCCACGTCCTCGAAACCGAACCCGAAGAGCAGGCTCCACGGCGTCTCCACGACCGCTCCGGTGGTGGTGCTGTAGCGGCCACTCCCGGGGCGGGAGATCCGGTACTTGGCCGCCGTCCGTCCGTGCAGCGCCGGGTAGGTGACCCCGATCCTCTCGGCCGTGGCCCCATAGGCGGCGGCACTGCGGCCGGGGGCGATGGCGGCGGCGGCGAAGCTCCAGCTGAGCCCGGCGAAGGGCATCCTGACCCCGTCGACCGGGGCGATCCGGGAGTCTGTACCACGACCACCGCCCGGCGCGATGTCGTAGGCACCCAGCCAGTACTGGAAGAACTCGTCGGAGAGCGTCACGCAGCCGTGCCCGGTGTCGCCCTCCTCGCCCTCCACGCCCGGCCCGGGGGTCTTCGGCGTGCAGGGGCCGTCGGCCACCGGGTCGTAGCGGGCACCGTCGGTGTAGGGGCGGCCGGCGTTCCGGCCCATGTAGAGCAGCCGGCCGCCCTCGTTGAGGTGGTCGCGGGCGGCGAGCATCTCCTGGTTGGCCAGACGGGACACGCCGGCGGTCGGGGGAAGACCGCGGACCCCGGTGGCCGGAACGGCCGCGGCCGGGTCGGCCGGCCGGTCCTCGTCGGTGCTCCACACCACCAGGTCGTAGTGGCCCAGCACACCGAGCGGGTGGGGGGCCACCCGCCCCCGACCGTCGACGTCGTACGTGTCGGCCTCGACGCCGTTGGCGGCCAGGGCGGCCACGACCGGACCGAGGCGGTCGAGCCGGAGTGCCCGTCGCCGGCGGCGCCGGCGGCGGCCGGTGCTCCCCGCCCACCACCACCAGGACCCGGGCGTCCCGGTGCGGTTCGACGCGGTAGGTGAAGGCCTCGCTCGCCTCCCCGCCGGCACTGAACCAGACCTTGACGCGATCGCCGGGCTTGGTGCCGGTCACCGAACCGCGCACCCGGTTGGCGTACAACGAACCGGTGCCGCCGTACCGCAGGCCGCCGGCCCACTCCACCGCCGGGGCCTGACGCTCGGGGCCGTCTCCCACCTGCCAGTGCAGCCGCACCGGGCCGAGCCGGCGGAGGACCGTGGCCTGCACCGGCTGCGGGTCTCCGTAGGAGACACCGAACCCGTCGACGGTGAACGACTGCACCCGGTTGCCGAGGTGCGATACCGGCTCGGCCGGATTCGCCGCCGAGCGGGCCACGTCGAGGGCGAACGGTCGGTTCAGTTGGAACTCCTGCTCCACCAACGCCTCGTTGTCAGGGAAGACGAAGCCGCTGCCGGGCACTCCCTCGCCGAGCTCGACGGTGAAGGCCAGCGTCCCTGTGCTGGCGTGTGCCCAGCTCGAGGTTTCCCCGTTGGTGGGGTAGAGGTCGGCGGCCAGCTCCGGCTTGTAGCCGGGGATTCCCGGTTTGACCGGCGTGCCGGCCAGGGCGGAGTAGATGGGCTGATCGGCGGTCGGCGTCTGCTCCTGCCAGCCGATCGGGTACAGCAGGAGACGGCCGAAGGAGTGGTAGTTCACCATGAACCGGAACCGCAGCCGGGAGGCCAGGGCGACGACCGCCTGGGTCTCCGGCTCCGAGGCGGCCGCCGGGCCCCGGTAGGTCTGGTCGTCGGGTGAATCGGAGGAACCGAGGGGGGCGTAGCCCCAGTGGTCGGGGAAGTTGCGGTTCATGTCGACCCCGTCCCCCCCGGAGACCTTCCCGTCGCCGTCGGTGTCGGCGGCGTTCTTGCGCCACAGCCGGCGCCCGGGCTCGAAGGTCAGCTCGTAGCCGTCGGGGTTGGCCACCGGCAGGAACCACAGCTCGGTGGTGTCGAGGAGTCTGGTGGTCTCGGGGTCGATGCCGTAGGCGTCAACCAGTGAGCGGAGCAGCCGGCGTGTCACCTCCCCGCTGATCCACTCGCGGGCGTGCTGCAGCGAGGCGTAGAGCACGGCGGGACGGGCGCCCTCCGGCACACGGGGCGCGCCCCCCGTCAGCCGGACGGCGAGGATCTCCCGTCCCCGGACGGAGTGGCCGACGACCGAGGTGCGGACGAGGTCGGGATGGGCGGCGGCCAGTTCTTCGATCTCGGCCCGCAGCCCGCCGGGCCCTTCCCAGCGCTTCCAGACCAGCGACCCCGACCGCGCCGCCTGGGCCCGGGCCAGGTCGGCCACCGACCGGCCGGCGTCGTCGCGCCACCGGACGGGCTGGAATCCGGCGGCGGTGAGCCGGGCACGCTCGGTGGGGGTGAGGACGATTTCGGTTGTCCCGTCGGGCCGGGAGGCGGCGACGTCGAGCCCCTCGCGCTCCAGGCGGTCGACGGCGGCCGGCGGGGCGGTGATCCGGTACAGGTCGAGGTCGAGGCCCGAGTCACCCGGGGCGGCGGCGGTGCGTGCGGTGGGGGCGGCCAACCCCGCGCCGGCGGCAAGCGCCAACAGAGCCGCTCCCCACCGGATGGCACGCTGCAAGGCTCCCCCCTCAGCCTCCGAGCACCTCGCCCAGGCGCGTCAGACCTTCGACGAGCTCGTCCTCTCCCAAAGCGTACGACAGGCGAGCGTAACCGGGCGCCCCGAACGCCTCTCCGGGAACGATGGCCACACCGGCCTCTTCGAGGAGTACCTCGGCCAGCGCCAGCGTGGTCTCGGGCCGCCGGCCGTTGATCTCGCGCCCGAGCACGCCCTCGAACGACGGGAAGGCGTAGAAGGCGCCCTCCGGCTCGGCACTCGACACGCCGGGGATGGCGGCCAACAGCTCGTGCATCCGCCGCCGGCGGACGTCGAAGGCGCCCCGCATCATGGTGGTGAAGTCCAGGCTGCCGGTGAGGGCGGCCAGCGCCGCCGCCTGGGAGACATTGGAAACGTTGGAGGTGGTGTGCGACTGGAGGTTCGTGGCCGCCGCCGCCACGTCGGGCGGGGCGATCAGCCAGCCCACCCGCCATCCGGTCATGGCATAGGCCTTCGAGACGGCATTGATCACCACGCACCGGTCGGCCAGCTCCGGGACGAGCACCGGCATCGACGGCGCCTGCCGGTCGCCGTAGACGAAGTGTTCGTACATCTCGTCGGTGACGACCCACAGGCCCCGCTCAACGGCGAAGCGCCCGATGGCTTCGACCTCGGCCGGCGTGTAGATCGCCCCGGTGGGGTTGGAGGGCGACACGAACAGGATCGCCTTGGTGCGGGAGGTGCACACGTCTTCGAGCTGCTCGAGGGACACCCGGAACCCGCTGGCCACGGTGGTGCCGATGGGGACGGGCACGCCGCCGGCCAGGGCGATGGCCTCAGGAAACGTCACCCAGTAGGGGGCGGGGACGATCACCTCGTCACCCGGATCGAGGATGGTCAGGAAGGCGTTGGCGATCGCCTGCTTGCCACCGTTCGTGATCAGGACCTGGGCGGGGGTCACCTGAATAGCCCGAGTCCCGGGCCGTCTTGGCCACCACCGCCTCCCGCAGCGGCTGGAGCCCGCTGACGGCGGTGTAGTGGTGCGACGCCGGGTCCTTCGCCGCACCGATGGCGGCGTCGACCACGTAGTCGGGTGTGGGGAAGTCGGGTTCGCCCGCCCCGAAGCTGACCACCTTGACCCCTGACGCCCGCAGCGCCCGGGCCTTGGCGTCGATGGTCAGCGTGGCCGACGGGGCGATGGCCCCCACCAGCGTGGAGATCCGTTGGGGGACGCCCCGGACCCCCGTCCTGGCTTTCGGTTGTCTGCGACACGTGTTCCGCTTCCTTCCGTCGCGGTCGGTGGCCCGATTCGCTTACCGGTCCGATACGGTCGAATAGTGGCACCGATGAGCGAGAACGACCCCCAGATTACGATCCCTCACGATCGCCTCCCGGCCGAGGGCCGATTCGGCTCCGGGCCGTCCAAGGTGCGGACGGAGGCTCTGGTCGCCCTGGCCGCCACCGGCGCCTCTTATATGGGCACCAGCCACCGGAGGCCCGCTGTCCGGTCCGTCGTGGGCCGGGTGCGGTCCGGCCTGGCGGCGATGTTCACCCTCACCGAGGGGTACGAAGTCATCCTCGGCAACGGCGGATCGACCGCCTTCTGGGACGCCGCCGCCTTCGGGCTCATCGAGCGGCGCAGCCAGCACCTGTCCTTCGGCGAGTTCTCGTCGAAGTTCGCCGCCGCCGTGACCGGTGCTCCCCACCTCGAACCACCCGACGTCATCGAGGCGGAGCCGGGTACGGCGCCCGACGCCAAGGGCCACCCGGACTTCGACGTCTACGCCCTCACCCACAACGAGACGTCGACCGGCGTCACCGCCCCCGTCAGTAGGCCGGCCGACGCCGACCCGCACGCCCTCGTGCTGGTCGACGCCACTTCGGCCGCCGGCGGGATGCGGGTCGACCCGGGCGAGTTCGACTGCTACTACTTCGCGCCCCAGAAGTGCTTCGCTTCGGACGGGGGGCTGTGGCTGGCGCTGTGCTCGCCGGCCGCCATCGAGCGGATCTCGCGCCTGGCCTCGGCTGGCCGGTGGTCGCCCCCGTCGCTCAGCCTGCCGCTGGCCGTCGACAACTCGCGGTCCGACCAGACCTACAACACCCCGGCGCTGGCCACGCTGTTCCTGCTGGCCGACCAGATCGACTGGATCAACGCCCTCGGCGGACTGGAGTGGGCGGCGGGCCGGTGCGACGCCTCGTCGGCGATCCTCTACCGCTGGGCCGACCAGCATCCGCTGGCCACGCCGTTCGTGAGCGAGCCCCGGTGGCGCAGCACCGTCACGGTCACGATCGACTTCGACGCCGACGGTGAACGCCGACGCTCTGGCCAGGATCCTGCGCCAGAACGGCATCGTCGACACCGAGTCCTACCGCAAGCTCGGCCGCAACCAGCTTCGGGTCGCATGTTTCCCGGCTATCGACCCCGACGACGTCGCCCAGCTCACCCGGGCCATCGACTACGTGATCGACGCCCTCATCCCGTAGTCCGAGGGTGTTGGGCCGGTCGTCGCGAATCTGTCGCCGGGACGTCACCTTGAGAACGTAGGTTCCCGGGCCGTGGTGGTGTCCGCAGTCAGGGCGGCGCGGTGAGCCCGAGTCGCCGGGCCTTTCTGCGGGCCGGCGCGGTGGCCACCGGAGTCCTCGCCGCCGGCCCCATCCGGGCACTCGAAGCCCTGGCCGCCGAGGAGGCGCCCGACGCCGTCGACGCCTTCGCCGTCGCCTCCGGCAACGCCGGCTACGGCCCCCTCAAGAAGGCCGGTCCCCACCTCGATCTCCCCGACGGCTTCTGGTACGTCCGCTTCGGCGCCGCGGGCGACAGGATGTCGAACGGCAAGCCCACGCCCAACTACCACGACGGCATGGCCGCCTTCCCCGGTCCGGGTGGCACGATCCGCCTCGTCCGCAACCACGAGGTCGACGGCCACAAAGGGGCATTCGCCGGAAGCGCCTACGACGGCACGGCCGGCGGCGGCACGACCAACCTCGTCTTCGACCCGAAGGCAGCCAGGCTCGTGGCCAGCTACCCGACGCTCGTCGGCACCGTCCGCAACTGCGCCGGCGGCCCCACCCCGTGGGGATCGTGGATCTCCTGCGAGGAAACCACGGTCGGCCTCGGCCACGGCTACAAGATGCCTCACGGCTACTGCTTCGAAGTGCCGGCCGGAGCGGCCGGACCGGTCAAGGCCCTCCCCCTCAAGGCCATGGGCCGCTTCATCCACGAGGCCGTCTGCGTCGATCCCGGGTCTGGCATCGTCTACGAGACGGAGGACCGCCCCGCCGCCGGCTTCTACCGGTTCCTCCCCAAGACGAGAAATGTCCTGGCCGCCGGCGGGAGTCTGCAGATGCTGGCCATCAAGGGCTGGTGGAAGGCCGACCTCCGGCGGGGCCAGCATCCCGGTGCGTGGCTCCCGACCACGTGGGTCGATATCCCCGATCCCGACCCTCGCAACGCCGGTCACAACCCGTCGGAGGTGTTCGAGCAGGGACATTGGCGGGGTGGGGCCACCTTCGGCCGGCTCGAAGGATGCTTCTGGCACGCCAACGGCGCCTGGAGTGGCGCCTGGATCGTCTGCACCGACGGCGGGAACGCCGGGCTCGGCCAGGTCTGGTGGTACGACCCGGTCAACACCCGGATCAAGCTCGTCTACGAATCCCGCTCGGCGGTGGCGCTGCGCAACCCGGACAACTTGACGGTCTCGCCGCGGGGAGCGGTGCTGCTCTGCGAGGACGGCGAAGGCAGCCGCGACCGCCTCAAGGGTCTGTCCCACGGCAACCTCTTCGACTTCGCCCGCAACCGGGGCTCGAACGGCGAGTTCGCCGGAGCCACCTGGAGCCCCGACGGGAAATGGCTCTTCGTCAACATCCAGCGGCCGGGAGCGACCTACGCCATCACCGGCCCCTGGGACCGAGGTCCCCTCTAGCCGCCGCGGCGGCGACGCGTACCTTCAGCGACCGGTGAATGTGGGCTTCCGCTTCTCCTGGAAGGCGGTGATCCCTTCGCCGTAGTCGTGGGTGCGGGCCGCCGCCCCCTGGGCGGCCGCCTCGGCGGCGAGCACGTCGGCGAGCGATGTCTCTCCATCGGTGATTCGGCGGATGATCCGCTTCGAGTGGAGGAACGCCGCGCTGGGCCCAGCGGCGATCGTCGACACCAGGCCCCGAGCGGTGTCGAGCAGCTCGTCGTCAGGCATGACCCGGTTGGCGATCCCCCACTCGACGGCCTCGGCGCCCGACAGGAACCGGCCGGTGTAGACGAGTTCCAGCGTGCGGGTCGGGCCGATGCGGGAGCAGAGGAAGAGATGGGAACCCGAGTCGAGGACGGCGCCGATGGCGGCGAAGGGGCTCCCGATCTTGGCGCTCTCCCCGACGAGAAGGAGGTCGCAGGCCAGGGCGAGGCCCAGACCGGTGCCCAGTGCGGCCCCCTGGACGGCCGCCACGGTGGCGCAGGGCAGAACGGCCAGGCGGGCGACCAGGGGGTTGATGCCGTCGCGCAGGATGGCTTCGGCGTCCTCGGTGAGCGGCTCCGCGTCGCTCAGGTCCCGGCCGGCACAGAACCCCTTTCCCTCGCCCCGGAGGAGCAACGCGCGGGGCGGGCTCTTTTCCAACTCGTCGAGGGCACCGGCAAAGGCCGCCACCGCCGGCCGGTCGAGGGCGTTGCGCCGCTCCGGCCGGTTGAGGACGAGCTCGGCGACGTCGCCGTTGCGTTCCAGCAGGATCGGATCGCTCACTTGCCCTGCGCTCCTTCCTTGGTCGCCACCATGGTGAGCACGTCGTAGGCCGCCACCACCGCGCCGTCCTGGTTGACGACCTGGGTGTCCCAGCGGACCTCGCCGTACCCGGTCCCCTTCCGGGGCGACTTCTCCTTGCAGGTGAACACGACGTGGATCTCGTCCCCGGGCTTGACCGGAGTGGTGAAGCGGAGCCGGTCGATGCCGTAGTTGGCCAGGACCGGTCCCGGGTCGGGCCACACGAACAGGCCGGCGGCGGCGGCGATCACGAAGTAGCCGTGGGCCACCCGCCCGCCGAAGATCGGGCTCTTGGCCGCCGCCTCCTCGTCGGTGTGGGCGTAGAAGCGGTCGCCGGTCAGGTCGGCGAACCGGTCGATGTCCTCGATCGTGATCGGGCGCGACTCGGTCACCAGCGAGTCGCCGACCGCCAGGTCCTCGAAGTGCTTCGTGAACGGGTGGGGGCCGCCCTCGTGGCGGGTGGCTCCGGGCAGCAACGTCCCGGTGAGCGCCGAGAGGACGTCCGGTGACCCCTGCACCGCCACCCGCTGGAGGTGGTGGTGCACCGACCGGATGCCGCCCAGCTCCTCGCCGCCCCCGGCCCGCCCGGGGCCGCCGTGGACGAGGTGGGGCATCGGCGAACCATGCCCGGTCTGCGTCTTGCCGCACCGCTCGTCGACCAGGAGGACCCGGCCGTGGTGGGCGCCCAGGCCGAGCGCCAGCCGGCCCGCCTCGCCGGCGTCGGGCGTGAAGACCGACACGACCAGGCTCCCCTTGCCCAGCCGGGCCAGGTCGACGGCCTCGTCGACGTCGCCATAGGGCAGCACGGTGCACACCGGCCCGAAGGGCTCCACATCGTGGACGGCCGGCATCGTGGCGTTCCGGGCCACCAGCACGGTCGGGGCCAGGAACGCCCCCCGGCCCCCTTCGGCCCCGAGCGGCTCGAACTTCCCGTCCGGGCCGCCGATCGCCACCTCGGTTCCCTCAGCCAGCGCGCCCACGGCCCGCTCGACCTCGCCCCGCTGGTCGAGGCTCACGAGCGGCCCCATGCGGACCTCCTCCCGGCGGGGATCGCCGACCACCACCTTGGCCAGCCGATCGGACAGCGCCGACACGACGTCGTCGATGACACCCGACGGCACCAGCGCCCGGCGGATGGCCGTACAGCGCTGCCCGGCCTTGGTGGTCATCTCCCGGGCGACCTCCTTGACGTAGAGGTCGAACTCGGCCGTGCCGGGAACGGCCGCCGGGCCGAGCACGGAGGCGTTGAGCGAGTCGGCCTCAGCGGTGAAGCGCACCGACTGGGCCAGCACCACCGGATGGGAGCGCAGCTTGGTGGCCGTGGCCGCCGATCCGGTGAAGAACACCGAGTCCTGTCCGGTCAGGTGGTCAAAGGCGGAGCCGAGGCTGCCGCACACCAGTTGGACGGCTCCCTCCGGTAAGGCGCCGGAGTCGACCATGAGCCGGACGGCCGCTTCGGCCACGTAGGCCGTCGGCGTGGCCGGCTTGACCAGCACCGGCACGCCGGCCAGCAGCGCCGGGGCAACCTTCTCCAGCATTCCCCACACCGGGAAGTTGAAGGCGTTGATGAGGACGGCGACGCCTTCCCGGGGCACGAGGAGGTGCAACCCCAGGAACGAGCCGTCCTTGGCCAGGACTTCGGGCTCGCCGTCGCGGAGGAAAGTGGTGTCGGGCAGCTCCTTGCGACCCTTGGAGGCGTAGACGGCCAGCACGCCCGTGCCGCCCTCGATGTCGAGCCAGGCGTCGGGCCGGGTGGCGCCGGTGGCCGTCGACAGGGCGTAGAGGTCTTCCTTGTGCTCGTTGAGGTAGCCGCCGAGGGCCTTCAGAATCCCGGCCCGCTGCCCGAACGTCAGGCGGCGCAGGGCCGGGCCGCCGACCTCCCGGCCATGGCGCAGGGCGGCGGCGACGTCGATGCCGTCGCTGCCCACCCGGGCAACGGGCTCACCGGTGGTGGCGTCGTGGACTTCGACCCCTTCACCCGACGGTGTGTGCCACTCGCCGGCGACGTAGCTCTGCAGAACCTGCATGACGACCTCCCGACCTCCCGTTGGCGTGTCAGCCGTTCTAGGTCGTTGAGAGGGGGGTTTGTCAACTTTTACCGACCGCTCGGCCGGTAAATTCGTCGACTGTCACCGGCCTGACAGAGCCAGTGTCGTAACGGAACACGACGGTCGGTGAGCGCGGCCCTAGCGTCGGAATCCAGCTGGCCGGCCAGCGAAGGAGGACGGCGATGTTCCGAGCGATCGTGGTGGGCACCGACGGATCGGCCACGGCCTCCGAAGCGGTACGGCGGGCGGCCTCCTTGGCCTCCGCCTTCGGCGCCGACCTCCACGTCGTGACCGCCTACCGCCCGCCGGCCATGGTGCTGGCCGCCGCCGCCGAACCGGGGCTCATGCCGAACGGTGTCGTGGAGTGGGAGATCGCGGCGCGGGAGGACGCCTGCCGTCTCCTCGACGAGGTGGCCGACGAGCTGATGGGCGTCGGCGAGAGCGTCACGACCCATGCCGTCGCCGCCCAACCGGCCACCGCCATCCTGTCGGTGGCCGAGACGGTCGGTGGCGACCTGATCGTGGTCGGCAACCGCGGGATGAAGCGCCGCCTTCTGGGCAGCGTTCCCAACCACATCTCCCACCACGCTTCCTGCGACGTGCTGGTCGTCGACACCGTCGGCGCCGTGCTCACGAGCTGAGAGGGTTCCCTTTAGCCTGACGGTGTGCTCACCGGTTCAGGCCTCTCCAAAGCGCACGGCCAGCGCGTCCTGTTCGCCGACGTGACCGTCACGTTGGCCCGGGGCGGCGGGTCGCCCTGGTCGGCGGGAACGGCACGGGCAAGACGACCCTGCTGGAGATCCTGGCCGGCGAGCAGCGCCCCGACAGCGGCACCGTGACCCGGCCCTCCACCCTGACCACCGCCTACCTGCCCCAGGACCGCACGGAGGCGCCGGCGGGTCAGCGCCCTCGACGAGGCGCTTCGGGGCGCCGGCGACGATCGTCGACCTCGCCCACCGGATCGAGGAGCTCCACCACGGCGTGGCCGCCACCACCGGCGCCCGAGCACGACCGCGCTCCTGCCGGGAACTGGGCGACGGCCCAGAGCGCCTTCGAGCAGCAGGGGGGCTACGCCGTCGAGGCCGAGGCCCACCGGGTCCTGGCCGGCCTCGGGTTCACCGACGGCCGACCGGCGCCGTCCCCTGGCCGAGCTGTCCGGCGGGTGGCGGATGCGGGCCGCCCTGGCCCGGATCCTGGTGGCCCGGCCCGACGTCCTGCTGCTCGACGAGCCGACCAACCACCTCGACGTCGACAGCGTGGCCTGGCTGGAGGAGCAGCTGGCCGACCTTCCCGGGGGCCCTCCTCTTCGTCAGCCACGACCGGGACTTCATCGACGGCGTGGCCAACCGGGTGCTGGAGCTGGCGGGCGGCCGGATCACCGAGTTCGTCGGCGGGTTCGTCGAGTACGTCGCCCAGCGGGAGGAGCGGATCGCCCAGGCCGAGGCGGCGGCGGCCGACCAGGCCCGCCAGATGGCGGCCACCGAGCGGTTCGTGGAGCGGTTCCGCTACAAGGCCACCAAGGCCCGCCAGGTCCAGAGCCGCGTCAAGGCCCTGGAGAAGCTGGAGGCCATCCACGTCCCGACCGCCTCCGAGGTGAAGGCCCGGTTCCAGTTCCCCGAGCCGCCCCGGGCGTCCCGGGTGGTGGCCGAACTGGAGGGCGTCACCGCCGGCTACGGCGACGAGGTCGTCCTCCGCGGCGTGAACCTGGTCGTCGAGCGGGGGATGCGCATCGGCCTCGTCGGGCCCAACGGCGCGGGCAAGACCACGCTGCTGCGGCTCCTGCTGGGGGAGATCGCCGCCGCTCGTCGGGCCGGGTGCACGCTCGGCGCCAACGTCGAGGTCGGCCGGTTCGCCCAGCACCAGGTCGAGGTGCTGCGGCTCGACAGGTCGGTGGTGGACGAGTTCCGGGCCAGCGTGCCGGAGAAGGCGGGCAGGAACCTCCGCACCTATCTGGGCGCCTTCGGGTTCTCGGGCGACGCCGTGGAGCGCAAGGTGGGGGAACTCTCCGGCGGTGAGCGCACCCGGCTGGCGCTCGGCAAGCTCATGGTCGAGCCCCACAACCTGCTCGTCCTCGACGAGCCCACCAACCACCTCGACCTGCCGAGCTGCGACCTGCTGGAGGACGCCCTGCGGGCCTACGCCGGCACCGTCCTGCTCGTCACCCACGACCGGGCCCTGATCCGGTCGGTGGCCACCAGCCTCATCGAGGTCCGCAACGGCACGGCCCGCTTGCCACGACCGAGGTCGACGAGGCCGGTGCTCACCCCCGGCGGCTCGGCCCCGACGTCGTGCCCCCGCCGGCGGACCGGCCGCCGTCCGGCCGCGCGGCGGGCGGAGGCGGGGCGGGCGCAACCGACGCGAGGACCGCCGGACCGAGGCCGAGATCCGGGAGGCCCGCCACCGGGCCACCAAGGACCTGAAGAAGGCGGTGGCGGCGAGCCGAGCGGCGCTGGGAGGCGGCCGAGAAGAAGGTCGTGGCCGAGCTCGAGCGCCAGCTGGCCGACCCCGAGATCTACGGCGACCACGGCCGGATCGGCGAGCTGGCCGCCCGCCACGGCGCGGCCCGCAAGGAGGCCGCTGGCGGCCATGGAGGCCTGGGAGGCCGCCACCGACAGGCTGGCCGCCGCCGAGTCGGCCGCCCCGTAAGGGTCAGGCGGCGTCCGGCAGCGAAGAGCCGCCGGACCCGATGACGATGTCACCGGTGTGGCTGAGAACATCGCTCCGGCGGGGCGTACTAGTTACTACGGACGATGAGATTTCGCCCGTTCGCGCCACAGTGGCCTGTGTTGTCACTGGTCCTTGACCAAGACGGCCCCCGGTGGCACTGTTCCGGCGGGAAGGGAAATGGACTTCAACTCCGCACGAAACGTGCGGGTTCTTCGCATAACTGCGGCCAATTTCGCACCATCTAGAGCAGTATTCCGGGGGGACTGCTGATGGCCGAGTCCGGTAGGACCTTGAGCACCGCTGTTCACGTGCTCCGGGCCCTCGAGTTCACGGCGGAGCACCCGAAGGGTGTGTCCGTCAAAGCCATGGCGCGGGCCTTGGACGTGAGCCTGTCCTCGGCTTATTCGCTGAGTAATTCACTGCGGTACGAGGGTTTCCTCGAGCTGTCGCCCGCCGGGTCCGGGCTCTACGTTCTTGGCCCGAAGATGGTTTCGCTGTACCGCTCCTACGTGGAGTCGACGCTGCAGCCCGAGCGGCTCGAGCCGTTCCTGGAGGAGCTGCGCGACCGGGCGTCGGCCCGGGCCTACATCGCCCTGTGGCACTCCGGCGACCTCGAGATCGCCGAGATCCTCGGGCGGCGCGGCGGCCGGGAGCTCACCGACCTCTCCAAGGGGTTCCGGGGGGCCGCCCACGCGCTGGCGCTGGGGAAGATCTTCTTGGCCGAAGTGCCTGAGGAGCAGTGGCCGACGTATCTCCAGGGCCAGACACTCAAGCGCTTCTCGCGCCACACCATCACCGCTCGCAACCAGCTGAAGCACAACCTGCTCGCGGTCCGCGAGCGCGGCTTGGCCTTGGACCAGGAGGAATTCGCCGAGGGCGGATGCTGCCTGGCGGTGCCGGTCCGCGATCCGGACGGACGGCTCATCGCCTCGCTGGGAATTTCAGTGCCGACCCGCCGCTTCAAGAACCAATTGCCCACCCTGGCCAAGGTCCTGCGCGATGTCGGGATCGCCGCCTCCCACGAGATCGGCCGCCTCATCGGAGAAGCCACTCCGAAGGCCGTCGGGACCGGGAATGGGGTCGGCAACGGGGTCGGGTCGCGGTCCTAGGGCGCCACCCTCAATACAAACGGGCGGGTTTTTCGCGGATTCGCGCAAAGACTCCAGGGGTCCCCCGCTTGCGCTGGTGTTAGGTTCCCGCCGAGGTCAAAGGTCGGGCGTCGTCGCCTGCATTTCCGGTGTGACAAGGGGGGCGAGATGTACGAAAAGAACGGCGAGAAGTATTTCATCGTTGATGGCCACATGCACTGGTGGAATGCAACGCCGGAGAACTGGAAGCACAAGGAGTATGGCGAGGGCTGGATCCGGTGCTTCTACGGGTACCACAGCGCGCTGAGTCCCGAGGAATACGTCTGGTCGTTCGAGAAGTACTGCGGCTACTCCGAGGAGGACCTGATGAAGGACCTCTTCGAGGACGGGTACGTCGACAAGGCGGTGTTCCTGCCGACCTACCTGACGGACTGGTACGAGGAGGGCTTCAACACCACGGCCCGGGACGCCATCCTCAAGGAGAAGTATCCCGACCGCTTCATCCTCAACACCGCGTGGGACCCCCGCGACGGCGAGGACGGTTTGAAGGTGCTCGAGGAGAAGGCCCGCCGCTGGAACATCAAGGGCTGCAAGCTCTACACGGCTGAATGGAGGGGCGACTCCAAGGGCTTCGACATGCGGGACCCCATGTCCCGGCGCTACTTCGACAAGTGCGTCGAGCTCGGGATCACCAACATCCACGTCCACAAGGGACCGACGATCTGGCCGTTGAACAAGGACGCTTTCGAGATCGACGACGTCGACGAGGTCGCCACCCTCTATCCCGATCTGACGTTCATCATCGAGCACTGCAACCTGCCCCGCCTGGAGGACTTCTGCTGGATCGCCGTGCAGGAATCGAACGTCTGGGGCGGCCTGGCCGTCGTCCTGCCGTTCATCCACAGCCGGCCGCGGCAGTTCGCCAAGTGGCTTGGTGAGCTGCTCTTCTGGGTCGGGGCCGACAAGCTCACGTTCGCCAGCGACTACGCCCTCTGGCACCCGAAGTGGCTGATCGAGATGTTCGTCGACTTCCAGATGCCGGAGGACATGGTCTCTGAGTACGGTGAGCTGACGCCGGAGATCAAGCGCAAGATCCTCGGCCTCAACCTGGCCGGGCTCTACGACATTCCGGTGCCGCCGGAGATCATGAAGTCGAACGGGCAGACCGCCGATGGTCAGCCGGGCGACGTCGTCCCGGACCAGGTGGCGGAGGCCCAGACGACCTGATGATCGCGGACACGAAGGTCACGGCGGCGCAGGTCGCCGAGGCCCTGTCCGCCGTCCGCGACCCGGAACTCGACGAGCCCCTTACCGACCTCGGGTTCGTCAAAGATGTCCGGATTGACGGTGGACAGGTGACCGTCACGCTCTGGCTTCCGACCTACTTCTGCGCGCCGAACTTTGCCTACATCATGGCGATCGACGCCAAGGCGGCGGTCGAAGCGGTCGAGGGCGTCACCGGCGTCGCGATCCGGCTGATCGACCACCACGCCGCCGACGAGATCAATGACGGTCTCGACGCCGGCAAGGACTTCGACGAGACGTTCCCGGGGGAGACGGCCGGGAGCGGCTTGGCCGAAGTGCGCCAGCGGTTCGACCGCAAGGCGTTCGTCGCCCGTCAGCAGGAGATGTACCGCAGCCTCACCAACGACGGGATGACGCCGGAGGAGATCCTCGGCTTGGCCGTCACTGACCTCCCCGATACGCCCGACGCCCGCCGGTATCTGGACCGGCGGGCCCGGGCGGGGTTCGACACGTCGAGCGGCGCGCCGTTCCTGGTCGATCTGGATGGGAACGCCATCACCGCCGAGACCCTTGACCGGCACCTGCTCTTCGCCCGGACCGTCAGCGTCAGCATCGAGGGGAACGCCACCTTCTGTCGGGGCCTGCTGGCGGCCCGGTATGGGTTGGATGATTCGAAGGAGGCCAGTTCATGAATGCGGCTCGGTTGCACAGCTACGACGATGACCGCCTCAAGATCGACGACGTTCCCGAGCCCAAGATCGGCGGGCCCAACGACGTCATCGTCAAGATCGGCGGGGCGGGGCTCTGCCGAACCGACCTCCACATCATCGAAGGGATCCTGGCCGAGACGTTCCCCGACCTCCAGTTGCCGTACACGCTCGGACACGAGAACGCCGGGTGGGTCGAAGAGGTCGGATCCAACGTGACGACCGTCAGCGTCGGTGACCCGGTGATCGTGCACCCGCTCGTGAGTTGCGGCGTGTGCCTTGGCTGTCGTCGCGGCGAGGATATGTACTGCGACAACGGCGCCTTCCCCGGCCTGAGCCAGAACGGCGGCTTCGCCGAGTACCTCCTGAGCGGCGAACGCGCCCTCATCAAGCTCGACCCGAGCCTCGAGCCCAAGGCCGTGGCGGCCATGGCCGACGCCGGCATCACCGCCATGCGGGCCTGCAAGAAGGTGGCCCGAACTGCGACCGCCCAGACCAAGGTCGTCGTCATGGGCGTCGGCGGCCTGGGCCACATCGGCATCCAGTGTCTGCGGGCCCTGTCACCGGTCGAGATCATCGCCGCCGACACCAACGAAGGAGCCCGGAAGCTGGCCGAGGAGACGGGCGCCGACCACGTGATCGAAGCCGGCGAAGGCGTCGTCGACCGGGTGCTGGAGCTGACCGGCGGAGTCGGTGCCGATGCCGTTCTCGACTTCGTGGGGGAGCGGGGCGTGCCCGCCCAGGTGCCCGGCATGCTGCGCCAGGGCGGCACCTACTACGTCGTCGGCTACGGCGAGCGGGTCGACATCCCCAACTGGGATTTCGTCATCCGCGAGATCAACGTGGTGGGCAACCTGGTGGGGAACTACATGGACCTCGTCGAGCTCATGGCCCTGGCGGCCCGGGGCAAGGTGACGCTCCACACGCAGGAGTACGGGCTGAAGGACATCAACCAGGCGATCGACGACCTCTACGGAGGCCGCCTGAACGGACGCGGCATCCTGATCCCGTAAGGCGGGGCCGACCCCGCCCAGCAGCCCCGCTTCAGAAGCAGCCGAACGGCCGGTCGTCGAGCATTCGGCTCGTCGCCCGGCGCAACCTCTCGCGGTCCTCAGCCACCGTCTGGATCCCGGGTGCCGGGAACTCGCGTTCGCCGGCGGCAGCCAAGTAGGCACCGGCGACGCGGCCCAGCCGGTCCTTCCACTGGTGGCATTCGCCGGTGGAGGTCCGCACCATGACGCCGAGCGCCAGGAACACGCCGAAGAGGAAGAGGATCAGTTCGGGCGTCAGCAGCCTGCGAATGTCGATCCGTTCCACGTCTCCGAGCCTATCCGTCGAGATCGTTCGGCCGAATATACAGCCAGCCGCCCAGGATGAGCCCGAAAAGGGCGTGCAGGACGATGAACGTCGGCCACCCGATCTCGCCGCCCATTCGGGAGATCGGCTCTCCGGCACCCGAGATCGACGCCGCTGACGGGAGCACGACCAGGCTCATGAATGCCATGACGGCCAGGCCGTACACGACCCCTCCCCTCAGCGCCCGGGTCCCGTGCCACTGAAGGACGATGGCCACGAGCGCGAACAGGGCGCCGACGATGCCGGCCACGACGATGTGCGTGGCCAGGCCGAAGAGGAATGCTTCGTGGGAGAAGAAGAAGCGCTCTCCCGCGGCGGCGCGCTCGAGCGACTTCGGCATGGTGTTCGGATCGATGATGAACGCCACGTGGTACACCGGCGTGTAAAAGCCTCTTCCCTGGTAGGTGGCCGACGCCACCATGGCCAAGAGGCCCATGGCGGTGCTGGCCACGAACCCGGCGCCGATCCCCCGTTGGAGGATTCGGTCGATGATTCCGGCGGTGAGCCCGGAAAGAGCATGGAACCGTGACATTGGCAACTCTTCTCGCGGGAATGTTCGTGTGTAAGACTACGTGACCTCGACTAGAGGGGGATCAAGCCGGATGAACTCTGTGGCTTTCGGTATCGCGATCGGGATCCTGTCCATCCTCACGATGATCCTCATTCAGAGGACCCTCGACAACCCCAACTCCTGAGTCAGCGGGAGTCGCCGCCCCCCAGCGTCGACGCCAGATCCCGGTAGCACAGAAGCCCAACGGCAGCCACATAGGGGAGTGCCGCTCCGATCATCGCGCCCTGCACGGCGAAATAGACGACGCCCCGGGCCACACCGGGGACGTCGCCCGACAGCACTCCGAACGTGCGGAGCGTCACCGACAGCAGTAGCCCCACCGCGGCTGGGATGATGAGCATGTAGGCCAGCGCCCGGGCGTCGCTGCTGACCATCTCCTTCGACCGTTCCCAGGCCACAGGCAACGGGTTTCGTTTCAACGCCACCTCGTGGATGAGCAGCGGGGGACCGAGCAGCATCGGCTGGACGATGATGCCCACCGGGCCCAGCGTGATTGCCGCGAACAGGCCCAAACCCGCTGAATACAGCCCCGACCGGTAGATCGCGTGGCGGTGAGGGGCGAGGGCGGTCCAGGCTTCCCGCAGCCGCTTGGCCTTCCCTCCCAGTACCACCACGGCCGGGGCGAGCAGCAGACTCCCGACGAACGCCGGGATCAGGGCCTGGACGAGAGTCACCACGAGCAGGAGGGGCACCGGCGGCAGATCGAAAATCAGGACGAGGAGAAGAAGCTCCCGGAGCAGGATGAATGTGACCATGAACGTCGGCACCAGCACCGGGGCATACGGCCGATAGAGTCGCCAGGCGCGTGAAACAAGATCGCCCACCCCGAGCGGGCCACCATGCCCCGGATGCTGAGTCTCGGACACTGGGCCATCGTAGAGGCGCACGTGGTCACCATCAGTGGTTTACTCTTTCTTCAAGATGATTCGTGCATTCGCGAAACCCCTCGCCCTTTTCCGGTGTTTCCCCTTGACCGTGGCTGCAAAGAGGGGTCTGCTGAGGGTTGGCGATCGGCCGTGACAGCCGGATCTCTTGTCGTATCCGGGTGTCTCTGGTTCAGGTCGCCCGTAGAAGGAAGAAGGGAGCGTTATGGCACAGGTAGTTGAAGCGGCCCCCCAGGCTTCGGCGGAGGCGAAGCCGGGGCGGGGGCCCATCGACTGGTGGGGAGGTCACCGACTCTCGTTCATCGGTCCGTTCGCATTCATCGGCATCGCCGCTGCCATCCGCATCTGGATGCAGGGCAATGCGTGGACGATCGGTATCGAAGCGTCGAGTGACGCATTCAATGAGACGTACCGAGCGCTTTTCTACGGCGAGATCATCGCCGCCACGGTCGCCACCCTCTGGTGGTGGACCTATCTGGTCCGGAAGGGCCGTCAGGTAGTTGAAGTCGAGGTACCGCATGAGGTCGAGGTCCGGCGGATCGCCAACTTCTGGGGGCTGATCTCCACCACTTCGGTCGAGCTGACCATCATGGCCAGCTTCTGGCCAAACATGGACGGTGCCTGGCACCAGACGGCGGTCCGAGACACGGCTCTGACGCCGGCGCACATTCCGATGTTCTTCCTGTTCTTCCCCATCGGGATCACGCTGACGGTAGGGACGTACCTCTACGGCCGGTACTGGCTGCCCAAGGTGTACGGGGCTGAGAAGGGCTTCCCCTGGTCGTTCTTCCTGCTCATCTCGGCGTCGGTTACCGAGATGTTCCAGGTGGCCATGAACGAGTGGGGTCACAGCCTCTGGATCACCGAGGAGATCTTCGCTGTTCCGTTCCACTGGCCGTTCGTGCTCTACGGGTGGCTGGCGGCCGGGATCTTCGCCCTCTGGGCTGAGACGATCATCCGGCTGCTGGGTATCGAGGGCGAGATCGACGCGCAGGGAACATCTGGGCGGGAAGCCGTCGCCTGAGCAAAAACGGGCGCGGTGGAAAGGCTGGTTATAAACCCCGGGCCATAGGCCCAGCCAGATGACGTCCATGAGGGGGAGACGGCATGTCCTCAGATACGGGGACCCTCGAGCAGGACGCTGAACTTCAGCGGCTCAGGGGGCTCGTCAACAAGCAGTACAAGTACATCGACCGCAAGTGGGACACGATCTTCTGGATCAGCGCCGCGTTCATCGTGGGGGCCGCGGCCAACATCACGCTGTTGCTGTTCGCCGGCGACTGGGACTTCTGGACTGACTGGAAGGACCGCGTCTGGTGGCCGATCCTGACCCCGTTCGCACTTGTCATCATCGGTTCGGCCCTGCAGTACATCCAGTGGCTGGCGTGGAGGTTCCCGACCGGGATGACCTACACGGCGGTCTGCATGTGGTTCCTGAGCACGCTCGGCCGGTGGCTGCAGTGGGGCAACTTCGTCCACTACCCCATGAACTTCGTGTGGGGCACGACCATGGTGCCGGCGGGGATCTTCGCCGACTGGGTGCTGATGAAGACCAAGAGCTTCATCCTCACCTCGGTACTGGGATCCGCCGTCTTCGCCTTCGCGTGGTGGGTCTCCAACTACGTGATGATCGCCCCGTACCTGCAGCCGGCGGAGTGGATGGACCGCATCCTGACCGTTTCCGACATCCAGGGCATCGCCTACATCCGTAGCCAGACGCCCGAGTACCTGCGGATCGTCGAGCACGGCACGCTGAGGAGCTTCCTCGGCGAGACCCAGTACGTCTCGCTCGTCTTCGGCATGACCGTGACGATCGCCGGTTACTGGGTCGGTCAGTTCATCGGCCGGATGCTTGCCATCTGGCCCATCGGCCGCTTCATGAAGAAGTGGTGAGCGGAGGAAAGGGGGGTTTTTGACATGATGAAGCGACTCGCAGCGGTCCTCGTTCTGGGGCTCGCGTCCACGGGGGTCTTCGCATCACCCGCCTCCGCCCACGGCGAGAAATCGCAGGAGGCATTCCTCCGGATGCGGACCATCGGGTGGACGAACATCCAGTTCACCGGTGGTCGGCTCGTGAACGGGGAGACCCACGTCAAGCAGGGCGAGAACGTCACGCTCAAGGGCGTGGCCAAGCTGATGGACACCTGGCCCGACACATTGGCGGCGGGCCAGCCCGAAATCGGATACGTGAACATCGCCACCCAGGGCCCGGCCATCATGATGCTCGAGCGGACCGTCAACGGCGTGTCCGCCCCCGGGCGCCTCGAGGTCGAGCGGGGGCGGTTCTACGAATTCGAGATGAAGCTGATGGGCCGCCGGCCCGGCCGGTGGCACGTCCACCCGTCCTTCGCAGTCAAGGGCGCCGGAACGGTGCTGGGTCCCGGCCAGTGGGTCAACGTCGAGAGGGTGTCGGGTGGTTTCACCTCGCCCGTCAAGCTCTACAACGGCGACACGATCAACATGGAGAACTACGGGCTCAACATGGTCTGGATCTTCCAGATCATTGGCTTCCTGTTCGGCATGGCGTGGTGCATCTACTGGACGGCCGGCAAGCGGAACCCTGACGGATCTCCCAAGGGGATCCTCGGCGGAAAGCGGACGGTCACGAACCCGGCGGTGACACTGTCGATCCCGCTGAACGACGACGGGGTCGCCGTGGGGTTGAACTCCAAACGGGACCACCGGGTCGTGAACATGTTCGCCATCGCCACGGGCATCTTCCTGCTGGTCGGCTGGATCTACCAGGCGTCGGCTTATCCGGTGAAGATCCCGCAGCAGGTGGTCCAGTTCGCGCCACCGCAGAACGCGATCGACACCGCGCCGAAACTGGCCAAGGTGAACCCGCTGGTGGCCGACTACGACCCCGACAGCCGGCAGATGATCATCGAGGTCGAAGTCACGAACATCCACAGCGGCTCGATCGAGCTCGCTGAGTTCACCACCTCCACCCTCACCTACGTTCCGACCGGTGGCTCGGCCATCGCGCCGGCGGCCTACCAGCAGCAGGTGAAGGTGTCACCGTCCGGTCCGATCCCGGCGGGCCAGACCACCAAGCTGGTACTGACGATCGACGGCAACTCGCTGGTCGAGGAGCACCTCGTCCCCACCAGCGAGTCGCAGCTGACGATCGCCGGTCTGATGGTGTTCAAGGACTCGTCGGGGAGCCGTTCCGCCGAGGAGATCGAAGAGCCTCTCCGGCCTCGGTTCAAGGAGTAACGACAGTCACAAACCGAACGAAAACCTGAGAGTGAGCAGCGGGCCTACCCCGGCCGGTGTGGGGTAGGCCCGCAGGCTCACAGTAGAATGAAGTTTCGAGACCGGTGAACGTCGGGAAGGGCAGGGGCATGGGCACTCCGATACTGGCGCATGGAGCAGGCCACCTCTTCACGTACTTCCCGCTCCTGTTCATCGTGGCCGCGGTCTGCGTCATCGTGATCGCCCTGCGAGACGGCGCCGGGAAGAACGGCGCGACCCGGTTGCCGACCAGTCCGCTGAGCCGGCAGGTGTGGATGGCCACCCGGCGGCAGCGCCGGTCGACCGCCGAGCGGGCCGCCACTGCGGTGCCGTCGGCGTCGGCGGAGCGGGCTTTCCGCCGAATGGGAGCGGCGCCGACCCTGCAGGTGATGGAGGGCGAGGGGGGAGACGGGAAGGTGATCCGGATCCCGAAGACCTTCGAACCCCCTCCGCCCACACGACGCAGAGCCTGACCGGAGCAACATCCGTGGTCTGGTTGGCGCCCGTCTAGGCACCGGACCCCCCGGCGACACCCGGTGAGCTTCGAACACCGCTCCGTGCGCGCCAACGGCATCGACATCCACTACGTGCGCCAAGGCGGCGGGTTCCCGCTGCTCCTGTTGCACGGGTGGCCGGAGTTCTGGCGCATCTGGCGCCGCGTGATCGGGCCGCTCAGCCTGCGCTTCGACGTGATCGCCCCCGACCTGCGCGGCTTCGGGGCAACGTCCAAGCCCAGCGTCGGGGCCCTGGAGGGCTACGGGGTCGAGGACCACGCCGCCGATCTCCTCGGGCTGGCCGACGCCCTCGGGTTCGACCGCTTCGGGCTCGTGAGCCACGACGTCGGCGCCTACGTCGCCCAGACGTTCGTCCGGACGCATCCCGACCGGGTCAGCCGGCTCTTCTTCTTCGACTGCCCCTATCCCGGCATCGGCCGGCGGTGGGCGGAGCCCGACCACCTCCGGGAGATCTGGTACCAGACGTTCCACCAGCTGCCGGTGGCCGCCGAGGTGGTCGGATCCAGCCGGGCGGCCACCGAGTCGTACTTCCGGCACTTCCTGAGCCACTGGGCCCACGACCCGGCCGCCTTCGACGAGGACGACATCGCCGCCTGGGTGGACAACTTCTCCTCCCCTGGGAACCTCCAGGGCGGCTTCAACTGGTACGTGGCCGCCCATCCCGCCCGCATCGAGCTCATGCGCCAGGGCGCGCCCAAGCTCCCGCTGATCGAGGTGCCGACCCGCATCCGCTGGGGCGCCAGCGACCCGATCCTGAAGATCGAGTGGGCCGACCGGCTGGGCGAGTACTTCGCCGACTACGACTTCGCCCCGGTGGAGCGGGCCGGCCACTTCGTGGCCTACGAACGGCCCGACCACGCCGTGGCCGAGATCACCGACTTTTTCGGGTGAGCCGGCGCCCTATGGTCTTGGGTATGAGAAGGGCCATCACGTCCGTCGTCCTGGCGGTCGTGGCCGTGGTCGGTGCGGCGGGTCCCGTCGAGGCGCAGATCCAGGCGTCGGAACTGGCCGCCTCCGACGTCGTCGTCGGGCCGGGCGTCTCGCTGCCGGCCGGCGACCGGGAGCAGCTGGAGGGCGCCGCCCGGGGGCTGCGGGCCCGGGGCACGCCCACGAAGTTCGCCGTCGTCGCCAACCGGCCGGAGAACCCTCCGATGACCGCCCGGGAGCTCCGACGGTCCATCGCCTTCAACGGCAACGTCCTGCTCCTGTCGCAGTCGCCCCGGAGTCTGGGAATCGCGTCGTCGCAGCCCGAGGCGGTCATCCAGGATGCGTTCGACAGCGCCCTTGGCGGGCTGCGGGCCGATCCGATCGGGGGGACGATCGCCGTCGCCGAGAAGCTGGCGGCGGCGTCGAGCTGCGGTCGCGCTTCCCCCGGAGGCGGTCGGGCCGGGTGCCCAACCCGGTGAACCGCCGGAGCCCGAAGGGGGTATCGGCGGTCCGTGGCCCGCCATCCTCGTCCTGGGTGGTAGCGCCGGGGTTCTCGGCTTGGTGTTCTGGTCGTCGCGCCGGCGCCGAGCGGCCGATCTCGCCGACCGGCAGGCCGCCCTCGAGCCCCTGGTCGACGCCCTGGCCGCCCACATCACCGATCTCGGCAGCGACCTCCCCCTCGGCGGGGAGCGCACGGCTCAGGCCCAACCCCACTACGACGAGGCGGTGCTGGCCTACGGCGAAGCACGCGACGCCATGCCGACGTCCCGGACGGTTGCCGCCCTCGATTCCGTCCGCCAAACGCTCGAGCGGGGTCTGCGGGCCGCCCAGTCGGCCCGCGCCGTTCTCGACGGCCGCCCTCTGCCCCCGCCCGAGGAGACCGCCCTGCTCGACGGTCTGTGCGCCTTCGATCCGAAGCACGGCCGGGCCATCGAGACAATGCCGGTCGTCACCCCGGCCGGAGACGAAGCTCGGGGGCTTCACCAGCCTCCCCCAAGGCAGTACGAGGTTCCGGTCTGTGGCGACTGCGCCGCCGGGCTCGAAGCCGGTCAGATGCCCGAACCCCGCCGGGTCTACCGCCGCGGCGTCCCCGTCCCGTACTGGCAGGGGCTCGGCTCGATGGGGTACGGCGGCGGGAGCCTCTTCCCGATGTTCGGCGGCTTCCTCGGCGGGATGGTTCTCCACGACCTCTTCACCCCCGACGTGCCGTACGGCGACCACGGCGGCGACTGGGGTGGTGGCGACTTCGGCGGTGGCGGCGATTTCGGCGACTTCGGCGGTGGCGGCGACTTCGGCGGAGGCGATTTCGGCGGTGGCGGCGACTTCTGACCCACGCCGGGGACACCAGGCTGGGCACCTTCGTCTTCTCCTAGACTCGCCGCGCCAATCGAAGCGGGGAGGCTCACATGGTTGCTCAGGTCGCGTCGCAGGAATCCATCTCGATCGGTGACATCCGCCTGACCTACCTGCCCGACGGCGAGGGCCATATCGCTGCCACCGGCATGTTTCCCGCCTCGACGCCCGAGGCCTGGGAAGCGCACCGCCAGTGGCTCGACGACGACGGCCGGGTCCTCACCAGTTTCGGCGGTTTCCTCATCCAGACGGGAGACCGCAACGTCGTCGTCGACCTCGGGTTCGGTGACCACTCGATCGAGATCCCCGAGTTCGCCGCCTTCGTCGGGGGGCGATTCCTCGACAGCCTGAAGCAGACGGGGGTCTCGCCGGGTGACGTTGATACTGTCATCTTCACCCACATGCACGTCGATCACGTGGGGTGGACGACGACGGGCGAGAACCTCACCTTCCCCAACGCCCGGCACATCACCGCCGAGGCCGAGTGGGAGCACTGGCAGCGACCCGACGAGTCGGGCGTCGGCCCCAATCCCGAGGCCGTCCTGGCGCCGCTGGCCCCGCGCATCGACCGGGCCGACGACGGCGAGGTCATCGCCCCCGGGGTCAACCTCCTGGCCACCCCGGGACACACGCCCGGCCACTTCTCGGTCGTCGTGTCGTCCGGCACCGACCGGGCCGTCATCCTCGGCGACGTCGTGAACTGCCCGGTCCAGATCGCCGAGCCCGACTGGGCCGTGCTCTTCGACGTTGATCCGGAGCGGGCCCGTCGCACCGCGGACGCTCTACTGGCGGAGCTGGAAGGGTCGGCGACGATGGTGGCCGGCAGCCACTTCACCCCGTCCGTCTTCGGCCGGGTGGTTCCCGGCCAGGGCCAGCGGCTGTGGCAGGCCCCTTGAGGGTCCGTGAGGGTTGAGATCTGGTCCGACGTCGTCTGCCCCTGGTGCTACGTCGGCAAGCGCAACTTCGAGGCGGCCCTGGCCGCCTTCGAACACCGCGACCACGTCGAGGTGACGTGGCGGTCATTCCAACTGGACCCGTCGTCGCCCCGGGAGCGGGTGGGCGACTACGCCAGCCATCTGGCCGGCAAGTACGGCATGAGCCAGGCTCAGGCCCGGCAGATGATCGACACGATGACGGCGACGGGTGCCCGGGCCGGACTCGTCCTCGACTTCGAGCGGGCCCGACCGGGGAACACCTTCGACGCCCACCGGCTGCTGCACCTGGCCGGGGAGCGGGGCGTGCAGGGCGGGCTGAAGGAGCGGCTCATGCGGGCCACTTTCACTGACGGCGAACCGATCGGGGATCGGGCGGCCCTGTTCCGTCTCGGCGTGGAGGCCGGGCTGCCGGCGGAGGACGCCGCCGCCGTCCTCGAGGGCGACGCCTACGCCGCCGAGGTCCGGGCCGACCGGGCGCTGGCCCTCGACCTCGGCATCAGCGCCGTGCCGTTCTTCGTCATCGACCGCACCTTCGGGGTCCCCGGCGCCCAGGCACCCGACGTGCTGCTCCAGGCGCTGGAGCGGGCCTGGGCCAAGGCCGACGACGTCTGAGCGCGCCGGTGCGCCGC
Organism: uncultured Actinomycetes bacterium; assembly: GCA_963723985.1. Taxonomy (GTDB): domain Bacteria; phylum Actinomycetota; class Acidimicrobiia; order IMCC26256; family BP-133; genus BP-133. The sequence continues at coordinate 56,276 of CAVRTC010000009.1, forward strand.
CCGGAGACCCGGGCGGCGCACCGAACTGTGTGATCGATTGTTGATTACTTGCCGGCCGAGACCTGCTTGATGGCGGACCGGATGCGGAAGTAGGTACCGCACCGGCAGAGGTTTCCGCCCATCGCTTCGTCGATGTCGTCGTCGGTCGGCTTGGGGTTGCTGTTCAGCAGGGACACGGCCTGCATGATCTGGCCAGCCTGGCAGTAGCCACACTGCGCCACGTCGTTGTCGATCCAGGCCTCCTGGACGGGGTGCAGCTTGCCACCCTGCGCCAGGCCCTCGATCGTGGTCACGTTCTTTCCGGCGACGCTGGACACCGGCGTGATGCAGGTCCGCTGGGCCTTGCCGTTGATGTGGCTGGTGCAGGCACCGCAGAGGCCCATGCCACAGCCGTACTTGAGGCCCTTCACGTCCATGCGGTCACGCAGGACCCAGAGCAGTTCCTCGTCCTTGTCGGCGTCGACCGAAACCGGGTTGCCATTGAGATTGAAGGTAATTGTGGGCATGGCGATCAGGCTCCGTACTCGTTGAGCGGGAAGTTCCGGGGCTGCTTGCCTGTGGCTCGCGCCCAGGCATTGGCCGCGGCGCCGGCGGCGGCAGGCACACCGAGCTCACCGATACCGCCCGGCAGGACGTTCGAGTTGGGCAGGATGCTGACGCTCATCTCGGGGGCCGAGTCGAACATCCGCGTCCACTTGTAGTCGTGGAAGTTGGATTCCCGGGTGGCCCCGTTGTCCACGTGCAGGCCGGCCCGGTAGACGAGGGCGAAGCCGTCGTGGGCCTGGCCCAGCAGGCTGGACTTGGTGCCCTCGGGGTTGATGCAGAAGCCGTTGTCCACGGCGATCGTGCACCGGGTCATGCGCGGCTCGCGCCCCCGCATGTCAACTTCCATGATGTAGGCGGCGATGGACTTGTACTCGTCGTGGAGGCCGATACCCTGCGCCACCCCATCGGGCAGCTTCCGGCCCCACTGGGCTTCCTCGCCGGCCTTGGCCAGCACCGCCGCGTGGCGCGGCGTGTCGGCCATGCTGATCCGGAAGTCGAGCTCGTCCTTGCCGAGGCTCCGGGCCAGCTCGTCCATCACGATCTCGTCGACCGCGTGGACCTGGCCCGAGTAGACGACCCGCCAGGCGGCGGTGGGCTTGGCCAGCAGCTTCTGCTTCAGCGTGATGGCCGTCGGCCCCGTCGTGTAGGGCATCTTCTGGGTGTGGGCGAAGAAGTACTGGCACGCCCCTTCGTTGTTGTACTCGGTGACGTAACCGGTGGCGACGTCACCCAGGCCGTGGCGGAGGTCCATCTCCGGGCAGGCCATGCGGTGCTCGTAGCCGGTGACGTCGCCACCCGAGATGGTGCCCTTGACCTTGTGGATGGAGACCGGACGGGTCCGGCCGTGCTTGATGCCTTCCTCACGCATCCACTGCAGCTTGATCGGCATCCCCGCCCGCTGGGCGATCTGGGCGACCTGGACGTCCTGGTCGTGGAACAGGTGGCGGCCGAACGCGCCACCGGCCGGAACCACGTGGTAGAGGACGTCATCAGTCTTGACACCCAGGGTCTCGGCGATCTGCCGCTGGAGGGTTCCCGGCACCTGGGCGCCGCCCCAGCCCTCGTACTTGCCGTTCTCGAACTTGCCTACGGAGGTGTTCTCCTCCAGCGGGGCGTGCGGAACGTAGGGCCACCGGAAGGTGGCCTCGACACCCTCACCGGGCGACGTGATCTTGTCGATGATCCCGTTGAGGACATCGTCGATCTGAGCGTCGGACAGCGCGTCCATCGGGCCGGCGCTCCACTTGATCTTGAGCGCCTTCTTGGCCTTGTTGGCGATGCCGAAGGTCTCGGCCGTGATGGCCACGCCCTCGGGGATCAGGTAGTCGGTCATGCCCGGGATCTGCGTGATGGCCAGCACACCGGGGATCTTCTTGGCTTCCGAATCGTCGATCGACACCACGGACGCACCGTGGGTGGCGGCCATGGCCAGGACGGTCGGCTTGAACTCCTTGGAGGAGTGGATGTCGCCGGTGTAGGCCTGCTTGCCTTGGGCGATGTCGCGGATGTTGTGCCGCACCTGCGGCTTCCCGATGACCTTGTAGTCGCTCGGGCCCTTGGGCGTGGCCGTCTTGGCCTTGGGCAGCTGCGCCGCCGGCGGCCGTGAGCTCCCCGTACGACATCTTCTGGCCGTTGGTGGCCACGACGTGGCCGTTCTCGGTGCGCAGCTGGGTGACCGGGACGCCCATCCGCTCCGAGGCGGCGGCCATCAGCTGGCCCCGCATCTGGGCGCAGACGACGCGGACCGGGTCGTAGAGCACCCGGGTGTTGTGGGAACCACCGGTGATCTGGGCGGCCTGCCACTTCTGGTCGGCCGGGGCCAGCTCGACGTCGACCATCTCGAAGGTCGTGTCGAGGTTGTCGGCCACCATGATGCCGAAGGTGGTCATGATGCCCTGGCCGATGTCCTGCTTGGGAAGCTCGGCGAGGACGCGACCGTCAGGCTTGATCTCGATCTTGAGGTCGTAGATGGTCGGCTGTTGGCTCAGGATGAAGATGTCGGTGAAGTCCTGGGCGTCAGGCAGCTCTTCGGTCCGGTGCGGGAACGCACCGGCGCTGCCTTCGCCGAGGCCGATGCGAGCCGCGACCGCCAGGGTTGGCCCGGCGATCAAAAATCCCTTCAAGACTTGACGACGCCGAATTGGAGTCTCAAGAGCGGTCATACAGTGCTCCCTCCGAAAATAATTCAATAGGCCAGTCCTCCCAATTGAGGGAAGCTGGCCAGCTACAGGCTGGTTTGATGACCCAGCACTCCGTTGCTGTTGCAGCGTGTGACCACAACCCTTTTTCGGGTCACCGGGACAAACTGCCCGTTTCGACCGGGATATGCAACGCAATCTTGCCGGTCGTGCGACGAATGGCGAACGCCGGGCGGTGAGAAGCGCTATGGCACAAGGGCTCTGGGGCGCCAAGTGTTCGCATCGCGACTTTTCTCAGCAAATGTGCGCATCGCGACTATCTCGCCAGTGACTGTGCTCGATGCGACGCTTTTGTTTTCGGTGCCGCCCGTCGTGGGTACCTTGGCCTCCGGTCGCCGACCGAATCTGCGAGTGAACTCGTCCGATGAGCTCGGTAGTTCTGGTTCGGTAGGCCAGATTTTGAGCTTTCCTCCAAGCTCTTTGCCCGGCTCGATGACGGATGCTTCCACTTTCAGTATCCGCCATCGGGCCGGGCATGTTTACGTTTCGAGGACCGAGGGTAATGGGTCGAACACTCGAGCCCAAGATATGAAAATGGAGAGCGCCGATGGCACGCTCTGTCGCGAAAAGCGCATCATGGTGGTGTGCCCACCAGTCATCCCGAGTGGATCGCCGAGTGGCTGAGCCCGCCGGAACTCGGGCCCATCGCGCCCGACGATCTGAAGGAACTCGTCGCCCTCCTCCGCGAGGACTACTACCTGGCCGGCGCGACCGTGTTCCGCATTGGGCAGGCACCGACCCGCGTCCACATCGTCTGTCGCGGCGCCATCGAGCTGTCCCGCACGCTCAAGGGGCGCCGGGTCGTCCTCCAGATCCTGCGGCCGGGCGAGGTACTCGGCGACGTCTCTCTCTTCCTGCGGATGCGGGTGCCGTGGGATGCCGCCGCCACCGAAGACAGCCTCATCCTCTCGATCGACTCGGTCAGCCTGTACCGCCTGCTGGAGCAGCATCCCCAGCTGGCCTGGCGCTGGCTCCACTCGGTCTCAGGCCGGGTGGCCGGCTTCTGGTCCCGGGTGGTGGAGCTCCTCGCCGGTGGTCTCGAGGCCCAGGTCGCCGCCATGCTCGTCCGCCGGGCGGAGCGTGACGTCGTCCACCTCAGTCAGAGCAACCTGGCCGAACTCGTCGGCGGCCGCCGTACCAGCGTCAACCGGGTTCTCAAGCGGCTCCAGGACCAGGGCCTGGTCAAAGTCCACTACGGGCAGGTGGAGATCCTCGACCGGGCCGGCCTGGCCACGATCGCCGGCCTCGATCCGGACAACGTGACCTGAACGTCGCGAAATCGTCACCTGCCCGTCGCGGGTGTTCCCGCCGCGACTGACGAACACCTCGGAGCTTGGTTCCGGACCTCGATCACCCGGAGGCTCACCGTGTCAACCGTCAAGGACGTCGTCGGTGCCGGCTTCGACACGATGCACGGCCGCTACGCCGACTGGGCCGGCCGGGATACGGCCCGGCGCCATCACGCTCTCGTGCGGGCCGCCCGGATGGGCCTCCTCAAGGGCGGTGACGCTCTCGATCTGGGCTGCGGCACCGGCCGCCATGCCACCGCCGCGCTGGCGCGGGCCGGCTTCCGGGTTACCGGTCTCGACCTGTCGGCCCGGAGCATCGAAGTCGCCCGCCGCGAGCTGCCCGGGGCGCGGTTCGTCGTCGGCGACATGGCCACAGCCGGCTTCCTGCCCGGCTCGTTCGACCTGGTCACGGCCTTCTACTCGATCATCCACCTCCCCCGTGAGGAGCACGGTGAGCTGCTCCGGCGGGTGGCGGAGTGGCTGCGACCGGGCGGGGGTCTGATCGCCAGTCTCGGCGCCAGCTGTGGCGATGCCTACGAGGAAGACTGGCTGGGCGTGCCCATGTACTGGAGCAGCTGGGACCACCGCACCAACCGCCGGCTGATCACTGACGCCGGTCTCGAGATCCTCGTCGACACGGTCGAGACGACGCTGGAGGACGGCCAGCCCGTCGCCTTCCAGTGGCTCATCGCCTGCAAGCACTGAACGCCCGGGCGGCGGTGCCCCCGCGGGCGACGGGTCAGGGGGCGAGCGGGTCGGGGCTGGCCAGCTTGGCCGACTGTCCGCCGTCGACGGCGATCACGGCTCCGGTCACATAGCTCGCCTCGTCGGAACAGAGGAAGGCGGCCACGTTGGCGACCTCCTCCGCCACACCCATCCGCCGCATCGGAAGCTGGCGCTCGAGCTTCTCCTTCGTCCCGGCCGGGGCGGCAGCCAGCGCCCGCCGGTTGCCCTCCGTATCGATGGCGCCGGGGACGATGGCGTTGGCCCGGATCCCGAGGGCGGCGTACTCCACCGCGATGCACCGGGTCAGGTTGATGACGCCGGCCTTGGCCGCACCGTAGGGGCTGACTCCGGCCTCCCCGGCCACGCCCATGACCGACGCGGTGTTCAGGATCACCCCGGAGCGCTGCTCGACCATGACAACCAGGGCGGCCTGGCAGCCGAAGAAGACGGCGTCGAGGTTCAGGGCCATGGTGCGCCGGTACTTGTGCTCGGGGACGGTATGGGTCGGCATGGCCAGGGTCCCGCCGGCGTTGTTGTGCATGACGTCGAGGCGGCCGCCGCGCTCGACGGCCGTGTGCACCAGCCGCTCGATCAGCTCGTGGTCGGTGACGTCGCCGGGCACGAGGACGGGTGCCCGGCCCACGGCGGCGAGGTCGACGCCCGCCTTCTCGAGGTCGTCGCTGCTCCGGTCGTTCAGCACGACGAGGGCGCCCTCGGCGGCGAAGCGCAGGGCGGTTGCCTTCCCGATGCCGGCGGCGGCTCCGGTCACCACGACCACCTTGCCCTCGTAGCGTCCGGCCATGCGTTCTCTCCCTATCCGACTCGTTGAAGGATGTGGATGAGGCAGACGTTGCCGGCGCCGATGAGCTGGATGAGGCCCGTCCGGGCGCCGTCGACCTGGCGGGGACCGGCCTGGCCCCGCAGCTGCACCACCGTCTCCCAGATCTGGGCCAGGCCGGTCGGGCCCAGGGGATGGCCGCGGGAGAGGAGCCCGCCGTCGGTGTTGCAGGGGATGCGGCCGCCGATCTCGGTGGCCCCCTCCAGCACGAGCTTCTCGGCCTCGCCGGGGCCGCAGATGTCGAGCGCCTCGTAGTACTCGATCTCCTCGGAGGAGAAGGCGTCGTGGACCTGGAACAGGTCGAGGTCGGCCGGGCCGACACCGGCCTCGTCGTAGGCGCGGGCGGCGATCGCCCGGGTGAGGAGGGCGTCGCCCCACGGTTCGTGGACGTGCATGTCGCTGCCCGCCTGCGATGCCAGGACCCGCACCAGTGGGTGGCGGCCGAGTCGCTCGGCCACCGCCCGCGTGGTCACCACGGCCGCCGCCCCGCCGTCGCTGGTCGGGCAGCAGTCGAGCAGCCGCAAGGGGTCGGCCACCATGCGGGAGGCCAGCACCTCTTCCAGGGTGACCTCCTTCTGGAAGTGGGAGTAGGGGTTGAGGGCGCCGTGGCGGTGGCTCTTCACCGCCACCCGGGCGAAGATCGTCGGGTCGCAGCCCGTCTCGTGCATGCGCCGCCGGGCGACCATGGCGAACACCGACGCCGGCTGGATCATCCCGGTGGCCACCAGGCGCCTCACCGCCTGCTCGCCACCCCCGAGCCAGGCGGCCATATTCAGGCCGAAGGCGTCGCGCTGCAGCTTGCCGACGCCAACGGCCATGGCGATCGGTGTGCGGCCCTCTGCCACGGCCAGGCAGGCCTGCCGGAAAGCGGAGGCGCCGCTGGCCGAGGCGTTGTCGATGTTGACGATCTCAGCGCCGTTGCGCCCGAGTTCATCGACCACGCGGTTGCCGGGAATGATCCCGACGTTGGCGGCCCCGCAGTAGAACGCCCCGACGTCGCGCCACTCCACCCTGGCGTCGTCGAGGGCGGCGCCGGCCGCCACCACGCCGTGGTCGATGAAGCTCTTGTCGGGGAAGCGGCCGAAGCGGTCCATCCCCACACCGACGACGTAGACGTCCTCCACCGCCGCTACGCCTTCACCCGGAAGGCGTACGTGGTGGCCCTCGTTTCCCCCTTCGGTGGCAGCGGGACCACGTGCGGCACCACTTCGACCGTCGCCCCGATCTCCGGTGGGTTCGCCGGGTCGCCCTGCAGGTAGCCCTGCACCACCGGCCCCTCGGGGAAGCGGGCCTGCGCCAGCATGACCGGCATCCCCACGTCGGCCACCGTCCACGACCAGAGCTCCGCTTCGGCCGACAGCGTCGTGTCCTCCAGCTCCTCGGGCTGGCAGTGGACCGACCGGGCCCGGCGGGGGAACACGACCACGCCGCTCGGGCCGCACCGCTGCGCCAGGAGCAGCAGCCGCCCGTCTCCGGTCGGCTCGAACCACCCGGGCAGGATCGGATCGGGAAGGTCGACCACCACCAGCTCCTCGTCTTGGCTAATCGCGTCATCCAAGTCGGATCGGACTACGAAAGTCAATAGGCGGCCGGGGCGAAGATGCGAATTTGCGGAACGGGACCAACTTCGTCCCATGACACCCGGACGCGGAGACGGGGCGAGGGCCGCCAGCCCTCGCCCCGTCTCGTGGCGCCGTCAAACGGGTGTTGTCAGTGCGGTCGGTCGTTCTCTAGCGGCGGCGGTCCCCGCCACGCCGGCGGTCGTCGTCACGGTCCCGGTCGCCGTCCCGGCGGTCGCGGTCGCCGTCGCGGCGGTCGCGGTCCCAGCCGCCGTCACGGTCCCGGTCGCCGTCTCGGCGGTCATCGTCATCATCGGCGCGGACCTGGGTGACGGGGGGCTGCTCGTTGGCGGGCGGGGCCGGGGGCTGCGGGCGCCGCTGCTCCCACTGCTCCTGCCAGTTGGCCACCATCTGCTGCCAGTCGGCCCGCCACTCGGCCAGCATCTGCTGCCACTCGGCACGGAACTCGGCCAGCATCTGTCGCCAGGCTTCGCGCCGCTCGGCCTTCCACTGCTTCCATTCGGCCTTCTGCTGCCGCCACTCTTCCCGGCGCTCGGCCCGAGCTTCGGCCCGGTCCTGCCAGCGGTTGATCCGGTCCAGGCAGCTTGCGCCCCAGGCCCGGGCCCTTTCGGCCCGCCGCTCGTTGCCCACGCTGTCGAACATCTCGGCCCGGGCTTCGGCCCATCCCTGGCAGGCCTCGGCCCACCGGGCCGCTTGTGCGTCGTCGGTGGGGTCGGGCGCCTCGGGGGTGTCGGGCACCTGGGCCGGGGGGTCAGCCGGTGGAGCCGGAGCCGGTGCCGGAGCCGGCGCAGGCGTCGTGGGCGGAACCGGCGGAGTCGTGGGCGGAACCGGCGCAGGGTCGGTCGGCGCCGGGACGGGGACAGGAACCTCCTCGGCGGGCGGCTCAGGAGTCGCCGGCGGGTCGACCGGCACCGGGTCGACCGGGATGCAGTCGATCGGGCTGTCGGCGGGCGGTTCTGCCGGGCTGTCAGCCGGGGGTTCGGCCGGGGTGTCGACCGGGGGTTCGGCCGGGGTGTCGGCCGGGGGTTCGGCCGGGGTGTCGGCCGGGGTGTCGGCCGGGGTGTCGGCCGGGGGTTCGGCCGGGGTGTCGGCCGGGGTGTCGGCCGGGGTGTCGGCCGGGGGTTCGGCCGGGGTGTCGGCCGGGGTGTCGGCCGGGGTGTCGGCCGGGGTGTCGGCCGGGGTGTCGGCCGGGGTGTCGGCCGGGGTGTCGACCGGGGTGTCGACCGGGGCATCCGCCGCCGGGGCCGCGGTCGGGGTGTCGGCCGGGGCCTCGGTCAGGGGGTCGACAGCGTCCCTGCTCGCGGCGGAAAGGGTGTCAGCGGGTTCGCTGACGGGTGCTGTGGGTTCGGCAGGCGGGCTGACGGGCTCGGTGGGTTCAGCCGGCACCGGATCGGGCGTCACGCAAGGCTCGAGAGCAACGACCGGCAGTTCCAGTGCGACCTCGGGAATCTGGGCCGAGCCATCCAGGGCACCGGCGGCCAGACCTCCTGTCACGGTCAGCGCGCCGGCCACGAGGACGGCGCTGACCTTCATGGGCAGTTTGGGGGGCATCGTTCAACCTCCGGCGTCAGGAGATGGCGATTCCGGTTGAATCACGGTGAGGTGGTTCGGGACCGAAATCGGTCTTCCTGGCCCGGTCCGGAAGCTTGAAGAACCCTTAATGGCGCTTTGAACCCCGGGGCCGCTCGATCGCCTGCCCCCCAGACGGGGTCAGAAACCCACGCGTTTTCCGGTCACCAGCATGTGCTTGTTGCGGGTCCCGCGGCATGGGGTGCAGCCAGGCGTGTAGTACCAGTTGTCGAAGATCCCCGCCTTGAAGAACGTCATCCGCTGCGGGGAGTAGAGCGGGATGATGGGCACGTCGTCGGCCACCAGGCGCTGGATCTCCTGGACCAGGGGCTTGCGCTGTTCGGGGCTGAGGGCCGTGAGCTGACGGTCGGCCAGCTCGCTGACGGCGGGGTTGCTGTAGCCGATGGCCCGGGTGAACGAGGTGCTCTTCGGGGAAGGGGCGTAGCGGGACCGCAGGTTCTGGTCGGGGTCGCCGCTCATGCCGCCGTAGCCGATCAGGGCCATGGTGTAGTTGCCCTTGCCGGCGCTCTCGTCCGCCGTGGCCTTGTCGAGGATCTGCACGCGGACGTCGATCCCGACCTCGCGCAGGTACTCCTTCACCAGCTCGGCCGACTTGGGGGTGAACCGGCTGTTGGCCTGGAGCTCCTGCGCGAAGGGGGCACCGTCGGGAAGGTCGCGCAGGCCGTCGCCGTTGGTGTCCTTCAGCCCGAGCGCGTCGAGCATGCTCTTCGCCTTGGCGACGTCCCGGTCGTAGGTGGGCAGGTCGGGAGCCAGGAGCGGGTGGTCGGGGCTGAGCCCTCCGACGGTGCCCGGCGCGCCCCGGCCCTGGAGGAGGCGAGCCACCATGTCCTGGCGGTCGAGGGCGTAGGCGACAGCCTGGCGGAACTCTTTGCGGTCGTAGGGGAAGCCCTTGGAGAGGTTGATGTGGAGGGCCAGCAGCCAGTCGAACGGGCCGTCGAGCTTGGTGAAGTTGCGATTCGACTCGAAGGCCTTGATCTGCTCCTCGGGGGCCGGCTCCTCCAGCAACTCGCCGGCGTCGACGTCGCCCCGCTGGAGGGCCAGGAGCTCGTCAGGTGCCGGGACGAGCTCGATGCGCTTCACGTACGCAGACCCGAGGTAGAACGAATCGTTGGCGGTGAACAGGTAGGTGCCGGCGGCCTCGTCCTCCGACTCGAGCTTGTAGGGGCCCGACCCGATGAGCGCCTCGGCCCCGCGGAACTTGGCCGGATCCGTCACCTTCGACCAGACGTGCCGGGGAATGATGAAGAGCCGCATGGCGACGTCCTCTTCGAAGACGGCCGTGGGCTTGTTGAGGCGGATCACGACGACGGTAGGCGACTCGACGACGACCTCCTTGAGGTCGAGACTCGGCGCCAGCCGGCTCACGCTCGCCGCCGCCCCGGTGGTCACGTAGTCGAGACTGAACTTCACGTCCTCGGCCGTGACGGGCCGGCCGTCCTGCCACTGCGCGTTGTTCCGCAGGGTGAAGCGCCACTCCAGACCGTCGGGTGAGTGGGACCACTCCTTGGCCAGCCAGGGGATCGGATCGCCGGTCGAGTCTTCCCAGAGCAACGTGTCGAAGACGTAGCTGGCCATGATCAGCCCCGCGCCGCGGATGTAGGCGAAAGGCGAGGGGTAGCCGTAGTCTCCGCCGGACAGGCGAAGGCGGGCGACGCTCTCGGGGTGGGCGGTCTGGCTTCCTGACTGTGCCTTGTCGCCGTCGTCCGAGGCGCAACCGGCAGCCAGCACCATGGCGACAGCCGCGATGGCGGCGAGTCGGGACCAGCGCCGCCGCTTGACGTCGTTGCCCATCATCCGATCGTCACCTCGCTCCCGTCTAGTCCCGTTGTATCTAGTTCGAATAGCAGGTCGCGCCCGGCGGCCGCCAGTAGAGCCCGGGTGGCCGCGTGTTGGGGTCTCACCAGCAGCGCACTGCCGGTGCCCTCTTCGACGACCCGTCCCCCGTCCATCACCAGTACCCGGTCGGCGACCCGTAGTACCGAGGCCAGGTCGTGGGAGACCAGCACCATGGCCATTCCCCGCTCCACCTGGAGCTGCTTGAGCAACTGGAGCACCTTGGCCTGCTCGGAAGGGTCGAGCATCGAGACGGGCTCGTCGGCCACGAGGAGCTTGGGCTCGAGCACCAGCGCCCGGGCCAGGGACACCCGTTGCAACTGGCCGCCTGACAGCTCATGGGTGTAGCGGGCCAGGAAGTCGTCGTCGGCGGGGAGGCGGGCAGCCCGCAGGGTCGTGCGGACAACGCGGTCCTGCTCCTCGGCGTCGCCAATGTCCTGCAGCTCCAGTGGCTCACGCACCGCTTGGGCCACCGTGAGGCGGGCGGAGAGGGCCTCGAACGGATCCTGGAAGAGCAGTTGCACCCGCCGCCGGGCGGCCTTGAGCTCCGGCCCGGTGGCGGCCAGCAGGTCACGCCCTTCGAGTTCGACCGAGCCTTCGTCGGGCTCGAGGAGGCGCACGAGCATCGACGACAGCGTCGACTTGCCCGCCCCGCTGGCGCCGACGAGGCCCACGACCTCGCCCTCGAGGACCTCGAGGCTGACGCCATCGACGGCGGTCACCTGTTCCTTGCGTCCCAACCCACTCCGGACCGCATACGACTTCGACAGGTTGCGGCCGACGAGCACTGGCACCACCCCGCCGCGGACGCAGGCCACGAGCCGCTCGCCGTCCTCGGCGGTAGGAGGGAGGAGCGGCGGCCGACCCTGGCCGCAGATGTCGATCTCCTGGGTGCAGCGCCCGGCGAAGGGGCAGCCCGGGGCGACCTCGGTCGGGTTGGGCGGGTCGCCCCGGATGCCGCGCAGGTCTTTCACCGAGGCGAGGGTGGGCCGGGCGTTGAGCAGCGCCCAGGAGTAGGGGTTGCGGGGCCGGTCCAGCACCTGCTGCGCCGGGCCGACCTCCGCCAGCCAGCCGCGGTAGAGGATCGCCACCCGGTCGGCGAGTATCTCGAGGGCGTCGGCGTCGTGGCTCATCACGACCAGCGCCCGGCCGCCCTCCCCCCGCAGGCGACCGAGGACCTCCAGCACCCGGTTGCGGGTGGCGGGGTCGAGGCCGGCCGTGGGCTCATCGAGGACGAGCACCTCGGGGTCGCAGACCAGGGCGAGGGCGAGCAGCACCAGGCGGCGCTGGCCTCCGGACAGCTCACGGGGATAGCGCTCCAGGGCCCACTCGCCGAGGCCCACGGCTTCGAGGACCTCCGTGCTGCGGGCGTCGGCCGCGCTCCGCGTGCGGTCGAGATGGACCTGCTGGGGCTCGGCGAGCTGCAGGCCCACCCGCAGAACGGGGTTGAGGGAGGCGGCCGACTGCATGGCCATGGAGATCCGCCGCCACCGGACCTGGCGCCATCCGTCCTCGTCGAGGGCGGTGAGGTCGAGGTCGCCGAGGCGGATGGTGCCCTCGACGGCGGCCTCGCCGGCCAGACCCAACACACTCCGGCCGAGGGTCGACTTGCCCGATCCCGACTCGCCGAGGATGCCGAGGCACTCGCCGGCGGCGACGGACAGCGAGAGGTCGTCGACCGCCCGGACGGGCGGCGGCCCCGGATAGGTGACCCTCAGCTGGGCGACGGTCAGGACGGCGGTCATGACGGATGCCGGGTCAGGCGGGGGTTGATCCGCTGCTCGAGGCCGACGCCGAGGAACGTCAGGCCCAGCAGCAGCAGGCTGACGGCGACGAGGGGAGGCACCAGCCACCACTTCCAGGCGTCGGTGAAGAAGAGTCCCCCGAAGCTGTTGGCGTCGCGCAGGATGGCACCCCAACTGGCCCGGCTCGGATCCCCCAGGCCTAAGAAGGCGAGTCCGGCCTCGAAGGCGATGGCCCGGCCCGCCGCGCCGACCAGCCCGGCGGCCACGATCAAGGCGACCTCGGGAAGGATGTGGCGGCGGAGGATCTGGCTCGACGAAGCGCCGAAGCCGACGGCGGCCTTGATGTGCGTCCGGCGGCGCAGCGACAGGACCTGGGACCGCACGACGCGGGCCGTCGGGGGCCACCCGGTCAGGGCGATGATCAGCGAGATCACACCCAGGCTGGGCCCGGCGTAGGTCCCGATGACGATGAGCAGGGGGACCTTCGGCACGACCAGCACCAGGTCGACGATGCGCATCAGGACGGCGTCAACGACGCCTCCCGCCCACCCGGCCACCATGCCGACCAGTACCCCGATGAGCAGTGTTCCGCCGCCGGCCAGTACGGCGACGAAGAGCGAGACCCGGGCACCGTTCAGGATCTGGCTGGCGAGGTCCTGGCCGACACCGTTGGTTCCGAGCCAGTGGGCGGCGCTGGGCGCCTCGAGGGGACTTCCGGCCAGCTCGGTGGTCCGATAGTGGGTAAGCCATGGCCCTGCCAGGGCGAGCCCGACGAATACCGCCACGATCACCAGCCCGACCCACCCGATTACCGGGAACTGCAGATCCCGCCGGCGCTCACGCAACCGGCCGACGGGACGGGCCACGGCGGTCACTCCGCGCCCACCCGAGGGTCGATCCGGGCGTAGACCAGCTCCAGCCCCAGGTTGACGGCCAGCACCACCAGGGCCAGCACCAGGAACGTCGCCTCCAGCACCGGGTAGTCCCGGGCCTCGACCGCACCCAGGATGAGCGACCCCATACCCGGGTAGGCGAAGACGGACTCGACGAACACCGCGCCGCCGACGGCGTAGCCCGCCTGGATCCCGACCACCGTCAGGAACGGCAGGAGCGCGTTGCGCCCGGCGTGGCGGTACTTGAGCAGCCGGTCGGGCAGCCCCTTGGCCCGGGCCAGGACCATGTAATCGGCGCCCAGGGCGGAGATCATCGTGTTCCGGACGAGCAGGAACTTGGTGCCGAGCAGCGACAGGGTGAGGGCGCCGGCCGGCAGCACGAGATGCTTGGCGACGTCGAGCACGCCGGCGACGGTTCCGTGGTCGGCGAAGGGCGTGCGGGCTCCAGCCAGGGGAAAGATGGGGATGACCACCGCGAATGCGATCAGCAGCACGGCGGCCAGGGCGTACTCGGGGACGGCCTGGGCCACGGTCATGCCCGTCAACAACGACCGGTCGGAGATGCGCCCCCGCCGCCAGGTGGCGCGCCACTCCGGCCACGAAGCTCGCCAGCGACGCCAACACGATCGCCACTCCCATGAGGAGCAGCGTCCAGGGCAGGTGAGCGCGCAGAAGGCTGGCCACCGGCCGCTTCCGGGCGATGGAGTAACCGAGATCCCCCCGGGTCAGGCGCCCCACGTAGTGCTGGAACTGCTGAGGAAGCGGCTCGTCGAGCCCGTAGTACGACCGGACCTTGTCCCGCACCACCGGATCGGTGACGTAGACGCTGTTGTCAGGATCGTCGAGGGCGGCCAGAGGGTCGCCGGGCATGGCCCGGGGCAGGGCGAACACGACGACGACCACCGCCACCATGGTCAGGGCATAGAGCCCGACCGAGCGGAGCGCTGCTCTGAGATACCGCCGTCCCATCGCGGCGCATCATGCCACCCGGGCACGGTCGCCCAGAGCCGGCCAGAGGGCCGGGACCTCCTCGACCTCGGGCTCGATGCCCCGGCGGCGGAGGTCGTCGCCCGAGAGGAGCGGCCAGCCCTTGCGGAGCACGTGGTCGAGCCAGAAGCCGCAGGCCTGCGAGGTGAAGACGGCGGTGAGGACCAGCGTGGTGAAGAACGGGGCGTTGATGATGCCGGCATCGAAGGCCACCGAGGCCATGACGATGCCGGGGCCGCCCCGGGCGTTCTGGGTGATCGCCAGGTTGATCGTGTCGAGGCGGTTCATCCCGGCGAGCTTGGCGCCGAGGCCGACGCAGAGGAACACGACCACCGAGGTGCCGAGCATGAACGCCAGCAGCATGACCGGGTCGAAGGTCTTGGACAGGTCGAGGCGGTAGCCGATCAGGGCGAAGTAGACCGGCACGAAGAAGAAGCCGGCGACGTCGCTGATCGACTGCATGGGCATCCGGAAGCGGGCCTGCTCGGTGCTCTTCATACCGCCCATCAGCCCGTAGCCGGACAGTAGAGCGGCGAAGGCGAGGGTGACGTCGAGGGCGGCGGCCAGGCTCACGTAGCCCAGGAAGACGGTCAGCAGCCAGGCGATGGGGGAGTTCTGCGCCACGATGTTCCAGCTGGCCCGGGACACCTTGCGCAGCACGGCGGGCATCACGAACAGGGCCACGAGCACGAAGAGAGCGTTGATGGCGATGTGCTCGCCGATGGTGGCGCTCAGCTGCTCGCCGGCCGTGGTCAGCTTGGAGGCGGCGATGGCCGAGGCGATGGACAGCACGCCCCACAGGCCGATGTCCTCGAGGACGGCGGAACCGAGCTGGAGGCTGGCGAAGCGGGTGTGCAAGATGCCGAGGTCGGAGAAGATCTTGGTGATCACCGGGATCGACGTGACCGCCGCGGCGCAAGCGAAGACGAGAACGAGGGCCGACTCGCTACCGGCCCGGCCGACGAACTGGTCGAGCGGCAGCATGGGGGCGACGACCAGGGCGAGGATGAACGGCAGCGGCGTGCCGAGGCCGAGGATGAAGGCGGTGGCCTTGCGGTTCTCCTTCCCGAGGAGATGCTTGGCGGCGGCGCCGGCCACGAACATCAGCATCAGCATCCCGAAGTTGTAGAAGAAGCCCAGCACGATGGCCTTGGGGTCGGTCTTGCCAGCGCCGAACAGGTCGGCGGCGAAGCCCGGGGCCACCTTTCCCAGCAGCGTGGGGCCGAGCAGGATGCCGGCCAGGATCTCGCCCACAACCTTGGGCTGGCGCATTCGGGTGAAGAGCTGCCCGAGGAGGTTCGCTCCGAGCATCAGCAGCAGCAGGGCGAGCAGGACGTTCCCCAGCTCGTAGTTGTTCATTGGAGGACCCCCATGGCCTTCGGGGCGGTCCCCAGGACCCCAGCGCGCCGCCGAAAGTGAACGGTTGGTGAACGATCAAGGTGAACGATCGCTGAACGAGAGATTCGACGGCGTCTGGCCGGATCCTCCCTGGGACCCTGTCGTGTCCGATTTGACCGGCGATTGGCCCATTCGGGCGGAAGGCCCCTGGAGGTTGTTCACCATTCGTTTACCTGGCACCGGCAGCTTGAGAGCCAGACGGTGCGGGTAGCGGGGCGGGCCATCTTCGGTTCGCCGGGGAGGCCGGCCCGATCTGGCCGGCGACGACCTACCTCGTGTTCTCGCTCCCACGCTGCTGATTGTCGGCGGCGAAGACCATCTCGTCCTCGACCTGAATCGGCAGGCGTTCGAGCGCCTCACGACCGAGAAGCGCCTGGCCGTCGTACCCGGTGCGACACACCTCTTCGAGGAACCAGGCGCACTCGACCAGGTCGCTGCCCTCGCCGCCGACTGGTTCACAGTCCAGTTTGAGAAGAGCTGACGGCGTCAGGCGTAGAAGGTCTCGGCCAGGGCGAAGGTGTAGTTCATCAGTCGGTCCAGGGGCACTTCGAGAAACGGCGGGACGAGCAGGAACGAGTCGGCTCGGTCCCAGATGGGCTCCAGGCGGCGGCGGCACTCATCGGCGGTTCCGGCGATGACGAAGGTCGCCGCCATCTCATCGGTCACGGCCGCTGCACCGGCGCCGGCGAAGTCATGTCGTTCCACTGCCGCTTGGCAGGCGCGAGCCTCGGCGCCGAACCCGTGGGCGGCGAAGAACGGCTCGTACTGCTCGACGCCGGCGTAGAGCGCCACGGTGGCCTTGGCGTCCTGGATCGCCTGTTTCGCCTCGGAGCTCACGGCGACAAAGAACCCGGCCTGCCAGTGGAAGGCGGACCGCTCCCGGCCGGCCTTCTTCAGCGCTTCCGTGAGGGCCGGTTCTCCCTGCCGGAGGGCCCAGTCGACCGACCAGATGGGGTGGGAGGTCAACCCGTCGGCCATCTGGCCCGCCAGCCGGACGAGCGCCATCTGCGTGGCCGCGATCCAGATCGGGATCTCCGTGCGCCAGGGCGGCAGGTGGTTGCCCTGGAAGCGGGTCCAGTCGTAGCGGTGGAACTCCCCGTCGAACCGGGTGAGCTCGCCGGTGTGGCTCTTGGCGATGAGGAGCCGGATCAGCTCGATCGCCTCGCGCAAGCGCGCCAGCGGTCGGTCGTAGCCGGCAACGCCGTGGAACCCCTCGACCATCTCCCGAGCCGACGGGCCGACCCCGAGGACGAACCGCCCGCCCGAGAGGCGGTCGATATCCATGGCCGACATGGCCAGCGTGAACGGGTTGTGCACCAGCGGCAGGGTGATGGCGCTCAGCAGCTGCACCCTGGTCGTGACGGCCCCGCAGTGCGACAGCGGCACCAGCGGATTGCCGTAGAACTCGGGGGCGGCCACGCCGGCCAGCCCGGCCGCCTCCGCCTGCTGGGCCTGGGCCGTGAGGAACTCCCCCGGCACCAAGGGCGAGAGCATCGTCCAATGCCGGCTCGGGTCGTTCTTCATCAGCCCTTTACTGTGGAGGTGAGCGGATTTGAACCGCCGACTTCTACGTTGCGAACGTAGAGTTTTCTGAAAGGAAAAACGCGGTCTGACCTGGTCCTTTGTCTGGACACGGAACTCTGTGACCCAGATCGTGACCCAGATGGCAGCCCGATGTCGGCTGGTTTCCGCGGCTCGATCCGGTGCACCTCATCTGGCGATGGCATCGAGACTGCGTGCGGCACGGTCGGCAACAACTCCACAACCGAGGCCTCGAGCTGTCGCCTCGGCCTCTTCGAGCAGGCGCCGCGCCCGGTCGTTGTCGCCCGGCCGTCCCCTGGTCACGAGGAGTCGACCCCAATCGAGGTGCGTACGGGCGAGCCAGACGGGGGCGTCGATACGAGTGTGGAACTGAGCGGCGGCCGAGAAGTAGCGTCTCGGCCTTCTCGAAGTGACCCGATGCGGCGGCGAGGAGCCCCAGGTAGCGGTCCGCGGCACCCAGGTTGATTGCCACGGCGAACACCAGGAGACCGCTGAGGGGGCGAAGCTTCTCGGCGAGCACCGCGGCGCGCCGAGCCGTTGGCGACGACGGAGCACACCTCGGCGTAACAAGCCAGCGCCATCGCCCACGCCGGGTCGTAGGGCAGATCGAAGCCGTCGGCGGCGTCGGTGGCCAGCAGCTCGGAGGCGGCGTTCACATCGCCGAGCTCGGCATGCGCATAGGCCAGGAAAGCTCGGAACGCCGGAGCGTCCGGGTTGTCCGCCACCGCTTGGTCAAGGAGCGGCATGAGCTCCGCCAGTCGCCCCTGGTGGAGACGAACCGTCCAGAGCTGGGCGGCGAAGATGCGCAGAGCGTCGGGCTGCCCGCTGTCGTTGCCGATCTGCAGCGCCTCGAGTGTCAGTCGGTCTGACTCCGCGATACGCCCCGCCATCTGCTCCCGCCAGGCCCGGTGGAAGGCCACGAACCAGCCGAGCCCGGGCTGACCGAGCCGCCCGGCCAGAGCGTCCATCTCGGCCAGCAGGCCGTCGATCTCCTCGAGCCCGCCGGCCTCGGCCGCCGTGTGCAGGCGGAAGGTAAGGGCCCAGAACCGCTCGAGCGGGTCACCGAGGCGGGCCGAGAGCTCCAGGGCCTCGGCGCTGTCTCCCAGCCGCCCGGCGACGGTCTCGGGAACTTCGAGTGTGAGGTTGCGCAGGTTCAGGACCCGGCACAGCGTGGTGTCATCGGCGGTCTGACGGGCCACCCTCAACGCCTCGTCGGCCAGGGCCAGCCGCCGCGGCCAGTCGCCGGCGGAGGTGAGCTCGGCGGCCAGCGTGGCCAGCAATCTGGCCCGTGCCGGGCTGTCGACGGCGCCGAGGCCGGTGAGGGCGGCTTCGAGCATCTCGATCCGCTCCCAGTCGACGACGGCCGCCTCGCTCATGACGCCCCGGTTGTTGGCCAGCACCGCCCGCACCAGCCGGTCGGTGTCGCCCTGGTCGCGGGCCAGCCGGGCGGCGCCGAGGAGCGTTTCCCGAAACACCGGCTGGGCCGCCCGGCGCTGGGCCTCGCCAAGGCGGACGAGCAGCTCGGCACGCCGGGCGTCGTCTCCGCCGGAGGCCTCGTGCAGCTCCAGGGCCTGGGAGTACCAGGTCACTGCCTCCTCGGGGGCGAGCTGGTCCAGCGCCCGATCGCCTGCTCGCAGGGCGTAGTCCAAGGCCTTGGCGCTCTGGACGGGCCGGGTGGCGGCCAGCCAGTGGTGGGCCAGCTCGGGCACCCGCTCACCCGGGTCTTCCCCGCAGAGCAGCTCGAGGGCGGCGGCCACCCGCTGGTGGGTCCGTCCCCGGCGGAGCCCGCCGATCTCCTCGTAGAGGGCGTGCTGGACGAGGGCATGGGCGAAGGTGAACCGGCCCGGGCGACCGGGCGCCTCGTGCACGAGCCCCGCCGCCGCTCCCTCCTCCAGTAGGTCCAGCAGGCGCTCTTCGGTTTCCTCCGCGACGAGGGCGAGGAGGTCGAGGTCGAAGTCCCGTCCAATCACGGCCGCCAGAGCGAGGACCTGACTCGCCTCGGGCCCCAGGCGCTGCACACGGTGTCCGATCACCTCCCGGACACTGGCCGGCAAGCCCACCTCGGCCAGGCGGGCGGTGCTCACCCATCGCCCTCCGTCCTGGACGACGGCCCGGGACTCCACCAGGTGGCGGAGGATCTCCGCCACGAAGAAGGGGTTGCCGTCGCTCTCCTGGCGTACGGCGTGGGCCAGTGCCACGCCCTCGTCATCGAGTGCCTGGCCGTTGGCCCCCTCGACCAGCGCCACGACCTCGTCGTCGCTCAACCCGACGAGCGGCAGCCGCTCGACTGATGGTTGCCGGCGCAGATCGGCCAAGAGGTCGCTCAGCGGGTGGGATCGTGAGACCTCAGCCTCCCGGAACGTCCCGAGGACGAGGAGGCGCATCGAGTCCCCCGAAGCCACCAGGTGCTTGAGCAGCAGGAGCGTGGGCTTAGCCGCCCAGTGCAGGTCGTCGAGCACCAGCAGCACGGGCTGTGACCGCGAGACTGCCGCCAAGAGCGTGCTGACCGACTGGAAGAGGCGGTAGCGGTCCGTCTCGGGATCGATCGAGCGGTCGGGCGGAACGTCGGGGAATCGAGGGCCGAACTCCGGTACCAGGCGGATCAGGGCGGCGCCGTTGGTCTGGGCCCACCCGGTCAACCCGCCCCGTGCACCCGCCAGCGCATCGCTGCGCAACGCCTCGACGAAGGGCAGGTACGGAACACCGAGGTCCTCGTCGCACCGGCCGTAGAGGACCAGTGCCCCCTCGGCGTGCACGGCCCGGGCCAGCTCCGAGGCCAGGCTGGTCTTGCCGATCCCGGGCTCACCCGAGACGAGCACCATCCGGCGCTCGCCCGCGGCCGCCTCCTTCCAGGCCGCCGCCAGCACCTCCCGCTCCCGCTTCCGGCCAAAGAACCCGACGGGCGGGCTGGTCCGCAGACGGCCGGGGAG
Source organism: uncultured Actinomycetes bacterium (assembly GCA_963723985.1). Taxonomy (GTDB): domain Bacteria; phylum Actinomycetota; class Acidimicrobiia; order IMCC26256; family BP-133; genus BP-133. The sequence continues at coordinate 76,371 of CAVRTC010000009.1, forward strand.
CGGCACTTCGCTCTGCGGAGGGGGCCCGGATGCGGAGGGTCCCGTGCTCCTCGGGCACCGACTCCCAGTCGGCCTCGTGGACGAGGAGGGGCGCAGGAAGCCCCTTCAGCTCAACCGGTCCGTGCGGACGGAAGGCGTGGCGGCGCCGGGGCGAGGCCAGGCCACGGGCCATCTCTGACACGAGGATCTGGCCGCTTTCGGCGCGGGCGCAGAGCCGGGCGGCTTCGATGACGGGGGTGCCGAACCAGTCGTCCTCCTCGCGGCTCGCCTCCCCTGCGCTCACCCCTACTCGCAGGGACAGCTCCAAGCCCAGGTCTATGCCGAGCCGGACGATCCCCTGCTGAATGCCGATTGCGCAGTCCAGCGCATCGGCGGCCGAAGCGAAGGCCGCCATGATCCCGTCACCGAGGTTCTTGACCTCCTCACCCCGGTGCGCGACCACCGCTTCGCTCAAGAGGCCGAACAACGATCGTCGCACCGGGTCGGCGGCATCGTCACCGAGGCGGGTCTGCAGAGCGGTCGACCCGACGACGTCGCAGAACAGGAAGGCCGCCATCTTCGAGGCCACTTGCTTCCTCCTGCGGCGCATTTCGCCGGAGACTGCCGGGCTGCAAGCCTAGACCTGGCCCTGCTGGCGTTTATAGAGGCTGATAGCAAGCCTTAGAGTCGCCAGATGTCCTTCACGATGATGAGTTGCTCGTAGACCACGACGTAGTAGGCGACGTCCGCCTCTGTGCCTGGGACCCGGTAGAGGTAGAACCGTTCGAGGTCGCGCCGGATGCGGCGAGCGCCTTCCTCTTCGGTTGGCGGACCTCGCCGGATGCAGCGGAATACCCACTCGTAGAAGGCGATGACCTCTTCGGGCGTGCTGTCGCCCTTGCGCTCCCACCGCTCCACGGCTCCCTGGGCGCCGCGGACTTCCCAGTCGCCCACTACGTCAGCTTGCGGCGTTCCTCGATCAATCTGAGGACCTCATCCGCCGTCAGAGGATCTTCCTCGATGGACCCGTCGGCGATCGCCCGTTTCGTTTCCTCGACCCATTGGAGGGTCGCCGGGTCGAGGGCGAGGCAGCGGGCTCGGACCTCGAGGTGGAGACGGTCGAGAGCGGGGACGGCAACGCGACGCAGGCTGCCGATGAGACGCTCGGCGAGGCGGAACAGTTGCAGCTCGAGCTGTTGGGCGGGCGGCAACGCGCTCGGTGCCGAGCTCATCCGTTCGCTCCCATAACTGTGGTCGTCCTACCCATCGACGCGTCACCTGCTGACTTGAGGTTCGACCGGATGGGGGAAGTTCCCTGTCGGCGAATCACACGTCTGTGGTTTCTGACCCTCAGAGCGATGCAAGCGTAACAACCCGGCGAGCGTCCGCCGGCAGAAAATCCCGGCCTATGGCGTCGAGGGGATGGGCAGGGGGTGAGCACTACGGCAAGACGTAGCGCTCAAGCAACCTGGGGCCATGACCCGGCCGTGACCCACAGGGGTCGGAAAGCTACAATGGAGGGCGCAATTGCCACTCCGAATTCACTCAAATAGCGAGAGAGTGAACTGACCGCTGACCAGCAGTTTTACTAGCGTAAATCGTGGAGGTGAGCGGATTTGAACCGCCGACTTCTACGTTGCGAACGTAGCAGTCGCACGGCGTTCCATCGGTACAAAATGGCTGGTCAGATGGCGTTTCCCTGACGGTTCGAGTGCCCTCGACACCGGTTCGTGCCCCTCACGTGCCCCTTCGGATTGAAGCGGTCGGCCGTCAGTCGTGCTCAGTGCGCCCCTGCTCGGCCAGGAGTGGTTCGAGCTCGGCGAGATGTACGAGGTCCTTCGGGCGCCCAACGAGCTTCTTCGAGACAACCAGGTCCGCCACCGATCCGACCCGGATCTCCACGTCGTCGAGGACGAGAGTGACCGAGTGGGGAAGCAGGGCCTGGTAGCCCGCCTCGAATCCCGCCGGACGTAGGAGCACGTCGAGGTATCCCAGCCGGGTCACCAGGCCGACCGCCAGCGACTCCCCTCGGAAGTGGCGCGCCTCGAGCCGGCCGTCGATCCTGAGACCCTCGCCCGTCTCCTCCGGCCGCCAGCGGGGGCGGAGCGTGTTGAGGGCGTCGGCCAGCCGTCGCATGTTGTCGAGGCTGTCCTCGGGCACCACATCGACGTCGAGCGTCTGGATCTGAGCGCCCTGGAGGCGTCCGGCCATGCTCCCGAAGATCAGGTAGGTGACCCCGTATGCGTTGAGCACCTCGCAGAGGGCGACAACCTGGCCATCAGGGTCAGGCGGTGGTGCGCTGGCCACGCTCGTACCACCGCTGGATCTCGGATCGAACTGCCTCGACTCGACGCCAGTACTCCCGGTGCGCAGGTGTCCGTGGCTCGGCGTACCCGTTCGGGCCGAGGTTCAGGTCATGTTCGTAGCCCTCGTCCCACCATTCGGGTCGAGGGGGCTGCGTGGCCCGCACCAGGTTGCAGATTTCGCTGTATAGGAGTTCGTGCGTGCCGTTGCGTTCGATGTCATCAAGCCAACCGGGGTCTACGCCGGCCCGCTGCGCGACCTCCTCGAGCGTCATCCCCGCTCGCTCGCGCAACACCCTGAGGTGCTCGCCGCTGTGGGCGAACTCGTCGGCATCCTCGTCGTACATGGCAGGTTCAAGTGTAGAAGCGAACCGACGGGGGGACGGTCGGGTGGGCGATGAGGAAAATCTCGGTCATTGGTCAACTCTTTCGACCATCGATTCAAGACGGGCGTCGTCCGAGAAGAGCGCTTCAAGGTGGGCCGCGGCAACGCGATCGGCGTCCTCCGAGACGTGGGCGTAGAGCTCGAGGGAGAGCCGAGCCGTCGAGTGGCCGAGGCGGTGCTGGATCACCCGCGGGTGCTCGCCGCTGCCGACCATCAGGGAGGCGGCGACGTGGCGGAGGCCATGGAAGGTCAGGTCGTCGAGGCCGGCGGCCACAACAGGGGGCGCCCAGACGCGGAGGCGGAAGTTGGCGGCTCGCAGCGGCCCACCGGCCGGGGCCGAGAACACCAGCTCGTCGGGCTGGGGGCGTCCCCGGGCGGCGAGGTGCTCGGCGAGCATGGCCATCAGAAACGGAGGCACCGAGAGGGTGCGCTGGCTCGCCTTGCTTTTCGTCGTCGCCGGGAGAAGGCGGCCGCTCACTTCGGCGACCGTCTCGGAGACCGTCAGGGTCCGGCGCAGGAAGTCCAGGTGGCCGACCCGTAATCCGGCGATCTCAGACCATCGCAAGCCGAGCACGCCGGCGACGTAGACGATGGAGGCCGTCACCCTCCTGCGGGTCCGCGGCGCCCGGCAGCAGGCCTACGCCACTGCCTCGGTTCTTGCCATCGAGTCGGCCCTCGCCGAGCTCGTCGCCCGCGGGACGGCCACCCTGGGCGCCGCCACCGCGGAGGCCGCTCATGTCGAGCGGGCGATCGGCGTGGCGGCCGTCCGCATGGGCTGGTGGCTCACCCCCGGCCAGGAAGCCGCCGTCCGGGGCGTCTGCACCGACGGGCGTCGCGTCTCGCTCGTCCTCGGCGTGGCCGGCTCGGGCAAGACCACCGCCATCCGCTGTGTCGCCGAGGCCTACGCCGCCGCCGGCTACCAGGTGGTGGGCACCGCCACCTCCGGCCAGGCGGCCCGCACCCTGGGCCGGGAAGCCGACATCGGCGAGAGCCGCACCCTGGCGTCACTCCTGTGGCGACTCGACCATCACACCCTCGCTCTGACTGCCCGTCACGTGGTCGTCCTGGATGAAGCCGGGATGACCGACGATCCCGCCATGCTCCGCCTCCTGACCGCCGCCGACCTGGCCGGCGCCAAGGTCGTCATGGTCGGTGACCACCGCCAGCTCGACGCCGTCGGCCCCGGCGGGGCTCTGCGGGCCGTCCTCAACAGAAACCCCGGTCAGGTCTACGTCCTCGACCAGAACGTCCGCCAGGACGACCCCGGGGAACGGGAAGCCCTTGCCCAACTCCGGTCCGGAGACGTCGCCCAGGCCGTGGCCTGGTACGCGCGAGCACGACCGCATCCGGATCGCCCCGGACCACGGTGGAACGTTGCGGGCCATGGTGGACGCCTGGGCCGACGACGCCTTCGCCGGCAAGGACGTGGCCATGTACGCATGGCGGCGCACCAACGTGGACGCCCTCAACCGGATCGCCCGCGACCGCTGCGCCATCGCCGGCCGCCTCCAAGGACCCGACCTCGCCGCCGACGGCCGCCACTATTCCGCCGGCGACCTCATCGTGACCCTCGCCCCCGCCGCCGACGGCCAGGTCGTCACCAGCGAACGCGGCGTCGTCGAATCCGTCGACGTCCGCCACCGTTCGCTGACGGTCCGCATGGACGACGGCCGGATCGAACGTCTCGTCGGGGAGGAGCTCGGCAAGGACCGCCTCGCCCACGGATACGCCATCACCGTCCACCGCTCGCAAGCCTCGACCGTCGACATCGCCCACCGACTCGAAGACGGCGGCGGACGGTCACTGGCCTACGTCTCCATGAGCCGGGCCCGCGAGACCAACACCGTCCACGTCGTCGCCGACGACCTCGACCAGGCCGTCGAAGACCTCACCCGCGAGTGGTCCGTCGATCGCCGGGCCCGCTGGGCCATCGACTCCGGCACCCCCGCCACCCACCCCCTCGATGTCGAACGCAGCCAGGCCGCCCCCGCCACGATCCGAGAAGCCCTCCGCCTCGCCCGCCTCGAAGCCCAACGACAAGCGACCGAGGCCACGATCCCGCCTGACCGGACCGAAGAACTCCGAGCCGCCGAGATCCGCCTCGCCAGCCTCCAACGATCCCGACGCGACCTCGAAACCGGCCGGGGCCGCTACGCCGACACCGCCCAAGGCGAGGCCGCTCGGAACCTCCACACCGCTCTCAATCGCCGCCGGGAAGCCGAACGCTTCGCCGAGGCAGCCGACAGCCGCCGGACGCGTCGCCACTGGCGGCATGACGCCAAGGAGTGGGCCGACCGAGAGGTCAAGGCACAGAGGACCTACGACGACGTTGTCGTGCCCGAGGAGACGCGGCTCGACCACCAGATCAACGAGATCGGACGACCGCGTGCAGGAGCTACGACAGCTGCAGGACGGATCGCAGCAGCTGGCTGCGAGAACACCCCGAGGCCACCGCTCGACTCCAGGTCATCGACCGGGAACTGAACCCGCTCAGCGACATGCCCGAGATCCACCAAGAGCTCAGCCGACTGCTCGCCCCACGCCGAACCGGGAGTCCATCCCGGGATCGAGCACGGTCCAGACCTCGGGATCGACATCGGGCCCTGAGCGTTGCTGACGAGCTTCTGCATCCTCAGCCCTCCAGACCCTCAAGGGCCGCTTGGAGGAGAGCTGGCACCCCGGCCTGTCGTCCGGCCGCCTCTTCAGCGGCGAAGTCTGGGCCCAGCCCGTCGACGAGACGGCGCCGGGCGGCGTGGACCAGGGTTGCGATCGGCGGGACGGGCTCGGGGTTCTCTCCCAGTTCCTGGGCCACGGCGACGGCACCTGCCAGGAGGCGGGCGCCGAGTCGAGGGCGCCGTTCGGCCTCGTGCAGCAGGGCAGCGACGGTGATGGCGGCAGCGACCCACTGACGCCCGCCGTGGCGGCGGAGGAGCCGCAGCGCTTCGGCCAGTTCGGGTCGGGCCGGAACGCCAGCGACGGCGCCGGTTTCCGCGGCCCGCACCAGGGTCATCATGAGGACTCCGGGGAGCGGCAGCGGCCGGGCCACCTCGACGGCCCGGCGGGCGCGGGCCAGCGCCGACGCCGTGTCGCCCTCGGCCGCTTCGGCCAGCGCCAGGCTGGCCCAGAGGGAGAGGGCGCTGATCTCGTATCCGGTCGACTCTTCCGAGAAAGCCACCCCGGCGCGGAAGTGCTCACGAGCCGCGCTCAGGTTGCCGGCGGTCATTTCGACCCAACCGAGTTCGTAGTGGATGTAGGACAGGTCGAATGGCGAGCGCTCGCTGGTGAACAGGGCCAGCGCTTCGTCCATCAGGGTGCGCGCACGCTCGACCTTGCCGGCGCTGCGGGCGAAGTACCCCACCCAGTGGCGGGCCCAGCCCCGGGCGATCCGGTCATCGTGGGCGTCGGCGACCGCCAGAGCCCGGTCGAAGAGGGGATCGAGATCCTGGATTGTGAGCTGGCTGTCGGCCATCTTCGGGACGCAGCTGAAGCCGATCAGGGCTTCGATGTGAAGGGTCGGATCCGAACATCCCAGGGTGGCGGGATCGATCGACGAGACGGCGGCTGGAACGGTCCCGCTGAGATACCACTCCTTCCACAGGCCGCCGACGAGGATCGACACCGCCTCGGTGTCCGATGCGGCCATGGCGTTGATGAGCGCGGTATGAAAGTTCTCCGTTTCGGCCGCCGCCCGGAGCATCCACTCGGTGGCGAAGAAGTTCTCGCCCCGGCGGTGCCAGTCCTCGACCAGGCCGACGAAGTGCTGACGGTGCAGCGCAGCGGACTTCATGTCCTCGCCGGCTTCGGCGAGCTTCCGGGCGCCGTACTCCCGCACCGTTTCCAGCAGGCGGTAGCGGGCCGTTTCGGCCACCCCTCGGGGACGACCAGGGACTTGTCGACCAGCCGGGCGAGCAGGTCGAGGACCTCGAGCTTGTCGCTCCCTTCGCCGGCGACGGCCGCGGCGGCGGCAAGGTCGAAACGCTGCGGGAATACGGAGAGCCGGCGGAGCAGCTGCTGCTCGGGCTCCGTGAGCGCTTCGTAGCTCCAGTCCATAGCCGCCGCCAGGGTCTGGTGACGGGCCGGCGCCGAGCGGGGCCCGCCGGTGAGAAGGCGGAATCGATCATCGAGGTGTCCGGCCAGGTCCACCACTCCCAGCGCGTGGACCCTGGCCGCGGCCAGTTCCAGCGCTAGGGGCAGTCCGTCGAGCCGCCGGCAGATGGCGGCCACGGAGGTGACGTTGGCCGGCGTGATCCCGAACCCGGGCTGGGCCAGCCGGGCCCGGGCGGCGAACAGCGCGACGGCGTCGGATCGCTCCAGGTCGGCGGGATTCTTGGCATCTTCGGGAGGGAGGGACAGGCCGGGCGCCACCCATACCATCTCGCCCGGCACCGATAGCACCTCGCGGGTCGCGGCCAACACCGTCAACGCCGGACATTGCAGCAGGAGGCGGTGGACGAGGGACGAGACCGGCTGCACGAGATGCTCGCAGTTGTCGAGGACAAGGAGCAGATGCCTTTCGGATAGCGCCCGTTCCAGCCGCTCTTCGGCCTCCTCGACGGACGGGCCGGCGCCGGCGAGACCGAGGGCGGCCAGGACCAACCCCGCCACAGGCCGGTCATCACCGGCGGGGGCCAGTTCGACCACAGTGACACCGTCGGCGTAGCCGTGCCCGCACCGGGTGGCCAGCTCGAGAGCCAGGCGGGTCTTGCCGACGCCGGCCATCCCGGTGATCGTGAGGAGCCGGGTCTTCGGGAGCCGTTCGCCCAGCTCGGCCAGTTCCGCGTCCCGCCCGATGAACGATGTGAGCGTGGCGAGGAGCTGCGTGCGTCGTAGCGGTGGCGAGACCGCCGGACTGACGTCGCCGAGCGCCGGGTGGATGACCTGCCACACGGATTCAGGGCGGGAGAAACCACGGAGCTGGCGTTCACCCCGTTCGGCCAGGCTGACGTCCGGAGGTGGTTCATCCCGGGCTAGGTCGGCCGCCGCCTGGGAGCAGAGCACCTCTCCGCCACTGGCCTCGTCGAGCAGGCGGGCGGTGCGGTTGAGGGTCGGTCCCAGGAAGGTGCCGGCTCGGGATTCGGCCGTCCCAGCGTGGATCGCCATACGGACCCGCATCGGCCTCGAGGCGCGCCACTCCACGCCGGCCAGGTTCTGCTGGGCGGTCACGGCGGCCGAGATCGCCGCCCCGACGGTCGGGAAGGCTGCCCCCAGACCGTCGCCCGTATGGGTGAACACCCGCCCGTGATTGGCGACGATGGCGGCTTGTAAAACCTCGTCGTGGCGGGCCAGATCGGCGGTCATTGCCGGGCGGTCTGCCTCCCAGCGGACGGTGCTCGATTCGATGTCGGTGAAGAGGAAGGCGAGCATGCCGCCGACCGGAAGATCGGCCGCCGGGCCGGCCGTCCCGCCCTGCGCCACGGTGGTGGCGCCCGGCAGGCCCTGCGGCAGGGCCGGCCCGTCGAGCTCGGGAGCCTGCAGGAGGATCTGCCGCTCCAGGCTGCAGAGCGCGGGCGTCGGCTCGAGGCCGAGTTCCTCGGCCAGGCTGAGGCGGAGTGCCTGGAAGGCGGCCAGCGCGTCAGCCTGGCGGCCGAGACGGTACAGCGCCACCATCTCCAACGCCCGAAGGCCTTCCCGGAAGGGCTGGCGGGCGATCGCCGGCTCGATCACCTCGAGGGCGAGGGCGGGCTGCCCGCAGACCAACTCTGCCTCCGCCAACAGCTCCGTCGCCCGGAGGCGGGCTTCCTCGAGGTGGGCGATATGGGCGAGGGCGAAGTCCCGGTCGGAGAGGTCATCGAGCACAGGGCCTCGCCACAGCGACAGCGCATTCCGCAAGCAGGAGGCCGCCTCGCCGGGGGACCCGGCGGCGAGTGCCCGCTGACCCGCAGCGGTGTGCTGCTCAAAAGCGTGGGCGTCGACCCAGGTCGGGTCGACGTTCATGACATAGCCCGGCCCCTCGGAATGGATCGTGATGCCGGCATCGGCTTCCTCGAGGGTCCGCCGCAGGCGAGACACGAGGGTGTGGATGGTGGCACCGACGCTGGCTGGCGGGGAGTCCCGCCACAGGGCGTCGGCCATGTCGTCGACGGTCACCCGGGGAGAGAGGGCCAGCATCGCCAGGATGACCCGCTGCTTCGGACTGCGGATCGGGATCTCCCGCCCGTCGGCGGTCAGTGAGACAGGGCCGAGGACACGGATCTCTACTCGCGGAGACAGGCCCGCCACCACAGCCAGGTGTCGCTCGCCCGCAGTCATACCCGGCACCTCCCCCGGGAGCGTACTGCCGCGGCGCCTGGTGGCCCAGGGGCTCCCGTGGGCGAAGGGCGCGATGAAAGCGCCATGAAAGGGCGGCGGGTGAAGATGAGCGGCGAGGAGGGGAGAGGCCCCCGCCCATCCGACGAGAGAGGGATCGATGGAGACCGAAGACATCCTGGGTCAGGCCTGCCGTGCCCTTCCGCCGTCCACCGCCCGTCTGGCCGAGCTGATCGCCTCGGCGCCCGACGCGTCCCTCCCGGCCCGCAACAGCGACTGGAGCCTGCGACACGTCACGCTCCACGTCGCCACCACGGCGCGGTACTTCGCCGAGATGGTCGACAACGGGCGCACCGCCGCCTCGCTGGCCGAACTCCACGACGACATCGAACGGCGGATCGCCGACATCCCGGAAGAGGATCCGGTCAAGCTCGGCGCGCTGCTCCAGGACGGCGTGGAGGCGTTCGTCGAGGCCTGCGCCGAACGTCCCGCCACGCATCCGGTCGACTTCGCCGGGTGCCCAACCGACGTCGCCGCCCTCGCCGGGCTGCTGGTCAGTGAGGTGCTGCTTCACGGCTACGACGTCGCCTATGCCCTCGGGGCCCCATGGCCGATTGACCCGGTTGACGCCTGCCTGAGTCTGGCCGGCCTCGTCCCGGTGCTGTCCCTGATCGTCGACCCCGAGCGGACCAAGGGCCTCTCGGCGGGCTACGGCATCGATCTCCGCGACGGCCCCTCCCTGACCATCCGGTTCACCGACGGCGTCTACGGCGTGGAGTCGGCAGGAGCGGCACCGGTGGACGTCACGATCTCGGCCGATCCCGTCGCCTTCCTCATGGTCGGGACGGGACGGCTCAGCCGCCACGAGGCCGTCGCTCTCGGCCTCCTCACCGCTGGAGGGCCCCGTCCGGAACTGGCCCTCGGGTTTCCCGATCTGTTCCTGAAGGCCTGACCGCGCCTCGCCACAACAACCCGTCTGGACCTCGACGAAGGAGGAGAGGTGGACCGAACGCGCCCTTGTGGCCCCGCGCTCCTTGCCGTTCTCACTGGGTGGATCGCGTTGGCGGGCCCACCGGCGTCGGCGGCGACTGCAGCGTGGAGCCGACAGTTCGGCACCCGCCAGGCTGACGAAGCCCTGGCCGTCGCGCTCGACCGCTCGGGCAATGCCTACGTGGCGGGGTGGACATTCGGAACGCTGCCCGGGCAGACATCCGCCGGGACCGTGGACGCCTTCGTCCGCAAGGTCAACCCCGAGGGCAACGAACTCTGGACGCGCCAATTCGGGAGCTGGGAATCAGACTTCGCCCGCAGCATCGCCATCGGCCCGTCTGGGGACGTCTACGTCGTGGGCGAGACCAACGGGACGCTCCCGGGGCAGCGTTCTGCCGGCGGGCGGGACGCTTTCCTCCGACGGTACGACCCCGAAGGCAGCGAGCAATGGACCCGACAATTCGGTGGACGGGGCGGTGAGGCCGCCACCGGTGTAGCCGTCGACGGCGCGGGTGACGTCTACGTCGTGGGAACGACGGCCGCCGCCCTCCCCGGGCAGCGGTGGGCGGGAGACTACGACGCATTCATCGGCAAGTACGACGGAGCAGGCAGTGAGCTGTGGACCCGCCAATTCGGCAGCGTGAACGGTGACGGCGCCCGGGGAATCGCCCTGGATCCGGCCGGACGCCCAACTCTGGTGGGGAGCACCGAGGGGTCGCTGGTCGAGCAGCGTTCGGCCGGCGGCTTCGACGCCTTCATCCGCCAGTACGACACCTCCGGGGAGCACATCTGGACCCACCAGTTCGGGACCCCGGCCGACGACTACGGGGTAGGGGTGGCGGTTGACCGACTCGGTGACCCCACGGTCGTCGGAAGCACGGACGGGGCCCTGTCGGGCGAGAGCTCCGGCGGCGAGACAGAGGCGTTCCTCCGGCGGTTCGACTCGGCCGGCACCCCACGGTGGACGCACCAGTTCGGGACCGGGTCGGCAGACGAAGGTTGGGGTGTGGCAGTCGACGGGGCCGGCGATACCTATGTGGTTGGCACCACCCAGCCAAGTTCCCTCACCCAGACGACCCCGCCGAAGACGCACTGCTTCGCCCGCAAGTACGGGGTGGCCGGGCAGGAGCTGTGGGCCGAGGCGTTCGGCACCGACGACACTGATCTCGCCTTCTCCGTAGCCTTCGACCAGACCGGGCATCTCTCCGTGGCCGGAAGCACGAAGGGCACCCTCTCCGGGCAGAAGTCCCACGGTGAGCGGGATGCATATCTCATGAGGCTCGCACCGGGAGCCGGCGGCGGAGCCGCTCGATAATCTGGCGCCGTGCCGCCTTGCCCTCAGGCGTGGGGAAGAACGGGGAGACGTGGGCATGCGGGCGAACGCATCACCACCGCCGTCGTGATCGAGCGATGTCTGATTCGTGCCCCCCGCGTGCCCCTTCCAGCGGAAAAATGCGGTGAATCGGGGGTTCATGGCGGTCACTGGCGGACCATGCAAAAAGCGACTCTGACCTGCACTGATAGGCCAGAGCCGCTGGTGGAGGTGAGCGGATTTGAACCGCCGACTTCTACGTTGCGAACGTAGCGCTCTGCCAACTGAGCTACACCCCCGCGGCGGCCTCCAGCGTAGCCGCGCCGGGCTGGTCAGCCGCCGGTTGGGGCGTCCTTGACGCGGCTTTCGATGCCTTCGAGAAGGCGGCTCTGGAGCAGGCTCGTGGTGAGGTCGCCCCGGGTGCGCTCGAGGACGCCGCGGAGGGCGTCGGTCGTGCGGCGCAGGCCGCCGGTCATGGCGTCAGGGAAGTCGATCGTGACGAGCAGGGAGTAGACCTCGTCCATGTGGCCGAGAAGCTCCTCGCCCCGCTCGGGGCGGCCCCGGCGGAGCTGGTCCAGCACGTAGCGGCGCAACTCGCTGGCCGCCTCGGCCATACCGTTGAGGTAGGCCTGGACCTCGACGCCGATGAGCTCGTCGGCCAGCGGCAGGGGGTCGCCCCGGACGAAGGCCAGGGTCATGCGGGCCTCGGCGTACTCCTTCGAGGCGTCGTGGACGAAGCCGGCATGGCGGATGTCGGGGTGGTGCTCGACGGCCGCCATGGCCTCGGCTCAGGTGGGCCGCGGCCTGGGCCGACAGCTCCTCGGCGGCCTCGAACTCGTCCCGGTGGACGGCCCGGATCGACGCCGCGCAGGCCTGGATGGTCTTCCGGCAGGCGGCCAGGGTCGTCTCCCGGGCCTTGTGCTTGCTCTCCAGCACACTGCGGGCCCACTCGCCCCCGGCGTGGATCTCGTCGGACTTCGTCACGCCGTCAGCGTACGGCCCCGGCGGGCGCGTCGCCCGGTCCGCCGCGTCAGCGAGCGCCGGCGCTCACCCGGCGAGCTTCGGCCTCGCCAACAGCTGCGGCGCGGTCCGGTGGCGGCCGGTGAGGCCGCGTCGGGGAAGTAGCGGACCTTGACGCGGCGCTCGGACGCCAGTCGCTGCAGCCGACGGAGCCGCCAGCAGGTAGGCGGCGAAGGCGACCACGACGACGCCATGGGCCGCCCAGGCCCACGGACGGGAAAGGACGAAGGCCGCCGACCAGCGAGACGACGTGGCCGCCGCCAGTCCGGCCAGTACCTGCTGGCGCCGGCGGAGGACGTCGACCCGGGCCCGGTCCCGCTCTTCCCGGCGGGCGGCGGCCGCCGCGGCCGCCGCCTCCAGCTCGGAGGTGTCGTACTCGACCTCGTCGGCCTGGCGCTGCCACCGGGAGGCGCACCACGTTGCGGGGCGCCATGCACGGCCACGTGGGCCCGGGCGGCCTCGAACGGGCGGGCGGCGTCCATGGGCCGGCGGGCCAGCGGGGTGTCAGGCGCCGGGGCGAGCACCGACAGCCTCCGCCGGAAGGCGTCGACCTGCCGGGCCCGGCGGGCTTCGGCGTGGGACTGCCACGCCGGTGGGACCAGCACGATGCTCCACAGCACGATCAGGACGATCAGGACCATCGATTGCACCCTCCAGCAGCACGTTTTACCCCCCACGGGGAACGTAACACCGCGCCGGAGAGCGCCGGTGGATGCGTTAACAGTGTTACTGAAGTGACTGGAGTGGCCGCAATGACGCGAACCGGCGTTCGTTTTCCGGGATACAGCGGAAAAGGAACGCCGGTTCGGGGAGGGCCGGCTACAGGTCGAAGGTGACCTCTTCGTCGGCCGGCTTGCGCCGCCAGATGCCCGAGCGGCCGCCGGTCTTCTCCCACAGCTGGATGTCGCCGATGGTCATGCCCCGGTCGACCGACTTGCACATGTCGTAGATGGTCAGCGCCGCTATCGAGCAGGCGGTGAGGGCCTCCATCTCGACGCCGGTGCGGTCGACGGTCTCGACCTGGCACTCCACCTCGACGGAGCTGTCCTCGATGGTGAAGTTCACGTAGACGCTGCCCACCAGCAGGGGGTGGCACAGCGGCAGGAGGTTGGGAGTCTGTTTCGCCGCCTGGATCCCGGCCACCCGGGCCACGGCCAGCACGTCGCCCTTGGTGATCGCCCCCGAGGCGATCATCGACGCCGTCTCGGTCTTCATCAGGACCTTGCAGCGGGCCACGGCTCGGCGGTGGGTCGCCTCCTTGGGGGTGACGTCCACCATACGGGCACGTCCGAGCGGGTCGAGATGGGTGAATTCGAAGGGCGGCATGGCGTCAAGTGTACGGCCTGATCGGGCCGGTCGCCGGGGTCGAACGGCTGTTTTGCCCCCGCCTGCCAAGCCCTGAGGAGCCTCTCAGGAAGCCCGACGGGCTGCCTGCCGGAATTTCCGGGACAGTCTCTCGGTTACAATTAGGTACAGAGTGACGACCGGGTTCGGGGGGCCGGTCCGTCCTCTTCCACGAGACTTCCCCGTCGCCCATGACTGCACCTTCATCGAACCAACTCGGCGACGCCTTCGGTCGTCCGCTGCGCGACCTGCGCATCTCGGTCACCGACCGGTGCAACTTCCGCTGCCCGTACTGCATGCCGGCGGAGCTCTACGGCGAGGAGTTCACATTCCTCCCGCGCTCCGAGATCCTCAGCTTCGAGGAGATCGAGCGGCTGGCCCGGATCTTCCTCGACCTCGGCGTGGCCAAGATCCGCCTGACCGGCGGCGAGCCGCTGGTGCGGGCCCACCTGACCGACCTGGTCGAGCGCATCGCCGCCCTCGAACCCGGCCTCGACCTGGCGCTCACCACCAATGGGGCCCTGCTCGCCCCGGTGGCCGAGGATCTGGCCAAGGCCGGCCTGCGGCGGATCACCGTCAGCCTCGACAGCCTCGACCCCGACGTCTTCGCCGCCATGTGCGGGCGGGACAACGTCCATCCCGACGTCGTGCTGGAGGCGATCGACGCCGCCGCCGAGGCCGGTTTCACCCCGGTCAAGATCAACTGCGTCGTCCAGCGGGGGATCAACGACCACACGATCGCCGACCTGGCCCGCCACTTCCGGGGGACGGGCCACATCGTGCGCTTCATCGAGTTCATGGACGTCGGCACCCTCAACGGGTGGGACATGAGCCAGGTCGTCACCGCCGCCGAGATCGTCGACCGGATCGGGGCCGAAGCGCCCCTGGAGCCGGTGGGCGCCAACTACGTCGGCGAGGTCGCCAAGCGGTGGCGTTACGTCGACGGGTCGGGCGAGATCGGGATCATCTCCTCGGTCAGCCAGCCGTTCTGCGGCGACTGCTCCCGGGCCCGGCTGTCAACCGAGGGTCAGCTGGTCACCTGCCTGTTCGCCGCCGGCGGCCTCGACCTGCGGGGCCCGATGCGCGACGGCGCGTCCGACGACGAACTGAAGGCCCTGATCGCCGGCTGCTGGACCACCCGCCGCGACCGCTACTCCGAGCAACGGTCGTCCCTCACCATCCGGCCCCGCAAGCGGGTCCAGATGTTCCAGGTGGGTGGCTAGCCGCGGCTTCACCTGGCCCCCGATCACCTAGTGGTCGGCCGGGAGGTCGAGGCGCATCACGTCGACGGATTCCCCCGCCGCGACGCCCTGGCCGTCGGGTAGGAGGGCGAGCCCGTCGGACAGCGCCATGGCCGACAGGACGTTCGAGGCCTGCCCCCCGGCGTCGGCCGCCACCAGACGGCCGGAACCCTCCTCGGCCCGCAGGCTCACCCGGTTGAGGTGCAGCTTCCCGTCGGACCGGCGCCGCATGTCGTGCCCGGCGACCGCCGGTGTCACCGGCCGGAACCGCCGGGCGTGGCCCATCATCTGCAACAGCGCCGGCCGGGCGAACAGCTCGTAGCTCACGTGCGACGAGACCGGGTTGCCGGGCAGGCCGAACACCGGCACGCCCGACAGCATTCCGAAGGCCAGGGGCTTGGCCGGCCGGATGGCGACCTGCCACCAGTGCATGTCGGCGATGCGGCCGAGAACCAGCTTGATGACGTCGTAGTCGCCCATCGACACCCCACCGCTGGTGACCACGGCGTCGCAGCTGGCCACAGCCTTCTCCAGCCGCTCGGCGATCACCGCCTCGTCGTCGACGCCGATCCCGAAGTCGACCGCCTCGCAGCCGGTCTGGGCCACCAGCGCCATGAGCATCGGTCGGTTCGAGTCGCGGATCTGGCCGATCGAGAGGGGCTCTCCGGGCTGCACCAGCTCGTCGCCGGTCGACATCACCGCCACCCGGGGCCGGCGCACGACGGTCACGGTCGGCTGGCCGAGACTGGCCACGACCCCCAGGTGGGCCGGGCCGAGCACGCTCCCGGCGGCGATGGCCGGGTCACCGACGGACAGGTCGCCGCCGGCGGGGCGGACGTGGTCGCCGGGCCGGGCCGCCCGGCCGATGGCCACGACCTCGCCGTCGGCCTGCTGCTCGGCGGCGGTGTCTTCCACCATCACGATGGCGTCGGCACCGTCGGGCACCGGCGCGCCGGTCATGATGCGGATCGCCTCCCCCGGCCCGACGGGCACGGTCGGGGCCCGGCCGGCGGGCAGCTCGCCGACGATCCGCAGGCGGACGGGCGACTCGGCCGTCGCTCCGGCGGTGTCGGCCGCCTGGACGGCGAAACCGTCCACGCCGGTGTTGGCGAAGGGCGGGATCGGTTCCCTGGCGGCCAGGGCCTCGACGGTCACGAGCCCGAGCGCCTCCCCGAGCGGCACGGTGGCGGCGGGCAGACGGGGGACCGTGGCGAGGATGCTGTTCTGGGCGTCTTCCAGCGGAATCATCGTGTAAGACGTTACTGAGGCCGCGCTCCGTTTCGAACCTTCTGCCTCTAAAATCACGGTCTTCCGGTTCCCACCTTTCGTCCCCATCCGCGGCGTCTGGAGGGAATCGAGAACCTGTGCGTCGGATGACGCGAGGTCGAGCGCCGGGAGGGCCCATGCGGCGAACCTTCTTCATGCTGGCAGCGGCGGTGCTGGCCGCCCTACCGCCGGCGGTCGCCGGAGCCGGTCGGGGAGAGTCGGGCCCCGCCGCCCGCCCGTCCGCTCTCGATCCCATCGCCGCCTTCTCGGCCGGGTTGGCCGAGGGTCGGAAACTGACGTTCCCCCTCCCCGACGCGCCGGGGCCGGCCACGCTGTCGCCCCGGGTCGAGGCCCTCGTCGACGGCGCCTCGCCGGGCGCCCTCCTCGACCTCGTCGTCACCCTCGATCGGCCGGCCGACGACCGCATGGCGGGCGCCCTCGCCGGCCTCGCGGTGTGGTCGCGCACCTTCGAGCACCTGCCGGCGGCCGGCATCCGCCTGCCCGTCGCCCGTCTGGCCGAGTTGAGGGACCTCCGCGGGGTGCTGTCCGTCTACGACGACCAGCGGCTCCAGTACTTCCTCAAGGAGTCGGCCACGCTGAACAACACCGCCCGGGCCTGGAACGACCTGAAGGTCACCGGCAAGGGCGTCACTGTGGCCATCCTCGACACCGGCGTCGACTTCACCCACCCCGACCTCGCCCCGGCCATGAAGGCCAACGTCAAGGTGGTCGGGATCGGGCAGGAGCCGGTGCCCGACGTCCCCGTCGCCGGCCTCCCCAACTCCGACACGTCGTCGGGGCACGGCACGCACGTGGCCGGCGACGTCGCCGCCCGGGGCACGGCGTCCGGCGGCGAGCAGAAGGGCATGGGCTACGGCGCCGACCTCGTCGGTATCGGGGCCGGCGACGCCCTGTCGATCTTCACCGCCCTCAGCGGCTTCGAGTGGCTGCTGGAGAACCGCGACAAGTACGACATCCGGGTCGTCAACAACTCCTACGGGACGGGTTTCTCCCCCTTCGACCCGATGGACCCGATCCACCTGGCCACCAAGCGGGCCACCGACGCCGGCGTGGTCGTCGTCTTCGCCAACGGCAACGACGGCGACGAGATGAGCATGAACCCCTACGCCTCGGCCCCCTGGGTCCTCCCGGTGGCGGCCGGCAGCAAGAGCGGCAAGGTCACCGACTTCAGCTCCGGCGGGATCGAGGCCGACACGGTCGGAATGGATTTCTCCAAGGCGGAGATCACCGGGGAGGCCCGCACGCCGCTCAACATGGGCCTCTACCACCCGTCCATCACCGCCACCGGGGCGGACGTGGTGTCAACCCGGTCCAACACCACCCTCACGCCGCTCACCTCGGTGCCGGAGGACTCCAGAAACGTCCCGCCCGAGCAGCTGCCCTACTACCACACCCTGTCGGGCACCTCGATGGCCGCGCCGGAAGCGGCCGGCATCGTGGCGCTGATCCTGGAGGCCAACCCGGCGCTGACCCCGGCCCAGGTGCGCATGGTCCTCCAGATCACCGGCCGGCCGATCGCCGGCTCGCCGTTCTACAAGCAGGGCTACGGCTACGCCGACGCTTCCGGCGCCGTCGACCTGGCGCTCGCCCTGTTGGGTCTCCCGGCCGGGGAGATCCAGTCGGCGCTGGAGGGCAAGCAGGCGGCCCGGGACCAGCAGGTGCTCGACGGGCTGGCCCACCCCACCCGCAGCTACGGCTACACAGAGCGGGCGCCCACCCTGGTGGGCACGCTCACCCACAAGGTCGAGGTGGCGGCGGGCAGCGAGCGGGTGAAGGTGGTGGCCAACGGCGGCTCGCTGCCGCTCCTCGGGGTCACGGCCTATGACGTCACGGTGAAGGACGCCGCCGGCAAAGACGTCGGGTCCGCCTCGGAGTCGGCCTCCTCCGGCACGACGGCGATCGATCTCGACCTCCGCAAGCTCGACGCCGACGAGGCCAAGGCCGGCAAGCGGTTCAGCGAGCTCGCCTTCGGCCAGTGGACGGTCGAGGTGTCGGTCGTGGGGTCACTGGTCCCGCCCATGGACACCGGCCAGGTCGACGACGCCACCTCCAAGCGGTTCATCACCACGCTGATCTCGATCTTCGGCGCCCAGCCGAAGCCATGCTCATCGGTCACCCAGTTCGCTCCCGTCTCCGCCCGGGAGTACCGCTTCCAGGACGACAAGGCCACCGGTGGGCCCTTCCCGCCCGACCCGCAGTTCACCTACGTCGGTCCGCTGCCCGACGGGACGCTCGGCACCCGAACGCCCGAGCGGCGGCTGGCGGCCACCTTCGGCCAGGCGACCAGCACCGGGAAGGAACCCCAGTTCGCCACGGCCCCGCTCACCGAGCCGGTGACGATCGGCGGCGCCAGCGAGTTCCGGGCCTTCATCCAGGGGGCCAGCGAGGCGGCCTCCGGGCTGCTCTCGGCTGAGCTGATCGACCTCGACCCGAAGGGCGCCGTGTCGATCATCGGGCAGAGCCCGAAGGACGTGGCGGCCCGCACGTCGGCCACCGAGCCGACCGAAATCAAGGTGCCGATCCCAATCCCCCTGCCCCACACCGTGCCGGTGGGTCACCAGATCGCCGTCCAGTTCCGGATCACGTTCGTCGGGACGTCGGGGCACACGCTGTTCTACGACTCCGACAAGTACCCCTCGGGCGTGAAGTTCCAGACCGGACAGGTCATCACCCACCAGGGCTGCCCGCAGCTGATCGATACCACGCCGGCGCCGGTCGGCAGCCCGAGCGGCACCCGCAACTAGACGATCTTCCGCCGCTGCACCAGGTCGGCCAGGAAGGCTTTGAACTCGTCGCCCAGGTCGGCGCGATCGAGGGCCAGCTCCACCGTCGCCCGGAGGAAGTCGATCTTCTTGCCGATGTCGTAGCGGCCGGTCTCGAACGTGTAGCCGAACACCGTCTGGGTCTCGAGCAGGAGGCTGATGGCGTCGGTCAGCTGCAGCTCGCCGCCGGCGCCGGGCGTGATCCGGTCGAGGGCGTCGAAGATCTCCGGCGTGAACACGTAGCGGCCGATGACGGCCAGGTTCGACGGGGCGTCCTCCGGTTTCGGCTTCTCCACGATCGACCGCACCCGGACGAGGTTCTCCTCCACCTGTTCCGGTGTCACGCAGCCGTAGTTCTTGATGTCATCCCGGGCGACCTCGAGGACGGCCACCACCGACCGGCCGTAGCGCTCGTAGCAGTCGAGCATCGAGCGGAGGAGCTTCGAGTCGTCGACCATGATGTCGTCACCGAGCAGGACGGCGAACGGCTCGGAGCCGACGTGCTGGCGGGCCACCGACACGGCGTGCCCGAGACCGAGCGGGTCGCGCTGGCGGATGTAGTGGATGTCGGCCATCTCCGAGACGGCCTGCACCTGCTCGAGCTCCTCGTCCTTCTTGCCCTGCTCCAGGTAGAACTCCAACTCGAAGTTGCGGTCGAAGTGGTCCTCGATCGCCCGTTTGCCTCGGCCGGTGATGACCAGGATGTCGGTGATGCCGGCGCCGACGGCCTCCTCCACCACGTACTGGATGGTGGGCTTGTCGATGACCGGCACCATCTCCTTCGGCTGGCTCTTGGTGGCCGGGAGGAAGCGCGTCCCCAGCCCCGCCGCCGGGATCACTGCCTTACGAACCTTCGTCATTTCAGCCGGTGCTCCGCATCATCGGGGTGAGCCTCTTCGATCCGGTTGCGGCCGTTCTCCTTGGCCCGCTTGAGGGCCTCCTGAGCGGCGGCCAGCAACGACCGGACGCTAGTCCCGCTGTGGGGATAGGCGGCAACGCCCAGCGACAGGGTGACCGTCCGGGTCCTCCCGTTGTGCTCCACCGGTTCGTCACACATCGCCTGGCGCACCTTCTCGGCCAGGATGTGCGACCCGGCCAGGTCGGTTTCGGGGAGCAACAGCACGAACTCCTCTCCGCCGTAGCGGGCCACGACGTCGATCTCCCGGGTGGCGGCGGAGAGCCGCTGCGCCACCTCGACGAGGACGGCGTCACCGCCCAGGTGCTGCCACTCCGTGTTGACGTCCTTGAAGAGGTCGACGTCGCAGAACACGACCCCGATGGGCCGACCGAAGCGGACGGCCCGCTCTAGCTCCTCCTGGCAGCGCAGGTCGAGCTGGCGCCGGTTCCACAGGCCGGTGAGGCCGTCGGTGATCGACAGGCGCTGGGCCTCCTCGTGCAGGGAGACGTTGTCGACGGCCGTGCCGGCCTGGGCGACGAGGGTCTTGAGGGTCTCGACGTCGTCGCCGCCGAACATCTGGCCGGTGGTGTGGCCGTAGACCGCCACCACGCCGAGGAACTGTCCCCGGCTGGAGAAGGGGACGGCCATGGCCGTGTCCACGTCGGGTTCGGGGAAGACCGGTGGGCTCGGGGGCCAGGGGGTGTCCCCCGGATCGTGGCGGCGTGAGCCGCCGAGGACAGTGCCGGGGTGGACCACCGGCGCCCTGTCGGCGGCGCAGGCCCCGGCCAGGCCCGTCCCCAACGGGAGGATCAGCTCGGGGGCGTCGGGACCGACACCGGACCGGGCGACGAGGACCTTTCGGGCCGGGGCGTACTCGTAGAAGATGCCCCGCTGGGCCCCCACGGCCAGCTGGGCGGTTTCCGACACCGCCTCCAGGATCTTCTCCCGGTCGTGGGTGGCGGCCAGCGTCTCACCGAGCCGGGCGATCGCCCGGGCGGAGGTCGTTGGCGGTGCCGTGCAGCTGATCGCCGAGCCAGGTCTCGAGGCGCCGGGCCGCCTTCCACGTGGCGGCCCCGCAGGCGGCAGCGATGAGGGCACCGACCCCGGCCAGGAGGGCGAGGCCCTCGAGCTCGCCGGCGGCCAGGGCGATGAATGCCACGACCAGCAGCCAGCCCGCCGAGACGCCGAGGGCGACGGCGAGCGAGCGCGTGAAAGGAGGCGGCGGCCGCATGATCCGCCCCATTCCGACACCTTCGGGTGCCACTGTCAACGCAGGCGGTATGATTAGCAGTCAGACCCACTGAGTGCTAACGACCGAGGTCGCCATGCCCACCTACGAGTACCGCTGCGTCAAGTGCGGCGAACACCTGGAAGTGGTCCAGTCGTTCTCCGACGACCCGCTGACCGAGTGCCCCAGCTGTGCGGGGCAGCTCCGCAAGGTCTTCTCGCCGGTCGGCATCGTCTTCAAGGGCAGTGGGTTCTACAAGACCGACAGCCGGGGCGGGAAGAGCGGCGGGTCCACCAAGGACAAGGAGACCACCTCCAGTTCCTCCACCCCCTCGAAGTCCGACTCGTCGTCGAGTTCCTCGTCGGACTCGGGAAGCTCGAAGACGGACAGCAAGATCGCGTGACCCCCGCCGCCTCGGCTCGGGCCGAGATCGGCGTCTTCGGCGGTTCCGGCTTCTATTCGTTTCTCGACGACGCGGTCGAGGTCGCCCTCGAGACGCCGTACGGGGCGCCGGCCGCCCCGGTCACGATCGGCGACGTCGGCGGGCGGCGGGTGGCCTTCCTGCCCCGGCACGGCCGCCGCCACGAGCTGCCGCCGCAGCGGATCAACTACCGGGCCAACCTCTGGGCGATGCGGGAGGTGGGCGTGACCCGCTTGATCGGGCCGTGTGCCGCCGGTTCGCTCCAGCCCGGCGTCGCGCCGGGGGACTTCGTCGTCCCCGATCAGCTCATCGACCGGACGTGGGGCCGGGCCGACACCTTTTACGAGGGCCCGGTGGCTCATCACGTCTCCTACGCCGACCCTTACTGCGCCGAGTTGTCGGGGGTGGCGGTGGACGCCGCCCGGGCGGCCGGGATCACCGTCCACCCCGCCGGCACGGTGATCGTCGTCCAGGGCCCCCGCTTCTCGACCCGGGCCGAGTCCCGGTGGTACCGCAGCCAGGGGTTCGAGGTCATCAACATGACGCAGTACCCCGAGGCCTACCTGGCCCGGGAGCTGGGCATCTGCTACGCCGCCATCGCCCTCATCACCGACTACGACACCGGGGTGGAGGGAGAAGCTGGCGTCGCGCCGGTCACCCAGGCCGAGGTGTTCGGGTTCTTCAAGTCCAACCTCGACCGGGTCCGGAAGCTCCTCTTCGACGTGGTGGTCGCCATACCCGACAAGCGGGCATGTCGCTGCGGAGAGGCCGTGGGACCGTTGCCGTGAGAGAGATCGTCCTCGGGTTCGTCCAGGGGCTGACCGAGTTCCTCCCGATCTCCTCCAGCGGCCACCTGATCATCGTTCCGGTCATGCTCGGCTGGGAGGAGCCGCCCCTGGGCCTCACCGTGATGCTCCACATGGGCACGCTGGTGGCACTGCTCATCTACTTCCGCCTCGAGATCATCCGGCTCGTCCTCGGAGCCCTGGGGAAGGGGGAGGACCCAGCCGGCGCCCGCCGGATCATCCGCTTCCTCGTCATCGGCACCCTTCCCGCCGTCGTGGCCGGGCTGGGCCTCGGCGGGTTCTTCGAGGACACCTTCCATCGGCCCTACGAGACGTCCGTCGAGCTCGTCATCACCGGCTTCCTCCTGATCGGCATGGAACGGTACGGGGAACGGGCCCGGCGCCAACCCATGGACGACAAGCGGGCGGCCTTCATCGGTGGCGCCCAGGCGCTGGCCATCCTCCCCGGCATCTCCCGGTCGGGAGCGACCATCGGCGCCGGCCTCCTCGCCGGTCTCAGCCGGGAGGAGGCGACCCGCTTCTCCTTCCTCCTGTCGATCCCGGCCATCGCCGGCGCCGGGCTGCTCGACCTGGCCGAGGGCGAGCTCATCGTCACCGGGGCGTCGGTCGCCGGCACGGTCGTGTCCGGGATCGTCGGGTACCTCTCGATCGCCTACCTGCTGCGCTTCGTCCGGACCCACTCGCTGACGGTCTTCGCCTGGTACCTCTTCGCCATCGGCCCGATCTCGGCGCTGGCCATCTGGGCCCGGTGAGCCGCCCCTCGGCCGGTGACGTCGGTGAGGTCCAGGGCGAGTCAGGGGCGTCGCTGCCAAGGACGCACGACGAGGCGTGGCGTGGACTACGTCGAGGAGGAGGACGCAGGCAGCGGCGTTCCTGGCCGGCCTGGGCCCGCCGGACGTCGCCGGTCGAGGGGCTAGCCTCGGACGGGTGAGTGTGTTGCGGGGACACCCCGCACCCCGGGGGATCGAAGCGGTCATCTTCGACTACGGCGGGGTCCTGTCGACGACGCCCTTCGCCGGCATCGCCGAGTTCGAGCGGACGATGGGATACCCCGAGAAGTCGCTGTCCCAGCTGCTGTTCGGCCGCGGGCGCCTCACCCCAGGGGCCGACGGAGGAGATTCCCGACCACGACTGGCACCTCCTCGAGACGGGCCGCATGACGCTCGACGAGTTCCACGAACGGCTGGTGGAGCGGTCCGAGGCGGCTCTCGGCCGGCCGCTCGACCTGGGGATCTACGCCCAGTTCCTCCGGGAGCTCGGCGTCGGCGTCCACTGGATGATGGTGCACCGGGTGCGGGAGCTGCGGGCCGAGGGCTACCGCACGGCCATCCTCACCAACAACGTCAAGGAGTGGGGCAGGTACTGGAAGGAGTCGATCCCGCTCGAGCTCTTCGACGTGATCGTCGACTCCTGCGACGTCGGCCTCCGCAAGCCCGACCCGGCGATCTTCCGGCTGACCTGCGAGCGGCTCGGTGTGGCGCCCGAGGCGGCCGTGTTCCTCGACGACACCCGCCGCCACGTCGAGGCGGCCCGGTCGATCGGCCTCCACGCCGTCCTCGTCCGCCGACCCCTCGACGGCCCTGGCCGAGCTCGACGCCATCCTCGAGAGCGCGCGCGGCCTGAGTGACCTAGCCTCTAGGCGATGGAGCGCCTCGGCCTCGTCGGCCTGCCCAACTCCGGGAAGTCCAGCCTCTTCAACGCCCTGACCGGGGCCAACGCCGTCGTGGCCGCCCACCCGTTCTCCACCACGGAGACGACGATGGGCATCGCCCAGGTGCCCGACGAGCGGCTCTGGCAGCTGGCCGAGATGTCGGAGTCCCGCAAGGTCGTGCCGGCCGGCGTCGAGTTCGTCGACATCGCCGCCCTGGCCAAGGGGGCCAGCACCGGCGAGGGGCTGGGCAACAAGTTCCTCGGCAGCCTCCGGGAGGTCGACGCCCTCGTCTACGTGCTGCGGGCCTTCGAGGACCCGTCGGTCATGACCGCCACCGGCGGCGACCCCGACCCGGCCGACGACCTGGCCACCCTGGAGTTCGAGCTGGTCCTGGCCGACCTGGCGGCCGTGCAGGGCCGCATCCACCGCCAGGGGAAGGCGGCCAAGGGCGACAAGTCGATCCTGGCCCGAGATCGCCGCCCTGGAGAGGGCCCAGGCCGCCCTCGACGAGGGCACCCCGCTCTACCGGGCCCAGCTTGTCGCCCGACGAGCGGGAGCTGCTCAAGCCGTCGTTCCTGCTCACCACCAAGCCGTATCCTGACCGTCGTCAACATCGGCGAGGACCAGCTCGAGCGACGCCGCCAAGCTGGCCGAGCCCTTCGGGGCCAGACGCCCTGGCCGTGTCGCGTGCAGCTCGAGGCGGAGGCGGCCCGGCTCGACGCCGAGGAGCGGTCGGAGCTGCTGGAGGGGCTCGGGCCTCGGGGAGGGCGTCGTGCCCCGGGTGGCCGCCGCCGCCTACCACCTCCTCGGCCGGCGCACCTTCCTCACCACCGGGCGACAAGGAGAGCCGGGCCTGGACGTTCCGGGCCGGCGCCAGGGCCCCCGAATGCGCCGGGGTGATCCACTCCGACCTGCAGCGGGGCTTCATCCGGGCCGAGGTGATCCGGTGGGACGAGCTGCTCGTCCATCGGCTCCTGGAACCGGGCCAAGGAGCAGGGCAAGCTCCGGGTCGAAGGCAAGGACTACGAAGTCCAGGACGGCGACGTCCTGGAGATCCGCTTCAACGTGTAGGCGGATGGGCGCTGGGTTGGCTCGTGCGCGAAGGGGGCGACGTCCTGGCCAGCGCCGAGGTCGCCCGGCGAGTCCGGGAGCGCACGCACGGGGCTCCTCGGCCGGGACCAGGAGTCGATGACCGGGGCGCTCGTCCTGCGGCCGTGCCGGCAGGTCCACACGCATGGGGATGCGCTTCCCGATCGACGTCGCCTTCTGCGACCGGGACGGGGTGGTCCTGCGGACGATCACCGTGCGCGCCCTGGCGGGTCGACCCGGGTCGTCTGGCGGGCCGGCTTCGTGGTCGAGGCGGCGGCCGGGCGTTCGACCGCTGGCAGCTCCGGCCCGGCGACACCGTCGAGGTCAAGGAGTGAGCCCCGGGGGTCGGGGATGTCCCCCGAGAAGAGGCCGAGCAGCGCCCCGAAGCCCGGCCGGCCGTCGTCCTCGTGGGCACGCCGATCGGCAACCTCGGCGACATCTCCCCCCGGGCGGTCGAGGCGCTGACGGCACGCCGACGTCATCGCCGCCGAGGACACCCGGCGGACCCGGCCGCTGCTGACCGCCCTCGGGATCCCGGCCGGGGGGCCGGCTGGTGTCGTTCCACGGGCCCCACGAGGCGGAGCTGGCCGCCAGGCTCGTCGAGCGGATCGTCGAGCGCGGGGAGCGGCTGGTCTGCGTCACCGACGCCGGCATGCCGGGCATCTCCGACCCCGGCGAGCGGCTGGTGGTGGCGGCGCTGGCGGCCGGGGTGCCGTCGAGGTGGTCCCCGGGCCGAGCGCGGCTCTGGCCGCCCTCGTGGTATCGGGGCTGCCCACGGCCCGGTTCGTCTTCGAGGGCTTCCTGCCCCGCAAGGGCCGGCAGCGGGCGGCCCGGCTGGCGGAGCTCGAGGCCGAGGAGCGGACGGTCGTGCTGTTCGAGGCGCCCCACCGGTTGGAGGCCACCCTGGCCGACCTGGCCGCCGCGCTGGGGCCCGACCGGCCGGTGGCCGTGGTCCGGGAGATCACCAAGCTGTTCGAGACGGTCGTGGCGGGGGACGCTGGGTGGCGGCGGCCGCCGTCACGGCGAGGCGGCCCGCAGCGCCCGGGGGGAGCAGGTCATCGTGATCGGGCCGGCGGCGCCCGTCCGCCCGAGAAGAGCCGGACGACGACGGCGATCGAGGGGGCGCTCCAGGTCGAGCTGGCCGCTGGGGCGTCGACCCGGGATGCGGCGGCGGTGGTGGCGAACCGCCTCGGCGTCACCCGCAGACGCGCCTATGCCCTCGCCACCTCCCTGCGGGGGCCGGCAGGCGGCGAGGCTCGATGACCGGGGTGCCCGAGTAACTAGATCTCTTCGATACGCGGACTTGCAGTCCTTGCAGATGAGCTTGTCCCGGAAGTTGACGAGGCCGTCCGTGGAGTCGCAGAAGACGCAGCCGGTTTCGACCTTGGTCAGGACGATCCGCTCCTCCTCCACGTGGATGGCCAGGTGGTCACCCTCGTGGATGCGGAACCGCTTCCGGAGTTCGCTGGGCAGGACCATCCGCCCAAGTTCGTCAACCTTGCGGGTCATACCGCTCGAGCGGGCGTCCTGCCTGGAGTCGCGGTCCGCTCCGCGGCGGTGGGGCACCCTGCGGCACGCCTTGCGGACCGTTGGGCCGTGCAGGCGTCGTATCGTAAGGCCGAAGCCGATGAAGCCGAGGAAGACACGCGTGCCACCCTTCTCCGTCACAACTCCCATCTATTACGTCAACGACGTTCCCCATATCGGCCACGCCTACACCACCATCGCGGGCGATGTGCTGGCCCGATGGCGACGTTTGTGGGGAGATGAGGTGTTTTTCCTCACCGGGACCGACGAGCACGGCCTGAAGATGGCCCAGGCCGCCGAGGCCCAGGGGCTCACCCCCAAGGACTGGGCCGACCGGACCAGCGAGCGCTTCAGCGAGGCCTGGAAAGAGCTGCGGATCAGCAACGACGACTTCATCCGCACCACCGAGCCCCGCCACTACACGGCCGTAACCGAGATGCTCCAGAAGGTCTACGACAACGGCGACATCGAGCTCGGCACCTACGAGGGCCTCTACTGCGTGGCCTGCGAGGCCTATTACGTCGAGGACGAACTGGTGGGAGCCTGGCGGGCCGTGGAACTGCCCGATCCACGGCCGTCCCGTCGAGCGGATGCGGGAGGAGAACTACTTCTTCAAGCTGTCCCGCTATCAGCGATCGGCTGCTGGAGTACTACGAGGCCCATCCCGACGCCGTCCAGCCCGAGACCCGCCGCAACGAGGTCCTGGGCTTCATCCGCCAGGGGCTCCAGGATTTCTCGATCTCCCGGACGTCGATCAGCTGGGGCGTGCCCATCCCCTGGGACCCGGACCACGTCGCCTACGTCTGGTTCGACGCCCTCATCAACTACTGCACGGCCGTGGGCTACGGCACCGACCGGGAGCGCTTCGAGCACTGGTGGCCCGTCGACTACCACCTGGTCGGGAAGGACATCCTCCGCTTCCACGCCGTCTACTGGCCGGCCATGCTCATGGCCGCCGGCGAGGAGCCGCCCAAGTGCGTCTTCGCCCACGGCTGGCTGCTGGTCGGCGGCGAGAAGATGAGCAAGACCCGGCTCAACCAGATCGCCCCCGGCGACCTCGTGGCCACGTTCGGGTCGGACGGGGTGCGCTACCACTTCCTCCGGGACCAGAACTTCGGCCCCGACGGCGACTTCAGCTACGAGGCCATGGTCGCCCGCTTCAACGCCGACCTGGCCAACAACTTCGGCAACCTCGCCAGCCGGGTGCTGAACATGGCCGTCAACTACCTGGGCGGGGTGTCGCCGGAGGAGCGGGAGAACGGTCCGCTGCGGGAGCAGTCGGCGGTCAGCACTGGAGTCGCTCTCGGCCGGCGATGACGAAGCTCGACTTCGCCGGCGGGTTCGGGGCGGTGTGGGACCTCATCCGGGCGGCCAACTCCTACATCGAGGACCGGGCGCCCTGGGCGCTGCAGAAGGCCGGCGACTCGGCGGCGGTGGCGGCGGTCCTCGGCGACTGCCTCGAGACTCTGCGGATCGTGGCCCTGCTGGCGTCGCCGATCATCCCCGACGCCGCCGGGGAGCTGTGGCGCCGGCTCGGCCTGCCCGGCAGCCCCGGAGGACCAGCGCCTGCCGGACGCGCCGCCTGGGGCTCGCTGCCGGCCGGCCTGACCCTGGAGCGCGGCCCCGCCCTGTTCCCCAGGCTCGAGGGGTGAAGCGCGGCGGAACCGTCTGGATCGACGCCCACTGCCACCTCCAGTTCGAGGAGCGGGCGGGGCGCGACGACGACACCGTCCGGCCCCGCACCGCCGAGGAGACGGCCGCCGAGCTGGTGGCCCGGGCCATCGACGCGGGGGTCGAGCGGATGGTCTGCATCGGGACCGACCTGGCCACCTCCCGCGAGGCCGTCCGGCTGGCCGGGAGTCTTTCCCGAGGTGTGGGCAACCGTCGGGCTCCATCCCCATGACGCCAAGAAGCTGGGCCAGGAGTGGGACGGGCTCGTCGAACTGGCCGGGGCCGACCGGGTGGTCGGGATCGGCGAGGCCGGCTTCGATCTCTACTACCGACACTCCGAGCCCGACGCCCAGGACGAGGCCTTCCGGGCCCAGCTGCGCCTGGCCCGGGACCGGGGGCTGCCGCTGATCATCCACTCCCGGGACGCCTGGTCCGAGACCTTCGGCGTCCTGGAGTCGGAGGGCGTCCCGGACCGGACGGTGTTCCACTGCTTCACCGGCGGCCCGGCCGAGGCCGAGCGGGCCCTGGCCCTGGGCTGCTGGCTGTCGTACTCCGGGATCGTCTCCTTCAAGACGGCCGACGACCTGCGGGCGGCGGCGGCCGTCACGCCGGCCGACCGGCTGCTGGTCGAGACCGACGCGCCGTTCCTGGCGCCCGTCCCCCACCGGGGCAAGACCAACGAGCCGGCCTTCCTGCCCGCGGTCGGAGCGGCACTGGCCGCCGCCCGGAACGAGCCGGTGGAGGCGGTGGCGGCGACCACCCGGGCCAACGCCATGGCCTTCTTCTGGCCCCAGCCCTCCGACGCTGGCGGCTGTCAATAGACACTTCTCTCGGAGGTCACAAAGACCTCATTGTCGACTTTGGCAACGATAATTGCGGGCGTCGCGGCACGGAGCGTGGGTCCGCTGGACCTGGGTCAAAAGCGGTCGTTAGCGTCCGCGCCATGCCTCCTACCAGCACCGATGCCCGTCGCCGGGACTGGCGCCGCCTGTTCGGGCGGTTCGGCGTGCCGCTGCTGGCGGTCGCGTGTGGGCGTTCCGCTCGCCGGCTTCGTGGTCGCCTGGGGCGGGTCGGCCGAGGACCACTCGGCCTCGCTGGCATCGGCGGTGGAGGACAAGCCGGCCCCCGTCGAGCCCGAACGGGTGTCGCGGTCGGGGCTCCGGACGGAGGAGCCGGTGGCCGGCCGCCGTCGAGCACCTCCACCACGGTGGAGCGGGTCGAGGTCACCCGGGTGACCGAGGAGCGGGTGATCCCCGTTCCGAAGGAACTCCACGACGACCCGGCGTTGCCGAGGGGGGAGACCCGGGTCGAGGCGGACGGTTCGCCCGGCCGGGAGCGGGTGGTGTTCGAGGTCACCCGGCGCAACGGGCGGATCACGGCCAAGCGGCAGATCTCATCGGAGATCATCACCCCGGCGAGTCCGCGGGTGGTGTTCGTCGGCCGGGGCGGCGGACGGGGCGCCCCGGCCGACGACGAGGAGATCCCGCTCAAGCTGCGCATCGCCGAAGGGAACGTCGACGGCGGCGGCGCCTCGGCGAAGAGCGGAGGGCAGCAGGAGGGCGGTGCTTCCTGGTACCGCTACAAGCCGGGAACCTGTGCTCACCGGACAATCCGCAAGGGCACGGTGGTGAAGGTCACCAACCTCAAAACCGGGCAGTCGGCCAACTGCACAGTCGCCGATCGGGGCCCGTTCATCCGGGGGCGGATCATCGACCTCGACCACAGCGTGTTCATGGCCATCGCCGAGTCGCCCGGGCAGGGGGTCATTCAGGTCCGCATCGAGTGGTGACCTGAGCGATACCTGACGACCCGGGGGCCCGGTGGCGTCCCCCGGAGGAAGTACCGTCCGCAGTCCGTGCGGCTGCTCTCTCCGACGGACGTGCGAGGCCTGCTCGCCGCCCATGACCTGCGGCCCAGCCGCGCTCTGGGCCAGAACTTCCTGGCCGACCCCAACACCGCTCGGCGGATCGTCCGCCTGTCCGGTGTGGGGCCCGGCGACCGGGTGCTCGAGGTGGGGCCGGGCGTCGGCTCCCTGACCGTGGCATTGGCCGAGGCGGTGGCGCCCGGCGGTGAGGTCCTCGCCCTGGAGCTCGACCGGCACCTGCTTCCCGTCCTCGCCGAAGTGGTGGCCGATCTCCCGCAGGTCCGTGTCGCTCATGGCGACGCCCTCACCGTGGACTACGCCGATCTCCTGGACGCACGGCTCGGACCGCCGACTACGGGACGGCCTCCTGGACGACACCGGCCTCCTTGACGAGGCTCGGCCCTGGACCATGGTGTCGAACCTGCCCTACAACGTCGCCACCCCGTTGATGGCCCGGCTGCTCGACGAGGTGCCGCGCCTGGAGACCCTGTCGGTCATGGTCCAGAAGGAGGTGGCCGAGCGGCTGGCGGCGCCGCCTGGCACCCCGGCCTGCGGCGCCATCTCGGTGAAGGTCGCCTACCACGCCACCGCGTCGATCGTGGGCGCCGTGCCCCCGACGGTGTTCGTGCCCCGCCCCAAGGTCGACTCGGCCATCGCCCGGTTCGAGCGGCGCTCCGCACCGCCGGTCGACGTGCCCTCGGCGGCCGGCCTCTTCGCCCTGGCCCGGGCCGGCTTCGCCCAGCGCCGCAAGACGCTGCGCCAGGCGCTCCGTACCCTGCTCGGCAGCCGGGCGGAGGAGGTGCTGGTCTCCGCCGGGATCGCCCCGATGCGCCGCGCCGAGACCCTCACCCTGGACGAGTGGGGCGTCGCTGGCGAGGGCTGGCGGAGGCGGGATGACCCGGGATGTCCGGGTGGTGGCCCGGGCCAAGCTCACACTGTCGTTGCGGGTGCTGGGACGGCGGCCCGACGGCTTCCACGAGCTCGAAGCCCTGGTCGTGTCGCTGCGGGACCCCCACGACGTGGTGGGCCTGCGGATCCAGCCGCCGTTCGGGGTGCGGGTGCGCCTGTCGGGCCGGGCGGTGATCGGCGTGCCGTTCGACGACAGCAACCTGGCCTCCCGGGCCGCCCGCCTCCTGCTCGAGGTGGCCGCCGAGGGCGAGGATGCCGGGGCGTGGGCCGCGTCGGGCCTCGACATCTCGCTCCACAAGTCGATCCCGGCCGGGGCCGGCCTCGGCGGGGGATCGGCCGACGCCGCCGGCACGCTCGTCGGGGGCGCCCGCCTCCTCGGGCTGCGTCTCGACACGGCCGCCCTGGCCGCCCTCGGAGCCTCACTCGGCTCCGATGTCCCGTTCTGCGTGGCCGGCGGGGCGGCCTGGATGCGGGGCCGAGGGGAGATCCTGGAACCGCTGACCCTGCCGGTCGGCGCGGCTCCGCCGGCCGCCCCGGGGCTGGCCCAGCTGCGGGCGTCGCGGTCGCTGTTCGACTGGTCGCCGGGCGAGGAGGCGCCGCCCGGCCCGCCGCCGCCAGGTCCGCCGTCATCCGGGCGCTCGCCGGTGCCGGCGCCCCCGGGGGCGTCGCGGTTGCCGGCCGCCGCGCCGCCGCCCGGGCTGTCGTCGGCGACGCCGTGGCCGGGCGAGTGGCCGGCCGGGGGTCGGGGTGCCCCCCGGAGGCCGGGGTGGCGCTGGTGGTGGCGGTCCCGCCGTTCCCGCTGGCGACGGCGGCCGTCTACCGGGCGTGGGACGAGCTCGGTGGACCGTCCTCCACTCGGGCCGTCCCCCTCCCCGATGGTCTCGCAGGGCTCGGCCTTCCCGACCATCTCGTCAACGACCTCGAGCCGGCCGCCGAGCACCTCGAGCCGCGCCTCCGGCCGTTCCGGAAGGCGCTGGAGTCGCTGGCCGGCGCGCCGGCGCTCCTGGCCGGAAGCGGCTCGGCGTACGTGGTGCCGGTGCCGTCCCGGGGCAGGCCGCGGTCGTGGCGACCCAGGCGGGCGTCAGCTGCGGGCCACGGCATTCGCCACCGGGCTGGCCGCCCGCGGCGTCGAGGCCCAGCGGGGCCTCGATTCACCCTGACGATTCATGGCCGCCCCGGAACCTTCCCTGCATCGCGTCCGGGGAGGCGATGAAGCGCCAGGGTGAAAGAACCGTTTACTTCCCGGCGGCGCGGCGCTGCCAGCGGGTGCGCTTCAGAAGCTTCTTGTGCTTCTTCTTCCGCATGCGCTTGCGGCGCTTCTTGATGAGAGAGCCCATGGCGGGAGGCAGACTAGCGGCTACGCCTTGGTATGGTCGACTTCGGTCGGGGGTGGTGTAACCGGCAGCACAGGGTCCTTTGGAGTCCCTGGACGAGGTTCGAATCCTCGCCCCCGAGCTGGAGCGACCGGAAAGGGGCCCCATGACCCACTCACGACCGTTGGCCGCAGTGGTCCTCGCCGCCGGTGAGGGCACGCGGATGAGGTCGTCCGTGCCGAAGGTGCTGCATCCCCTGTGCGGCCGGCCGATGCTGCTCTACGTCGTCGGCGCGCTCGAGGAACTCCAGCTGGAGCGGATCGTCGTCGTCGTCGGCCACGGGTCGGAGCAGGTCATCAAGACGCTGCAGCGGGAGACCGACATCCCGCTCGAGTTCGTCGAGCAGCGGGTCCAGCGGGGGACGGGCGACGCCGTATCCGTCGGGCTCACGGTCTTCCCCGACGACCACGACGACGAGGGCGACATCATCGTCGTCCCCGGCGACACGCCGTTGCTGCGGGCCGAGACGCTGGCCGACCTCGCCCGCCTCCACGACGAGAGCGGCGTGGCCGCCTCGGTGCTGACCGGCCCGGCTGCCCGACCCGACGGGCTACGGCCGCGTCGTCCGCGAGGCAAGGACGCCGGGGTCGAGGCCGATCGTCGACCACTGGGACGCCACCGAGGAGGAGCGGGCCATCGACGAGATCAACACGTCGATCTACTGCTTCCGGCGGGGTCTCCTGGCGCCGGCGCTGCGACGGCTGTCGCCGGAGAACGCCCAGGGCGAGTACTACCTGACCGACGCCATCGCCGTCCTCCGCCAGGCGGGCCACAAGGTCAGCGCCATGGAGTCCCCCGAGGTGGCCGAGGCCATGGGGGTCAACGACCAGGTGCAGCTGGCCGAGGCCGAGGACGGCGCTGCGGGCCCGGATCAACAGCCACTGGATGCGGGAAGGCGTGCGGATGGTCGACCCGGCCCGCACCTACATCGACGCCTCGGTCACGCTCGGCCCCGAGGTGGAGCTGCTGCCCGGCGTCGTGCTCGGAGGGCGCGACCACCGTCGGGGCGGGATCGGTCATCGGGCCCGACACCCGGCTCGTCGACACGCGTCGTCGGGCAGGGCGCCACGATCAGCTACTCGGTGGCGAGGGAGGCCGAGATCGGCGACGGCGTGACACGTCGGGCCGTACGCCACCTCCGGCCCGGCGCCCGCCTCGGTCAGGCGTCGAAGGCCGGCAGCTTCGTGGAGATCAAGTCGTCGACTATCGCCGCCGGCGCCAAGGTCCCCCACCTCGCCTACGTCGGCGACGCCGAGGTCGGCGAGGGCGCCAACGTCGGCGCCGGCACCATCACCGCCAACTACGACGGCCAGGCCAAGCACCGCACCCGCATCGGCGCCCGGGCCCACATCGGCTCCAACACCGTGCTGGTGGCCCCGGTCGAGGTCGGCGAGGGCGCCTACACCGGCGCCGGCGCCGTCGTCACCCGCGACGTACCGGCCGGAGCGCTGGCCAAGGGCGTGCCCGCCCGGGTGGAGGAGGGCTGGGCCAAGGCCCGGCGCCGAGGAGGCCGAACCGGCCGAGCCGTCGGCGAGGACGCCGAGTACTCAGGCCCGGCAGAACCGACGCGGCCGCCGTCGGACGCGCTCCGATCTGCGACACTGGTGTAAGGGGTTGGGCAACATGGGGACGGGGCGGACGTTGGAACTGGTCACCAAGAAGAAGCTGATGCTCTTCAGCGGGAGGGCGAACATCCCTCTCGCCAAGGAGATCGCCGAGAGCCTGGGCGTGCCGCTGGGCGAGGTCGAGCTGTCGACGTTCGCCAACGGCGAGATCTACTGCCGCTACCTGGAGAGCATCCGGGGCGCCGACGTGTTCATCGTCCAGAGCCACTGCGACGCCGATCAACGAGCACCTCATGGAGCAGCTGATCATGATCGACGCCGCCAAGCGGGCGTCGGCCAAGCGGATCACCGCCGTGTGCCCGTTCTACGGCTACGCCCGCCAGGACAAGAAGACCGAGGGCCGCGAGCCGATCACCGCCCGGCTGGTGGCCGACATGCTCACCGCGGCCGGCGCCGACCGGGTCGTCACCGTCGACCTGCACACCGGGCAGATCCAGGGCTTCTTCGACATGCCGGTCGACCACCTCACCGCTCTGCCGGTGCTGTCGTCGCTACCTCGCTCGAGCACGTCGAGGGCGACGCGGTGGTCGTCTCGCCCGACGCCGGCGGCGTGAAGCTGGCCCAGCGTCTCGCCAACCACCTCAACGCCGACCTGGCCTTCATCGACAAGCGCCGGCCCAGGGCGCCACAACGTGGCCGTGGCCTCGGTGATCGTCGGCGACGTCGTCGGCCGGCCCTGCGTGCTGTCGACGACATGATCGACACCGCCGGCACCATCACCGCGCCGCCGAGCTGCTGATCGACCGGGGCGCCGGCGAGGTCTACGTGGCCGCCACCCACGGCGTGCTGTCCGACCCGGCGGTCGACCGGCTGAAGAACGCCCCGATCCGCGAGGTCATCCTCACCAACACGCTGCCCGATCGCCGACGGAGAAGCAGTTCGACCCGAGCTGCAAGGTCCTCTCGATCGCCCCGATCATCGCCGACGCCCTCGACGCCGTCTTCGAAGACACCTCCGTCAGCCAGATCTTCGAAGGGGACAACCTCTAGCGTCCGCTGACCTCGGCTGCGGGTTCCGGCCGATTCTGGAGGCTGGTGGAGCATGGCCATGCAAGAGGTCACGCTGGTTGCCGATGGCAACCGGCCGCGTGGGGAAGTCGCCGGCGCGGCCAGATCCGGCGCGGAGGGCAAGGTCCCGGCGATCGTCTACGGGCCTCGGCACCGACCCGGCGTCCGGTCGGCGGTGCCCGGCCGTGAGCTCGCAGCACATCCTGCAGGGCGGCGGCCAACACGCTGATCAACCTCGACCTGTCGGGCAAGACGGAGCTCGTCCTGGCCCGCCAGGTGGTGCGCCACCCGGTGCGGCACAAGCTGGTCCACGTCGACTTCATCCGGGTGCGGCGCGACGACGCGGTCGAGCGGCCGAGATCCCGATCCACCTCACCGGTGAGCCGGCCGGCGTGCGAGACGGCGGTCTGCTCGAGCAGGGCACGTTCACCCTGTCGATCGAGGCCAAGCCGGGCGACATCCCGCCCGCGATCGAGGTCGACGTGCGCGCGCTCGAATCGGCGACCAGCTCACAGTGGCCGACCTGCCGCTGCCCGCCGGCGTCGTCACCACGCAGGAACCCGGAGACCTCGTGGCCCACGTGTCCAGCCCCGCGGCATCGATCTCCCGAAGAGGCCGAGGCGGCCGAGGGCGAGGAGGCGAGGGCGAGGCGGCCGAGGGCGAGGGCGGCGAGGCCGCCGCCGAGGCCGGCGAGGGCGCGTCCGCCTCGGCGACGAGGAGGGGTAGCCACCCGAGGCGGGGCCGCTACCCGAGGCGAAGGAGCACGGTGTTCCGGCGCAGCCCCCGGACGGGGGCCGTCGGCCGACCTGCTCGTCGTCGGGCTCGGGAACCCCGGCGACGGAGTACGCCCGGACCCGCCACAACGTCGGCGCCGAGGTCGTCGAGCTCCTGGCCAGCCGCCACGGCGGCAAGCTCCGAAGCAGAAGGAACGGTCGCTGACCGACGAGGTCAACGTCGGCGGGAAGCGGATCGCGCTGGCCGATCCCCCTGACCTACATGAACGACTCCGGGGAGGCGGTGGCTCCGCTGGTGCGGCGCTACGGGGTCGAGCCCGACCAGCTGGTCGTCGTGCAGGACGAGATGGACTTCGAGCTCGGGCCGCCTGCAGGTGAAGAACGGCGGCGGGCTGGCCGGCCACAACGGGCTGCGGTCGATCGTGGCCCACCTCCACACCCAGGACTTCGTCCGGGTCCGGATCGGGATCGGCAAGCCGCCGGGCAGCCGCGCAGGGAGCCGACCACGTGCTCCGGCGGTTCTCCAAGGTCGAGCGCCAGGAGATCGACGTGATCCTGGAGGAGGCGGCCGACGCCGTCGAGCTCATCCCGCCGAGGGCGTCGAGGTGGCCATGAACCGGGTGAACTGGAGCGCCCCGCTGAGCCTGGCTACCCGGTACCGGCGTTCCGGTGTCACCCCCTCGTCACGGAACGAACGCCGGTTCGCCCCCGTGCACCCCATGGCCCTCGCCGAACTCCCGGCGCTCCTCCGCGACGACCCGGCCTTCACCGACCCTGGCTGGCGGTTCGGCGCGGGTCGTGGCGGTGTCGGAGGCCCCCCGGGCGTTCTTCCTGGCCGGCCTGGCCCGCCTGACCGGCCGGCGGCCGCTGGTGGTGGCGGTGCCGACCCCGGCCGAGGCTGAGCGGCTGGCGCACGACCTGCGGCAGTTCCTCCGGCGCGCGGCCGGCGCCGGGCCACGACCCGTCGAGTTGTTCCCCGCCTGGGAGACGCTGCCGTTCGAGCGGGTGTCGCCGGCGACCGAGACGATGGGCCGGCGGCTGCGGGTGCTGTGGCGGCTGCGGTGCGGGCGCCGAGGATCCGCGTCCTGCCCGCCGTCATCGTGGCGCCGGTCCGGGCGCTGGCCCAGCGGCTGGGCCCGCATGTCGAGGACGTCGTGCCGATCACGGTCAGGCCCGGGCAGGTCTTCGACCGCGACGAGCTCGTCGCTCAGCTCGTGGCCGCCGGGTACCGGCGGGAGTACCAGGTCGAGGCCCGGGGCGAGTTCGCCGTGCGGGGCTCGATCCTCGACGTGTACCCGTCGACCGCCGACCACCCCGTCCGCATCGACCTGTGGGGCGACGAGGTCGACCGGCTCCAGACCTTCTCGGTGGCCGACCAGCGGGCCACCGGCGACCTCGGCCGAGCGCGTCGAGATCTTCCCCTGCCGCGAGCTGCTGCCCACCGAGGCGGTGCGGGGCCGGGCCGAGAAGCTGATCGCGCGCCGAGCCGTGGGGCCGGGAGCAGTGGGAGCGACTGTCCGAAGGGCTCCTCTTCGACGGGATGGAGTCGTGGCTGCCGTGGCTGACCGACGACGAGCGACCTGCTGCCCGACCTGCTGCCCGACGAGGGCCTGGTGCTGCTCGTCGAGCCGCGCCGGATGCGGGACCGGGTCACGGAGCTGAACGACGAAGAGGCGTCGCTGGCCAACTCGCTGGCCTCCACGTGGGGGTGCCCCGAAGCCCGATGGCGCCGGGCACGACATGCCCCGCCTGTCGCTGCCGTTCGACCGGCTGCTGCGCCACACCGGTGCCGACGCCTGGACCGTCCTGGCGGTGCCCGACCGGCCCGACACGCCGCACGTCGCCGGCACGCCCATCGAAGGGGTCCACGGCGACCCGTCGGCCTTCGCCGGGCGGGTCCGCGGCCTGCTCGACAGCGGCTACCGGGTCGTCTTCGCCGCCGACGGCGCCGGCTCGGCCGAGCGCATCCGGCGGGCCCTGGCCGACGAGGGCGTGATCGCTCCGATCACCGAAACGCCCGACACCAAGCCGGGCGCCCGGGTGGCGGTGGCGCCCATCCAGAAGGGGTTCGTGCTCCCCGCCCTCAAGCTGGCGGTGGTGGCCGAGGCCGACCTCACCGGCCGGCGCCGGGTGCACCGGCGGCCCCGGGGCGCCCGGCGGGGCGAGGACTTCTACGACGACCTCAAGGTCGGCGACTACGTCGTCCACAACCAGCACGGCGTCGGCCGCTACGCCGGAATGGTCGCCCGCACGATGGGCGGCGTCGAGCGCGACTACCTCCTGTTGGAGTACAAGGGCGGCGACAAGCTCTACATCCCGTCCGACCAGGTGGGCTCCATCCGGCGCTACACCGGCGGCGAGTCGCCGAGCGCTGTCCCGCCTGGGCGGCACCGACTGGGCCAAGACGCGGGCCAAGGTCAAGAAGGCCGTCCAGGAGATCGCCCAGGAGCTCGTCGTTCTCTACCGGCGGCGGATGGCCACGCCCGGGTCACGCCTTCCCACAAGACTCGCCGTGGCAGAGCGAGATGGAGGAGGCGTTCCCCTACGAGGAGACGCCCGACCAGGCCAAGGCCATCGAGGACGTCAAGGCCGACATGGAGCGGCCCATCCCGATGGACCGTCTCGTCTGCGGCGACGTCGGGTTCGGGAAGACCGAGGTCGCCATCCGGGCCACGTTCAAGGCGGTGCAGGACGGGAAGCAGGTGGCCGTCCTCGTGCCGACCACGCTCCTCGCCGACCAGCACGGCCAGACATTCTCGGGAGCGCTTCGCCGGCTACCCGGTGCGGGTCGAGGTCCTCTCCCGGTTCCTCACCGCCAAGGAAGCCAAGGCGGTCGTGCGGGACATCGAGAGCGGAGCCGTCGACGTGGTCGTCGGTACCCACCGGCTCCTGTCGGAGGACATCAAGTTCAAGGACCTCGGCCTGCTCGTCGTCGACGAGGAGCAGCGCTTCGGCGTGGCCCACAAGGAGAAGATGAAGAAGCTCCGGGTCGGCGTCGACGTCCTCACGATGTCGGCCACGCCGATCCCGCGCACGCTGGAGATGTCGCTGACCGGCATCCGGGACATGAGCCTCATCACCACGCCGCCCGAGGACCGTCAGCCCATCCTCACCTACGTGGGCGAGTCCGACGAGCGGGCCGCCACGGAGGCCATCCGCCGGGAGTTGCTCCGGGAGGGACAGGTCTTCTACGTCCACAACCGGGTGGCCGACATCGAGGCGAAGGCCATGGAGGTCCGGGAACTGGTGCCCGAGGCCCGGGTGGTCGTGGCCCACGGCCAGATGGACGAGGGGACGCTGGAGAAGGTCATGGTCGACTTCGCCGACCGCGTGTTCGACGTGCTCGTCTCCACCACCATCATCGAGAGCGGCCTCGACATGCCGACCGTGAACACGATGGTGGTCGACCGGGCCGACATGCTCGGTCTCGCGCAGCTGTACCAGTTACGAGGGCGGGTCGGCCGCTCCGGGCAGCGGGCCTACGCCTACCTGTTCCACCCGCCCGACCGGGTGCTGTCGGAGGAGGCCTACGAGCGGCTCAAGACCCTCGGCGAGTTCACCGACCTCGGATCGGGCTTCAAGATCGCCATGCGCGACCTCGAGATCCGCGGCGCCGGCAACCTGCTCGGCGGCGAGCAGTCGGGCCACATCGCCGCCGTCGGCTTCGACCTCTACTGCCAGATGGTCACCGAAGCCGTGTCGGAGCTGACCGGGGAGGAGCCCGCGCCGGCGCCGCCCGAGATCTCGATCGACGTCCCGGTCACTGCCTCGATCCCGCGGGACTACATCGCCCGCGACGACCTCCGCATGGAGGCCTACCGCCGGCTGGCGGCGGTGATGACCCGCACCGACGTCGACGACGTGGCCGCCGAGTGGGCCGACCGGTACGGGCCGCCACCCCCACCGGCCGCGGCGCTGCTGGCCGTGGGCCGCGTCAGGGCCGAGGCCGTGCGGCTCGGTATCCGCGACATCGCGGTGCAGAAGGGTTCGGTTCGACTCTTCCCCCTGGCGCTGCGGGAGTCGCAGAAGCTGCGCCTCAAGCGGCTGGCGCCGAAGGCCCTGGTGAAGAGCAACGACGAGATCGTGCTGCCGCTGGCCGCCCAGGGGCCCGTCGGTTCCAAGCAGGACGGGCTGAAGGTGGTGGAAGGTCTGCTGATGATGCTGGGCGAGCTCGTGCCGGTGGGGCAGGAGGCGGCCGCCATGGCGGCGGCGGCTGCGAGCCCGCCGGAAACCGGGGGGTAGCGTGAGGGCCGTGCGTCTGTTGCGTCGTTTCCCAGTGGTGGCGCTGGCCGCCGGGCTCGGCCTGGCGGTCGGGGGCTGCGGGTCAGCGTCCCCGTCAGCGGCGACCGTCTCCTTCCAGGGCGAGTCGGCCAAGATCGACCGGTCCGACTTCGAGCGGGAACTCGAGGCCCTCAACGACAACGAGAAGCTGCAGGAGGCGTCCGGGGGCAGCGGGCTCTCCGGGGCCGGGAAGAAGACCGTCGACCCCCGCCTGGCCGCCGGGTGGCTCACGTTCGTCATCCAGGACAAGCTCGTCGCCCAAGAGGTGGAGCGGCGCCGGCTCACGGTGAGCCCGGCCGACGTCGAAGCGGGGAAGGCCCAGATCGAGTCGCAGTTCGGGAGCGCCGATGTGGCCGAAGCCTTCCCCGAGTGGTTCCGGAAGCGCCTCGTCGACCGCAACGCCCGGGCGGCGACGCTGCGAGCGGCGCTGTCGGGCCTGGACCTCTCCGAGGAGGCCCTGCGGAAGTACTTCGACGAGCACAAGGCCGAGTTCAGCCAGAACTGCCTGTCGCACATCCTGGTGAGGACCAAAGCCGAGGCCGACGCCGCCGTGGCCCGGGTGAAGGGCGGCGAGGACTTCGCCGCCGTGGCCCGCGAGGTGTCGATCGACACGGGCAGCGGCTCCAAGGGCGGCGACCTCGGCTGCAACCCCCGGGGTGTCTTTGTTCCGGAGTTCGACCAGGCGGCCAGTGAGCTGCCGGTCAACCAGCTGTCGGATCTGGTGCAGACCCAGTACGGCTTCCACATCCTCCTGGTCAAGGAACGGAAGGACGCCAGCTTCGAGAGCGCCCGGGAGCAGCTCCAGGCGTCGATCAGCTCGGAGACGCAGGGCGCCTACCGCGAGTTCCTCCGCCAGGCGATGACCTCGGCCCGGATCACCGTCGACAAGCGGTACGGCACGTTCTCGCCCCAGGCCACCGGCCAGGTACCGGTCGTCGTGCCCCCGAACCCGCCGCAGCCCAATGCCGAGCGCACCGACAACACCCCGACGACCCTGCCCCTGGAGGGTGAGCTCCCCGACGCCACTCCGCCGGAGTGAGCCCTCGGGCGCCGGGTCGCGTGATCGTCGTGGGGCTGGGGCCCGGCGGTGCCGATCTGCTGCTCCCCGCCGCCCGGATCGCCATCCTGAACGTCCCCGCCGACCGGCGATTCGTCCGCACCCTGCGCCATCCGGCGGTCGACGACCTGGCGGCCGAGGGCCTCGAGTTTCGATCCTGCGACGACGTCTACGAGTCGGCCGGCAGCCCCGGTGAGGTCTACGAGACGATCGCCGCCCGGCTGCTCGCCGCCGCCGAGGACGGCGACGTCTGCTTCGCCGTTCCCGGCAGCCCCGCCGTGGGCGAGCACTCCGTGGGGTTGCTGCGGGACCGGCTGGGGAAGCGGTTGGTGCTGGTCCCGGGTCTGTCCTTCCTCGACCTGGCCTGGCTGCGGCTCGGAGTCGACCCGCTGGCGGGGAGCGGCGTGCGTGCGGTCGACGGGAAAGCGCTACCAGCGGCGCTGCCGGCCGGACCGTTGCTGGTCAGCCACTGCCACTCCCGCCTCGTGCTATCGGACGTGAAGCTGGCCCTCCTGGAGCGACTGCCGGGCGAAGCGCCGGTCACCGTCCTGGCCCGGCTCGGCCTCCCCGACGAGACCATCGGCACCGTCCCCCTCGAGGACCTCGACCGGGCGGTGGAGCCCGACCATCTCACCTCGGTATTCGTGGAGGTGCCGCCGGGCGGACCCGGCGAGGCCTGGGAACGGCTCGTCGCCCTGATCGAGCGGCTCCGGGCGCCCGGCGGCTGCCCCTGGGACGCCGAGCAGACGCACCACACCCTGGCCCGGCACCTCATCGAGGAGGCCTACGAAGTCATCGAGGCGATCGAGGGGCTGCCGGCGTCGGCGCCGACGCCGGGGCCCGAGCCCGTCCCCGCCGGGGCCTACGAGCACCTCGAGGAGGAACTCGGCGACCTCGCCTGCCAGGTGGTCTTCCACGCCACCTTCGCCCGGGAGGCGGGCGCCTTCACGATCACCGATGTCCTGGCCGGCATCCACGACAAGCTCGTCCGCCGGCACCCCCACGTCTTCGGCGACGTGGCCGTAACGGGCGCCGACGAGGTCGTCGCCAACTGGGAGG
Organism: uncultured Actinomycetes bacterium; assembly: GCA_963723985.1. Taxonomy (GTDB): domain Bacteria; phylum Actinomycetota; class Acidimicrobiia; order IMCC26256; family BP-133; genus BP-133. Next base: position 118,440 of record CAVRTC010000009.1, read on the forward strand.
TCATCAAGCGGGAGGAGAAGGGGCGGGCGTCGCTGATGGACGGTGTCTCGCGCCACCTGCCGTCGCTCCTCTACGCCCACAAGCTCTACCGGAAAGCCTCCTCCGCCGGCTTGAGGTTCGGGACGGCCGAGGAGGCGCTGGCCCGGGCCGAGGCGGAACTCGGAGGGTTGGCCGCCGCCGTCGAGGCCGGGGACCGTTCCGTGGAGGAGGCGGAGCGGCGGCTCGGGGAGGCGCTGGCGGCCGTGGTCTACCTGGCCCGGCTGGCGGGCGTGGACGGGGAATCGGCGCTGCGGGGGTGGGCGGGGCGGTTCAAGGAGCGTTTCCTGCGGCTGGAAGCTCTGGCGGCCGGGCGGGGTGTGTCCATCGAGTCAATCCCCCCGCCGGACGTTGCCACCCTGTGGGAGCAGACGGTCTAGCTCGGCGAACGGGGGGCCAGGTGAAACCGCCTAGTCCTTCCGGAATCCCCCGTTGGTCCATCCGGGCCCGATCTGGGCCAGAGGGTTGCCCCTTTCCGAGGGTGATGTCCCAAACGCTCGGCTCTTGTCACTCCCCGCGTTCGCCGAAGAATTCAGAAGCACCGGGGCGGTCCCGGAGAGAAACAAGGAGTTTCATCGAACGATGAAGAGGATCGGGCTTGTAATCGCCGCCGGCATGCTCGGAACCACGGGCGTGGCGTCGGCCGGGATCGCCGTGAACCAGTTCACCTCAGCCAGCTCGCAGTCCGTCGGCCTCAGTGCCGTCACCAAGCAGCTCGCCGCCAACTGCTGGGTTGCCACCGGCGCCCCCGCCGCGGCCAATTGCAACACTTCCGCCTCCGCGGCCGGCCTCCCCGGCCTGGACGATGTCACCGGTCTCGTGAACGCCGGGAGCCTCGTCCAGACCGCCAAGGGTCTGGCCGACCAGGCTGTTGCCACCGCCGCTGGTGCCGCCGGTGCCGCCGGTGCCCAGGTGGCCGGCGTCTCGCCGCTCGAGTGCAACGTCAACGTCGGCGTCCCCGTCCCGTTCCGGTGCCGGTCCCGTCGCAGGTGACCCAGGTCGCCGGTGAGGCGCTGAAGACGGTGGGCGGCCTCACGGGCGTCAACGTCGGTGTGAACAGCGGCACCGCAGTCAGCAACGTCGGCTGTGACATGAACACCGACGCCTGGCCGGTGCGGCCGGCGTCGCCGGCGGGGCCGTCAGCACCGCCACCGGCGCGCTCAACACGGCCACGAAGGCGGTGAACGGTGCCGTCGGCACCGCCACCGGCGCCGTGAACTCCGCCACTCAGGCCGTCAACGGCCTCGTCGGGACCGCCACCGATACGGTGAACGGAGCCGTCGGCACCGCCACCGACACCCTCGGCGGTGTGGTCGGTTCGGTGACCGGGGCCGTGGGTGGCGCCGGCACGACCGGTAGCGGCGTGGTGAACGGCGTCACCGGCACGCTCAACGGCGTCACCGGTGCGGTGGGCGGCACGCTGAACAATCTTCTCGGCGGTGCCCCGCTCAACTGCTCGGCCAGCGGCGGCGTTTCCAACAGCCTCCTCGGCGGAGTGAGCATCAGCGGCAACTGCTAGCTCCGCAGGGGCGGCTCCCGCCAGCTGCGCAATTCGTACCTACTGGAACTGCCGTGCCCTCCCGGGCACGGCAGTTCCGCGTTCTGCGGGCTGCGATGCTGTACCCTTCGGATTTCGGGCGCACGGGAGTGACAAGTGAGCATCATCGAGCAGGTGGTGGCGCGGGAAATTCTCGACTCCCGTGGCCAGCCCACCGTTGAGGTCGACGTCGAGCTGAGCTCCGGAGCCCGGGGCCGGGCGGCGGTGCCCAGCGGCGCGTCCACCGGCGCCCACGAAGCGCTCGAGCTGCGCGACGGCGGCGCCCGCTACGCCGGCAAGGGCGTGCTGGTGGCCGTGGCCAACGTCAACGGCGAGATCGCCGACGCCGTCGCCGGGATGCCGGCCGACGCCCAGCGCGACATCGACGGGCTGATGATCGAGCTCGACGGCACCGACGGGAAGTCCCGCCTCGGCGCCAACGCCATCCTCGGCGTGTCGCTGGCCGTGGCTCGGGCGGCGGCCGACGACGTCGATACGCCCCTCTACCGCTACCTGGGCGGGGTGAACGCCTCGGTGCTGCCCGTCCCGATGATGAACGTCGTCAACGGCGGCGCCCACGCCGACTCCAACGTCGACCTTCAGGAGTTCATGATCGTCCCGCTCGGGGCGGCGTCGTTCTCCGAGTGCCTGCAGTGGGGGTCGGAGACCTACCAGGCCCTGAAGGGCCTGCTCAAGGGCCGGGGGCTGGCCACCGCCCTCGGTGACGAAGGCGGGTTCGCTCCCAGCCTCGAGTCGAACGAAGCGGCGCTGGCGCTCCTGGTCGAAGCCATCGACCAGGCGGGTTACACGCCGGGCGAGGAGATCGCCCTGGCCCTCGACGTCGCCTCCACCGAGTTTTACGCCGACGGCGTCTACAACCTGGCCGGCGAGGGGAAGACCTACTCGGCGGCCGAGTTCGTGACCTACCTGGCCGGGTTGTGCGACCGCTACCCGATCGTCTCCATCGAAGACGGCATGGCGGAGGACGACTGGGAGGGGTGGCGGGAGTTGACCGGCCGGCTGGGCCAGCGGGTGCAGCTGGTCGGCGACGATCTGTTCGTGACCAACCCGCAGCGCCTGTCACGGGGGATCGACGAGGGGATCGCCAACTCCATCCTCATCAAACTGAACCAGATCGGCACGCTGACCGAGACGCTCGACACGATGGCCCTGGCCGGCCGGGCCGGCTACACCTGCGTGGTGTCGCACCGCAGCGGCGAGACGGAGGACAGCTTCATCGCCTCGCTGGCTGTCGGCACCGGCGCCGGCCAGATCAAGACGGGCGCCCCGGCCCGCTCCGACCGGGTGGCCAAGTACAACGAGCTGCTCCGCATCGAGGAGGACCTCGGCGAGGCGGCGGTGTTCCCGCGGTACCCCCGCGCCGGCGGGGTCAAGAAGCTCGGGAGCTTCACCTGCCTCCCCAACCGAGGCCGGGGGCTCACCGCGGTGAGAGCCCGCATCATCGTCGCCTCGGTCATCTTCATCGGCATCCTCTTCGGGGCCGTCTACCCGACGAGGACGTACCTGTCCCAGCAGCGCGAGCTTCGGGCCGCCCAGCACAAGCTGGAGCTGTTCAAAGAGCAGAACGGCCGGCTCGAGACCGAGGCCAAGCGGCTGGAGAGCGACGAGGAGATCGAGCGGATCGCCCGGGCCCGGTTCAACCTGGTGAAGCCGGGTGAGGAGGCCTACGCCATCGTCCCCGTCCCGCCGGCGCCCGCCCCGCCGGTGGCGCCGGCGCGCCGCCCGCCCCGCCCGCCCCGGCCGTTGAAGGGCGCCGATGACGACCACCCCGTCCTCGACTGGATGGTCAGCGCCCTCCAGCGCGTCTTTTAGGGCGACGCTCCGGTCGATGGGCACCAGTGCCACTTTTGTTAAAGGGGTCGGGCGGGTAATGCCGAAATCACGTACGTGACCTCCGCACCCCGGGAGCCGGCTCCGACCCCGCCTGGTCGGTCGCGGCCGGCGACGCTGCGGAGCGTCCCGACGGTGCGGCTGTCGAGGCACCGGATCCAGCTGTCGGACGGGCATTCGGTCCAGGCGCTGGTGGCCGGGCGGGGCGTGCCGCTGGTGGTCGTCCACGGCTTCGCCGCCGAGGGTCTGCTCTACGCCCAGTCGCTCAGCCGGCTGGTGGGGATGGGCTTCAAGGTGGTGGCCATCGACACCGCCGGCCACGGCGGGACGGCCGTCCTGCCCCACGGCGGGTTGGAGCTGGCCGCCTACAGCCGCCTGCTCGGGCGGGCCGTGACGGAGCTCGGGCATCCGCCGGGCGGTGTACGCCGGCCATTCGATGGGCGGGCGGCTGGTCACCGAACTGGCCGCCGCGGACCCCGACCGGGTGGTCGCGCTGCTGCTCATCGACTCCATCGTCGGTGACGCCTGGGACGAGATCGTGACCGCCTGCAAGCTGGTGGCCGCCGCTGCTCGGCGTGTTCAGCACCGCGGCGGTGGTCGACAGCCTCACCACCATCTCGCTCGACGACGCCCGGCCAGACGGCCAAGCTGGCCCGGCTGTGGGCCAGGACCGCCTGGAGCGACCTGACCAGGCCATGGCAGCTGCTCATGCCGTTCCTGTCGGTGCTGCGCTCGCCGGGCAGCCGGCGAGATGCTCGACCGCGCTCCAGGAGGCGGGCGTGCCGGTCGTCGTGCTCCACGGCGACCGTGACTACGTCGTGCCGCTGGCCGCCGCCCGCGACGCCGCCCGCCGCGACCGGCGGTGACCTCGTCGTGATCCGGGGTGGCACCCACTCCTGGCTCCTCAAGGACCCGGAGTCGTTCCCGGCCATCATGGGCGAGCTGCTCGGCGGCCGGCTCGGCGACGCCTACGAGGCGGCGCTGATCGCCGCCGGGCTCGACCCGGCCTCGCGCCACCACGGCCGAGATCGAGGACGCCTTCTACGCCCCCGACGCCCGGGTGCGGGCGCTGACGCCGGAACTGGTCTGGGCCCAGTCCGACCGCCGCTCCGAGCCCCGCTACGACTGGGTCGTCGAGAGCTACTCCGCACCTCAGGCCGGGAGGGTCTCCAACACGGCGTAGGCCGGCAGGGTCAGGAACTCGCGCGTACTCCCGCCCGAGGGCGACGTTCGTGAAGAGGGCTTCGGCCTCCTCGAGTCGGCGGTCGCCGCCGCCCTCCTCCCGGATGCGGTCGACCTCCTCCTTCACGACGCCCCGCACCTGCGCTTCGGTGAAGCGGCCCCGCTGGATCCATTGCCAGACCTGGGAGCGGGCGATCTCGGCGGTGGCGACGTCCTCCATGAGGTTGTAGATCCCGGCGGCGCCGTTGCCGGTCAGCCAGGCCTGCAGGTAGCGCAGCCCGACGGCGACGTCGTTGCGCAGGCCCTCGTCGGTGACGTCGGCGCCGGGAACGGTGAAGTCGAGCAGGTCGGCGGCGGTGACGGAGACGTCCTCCCGCTGGACGGTCGAGCTGGTTGGGCCGGTCGCCGAGCACGGCGTCGAACGGGACCCGGGCCACCGGCACGAGGTCGGGGTGGGCCACCCAGGTGCCGTCGAAGCCGGCCTTCGACTCCCGCTCCTTGTCCTCGGTCACCTTGGCCAGGGCCACCCGGTTGACCGCCTCGTCCCGGCGGGAGGGGATGAAGGCCGCCATGCCGCCGATGGCGTGGGCGCCGCGCCGGTGGCAGGTGCGGACCAGCAGCTCCGTGTAGGCCGACATGAACGGCGCCGTCATCGTGATCTTGTTGCGGTCGGGGAGGACGAGGTCGTCCCGGTCGCAGTACTTCTTGATGATCGAGAAGAGGTAGTCCCACCGGCCGGCGTTGAGCGCGGCGCCGTGGTCGCGCAGCTCGTAGAGGATCTCCTCCATCTCGAAGGCGCCGAGGATCGTCTCGATGAGGACGGTGACCCGGATCGTGCCCCGGTCGAGGCCGAGGGCGTCCTGGGCGGCGTTGAAGGCGTCGTTCCACAGGCGGGCCTCGAGGTGGCCCTCCAGCTTCGGCAGGTAGAAGTACGGGCCGAGGCCCGCTCGAGCAGGCGACGGGCGTTGTGGAAGAAGCACAGCCCGAAATCGAACAGGCTGGCCGAGACGGGCTTGCCGTCGACGAGGACGTTGCGTTCGACGAGGTGCCAGCCCCGGGGCCGCACGACCGGCACGGCCCGCTGCTCGTTGAGGCGGTACTCCTTGCCCTCGGGGCTCGTGAACTCGAGGGTGCCGTCGATGGCCTCGGTGAGGTTGGCCTGGCCGCCGACGAGGTTGTCCCACGTCGGCGAGTTGGCGTCCTCGAAGTCGACCATGAAGACATTCGCGCCGGAATTGAATGCGTTAATGAGCATCTTGGCCTCGGTCGGGCCGGTGATCTCCACCCGCCGGTTGGCCAGCGCCGGAGGGGCCGGCGCCACCTGCCAGTCGCCGTCGCGCACGCTCGGCCGTCTCGGGGAGGAAGTCGGGCCGCTCGCCGGCCCGGAGCCGGTCCCACCGCTTCGGCCCGGGCGGCCAGGATCTGCTCCCGGCCGGGGCCGATGCGCCGCTGGAGGTCGGCGACGAAGGCCAGCGCCTCGGTGCGTGAGGACGGAGGCGTGCGCGCCGCTCGAGCCGGACGGAGGATCTCCACGCCGTCGGGCGGTCAGCGGAGTGCGGTCACGGCAGGCTCCTTCCCGAGATGGAGGCGTCGAGCACCTCGACGGGGTGGTAGACGGGAGCCGGCCCTCGCTGTGGGCCGTGATCTGCAGGGCGCAGCCGGGGTTGCCGGCCACGACGGCCTGCGGCGCCGGTGGCGGTGAGGTTGGCCACCTTGCGACGGCCGAGCTCGGCGGCCGGTTCCGGCTCCAGCATGTTGTAGAGCCCGGCCGAGCCGCAGCAGATCTCCCACTCGGCCGGCTGGAGCACGGTGAGGCCGGGGATCCCGGCCAGGACCGCGCGCGGTTCGGCCCGTACCTTCTGGGCGTGGGCCAGATGGCAGGCGTCGTGGTAGGCGACGGTCAGCGGGACGGGGTGGCGGGGCGCCCGCGGCTCGGCGCCGGCCAGGACCTCGGTGACGTCGGTCACCTTGGCCGCAAAGGCTTCCGCCCGCTCGGCCCACTCCGGGTCGTCGGCCAGGAGCCGCCCGTACTCCTTCATCGCCGACCCGCACCCGGCGGCGTTGACGGCCACGATCTCGCAGCCCTCGAAGGCGGCGATGGTCGCCCGGGCCCGTTCCTTCGCCTCTTCCTCGGCCCCCGAGTGCATCTGCAGCGCCCCGCAACACTCCGCCGCCTTCGGCACGACGACGTCGAAGCCCTCGGCGGACAGGACCCGCACGGTCGCCTCGTTGGTGCGGGCAAAGAAGACGCGGGCCACGCAGCCCTGCAGCAGCCCGACCGTCCCCCGGGCCGGCCCGGCCTTGGCATTGGCCGGCGTCTGCTCCGGCAGCCGCCCCCAAGCCGCGGACAGCTTCACCTCCGGCGTGAGCCCGCATCATGGCCGCCAGGCGGCGGAAGCGCGGCCCGCCGCCCGCTCCCCGGAACTGGCGTTCCTTTTCCGCAGTATCCCGGTAGGAACGAACTGCCGGTGTGGCCCCTGGCGTCGGCGACTTGCTCGAGCCAGGCGCGGAAGCGGCGGTCGAGGCCGAGGCGGCGGCCGGCGACGAGGAACGGGACCACGGCCCGGAGGCGGCCGGGGTGGGTGAAGACCTCGAAGCAGAAGCGGCGGAAGGCGCGGTCGGCGCAGGGTGCGCTTGGTGGCGGCGCTCGACCTCGGGGCGCATCTGCTCGATCAGCGCGTCGTAGTGGACGCCGGACGGGCAGGCCGTCACGCAGGCCATGCAGCCGAGGCAGCGGTCGATGTGGGTGGCGATCTGGCCGACGTCTCCGGTCGTCTCCGCCGCCTCGCGCATGAGGACGATGCGGCCCCGGGGCGAGTCCATCTCCTCGCCCCACACGAGGTAGGTCGGGCACGTCGGCAGGCAGAAGCCGCAGTGGATGCAGGTCTTGATGAGTGCCTGATCCACTCCGGCCAATTAGATCCCTCCCACGAACAGCCCGGGCGCGCAGACGCCGGCCGGATCGAAGCGCTCCTTGACCTTGCGCATCAACTCGACCGGCCCCGTCTCGCCGCCCCACGGATCGAGCGCCGCCCGCACCTCGGTCGGCGCATCGAGCACGACACACGGCGCCGGCGCCAGCCGCCGCCGCAGCTCCTCGACCGCCGCCACGACGCCGGCCGGCATCGGTCGCCGGCCTCGCGTCGGATCGGGGCCTGGTTGTCGCGCTCTGACCGTCGCGCTGGATGCTGCGGTCGAGCGCGACGTGCGGCAGCTGGATCCAGGCGAGCCCGAGGCCGGCCCGGGCGACCAGGGTGCCGCCGAGGTCCTGGGTGGCGGCCATGGCCGCCGGAAGGCGGCTGGGAGCGGCCGAGACCTTGACCACCACGTCGCCCCGCTGGGCGGCCCGCTGCGCCTCCCAGCAGGCGTCGTCGTCGGTGTCGATCTCGACGAGCCAGGCCGCCGAGTCTTGCGAAGCAGCGGCGGCCGCTCTCCTCCGACCCGTCGAGCGCCCGGAGTCGGCACTGCCGAAGCCGGGCGCCAGAACCGGCGCCGGCGTTCGAGTGACGCGTCCCACCACAGGTCGAGGCAGTCGGCTTCGAGCGGGGCGTGGGCCAGGGCGGCCGCGGCGGCCGCCAGTTGCGTCGGGTCGGAGGAGCGGGCGACGACGGTGGCGGTCCGGGCCGGGCGGGGGTGGAGCCGAACGGTGACTTCGGCGATCAGGCCGAGGGTGCCGAAGGCGCCGGCGAAGAGCTTGCCGATGTCGTAGCCGGCCACGTTCTTGATGACCTTGCCGCCGGCCCGGGCGATCGTCCCGTCCGACAGGACCACCGTCACGCCGACGACGAGATCCCGCACGCCGCCGTACTTGTGGCGCAGCGGCCCGGAGTCGTTGGTGGCCACGATCCCGCCGATGGTCGCCCCGGCGTCGGCGGCCTCGATGGCGGCGTCGTCGCCGGCGCCGCCCCACGGCGACAGCGGCGGGTCGAGCGCCAGCATCTGTCCGGCTTCGGCGAAGGCCTCCTGCGCCACCGCCAGCGGCACGCCGGCCTGCAGCACGGCGGTGAAGTCGCCGGCGTTGTGCTCCAGCACCCGGTCGAGCCCGCCGGTGCAGATCTCGAGATCGGGTTCCGGCACGGCCCGGCCCCAGCCGAGCTTCGTGCCTCCACCCCGGAACCGCACCGTCGGCCTTCGGCCGCCGCAGCCCGCAGCAGTTCGGCCGCCTCCTCGTAGCTGCCCGGCTGCTCCGCCTTCACGGCATGCCCTCTCGTGGGTCGGGTACCACCGCGCTTTGGCGGAATAGTTCCGCAAAAGCGCGTGGTCATCGGGACTGGGCATCGCCTTCACAGGCGCTCGATCACGCCGGCGGCTTCCAGGGGGTGCTGGCGGTAGGGGCCGGGGACTTCGCCGCACAGGCGGGGGGTCGGCATCACCTTGCCGGGGTTGACCATTCCGTCGGGGTCGAAGGCGCAGCGGAGGCGCTGGAACGTGGCCAGGTCGGCTTCGGAGAACATCTTCGGCATGTAGCGCTTCTTGTCGACGCCGATGCCGTGCTCGCCGGTCAGCGAACCGCCTTCCTCCACGCAGACCTCGACGATCCGGCCGGCCAGCTTCTCGGCCCGTTCGGCCTCGCCGGGCGACGGCGCCGTCGTAGAGCACCAGCGGGTGCAGGTTGCCGTCGCCGGCGTGGAAGACGTTGGCCACCCGCAGCCCGTACTCGACGCCGAGCTCCTCGATGCGGCGCAGCACCTGGGGGAGGCGGGTGCGGGGGATCACCCCGTCCTGCACGTAGAAGTTGGGCGAGATGCGGCCCATGGCGGCGAAGGCGGCCTTGCGGGCCTTCCAGATCAGGGCCCGCTCGTCCTCGGTCTGCGGCGATGCGCACGCCGGTGGCGCCGTTGGCCTCGCAGAAGCGGACGACCTCGTCGAAGCGGGCGGCGCACTCCGACTCCGACCCGTCGAGCTCCACGATCAGCAGGGCGCCGGCGTCGAGCGGGTTGCCGGCGCCGGTGGCCGCCTCGGTGGCGGCGATGGCCAGGTTGTCCATGATCTCCATCGCGCCGGGCACGACGCCCGGCCGACACGACGTCGGAGACGACCTGGCCCGCCTGCTCCGGCGTGTCGAAGTAGGCCACCACCGTGCGGGTCGCCTCCGGGGCCGGCGTGATCCGCAGCGATGATCTTCGTGGCCACACCCGAGCGTGCCCTCGGAACCGACGAAGGTGCCGAGGAGGTCGTAGCCCGGCCGGTCGAGCTCGCCGCCGACGCCGCCCAGCACGGTGATCGACCCGTCGGGCAGCACCACCTCGCAGCCGACCACCCAGTTGGTGGTGAAGCCGTACTTGAAGCAGTGCACGCCGCCGGAGTTCTCGGCCACGTTCCCGCCGATGGAGCAGATGATCTGGCTCGACGGGTCGGGCGGGTAGAAGTGCGTCGGGCCGACGGCGGCCGAGATCTGGGCGTTGGTCACGCCCGGCTCGACGACGATCCGCTGGTTGGCCAGGTCGACGTCGAGGATGCGGCGCATCCGCGACAGCGAGATGACGACGCCGCCCTCGACCGGCAGCGACCCGCCCGACAGGCCGGTCCCCGACCCCCGGGCCACCCACGGCACACCGGCCCGGTGGCAGGCGGCCACCACCGCCGCCACCTCCTCGGCGGTGTCGGGCAGGACGGCGGCCGCCGGCACGACGGCGTACTGGAGCAGCCCGTCCGACTCGTAGGTGCGCAGCGCGGCGTGCTCGGTGATGACCCGCTCGGGCCCGCAGATCGAGACCAGCTCGGCGATCGGAACCGGTCGGCTCGACACGCATCCTCCATGAACAGGACGTTACTCTCGTCGACCGATGCCTGCCGCCACGCTCCAGCCGGGCCTCCGGCACCAGTTCACCTACCGGGTGCCGCCGGACAAGACCGTGCCGCACCTCTATCCCGAGGCCGAGGAGTTCAGGGTCATGCCCGAGGTGTTCGCCACCGGGTTCATGGTCGGGCTCATCGAGTGGACCTGCATCCAGCTGGTGCAACCAGCACCTCGACTGGCCGGCCGAGATGACGCTCGGCATCCACGTCGACGTCTCCCACGAGGCGGCCACGCCGCCCGGCCTGGAGGTGACGACCACGGTGGAGCTGACCAAGGTGGACGGGCGGCTCCTGGAGTTCGCCGTCGAGGCCCACGACGGCGTCGACACCATCGCCCGGGGCACCCACCGCCGGGCCATCGTGGACGCCGCCAAATTCTCCGCCCGGGCGGCCGCCAAGGCCCCCGGAACGGGCTCCTAGACTTGCTTGCCCTGATGCCCGACGACGTCGCGCTGCTGACCGAACGCCTCGGGCGAGCCCCGGAAGGCGACTTCGAGGTGGTCGTCCGCAACGCCGCCGGTGACCCGGTGGTGATCCGCAACGCTCCGTTCCTGCGGGACGGGACGCCGATGCCGACCCGGTACTGGCTGTGCGACCCGGGGCTGCGGCAGGCGGTCTCCCGGCTGGAGGGCGGGGGTGGGGTGCGGGCGGCCGAGGCCGACGTCGACCCGGAGGAGGTGGCCGCGGCCCACGCCGTCTACGCCGCCGAACGGGACGCCGCCATCGACCCGGCGCACACCGGGCCCCGCCCGTCCGGCGGGGTCGGGGGAACGAGGCGAGGGGTGAAGTGCCTCCACGCCCACTACGCCTGGTTCCTCGCCGGGGGCGCCGACCCGGTCGGCCGGTGGGTGGAGGAACACCTGTGAGCCCGCCTGGCCGCCATCGATATGGGCACCAACTCCACCCGCTTGCTGGTGGCCGACACCGACGGTTCCGGTGCGGGCGGGCCGCTCTCCACCGTCGAGCGGCACATGCACATCACCCGGCTCGGGCAGGGCGTCAACGCCGCCCGGCGGCTGCATCCCGACGCCATCGAGCGGACCCTGGCGGTGCTGCGGAAGTACCGGGGGATCATGGACGACACCGGGGTGGAACGGCTCCGGGCCACCGCCACCAGCGCCGCCCGCGACGCCACCAACCGCGACGACCTCCTCGGCCCGGCGGCCGAGGTCCTCGGCACCACCGTGGAGCTCCTCTCCGGCGAGGACGAGGGCCGCCTCACCTTCCTCGGCGCCACCACCGGGCTCGACGCCCCCGCCCCTCACCTCGTCGTCGACATCGGCGGCGGCTCGACGGAGTTCATCGTCGGCTCCGGCGACCCCGGACGGCACTCTGTCCGTCGATGTGGGCTGTGTGCGGCTCACCGAGGCCTGGCTCCACTCCGACCCCCCGGCACCCGAGGAGCTGTCCCAGGCGCTGTCGGTGGTGCAGGCCTACCTCGACGACGTCGACCTCGGCCTCCCCGCCGCCGGGCAGGCGCAGACCCTGATCGGCACGGCCGGTACGGTCACCACGGTCGCCGCCGTCGAGATCGGGCTCCCGACCTACGACCCCGAGGTTCTGCACCACTTCCGCCTCACCCGCGAGGCGGCCGAGGACGTCTTCCGCACCCTGGCCACCGAAGCGGCCGAGGACCGGCGCCACAACCCCGGCCTCGAGGCGGCCCGGGTCGACGTGATCGTGGGCGGCGCCGCCGTCCTCGTGGCCGTCATGCGCCACTGGGCCTTCGACGAGATGATCGTCTCGGAGGCCGACATCCTCGACGGACTCATCCGCTCCCAGCTCTGAGGCTCCCGCCTAGCTCGGGCCGGGGCAGTCGGGAGGGCAGAGACAGAACTCGTTGCCTTCGGGGTCGAGCATCACCGTCCAGGGGAACGGCCCACCCAGCTCGCCCTCGGCCGGCCGGGCCCCCAGGTCCAGCGCCGAGTCGACGGCCGACTTCACGTCGGGGACCACCAGGTCGAGATGGAGCCGGTTCTTCCCCGCTTTCGGTTCGGGCACCGAGAGGAACAACAGGTTGGGCCCGTCCTCCGACAGCTTGGCCAGTTCGGCGTGCTCCTCGCCGACCTCGACGACGGCCACGCCGAGCAGCGCGCTCCAGAAACCGGCCAGCCGATGCGGGTCCTCGCAATCCACGGTGATCGTCCCCACCCGAACTCCGCCCAGCCCACCCATCATTTGAAAATCGTCTCCCGGTAGTAGCGCAGCTCCTCGATCGACGCCCGTATGTCGGACAGGGCCCGATGATCCTCGGTCTTCTGCGGACGGGCGGCGAACGGCTCCTGGTACCACCGCCGGCACAGCTCCTTGATCGACGACACGTCGATCGACCGGTAGTGGAGGTGCTCCTCGATCTCGGACAGGTACCGGTCGAGGAAGCGTCGGTCCATGCCGATGGAGTTGCCGCACAGCGGCACCGTCCGCGGCGTCGGGGCGTGCACCTTGATGTATTCCAGGGCCTTCCGGCCGGCCTCCTCCAGCGGAACGCCGGCGGTGCCGATCTCCTTGAGGAGCCCGGACCGTTCGTGCATCTGACGGACGAAGTCGCTCATGGCGGCCAGCACTTCGGCCGGCTGGGCCACCACCACCGACACGCCGCCGTCGAGTGGCTCAAGGGTCGCCGCCGACGTGGCCAGCACGGCGATCTCGACGATGCGGTCCTTCTCCACGTCGAGGCCCGTCATCTCCAGATCCATCCATACCAGCACGGCGCCGCCACTCACAGAAATGCACGCTACCCGCTGTATCTTCTCCGACCGTGACGCGCCTCGTCGGGCCCAGGGTGGTGCTCCGGCCGCTCGAACCGGTCGACGGCGACGCCTGGCGCGAGGTCCGCTGGCGCAACCGGGAGTGGCTCGAACCGTGGGAGCCTCTCCCGGAACCGGGCTCGCCCGACCTGATGCGCGACGCCGCCGCCTTCCGGGCCCGCTGCGCCTCCGCCGCCCGCCAGCGGCACCTCGACACCGCCCACCCGCTGGCGATCTTCCTCCACGACGGCACCCTGTGCGGGGAGATCAACCTGTCGGGCATCCAGAGGGGTCCGTTCCAGAGCGCCCATGTCGGCTACTGGATCGACCAGGCCCACGCCGGGCGGGGTCTCGTCCCCGAGGCGCTGGTGCTGGTGCTGCGGCTGGCCTTCGAGGAACTCAAGCTGCACCGCGTAGAGGTCGCCATCGTCCCCCGTAACAAGGCCAGCCGGCGGGTGGTGGAGAAGCTCGGCCTGCGGGAGGAGGGTGTCGCCAAGGACTACCTCCAGATCCGGGGCAACTGGGAGGACCACGTCCGGTACGGGATCACGGCCGCCGAGTGGGAGACCCGCCGGCCCGAGCTGACTGAACGGTTCCTTACGCGGAGCCCGGTATGACCGGTGCGCTGTCGAGGATCCCGGCCACGAGGTCGCGGATCGAGAGGATGCCGATCTCCGAGGCGGAGGAGCCGTCGATCACCACCAGGTGCCGGATGCCGTACTCCTGCATGGTGCGGGCGGCGGCCATCACGTCCCATTCCGAGGTGGCCACGATGGCGTTCCAGGTCATGTAGTCGGCGACGGTGGCGGTACCGGTGTCGGCCCCCTCGGCGACGGCCCGGAGGATGTCGCGCTCGGAGATGATCCCCGGCGCCTCGTCGGTGAGCACGATGGCGGACCCGACCTTCTTGGCGTTCATCAGCGTGGCGGCGTGGGCCAGCGTGTGGGTGGGCCCGACGGTGACGAGGTCGCGTACCACGAGGTCGCGGATCTCCATGACGGAATCGTAGACCGGTGAGGGCCGGGCGCAATCACCCCGCAGTGGGAGGACGCGGGCGGTTCGGCGCGTTCACCACCGCCGGCGACCGGCGGAAGAAGTCCTCCACGTCGGGGTCGTAGCGGTAGGCCGGCGGCCGGTCTCCGACGGTGGAGCGGAGCCGCAGGCCGCGGGCGAAGTCGTCCACCGTGCCGGCCGACGTGTAGCGGTAGCGGTAGCCGGCCTCCTGGAAGCGGCGGTTGTCGACGCCCCGCCCGAAGCGCAGCAGGCTCTGCACCTCGAGGGGCAGGTCGACGATCCCCAGGCGGCGCAATGCCCCGGCCGCCACGCCCGTCCCCACTGGGGTGATCGGCACCCGCCGGCGACCGACGATGCGGCAGACGTCGCTCCACGGCAGCGTCCCGTCCCCGGCGACGTTGAAGGTCCCACCCACGTTGTGGAGGGCGGTGAAGCACAGGGCGCCGAGCACGTCGTCCTGATGGGTGAACTGCAGCCGGGGGTCGAATCCGAAGATCTCCGGCACCACCGGGAGCCGCAGCGCCCTCGACAGCGGCGTGTCGAGATCGGGACCGAGGACGTTGGAGAACCGCAGGCGGCTCACCACGACGTCGGGGTGATCGTCGGCGAAGTCGGAGACGTAGCCCTCGACCTCCAGCAGGCTCCGCTCGACCCGGGTGCGGGCGGGCCGGCTGCGGTGGGCGTCCTCGGTGAAGAAGTACGGATCTTTGGGACCCGACCCGTAGACCAGCGTCGACGACTTGAGCACCACCTTGCGGACCGACGACCCCGGAGCACCCGCCGCCGCCAGCAGGTTCATGGTGCCGATCACGTTGGTCTCGTGGAGGGCCCGGGAGCCGATCGTGGTGGAGTCGACCTCCAGGTGGGAGTGGATGATCGTGTCGACCTCGGTGGCCTGCACCAGCCGGGAGAGGATCGAGTACGACGAGTCGGCCCGCACCACCTCGGTCCGCTCCAGCGGCACCGTCGGAGCCCGGGTGTCGAGGCCGACGACGATCTCGACCGACGGGTCCTGCTCGATGATCTGCGCCGTCCGCCCGCCCCAGAACGTGCCGACGCCGGTGACGAGCACTCGCATCCCAGCCATCAGCCGAACCACACGCTGCGGCGGCGGGACAACATGTCGTAGAGGGCGTCCTGGATGCGGGTCCGGATCGCCTCCGATTCCTCCATGACCCGGCTGCGGGGGTAGCGCTCCCGCTCGGCGGGAACGTCGAACCGGATCGGCTCGAGCACCCGCAGCTTGAACTTGGCCGGGAAGTAGGCGAGCAGGCCCAGCGGCCCGAGGAGCGCCATGTTGGCCGTGAGTGGCACATAGGGCACCTTGAGGAGCCGGGCCAGCGTGGCGCTCCGGGCCAGGATCGGCATCGACTCCTCGGCGCCGACCACGGCGATCGGCACGATGGGCACGCCGGCCCGCATGGCCGTCTCCACGAACCCGCCCCGGCCGAAGCGGCGCAGCTGGTAACGGTCCTTGTAGAGCTTGCTCGGCCCCTTCACCCCTTCGGGGAACACCAGCGCCAGCTGGCCCTCGTCGTGGAGGAGCCGGTGGGCGTTGTCGGGGTGGGCGGTCACGCCGCCGCCCCGGGACCACAGCGTGCCGGCCACCGGGAGACCCCGGAAGAAGAAGTCGGCCAGCCCGTAGACCGCCCGGCCCATCTCCTTCTCGATGCCGTGCATGATGACCGGCGCGTCCGACGGGATGGCGCCGGCGTGGTTGGCCACCAGGAGGGCGCCCCCCGCTTTGGGGATGCGATCCAGCCCCTCCCACTCGGCCCGGAACCAGTGGGTGTAGATCGGGTCGTAGACCGTGCGGATGAACTGGCGCATGTGCTCGCTGCGACCCCACCCGTCGACGTCGGACAGCCGGCCGTCCGGGTCTTCCACATTGGGGTTCGGCGGACGGGGGACGGGCACGAGCTCCCGGCCGGTCGACCCCTCGCCGTCGACGAGGGGCCCTGAGGTCGTCAGGTCGATGACGGGGGCTTCCGGTTGGTCGCGCTCCACAGGGGGCCCATTATGGTGCCGGGTCTCATGACACCGCGGGGCCGGGGGATTCGGCACGCCTTTCGGGCGTTGCGGCATCGGGACTTCGCCCTGTTCTGGGCCGGGGCGTTCGTCTCCAGCATCGGCATGTGGATGCAGAACGTCACCGTCCCGTTCCTGCTCCACGAGGCCACCGGCTCGGCCGCCTGGGTCGGGCTCGGGGCCTTCGCCCAGTTCACACCGGTCATGGTGATGAGCCCGTTCGGCGGGTCGCTGGCCGACCGCCACCCCCGCCGCACGATCCTTCTGTGGAACCAGGTGGCGTTGCTGATACTGGGGCTCGCCCTGTGGCTGTCGGTGAGGGGGGGCACGATCCGGCCCGGGCTGTTGGTGGCGCTGGTGGGGCTCAGCGGCGTCGTCACCGGCCTCGGCATCCCGGCCTGGCAGTCCTACGTGGCCGAACTGGTGCCGCGGGCGTCGCTGCTGAACGCGGTGGCGCTGAACTCGGCTCAGTTCAACGCCTCACGGGCCGTCGGGTTCATGCTCGGGGGCCTGGCGCTGTACTCCGTGGGGCCGAGCCTGTCGTTTCTGGTCAACGGGCTGTCGTACCTGGCCGTGCTGGGGGCACTGGCGGCGATCCGGCGCCGTCCGGAGGCCGGGGTGGGGTCGGGGCCAGTGGAGTTGCCGACACCAGCGACGTTCCGGTCGGGGCTGGCCTATGTGCGGGACCATCCGGGCTTGCAGCTGGCCGTCTTCACCTGCGGGATCGTCATGTTCCTGGGCGGGCCGGTGATCCAGCTGGCGCCGGTCTTCGCCCGCGACACCTTCGGTGTCGACGAGCGGGCCTACGGCTTCCTGGCCGCCGCCCAGGGGATCGGCGCCACGGTCTGCTCAGTGGTGATCAGCGCCTACGGCGACGAGATCCGGCGCTCGAAGCTCGTGATCGCCTCCATCGTCGTCTATGGCTTCGCCGTGCTCGGCATGGCGCTCACGCCGAGCTACGCCGGCGGCCTGGTGGCCATGGCCTGCATCGGCGTCGCCTATCTGGCGGTGGCCAGCGTCCTCAACACCGCCATCCAGCTGGCCGTCGACGACCGGTTCCGGGGCCGGGTGATCGCCCTCTACGTCATGGTCTTCACCGGCGCCTACCCGCTGGGGTCGCTCGTCCAGGGCTTCGCCACCGACCACTTCGGCGTACGGGCCGTGGTCGGCGTGGCCGGCGCCGCCCTCCTCGCTTACGCCGCGGTGCTGGCCGCCCGGCCGCTCACGGTCGAGACCCTCGACCGCTCGTCGCCGCTCGGCGAGGACGCCGGACCTCAGCTGTTCCAGGGAGTGGACCAGCCCGGCGGGTAGGCCAGGTAGACCGTCCCCCCGGAGTGGCCGAGCCACACGTTCTCCAGCTCCGCCCGGCGGTAGGTTCGGCGCAGCTGCCGCTCGTCCTTCCCGGCCGGGTCGTTGACCACCGGGTCGCCGTTGGCGTCGAAGCCGACCAGCACGCCGAGGTGGCCGTCGGAGCTGCGGACGGGCGCCCCGGCCAGCATGCCCGGCTCCCAGGCGTAGCTCATCCCGACCGGCACTCCGGCGGCGATCCACGCCTCGGCATCGGCCAGGCTGCGGAACCGGGCGACGGACGCCTCGAGACCCCGGTTGGCGGCGTAGGCCGTGTTGAACGGCCAGTTGCCGTGGCCCTCGTAGACCCAGTCGTAGACGCCGCCGACCGCCGCCCGCACCCGGGGCTCGCAGGGCCCCGACTCCTTGGCCCAGTAGGCCACGACCATCGAGATCGCCGTCGGGGAGCACCAGCCGGCGTCGCCGTCGGGATACGACTGGGTGCAGGCCGGCACGTCGAGGACCTTCCCCCAGCGGGCGGGATCGCCGCCGGCGGCCGCCGGCGGGGGCTGCCCGGGGCCGGCGGTCTCGGGCGGGGTCGTCGACACCGCCACCGCCGCCAGGCGCAGGCTGGGGACGGCCTCCGGGCCGGCCGCCATGAACCGCACCTTCATCTGGAGGGCCTCGGCCGCCGGCTTCCCGTCGCCGATGGTGAAGGTGTCGGTGGCCATGGTGGCGTCGCCGTCGCCCTGGTCCTTGACCGAGTGGCGAGCGACGGTGGAGCCGTCGGCGGCCCACACGCCGGCGCTGTACCACTTGGTGAGGCGCCCGCCGGGAAGCGCCGCCCGCAGCGACACCTCGATCCACGAGCCGGGCGGGGTGTCGGCGTCCCAGGACGGGACGGCCCGCGTGATCCCGAACGGGCCCGGTGTCAGCGGGCCGGTGACCTCGCCGAACACGTAGGCGCCGCCGTTGTAGAAGTTCCGGCCGTGATAGGCGCCGGTGGTGTCGGTGGCGGCCTGGGCGGTGGCCGGGTCGAGGGCCAGTCCCCGTCCTCCGTGCGGGCGGTGCCGGCGCCGCGCTCCCAGCCGTCGAAGCCGCCGTCGCCGGCCCGCCAGTAGAACTGCGACGTGAAGTACCCGGGATCGGCGGCGTCGGCGCCGGGTAACAAGACGGCGGCGAGCGCCGCCGCCAGCGTGAACACGAGGGCAGACTGGGCGCGCATCCGGGCCCAGTCTGCCCCAGGTCAGGTGGGTGTTCGCTGAATCGCTAGCCGGGGAGGACGCCCAGCTGCGTCAGCATCGTCAGGAAGTCGCCGTAGTTGCGCATGCCGGTCACCTTGCCGTCTTCAACGGCGTAGTTCTGGGCGTCGTCGAACTGCACCCGCTTGCCCGTGGCCGGAAGCGTCATCCCGTTGGGGAGTTCGATCGGGCCGTCGTTCGTTCCGGTCCAGGTGATCTCGAGGGCGGCGGTCGACCCGCCGTCGACCTGGTTGACGACCTTGCCCGTGATGTCGGAGAACGACGTCCTCCAGCCCTGGGCCAACTCGACGAAGGCCTCGATCCCTTTGGCCGTCCGGTCGGTGCCCTTCTCCTCGTAGATGACATCGGGGGAACACAGGGCGGCGAACCCGTCCCAGTCAGCCTTGTTGAAGGCCCGGATCAGTTCCTCCGCTATCGACGCGCTTCCCATGATCTCTCCTCCCTCGCAGGTGAAGGGCGAACGCAACGCCGATGGTCGTGGGGCAGTGTCGCCCGGGCGAAGTGCGAGTGTCAGACGCCGGTCACGGCCCAGGCGCGGCCGGCGAAGCGCCAGGCCATGCCGGCCAGGCGGGCCAGCATGAGCAGGGTGATGGCGGCCCACAGCCAACCCAGCGTGCCGCCCGCCGCCCCGGCGAGGACGGCGGCGGGCAGGAACAAGGCGAAGGCACCCACCATGGCCGCGGCCAGGAAGCGGAGGTCGCCGGCGCCGATGAGGACGCCATCGAGCACGAACACCACTGCGTTCAGGGGCTGGAGCGCGGCCACCACCCACAGCACCTGCCGGGTCAGGTCGACCACCGCCGGGTCGTCGGAGAACAGCGGCGCCAGCCCCGGCCGCAGCAGCGCCACCAGGCCGCCGAGCACCACGCCGGCCAGCACTCCCCATTCCACCATCCGCCGGGCCGCCGCCCGGGCGCCGGCGGCGTCCCCGGCGCCCAGCAACCGGCCGACCATGGCCTGGGCGGCGATGGCCACCGCGTCGAGGCTGAGGGCCAGGAACGTCCAGAGCTGGAAGGCGACCTGGTGGGCGGCGAGCGGCACCGCCCCCATCCGGGAGGCGACGGCGGTGGCCACGGCCAGGGCGGCCAGCAACGAACCCGTCCGCAGGAAGAGGTCGCGGCCGATCACCAGCAGCGACCGCAGGACGGCGGGGTCGGGCCGCCAGCCGGCGTTCGCCGCCCGGGCGTGGCGGGCGATGTGGCGGCAGAACACCACCGCCGCCCCCAGCTGGGCGAGGTTGGTGGCCCAGGCCGAGGCGGCCAGCCCCAGGCCCAGGCCGTAGATGGCCACCAGTTCCAGCACCAGGTTGGCCAGGTTGGCCAGGAGGGCGATGCGCAGCGGCGTGATGGTGTCCTGCAGGCCCCGCAGGTATCCCACCCCGACCAGGGCCAGCATCACCGGCACCATGCCCAGCGAGGCGATCCGCAGGTAGAGCAGGGCGTGGGGCCGCACCACCGCCGAGGGGCCCATCAGCCCGACCAGCAGCGGCGCGCCGAGCAGCCCGCCCAGGGCCAGGGCCACGCCGATCATCAGCGCCAGCCACAGGCTCTGGACGGCGTTGCGGGCGCTGGTCTCCGACCGGCCGGCGCCGGCCGCCCGGGCCACCGCCGCCGTCGTGCCGTAGGACAGGAAATTGAAGAGGGTGAAGGCGGTCGTCAGCACGGTGCCGGCCACGGCCAGGCCGCCGAGCTCGGGTGTCCCCAGGTGCCCGACCACCGCCGTGTCGACGAGAATGTAGAGCGGCTCGGCGGCCAGCGACCCCAGCGCCGGGACGGCCAGGCGGAGGATCTCCCGGTCGGACGGGTGACGGCCGGGGAGGGTCGGGCGGAAGGGCACGGTCGGTTAGTTTCCCTTTGCCGTGCGGGTGCGTGAGGCAACGGAGAAGGACTTCGACGAGATCGCCCGGGTGACGCTGGCCGCCTATCGGGCCCTCGACACCTGGGTGGGCGACGACTACGCCGAGCACCTGGCCGACGTCGCGGCCCGGACCGCGGCGGAGAGCACCGTGGTGCTGGTCGCCGAGGACGACGTCCCCACCGGCGCGGCCGTCACCGCCGCGGTGGTGGCCGGAGCCGACGGCGACAGCGTCGCCCGGCCGGCCGAACCCCGCCTCCTCGGTTCCGTCACCCTGACCCTCGGAGAGGGGCCGTACTTCGAGTGGAAGCACGGTGTCGACGGCGACTGCGGCTTCCGGATGCTGGCCGTCGACCCCGCCTTCCAGGGGCGCGGCGTCGGGCCCCGGCTGGTGGCCGAGTGCCTGGCCCGGGCCCGGGCGGCCGGCTGCCGGCGGATGGTCATCGGCTCCACCGAGTGGATGACCACCGCCCACCGGATCTACGAACGGATCGGGTTCCGCCGGGCGCCGGAGCTCGACCAGCAGTGGGGCGACATCCGGGGCCTCTGCTTCGTCCTCGACCTCGACGCCGCCCTCGATGTCCGACCCGCCTAGGAGGGGTCTCCCCGTCCCCGTCGCCCGGGTCGGTCAGGCCCGCACGTCGACATCGCCGGCGAACTCGCGCACGCAGGCCCGTCCGGCCCGTTTGGCGTCGTAGAGAGCGAGGTCGGCCCGGGCCAGGACGGCCAGCAGGCTTTCGCCGTTGTCGGAGCCGGCGACGCCGATGCTGAGGGTGACGTTGACGACGTCGTCCTCGGTGGCGATCGGGGTGGCGGCCACGACCGACCGGATCCGCTCGGCCACGGCGGCCGCCGCCTCGCTGTCGCAGTCGGCCAGGGCGATGATCAACTCGTCGCCGCCGTACCGGCCGACGAGGTCGGCACTGCGCAGCTGCGACTTCACGCAGGCCGCCACGACCGACAGGACCCGGTCGCCGGTCCGGTGGCCGAAGGTGTCGTTGACCGCTTTGAAGTAGTCGACGTCGACCATGAGGACGGCGTGGCGGCGGGAGGCGGCGGCGGGACCGTCGAACAGCAGCTCGGCCTCCTCGAAGAAGGCCCGCCGGTTGGGGATGCCGGTCAGCGAGTCGACATTGGCCAGGTTCCGCAGGCGGGACATCAGACGGGCGTTCTCGGAGATCATGCTGACCTGGCGGACGAGCACCACGGCCGTCACGGCGGCGGCGCCCAGGATGAGGCCGTCGAGAGGGTAGGCGGCGGCCCGCCGCCCGACGAAGAGCAGGAGGACGTAGGCCAGGGCGACCGCCAGGTAGGGCAGCCGGGCCAGCTGCTGCTCGTTCCGCCGGGGATGGTTCCGGCCGAGGCCGGCCAACGACGGGTGGCCGTCGATGGCGGGCGAGGGGCCCGGCCTGGCCGACTGCGGGGCCGCCTTGGCGGCCAGGAAGAAGAGGCACCAGGCGGCGGCCCAGAAGGCGTCGGGCAGGCCACCGTGGTACTCGTTGGCCAGGGAGAGGCGGGCGAAGGCGACGTCGGCGATCACCAGCGAGCCGATACCGCCGACGAGGAACTGCAGCGCAGGGTCGCCGACGGTGGTGCGTCGCATCAGGTTCACGATCACGCCGAAGAGGAGCAGGAGGTCGCCCACCGGGTAGGCGAGGCTCAGGATCTGGGCCAGGCCCTCGCTGGAGTGGTGGTGGATGGCCGGCCCGATCAGGACGTACCAGATGCCCATGGCGGCGCAGAGGAGGACGGTGAGGGCGTCGAGGCCCAGCTTCATCCAGTCGCTCCGACGCCGGACGGCCGACGGGTACGACAGCAGCGCCCAGGCGGCGCAGGGATAGAAGGCGATGTAGCCGACGTCGGCCAGCGACGGGAAGGGTTCCTGGCCGAGCACCACCTCATGTACGAACCAGATCAGGTCGCCGGCCCACCAGCAGCTGAAGGCGATGGCCAGCCGCCGCCAGGCCCGTTGGTGGGGACGGTCGAGGTCGGGGTGGAACGACAGGCGCAGGGCGGCGATCGTGGCCATGAGCCCGAGGACGACCGGACCGAGGTCGGAGACGAACGTCTTGCCCCAGTCAGTGAGGAGACCGGAGTAGGGCGCGCCGATCAGCAGCGCGGTGCCGAGCGCCAGTGTCGCGATCGAAAGCGAGAGGTAACGCCTCACATTTGCCTCAACGGCACCTTTTCGTCCCGGCTTGAGCGTTCCGCCGGACCTACCGACAAGTAGGCGCGGTTGCGTTCGCTCACCTGTAGTCTCATACTGACTACTGCAGATGGTGTGGGGGGAAGATCGATGCTCCGTAACTCGTCGTTCCGTTTGGCCATCGCGCTGGCCCTGGTGCTCGGGCTCGGGGCCCGGTGCGGCGACGATGAGCAGGCTCCCGCCGCCGCCCCTTCTTCGACCAGCGCCACGCAGCCGGCCCTGAGCGGGAACCTGACGGTCCTGGCCGCCGCCTCGCTGAGCGAGTCGTTCAAGGAGCTGGGCGGGGCCTTCGAGGCCGCCTATCCCGGAACGAAGGTCGCCTTCAGCTTCGACTCCTCCTCGGCGCTGGCCGCCCAGGCCAACGGCGGGGCGCCGGCCGACGTGTTCGCCTCGGCGGACCAGTCGAACATGAAGAAGGTCACCGACGCCGGCAACGCCACCGGCCCCAAAGTCTTCGCCCACAACAAGCTGGCCATCATCGTGGCCAAGGGGAACCCCAAGAAGGTCAAGGGCCTGGCCGACTTCGGCAAGGTCACGTTCGTGCTCTGCGCCGTCGAGGTGCCCTGCGGGAAGTACGGCGCCGAGGCCCTGTCGAAGGCCGGCGTGAAGGCGCAGCCGAAGTCGTTCGAGACCAACGTCAAGGGCGTGGTGACCAAGGTCACGACCGGGGCCGTCGACGCCGGTATCGGCTACGTCACCGACGCCAAGGCGGCCGCCGCCACGCCGAAGGCGTGGAGATCCCCGAGGCGCAGAACGTGGTGGCCGAGTACCCGATGGCCGTCCTCAAGCAGTCGGCCAACGCCGCCCTGGCCGCCGCCTTCCTCGACTTCATCCTCGGGGCCGACGCTCAGGCGGTCCTGGCGAAGTACGGGTTCGCCGCCGCCTAAGGGACCGGTCGGATCGCGAGAGGGCGGGGCCGGCACCGTTGCCGACCCCGCCCTCTCGTGCGCTCCCTCGCGAAGGCGGAGACCTGCGTTCTGTGGTCATGATCCGGCGATATACGCCGTCTCGTGACCACAAAACGCTCGGACCCTACCGGCCGGCGTCGGGGTCGCTGATGACCGCGGGCGCCGGCTCGATGCCGGGGGGCATCGGGGGGACGGCCTTGCCGATTCCGGTGGCGCCGCCCCCGGAGCGGACGTCGTCGGTGACGGGGACGTCCGGCGGCGGGGCGATGGCGTCGGGATGGAGGGCGATGACCGACGTCGCCCACGGCGAGCCGTTGTCGAAGCGGCCCACGAACCGGTAGGACGGGACGAGGCGCCATACGGACCTGCTTGTTCTCGAAGACCGACGTCTGGAGCAGGCCGAGCTCCACGCCGGTGATCGTGACCACCTGAGGGGCCGGCGGGGCGCAGCCCGGCGAGGGGGCGACCGCAGAGGTGGTGGCGGCGTCCGCCGGCGCGACCGCCGACTTGGCGATGTCGTCAGCCGGCATCGGCATCGGCATCGCCACCGGCGGGCAGGGTGCCGGCTCGATCGCCGGGGTGGCCCCACCGGCCGCGGCGGGGAGGTCCACTGCTTGGCCTTCGGTCGTGGCGACGAAGGGCTGCGGCGGCAGATCGACGACGGGGGTGTCGACGGCTCGGCCTTCGGCGGTGGCGTACGGGGGCTGGGCCGATGACTGCAGCTCCTTGAGGGCGGCGTCGACACCGCGGAGCTTGTAGTCGTCGCCCGCTCGAAGGTCACCCACGAGCCGTAGAGGCTGTCGATGCGGCCGTCGGAGCGGAGGGTCACGTTCCAGACCGGCCAGTCGGCCCGCTGCCCGTCGAGCAGGGGGTAAAGGGCGACGTTGAAGCCCTTGACCGGCGCCGGCGGCGGGGGGCACGAGGAGACGGGACCGTCCGGGCCCGGCTTCCCGGCGGGGGTCGCCACGGCCCGGTCGGCCGGCATCTCCAGCGTTGTGCCGGCGCTGCCCGAACCGGCGGCGCCACTCGAGATTCCGGCGTCGCGGGCGCTGACCTCGGCGGCGTGGGCCGCGTCGGTGGCGACGGAGTTCGGCTGCTCGAGCTGGCGGAGCTTCTCGGTCTCGAGCTTGCGCAGCTCCTCGGGGCTCAGGGCCGGCGCGGGAGCGGCGCAGGACCAGCCGACGCCGATCTCGGTGGCGGTGGTCTCGAACTTCCAGGCGCCGGCGGGGGCGCCCATGCGCTCCAGCAGGTCGCGCACCCGGCGCTCGGCCTCGGCCGCCGACAGCGCCGGCCCGGCCGGCGGTTCGGTCGTCGCCCGGGAGGGCGTAGCGGGTGCGGTAGAGGTTGACCGACCAGGTGTCCCCACCGGGGAAGGCGCTCATCGTCGAGCTCGCCGTTCTCGACGAACCAGCCGCCGTCCCGCTGCACCGGCGTGCCGGTCAGGCCGAGGGCCCCGGCGATCCGGGCCACGGCGGCGCGGTCGAGGGCGGGGCCCGTCGCCCGCCAGGCGGGGGCGTGGTCGGCCAGCGTCGGGCAGGTCGCCGGCGACCTCGAACTTCAGGCCCCAGCCGCCGTAGTACGACAGCCGGCTGTCAGCCGCCATGCCGGGCACCGGGGCCACGGCGGGCGTCGGCGCTCGACATCGCCTCGGCCCGTCCGCCGGCGCTGTCACCGACGTTGCCGGCCATGAGGGATAGCGGCTTCGGCTCGGAGCCGCCACCGGCGAAAACGGCGACCGCCCCGGCCAGGACCGCCAGGGCGGTCACGCCGGCGATGAGTGCCTGGCGCCGGCGGCGGGACGAGGCGGCGGGGGCGGCGGCCTCGGGGTCGATCACGACCTCAGGTTCGATCACGTCAGTTCCTCCTCCGGTGTCGCCCGTTCTGACGACCGGAAGACCCAGCCAGTTCCCACGCTACGGGAAAAAGAACCGCGGAGCGTGAGACGGGGGACCGCCGCCGCTCGTACCGGCGTTCGTTTGCCGGAATAGAGCGGAAAAGGAACGCCGGTTCGTTAGCGGGAGACCGAGGGGGAGTCGGCGTCGGCGACGAGGAGGCGGGGGGTGCCGGTGCCGTCGGCGGCGGTGGCGTAGATGCTGGGGGCGCCGATGCCGGTGTCGACGGAGTAGGCGACGGTCGAGTCGTCGAGCCACTCGATCTGGTCGTCGACCGTGCGGGCCTCCGCCAGCGGGTGCTCCTGGAGCGTGGCCAGATCGAGGACGGCCGGCTGCCAGGTGGGGAGGTCGCCGGCGGTACCGGCACTCGTCTTCAGCTTGAAGGCGATGCGGGTGCCATCGGGCGAGAGCGAGGGGCACTCCACCCCGTCCCGCAGGACTTCGGCCCGCCGAGCGGCCAGGTCCATCTCCACCAGGTACGTGTGCCCCTGGGTGCCGAGGGTGGCGAAGAACCGGTTGCTGTTCTTCGGGTCGAAGGTGACGCCCCAGAAGTTGTGGTCGGGGGAATGCAGCTGCTTCCCGCTCTTCCAGACCGAGAACTGCTCGAGGTCGACGATGTGCTCGCCGGTGGGCATGTCCCAGATCGACGTGCGGGTGGAGAAGGAGCCCGGCGCGTAGGAGTCGCCGGTCACGAAGGCGGTGGAGGAGCCGTACTTCCCGTCGGGCGAGACCCGGGCCCGGCTGGGCACGCCGGCGAGGGGCTTCTCGGCCCGGCTCTGGAAGTCGTTGCCGAAGAACACGACCTTGTAGGGGTTGATGATGTCGCCCCGGTCGGAGAGGCAGATCCCGTTGCCGGCGGCGGCGTAGATCCGGGCGCAAGCCAGGTCGGTGACGGCCCGGACACCGCCCGGGTCGCCGGCCGGGAGCACCCCGGCGTAGCCGGCCTGGCCGGCGGCCATGTCGCGCACCACGAGATGGGGCTGCGCCATGAGCTCGGCGCGCCGACGGCGCCCCGGCCTCCACGGCGCCGGCGGCGTCGACCGTGCGCTTGGGTTCGCCGCCTTTGGCGGCGAAGTAGCCGACGGCCACCGCCACGCACACGACGCACAGGGCGACAAAGCCGAAGATCCGCCAGCGGTCACCCTTGGGGGCGGGCGGCTCGGTCTTCCCGGCGCCCCGCCGACGGGGCTGGTCGATCTTGTCGGGGGCAATCGTCATCGGGCCGGCACCTCGGGGCGGTTCGACGGGCGGAAGAGGATGAGGAAGGCGACCGGCAGCACGACGACCATCCCGGCCAGGAAGAACGACAGGGCGCCGTCGGGGGCCCACACACTGCCAGAGCCGCCCGAAGAGGACGGAGGAGGCGAGCTTGGCCCCGACGATCACGGTTGTCAGCCAGGCGAGGCCGCTGCTGCGCAGCTCGGCGGGGATCACGGCGCTGGCCATGGCCATGAGCACCCCGTCGGTGCAGGCGTAGTAGGCACCGAGGAGGCCGAGCATGACGGAGCTTTGTGGGCAGGCCCGGCCCGGAGGCCGTCCGCAGGACGAGCGTAGCAGCCGATCAGCACGAGGTGGCCGGCGATGAAGACCGGGGCCCGGCCGATCCGGTCGGCCAGGCGGCCGAGCGGGACGGCCAGGAGCAGGAAGGCCAGGGCCGTCCCCACGAAGAGGAGCGGGAAGGCACTGCCCAGCGGTTCCGTGCGGTGTTCGTAGGTGAGGTAGATGAAGGCGTCGCTCACCGTCACGAGGCTGAGGAGCCCGCCGGCCAGGACGATCCGGCGGAACGCCCTGTATGCCCAGCAACTGGCGGGTCGGCCGTTTCGTGAGCGCCGCCCTGGTCTGGGCGGCCTCGGCCCGGTCCCGGGGCGGGTTCTGCACGAAGAGGAAGAGGACCCCGAGGCCGAGCAGGGCGATGCAGAAGCTCACGACGAAGACGGCGTCGTAGGCGTCCCGGGCGTGGTGCAGGAGGGTGAAGGCCAGGATCGGGCCGAGAAAGGCGCCGATCGTGTCGAGCGCCCGGTGGACGCCGAAGGCCCGGCCCAGGGTCTCAGGCGTGCTGCTCAGCGAGATGAGGGCGTCGCGCGGTGCGCTGCGGATGCCCTTGCCGATCCGGTCGAGGAAGAGGAAGCCGGTCGTGGGGGCGAGAGTCGTGGAGGCCAGCAGGCCGACCTTGGTGGCGGCGGAGATGACGTATCCGGCCCCGGCCACCTCCTTGTGCCGCTGGCGCCGGTCGGCGAGCATCCCGCCCGACACCCGGAGGAGGGCGCTCATCCCCTGATAGAGGCCGTCGAACATGCCGAACTGCATCGGGGACATCTGCAGCTGCGTCATCATGTATTTCGGCAGGACGGAGTTGACCGACTCCGACGAGATGTCGGTCAGCAGGCTGTTGGCACCGAGGAGCTTGACGTTGCGGTGGACCTTCTGGCCGCCGCGGCGACCGCGCCCGCCCCCGGGCGGGGCGCGCCGGAGCCGTCGGCGCCGGGCCCCGAAGGGCCGTCGGGGCTCCCGGGAGTGTCCGGGGCCGGCCGGTCTCGCACTGAGGAGTACAGGGGGGCCTACCCGTCTTCCGGCAAGGAGGCTCCGAGAGCCTCGGCGGACAACCACAAGTCTCGGCAGTTTTCGGCAGTTCTCGGCCAACCTTGACTCTGTTCTTTTCGCCGTGCGGGCGCCGGGTGCCCCCGGTGCCGGACGGCGGAAGAACAGAATTGAGCCAATTGTGGCCGCCTCGTAGTGTCGGCCATCGGACCCTTACAAAGAAGCCGGCGGCGTTCACAACGCGCCCTATGTCCGAATCGTGGCCTTGGAAGGGAATGGGCCGGTCCGGAGCCGAACAAGAACTTCGTGAAGGAGACCGTGCGCCGGCGTTGGCGCGCCCTGGGGTTCGTGGCCCTGTGTGGGATGTGCGTGGGGGTCTCCGTCGGGTACGTCCTGCACTCGCGGGCCCGGGTGCAGGCCATGACCCAGGCGGCGTCGGTAATGCCGGCGGCGGGGCCGGAGTCGGTGGCCGACGTGGCGGCGCGAGCCGCACGTGCGTGTTCCGGAACCTGTCGGAAGCGGCCGCCAGGCCGGGTTCGTCAGCCTGGCCCCGCTGGGCGCGCCGGACGGGCCCCGCCAGATCACGGATTACGGGTGCCGGCGGGTGCACATGGCGGCGGACCGGGGCCTGTGTCTGGCCGAGCAGTTCGACGACCCCTTCGCCACGCCGTACCGGGCCCGGATCTTCGGCCCCGACTTCCGCACCCTTCACGACCTGCCGCTGGCCGGCCTGCCGAGCCGGGCCCGGGTGTCGCCGGACGGGGCGCTCGGGGCGTCGACGGTCTTCGTCACCGGCGACTCCTACGCCCCCGGCAGCTTCTCCACCCGCACGGCGCTCTACGACATGGCGAGCGGCACGTCGCTCGGGGACCTCGAGACGTTCTCGGTGTGGAAGGACGGCAAGCGGATCCACAGCGTCGACTTCAACTTCTGGGGCGTGACGTTCGCCCGCTCGCCCGGCCGCTTCTACGCCACGCTGGGGACGGGCGGGCACACCTACCTGGTGGAGGGGGATGTGGCGGCCCGTTCGGTGCGGGTGCTGCGGGACGGTGTGGAGTGCCCCTCGCTGTCGCCCGACGGCCGGCGGATCGCCTTCAAGGAGAAGGTGTCGGGCGGTGGGCTGAGCGAGGTGCGGTGGCGGCTCGCCGTCCTCTCCCTCGACACCCTCGAGGGCCACCCGCTGGCCGAGGGCCGCACCGTCGATGACCAGGCGGAATGGCTCGACGACGGCACCGTCCTCTACAGCGTGGACAGCGACACCTACGCCGTCCCGGCCGACGGCACCGGGACCCCCCGCCTCTTCACCGCCCGGGCCGACTCCCCGGCCGTGATCGCCGCGCCGGCCGCCTGAGCTTCGTCGCGTCAGCGGGCGAGGCGGGGGCGGCGGCGGGGCTCGCCGAAGATGATGGCGGCGCCGCCGAGGGCCAGAAGCGTGCCGGCGCCGGCCAGCGGGATGCGGTCGTTGACACCGGGTCCGTCGGGCGCCGGCGGGTGGCGGTATCTCCCAAGCCCACGAGGATGCTCTGCTCGCAGACGAGCGTCCCGCGCGGGGAGCGGGACGGACAGCGCCGGCGCCCGGCGAGCCCTCAGCAGGGCGACTCGGTGGCGGGGGCGGGCTTTGGCCGGCGAGCGTTGTCGACCATCTTCCAGGAATTGGCGCGTCGAACGGCGTTGATGTCGCACGAAGGGACCGGCGCCGGCGTGGGCTGGACCAGCGGCGACATGAGATCGTCGTCCCAGTTGGCGTGGCCGAGCCCGAGGGCATGGCCCATCTCGTGCTTGGCGATCTGCTCGACGGCGCCGGCGTGGATGGGCGACGGGCCGCCGTCGACGCCGATCTCCACCCGCGTGATCATGCGCTTTCCGTTGAGATAGGTGGTCGTGAGGCCCTGGGCGCCGGTGGCGGGATGACTCTCCCCCCGTCGGCGGAGCCCGGCCCGTAGACGATGACGATGTCGGCCCGCTGGGAGCGCTTCCGGCCGTCGGGGGCCACCTCCTCGAGCGTCAGGTCGGCGAGCGCCTCATCCCACTGGTGCACGGCGCTGCGCAGGATCGACAGGGCCGTCGGGTCGTCGCCCTTCACCGAGAACGTGAGGACGCCGTCCTTCAGGCGACTGCCCCAGGCGCAGCAGAGACCGACCGCCCGGGCTTCGTCCTCCGCCTCGGCTTTGGCGCCGGTCGCCAAGGGCCAGCCGGCCGAGATGAGGAGCGCCGTGAGCAGCGGTCCCAGCCATATCCGGATCGACGAGTGCCGCCCGCACTTCATCGGACTCTCCACAGACGTAAGGTGACCGGTGCACCATAGACCACAAGGTCGTCCTCACGCCACAGCGCAAACCCCAACGGATGCCGGGGGGTGGACGCGAAGGAGGGACCGGCCTCAGCCGGTCCCTCCCGGTGTCCTGTCGGTGCTCGAACTCGGTGCGGTGTTAGTGGGTCGTCCCGGCGGGTTGGGGCGGCCCGGCGGGCCCGGGGGGAGCGGAGGCGTGGCCGGCCCACGCCGGCCGGCGCTCCTCGTCGTCCTCGGGAGCCGGAGCGGGCTGGGCGTCCGGAGCGGGAGTCGTGGGCGCCGGTTCCGGAGTGGCCGCCCCGGCGGGCGGAGCCTGATCTGACGGTTGGGGGCTGGGGGTCTCGGCAGCAGGGGGCTGGTCGGGCGCCGGCGGCGGGGCCTGATCAGGGTTCGGCACCGTCTGGTCGGGTGCCGGCGCCGGCGCCTGGTCGGGGGCCGGGGGGGCGTGGTCGGCGGGCGTCATCTGGTCGGAGGCGGGAGACTGGGTCTGGGCCGTGGGAGCGGCCTCGTACCCGCGGTAGTGGCCGCGGCCGTAGTAGTAGCCCCGGCAGTACCGGTCGTAGTAGTACCGGTCGTAGTAATAGGCGTCGTAGCACTCACGCTCGCGTGAGTAGGAGCCGCGGTAGTACGACGGGTGGCCGTAGTAGCCGCCGTAGTAATGCCGGTCGTAGTAGTCGTCGCGGTAGCCGTGACGATGCCGGTAGGAGCGGTCACCGTCGTAGCGGTGGCCGTGACGCCGGTAACCACGGTCGTCGTCATCGCGGTCACCGTGACGGCTGTACCGTCCGCCGTCCCGGTCTCCGCTGTGGCGCTGGGCCGTGATCTTCTCGTCGTCCGAACCCTGGGCGGCATCGGCGACAGCCGGCACACCCAGCGTCAAGGTGAGGGCACCCACGACCAGGACGGTCAGCAGTCTGCGCATGCACAACCTCCTTCTCCGGCGTCTTCGCCGGAGGCTCGGTTATCCACGCCTTACCCGAACGTAGGGTCCTTAAGTCACAATTCGCTTACAGGCTGACAAAGGCCGCGGATCGCCACCCCGGAGGTCCGATAGGTCGGGCACCCCGAACCGGTAGAGGTGCCCGAGCCGCTGCAGCACTGCGGCGTCTTCGAGCGTGGGTGGCCGTCGCCCCAGCAGAAGCGTCAGTTCGGGTCCGATCGATTCATCCCCCATGACCCGACCGTACCGGGTGCCGGCCGGCGTCATCCGTCCTCCACGACACGCCCCCTGTGTGTCGCCGGCGACACTCCGGAATGGGCGCCGGTCAGGGCTCGTTTAGGCCAGCGGCGGAGGGGGTACAAGCCTCCGACCAACGAGCGCTCCGAACCCCGGCCTGACCCTCACGGCGAGTAACCGGCCGGGGTTCGGCGCGCTGCGAGACAGTACTCGCCCGAGCGGTTGGCTACCGTGCGGTAGGTGAGCGCGAAGCCGATCGAGCTGATCCTTCTCCGGCAGCTCGTCAGCCGGCTGCCCGCTGCCTGCGTTCGCTCGTCGACGCCGCGGGCAACCTGGTCTACTTCAACCCGGCCGACGGAACGGCTGCTCGGCATCGAGCATGCGCCGCGATGGGCGAGTATCCCCTCGCCCGCCTGGCGAGCTTCTCGATCCCCGGCAACCGCGACGGGTCGCCGATGACGGTCGCGAACAGATGCCTCTCGCCGTGGCGCTCCACGACCGCCGCCCCCAGCAGTGCGAGGATGATCGTCCACGGCGCCGATGGTGTGCCGCACCGGATCGTGACGACCGCCATCCCGCTCGACGGCCAGGGCGGCGCGCTCCTCGGGGCGCATGTCGGTCTTCTGGGAAGAGACCGAGCGAGGACCGGTGAGGCGATGAAGGTCACGTTCTGGGGCACCCGGGGGTCGCTCCCGAGCCCCCGGCCCGGGCACGACCCGCTACGGGGGCAACACGTCGTGCGTCGAGGTCCGCACCGGGCGACGGGTCGGTGGTCCTCCTCGACGCCGGCAGCGGCATCCACCGGCTGGCCGGACTTCGGTCCCGGCGTCACCCGGGTCGACGTCCTCCTCACCCACCTCCACATGGACCACATCCTCGGCCTCGGGTTCTTCGGTGCGTTGTTCCAGCCCGACCTCGAGGTGCACATCTGGGGCCCGCCGTCGGCCACGCTCGACCTGCGGGCCCGGCTCTCCCGCTATCTCTCGCCGCCGCTGTTCCCCGTCCGGCTGACCGACCTGCCCTGCCAGCTGGTGCTCCACGACGCCCCCGGGGCACGTTCGACCTGCCCGGGCGCCTCGGTGACCGCCGACCTCGTCTGCCATCCCGGCCCCACGCTCGGCTACCGGCATCGCAGCCGACGGCGCCACGCTGGCCTACATCCCCGACCACGAACCGGCGCTCGGCGACAGCGCGTTCCTCGCCTCCACGGAGTGGACGTCGGGCTTCCCGCTGATGGCCGGCGTCGACCTGCTCATCCACGACGCCCAGTACACCGACGAGGAGTACCCGTCCCACGTCGGCTGGGGCCACAGCACGATCAGCCAGGCGATGGCGCTGGCCGAGGCGGCCGGGGTCGGCCACGCTGGCCGCCTTCCACCACGACCCCAGCCACAACGACGTCCAGCTCGACCGGCTCTTCTCCGCCGCGCTCGAGGAGCGGGACTGGTCGTTCGAGCTCGCCCCGGCCCGGGAGGGCACCACCCTCACCCTCGGGCCGTCACCCGGCCGCTGCAGGTCATGACGCGGGCCCGCCGATCGAGGTCGTGCTGCTCAAGCAGGTGGCCGGCTACCTCGCCATGCCGGTGTTCCTCGTCGACGAGGACGGGACGCTGGAGTACTACAACGAGCCGGCCGAGGAGCTCCTGGGGCAGCGCTACGAGGAGACCGGCCAGATCCCCCTCGAGGTGTGGGGCAAGCTCTGGTCGCCGACCGATCCGGACGGGCGCCCGCTGGCCCCCGAGGAGCTGCCCGTCGCCGTGGCGGTCCGCGACCGCCGGCCGGTGCAGGGCGTCGTCTCGATCCGCCGGCCGCGACGGCTCCGACCGCGCAGCTCACCATCACCGCCCTCCCGCTCGAGGCGGCCGACGGCTCGCACCTCGGCGCCTTCGCCATCTTCTGGGAGAGCTGAACCAAGAAGCGGACTAAGTTAGACTAAGTCCGTGATCGTCAACGTGCATGAGGCCAAGACCCAGTTCTCCCGGTTGCTGGAGCGGGTGGCGGCCGGCGAAGAGGTGATCATCGGCAAGGCCGGGCGGCCGGTGGCCCGGCTCGTTCCCTATGTCGAGGCGTCACGTCGCCGGACGCCCGGGCGGTGGCGGAACCGCAAGGTCTGGATCGCGCCCGACTTCGACGCCACGCCGCCGGAGATTCCCGCCGCCTTCGAAGGCCGGTGAGCCTGCTCCTCGACACCCAGGTCGTGCTCTGGTGGATCCACGGGACGCCGCGTCTTCCCGACGCTGTCGCCGAGCGGATCGCTGATCCGGGCGAATTGGTCGTCGTCAGCGCGGCGTCGATATGGGAAGCGGCAATCAAGGCCGCGCTCGGGAAACTCAAGCTCCCGGAGGCGCTCGGTGATGCGGTGGTGGAGGAAGGCTTCGAGCCGCTGCCCGTCACGTTCGACCATGCCGAGCGGGCCGGCGCCCTACCGGCTCACCACCGTGATCCCTTCGACCGGATGCTGGTCGCCCAGGCGCTCGCCGAGGGACTGACGATTGTCACCCACGACCCGGCGTTCGAGCCCTACGGAGTCCAGTTGCTGCGCGTCTGAGCGCCCCAGAGGCCGGACGGGTTGGCGGCGGTGGGGTCGTGGCGAGCACGGTTCACCCTGCCCGGGTTAGGGCCTCGGCTCGCTCGAACCAGGCCGTGCCGGCTCCGCACCGGCGGTAGATTTCGTTCGCCGCCGCCAGTTTTTTCTCGGCGAGGGACGGGTCGGAGCGGGCTGCGGCCCGGCTCCACAGGAGGAGCGCTTCCGCTTCGTCCCAGGGAAGGAGCCGGGCGTGGAGCGCCTCGACGGCGCGCTCGAAGCGGGGGCCGGCTCGAAACGGGTCCTCTTCGGCGTCGAGGGCCGCCTCGGCCATCGCGAACCGATCGGCGATGCCGCGGAAGTCCTGACCGGCCATGAGTTCCCGGGCTCGGTCGAGGTGCCGGCGGGCGGATTCAAGCCGACTCCGGTCGACGTCGAGGATCGCGAGGTCGACGCGGAAGCCGGCCTCGTAGGTGCCCAGAGATTCCGGTACGGCGATGGCCAGGCCGTCGTTGAGAGAGGCCTCGGCGCCGTCGAGATCGCCGCGCAGGCGGCACACGGCGGCGATCCATCCGTACAGGAGGATTTCGTCGAGGCGGTCGCCCATCTCCCGGCAGCGGCGCGTACCCTCTCGCAGCGTCTCTTCGGTCGCCGGCCAGTCACCCTGCCACAGCTCCAGCGCCGGCCCGTAAGTCATGCTGACGGGAAGGTCGCCAATTTCGGGTCGGAGCCGCTCGGCGTCGGGCAAGCGACCGGCGAGGGCGTAGGCCCACGCCAGAGAACCCTGGAGGGTTCGGCTCTGGATCGGGACATGGGTGAGCCGCGGTCGGGACAGCTCCCGCTCTACCCACCGGATGACGACAGCCGGCTCGAACAAGACCAATCCCCAGAGGCTCCGGATATGGACCGTCCTCATCCCCAGGATGCGGTGGTCAATCCGGTCGGCACTCTCCCAAGCCTGTTCGATGAGGGCGAGCCCTTCGTCGACCGCGCCGGTCGACACCACCACAAAACCGTGGACCATCTCGCCGAGGACTTTGAGACTCTCGTGGCCGAGCCGGCGGGCGATCCGGATGGCGCCGGGAGCGGTCTCGAGCGCCTCGGCGGGGCGGGCATCCCAAAGACCGGTAGCCGTGGACAGGGTTCCGAGCCAGTACCCGTAGGCGAGGCTCTCTGGCTCGTCCGCCAGGCCCCGTTCCGCCTGCCTGAACAACTCGATCGCCCGGGGAATGTCCATTACGCCGTAGAGGCCGTTGCTGCTGAGGTAGCCCGCTAGCCGGGACCGCAAGATCGTCGCCCGCCGGTCGAGCCCGAGCTCGTCGGACAGGGCGATGGCCCGCTCGGCGTAGGCGTTGGCGGTTGAGAGGTCGAAGCCGGTCACGTAGAGGAGGTCGGCCAGGCGGGCCAGGAGCTCGGCGTGCGGTTGCGTGGCCGGGCACGTCTGGTCCATCAGGTCGAGCGCCGCTTGCCAGTGGCCGCCGACCTGCTCCCAGGCGAGCGCCGCCGCCGCTTCGTTGCCCGCTTCGACGAGCGGCGTCGATCACTCGGTCGGGCGGGGCCAACGAGCCGGCCTGCTGGTAGTGCCGGGCCAGGACGGCGGCTCGCCCTTCCCGTTGGCTGCTCAGTGATTCGTGGGCCTGGGCCGCCCGGAGATGGAGCTGGGCCCGGCGGGTCGGCCCGAGCGCATCTTCCAGCGTGGAGCGCACGAGGGCGTGGGCGAAGCGGTAGCGACCCACGGCTGTCTCCTCCACCAGCCGGGCGTTGATGGCCGGGTCGAGGGTTCGCAGGACGTCGTCCGGCGACTCGGCTGCCGCCTGCACCAGGACGTCGAGGTCGAAGTGCTCGCCCAGCACGGCGGCCAGCGCCAGGAGCTCGTCGGTCCTGTCGGGGAGCCGGGTCAGCCGCCGGCCGACCACCTCCCGGACGCTGTCGGGTACGTCGACCTCGGCCATGCGGCCGAGCGGCCGTCGAAGCCTTCGCCGGGCGGGATGACGTCGCCTTTCTCGGTCAGGTGCCGGAGGACCTCCCGGACGAAGAAGGGGTTTCCGGCCGTCTCGCCGTGGATGACCCGGGCCAGGGCCCGGCCGTCGTCGTCGAGCTCCCGGCGGGCGTGCGCCTCGATGAGCGTGCCGACCCCGGTCTCGTCGAGCCCGCCCAGCCGGAGCCGCTCCACGCCCGGGAGGCGGAGGCAGCTCGGCGACGGCGTCGGCGACTTCCGGCGTCACATCGATCGGGCTGTCTCGGTAGGTCGCCAGCAGCAGTACCGACATCGCCTCGTCGGAGCGGATCACGTGGGAGAGCAGGAGCAGGGTCGGCTTGGTCGCCCAGTGCAGGTCGTCGACGACGAAGACGACCGGCTCGTTCTCGGAGGCCGCGGAGAGCCAGGCGGCGACGGCTTCGAAGAGGCGGTAGCGCTCGGATTCCGGTTCGGAACGCGTCGGCGGCGGGAGGCCCGGGACCCGTTCGGCCACCTCGGGCACGAGCCGGGTCAGCTCGCCGGCCATCCGGCCCAGCCGCGGGACACGGGCGACTCCCGGACGTACCGGCCGAGCGCTTCGACGAACGGCTGGTAGGGGACGCCCATGCCCTCGTCGCAGCGGCCGAACAGCACGGCGATGCCGTCGCCGTGGGCCCGGCGGGCGAAGTCGGCGGTGAGCCGACTCTTCCCGATGCCCGGCTCGCCGCCGAGCATCAGCAGCCGCCGCTGCCCGGCGCGCGGTCTCGGCTGCGGCGGCGTCGAGCCGGGCCATCTCCCGGTGCCGCCCGACGAGGGGGAGCCGCTCGTCCCGGGCCAGCGGGGTCGGGCAGTGGCCCCGGCCCGGCGGGCGTCGCCGTTTCGGCGACCGCCGGTGCCTCGGGCTGCCAGACGACCTCGCCGGCCGGCGACGGGCTCGCCCAGTCCTTTGAGCGACAGCCCGCCGAGGTTGCGGAAGGTACAGCCGTGGTCGCGGTGGCGCCCGACGCAGGTCCCAGACGAGCGTCGAGGCGAGGATCTGGCCGCCCTGCGCCGAGTCGCAGAGCCGCTTGGCCACGACCACGGGCGTGCCGAAGAAGTCGCCCTCGTCCCGCATCGGCTCGCCGGCGTGCAACCCGATCCGCACCGCCACCGGGCGGCGGGCGCGGCGCCCAGCGTCGCCCGCTCCACCGCCCGTTGCATTTCCACGGCGCAGGTAAGGGCGGCCAGCGGGCTGGCGAAGGCCACCATCAGCCCATCGCCCAGGTTCTTCACCTCGGTGCCGTCCGAGGCGGCGACGGCGTCACGGAGGAGGCCGAAGTGCGGCCTGGCGGGCCTTCTCGGCGGCGGTCTCGCCGAGCCGGTCGAGGCGCTCGGTGGAGCCGACGACGTCGGTGAAGAGGAAGGTGACGACGCGGTGGGGCGGCGGGGGCGGCGACCGAGCCGGCGCGGCGCGTGGCTGCCAGTCGAGCGCCGGGTCGTGCCGCAGCACGGCGGTCTCCAGCCGGGCCAGCTCCGGAGCTGGGGTCGATGCCCAGCTGTTCGCCGAGCGACCTGCCGCACGCTCCTGATAGGCCCGCAGGGCGTCGGCCTGGCGGCCCGCCCGGTAGAGGGCGGTGATGCGCTGCCCCCACAGTCGCTCCCGGAACGGATGGGCCCGGGTGAGGGCGTCGAGTTCGGACGACCACTTCGTGGTGGCGGCCGCAGGCCAGGTCGGAGTCGAGCGCGTTCCTCTAGCGCCACGAGGCGGGCGTCATCGAGGCGGGCGGCCTCGGTGGCGGCGCTGGGGGCGTCGCCGACGTCGGCCAGGGCGGGGCCTCGCCACAGGTCGAGGGCTGCCCGGAGGGTGGCGGCGGCCTGTTCGTGGTCGCCGGCTGCCGACTGGGCCCGGCCTTCCGCCACCAGGGTCTCGAAGCGGGCGGCGTCGATCGCGCCGGGCTCGGCCTGCAGGACGTATCCCGCCGGGCGGGTGACGAGGAGGTCGCCGGAGTCGCCGAAGGCCTGGCGGATCCGGGAGACGTAGACCCGCAGCGTCCGCAGGGCGCCGTCGGGTGGGGAACCACCCCACAGGTCCTCGAGGAGCCGTTCGGCCGACACGACCCGGTTGGCCTCGAGGGCGAGGAGCGCGACGAGAGCCAACTCCCGGCTTCCCCGGAAGCGGACCGGCTCGCCGTCGCGTCGCACCTCGGTCGGCCCCAGAACTCGGAACTCGAACCGGGCTCTGCCTCCCTCCACCCTCGGGAGCGTACCGCCGGGAGCCCCGGTTACCTCAGG
This sequence comes from uncultured Actinomycetes bacterium, assembly GCA_963723985.1. Classification (GTDB taxonomy): domain Bacteria; phylum Actinomycetota; class Acidimicrobiia; order IMCC26256; family BP-133; genus BP-133. The sequence goes on from CAVRTC010000009.1 coordinate 156,800, forward strand.
GCTACCTGCCGGAAACGGCGCCGGCGGATCCTGAAGGGCGCACACCAAGAAGGAGGAACGAATGGGGCCAGGGACTGCGCAACTGCGGGAGCGGATGATGCGGGACGCCGTCGTCGACGTCCTGCGCGGGCTCCTCGAACCCGCAGCTGAAGTCGCCATCGACGAGGAGCGGGCGGCTGTCCGCTTGGTCCTGTCATCGGGCTGGCGGCCAGCGGCCGTCGACCTCGTCGCCGAAGCGGCCCGGCGCCTGCAGTCCCTGATCGAACTCGACCGCTTCGAGATCACGGTCACCTGGGACCGGCACCCGGTTCGACATCACCCACCGCAGCAGAAAGGAGTGACCATGCCCACCGAACAGCAGGCACGGATCATCGAGCGTTACGCCACCGACGTGTGGAGCAAAGGCGACCTCGACGCCGTCGGCGAGATCTTCACCGCCGACCGGGTCCGGCACGGACCGGACCTCGAGGGGATCTCCGTAGGAGCGGCCGGGCACCGCGACCTGGTCGCGCTGTACCGGACTTCGCTGCCGGACCTGACCCTCACGGTCGAGGCCCAGGTCGGGGAAGGCGACACGGTCGTCACCCGGTGGCGGGCCACGGGTACGAACCTCGGACCCACCCTCGGCATCCCGCCCACCGGTCGGTCGTGCGACGTGTTCGGGTTCTGGATGCACCGCTTCGAAGGCGACCAGATCGCCGAGGAGTGGGCGATCTGGGATACCCACGGTTTCCTGAAGCAGATCGGCGTGTCGCTGCCCTGACCGTCCGCTACGCCGGGGCCGGGATCGGGAGCGCCGCGGCGGCGGCAATGGCGTCGGCCTGGTGGGGCTGGAGGGCCTGGCCGCCCATGCCGTCGAGGAGGTGGTGGTAGGGGTCCTCGATCTCGGTCTTGGCGCCGGCGAGCTCCTCGACGACGGCCAATCCGCAGAAGGGAACGTAGGCCTCGCTGTAGCCGCCCTCGTGGACGAGGGCCACCCGCCCGTCGCACACCTCGGCGGCTACGGCCAGGAGCTGGGCCGTCATCGACCGGAAGCCCGCCGCCGTCAACAGCATCCGGCCCAGCGGGTCGAAGGCGTTGGCGTCGAACCCGCAGGCCACGACGACCAGGTCGGGTTGGAAGCTGCGCAGTGCCGGGGTGACGACCCGCTCCATGGTGTGGAGGTACGCCCCCACGCCCGACCCGGGCGGCAACGGCACATTGAGCGCCGACCCCTCACCCGCACCGTGCCCCCGCTCGTGGCGGTGCCCGGAGTCGGGCGGGAAATAGCTGTCCTGATGGATCGAGATGGTCAGCACGGAAGGGTCCTCGGCGAAGATCGCCTGGGTGCCGTTGCCGTGGTGGACGTCCCAGTCGACCACGGCCACCCGGCGGGTCAGCCCCCGGCCCTGCAGGACGCGGATGGCGATGGCGATGTTGGCGAAAATGCAGAACCCCATCCCCATGTCGGGCAGCGCGTGGTGGCCGGGCGGTCGGACCAGGGCGTAGGCGTTGCGGACCCGGCCCTCGGCCACCGCGCTCGAGGGCGGCGATCGTCCCGCCGGCGGCCAGGCAGGCGATGTCGTAGCCGCCCTGGCCGAACGAAGTGAACCCGTCACCGGCGTCTCCGCCCTTGGGTAACCGGCTCTCCGCCTGGATCCGCGCCACATAGGCCGGCGTGTGGACGAGCTCCAGCTCCTCCTGCGTCGCCGGTTCGATCGGCAGGCGCTCCAGCTGGTCGAGGAGGCCGCTGACGGCGATCAGCTCGTGGAACCGCTTCTTGCTCTCGGCGCTCTCGAAGTGCCGCAACGGCTGCACCCCGGCCATCGGGTTCGCATAGGCCGCCCCCGCCGCCGTGCCCGTGTCGTGCCACCCGTAGAGCTCGTGCCAGACGTATCCGGTGCGCACCCGTACCCCTTTCCCATGGTTTTCAGGCTTTGAGTGGCACTTGAACGATTGGATCTTATATCGGTACAGGTATACTGGGAAGATGGTCGCAGAGAACTACTCGCGGCACCTGATCCGGATGGCCCGCCGGCGGGCCGGGCTCACTCAGGAGGAGCTCGCTCAACGGGCCGCCACCAGCCAGGCGGCCATCTCGGCCTACGAATCCGGACGGCGCTCGCCCTCAGTCGCCACTCTCACCCGCATCCTCGAAGCCGCCGGATTCGAACTCCGGATGCGACTGAGCGAACCGGATACCCACGACACCACGCGACGCATCGCGGAGAGACTGCTGCCACCCGACCAGCTCGATGCCTACACCAGAGCCGAGCAGCAGCGCGTCTCGCGAACCCGACGCTCCACGGGTGTCGGTGCCTGACCTCGACATCCCGAGCGTCGTCCGCGCCCTGAATGCCCACGGCGTCCGCTACGTGGTGATCGGCGGCGTCGCCGCCCTCGTGCACAACCTTCCGCTCCCCGCCACGGTCGACATCGACGTCACTCCCTCACGAGACACGAAGAACCTCGAGCGCCTCGCGGCCGCCTTCGACGCCCTCGAGGCAGGACTTCTCACCGCCGACGAGCCGGGAACATGGTTTCCCCGGCATCCCGTCGAGAACTGGGCCCAATACGACACCCTCCATCTCATGACCAAATACGGCCCGCTCGACATCGTCTTCGCCCCTGATGGCGCCCCGCGAGGCTTCGATGATCTCCACGCCTCGGCCGATGAGCACCCAGTTCAGGCCGACGACGCCCCCGCGCTCGTCATCTCCGTCGCCACCTGGGAGCAACTCAAAGTTGCATCGGGTCGCGCCAAGGATCTCGAACACCTGGATCGCTTCTACGAGCTGTCCTAGTTGCACGCTCCGTGGGACGTCTGAAGCGCGTGGGCAGGCCGACGAACATCAGCCGGCTCGGCGGGCGAGCGAACGGTTGCGAGGGGCGGCGTCGTCGACGAAGTGAGGAGCGGCCACCAGGCGGGCCCGCTCCTCGGCCAGTTCCGTCATGGCGGTCAACTCGGCTGTCACCTGGGCGCCGAGCGGCGTGCCGGCCAGGCGGGCGGCGATGGCGCCGAGGCGCTCCGGTGTGAAGACATCGGCCGTGGTGGTGGCGTGGTGGAACAGCGCCAGGAAGTCCCAGATCCCGTCCGGCGAAGCGGCGAGGTCACGGAGGAACTCGACGAGGACGGCGGGGGCGGGCCCGGCCGCTCCGACGTCGGCGGCGAACCAGTACATGTCGAGGGCGTCGGCGTCGCGCCATTTCCACCAGGCGGCCAGGGCGTCGTCCAGCGGCGCCGTGCCGCCCAGGCCGGCGATGAGGTCGGTGGCCAGATGCTCAGCCTGGCGGAAGGCGTCGGCGATCCCCACGCCGGCGGCCGGATCCTTGAAGTGGCCGGCGTCCCCCACCAGCGCCCAGCCGGGTCCCGCCGACTCCCGAAAGAACGTCGGGTAGTTGGCCATCCCCCGCAGCGGTCCCACACGGCGAGCGTCGGCGACGCAGGCGGCGAACGGCGCGGAGCGGGCCACCGTGGCGGCGTAAGCGCCGTCGAGATCGTCGGCCCAGTCCGGAAGGGCCGTCACGGGCGGCAGCACCGCCACGACGTAGAGCCCGGCGTCGCAGGAGAAGCCGAAGAGGAGTTGGTCGTCGAAGCGGTGCCACAGAAACTCGGGTGGATCGGGCGGGGTGGCGCCCTCGAAATAGCCCCAGTAGCAGAAACGCTGGTTCGGCAGCACGTGATAGCGGCGAGCCCCGGTGAGCCGGGCGACGGTGGAACCCATCCCGTCCGCCCCGACCACAGCGGCGGCGTCGAGCTGGCTGTCGTGCCCGGTCCCGCTGGAGACGGTGACGCCGCTGACGCGGTCGGCGGTGCGTACGAGCCCGGTCACCCGGGTGCCGGTGTGGACGTCGGCCCCGGCCTCTTGCGCCGCCCGGACCAGCGCCGTGTCGAGCACCGGCCGGCGGACCGACAGGATTGAGCCGGGCGCTCCCGGCGGCCGGTACGACGGCTGGTAGATCGCCAGGTCGCCGATGCGGAGGTCCACGAAGTTGATGAAGGGGGCGCCGCCGCCGGCCGTCAGCTCCTCGAGGAGGCCCAGCCGGGCCAGCGTGGCGATGCCCGCCGACTCGAACAAATGGGTCGAGATGGTGTCGCTCGGGAACTGGGCCCGGTCCACGAGGGCGACGGAGAGCCCGGCCCGGGCCAGGTCGTGGGCCAGGACGGAGCCGGCGCAGCGAGCCCCGACGACGACGACGTCGTAACGTTCGGTCACGAGAGTCTCCTTGTCGACGGATCAGCAGAAGACGAAGAGGTCCTGGAAGCCCACGGCCAGCTCCGGCCGGTGGCCCGCCGGCTCGAGCAGCCCCAGGGCGATGGCCGGCCACCGGGCGAGCCGCCCCGAGAACACCAGCAGGAAGGCGGCGGCGTCGGCCGAGAGCGTGCAGTCCAGCGGTCCGGAGTCGGCGAGGTCGACGGAGTAACGACCCTCGGTGAAGCGCACGACGAACGAGGCGAATCCCCGCACGTCGATCCCGAACGAGGCGTTGAGCCCGCGGGTGCGGTCGACGTCGAGGCCGAACGGCAGCAGCGGGGCATAGGCCCCGAGGACGAGGGCCACCTCGCCGGGCGGCAGCGGCCACGGCCTCTGGCAGGCGACGGAGATGTCGTAGCCGTGGAGGAGGAGCTTCCCCGAGGATTACACCGGCCAGGTCGGCCAGGGAGATCTCGATGCCGGCGTGCCACTGCACGGGCCGGCTGCCGCTCGGCCCGGCGAGCGTGCCACAGAACCGCTCGGCGGCGTCGACGAGCAGGTAGGCGAGCTTGGCCGGCTCGGCTTCGGGGACGTCGGCGATCCGCTGGCGGGAGAACTCGGCGAAAACGGCGGGATCGTAGACCCGGACCGGTGAAGGTGTGCCCAGCGCGATCTCCGTGTACAGGTCGAGCCCGGTGATGAGATGAGCGGTGGCCTCCCGGGCCGTCCACTGCGAACTCGGCACCGGCTGCTCCAGCCCCGGGAGCGGGCGGATCAGATCAGCGAGGCGGTGGGCGGCATCCTCGACGGCGCTGCGACAGGCGGCCAGGACGACATCAGGTTCCATGCCGGCCAGCATGCGATCGGCCACCTTGCGCGACCGTGGCGCGGCTGTTGCGGCTGCCAGGGACAGGGGTGACGGCCAATCGGCGGCTCGGTACCGTAGGAGACCAGTGACGGGGAAGGCGGTGGCAGGGCGATGCCACAGCAGACCGAACTCCGGATCCTCGGGTCTTTCGAGATCGTCGTCTCCGGCGCGCCCATCGCCCTCGGCAGCCTGAAGCAGCGGATCCTCCTCGCCCGCCTGGCCGCCGAGCTGAACCGGCCGGTGCCGATCGACCGGCTCGTCTCCGCCCTCTGGGGAGAGCGCCCGCCGGCGGCCTGGGAAACGACCCTGCGCAGCCTCGTGTCCCGGCTTCGCCGCCTGCTGGCCGAGGTCGCGCCCCCGTCCGGCGAGCCGCCGGTGCAGATCGTGGGCCAGGAGTCCGCCTACCTCCTACGGGCCGAACCGTCGTGCCTCGACGCCCATCGGTTCGACGAGGACCTCGTTGCCGCCCGCCGGGCGCTCGCCGCCGGCGACGCCACCGAAGCCGTGCGCTGCTTCCTGGCCGGGCTGGCCCGATGGCGAGGCCCGGCGCTGCCCGAGCTGGCCGACGTCGACCACGCCCGTCCGGAATTGAACCGACTCGAAGAGGCGCGGGTAGCGGCCCGGGAGGGCCTGGCCGACGCTCAGCTGGCCGGCGGCGACCCGGCGGCCGCCCAGGTGACGCTGGAATCGGTGGCGGCCGAGCACCCGCTGCGGGAGGCGGCCTGGGGGCGCCTGATGGTGGCCCTCTACCGCCAGGGCCGCCAGGCCGACGCCCTGCGCGTCTACCAGCGGGCCCGGCAACTCCTCGTCGAGGAGCTCGGCGTGGAACCCGGCCCGGACCTCCGCAAGCTCGAGCAGCAGGTGCTGGCCCAAAGCCCCGACCTCGACGCCCCGGTCACCCCGACCCACAACACCGTCGCGTTTCTGTTCACCGACATCGAAGCCAGCACGAAGCGGTGGGAGGGCGACCGCCAGGCGATGGCCTCCGACCTCGCCCGCCACGACGACCTGCTCCGGGCCGAGGTGGAGCGGGCCGGCGGCCGTGTCTTCGCCCACACAGGGGACGGGCTGTGCGCCTCCTTCCCGACCGCGGCCGCAGCGGTGGCGGCGGCCGTGGCCGGCCAGCGGGTTCTGCAGCGCCAGCAGTGGGAGGCGGCCACGCCGCTGCGGGTGCGGATGGCCGTCCACGCCGGCGCCGCCGAAGCTCGCGGTGACAACTGGGTCGGGCCGCCGCTCAACCGCACGGCCCGGCTGCTGACCCTGGCCCAGGCCGGACAGATCCTGTGTTCGCGGGCGGCGGGCGACCTCGCCGGCGACGACCTTCCCGCCGGGGTGCGGCTCTCCGACCTCGGCGAGCACCGCCTCGCCGACCTGGCCCGGCCCGAGCAGGTCTTCGGCGTCGAGCATGCCGATCTGCCCTCCGGTACGCCGGTGTCGTCGCCCGGCGGCAGCCGCCGCACGAATCTCACCGAGCCGGTCACGTCGTTCCTGGGGCGCGCCCGGGAACTCGACGAGCTCGAGCACGCTGCTGGCCTCGGCCCGCATCCTGACCCTCACCGGAGTCGGCGGCGCCGGCAAGACCCGCCTGGCCACCGAACTCGCCCGCCGCTCCCCCGACCGGTATCCCGACGGAACCTGGCTGGTGGAGCTGGCGCCGGTCTGCGAGCCATCAGGGGTGGCGGAAGAAGTGGTCCGGACGTTGGGCCTGGTCGCCCGGCTCGGCAGCGAGGAGGACCCGGTCGACCAGCTGCGCGAATGGCTGGTGGCCCGGCGCCTGCTGCTGATGCTGGACAACTGCGAGCACGTGGTCGACGAGGTCGCCGCCCTGCTGGAGGCCGTTCTGCCGGCGGCGCCCGGCCTGTCCGTCCTGGCCACCAGCCGGGAGGTCCTCGCCCTGCCCGGAGAGGTCAGCTGGAGCGTGCCCCCGCTGTCCCTCCCGCCGGCGAAGGCGTCGCGGGCCGCCGACCTGACCGGCTCCGACGCCGTCGAGCTGTTCTGCCACCGGGCCCGCAGCGCCCAGCCTGCCTTCGCCCTGAGCGACGCCAACGCCGCCGCCGTGGCGCAGATCTGCGGCCGGCTGGACGGGATCCCCCTGGCCCTCGAACTGGCCGCCAGCCGGATCCGGGTGCTCGGTGCCCACCAGCTGGCCGAGCGGCTCAAGGACCGGTACCGGGTGCTGGCCGGCACGTCCCGCGGTGCGCCCCGGCGCCATCAGACCCTCCAGGCGACCATGGACTGGAGCTGGGACCTGCTCCCCGGACGGGAGCGGGAAGCGCTGCGGCGCCTCAGCGTGTTCCCGGCCAGCTTCGACCTCGACGCCGCCGAGGCGGTGGTCAGCGGGACCGCTCCGGCCGCGGGAGACGACGGGCCAGCCGACAGCGCCGACCTGATCATCCGCCTGGTCGACAAGTCACTGGTCGCCGCCGGGGCTGACGGGTCGGACGGCCGGTATCGCCTGCTCGAAACGGTCCGCACCTATGCGGCCACCCGACTGGCTGAGGCCGGCGAGGAGGAGGCCGCCCGCCGAGCCCACTGTGACCACTTCCTCGAACACGCCCGTCGGGTCGAGTCGACCGGCTACTGGGCCCGGGTGCAGTGGGTGCTCGACGTGGCCGCCGACCAAGCCAGTTTCCGGGCGGCCATCGGATGGTGCCTGGACGGCGGCCGCCGCGACGACGCGGTCCGACTCATGGCTACCTACTGGCTGGCGTTCTACCTGTCGAACCAGTCGGGCGGCGAGGGGCTGCTGCATCGTTGCCTGGCGGAGCCCCGACCGGCGCCGTCGCCGGCGCTGGTCGAATGCCTCGGCGCTGTGACGTTCCTCGTACCGGAGGGCGGCGAGGCGGGGCTGTCCCTGGCCGAGGCGGCGGTGGGGGAGGCGGTCCAGATGGCTCGAGAGCTGGGTGACGAGGCCGTCGTCAATCGGGCGCGGATCTACCAGGGCTTCGTCCTCATGAACCAGGGTCGCTTCGACGAGGGGCGGGCCGTCATGCTCGCCGCCCGCGATTACTACGCGGAGCGTGGGATGCCGCTGGCCAGCGCCTGGTTCGACCATGGGCTGGGATGGGAGCGCATGGCCCGCGCTGACCATGCCGGTGCCCGGTCCACCTTCGAACAAGGCCTGGAGGGGATCGGCGCCGATCGAGGAGACAACCCTGACGTGGACCCGCTGATCGCCGTGTCCCTGGCGGCCAGCGTGGCGGCGGTGGCTGCCGCCGGCGCGGATGCCGACGCCGCCCGTCGCTGCGCCGCCCACGCGGTGGAGATGGCCCGCGGAGTGCCGTTGGGCGGCTTCCTGACCTTGGCCCTGGCCCGGGCGACGCAGGCGGCGCTGCTCATCGGCGATGACGGATGGGCCACCGAGTCATTGACCGAGCTGCTGGCGACCCTCCGGGAACTCGGCGGCCGGACGTGGGTCTCCGGCGCGCTCGCCGCCGCCATCTCCCTTCTCCCGGCTGGCGACGCCGAAGACGCCGCCGTCGAGGCCCGGCTCCTCGGTGCGGCCGATGGGATCCGAGCGAAGCTCGAAGAAGGCTCCGACCCCGTCCTGGCCGATCGCCTGAATGGGCGACGGGCGGAGATTGCGGCCCTGCTCAGCCCCGAACGCCTCGCCGACGAGACCGAGCGCGGCCGGCGCGCCTCCGCCGACGAAGCCCTGCGGTGGGCGCTCGCCGCGCTGCAGGGCCGCCGCGACCCTACGGCTTCTTGTCCGGCGGCGGCTTCTGCCGGGTGAGGGCCCACACGGCCCCACCGACGAAGAGCGGGAAGAGGAAGATGGCCATCTCGTCCAACCCGCCCCCATGAGCCAGGATCGCCAGCCGCACGTCCCCTCCCCTCCTTGTCGCCGCCTGTCGAACTGCGGACCGGCGTCGAGCTTAAAGGGCCGTGGCGACCCAGCGTAGGTCAGGCGGCGACGCCCTTCCCGAGGTAGGCGTCTCGGACGGCGTCGCTGGCCCGGACCTCGGCCGGCGTACCCGACCATGAGGGGCCGGCCGAAGTCGAGGACGTGGATCCGGTCGCAGATGTTGAGGACGAGGCTCATGTCGTGCTCGATCATGAGGATCCCGATGCCGCGATCGGCGACCAGGCCGGACGAGGAGCTGACCGAAGGCCTCGCTCTCCTTGCCGTCGAGGCCGGATGACGGCTCGTCGAGCAGGAGGATCTGCGGCTGGCGGGCGAGGGCGCGGGCGAGTTCGACCAGGCGGCCCTGGCCGGTCGAGATCTCGCCGGCGAGCCGGTCGGCCACCGGCGTCAGCCCGGTGGCGGCGAGGAGGTCGTCGGTGGTCTCGTCGACCTCGCGCCTTGACGTGGCGGCCAGCCCGGGCGAGACCGAGCTGGGTCAGGGGGTCGTCGCCGACGTGAGCGATTCCGCCGCTACGGCGATGTTCTCCCGGACGGTCAGGGAGCGGAACAGCTCCATCCGCTGGAAGGTGCGGCCGAGGCCCATGCGGGCCCGCTGCGCCGGGGACGCCTTCGTGATGTCGACGCCGTCGAGTGACACGGTCCCTTCGTCGGCGGGCTGGAACCCGCAGCAGACGTTGAACATCGTGGTCTTCCCGGCGCCGTTCGGGCCGATGAGACCGGTGATGCCGGCCCGGCGGACCGCTTCGAGGCTGGACGCCGTCGAGGGCGACCAGACCCCCGAAGCGGACGACGACGCCCGAGGCCATGAGCCCTTCGTTCCGACTCGCCGGCCGCCCCCCAGGTAGCTGGTCGAAGATGCTCCTGCTGCGGCAGTCGGCCGGGTCGTCCGACGAAGGCCGACCCGGCCCTTGTGGAGGATGTAGACGTAGTCGGCGACGGCCAGGGCCCGGTCGACGTACTGCTCGACGATGAGCAGGGAGCGGCCCTCGGCCCGGAGGCGGTCGACGGCGTCGAAGATCTCGTCGACGACGACCGGGGCGAGGCCGACGGACAGTTCGTCGGCCAGGATGACGGCGGCGTCGGACGCAGGGCGCGGGCCACGGCCAGCATCTGCTGCTGCCCGCCGGACAGGGTGCCGGCCGCCTGGCCGAGTCGTTCCCCGAGGATCGGGGAAGGCGTCGACGGCGATGTCGACGGCGTCGTTGACGTTGCGGCCGCCGGCGTACATGGCCAGGTTCTCCCGGACGGTGAGCTGGCGGAAGATGCCCCGCCCTTCGGGGATCAGGCAGAGGCCCTGCCGGGCCCGGCGCCAGGTGGCCGTCGCCGCTCGACTGGGCTCGCCGTCGAAGAGGATCTCGCCCGGCGGTGGGGGAGGAGCCCGGCGATGGTGCGGAGGAGGGTCGTCTTGCCGGCGCCGTTGGCGCCGAGCAGGGCCACGGTCGCGCCGGTCGGGAACGACGCAGGTTGACGTCGTGGAGGACTTCGGTGCGGCCGTAGCCGGCGCAGACGTCTCGGAGACTCGAGCATCAGCGGCACCCCTCCGGCCAGGGCGGCGCCGTACCGCTCGGCCGCCCGAGCGCGCCCCGAGGCGCCAGGCGGCTCCGTTCCGACCAGCGGCGGCGAGGTCGGGCCGGCGGAACAGCAGCCCGGCCAGACCGTTGGGCGCCTGGGCCAGCAGCATGGCGGCCACCCCGAAGGCGACCGGCTGCCACTCCACGACCGTGGCCGAGGTGAAGACGGCGGGGACGGCGGCGAGGAGGAGCGCGGCCAGGACGGACCCGCCGAGCGTCGCGGCGCCGGCGGTGACGAGCACGGTCAGCCACACGCAGCGACTGGAAGACGTCGAAGCTGGTGGGGTTGACGAGCTGGACGAGCGACCCGAGCAGTCCGCCGGAGACGGCGGCCAGGAAGGCCGAGAGGCAGAAGACGATGACCCGGCTGGCGGTCGGGTTGATCCCCAGGCTCTCCACGGCCGTCGGGGAGTCGGCCAGCGCCCGCAGCAAGCGGCCGAGGCGGCTGCTGCGCGACGACCTCGACGGCGACGACGCCGAGGGTGACGATGGCCAGGACGAAGTAGAAGAAGGCCGTTCGCCGGAGAACCGGGCTCGGGCCGGGGGACGAGGGCCACGGAGTCCTTCCCGAAGGCGAGACCGGTGGCGAACAGCAGGCTCTGGGCCAGCACCCCGAACCCGAAGGTGGCCAGGGCGAGGAACAGCCCGGAGAGGCGGATGGCCGGGATGGCCAGCAGCGCCCCGACGGGCACGAGGACGAGCGCCGGCCAGGAGCAGCGCCAGCCGGATACGGCAGGCCGGCGCTGGCAAGTGGGACAGGGTCGTGGCGCCGAAGACGACGAAGACGGCGTGGCACAGCGACACCTGGCGGGACAGGCCGACCAGGAGCGACAGGCTGGCGAAGAGCAGGACGAAGGCCAGTGTGGTCGTGGCGGTGACGAGCCTGCGATCCGGTGAGCACGGCCGGCAGCACCGCAGCGGCCGCGGCCAGCGATCAGTCGGTCGGGCCGCGTCCGCCCTGCGGCGGCGGAGCGTCGCGGCGCCCGTCCGCACCGACGGTGCGACGACTTCGCTGAACCGGCCGCGGCGGCTGGCCACCAGCACGACGAACAGCACGATGAACGGCAGGGCGGCGGGGAGGCCGGCGAGGTTCGGACGTGGTGGCCACCAGTTTGGTGGTGACCGCCGCGGCGATGCCGATGCCGTAGGCGCCGAGATTCGTCATCGACAGGGACCGGCAGACCGCCGACGACGGCGGCGCCGAAGGCCTGGACGACCAGCAGGGTGAGGAGCACGGAGTCGAGCCGGATGAAGGGGGCGAACAGGACGCCGGACAGGCCGGCCAAGGCTGCAGCCGAGCATCCAGCGAAAGGCTGGTGACCCGCCGGGAGCTCGGTCCCGACGAGCTCGGTGAGGTTGCGGTCGCCGACGACGGCCCGGGTCTGCAGCCCGAGATGCGTCCGGTTGAAGAAGAGGGCCAGGAGGATCCCGACGGCCACGGCGACGACCACGACCAGCGTCTGGTCGACGCCGACGTTCACTCCCGGCAGGCGGAAGGTGCCGGTAGGGAAGATCGGGGCCACCTGGCGGGTCTCCCCGCCGTAGATGGCCACGGCCAGCCCTTGCAGCGCCACGAGCAGGCCGAGGGAGGCGACCACGTACGTGCTGGCCGACGCGCCGTCGAGGCGACGGAGCAGCACCCGGTCGATGACGAAGCCCAGCGGCCGGGCCGACGCCGAGGACGGCGACGGCTACGGCCAGCGCCGTGGGCAACCCGGCGTCGACCCGCAGCGAGTAGAAGACGTAGGTGGCGAACATGCCCACCGCGCCATGGGCGAAGTTGAAGACGCCCGAGGTGGTGTAGGTCAGAACCAGGCCCATCGAGCCGCCAGGGCGTAGACCGACGCCGGTGACGAGTCCGACGAGGACGAAGGGTAGGTAGTCGCTCATGGCGTGTCGCAGAGTCCGCAGGCCGACAGGCCGGCGTCGACACCGTCGCGGGGGACGGGGACAGCCTCCAGCCACTCGAGCGGGGCACCCCGCCCGGTGGAAGCGCGGGTGGCCGGCGGCGACGAACACACGGTATTCGTCGCGGTGTGACGACTCCCGGGCGGAGGTGACGGTCAGCCGGGGCCGGATCGAGCGGCGCACGGCCCGGGCGATGTGAGCCCTGCGGCGCAGGACGCCCGTCCGCATCCACAACGCCCACAGGGCGATGACCGCCACGGCGACGGCCGCCGCGACGACCGCCAAGCCGAGACCGCGGGCGGCCACGTCGAGGTCGACGGTCTGTGACGCCCGCCGCCACCCGGCGCCGGCGATCGCCAGCGGCAGGAGCAGGATGAGCGACACGATCGCCAGCGCCCGCCGGGTGCCGCCCACCGGGTGCGTCAGCGCCGAAGCCAGCGCTCCGCCGGCCCCGGCCGTCTGGGGGACGGACTCCCGGCGGCGCCAGCCGGGCGTGGAACCGGAACCGGAGTCGGGGCTCGGGGAGTCTTCGGAGATGGACACGAGGTCGAACTCCGCCTCCGGGACGGCGTCGCCGCGGAGTTCCGCTTCGAGGCGGTCGAGCTTGCGCCATTCGTCGTGGAGGTCGGCGGTCAGCAGCAGGCCGACGCCGAAGCCGAGGCAGAACAACCCGCCGATCCCGCCGGAGGCGATGTAGGCCATCTGCTCGGCGACGAAGGGAGTCTCCCGGACTCCGAGGTAGCCGAAAAGGATGAACAGAGCCCCGAGACCGACGAGGCTGAACCCTGCGACGCGGTCCCATTCGGCCCGCAGCCACGTGATCCACTTCATTTCGCCAACACCCCCTTGCCTCGCCACAGCCCGGCCACCACTAGAAGGGCGATGGCCGCCAGCAGCAAGGCGCCGTAGAGAACCCCGTCCGCCGCGAGCCGGCGGGGCTGGAAGATGGGAACCGCCGGGGCCGACACGGCCTCCACCGGTGGCAACGGCGCGGCCGGCGCCATGACCGCCGGGTCGTCGGGCGTGCCAGTTGTCACCGGTGGACCACTGCCGGAGAGTCCGCCGGCGGCGCCGGACCCGAGGCTCGTGGTCGCCTCGCCCGGGCGGAGGTCCGCCGGTGCCGTCAGCGTCAGCGGCGCGGCCGGTGGCACGCTGGCGTTCCCTGCGGCCGGCGTGGGCTCCAGCGACGAAGGGCTGTTCTCAGCGATGGCGTCGGCGGAGTCCGCCAGCCCCAGGCTCTGGCCCACGGAGATGGACGACGATGCGCCACCGAGGCGGAGCCGGACCACCCCGGGCGGCGTCCCGGGAATCGGTGCCTGGCCGGCGACGGTGATCTCCATGGTGTCGGCCGCGGCGCCGGCCGGTGTGGCCTCGCCGCCGACGATGCGCAGCGACACCCCGGCGGGGGCCAGCGCCTGGTTCAGCTGGGCCAGGCCCTGGCCGGCTGGAATCGGCACGCCCCCGCTGGCGACGACGAGCCCGCCGGGGCCGTAGCCGAAGGTGTAGGCGCCGGCGGAGCCGCCGACCACTTCGAGTTCGGTCTGCGTGGCCGGGGTTGGTTGGTCGGGCCGGTAGGTCGTCATGGACAGGGACCGGACGGACGCGATGCGCAGCGCCCCGCCCCCGAGCCGCAACGCTTCGTTGCGGGTCTCTGCCTTGGCGATGACGCCGTCGCCGTCACGCCCCACCGTGGCCAGGGCGGAGGCGCCCCCCGATCCGCTTTGCGCACCGGAGCCCGCCGCGCCGCCCAACTGGGCCAGCCCGGCGGCTTCGCCCGCCGCGGCTGTGGCCCGCAGGCGGTAGGACCCGCTGGGGTCGGCCAGTTCCTGGTCCGGTTGGGTGGGGTGCGACGCCGTCACGTAGAAGGGATAGGCCCCCGGGAACGGCTGGCCGGAGACGGCGTTGAACAGCCCGGGGAAGGCGATCGCCGACTCCCCGGGGTAGGGGAGCGAGGCGAAGCCGGTGGAGCCGCCGGCGTCCACCGCCGCCTGGGAGACGGGCCCGCCGCCGTCGATCACGTCCTCGACGACGGCGAAGCCGGGCACCGAGAACGTGACCCGCCCACCCGAGGCCGAGGCCACGGCGGCGAACCCGCCCTCCGGAGTCGGCGCGGCGCCGGAGACCGAGGCGGTCAGCGCCAGCCCGCCGGCCATCAGGGGAACAAAGGGGAGGAGGCGGCGCCTCCGGGCGGCGGTCACGGCTGCACCGGCTTCCAACCGGGCGGGCAGGAGAACTGATCGTTGCTGGCGGGGACGAACTGCCGTCCCTCGACCCTGACCGGGATGATGCAGGGGTTCGTGTCGCCGTGGCCCGTCCCCGGCTTGAAGGCGAGCGGCGGGAAGACCCCGCCCACCGTCTCGCCCCGCAGCGCGTAAAGGGCCTTGAGGAAGTCGGCCGAGGTCGGGTCGACCGGGAGGCTGCGGGCCAGGACCTCGAGCAGCTTGCCCGACCCCCACATCTCACCGCCGAAGGCGGACTTGACGCCGCCGGGCACGAACCGGTCCATGGCCGTCCGGTAGTCGGCCAGCTGCGGTGCGGTGTTGTAGGGGGCGGAGTTCGACGCCACCACGACGCCGTTGATGATGTCGCCCCCGTCCCGGATGAACCGGTCCTCGTAGGTGGCCTGCTGCGACGAGACCACCGGGTGGTAGTTCTGCCGCTGGGCCGACCTCAGCATGCGGATCACCGAGGCGTTGTCGAAGATGCCGATGACGGCCTCCGCGCCGGCGTTCCGGGCGGCGAGCACCTCGGCGGTGAAGTCGGGCTGGGCCAGCGACACCTGCGCCTCGTAGACCCACTGGATGCCGTGCGGCTTCCCGAGCGGCTTCATGCCGTCCTTGATGCCGGCGCACGTCGCCGCTTCCCGGCAGTAGAGGATGGCGACCTTCTTCTTGTCCGGGTAGTAGTGGAGCAGCGGTGCGAGATGGGCCCAGTACACCCCGAGCTTCGAGCCCGTACCGGGGTGGAACACCATGGGGCTGTCGTCACCGATGGGGGAGCACTCGCACGCGCCGATGATCGGGACCTGCTTCTGCTCGAGGTACGGCGTGGCCGCCTGCAGCGCGGTCGGCGAATGCACGGCGTAGAAAGCCTGCACCTTGTCCTGCTCCACCATGCGGCGGGCCAGGGCCAGGGCGCGGTTGGGGTCACCGCCGTCGTCGGCCATGACCAACCGCACGGGGTGGCCCGACATCCCGCCCCGGGCGTTGATGTCGGCCACCCAGGCCTTCGCCCCCTGCACCAGCGGCAGCAGGATCCCGCCCAGCGGCCCGGTCTGCGTCCCGAACGACCCGAGGCGGATCTCCGCTCCGCCCGCCACCGGCGCGGCGGCGGGACCGCCGCCGGGCGCCGCCGCGCCGCCCACCCCGGGGCCCGGGGATGCGGAGCCGGATGAACCCGGCGCGGCAGCCGAAGAAGCGGCCCGCCGGGCCGACCCGGCGGTTCCGGCCGGCGAGACGGCCGCGGCCGACGACCCCGACCCGGCCGGCCGGGTCGGGGTCGGGCCGGCCGGGGCACCGGTCATGGCCCCGTCGCCGGCCACCGTGGCCCCGGCCTCAAGAGCGCCGGGCGTCAGGGCGGCCGCCGCCTCGGACGACCCGGGGGCGCTCCCGGCCGCCGGCTGCTGCACCGACGTGACCCGGATCGTTTCCTGACTGGCCTCGAGCATCTCTTGTCGGGACAGCCCCGACCCGCAGGCGCTGCCGGCCAGCGCGGCAGCGACCATCGGGCCCAGGCAGCGGATCAGGACTCGGCGTCGTTTCCCCATCAGGCTCTCCCTCGAAGACTTGACTTTACAACTTACAGTAGTTGTACAATGGCGGGAGTACATCGTCAAGTCCGAATTGGGGGCCCCATGGTCGACATCGCCGCAGCCGACGCCTCAGCGGAGCTGCAGATCCTCAGCTCGCCGGAGTTCCTCGAAAACCCCTATCCCATGTACGCCATGCTGCGGGCGGCCGACCCCGTCCACTTCGTCGAACCGTTCAACGCCTGGATCCTCACGCGCTTCGCCGACGTGAAGACCGCCTTCTCCGACGACCGGTTCCGGGTCGTCTACGACCAGTACCAGATCAACCGGGTCGGCCCGGAGGCCGTCGACCACGACTACTTCAAGGTCGGCCAGGACTTTCTGGTCTGCAACGACCCGCCGGTCCACACCAAGCTGAAGCGGATCTTCCGCCACCCCTTCACACCCCGCCGCGTCCAGGAGCTCCTCGGCGTGCTCGAAGGGCTGGCCGACGAAGCGATCGACCGCTTCGTCGACCGTGGGCGGGTCGACATCATCAGCCAGTACTCAGCCCGGGTACCCCTGTCAGTGATGGGCGCCCTGCTGGGCGTGCCGGCCGAGGACGAGCCGATGATCCTCGGCTGGGTCGCCGCCTTCTACCACATCCTCGAGATCGGCCCCATGAGCCCCGATCAGCTCGTCGCCGCCGACGAGGCCAGTCGCCGGGCCAAGGAGTACTTCGGTGCCCTCATCGACGACCGGCGCCGCCGTCCCGGCGACGACTTCGTGAGCAGCCTCCTGGCCGCCAACACCGCCGATGAGGATCCGCTCACCGACGACCAGATCGTGGCCAACGTGTTCCTCCTGTATTTCGCCGGGCACGACACCCAGAAGCTGATGTTCGGGAACATGGTCGCCGCCCTCGACCGCACGCCGGCCGCCCTGGCCGAACTGGCCGCCGAGCCGGCCATGGTGCCGGTGCTCATCCCCGAGCTGTACCGCTACGACACGGTCGGCCAGTTCATGGGCCGGACCGTCCTCGATGACGTCGACCTCGGCGGCAAGACCATCCAGGCCGGCCAGACGGTCATGGTCTGCATGGGCGCCGCCAACCGTGACCCGGAGGCGTTCCCCGACCCCGACGTCCTCGACCTCCACCGCGCCGAGGCGCTGGACCACGGCCTGCGCCACATCACGTTCGGCGCCGGCCGGCACCACTGCCTCGGAGCCAGCATGGCCCAGGCCAACCTGCCGCTGTTGCTCCAGATCCTCCTCCGGCGGATCCCCGGCATCCGGGTCGACTGGGACGGCGCCGTCCGCCACCCCAGCATCGCCACCCGGGGCTACGACGTGCTTCCCCTCGCCTGGGACTGACCGCTCGGCGGCCTCAGGTCTTCCGCCGCCGCCCCGCCGCCCCCGACTTCGCTCGCGTCGGAGACGTCCGGTGCGGCGGGGGCGGGTTGCACGTCATCGACGGTACGAGGAAGGTCCGCACGACCCGACGAATGGCGTCGGCATCGAGGTCGGCCCGGAGGATGAGCGACAGGTAGACGGTACGGATCCAGTCGACGAGCTCGTCGTCGGACACGTCGGCCCGCAGCTCGCCGGCTCGGCGGGCCTCGGCGAACAGCGGCCGGAAGAGCTTGGCGACGGCCTCGTGAATAGCGGGGAAGGGCCCGGCGATGATCTCGAACAGCCTGATCGTGGTGGCGGTCTCCACCAGGTTGGTCAGCTCCGGATCCTTCCGGGCGAGCTCGACCGAGGCCAGCGACGTCTCCACGATGGCATCCACGAACGTCGGCTGGGCCTCGAGAATCTCGCGCAGCTCCTCGGACATCTCCTCGATGCGGAGCACGACCACGGCTTCGATCAGCTCCTGCCGGCCGGAGATGGTGTTGTACAGGGTCTGGCGGGAGATGCCGGCCTTCTTGGCCACGTCGTTCATCGACGTGCGGTGCACGCCGTAGCGAGCGAAGCATTCCCGGGCCGCCTGCAGGATCCGGGCCGCCATCTCGTTGGAGCGCCCGCCAACTTCCTTGATCACCGCACTCGACGTCGCCATTCCGACACTTTACACGCGGCGTCGGGCGTACAACGGCGGGGGTGGGGCGGCCAGCCGGTACGTCATCGATGGGAGGAGGAACGTGCGGACGGCGCGGCGGATCGCCCCGGCATCGAGGTCCGTCCGGAGGATGAGCGAGAGGTACACGGTCCGGATCCATTCGACGAGCTCGTCGTCGGACACATCCGTCCGGAGCTCACCCAGCCGCCGGGCCCGCTCGAAGAGGGGCCGGAACACCCGGGCCACGGCCGCATGCACTGCCGGGTAGGGCCCGGCGATGATCTCGAAGAGCCTGAGGCTGGAGGCGGTGTCGACCAGATTGCTGAGTTCGTCGTCGTGGCGGGCCAAGTCCACCGCCGTAACCGAGGTCTCCACGATGGCGTCCACCACCGTCGGCTGTCCGGCTGCCGCTTCCAAGACATCGGCGATCTCCTCGATCCGGAGAACCAAGACCGCCTCGATGAGCTCGTCCCGACCGGCAATCGTGTTGTACAGCGTCTGCCGGGAGATCCCGACCGCTTTGGCGACGTCGGCCATCGTCGTCCGGTCCACGCCGTGGCGGGCGAAGCATTCTCGGGCGGCGAGCAGGACGCGGCCGAGCATGTCACCGGCCGGGTCGATGACCGCTCCGTCCCCGCTCCATTCCGTCCGCCTCATGTCTACAGTTTACATTTGGAGTCAACCGTCAAGTACCTGCTCACCGGAGGGTGAGGAAATCCTCACCCGTCCGGTAGCAAGGTCTCGGCGGCGGGCCATTCCGGTGCCACCGGGGCCGGCCGCATCATCGGGGCATGAAGGTTCTCGTGTCCCTCGCCGCCGTCGGGATGAGTACGGCGGTGGCCGTGTCGGTCGTCGGCCTCCCCGTCCCGTCGACGCCGCCGGCCGTCGCCGTCGAGGCCGCGCCGACCACCACGACCACCGTCGTGGCTGTGCCGCCGCCGGTCGCCCCGGTGGTGCCAACATCGCCGGCCGTCGCCGAGGTGATGACGCCGTCGCTGCCCGCCGAACTGGCCCGCGGCGCCGAGGGTGCTGACGTTCTAAGCCTGCAGGAGCGGCTCGTCCAACTCCGCTACGACCCCGGCACCCTGGATGGCCGCTACGGGTCTGAAACGGCGCTGGCGGTCATGGCCTTTCAGAAGGTCACAGGCCTGAAGCGGACGGGTGTGGCCACCACAGAGACCCGCCTCGCTCTGGCCGGCGCCACCGACCCGGCCCCGCTCGTCCCCGCCGGCGCCCCCAGCCGGGTGGAGGTGGACATGGCCCGTCAGGTCCTCTTCGTCTGGAGCGACGGGCAACTGGTGAAGATCCTGCCGGTGTCGACCGGGAACGGGAAGCGCTACTGCGAGAACGGGGTCTGCGGAGTGGCCGTCACGCCGCTCGGCCAGTTCCGGGCCGAGCGGCGCATCGCCGGCCTGCACCGGGCCCCGCTCGGGGTCCTCTACAACCCCGTCTACTTCCACCAGGGCTTCGCCATCCACGGCTCACCGTCGATCCCGCCCCACCCGGCCTCCCATGGCTGCGTACGGGTCCCGATCCACTCCTCCCGCTGGATCTACGACAACGTCCCCAACGGGACGCCGATCCATCTCCTCTGAGTCGCCCCGCTGCCACCGGGTCAAACCAGGGCGGGTTGTCCTACCGCTGTGCTACCATCCGGGTGTGGCTGTACGGAAGAAGCGGTCGATCTCGATGCCGCCCGAGCTGGATGCCGCCATCGAGGTGGCCGCCGCCGAGGCCGGGATGACGTACAGCGCGCGTGGCTCGCGCAGACGGCCCGCAAGGAGTTCGCCGTCCGTGCCGGTCTCGCCGCCGTCGCGGAATACGAGCGGCAGTACGGGCCCTTCACGCCCGACGAGCTCGCCGAGGCCGAGGAGTGGGCGAAGGCTGCGGTTTCCCGATCCAAGCGCACGGGGGCTCGCCAGCGGCGCACGGCCTGATGGGGATCACGTATGACACCGGGGGACTGGTGGCCGCCGACCGCGGCGAACGGCGGATGTGGGCACGTCACCGGTCATTGCTGGCGCTCCGGGAAGTCCCAACGGTCCCGGCACCCGTTCTGGCGCAGGGCTGGCGGGGCGGAAGCCGTCAAGCGCTCCTCGCCCGGCTGCTCGTTGGTTGCGAGGTCGAGGCCCTCGATACCAACCAGGCCCGAGCGGTCGGTTCCCTGGCCGCCCGGGCCGGAACGCCAGACGTGGTCGACGCCTGCGTGGTCGAAGGGGCGCTCCGTCGCCGGGACCTCGTCGTCACCTCCGACCCAGACGATCTCAAGGGGATCGCCACTGCCGTCGGTCGCCGTCTCGAAGTCGACCGCCCCTGAGCCGGCGCGTCGCACACGCCGACGTCGTGCGGGCGGTGGGCCTCGAACCCACACGGGCCTTGCGGCCCAGCGGTTTTTAAGAGCCTTCTTCCCGGTATCGGTCGGCGTCGCCTCGTACCGCCTCGTACTGTCTGACCTGGGGTTTTGTCTCTCTGAGGCGATCGTTCGTGTCAGCTCATACCGGCCCGTTGCAAACGGTTCGTTAGCAAATCGTTTGCAGGCTCCCGACCAAACGATTGGTCTGGAGCCCGACCTGCCAGTCACGCTGAGTGGCTTTGCCCCGTTGACGTCAGCGTCCCGCGATCCCGGCAACCTTGACCGTCAAGAGGGACCGACGACACCAGCGCGCAACGGGCCGACGGCGCACCTGGGAGCTCC
The DNA here is from genome assembly GCA_963723985.1 of uncultured Actinomycetes bacterium. Taxonomy (GTDB): domain Bacteria; phylum Actinomycetota; class Acidimicrobiia; order IMCC26256; family BP-133; genus BP-133. Next base: position 177,671 of record CAVRTC010000009.1, read on the forward strand.
ATGGGCACAACTATGCCGGGCTTGGCCGGGCCGGAGGCGGGCGCCTTGTCCTCCGTGTCGTTGCGCTTCTCTTCACTGACGTGGTCGGGTCCACCCGCCTTCTCGACCGCATGGGCGACGACGCGACCGAGGCGCTACGCCGCAGCCACTTCGCGCTGCTGCGGCAAGCGATCCGGGCGACAGAGGGCGAGGAGGTGAAGAGCCTCGGCACGGGCTTATGGTGGCCTTCGCCAGCCCGGTAGAGGCGTTGCGCAGCTCGGTGGAGATGCAGCGGGCCATGGCGGCCCACGGCCGGGATCATCCGGACCGGGCCGTGGAGATCCGGGTGGGACTCCATGTCGGGGACCCGCCGCGGGAGGAGGGCGACTTCTTCGGCATGGCGGTGGTGGTGGCCCGCCGCCTGTGCGACCGGGCTGCCGGCCGCCAGATCCTGGCGAGCGAATTGCTGACCGGCGTGGCCGGAAACCGGGCGGGTACCGCTTCCGCCGCCTCGGTCGCCTCACCTGAAGGGCCTGGCCGAGCCGGTGCCGGTCGTGGCGGTGGCATGCATCGACGCCTCCTTGAGTGGCTCGAGCCCAGCCGAGCCCAAAGTCGGCGGTAAGGCCGATCCGACCTATCCCGGGGGTCATAACGCCGATGCGATGGGCAGCTTGTTGCTGTGTCTGGACAAGGCGCTCGATGCCGTCGCAGGTCTCGACGGTTCCCAGCGGCGCTTCTAGCGTCGGAAGCGCGGGGCGGTCATCCCCACGATCGGCTGGTTGAGCCGGATGTTGCCCGTCGAACCGAAGAAGCGGGCGTTCCCGAAGGCGAAGATCCCCCCGTCCCGGGCGACGAGCCAGTAGCCGCCGCCTTTGGGTGTCGACGCCATGCCCACCACCGGCTGGTTGACGTTGCTGACACCGCCGAAATCGCGCCCGTCCCCGTAGGCCGAGACGGCGCCGTCGTTGCCCGCCACCCAGTAGCCCGATCCGGTCGGTGTCCCGGCGATCCCGACGGTCGGTTGGGACGACCCGGTCGGATGGCCGGCGAAGGGTGCGTCCCCGAAGGCGAAGACCGTCCCGTCGCGGCCGGCGAACCAGTAGCCCTGGCCGGATCGGGTGGCGGCCATCCCGACGATCGGCCGGTCGGGCGGCACGCTGGCGGCTCCGAAGAACCCGGCGTCGCCGAAGGAGAAGATCCCGCCGTCGGCGGCCACGAACCAGTAGCCGTTCCCCGAAGGGGTGGCGGCCATCCCCACGATCGGCTGGTTGAGGGAGATGCCCCCGGTCGATCCGAAGAACCGGGCGTCGCCGAAGGAGAAGATCCCGCCGTCGGAGGCGACCAGCCAGTAGCCCTGGCCCGCGGGGGTGGCGGCCATCCCGACGATGGGCCGGTTGAGCGCGATGCCGCCGGTGGACCCGAAGAAGCCGGCGTTGAAGGCGAAGATCCCCCCGTCGGCGGCCACGAACCAGTAGCCCTGGTTGAGGCGAGAGTCGTCGTCGGTGATCGTGCCGAAGGCTTGCGTTCGTTGCAGGAAGGCGTTGGCCGGAGCGGTCAGGTTCAGGAGGAAGGATTCGTGGATCTCCTCCTGCTCGTCAACCCGCACCGCCACGGTGATGAGCTTGGCCGTCTCCCCGGGGGCGAAGGTGAGCGTGCCGCTGGTGGCGACGTAGTCGGCGGGGGTCCGGGCGGCACCGTCGGCGGTGGCGTAACGCACCGTCACCGGTTTGGTGCTCGGCGCCGCCAGCGACACGGCGAACGTGACCCCCGCCGTTCCGGAGTCCCCTTCGAGGACCGACCCGTCGGCGATCGTCAGCCCCGGGACGGTGCCGGCGCTCGACAGGAAGCTGCTGGCGGCGGCGTTCCAGTGGGTCGCCAGGTAGCTGCCCCGCCGGGGCGCCGTGTGGAAGTAGTCGTCGTGGCCGCAGTCGAAGAGCCCCTCGTTGGCCGTGGGGCAGACGGACCGCAGCGTGAGCAGCGGGGTGCCGTCGGCGTAGCACATGCGGTCGGAGTCGTCGTCGCAGTGCCCGGCCGGGGTGCCGTTGGGGGCGGTCGGGAGCACCGCACCGAGGCTGTGCATGAGCTCGTGAGCTTCGACCGACTGACCCCTCGAGCCGAGGCCCCAGCAGCCGCTGTCGATGCGGCCCACGGACCCGGGGCACTCCGGCCCGCCCATTGTTGAAGTTGTCCTGGCCGGGGCGGTCGTCGACGTAGTAGGTCCCGATGCCGCACAGCTCGGTGGCGTCCATCCACACCAGGTACTTGCGGTCCGAGCGGTTGTAGCCCTGGGCGGCGAGCTCGGCGATGGTGGTGTCGAAGGTGTCGTCGCCCCGGGCCGACAGCGCCACCCGGGCCACGAGGAGGTCGCAGTTGCCGTCGGTCACGAACCGGACCCGCCGTGTCCCCCCCGTCGTGGGAGGCGCTCTCCTGGAACACCGCGTCGACCTCGGCGGCCCACTGGCGGATGGACGGGACGACCTGGCCGTACCGGTCGGGCCGGTCGGCGGGGAAGGCGTAGAGGGCCTCCACCCGCTTCCCGTCCTGCCCGTCGCCGAAGCAGCCGAGGCCCGGTAGCGCGGCGGCCTGCGACGGCGCTCCCCCGGGGGTGTCGGGCAAGAGGAGGCCCGGCGCCCGACCGGGCCCGGCCAGCGGCCGGGGGACGCGGTGATCCACGCCGGGCGGGGCCGGGTCGGGGCCGTGGGTGCACAGGGCGCGGCCGTCGGCCGTGGGGATGACCCGCAGCGCGCCGCAGAGGGCGGCCAGCGCCATGCCGGGGTCTGGAGGGGAATCGAGACCCGCCGGCGCGACGACAGGGACGGAGGAGGCGAGCGGCGCGGCCGGCAGCGGGCTCATCACCAGGACCGCCCCGAGGACGAAGCGTACCGGCCGGAAACGGCTCCGGCCGGTACGCCGGTGCGCCGGCTGCGTCAGTGCCATGGGCCGGGACGGAGAGACCGGGCGGTCGTCCGCCAGGGGAGCAGCCCGGCGGCCGACACGATGCTGAGGAGCCCGAGAGCCAGGAACGCCAGCCCCAGCCTCGTCAGCACATCGAGACCGAACCCGCCGCTGCGGGGCAGCGGAGCGGGGATCGTGTCGTCGCCGTCGGGGATCCGGGGTGGGTCGTGGGTCACGGACTGGACGACCAGCGTCAGGGTGGTGCGGGTGCAGGCGCCGGAGGCGTCGCAGGCCTCGACCACGGGCCGGAAGGTGCCCGGGACGGTGGCGGTGCCGGTGAAGTTCCCGTCCGGACCGAGCGTCAGGCCGGCGGGCAGGCCGCCGCCGATGACCGAGTACGTGAGGCGGTCACCGTCGGGGTCCAACGCCACCAGCCCCGCCGGTTTGCGCCCCGGGTTCACCGTCTGGGTGGTGTTGTCGGGATCGGCGCTGAAGCGGGGGCCCTGGTTGGGAGGAGGGAGGACGGTGAAGGTGACGGTGGCGGTGGCCGTCCCGCCCCGCCCGTCGCTGACGGTGTAGGTGACGGTGTCGGTCCCGACGTAGCCGGGGGCCGGGCGATAGATGAGCCGGTCGTCGCTCGGGTCGTCCGGTGTCCCGTTGTCATGGACCACGACGACGCCGTGGGCGGCGGGGGTGACGCCGACCAGGCGGAGGCGGTCGCCGTTGGGGTCGGTGTCGTTGGCCAGCACCGCCACCGCCACCGCCTCCCCGCTGCGGACGCTGGCGGTGTCGTCGGCGGCCACCGCCGGCGTGTCGCGGACGGTGACGGTCACGGTGGCGGTGTCGTCTGTGCCGGCCTCGCCGTCGGTGACCCGGTATTCGAAGGTGACCGGGCCGACGAAACCCACCGGCGGGTTGTAGGTCAGCGTGCCGTCAGGGTTGAGGGCCACGGTGCCCCGCACCCGGCCGTCGGGGTCCAGGGGCAGCCCGAGGCTGCCCGGCACCACCGAGACGGCATCACCGGGGTTGGGGTCGAAGTCGTTGGCCAGCACGGCCACGGTCACCGGGGTGTGGTGGTCGGTGAAGGCCCGGTCGGCGACTGCCACCGGCCGGCCGTTGGAGACCTCGACGGTCACGACGGCGCTGGTGTATCCCCCGTCGCCGTCGGTCACCTCGTAGGTGAAGGTGTCGGTGCCCTCGAAGCCGGGGTTCGGAGTGTACGTCACCGTCCCGTCGGAGTTGGCGGTGGCGGTGCCGCCGTCCGGGGCGACGGCGATGCCGGTCAGGGTCAGCGGCTGGCCGTTCGGGTCGCTGTCGTTGGCCAGGACGTCGACCGTCACCGGCCGGCCGCCGGCGGTGCCGGCTCCGTCGGGTGCGGCGGTGGGGGCGGCGTTGCGGGTCTCGACGGTGACGGCTGCGGTGGCGGTGCCGCCGTGGCCGTCGGAGACGGTGTAGGAGAAGGTGTCCGTCCCGGTGAAGCCGGGGTCCGGGGTGTAGCGGACCAGCCCGTCGGCGCCGACGGTGACGGAGCCGTGGGCGGGGTCGTCGACGGCGTTGATGCTGAGCGGGCCGCCATCGGGATCGGTGTCGTTGGCCAGCACGTCGATGGCGACCGGTCCGCCTCCGGTGCCCACGGCGGTGTCGTCAGTGGCGGCCGGCGCCTGGTTGGCCACGCTGACCGTCACGGTGGCGGTGGCGGTGTCCCCTGCACCGTCGGAGACGGTGTAGGTGAAGCTGTCGTCGCCGGCGAAACCGGGCGGTGGCGTGTAGGTCACGGTCCCGTCGGGGTTGAGGCGGACCGTGCCGCCCGACGCCGGCGGGGTCAGGCCGGTGACGGTGAGGGGGTGGCCGTTGGCGTCGGTGTCGTTGCCCAGGACCGCCACCTCCACGGCAACCCCGGGGGTGGTGGCGGCGGTGTCATTCCCGGCCACGGGCGCGGCGTTGGCCACCGTGACCGAGACGGTGGCGGTGTCGGTGCCGCCGGCGCCGTCGGAGACCGTGTACGTGAACGTGTCGACCCCGGCGAACCCGGGCGGCGGCGTGTAGCTCACCGTCCCGTCGGGGTTGAGGGTCGCCGTCCCGCCGGCGGCGGGAGTGGACACGGCGGTGACGGTCAGCGGCTGGCCGTCGGGGTCGGTGTCGTTGGCCAGCACGTCGACGGTGGCCGGGCCGCCGGCCGGGGCGGTGGCGCTGTCGTCGCCGGCCACCGGCCGGTCGTTGGACACCTCGACGGTGACGGTGGCGGTGGCGCTGCCACCGGCGCCGTCGGAAACGGTGTACGTGAACGTGTCGGGGCCGACGTAGCCCGGTGGCGGGGTGTAGGTGACGGTCCCGTCGGGGTTGATGGTGACGGTGCCGCCGGCGGCGGGGGCGGAGACGGCGCTGACCGCCAGGGGATCGCCGTTGGGATCGGTGTCGTTGGCCAGGACGGCGATGGTGACGGGGCGGCCGGCGGCGGCTCCGGCGGTGTCGCCCGCCGCCACCGGCGCGCCGTTGTCGACGGTGATGGTCACAGCGGCCGTCGCGGTGCCGCCGTGACCGTCGGAGACGGTGTAGGTGAAGGCGTCGGATCCGGCGAAGCCGGGGTTCGGGGTGTAGGTGACGGTGCCGTCGGGGTTGACGACCACCGTTCCGTCCGGCGGTGGTTCGTCGGTGGCGGCGGTGACGGTGAGCGGGTCGCCGTCGGGGTCGGTGTCGTTGCCGGTGACCGGGATCGTGACCGACCCGTTGGTGGCGACGGTGGCCGTGTCGGAGTTGGCCACCGGCGCTCCGTTGGGCACGCCGACGGTGACGGTGGTGGTGGCGAAGCCGCCTTGGCCGTCGGAGACGGTGTAGGTGAACGTGTCGGTGCCGGTGAAGCCGGGGGGCGGGGTGTAGACGAGACGGTCGTCGGCGGGGTCGGGGGTACCGCCGTCGTCGCGGACCACCACGCCGCCGGCGGCCGAGGCGGCCGAGAAGCCCGAGATGGACAGGGGATCCCCGTTGGGGTCGGTGTCGTTGGCCAGGACGTCGACCGCCACGGGGCTGTCCCGGCCGGTGGTGGCGGTGTCGGGGCCGGCGGTCGGGGTGGCGTTGCGGACCGTGACCCTGGTGGTGGCCGTGGCCGTGGCTCCCCGCCCGTCGGAGATGGTGTAGGTGAACAGGTCGGTGCCCGAGAAGCCCGGTTCGGGGGTGTAGGTCACGGTCCCGGCGCCAGCGTCGTAGGTCAGGGTGCCCGACGCCGGCGGGGTCGTGGCCACGATGGTCAGGGGGTCGCCGTTGGGGTCGGTGTCGTTGGCGGTGACGGCCAGGGTCACCGCGGTGTTGGGATCGCCGACGACGGCGTCGTCGTTGGCCGCCGGCGGGGCGTTCACCACCGTCACCGTGACCGTGGCGGTGGCCGTCCCTCCGGCGCCGTCGGCGACGGTGTAGGGGAAGGTCACCGAACCCTCGAACCCGTCCGGGGGGGTGTAGGTCACGGTCCCGTCGCCGGCCACCTCGGCGCTGCCCCGGACCGTCCCGCCGGGGTCGGTGGGGTCGCCGACGCCGGTGACCGTGAGCACGTCGTCGGGGTTGGCGTCGGTGTCGTTGGCCAGGACGGGGATCGCCACGGCCGAGCCGATGGTGGTGGTCCGCTCGTCGTCGGCCGCCGCCGGCGGGGCGTTGGCCACCGTGACGGTGACGGTGGCGGTGGCGCTGCCTCCGGCGCCGTCGGAGACGGTGTAGGTGAAGGTGTCGGTGCCGGCGAAGCCCGGCGGTGGGGTGTAGGTCACCGTCCCGTCGGGGTTGACCACCACCGTCCCTCCGGCGCTGGCCGGGGAGGTGCCGGTGACCGTGAGGGGGTCGCCGTTGGCGTCGCTGGCGTTCTCCAGTACGGCCACGGTCACCGGCGTGCCCGACGGGGTGGCGACCCCGGGGTTGTCGGTAGCCACCGGGGCGGCGTTGGCCACGGTGACGGTGACGGTGGCCTCGTCGGTGCCGCCCTGCCCGTCGCTGGCCGTGTACCCGAACGTAACCGTCCCGGCGAAGGTGGGGGGCGGCGTGTAGGTCACCGTCCCGTCGGGGTTGAGAACCGCCGTGCCCGTCTCGGTCCCGGCGTCGTCGCGGGGGAGGTGACGCTTCCAGCCAGGACCGAGACGGGATCGCCGTTGGGATCTGAGTCGTTGTCGAGCACCGCCACCGTCACGCCGGTGGCGTGCGGGGTGGTGGCGGCGTCGTCGAGGGCGGCGGGGGCGGCGTTGGGCACCTCGACGCGGACGGTGGCGGTGGCGGTGCCCCCCGCTCCGTCGGAGACGGTGTAGGTGAAGGTGTCGGTGCCGGCGAACCCCGGAGGCGGGGTGTAGGTCACGGTTCCGTCGGGGTTGACCACCGCCGTCCCGCCGGCCGCCGGGGTCGTGGCGGAGGTGACGGTGAGCGGGTCGCCGTTGGGGTCGCGGTCGTTGGCCAGCACGGTGATGGTGACCGGCGTGTCGGCGGTCGTGGCGACGTCGTCGGCCGTGGCTACCGGTGCGGCGTTGGCTACCGCCACGGTCACGGTCGCCGTGTCGGTCCCGCCCCGCCCGTCGCTCAGCGTGTAGGTGAAGGTGTCGTCGCCGGCGAACCCGGGGTCCGGGGTGTAGGTGACGGTCCCGTCGGGGTTGACCACCGCGGTGCCGTTGGCCGGCGTCGCCACCGACACCGACAACCCGTCGCCGGGGTCGGGGTCGGTGTCGTTGGCCACCACGACCACCACCACGCCGGTGCCCGCCGCGGTGGCAGCGGTGTCGTCGTCGGCGACGGGGTTGCGGTTGACGGCGGTGGTGGCCGTCGCTTCGTTGTCGGCCGGCGCGAGGTCCTCGAGCGTGCCCTGGACCCGGGCGGTGTTGGTCGACGGGTCGGCGGCGGCGGCGGTGACGTCGGCCACCACCGTCACGGTGGCCGTCGGGCCGGGAGCCAGGAGTCCGAGGGCGCAGGTGACGGTGGGGCCGGTGGCGGTGCAGGATCCCTGGCTGGCGGTGGCGGAGACGAAGTCGAACCCGTCGGGCAGCACGTCGGTGACGGTGACGCCGGGGTCGGGCAGCGGGCCGGCGTTGACGACCGAGAGGGTGGCGGTCACCTGCCCGGCGGCCGGACCGATGGTCACCACCGCCGGGTCCGACGACTTGGTGATCCGCAGGTCGGTCCGGGGGGCGGTGATCGACAGGGTCGACGTGTTGCTCGAACCGGTGAGCGGCACCAGTGTGGTGGCGCCGGTGGCGGCGATGATGGCCGTGTTGACCACCTCGGCGGAGTTGGGGACGTCGCCGGCGACCTCGACCTGGAAGGTGATGGCGGTGGAGGCGTCGACCGCCAGCTCCCCGCCGTCGAGCGCGTCGGCCCCCGCCCCGACCCGGAAGGTGGCCAGGCCGAGGCTGCCGATCACCTCGGCCTGGTCGAGGTCGAGGGCGTCGGTCTGGTCGACCCCGTCGATCTGGATGGAGTCGGGGACGTAGGTCGTGTTGGTCGGGATCACGTCGGTGATCACCACGCCGAGAGCGGCGTCGACACCGGTGTTGTCCACCTCCACCCGGACGTCGAGCACGTCGCCGGGCTCGACGTCGCCGCCGTTGACGTCGACCACCGACTTGGTCGCCTCCAGGTTGGGTACCGGGGCGTCCACCGCCAGGGTGATCACCCCGAGCTGGAAGCTGTCGGCGCCGGTGGCGATGGTGAGGTTGGTGTCGAGGGCGCCGTTGGGCAGGAAGCCGGCGACGTCGAGCCGGTCGATGTCCACCCCGAGCGTGTTCTCGAACCCGGGCTCCCGGGGCAGGCTGGAGCCGAGGTCGCTCACCGTGCTGTTGGCCAGGTTGTCGAACGGGTTGAGGGCGTCGCTCACGCTGTTCCCGCCGAGATCGATGCCTTCACCGCCCTGACCGGCGTCCCCCTCGTAGGTGACGAGCCCCAGCTGGGCCTGCACCACTCCGAGGTCGGGGGTGATCAGCCCGGGGATCGGAACGCTCACCCGGTCGTTGCCGAGCTCCGGCGTCAGCGCCGCGAACCCGTCCAGGACGGTCAGCACCCGGACCGGGAGGGACGGGTCGTGGTAGGCCACGACGAGCGCCCAGCCGGCGTAGCGGTTGCGGCCCTGGGCCGACTGGATGTCGGCCACCGTGTAGGTCCCGTTGCCTCCGGCCGCCACCAGGCCGGTGACGTCGGCGAATCCCTGGTAGGGCCCCAGCCCCGGGGTGAGGATGTCATCGACGACGGGGAGGCGGGTGGCGGTCAGGGCGCTGTAGGGGCTGGCGGGCGGGGCGAGGCGGACCTCGCCGCGGCGGCCGGCGTCGGGCGGGGCGGTGCCGCCGGCGGGGGTGGAGGTGTCGCCTCCCCAGTACAGACCGGCGAAGAGGATCTCGGCTGCCGCCGGGAGGGTGAGCTCGGCCGAGCTGGAGTTGAACGTCGACGGGTCGTCGTCGGCGTCGACGTAGACCATGTCGTAGGCGTCGTTGTCCAGGTTGGCCGGGTCACCCCCCCGGGCCTGGGCGCCGGGGCAGGTCGACACCGTCGCCGGGCAGGTCATCGACGAGTTGCCCCTCAGCGCGATGTCGCCGGCGGTGAGCCCGGCGAAGCTGCTGAGGAACGGCAGCGTGACCAGCGCCGGGGCGGGCCCGGCCGCCAGGGTGAGGAGGGACGCCACGATCGCCAAGGCGCCGGACAGCGCTCCGAACGTGCGGACTGCCCGTCGCTGTTCCCTGCCCCTGCGTCCGCTCCCGGCCATAGGACCCGCGCCTGTGCTCGAGGATCTCGGCGGGGTCTGGGCCTTGCCCGGACCGTAGCCGCGGCCCGGGCCCGGGACCAGCGCCGCGATCCCCGCGGTGAGAGCCCGTTTCCCGCCCGGATCTGTCGCCGCAGGTCGGGATGCCCGTGGACGCCCCGGGCACAAACCTGAAGAAACCTGAAGGCCAGCCCCTTTGACCAGGGCGCGTCGCACCCGCGTCCGGGCTTCTCCTTGCGCCGCTTCCTTCGGGGCGGGGTTCAGAACTGGAGGCCGGCCGGCAGGGGGAAGGGTGAGTTGGTGACGGCGTCGCCGGAGCGGTCCCGGATGGCGGGATCGGCGGTGTAGACCGGAGCCGACGAGTCGACGGTGCCGAAGCCGGTGGTTGCGCTCGGGGCGCCGAGTACGACCGTGAGCGTGAACGTCGCCGGGACCCAGCCGATCGTCGACGCGCTACCGAAGGCCCCGGCGAATGTTCTGCTGCCTCCTCCGGTCAGGTAGTTCGGCGAGCCCAGGTCGATCGAGCCGAACTTGAACCCGGTCAGGCAGGCCGTGGCGCTCACCGTCAGCGTGTCGTTGCCAGCTCCCCCGTCGGTGAGCGTCACCGACACCTCGTTGCCTCCGGCGATGTCGAGGAAGATGCCGGCGACGTCGATCCAGGTGGCGCAGAAGCTGCTGGGCTGCATGTCCCGGGAGAACCGGATGACGATCGGGTCGCCTTGGTCAACCTTGCCGGACGTCCCGCCGCCGTTGAGGAGGGTGACCGAGGCGATGGTGCGGTCGAGCGTGTAGGCCTGACCGGTGGCGCCGCCGTTGCCGGCGCCGCTTAGGCTGTTGCCGGCGGCGTCGCGCACGGTGTCGTCGTCGACGAGGTCGAGGCGGAGGGTCCCGCTGCCCGTCCCGGTGCTGGCGCTCACGGTGTAGCCGGTTCCGCTGCCGGTGACGGAGGTGACGGCGGGCGACCCGCCGATGCCGCTCGTGGTCAGGCGGAAGTCGGCGGCGTCCACCCCGCTGACGGCTTCGCTGAAGGTGACCGTCCAGCGGAGGTCGCCGTTGCCGGTCTGGGTGGCCGGGGTGTCGGCCCGCTCGATGGCGGTCACCGTGGGCGGGGTGGTGTCAACCTCGACGGTGACCGGCGGGCTGGGGACGCTGGGCGCCGTCCAGGTGCGGTACAGGGCCGTCACCCGGTAGGTGTAGGTCCCCGACGCCACACCGGTGTCGTCGCAGGCGACGGCGATTCCGGGCAGGGGGCTCGTGCCGGAGCTGCCGCAGGCCGCCGACACGGTCAGGCGCTCCACCACGTGGCCCGTCACCGGGCCGCCCCCGGGGGCGGTGGGAGCCGTCCACGTGATCCGGAGTTCACGGCGGCCGCCCGACTGGCCGGCGTGGAGGCCGTGTTCGCCTTTCCCATGCAGGCGGGGGCGGTCCCGTTCGGGGTGCTGTCACTCTTCCGCGACCGACCGGGCGGTTTGGCCGGCACCGGCTTCTCCGATGCGATGGTGATCGGCGAAGCGGTGTCGGGCCTGGTGCTGACCATGCAGGCGGGAGCGCCGAACGGACGGGTGGGCGAGCCGCTCGACTCCCTGTTCGACCATCGGGTGGTAGTCCACCAGGCGACGGGCCGGGTCGCCGCCCAGCTCAACGTGGGGATCTCCGAGGCGCTGCTGCGGTTGCGGGCGCACGCCTTCTCGAACGACGAGCGGCTGGACCATGTCGCTCATCGGGTGGTGGAGGGCACGCTCCGCTTTGACGAACTCGACGAGCAGTGGTGAAGGCGCGCCACCTTGACGACGGTGACGTGGAACGTTCGAGGTCGGCACCGCACCGATTCCCCACGCCCATTGCGTTGGGTTCGCATCTTCGGCGGTTGTCAAGGAGTCTTTTCGGGAGGGTGAGGAGATGAACGACCGGGAAACGTGGCTCGCTCGGACCTTCGTTGAACTTTCTGACACGCTGGTGGACGACTTCGACCTCATTGACTTCATGTCGCTGCTGGCGATGCGTTGCCGGGAGCTGTTCGAGCCCGGCGAGGTCGGCTTTCTTCTCGGAGATCACGCCCAGCGCCTCCGGGTGGTGGGCTCCTCATCGGAGCGGCTGCGGCTGCTGGAACTCTTCGAGCTCCAGAACGATGAGGGGCCGTGTCTTGACTGCTACCGCACGAGCCAGCCGGTGGTCAACGAACGGCTGGAGCCGGGGCACGGCCGATGGCCGCGATTCGTCCCCGAGGCCCGCCGGCGGGGGTTCACCATGGCCCACGCCCTGCCGATGCGACTGCGCGGCACCACCATCGGTGCGGTGAACGTCCTCCAGGACCACGACCGGGCCGTCAAGGATGTCGAGTTGACCCTGGCGCAGAGCATGGCCGACATCGCCACCATCGGCCTCCTGCAACACCGGGCGGTCCAGGAAGCCACCGTGCTGGCCGAGCAGCTCCAGCGGGCGCTGAACACGCGCATCGTCATCGAACAGGCCAAGGGGATGCTGCTCGAGCGGTTCGAAACCGACATCGACACGGCGTTCTCCCGGATGCGAGGTTACGCCCGGAGCCACAACCGACTGCTGGGCGACGTCGCCGGCGAGCTGCTGGCCGGAACACTCCCCGCCGAAACCCTCGGTGCTCTGCCGCCCTCGGGGAGGTGGGGCACAGGGTCGTCAGCCGCATCGAGGACCTGAGCTCCCGCAACTGTTGGGTCCCGGGACCTACGGTCTCGCGGCGTGACGAAGCGGGCCGGGTGTCGCCGGATGGTGCTAGGCCCGCAGGACGTTGGCGAAGACCAGCCAGGCCAGGGCCGATTTTGCCGACAGGCTGAGCGCCGAGTAGGCCAGTTCACCGAAGCGGTAGCCGCGCCACGGGCCGAGGCGGCGGTACTGGAGCGCCATGTTCAGGGCGAAACTGAAGAAGAACACGAACTGCACGACGTAGATGGCGTAGACGAAGCCCGGAGGGGATTCCCCGTTCACCAGGTAGATCGTCACCATCAGCCACGGTAGGGCGCCGGCGAGCGACCCGAACCAGAATGCGGTCCAGTCGGCGGTCCCCGGTTGCTGATGGCGCTCCATGAGCAGGCCGAAGAGGATCATCGCCGCCGTCAGTCCGAAGATGCCGGCCAGGGCGGCGAGGTCGGCGATGCCGGTGAACCGGGCGATCAGCACCATCATGAGCGATGCGCTGACGGAGTACTCGATCCAGCGCACGTAGTTGCGGCGGTCGTCGATCAGTCGCTCGTACCACCGGTGCACGCCAGGCGCCGCCACGACCAGATGGCCGGCGGCGGCGAGGAAGAGGAAGGCGGCGATGGTCGCCCCGACCGGAAGGGAGAAGACCTCCTCCGGTTCCGACGGCGAACGGGCGACGACCGGATCGCCGGCGAGCCAGGCGGCCGTCACCGGCAAGGACAGATCGTTGCTCAGCGACAGCATCAGCATTCCCTGGATGGCGTGAGCCAGGCCCAGGCCCAGGTTGATCGGCCGCAGATTCATGACGCCTCCTCGGGCAGTCGAGGACCAACCTCCGTCCGTGAACCACCCCGAGGCCCGGTCGACCCTGTCACCCGGGATGCTCCGGTCGCGTAGCCTCTCGATCTCGGAAGGCGGGGTGGTCCACGCGCCCCAGTCTCCTGGATGGCGGCCAGGGCGTCGAAGATCGAGCCTCCCCTCGTGCGATGTGCGCATCGGCGAAGGCGGGAAGAGAGATGAACCCGGACGATCCCCTCGTAGTCGCCCCCCGTCACGGCCCCGCAGGTGGACGATCGTCGCGAGGTACTCGGCCGCCCACTGGGGGAAGGTCGTGCGGGCAAGGCGGGGGTCGACCCACTCCCCCCGCTGGACATCGGTCTTCATCTCCTTCGCCCAGCGGGAGGCCTTCGCCCTTGGTCGGGACTGTCCGGGCGTGCATCTGGCCCCGAGCGTCCCTGTACCGGGCCTCCCAGCGCCCGCTCTCCTTCTGCCGTACGGATGCTGTCGCTCCTCCTTCACCCTGGATCGGGCACAGGGCCGGCGGGGTTCGCTCAGCCCGGCGCCGAGCCGCCGCCCGCCGCCGATCTGCGGCCAGTACGCCGGGGGTCGCACCGGCACCTTCGTCGCCTCGATGCAGTAGAGAAGGTTTGACCGCGTACCTGCTACAGGCCAAGGTCGATTCCGAAATCGTGTTCCGCTCCACGAGTCGGGCCCTGTTCCCGGCCCAGGTTCGGTGCGTGCTGTCCGCGGTGCTCGGCGATGAGAGAGTCGACTTCTCGAAGGCGGCGGGCCTCGTGACCATGTTCAGCTGTCCACGACGTCCATTCGGCCAACTCTTCGTCCAGGTGGCTGCGTCGCCGTCCGATTTGTTCAAGGATCTCTTCGGCTCCGGCTTCGAGTCCGGTGGCTCGGTCGAGGCGCTGTTCGGCGGCCTGGCGATCGCGGCGGCGGGTGAAGCGCCGGTGACCACCGAGCTCTTCGAGTGCTTCGTCAGCGAACATCCGATCCCGACGGGCCCTGGCGAGTTTGGCCTCCGCCCGCTTCTGGTCCTTCTCCAGCGCGGCGAGCGCGTCGAAGGGCGGATGGGGAGCTCGGTTGACGATCGGGGCGAGGCGGCGCCGTTCGGCCCGGAGTTCGTCGATCGTGATGGTCGCTGGAGGACGCCGTGAGAGGAGGTCGTCGATGGCGAGCGTCTTGGCGTCCGAGCGGTTGACGGCCTGGCGGAGCCGTTCGATCAGGTCGTCGTCCTCTTGGGCGCTGTGGTGCTCGTCATCTTCGGGAACGGTGAGGTAAAGGTCGTTGGCTTCGATGCCTCGGGAGAGACCCGAGTAGCTGCGTTCCCGGTGCAGGGTGTCGTCGGCCAGGAGGAAGGTCTGGTCGAGGGTGGCGCCTTGGGCCTTGTGGAGGGTGGTGGCGTAGCCCCAGGTGAGGTGGCCCGCTTCGGCGTAGGTGAAGGGAATCATCATCGGGTGACCGGCCGGGTCGACGGCCTCGATGCGTCGACCGTCCCGGTCGATGGTGGTGATGGTGGCCCGGGTGCCGTTGAAGACCATGATGCGGTAGTCGTTGCGGGTGGCGAGCACGGCATCGCCGACGGCGAAACGCCGCTCGCCGATGGTTACGTCGTCGCCGAGGGCGACGGCGGCGGTCAGGCGGCGGCGGGCCCGGCGGTTGAGGTCATCGACGTCGGCGTGGCGGGCGGCGACCATGAGGTGGCGGCCGCCGGCCTGGCGGGCGGCCCACCAGTCGTCGACGAGCCGTTCCCGGACGTCGTCGGCCGTGTCGGCCTGGTGCAGGCGGTCATGCGCTTGGTAGGCGGCGAGGGCGACGTCGGGGTTGCCGTGGCGCAGCTCGGCCAGCGCGTCCCGTTCCCAGGCCTGGGCCTGGCGGCGGTTCTCGGTCAGCTGGACGGCGTCGAGGAGGTGGGAGAGGGCGGCGAAGGCGCCGCCGGCGTCGATCTCGGCCAGTTGGTGGTGGTCACCGACGAGAACGACCTTGGCCCGGGCGGTCTGGGCGTGGTCGAGGAGGCGGGCGAGCTGGCGGGTCCCGACCATCGCCGCTTCGTCGATTACGAGCACGCAGCGGGCCGGGAGACCATCGGCGTCGGGCCGGTCGAGGTCCGCCAACAGCCGGGCAATGGTGGTAGAGGGGATCCCGGAGCCGTCCTGCAGCTCGGCGGCGGCTCGGGCCGAGAGCGCGGCTCCCAGGACCCGATGGTCGCAGGCCACCCAGGCCTGCCGGGCAGCGCCGAGACCGAACGTCTTGCCGGACCCTGCCACACCGACGACGACGTCCACGCCAGTGCCGGAGCGGGTGAGGTGTTCGACCATGGCGACCTGCTCGTGCGAGAGGAGCGGGCGGGCCACCAGCGCGGCGTGCACGCTCTCGGCGGTGGCCATCCCGACGAGATCATCTCGGCGGCCGACGGCAGCGTCGATGAGACGGTTCTCGGTGGCCAGCATCTCAGGAGTCGTCCAGCGCAGCAGGTCCAGATGTGCGGGGACAGTGGTGCCATCGAGGCGGCGCAGCACATCGCTGGTCCAGAGCCGTTCCGGAACCCCGATCGCCACGACATGGTCGGAAGCGACGAACGCCTTGGCCAAGGCGACGACCTGGCCGACGTCGGCGCCGGCGGGGAGCCGATCGCAGATCGCCTGGAGCACCTCCTTGCGGCTGAAGGTGGAGACCTCGGCGGTGAGCCCGTCAGGGGCGGACAAGGCGGCGAAGAGCTCCTCGGCGGCGTCCGTGCCCGGCTCGGGCACCCGGGATGGAGCGGCCCGACCGACGAGACCGGCGAGCGCCTCGTCGTCGAGACCGAGCGTGCGGGCCCGTTGGCGCCACTCGGGCAGGAGCCCTTCCGCATCGATGCTCGCATCCTTCGGTTTGCGGGTGGCATAGGTGGCGACCTGGGCGGCCCGGGCGGTGGTCTCGCCCCGCTCGGCCATGTGCGCCTCGATCTCCGCCCGCCGGCGGGAGAACGCCCTCAGCGTCGGTCCACTTGGCCGGAGCCACGAGCATGTACTTCGAAGCGCTCCGCCCCAGCGTCCTCGTCGTCCGTCGGGTCGAAGGCTGACGACGCGCTCGGGCCCGGGCTCCCGCCGCCTGGCGGGCACTCCCGGGCCCCACTTCCGAAGGCTCAACGCCTCCGGCACTCACCAGTGTACGCCGTCCCACGTGACCGGTGAACCCGGGTCTGGCGCCGCAGCGAGCACCGCTTGGCCGAGGTCACGATCCGTGGTCCTGACGGAGTGCGTGCCGCCAATCGAGGACTGGGCCCGGGGAATCTCGTTAGCAGAATGTTTGCAGATCAGCCTGAAACTACGTTGGGTAGTTGGGTGACCACAGCGAATTTCAGAGGAAAACTGCTGGTCAGAGCCAGTGCGGGCGGTGGGCCTCGAACCCACACGGGCCTTGCGGCCCAGCGCTTTTTAAGAGCGCCTCCTCAACCGGTTGGGATACGCCCGCGTCAGGCGAAACGGTACCCCCAAGGTGCGTCGGGCGGTCGTCGGGATTGACCCCGCTCAGCGCACGGCGGCTTCGGCGTCGAGGCGGGCGACGAGCTTTTCGATCAGGCGGCGGGTGATGTCGCGAATGACCCGGACCTCCTGGAGCGGGCGGCCGGCCGGGCTGGGGATCCCCCACTCCTCCCGGGGGACGTCCCGGGCCACGTCGGGGTTGAGGGTGAAGTCGAGGGTGACGATCCGGTCGACGATGTCGGCCAGATCGGGGGTCATCGACCGGCCGGGGCCGTCGACGACGGTCAGTCCGTCCTCCGACAGCGCCGTGGCCGCTTCGGGCCGGATGCCGCCCGTCGGCTGCGAGCGCGGCGGCCAGCGACTCGTAGCGGTCGCCGGCCATCTGCTCGAGGTACGCCGCGCACATGCGGGAGGCGCCGGCGTCGTGCTCGCAGACGAAGAGGATCCTGGGGCGGTATCCCGGCACCTCAGTCACCCCCGGCCACCGCGACCATCCCCACCGGGCCGGTGTGCCTTCGGCGCCGGTTCACGCCTCCTCGGGCGCACGGGCCGGGCGCCGGCTCCGGAGCAGGGCTTTGGCCAGCAGGTCGACCGTGCGGTGGACGAGCGGGTCGCCGGGATACTCGCTGAGCAGGGCGACGGCCCGGCCGTAGGCCCCTTCGAGGGCTCGGGATCGGCCGGCCGCCTCCGCCAGCACCTCGGCCATGATCACCCGCTCGGCCGCCCCCTCGGACAGCAGCGAGAGCGCCAGGCCGAGCACCCATGACGCCTGACCGGCGGGGTCGCTGGCCGGGGCTTTGGGGCGCCGGAAGGTGAGGTCGACCGTCCCGCTGGCCGCGTCGCTAGCGGTGACGGAGACAGCTCTGGTCTCAGAGGTGTCAGTGATGCCCGAGTTGGCCAAGTTGGTGGTGGTGGTGCGCGCCTCGGTGTCGGGTAGCACCACCACCTCATGTTCCCCGCCGGCGGCCTCTCCTTCGCCGTCGGGCCGGGCCTCCTGTCCCGGTAGGGGAGCCAGCGCGGTCACGGTGTGGCCACCGCCTCCTGGGCCTGCGGACCGGTTGCGGCAGCCGACGTCGTGGCGACGGCTTCGGCGGCGGTCAGGTCCAGGTCGATTTCGGCGGGCGGCGTGACCAGTTCCACCGGGATGCTGAAGAGCTGGTCGATCCGGGCGGGGACATCGCCACGGAGCCACTGCGACGGCCCGACCGGCAGGGTGGAGAGGATCAGAGCGTCGAAGGATCGGCGGCGAAGCAGCTCGCCGATGGCCACCACCGGGCTGGGGTCCCCGACTTCGCCGACAACGTCCGCTCCCAGAGCCCTGAACCGTTCGAGGGCGCCATCGAGACGCCGTCGAGCCACCGCAGAGGCATCGGCCGGCGTCCATCGAACGGGGCCGTGGGCTCTCGTTGCCGGCACGAGGAGGAAGAAGTCACACGGGCCGGCTTCATTGCAGGCTCTGATCTTCTCGTTCAGCTCTGGCTGCCTGAGTGTCTGGTTGGCCACCACGAGGTAGTGGCGCATATCCCTCCCGTGAATCTCCGGCCCCCCTCGTCTGGTAGCGGCGCAATGGTAGGCGACCGACCGCCGGAAAAACAGGTATCAAAACAGGTAGCGCCCGGAGGGCTCTGTAGACCGCCCCAAACTCTCAGGTTGCGGGCGCGATCCCGGTCCGGGGATGCCCGCTGGCGAGGTGATAGGCGGTCACGTGCCAGGTCGGCCCGATCCGCTCGAGGAGTATCTCGTCGACCACCCGCTCGCCGGAGTGGAGTTCGAGGCAAGCCAGGACCCGGGCGACCGGGCCATTAATGTCGACCTTCTCCGGCTCGACCGACCGCACGAGCCCGGCCAGGCCCGGACCCTCACCCTCATAGGCGGCCACCTTGTCGCGGACGAACTGGTCGCGGGTGCGGCCGTCCCGCAGGTTGGGTCCGGAGAGGTTCCAGAGGGTGGCGAAGTCGAGCCGGTCCCAGGCGTGCTCGTAGGCCACCGCCGTGTCGGCCGGCCCGGGCGCACCCGCCTTGGCCACGGCCACCACCAGCCAGACCGTGATACCGACCGTGAAAACCAGCAGCGCCAGGATCGGCACGATGGTGGGTTCGGGGTCGACGGCCAGGACGGGCACGCCCGCCAGGGTAGGCCGCAGCCGGGTCTCACTCCGGGTCGACGAGGACGCCGGGGTTGAGGACGCCGGCCGGGTCGACCACCGTCTTGGTGGCCCGCAGGACGTCGGCGAAGAGGCCCGGCCGTTCCCGGTCGTAGGCCGGGCGGTGGTCGCGGCCGACGGCGTGGTGGTGGGTGGCCGTGCCGCCGGAGCGGTCGATGGCGGCCGAGGCGGCCTCCTTGACCGCCGCCCACTGCTCGAGCTCGGCGCCGGGCCGGCCGGGGGCGATGACCGTGTAGTAGGGGGCGGGTCCGTCGGCGTACACGTGGGTGAAGCGGCAGGAGACGAACCCGCCGGGGGCGCCGACGTCGGTCAGGGTCTCCCGCACCGCCGACTTCACCGCCTCGTGCAGGCCGGAGAAGCGGTCCCAGGTGATGGCCGTCTCGAACGTCTCGGCGATGGCGCTGAAGGTGACGAGGCCGTCCCGCAGGTAGGGCAGGTCGAAGAACGCCTGCCGCCAGGTGTCGGCGGTGGGGTCCCGGCCGGGTCCGGTGCCCGGGCCGACGGACGGGTGGCCGTCGTGGTCGGCGCAGCACTCCAGCGCCAGGGCCAGCTGGTCGTCGACCGGATGGGCGGCCGACTCGAACCCGACGAGGAGGACGGGCGAGTCGCCCGTCCCCGAGAAGCGGGCCTCAGCCCGGTCCAGGAGCCGGCAGTTCGCCGGGTGCAGCCCCGACTGGGCCAGGGCCCGGGCGGCGGCCACGCCATCGTCGAAGGCATCGAACACGACGGCGGAGGTGGCCCGGAACGTCGGTCGTTCCACCAGCCGCATCCAGGCCTCGACGATCACGCCCAGGGTGCCCTCGGAGCCGGCGAAGAGCCGCTCGGGGGCGGGCCCGGCTCCGGAGGCGGGGAGGCGGCGGGTCTCGATCGGGCCCCGGGGGGTGAGGACCCGCAGCGACTCCACCCGGTCCTCGATGTGGGTGGCCAGGGTGGCGTGGTGGCCGGCGGAGCGGGTGGCGATCCACCCGCCGAGGGTGGAGAACTCGAACGACTGGGGGAAGTGCCGCAGCGTCAGCCCGGTCGGGCGGAGCTGGTCTTCCAGGGCTGGGCCGAGGGCGCCGCCCTGGATGCGGGCCGCCCGGGAGGTGCGGTCGATCTCGACCACCTGGCCGAGTCCGGTGAGGTCGAGGGTGAGGGTGCGGGCGGCGTCGCACTCCACGCCGCCGACGACTGACGACCCGCCGCCGTAGGGCACCACGGCCGTGCCGGTGGAGGTGCACCAGTCGAGGACGGCGGTCACGTCCGCCTCCGTCTGGGGAAAGGCCACGACGTCGGGCGGGTGGGGGAACTCGCCCCGGAAGCCCCGCACGACGTCCCGGTAAGAACGGCCGTAGGCGTGCCGGGCCCGCTCGTAGGTGGAGGTGTCGCAGAAGGCCGCCAGCGCCGGCGGCGGTTCGAAGCGGGGCTTGCGCAGCTCGAGCGCCTCCAGTGGGACGGGCCGGCGTCGCTCCGGCGTGACCCCGAACAACCCGGCCAGCAGGGCCCCGAGCCCCTCCAACCGGTCGCCCGCCAGGGCTGACTCCTCGAGCCCCCACCCCCACCACGACCGCCGCTCGGGCTTGGTCATCCGGGGCGACTCAATCGTCGTCGGCGGCGCCGAGGCCGAGTTCTTCTCGGAGCTCGCGGTGTTCGGCCTGGAGGATGGCCAGGTCCGCTTCCACGGCGGCGAGGCGCTGCTCGAGGGCGGCGACCCGGTCGGCGCCGGCGGGTCCGTAGGGCCCGGCTGGGCCGGCGGTGCCGGGGGAGCCGTGGGCCCGGCGGGGGTGGGGCCGGCGGCGACGGCGGGGACGGCGGGCCCGGCGGGGGCGCCGGCGGGGCGGTCCTCCTCGGCCCAGCCGGTGTGGGAGTCGGCGGACGTCGCCGGGGCGCCGGCCGGGGGGCTGGCCGCGCCGGCGGCGGCGGCCGTGGGCGGGGCGACGCCGATCGCCGAGGAGGCGGGGGCGGCTTCGGCCGGACCGGCGAGGAGCTGGGCGAAACGGGCCTCCTTCTGGCCGGGTTGTCGCTCCAGGCGCACGATCAGCGGCTCGTCCCGGGCGGCGAGCCCGTCGAGCACCTCCTCCACCTCGGAGAGGGAGGCGAAGTCGTGCATCCGTTCGGTACGGGTGCGGAGCTCACCGACGGTCTGGGGGCCCCGGAGGGCCAGAACGGCCAGCACCGACACCTCGCCCCGGCTGAGGCCGAGGGCCTCGTCGAGGATGTGGCGGTGCTTGGGGACCCGGGCCCCGGGGGTGTGGATCACCCGGGCCATTCCCCGCTGTCGCAGTGCGGTCAAGGTCACCCGGACGGTGTTGGTGTCGTAGGCCACCACCGGGTTGCGGTTGGACAGCTGGTTGCACGCCGCCACCACGGCGTTCTCGGTCAGGGGATAGCTGTCGGGGACGGTGAACTGCTTCTCCACCAGGCAGGCCACGATCCGCAGCTCTTCGGGGGTGAGGGGCTCCATCGGCGTCACATTATTGGGGTCGGATAGCGTGCGACGCGGTGGCGGCATCGCTGGTGACCAATGTGGTGCGGGGTCGGCAGGCACCCGACCGGCTGCTGCTGCTCATCCACGGCAAGGGCGCCAACGAGCACGACCTGGCGCCGCTGGTCGCCCCCGTGAACCCCGAGGGGCGGTTCCTGGCCGTGCTGCCCCGGGCGCCACTCCCGTTCATGGGCGGCTGGCAGTGGTACGAGACCGACGGCATTCCCAAGGGCGGCCCGGAGCTGATCGCCTCGGTCGACGCCGTCGACGATCTCCTCGACTCGGCCTGTGCCGAGTACGGCTTCGACCGCCGCCAGGCCATCGTCGCCGGCTTCTCCCAGGGCTGCGCCCTCACGCTGGCCCTCGGGCTGCGGCGCAGCCACCGGCCCCGGCCGGCCGGGCTGTGGGCCATGAGCGGCTTCCTCCCCGAGCGGGACGGGCTGGAGTACGACTTCTCGACGGCGCCGCCCGTCCTCATCCAGCACGGCACCGCCGACCCGCTCATCTCCGTCGACTACGGCCGGCAGGCGGTCGCCTGCCTCGGGGCCGGCGGCGCACCGGTGGTGTACCGGGAGTACCCGATGGCGCACGAGGTGGCCCCCGACAGCCTGCAGGACGCCATGGTCTGGCTGACCCTGGTGCTCACCGGGCAGCGGCCAAGCGAGCCGTTGCCCGACGGGCTCGTCCGTTAGCGGGCGGCGCGGCCGCCCCGCCCCTTCTCCTTCGCCTTCGGGGGCAGTAGTTCCCGCAGGCTCTTCTCCGGCCGGCCGATGAGGTAGCCGGCGACGCCGCCGAGGAGGGCGCAGCCCACGATCACCCAGATCAGCCGGATGTTGAACGAGAACAGGAACTGCACGTCGACCGGGTCGGCGTTCTGCAGCACGAAGGTGATGAAGACGATGGCGATCAGCGTCAGCTGCGCCACCTTCGTGAGCCGTTCCCGGCGGTGGGTCTCCATGTTCTGGAGCTGGGTCCGGAGCCAGGCCACTCGCGGCATGTCGGGGTTGAGGGCGCGGCGGGCGTTGGTGGCCGCCATGGTCTCGTCGGTGGCCGGGACGGTCGGCTGGCCGACCCCCGTCGTGATCGTGGGTTCGGCGATGGGCGGGTCGGGCTGGGCCTTGGGCCGGGTGGCCGCCCGGCTGCGCGACCGCACCGTCCCGAGCCGGGCCCGGGCGGTGGCTCCGGTGGCGCCGGCGGCGGCGGTGCGGCTGCCCGCCCGGCGCCGCCCGGTGCTGCTACCGCTGCTGCCGCTGCTTCCCTGACTCTTGCCTGCGCTGCTGCTGGCCACTGTCCTACCTCCTGGCCCGGCACCGGGCTACTGGCGCACGACGGCGCCCGTCGCCCCGGGTGTACCCGCAGGTGGTGGCCCTGTAATCGCCCCGGCTAGCGGATCCCGATCCGACCGGGGGCGCCTTCGACGGTGTGGCCGATGACGGCGGCGGCCGGGGTGCCCCGCCGAACGAGGGCGGCCACGAGGTCGCCGGCCCGGCTGGGCTCGACGGCCAGGAGGAGGCCGCCGGACGTCTGGGCGTCGGCCAGGAGGAGCTGCTCGTCGACCGACAGGCCGGCCCAGTCCACGTCGGGATCGACGAAGGCGTGGTTGCGCTGGGTGCCGCCGGCCACCATCCCGGCGGCCAGCAGGTCGCGCACACCGTCGATGACCGGCACCCGGCTCGGGTCGAGCCGGGCGGACAGCCCGGAGGCCACCAGCATCTCCCGGAGGTGGCCGAGGAGCCCGAAACCGGTGATGTCGGTGGCGGCGTTGACGCCGACATCGAGGGCGGCGTCGCGGGCACCCTCGTTGAGGGTGGTCATGAGCCGGACGGCCTCCGCCAGCAGCGCCGGGGGCGCCTGGTCCCGCTTGAGGGCGGTGGAGATGATCCCGAGGCCGATGGGCTTGGTCAGGACGAGGGCGTCGCCCGGCCGGGCCCCGGCGTTGGTCAGCACCGCCCGGGGGTCGATCGTGCCGACGACGGCCAGCCCGTACTTTGGTTCGGCGTCGTCGATGGAGTGGCCGCCGACGATGAGGGCGCCGGCACTGCGGGCGGCGGCCGCGCCGCCGTCGAGGGTGCGGGCCAGCAGCTCGAAGGGGAGGCCCTCGCGAGGCCAGGCCACCAGGTTGAGGGCCATGACCGGCCGGCCCCCCATGGCGTAAACGTCGGACAGGGCGTTGGTGGCCGCCACCCGTCCGAAGTCGTAGGGGTCGTCGACGATCGGGGTGAAGAAGTCGGCGGTGAAGACGATGGCCAGGTCGTCGCGCAGCCGGTAGACGGCGGCGTCGTCGGCGGTGTCGAGCCCGACGAGCAGGTTCGGGTCGGCCGGAGGGTCGAGGCCCCGGACGAGGCCCAGCACCGTCCGCAGCTCCTGCGGCGACAGCTTGCAGGCGCAGCCGGCGCCGTGGGAAAAGCGGGTCAGGCGGATCTCGCCCTCGGAGGTTGCGGGGTCGGGCACGACAGCGATGGTAGCGACGGGGTCAGGGTCGACAGTCGACGACCCTGATGCTGGCCGGGCCTGACTCGGTGGACCCGCCGGGGCCGGAGGCCCTGGCCCGGACCGAGCCGGAGCCGGAGTCGGGCCCGAAGGCTGAGCCGTTGAAGGTGGCCGACCAGCGGTTGCCCGAGCCGCTGCCATAGAGCGTGGTGGTGCGCCCGCCGACCTGCACCCGGAACGTCACCTTCTGGGTCTTGCCGCTGGTTCCGGTCGAGACCGTGGCTGTCGTCGGCTGCCCGCAGCCCGACCGGTTGGCGATCGTCGACGGGGAGACCGACGGCGTGAACACTCCCGGCGGGCGGGGTCGCGTCGTGGTGGTGGTCGCTCCCGCCGGACCGGCGAGCAGCAGCAGCACGAAGCCCACGCTCGCGGGAGCTGTCACTCGACCCATGCCTCCATGGTCGCGCGAGCCGGAGCCGAGCGGGCGTGGCGGAAGGCGGGCCGATACCCTCCGTGCGACACGATCAGTCGTCGCACGGAGGGTCGCAATGGCACGGATCGAGAAGGATTCGATGGGCGAGGTGGCTGTCCCGGACGAGGCGTACTGGGGCGCCCAGACGCAGCGGGCGGTCGACAACTTCCCGATCTCCGGGCTCCGGCTGGAGCGCCGCATGATCTGGGCGCTGTCGTCGATCAAGCAGGCGGCGGCGGCGGTCAACGAGCGGCTCGGCATCATCGACCCGGAGCGGTCGAAGGCGATCCAGGAGGCGGCCGGCGAGGTCGCCGGTGGCGGGCTCGACGACCAGTTCCCCGTCGACGTCTACCAGACCGGCTCCGGCACCTCGTCGAACATGAACACCAACGAGGTCATCGCCAACCGGGCGTCGGAGCTCCTCGGCGAGGGTCGGGGGTCGAAGCGGGTCCACCCCAACGACCACGTCAACGCCTCGCAGAGCTCCAACGACGTGTTCCCCTCGGCCATCCACCTCGGCGCCTACGCCGCCGCCAAGGAGGAGCTCGTCCCGGCGCTGGCCGAGCTGGCCGAGGCGCTCGAGGCCAAGGCCACCGAGTTCGCCCGGGTCGTCAAGGCCGGCCGCACCCATCTGATGGACGCCACCCCCGTCACCCTCGGCCAGGAGTTCGGCGGCTGGGCGGCGGCCGTCCGCTACGGGATCGAGCGGCTCGAGGCGACCTATCCCCGCCTGGCCGAGCTGCCCCTGGGCGGCACGGCGGTGGGCACCGGCATCAACGCCCCGCCCGACTTCGCCCCCGGCATCATCGACCTGCTGAAGGAGCGCAACCCCGGCCTGGGCGACCTGCGCGAGGCCCGCAACCACTTCGAGGCCCAGGGCGCCCGCGACGGGCTGGTCGAGGCGTCGGGCGCGGTGCGGACCATCGCCGTCTCCCTCTACAAGATCAGCAACGACATCCGCTGGCTGTCGTCGGGTCCGAGGACGGGCCTGGCCGAGATCCGCCTCCCCGACCTCCAGCCCGGGTCGTCGATCATGCCCGGCAAGGTCAACCCGGTGGCGGCCGAGGCCGTCTGCCAGGTGTGCGCCCAGGTGGTCGGGCAACGACGCCGCCGTCGCCTTCGGCGGCTCGGCCGGCAACCTGGAGCTCAACGTGATGCTGCCGGTCATGGCCCGCAACCTGCTGGAGTCGATCCGGCTGCTGGCGGCGGTGTCGCGCACGTTCTCCCGCACCTGCGTCACCGGTATCACCGCCGACGAGGAACGCTGCCGCCGCAACGCCGAACTGTCGCTGCCGATCGTGACGGCGCTGGTGCCGCTCATCGGCTACGACCAGACCGCCGAGGTGTCCAAGCAGGCGATGAAGGAAGGGAAGACCGCCCGGGAGGTCGTGCTCGAACGGGGCCTGCTCGACGAAGCCGCCGTCGACAAGGCCCTCGACGTCGAAGCGATGACCAAGGGCGGGATCATCGAGGGCGTCGGCGGGGGCGGGCGGGCGGCTGACCCGCGAGAGCCGCCCTGCAGCCGTGTTTCCCAGTCCGGTACGGAAGCCTCGCCCAGATGCCAATCGAGGTGCCTGGTCATCGTCAGCCGTAGGTCGCCGACGTCGCGCCGGATCTCCCGGACGTCCTCCTGAACCGTCGGACAGCTTCGAAACGAGACCTTCGACAGAAGACTCGAGAGTACCGACTCTCGAATCGAGTCCCCCAATGGCGGCCTTCAAGACGACACCGTCTTCTTTGACGCCGACCATGTCTTCCTTCAAGCCGGCGATGTCCTGCTTCATGCCGGTGATGTCCGTCTGCATGGTGCCGACCATGTCGGTCAATCCGGCGATCCCGCCGGTGACCGCGGCGACTTCCGTCCGCATGCTCTCGCGTGCGTGGAGGACCCGGTCGTCGTTCATGGGGTCCAGGGTACTGGTAGGCCGATCCTTCTTCCTTGCCGCGAATCGGGCCATTTGCGGCAAAGGTGACGCAGCGCTCCGGGGAACCCCTCGGCGCCTGACCGTCAACCGCCCCGCGCCCAGCGTGATGATCTGACCGATTCGCGTCATTGCTGCTCATGAGGTGCGTTCGGCAGTCGTCGGGTTGTTCGCTCCGGGAGGTGCCCCCATGCGGCGTTGGCAGCTGTGCCTCGCGCTCTCGCTTCTGGCCTCAATCCTCTACGTCCCCGCCGCAGACGCGGCTCTGTCCACTCAGAAGGAGACCGGGCCCATCGTCTCCGGCCTCCTCGCCGACGCCGCCGACAATCCGGTGGCCGGCGGCGTCGAGCTCTACGCCTGGCCCACTGGCCGTCCGGTCGAGATCGGACAGACGCTGCAACTCCTCCCGGTCGGTCACGACCGGGCCGCTCGAGACGGCCTGTTCGAAATTGCGGGGGACCTGACCCCCGACCTCACCGAGCTCGCCCGCCTCAACGGCGGCTACATCAATTTCGTGCTCCAAGCGGCCGCGGCCGGAGTCATGGAAGAGACGCACTTCTCCCGCTACGTCGGCGACACACCCATCACCGCTCAGGAGTCCGGAAGGGCCCAGCGCCCGGTGGAGTGGAAAGCATCCCCCGAGGAGTCGGGGGAGCCGGTCCGGATCAAGCTCGAGAGCGCTGGCGAAGGCACGACATCAGGCGACCGTCCGATCCGCCCGATGCAGGGCGGCTGCTCGGGCCTCAGGCTTATCGAGAGGCATATCGCCGGAACCATCATCGGTGAGCTCCGTGCGCCGGACGACACGGTCGAGGCCTTCTTTGCCTACGGAAAGCGGGCCGACAGCGAGATCGGTGTGGCTGGACGCGGATCCCATGGGCCTTGGAGCGGGTCCGGCTCGTTCCACATCGCCAACTCCGACGACACCGCAGTCACGCAGTGGGCGAACAGTGGTCAGCATCTCCTGGTACGCAGCCGCTTCGAATACGGGAGGTACGAGTTCACCTGCCCCAGCGGGCGACGGGAAAAGGTCGTTCCGGAGAGCTGGATGGGCGACGTTCAGTCTGAGCCGACTGGAGTCCGAGGTTGTGCCGGCGCCACGGAGAGGCAACGGGGCAAATTCGGACCCAACAGCGACATGAGGCGCAACCGCGAGAACGCCGCCCGGTGGGAAGGAGCGGTCGGTGTGTTCGGGGCCTCGTTGACCGCCCGCAGCGGGTACTCCAAATACGTCCAGGGTTACTGGAGGTTCGGTCTCGCCGGCGACCACCTGCTCTGTGGTGACGATGGTCCGCCGAGAGAGGCCAAGCACGTCTATGCCGGGCCGTCGGCGTGATGAGCGTCAACCTCGCTCAACCCGTTGGTAGCCTCGCCGCCGTGGACGCACCGCCCGCTCGGAGCTGGAAGAGGCGGTTCGACAGCAGGTGGACGCGCGTGTTGCTCATTGCGGTCTTGGTGCTTGGGGGCACCGTCGTCTACAAGCGCTCGACAGGACGGGCCATGCACGACGCTGACCACGGGCCGGTCAGGAGCGAGTCCGATACGACCACGAGCATCCACGCTGACATCGGAGAGGTGGTGACCTTCGGCGGAATCATCGTGGAGAACTACAGCAAGCATCCCGCAATACTCGAGAGCATCCGAACCGAGCCGTCCCTTGAACCCGCGGTCAGCCTCGTGGACGTGAAGGTTGCCGGGATAAACCGAGGCATTGGACAGGTCGGTGCCGACGTAGGGTTTCCGCCTTCGGTCATCCGCCCTGAAACTTTGCAGCCCCTGGCCGGCGCGATCGTGCCGCCGGGAGAGCACGAGTGGGGCGTCGAAATTCTCATGGGCTTCAAACTGAACCGGCCGGGCCAGTTCGGGTTCCACCACGCGCTGCTCGACTACCGAATCGGTGACAAGCGCCATCGGATCCGGGTGAGCGACGGCTTCGTCATCTGTGGGGGGCCGGACTACCCCGCGAACTGCAACCTCGCCGCCTTCCCCAAACCGGAGGACTGACTAGGCGTTCCAGCCGGGGAAGGGGGGCGGGTCGCCGGGGGCGGGGATCAGGGGGCGGGTCCAGGCCATCTCCTTGGCCAGGCGCTCGACGGCGTCGTCCCAGGCCCGCGGGTCCCACCCCTCGGCGGCGCCGGCCAGGGTCCCGTCCACCCGGATGTGGACGAAGGCCGGCAGTTTGGCCAGCCCGACGGACTTGACGAAGGCGCCCTCGGGGTCGAGGAAACACAGATACTCGTCGATGGCGCTCCCCAGCACCCGGCGGGCGGCCCGCTCGTTGCCGACGACCACGAAGGCGGGCCGGGAGTCGGAGCCGCCCAGCACGTCGGCGATCCGCTTCCCGATCCGCACGTAGACCGCCGCCTCCGGCCGCCCCGGGAGGACGGTGGCGGCGAGGTGGAAGCTCGTCGTCCAGCCGTCGAGGGTGCGGGTGACCCCCCGGGCGGTGGTGAGCTCGACGGTGGGGTCCGGATCCTGGGCCATCGGCGGAGAAAGGTAGCGCGAACGACTCCGCGACCTCGGGACGGGCGCCGCAGGCCCGGGACTTCGGGGAGGAACCGCCGCTCGGCGGGTCGTACTCCTGAGTTCGAGGGTTTACCGAGGGGGGATCGTGAAGAAGTTGGGCGTCTTTCTGTCTGCCGTCGCCATGGCGACGGTGGCCGTGCCGTCAGGGGTGGGCGCGGCCAAGCCACCGCAGTGCATCGGCTACCCGGCCGACTGGGTCGGGACCGATGGGAACGACGCCCTCTACCGCGACCAGATGGTCGACAAGAACCGTGACGGCGTCTTCGTCGCCGTAGGCGGCAACGGCAACGACCAGTTCCAGCTGTCCGAGAACACGCCCGTCTGGGATCCCATCGAGGGAGCGTGGTACTCCCCGACGCCCAAGACGCTGGCCCTGAAGGAATACAAGGCGTGCGGGTGGGGCGGCGACGATCTCTTTGTCGGACGCTGGTTCGCCGTCGACGGCGGAGGCGGCCGCGACGCGGCCAGCCTGAATATGTGCCACCCGGGCGACGCCCTCTACGTCAGCAAGATCGAGGGCGTCAGCGTGTACATCCCCGAGAGGGACAGGCCCGAGCGCAAACTCGACTGCTAGAGCGCAAAGCGGATGTTGCTGTTCATCCGATCTGCTGGGAACCGCCGGTCCACGTGGCGACGGCGGAGGAGAAGAACAGCGGCTTGGTGGTGCCCATGAACTTGGTCGTAGCGTCGACGTTGGTCATGTCGAGCTGGGCCTGGGGAATCCAGGCGGTGACGTTGCCGATCCATTTGCCGTCCATGCTCAGGCTGATCTCGGCCGGGACGGTGACGCCGCCGGCGGTGACGGTGACGGCGAGGTTGGGGAAGTCGGCCGGGGTGATGCCGGCCGACGAGCGCAGGACGACGGCCCACATGTCCGGTCGCCCGAACCGGTTCCCACCCGCCTCCTCGAAGTAGAACCCCAGAGCGGGGGTGGTGGGCTTCGGGGCGGTGGTGGTCGTCGTCTGCTCGATGATCGTGACCCGCTTCTCGACTTGGGTGACCCGCTCCTTGATCGGCGTCTCCGCCGTCGTGGTGGTGCTGGGCGCGGTAGTCGAGGTGGTCGTCTCGAGGGCGGTGGACGTGGTCGTCTCGCTCTCGGCCGAGGTGTTGTGGATGTTCACCTCGGGCCGGTCGGTGCTGACGAGGCGGGGAGAGAAGGCGGCGGCCACGACGAAGGTGGCGGCCAGGCCGCCGTAGATGGCCGACTTCACGTTGGCGTTCAGCATGAGCTCCCTGTCCCTCCCCGGATTGCTGCCGTCTTCATCGGCAGAAGGTTTGTCCGACTTGACCGGATTTCCTGAGGGCCCGATGCCACTTGTCCACATGGATTCTGCGGGTCGTCCGCATGGGAGGTCGTTGCCGGGGGTACGGACTGAGGTTGTGACCCCGACGACGGCCCGGGGTCTGTGTTCGATCGGGACGCCGAAGTCGAAGCGCTGCATGCGGCGGTACGGTCCGCGGCGACAGGCAGCGGGCGCCTAGTGGTGATCGAAGGCGTCGCCGGGCAAGGGAAGTCTTCGCTGCTGGCGGCCGCCCGCCGCCAGGCCCAGGATGAGGGCGTCAGCGTGCTCGCCGCTCGGGGCAGCGAACTCGAAACGGACGTCTCCTTCGGGGTGGCGGTCGAACTGTTCGGGGCCACGTTGCAGACCGCCGGCGAACCTGACCGGTCGGAGCTGTTCCGGGGGGCCGCCGGGCTGGCCGCGCCGCTCTTCTCGGGTACGCCGGCCGACGATCCCCTGGCGACGGGCCGCCGTCGAGCTTCCCGGTCGTCCACGGCCTGTATTGGCTGCTGGCCAACCTGGCCGAACACGCCCCCCGGCTGGTCGTCATCGACGACGCCCACTGGGCCGACGGTTCGTCGCTGCGGTTTCTCCTCTACCTGAGCGAGCGGCTCGAAGGGCTGCCGGTCACCATGGTTGTGGCCCTGCGGCCCGAGGAGGCGGCCGTCGAACCCACCGCCCTGGCCCGCCTCCGGGCCGCACCCCACGCCCGGGTGCTGAGCCTCGAGCCGCTGACCAAGGACGACACCGTCCGGCTCATCCGCCGGCTCTACTTCCCCGGCGCCGACGACGCCTTCTGCCGGGCCGTCTACGAGGTGTCGGAGGGCAACCCCTTCATTCTCCGGGAGGTTCTGGCCGTCGTCGATCTGGAGGGCATCCCGCCGACCGACGAGTCTGCCGACCGCGTCCGCCGGCTGGCGCCGGACTCCGTGGTGCGGGCCACCCACGCCCGCATCGCCCGACTCCGGCCGGAGGCGGCGGCGCTGGCCGAGGCGGCCGCCGTCCTCGGCAACGACGCCAGCGTCAGATGCACCGGCGCCCTGGCCGGGCTCGACCCCGACGTGGCCGCCGCCGCCTACGCCGATCTTGTGGTGGCCGGCATCCTCCGCGGCGGTGAGCCTCTGGACTTCGCCCAGCCGCCGCTGTGGTCGGCCGTTTACACCGGCCTGGCGCCGGCGCGGCGGGGGGCGCTGCACGCCGGTGCCGCCGCCCTCCTGGCCGACCACGATCCCCATCCGGAGCGTCTCGCCACCCATCTCCTCCACAGCCCTCCGGCCGGCGACGGCGCCGTCGTCGAGCGGCTGCGGGCCGCCGCCCGCTGGGCGCTGACGGTCGGCGTCCCCGAGACCGCCACGGTCTACCTGCAGCGAGCCCTGGCCGAACCGCCCCCTGACGACCGGTCGTGCGCCGGGGTACTGCTGGACCTGGGCCGCCTCGGCACCATGGCCGGCGACCCTGCCGCCATCGACCAGCTCCGGCGGGCGGTCGAGCTCGTCACCGACCCGGCGGCGCAGGCCGAGGCCCTCGGCGAGTTCGGCCGGGCCCTGGCCACCAACGGGCGGTACCGGGAGGCCACGGCCGCCTTCCACCGGGCCCTCCAGGAGGCCGGGCCGGAGCCCTCGGAGTTGCGTCGGCGGCTGTTGGCGGCCCAGCTCCAGGCCACCCGTCTCGCGCCCGGGAGTCGCGACCACCGCCTCCTCGACACCGCCCGGTCGGCCCTCGCCGCCGACGACGCCGAGGACGACGCCGACGACCCGCCGACCCCGGGACGGCGGGCCCTGCTCGGCGAGCTGGCCTTCGAGTGGCTCTTGGCCGGCGGCCGCTTCGACGAGGTCCGGGCCGCCGCCCACGCCGCACTGGCCGGCTTGGAGCTGCCCAGCGACGACGGTGCCGGGGGCCTTCCCTTCTACAACGCCGTCGCCGCCCTCACCTGGACCGACGACCTCGAAGTCGCCGAGGAGTCGCTCAACCGGGCCGTGGCCGAGGCGCAGCGCCGGGGTGAGGTGACGGCCGTGGCCACCGCCAGCTTCCGGCGGGCGACGGTGGCCTATCTCCGGGGCGCGGTGCCGGCGGCGGTGGCCGACGCCCAGCGGGCCGTTGACGCCGCCGCCTACGGCTGGGGTTCCTACCTCCCCGCCGCCCGCGGGATCCTGGCCCTGGCGCTGACCCAGCAGGGCGAGCTGCCGAGGGCGGCGGCGGCCCTCATCGACGACCTCGATCCGTCCGACCCTGGGGCTACCACCCCGACGAGAGCCATCTTCTTCCAGGCGCGGGCGACACTCCACCTCGTGGAGGGCGCGCCGGCCCAGGCCCTCGGCGACGCCCTCGCCGCCGGAGGGATCATGACCGACGCCTTCGGGTCGCCGACCCCGGCCATCGTGCCGTGGCGGTCGCTGGCGGCCATGGCCACCACCACCTCGGCGACCGGGCCGCCGCCCGCCGCCTGGCTGGCGAGGCGTTGGAGTTGGCCCACCGCTTCGGTTCCCCCCGGACGGTGGGCGAGGCGCTGCGGGTCTCCGGCCTGGTCGAGGGCGGGCCTCGCGGCCTCGAACAGCTCCGGGAGGCAGTGGCGCTCCTGGCTGACTCGCCGGCCCGTCTCGAGCGTGCCCGGGCCCTGGCCGACCTCGGCGGCGCCCTCCTCCGGGGTGGACGGGCCGACGCCGCCGAAGTCCTCCGTCAGGGATTGGAGCTGGCCGCCGACTGCGGCGCGCCGGTTTTGGCCGACCGGATGCGGGCCGACCTGGTCGCGGCCGGCTCCCGTCCGCGCCGCCGGACACGGCGCAAGCTGACGGACCTGACCCCGGCCGAGGAGCGGGTGGCGCAGCTGGCCGCCACCGGCCTGACCAACAAGGAACTGGCCCAGCAGCTCTTCGTCAGCGTCCGGGCGGTGGAGTTCCACCTCGGGAACGTCTTCACCAAGCTGGGGATCTCCTCCCGGCGGCAGCTGGCCGGCGCCCTGGCCGCCCGTCCGGCTGCGTAGACAGAGAGGTCAGCTCAGAAACGAAGCTCGGTCAGGCCCGGCGGCTGGAAAGCGCGGCCAGCTGGGCTACCAGTTCCTGGGCCGGGAGGGTCGTCGGTAGGTAGGCGGCGGCGGCGACGCTCAGGGCGTGATCGGCGATGGCGTCGCGGCGGCCGTCGCTCAAGACGACCAGCGGGAACCCGGTGTCGGCGGCGTGGGCCAGGACGCTCTTCGGTTCCGGGTGGTGGTCGACGTCGACCACGACGACGCCCGACGTGTCGGCGGCGGCGAGCTCGTCAGCCGTGCTCCACAGCGAGTCGCGGTCGGGAACCGGGATCAGCTCGAAGCGGTCGCCGCCGAAGATGGCGACCGACACCGCCAGGGCATCGAGGCTGGTCGTTTCTCCCTCGTCGAGGAGGAGGACGTGGATGCGTGGGTTAGCAGTCATCGGAGCGGCCAGCTTGGGGGACGGCCGGGGAGCGGTCAAGGGTGGTCACGCTGATTTCATGCGGCCTTTACAAAGCGTGGGGCCGGTGTTGGGCGCCGGCCGGGAGGGGTACCGTCGCGGGATACCCCAGCCAAGCGAGGTGAGCGGCATGACGCTTGAGGACACTGGCACGGCTACCGGGTTCATCCACGGGCACGCCGCCGAACATGCCGGCGTCGAGCACCGGCACGTCGAGGACCACAGCCGGCTGTCGCGGGAGCATCTGGCGGCGCACGAAGCGCTCTGCAACCGTCACATCGAGGAGCACACCGCCCTGGCCGACCGGCACATCGCCGAACACGAGCAGGGAGCCGGTACCAGTTCGCTCCAGAAGACGGGGATGAGCGCCAAGCACGCCCTGCAGCACCTGCTGCTCGAGATGCGCCACGCCGGGCAACTGGGCTGGATGGAAGCGCGCCACGCCGGTCACCGGGTCGGCGTCGACGCCCGCCATGCCGTCGAGCTGATCAACCAGGAGCGGCGTCACGCCACCGACGACGGACAACCGCCGCCGGTCTGAGCCACGGCCGGGCCCGGCCCCGAGTTGTAAATGGCCCCTTCAGTTCGGATGTCCCGCAGCCGATCCATTCAGGGACGAATCAGGATCAGGCTGGGGAGACAACGTGGACAACCCGAAGAAACCGCAGACATCGGAGGACGAGACGGCACCCGCCCCGGCGCCGCCCGCTCCGTCGCTGAAGGCCCGCAGCCCGTTCCGGCCGTTGTCCAGCCGGCGCCGCCAGTTCCAGATCCCCGAGCCCGTCTCGGTGGTTGAGCGGCCGGATACGAGCCTGGTCTTCGACGCCTCGCCGACCACGATTGCCGCCGCCCTGGCCAAGGCGGGCGCGTCGCCGGCCGATCCCGTCCGCCTCGCCTGGGGTGGCGACGACGCCGAGGATGACGGCACCCGCTCGATCGACGACGGCGCAGATCCGTCCTGATTTGTTGCCCGTTGCGCCCGGTCAAGATCGCGCCCTTCGTGGCCGGCGGACGGGGCGCGGTCAGAGCTCTCAGGCGGGTCGGTTAGCGTAGAGCGCCGGGATCGCAGAGGGGATGGGTCCCGTCGCACCTTGGGGGGACCTGCCTTGCGCCGCATCCTGTATTTCCTGTTCGTCGCTGTTCTGGGGGCCGCCGTGCTGCCGGTGGTGGCCTCGGCCGGCCACTCCCCGGGAGGTTCTGGCGCCGGGCTGGCCCGACTGGCCCGCGGCGTCCCCGCCCCGGTCGCTTCGGGTGAGGCACTCGACCTGGTCGTGACGCTCGACCGTCCTGCCTCCCCGGCTCTGGCCCGCCGCCTCGACATGCTCGGGACCGACGTGTGGACGGCCCGGCACTTCCCGGTCGCCACCCTGCGGCTCCCCACGGCGCGGCTCGACGGGCTGCGCCGCCTGGCGGGCGTCGAGGCCGTCTACCCCAACCGTGGTCTGCGTTACTTCGGCGACCAGGCCGCCGCCGCCAGCCCCGTTCCTCCGCTCCCCGGCCAGGTTCCGCCGGGAGGATTCGGGGCCGCGCTGCCCGTCCCCGGCATCGGCGTCACCGGCAAAGGCGTCACGGTGGCCGTCATCGACAGCGGGATCGACTTCACCCACCCTGACCTCGCCCCGGCCATGGTGGCCAACGTGAAGGTGAGTCCCCTCGGCTCCAACGGGCGGCTCGAGCCGATCGAGGGGCTCCCCAACACCGACAGCAGCTCGGGTCACGGCACCCACGTCGCCGGCGACGTCGCCGGACGGGGCGTCGCATCCAACGGCGCCTACAAGGGAGCGGCGCCCGGTGCCTCGCTGGTGGGGATCGGCGCCGGCGAGGGCATCACCGTTCACCCCCGCGGCGTGCTCCAGGCCTACGACTGGATGATCGAGAACCGCCAGAAGTACGGGATCCGGGTCGTGAACAACTCCTTCGGCGGGTCGTTCGAACCGTTCGATCCCGGCGAGCCGATCAACCGGGCGACGAAGGCGGCAGCCGACGCCGGGATCGTCGTCCTCTTCGCCCAGGGCAACGACGGCGACGAGATGACGATGAACAGCAACGCCACCCCGCCGTGGGTGATCGCCGTGGCGGCCGGCACGCAGAAGGGCGGCATGACCGATTTCAGCTCCGGCGGCATCGACGCCGACGTGGTCGACCCCACCGCCTTCGACGTGGCCGACCTGGCCGGCGATCGCCGTCAGCCACTGCAGATGGGGTTGTACCACCCCTCGATCACGGCCCTCGGCGAGTACGTCGTCGGGCCCCGGGCGGCCGCCACCATCCTGCCGGCCCTCGGCGCCCGCCACGACATCCACCTGCCCGCCGGGGAGCAGGTCCGCTACACGATCATGTCGGGCACGTCGATGGCGTCCCCGGAGGCGGCCGGCATCGTGGCCCTCCTGCTGGAGGCCAACCCGGCGCTGCGGCCGGGCGACGTCAAGCGGGTGCTGCAGATCACCGGCCCGCTGGATCCCGGGTGTCCCGTTCTTCCGGCAGGGTTATGGCACCGCCGACCCGGCAGCGGCGGTCGGCCTGGCCCGCCGGATCGCCGGACAGCCGGCCGACGAGGTCGACCGGATCCTCAATGAGCAGCAGGCCGCCCGCGACGCCGGGATCCTGGAGGCAACGCCAGATCCGCTCCGCACCACCGCCTGGTGGAAGAGCCCGGTGGCCGACGGCGACGCGCCGGCGGCCGAGGGCGACGGATCGACCCCCATGAGATCACCGTCGAGGCGGGGACCGGGCGCCTCAAGGTCGTCAACGCCGGCTTGGGCCTGCCGTTCGTACCCGACCCGCCCACACCGTCGTTGTGCGGGACGCGGCCGGAGGTGAGGTGGGCCGCTCCGAGCCCCGCCTGCCCGGTGGCTCGGGGACGACCGTCCTTGACGTCGACCTCACCAAACTCAGCGGCCTGACCTGGGGAGTGTGGACGGTCGAGGTGAGCGAAAGCGGCGCCGCCCCGACCGGGCTGCTCGGCGACCAGGAAGCGACGGTGGCGGCCACGTTCGCCCAGCCGCAGGCGCCCGAAGCAACGGCGTCGATCCTGCCCGCGCCGCCGTCGGGGTAGACCAGCCGCCGGCTGGGGGAGACTAGAGGGTCTCCCCCCACGAAGGAGCCTGCCATGAGCCCCGTCCAGCCGATCCCCGCCGGCTATCCCCGCCTGTCGCCCTACCTGTCCGTCGACGGCGCCGCCCGAGCTATCGACTTCTACACCGAGGTGCTCGGCGCCACTGTGAAGATGCGGATGGACGGGCCCGACGGCGCCATCGGCCACGCCGAGCTCGCCCTCGGTGACTCGATCCTCATGCTGGCCGACGAGTACCCCGACATGGGCCATCTCGGCCCGGCCCGGATCGGTGGGACGGCCGTGTTGCTCCAGCTCTACGTCGAGGACGTCGACGCCACCTTCGAACGGGCCCTGGCCAATGGCGCCAAGGCGCTGCGGGCCGGTGGAGAACCAGTTCTACGGCGACCGGTCGGGCATGTTCGAGGACCCGTTCGGCCACCGTTGGAACGTGGCCAGCCACGTCGAGGACATCGACCCCAAGGAGATGGCCCGCCGGGCCGAGCAGGCCGCCGCTGGCGGCTGAGACGCACTCGTTACGGCGAGCGGAGGGCGACCGGGCCGAGGTTGAGCGCCCGCAGCGGCGCTTCGATAGCGGCCCGGTCGCCGACGGCCACCACGGTGAAGGCGCCGGGCGGGAAACGGCGCCGGGCGACGGCGACGGCGGCGTCGGCGGTGATGCCGGCCAGGCGGGCCGGGCGCGTGGCGTAGTAGTCGACCGGCAGGTCGTCGAGGTAGAGGGTCCGCAGCGTCGACAGCGTGGAGCTGTTGGTGTCGAACAGGGTCCCCACCGATCCGGCCAGATACTGCTTGGCCCGGGCCAGCTCGTCGTCGCTGACGCCGTCGGTCGTCAGGGTTTCGGCCTCCCGGAACGTCTCCCGGACGGCGTCGGCGGTGGAGGGCGTCTGGACCGCCATGTCGATGGTGATCAGCCCGACGCCGCGGACGGCGTCGACGTCGGAGTAGGCGGCGTAGGTGTAGCCCCGGGTCTCCCGCAGGTTGAGGTTGAGGCGGCTGGAGAAGCCGCCGCCGAACACCTGGTTGGCCACCAGCAACGGCTCGAAGTCGGGATCGGCCCGGGCGACTCCCGGCGCGGCCAGGAACGAGTGCGGTCTGGGAGGCACCGGGTTGTCGACGATCAGAACCCGGTCGCTCGAGCCCGGCCGGCGGGCCCGGCCTGGCCGACGGGGCGTCGACCGTGGTGGGCTGAGACCTCGCCCCACGAACCGAAGGCGTCCTCGGCCAGGGTTCTCGCCTCGGCCTGCGGTGAGGTCGCCGCTCAGCACGAGCGCCGTGGTGGCCGGCGTGTAGGCCCGGGCGTGGAGCCGGCGGAGGTCGTCGACGGTCGCCGCCCGCAGCCCGTCCTCGGTGCCGGGCTGCGATGGGCGTAGGGATGGCCGGCGCCGTAGACCTCCCGCGAGCGCCACCGTGGCGGCGATGGTGGCGGCGTCGTCGCGGTTCTGCTGGAGGTCGACGATGGCGGCGTCGCGGACGCGGTCCACCTCGTCGGCGGGGAAGGTGGGGTTGCGGGCCACGTCGGCCAGGATCGCCAGCGTCGGCGTCGGCGCGGCCGGTGAGCGACGGTGGCCGTCAGCCAGGTGCCGTCCTTGCCGGTGTCGTCGCCGAGGGTGGCGCCGGCGGCCTCGAGTTCCTGGGAGAGACCGAGGGCGTCACGGCTGGTCGTGCCGCCGTCGAGGGTGGCGGTGGTGAGGTCGGCCAGCCCGGGACGGTCCGGGCGGATCGGAGGCGCTGCCGAGGCGTGACACCAGCGAGGCCGACACCAGCGGCAGCCGGTGCGACTCGACCAGCCACACCGGCAGGCCGTTGCCCAGCGTGAAGCGCTGCACCGGCGGCGCCGGCGTGGTCGGCTGCGGGCCTCGGAACGGGAACGGTGTTGCGCCACGGCTCGGCCGACGGCGGAGCTGACTGCTCCTCGCCGTCGGCGGCTCGCGGCGTTGTCGGGCGCCCCGGGGGCGGGCGGGTCGTCGACCGGCATCTTGGGACCGGGGATCACCTCGATCGACCACCCGGCGGGTCGGGTCGAGGTGACGGTCGGCGAAGCGGCGCACCCGGTCGGGCGGTGACCGCGGCCGTCCGGCGCAGGTCGTCGTCGATGCCGGTCGGGATCGCCGAGGTAGTGGTTGTAGAAGTTGAGCTGGTCGGCCAGCCCGCCGAAGTCGCCGAGGTTGTCGAGGCTGCGCACCGAGCGGGCGATGACCGCTGTCTTGGCCGCCTCGACCTCGGCCCGGGTGGGGCCCCGCCGGGCGAGGTCGGCCAGCTCGGCGTCGATGACCGTCTTCGAGCTCGGCCGGGGTGTGGCCCGGCTTGGCGGTGGCGGTGATCGGTGAAGACCGAGCCGTCGGCCAGCGAGTCGACGTCGGTCGACACCGACTGGGCGATCCGCAGGTCGTGGACGAGACGGCGGGAGAGGCGGCTGGCCCGGGTGCCGTTCGAGCAGCCGGCTGGTCACGATGGCGTCGTCGTCGCCCGGCTCGAAGATCGGCGGCGTCAGCCAGGCCATCGTCACCCGGGGCAGCTCCACGGTGTCGGTCAGCGACACCCGCTGCTCCGCCGTGAGCGGCGGGGCCGGCACCACCCGCCGGGGGACGTCGGCGCCGCGGGGGATCGTCCCGAAGTACTTCTCGACCAGCTCCTTGGTGCGGGCGACGTCGATGTCACCGACGATGGCCAGGCTGGCGTTGTTGGGCACGTAGTACTGGCGGAAGAAGGCCCGCACGTCGTCGAGGCGGGCGGCCTGGATGTCGGCGTGGGAGCCGATGATGTCGGCGTGGTACGGGATGCCCGGGCGGGAACAGCCGGTGGTAGAGCTCCTCGTCGGCCAGCCCGTAGGGCGCGTCGTCGTAGTTCTCCCGCCGCTCGTTGCGGACGACGGCCTGCTGGGTGGACAGGCTCTCCTGGTCGAGCCGGTCGAGCAGGAACCCCATCCGGTCGCTCTGCAGCCACAGGGCCAGCTCGAGCTGGTTGGCCGGGACGTCGGGGATGATGTAGTTCGTGTAGTCGAAGCTGGTGCTGGCGTTCTCCGACGTGCCGGCGCGCCTCCAGCAGCCGGTCGGCCTCCCCTTCGGGGACGTGCGCCGAACCCTCGAACATCATGTGCTCGAACAGGTGGGCGAAGCCCGGTCCGCCCCGCCTCCTCGTTGGCCGGGCCGACGTGGTACCAGAGGTTGACGGCCACCACCGGCAGGCGGCTCTCCTGGCGCAGGATGACCTCGAGCCCGTTGCCCAGCACGTACTTCTCCGTCCGCAGATCGAAGCCGGGGGACGGGTCCCTCCGCCGGGTGGCCGCCGCCCGCCAGGAGCCCAACGCCGACACCGAGGAGCAGCAGGAGAACCAGGCCCGTCGCCGCCGCCTTCGCCCGCTCTACTCGCACCTCAGCAACCTCCGTGCCCGCGCCGATCAAACCCGGCCCGTCGTTGCTTCGGCGCTCCGTCATGGGGTGGGCGGCGTCCGGCCCGATTTCGCCGACACTCGGAGAGGTTCGAGGGCGGTGATGTAGGCGGCGAGGCGGTCGGCGGCCTCCACGGCGGTGCCGGGGTCGTCGAGGTCGGCGTCGGCCCACGTCTCGGAGGCCCGGCGCCAGGGGCTGGGCCGGCCGAGGAACGGGCCGGTCTCCACCTCGGGGCCCAGGGTCCGCCGCCAGCGGCGTTCGCCGGCCAGGAGCCGGTGGAGGACGGCGTCGCTGCGGGCGGCGTCGGGATGCTCGGCGTGGAAGCCGATCTCGAGCACCGTGGCGCCGTCGCGGCGCAGCGAGCTGCGCCTCGTAGTGCTCCCGGGCCTCGGCGCCGAACCAGACCTTGGCGTTGCGGCCGGTGACGCGGGACGAGAACCCGCTCTGCTCGGGCGGCAGGAACCCGATCAGCGTCTCGACGACCTGCTCGAAGAAGACGCGGCTCACCGCAGGCTCGGCGGGGCGGTGGGTAGAGCCGGGCGGCGCTCGGAGGCGGGTAGACGCACCACCAGCGTGCCGGCGATCTTGTCGTGCCAGGTCTGGTGCTGCGGATCCCAGACGGCCCACAGCAGCCCGAGCCCGAAGGTGAAGTCGTCGACGAAACGGGCGAGGGTGCGGCCGATGGCGAGGCCGTAGCCGACGGAGCGCCGTTGCTCTTGCGGACCACCCGGATGGCCATGGCCTTCTTGCCGAGCGTCTGGCCCTCGGGCCGGCCCTCGAAGAGCGGGAAGTAGGCAAACGTCGCCGCCATGCCGAGCATGATGAACAGCCAGCCGAGCCCGGCTCGGGCCGGGATCGGGGTCGACGAAGGGCGTCGGGCTCCGGGGTGGTGATCCCGCCGACGATGAACCCGACCATGAGGATGACCCAGATGATGAACCCGTCGATGATGAAGGCGCCGACCCGCTGCCCGAAGGTGGCCAGCCCGTAGTCGACGGGCCCGGCGGCGCCACCGGCGGACCCCGGAGGCGGATATCCACCGCGGCGCGGGCGCGTAGCCCGGCGGAGGTCCGTACCCGCCGGCGGGAGCGCCGTATCCCGGGGGGACGCCAGCGCCGCCGTACGGCGGGGGAGGCGGCGGAGGCGGGGGCGGTGGCGGGGGCGGTGGCGGTGGTGCCGTCGGCGGGCCGGGAGGCGCGTCGGACGGCGGGCTGTCGGCCGCCATCGCACCCTCGGACGGGGTGACCGCCCGTCCGCACCGGGGGCAGAACCGGCTCCCGGCGGGGATGTCACCGCCGCAGGCAACACACAACATTGGCGCTCCTTCCGGGGCCCGAGCCCGGCGCTCGTTCGTTGGCCGACCAGCGTATGCCTTGTGTGGGACACCGGCCGCGGCGGGTACACCCCCGGTATGGACCGGCTCGATGAGAACCTCGTACGGGACACCATCTGCGGCCTCGAACTGCAACTCATCGACGCCGTCGAGCGCCAGGAACGGGCCGAGGTGCAGGACGACCCCGGGGAAGCCGCCCGGATCCAGACCGAGATCGACGGATTGCAGGCCCGGCTGGCGGACGGTCGCCGAGGCGGTCGCCGCCCTCGGGTGACGTTCATCCGACCAGAGGCTGGCTACTCCCGCATGTTGCAGAGCACGGCGCCGACGACGTTGCCGCCCACCTGGCGCAGCTGATCGCCGATCTCGGCCAGCTCCTCCCGGGTGGCGTGCTGGGCATCGGCCACGACCACGATCCCGTCCACCATCGGGAGCCAGCGTCAGCGCCTCGGCGGCCTGCAGTGTCGCCGGCGCTTCCACCACCACGAAGTCCGACACCTCGCAACGCTCGTCGAGCACCACCCGCATCGGCCCCGACTCGAGGAGGTCGGTCGGCTCGGCCACTGACGGCTCGGCCGGCAGCACCTGGAGCGTCTCGAGTCCGGGGAGGCTCATGGACCAGGCGGAGGTCGGTCGACAGCAGAGCCACCCGCCTGCCGGTCGAGGCCATCGACACCGCCAGATTGGCGGCGATGGCCGTGGTGGCACTGCCGGATGTGGGGCCGGCCACCATCACCGTCTTGAGGCCCCAGCGGTCGGCCATGGCCAGGATCCGGGCCCGCAGCCGGCGGTAGGCCTCGGCCGCCGGCCCGTCGGGGACGGCCAGCGTGACCAGCGCCGTCTCGTCGTGGTGCTCCCGGCGGGTGCGGGGCACGGCGGCCAGCACCGGCACCCCGAGCTGCGCCTCCAGGTCGCCGCGGCCCCGGATGCGGTGGTCGGCCATATTCCGAAGTGCGGCCGTCGACCCCGCCATCACCAGGCCGAGCAGGCCGCCGACCCCGGCGGCGGCCGATGGGTCCAGCCCGACGGGTCGGCGGGCAGGGTGGCCGGCGCCACCACCGTCCCCGCCGCCCGGGTGTTGATGACGTTCACCTCGGCCAGGCGGGCCTGATAGGGGGCGGCCTCGTCGAGCAGGGCGTCGTTGGCCGCCTGGGCTCCGGTCGCCGTCGAGGCCAGCTCGGTCCGCACCCCGGCGATCCGGTCGCTCACGCCGCGGAGGGCCGCCTCGAGGCTCCGGCGAGAGCCGTCCCGGGTGACCGAGGCCAGGTTGCTCCGGTAGGCGAGGAACGACTCGGCGAAGAGCTGCGCCCCCAGTCCGGGCCCGCTCCGGGTCGGTCGGCCCGGTACCCGATCGTCATGGTCTGGGTGCCGCCCACCAGGGACGCCCGCATCGGGCGGCGGAGGTCGTCGAGGGAGCCGGCCCAGCCCGTCCGTTGCTGGACGAGCTCCGCCACCCCGTCGGCCGAGACGAGCTCCCGCTCCGTTCCCATGGCCACGGCGCTGACCGGCTGCGAGGCCTTGGCCGTGTCGACTGGCGATGGCGTGGACCAGCACCTGGGCCCGCGACTCGTAGGCCGGTCGGAGCGCCGCCATCCCAAAGGCGGCGCCCCCGACCAACCCCAGCAGGGTCATCGTCGACAGCCAACCTCGCTGCGACCAGAGCACAGAGCGAAAGGGCACTGGCCGCCCGCTATACCCACCTTCCGCGGCGGCTAATCACGAAGCGTGGGATTTTTTCGAAATCGTCAAAGAGTAGGGCGGGCGGCGGCCAGGACGGTCAGGGCGTCCCGCAGCGCGTCGAGCCGCTGCTCCACGTCGAGGACCTCGGCGTAGAGCCGGGCCGACTCCTCGTCGTCGAGGGAGTCGACGGCATCGGTGATTGAGATCTCGACCTCGTCGATGAATTGCTCAAGGGGCGACATGCCCCAGGCGTACCCGGTCGGCCGGTGCCGCAAACCACGTTGCGTGAGCTTCGGGCGCTCTGCGCAGCATTGGGTGGTCGCGAGAGTTTTCCTTGACTTCGGCTCCGACATGTGTGAACAATGTTCAGTGAACAGCGTATAACTGAACTGCGTTCAGGGAGTCGAGGAGGTCGCCATGCTGGAGCGTCTGGGCGGAGCGATGGTCCGGCGGCGATGGGTCGTTCTGGCGATCACCGGGCTGCTGTTGGTGGCCGCCGGCCTGTTCGGGGGCGGGGTGTTCGACGCCGTGAAGAGCGGGGGGTTCACCGACCCGGCGGCGGAGTCCTCGAAGGCGGACCGCCTACTCACCGAGCGGTTCGGCGCCGGCGACGCCAACCTCGTCCTGATCGTCACCGCCGCGGCGGCGCGGCGGGTGCCGTCGACGACCCGGGGGTGGCGGCGGCGGGCCGGGACCTCACCGACCGGCTGGCCGCCGATCCGCACATCGCCTACGCCGCCAGCTACTGGACCCTCGGCGGGGCGCCGCCCCTGCGGTCGAAGAACGGCGACCGGGCCTTGGTGCTGGCCCGCATCGTCGGCGACGACACCGCCGCCATCGACTGGCTCCACGACCACCGCTCGGCCTATGAGTTCACCTCGGCCGACGGCGCGATCTCGGTGGCCGTCTCGGGCATCACCGCCGCCTACGAGGAGGTGGGCCGGACGGTCGAGTCCGACCTCGTCCGGGCCGAGAAGATCGCCTTCCCGATCACGGCCCTGGGGCTGCTGCTGGTCTTCGGCTCGGCGGTGGCGGCCGCGCTCCCGTTGCTGGTGGGGGTGATCGCCATCGTCGCCACCCTGGCGGTGCTGCACGCTCTGGCGCTGCTGACCGATGTGTCGGTGTACTCCATCAACCTGACCACCGCCCTCGGGCTGGGTCTGGCCATCGACTACAGCCTGTTCGTGGTCAGCCGCTACCGGGAGGAGCTGGCCCGCAACGGCGGCGACCACACGGCCGCCGTCGTCCGGTCGGTCACCACCGCCGGGCGGACCGTCATGTTCAGCGCCGTGACCGTGGCCGCCGGCCTCATCGCCCTGCTGGTGTTCCCGTTCTACTTCCTGCGCAGCTTCGCCTTCGCCGGCGCAGCGGTCGTGGCGGTGGCCGCCCTGACCTCGGTGACGACGCTGCCGGCGGTCCTGGCCGTCCTCGGCCCGAGGCTGGAGAAGCTGTCGATCCGCCGCCGCCGGACGGCGGTCGCGGTCGGGTCGGCCCCCGTCACCGGCGGGTTCTGGCACCGGCTGGCGGGTGCCGTGATGCGACGGCCGGTGCGCAGCGCCACCGCCGTCATCGTTGTCCTGCTCGTGCTGGGGGCGCCCTTCCTCGGCGTGAAGTTCGGCTATCCGGATGACCGGGTGCTGCCGGAGGGAGCCGCCACCCGCCAATCGGCTGACATCATCCGGGCCGAGTTCGCCAGCCAGGAGCAGGCCGGTGTGGGCGTCGCCACCCCCGGGGTCCCGGCCGACGATCCCCGCCTGCCCGGCTACGCCGCCGCCCTGTCGCGGGTGCCCGGCGCCGCCCGGGTCGACACGGCGCTCGGCTCCTTCGTGAATGGTGAGCTG
The DNA here is from genome assembly GCA_963723985.1 of uncultured Actinomycetes bacterium. Taxonomy (GTDB): domain Bacteria; phylum Actinomycetota; class Acidimicrobiia; order IMCC26256; family BP-133; genus BP-133. The sequence goes on from CAVRTC010000009.1 coordinate 222,185, forward strand.
GCGTTGCCTGCCTCGGCCGCCCCGCCGGTCTTCGCCCGCTTCCGACCGCTGCCCGCCGCCGCCGAGGCCGGCGGGACCTGGCTCAACGTCGTGCCGGCCGTCGAACCGTTGTCGGAGGCGGGGGAACGGCTGGCCAGGGCGGTGCGGGCGGTTCCGGCGCCGGAGGGAGCCGGGGTCCTCGTCGGGGGGCAGTCAGCGGCGATGGTCGACGCCAAGGAGGCGCTCGGCGACCGGCTGCCCCTGGCCGGCGGCATCATCGCCCTGATCACGCTGGTCGTGCTGTTCGCCATGTTCGGCAGTCTGCTGGTGCCGGCGAAGGCGGTGGTGCTCAACCTCCTGTCGCTGACCGCCACCTTCGGGGCCATGGTGTTCGTCTTCCAGGAGGGCCACGGCTCGGGGCTCCTCGGCTTCACCGCCACCGGTGCGCTGCTCGTCACCATGCCCGTCCTCATGTTTTGCATCGCATTCGGATTATCGATGGACTACGAGGTCTTCCTCCTGTCCCGCATCAAGGAGCAGCACGACGCCGGAGCCGGCACGACCGAGTCGGTGGCCACCGGGCTGGAGCAGACCGGCCGGATCGTCACCGCCGCCGCCGGCCTCCTGGCCATCGTGTTCATCGCCTTCGCCACATCGGGCATCTCGTTCATGAAGCTGTTCGGCGTCGGCCTGACGCTGGCCGTCCTGATGGACGCCACGCTGATCCGGGGCGTACTGGTGCCGGCGTTCATGCGCCTGGCCGGGGAGGCCAACTGGTGGGCGCCGGGGCCGCTGCGCCGCCTCCACGACCGCTTCGGGATCTCCGAGTCGGCCGCGCCGCCCCGGTCACGGTGGTGAAGCTGCCCGCCGGGCGGGGAGAGGGGAGCCGTGCTTTCCCCGCGGCATGACGAGCAATACGGTGACGACATGATTGTCGGGCCCGAGGGGGGCGCGGCCGCGGCCCGGACCCGCTACCGGCGGGGCGAAGGCGCCCGGCTGCGGGAGGACATCCTGGACGCGGCGTCCCGCCTGTTCTTCGAGCAGGGCGGCGCCGAAGGCATGACGATGCGGGCGGTGGCCGCTGCCGCCGGCGTGTCACCGCCGGCCGTGTACCTCCACTTCGCCGACAAGGACGAGCTGATCTTCGCCGTTTGCCAGGGGTTGTTCACGCAGCTCGACGAGGCGGTGGAGGCGGCCGCCGTCGGGGCTGACGACCCGATCGAGGCGATGAAGGCCCGGGGGCGGGCCTACGTCCACTTCGGGCTGGAGCACCCTGACCACTACCGGGTGCTGTTCATGCAGGCGCCGGGCAGCCAGCCCCACCACTACACCCCCGAGGAGGTCAAGGCGTCGGCCGCCTTCGGGCACCTGATGGCCAACGTGGCCGCGCTGGCGGCCGACCCCCGCATCCGCGACGACGTCGACCCCTACGAGCTGGCCCTCGACTGCTGGGCCTACGTCCACGGGCTCACCTCGCTGCTGATCAGCAAGCCCGACTTCGGGTGGCCCGATCCCGACGCCATGCTCAACCGGCACTTCGACCGGTTGCTGGGAGGGTTGTTGCGGCGGTGAACTGAATGACGTACCCGGAAGACCGGACGCATCGCCGCCGAGCCGCCCCGTCGCCTTCGGAAGGGGTTTACGTTGGCGACGGGACGGCTGGACTGACTCCTGGATCCGTTTCGCTATAGGGGGGCAGTTCGGCGGCGTAGACGCCTCTGTCGGAGGCGACCTTCAGGCGACCGCGTGTTCACACATCGGTGTTTCTCCTCTCGGATGGCGATCTCGAGGCGCGCCGGGCTTGCCGTGAGAGGGGGCTTGTCTCCCGTGGGGGTGCAGCCTTTGTGCTGGGTGACAAGCGGGTGACGGATCGCCCAAATTGGAAATTCGTCAACGTGCGCTTCTACGCCGACAGGGCGAATTCCTGCTTCTCCGGGCGGTTCTTGCCGTTCTGTTGGTGAAGGGGCGGTATCTCCCCGTCAAGGGTCGGCCGACGGGTGCCGACAGAGGGGGTGACCCTCGGCCTCTGTGGAGCTTCCTGTGCTGGTCACGAACCATGTCCTCGCCGGCGCGGCCATCGGTGCCGTCGTGAAACGGCCCCTGCCCGCCCTGGCGCTCGGGGTGGTTTCTCACGTCGCCATGGATCGCATCCCCCACTGGGGCCTGTCGCACGAGGACCGGGGGGACGACCCGATGAAGAGCCCCAAGTTCCTCCAGGTCGCCTACCGGGACGGGTTCGCCGGCCTCGCCGCCATGGGCGCCGCCTTCGGGCTGGCCCGGGGTCGGCGCCTGCCGGTGCTGGCCGGGATGGTCGGCGCCGCCCTCCTCGACCTCGACAAGCCGAGCCGGCACTTCATCGGCGTCAGCCCGTTCCCCGAGGCGGTCGACCGGTTCCACGCCGACATCCAGCAGGGCCGGGAGCACGACCACAAGATGGGCCAGGAGCTGGCGGTGGCGGCCGGCCTGGCCGCCCTGGTGGCCGGTTTGATCAGCCGAGGGCGGCGACCGAGACGATCGGGCTGGCCGGGGGGTGGGCGCCGAGTGAGCCGGTGAAAGGCAGGTCGGAGAAGGCGAAGAGGCCGCCGTCCTCGCCGACCATGAGGTAGCCGTCGCCGTAGCGGACCATGCCCCGGACGGGCTTGTTCAACCGCTGCCCGCCCATCGAGCCCCGGAAGGGGGCGTCGAAGGCGAACACGCCGCCGTCGGCCGCCACCAGCCAGTAGCCGGCGCCGTCGCGGTCGGGGACGAGGGAGCGGACGGGGGCGTTGAGCGCCCGCCCGCCCATCGACCCGGCGAAGCGGGCATCGCCGAAGGCGAAGATGCCGCCGTCGGCGGCCACCATGTAGTAGCCCTGCCCCGACGGGGTGGCCACGGAGTCGAGGACCGGGCCGTTGAGGGTGCGGCCGATCAGGTCGCCGAGGGCGGCGGCGTCACCGAAGGCGAGGGCCCGGCCCCGGTTGGTGAAGACCCAGTAGCCGGCCCCGGTGCGGGTGGCCGACAGGCTGGCCGGCGCCTCGCCGGCACCGAGTCGGGCCGGGAGCACGTCGCCGAGGTGGGCGGCGTCGCCGAAGGGGTGGACGCGGCCCCGGCTGTCGAGCACCCAGTAGCCCTGGCCGGACGGTGTCGGCTCGAGGTCGACGGCCCGCACCGCGCCGGTCGAGCCGGGGCTCGTGGCCGAGGCGGAGGTCAGGGCGGCCGAGGCGTCGCCGTGGGGGGCGGCGTCTCCGAAGGGGTAGACGGCGCCGTCGGCGCCCAGCAGCCAGTAGCCGGACCGGCCGGAGCCGGCCGGGGGCGAGCCCTGGCCGTCGCCGCCGGAGCCGGCCTCGCCAAGCGGGTTCCCACCGGTGGGCGGGCTGGTCGGCGGGTCAGGTGTGCCGAGGGTAACGGTCACAGGCGCCGACGCCGGACCGGAACCCTTGGCGTTCCTGGCCGTCACGGTGATCGTGTAGGCGCCGCTCTCGACCAGGTTCCTGATGATGCCGGAAGTGGCCGTGGCCGGGAACGAAGCCTTGAAGTTGGAGCCGCCGTGGGAGGCGGTGACGACGTAGGTGGTGACCGGGGACCCGCCGTCGGTGGCCGGCTGCTGCCAGGTCACCTTGACCCGACCGTCGTCGGCGGAGGCGGTGACGTCCTGGGGGGCGCCCGGCGGAGTGGTGCGGTCGCCGAACATGATCGCCAGTCGGTCGCCCGGCTCCAGGCTGGCCGCCACCGGCTGGGGGGCCATGGCCGGGTCGGACGGGACGGTGAAGGTGACGGCCGACCGGCCGAAGAGCAACGGGCTGTAGTGCCCGCCCTCGTCAGCGGCGATGGTGTCGCGCACGGTGGCCTGGGCGCTGACGCCGGGGGCGAGCTCCTTCGGCTGGCCCGCTTCGGCCGAGTAGGCGAGGGGCTCGCTGCGCTTCCTGCCGTCGACCTTGGCGGCCACGACGACGTCGGCCATGGCGGCGGCGGGGAGGGTGAGGTTGTCGGCCCGGTCGGCGGGGAGGTCGACCGGGCTCGTGAGGAACAGCCCGTCGCCGGCGCCGCTCGTGGAGCCACCGCCCCAGGGGCCGAGGCCCGTTTCCAGGGTGAGGTCGTAGGCGCCGGCGGGCCCGGTGAACATGAACGAGCCGTCGGGCCCGCCGATCTCGAGCGTGCCGGCCGGGGCACCGGCGGCGGGCTCGAGCGTGAAGCTCCGGGGTTCGACCGGATTGCCGGCGCGGTCGAGGATTCGTCCCTGCCAGGTCACCCCAGCGTCGCCGGACTCACCGGCGTCGACGGGGTCGGGACCGGCGGGTCCGGAGGCCGAGGCGGGGTCGTCGTCAACGCTGGGCATCGCGTCGTTGGGGCGGACCACCGCCAGGTCGAGGGGCGTGTCCGACCAGACCGACATGTTCTTGACCAAGGCGGTCCAGGGGCCGTTGGCGTTGGTGACGGCGACGCTGATGTCGTAGAGGCCGGTCGGGACCGAGATCGAGTAGCGCCCGCCGGCGTCGGTCACGCTGTTCCCGGCGACCGGCCCCGACGGAGTCGACAAGCGGACGTCGGCGCCGGTCAGCACGGCCCCGGTCTCGTCCCGGACCACGCCGGACAGCCGCCCCGGATCGACGGCGGCGGCGACGGCCGGCGCCCCCAACGGGAACAGCGACGACGAGACGACGAGCGCGGCGGCCGCCAGGGCGGCGAGGCGCGCCGGGAAGCGCTTCACACTGCACTCCTTGGTCGGGTCTCGCTCGACGGGGGGTCGGGAGAGGCCCGGTGGCACCGAACAGGGGGATCCGCCTTCGGGGTGGGCGGCCGGTGAGTTCTTCGACGGTCGGCTCGTCGATTCCCGGGCAGGGGGCGAAAGGTCGCACAACCGTCATCGGGGTGAAGCAGGGCAAATATCTAGACTCGGTGGCGTGTTCACTCGACTCCGAGCAGTACCCGTCATCGTTCTGGCCGTCGCCGCCCTGGCCCTGACCGCCTGTGGCGGGGGGAGCAAGTCCTACAAGGAGGGAACGCCGGCGGCCACCGGCCAGGCCCCCGACTGCTCCGTCGTCCCCCTCGACCTGGTGAACAAAACACTGAAGTTCGACCTCACCGGCCCGGCACCGGAGCCCAGGACCGTCGGCCAGGGTTGGGTGTGCACCTACACGCACCGCCGCGGCGGCCTCGCCCTCGTGGAACAGGTGCAGCTGACCGGGAACGCCGACGAACAGAGCTTCGCCGTCATCCGCGACAGCTACAAGTCCAACAATGCCGAGATCAAGAAGATCAAGGGATACGGCGATGAAGCGTTCGCCACCACCATCTTCGGCTTCTCGACGAGCAACAACTTCGTCGTCCGCAAGGGCCAGGTGTCGGTCCAGATCACCAGCTCGTCGGATTACGACAACATCCGGAAGCTGATGAAGGACATCCTGGCCAAGCTCTAGGGGGGGAATCGGCCTGCCGGCGGGCGCGCCGCCCGAGGTCAAGGGGGAGATTTGACCCGGGGCGGCGGCCGCCGGCACGGCCTGACTGACCACCCACTTTCCCCATCGGGAGCGCCGGCCCCTCCCCGGCGGGACGTTCTTACGCCCCTTTTAACGCTCCCTTCGCGGGCGGGGTCAGCGCCGCCAGGCTTCGGCCAGGACGTGCACCGGTGAGGTCAGCAGCTCGATCACCGCCAGGGCGGCGAGGCGTTCGTCGGAGAAGTTCGTGGTCTCGGTGACGGCGTCGACCAATGCGCCGTAGCGGGACTGGTACCCCTCGAGCACAGCCCGCATCGACTCGCCCGGCAGGCGGTCGGCGAAGCGGGCGTGGAGCAGGGTCAGGCCGACGACCGTCCCCTGACGGATTTCGGGGATGAGGACGACGGTGCGGCCGTCGGTGCCGCCCTTGGCCACGGTGACCTCCTGGAGGGTCGAGGCCCGGTGCTTCGTGCCCCGCAGGACGTCGCCGCCCTCGCCTTCCGCCCGGGACCGCATCTCCGTGGCGATCCCGCCCTTACCCACGACGGAGATGCGGGCGCCGTCGCCGGCTCCGCTCCCGCCGGCCCCGCTCCCGCCCGCCGCGTCGATCAGCGGCCGGTCGATCCGGTAGCGGGTGAAGCCGGTGACCTCCTCCACCGCCGGGCCGAGCGCCCCCAGGGTGCGGAGAACCCGGTAGGTGAGGCGATCCCTCGGGCAGCCGGCTTCCAGCGTGGCGGCCACCAGGGAGCTACGGAACAGCTCCTCCTCCGAGCGGGAGATCCCGACGGTGACGGTCTTGGCCTGGTGTCGGATGGCGTCGACGGGACGGGTCAGCTCGTCGATGGCCCGGGTCGAGAGCTCCGGCCAGGTCTTCCACCACCACGCCCGGTGTCCCGACCCGGCCGTGGTCGAGCTCGTAGAGCTCGAGGGGCAACGCCCGGGTGGCGTAGCGCAACACCGAGGCCAGCTCCACGGCCGTGCCGGCCTCGAGGGCGCCGTTGTAGAGGCCGTTGCGGAGGCCTTCGGAGAAGGCCCGGGCGCCGGCGGCCACCCGGGGGGCGAGGCGGATCAGGAGGTGCTCGGGCGGGCCCTCGCCGTCGCCGACGACATCCTCCACCGCCGCCCGGATCTCCCGTAGGGCCCGGGCCTGGGCGTCGATGGCCAGAGCCGCTTCGTAGCCGAAGAGGTGGCCGGCCATGGCCGAGAGCACGAAGGCGAGCTGGGGATGCACCGGCGGCACCTCAATGGTGGCCAGCGCCGCCGGGTAGGCGGTGCCCCGGGTGCCGATGACAACCGGCGCCGCCTTGTGGGCCCGGTAGATTGCCAGCTCCTTGCCGACGTCGGCGGCAGCGGCGGCCGGCAGGCCGGCGGCACAGACCAGGATGAGCGGCTCGGAGGACAGGTCGATGTGCTTCTTGTCCTCGGTGGCGTCGCAGGCGATCGACTTGTAGGCCAGCTCGGACAGCTTGATCCGCAGCTCCGAGGCGGTGAGGCGGTTGGGGCCGTTGCCGACGACCGCCCAGTGGCGCCGGCCCGGGGCGTAGGCCCAGGCGGCGGCGGCGATCTCGGGCCGGGCGGCGAGCACCACCTCCAAGGCCGCCGGGAGATCACGCAAGCCTTCGAGGAGCTCGTGGTCCCGCCGGGCGGCGGCTGTCCCGGCTCCGCCGTTCCCGTTGGCCGCCTGGCCCAGCCGGATTTCCTTGGCCAGCGCCAGCGACAGCAGAAAACCGGCCGCCACCTGGGCGTAGAACGCCTTGGTGGAGGCGACGCTCATCTCGACGTCCCGGCCGTCCGAGGTGTAGAGCACGCCGTCGGCCTTCTCGACCAGGTCGCTGTTGCGGCGGTTGACGACGGCCAGCACGGCCGCCCCCCGGGCCCGCACCAGGTCCACCGTGCGGTTGGTGTCGGTGGTCGTACCCGACTGGCTGATGGCCACGACGAGCGTGTCGCTCATGTCGTCGTCGAGGCCGAAGCCCGACAGCTCGCTGGCCGGAAGGCCGGCGACGGTGACGCCGGCCGCCGGCGGCAGCACCGACGTGAGGGTGGAGGCGAGGATCTGGCCGGCCACGGCCGCCGTCCCCTGGCCGATCACCAGCACCCGCCGGTAAGCGCCGCTGGCCAGCGCCTTGCGGACGGAGGTGGGCAGCGTCTCCTCTCCGAGCGTCACCGTCAGCTGCCCGCCGTCGTCGGTCACCTTGCCCCGCAACGTCTTGCGGAACGACTCGGGCGCCTCCGACACCTCCTTGAGCAGGAAGTGGGGGTAGCCGGCCCGGTCGACGTCGCGGGTGGTGATCTCGGCCACGGCGATCTCGCCGTCGGCGACGGGGAGGGGGGCGCCGTCGTAGGCCCGGCGTTGCAGGCCGGCCAGCGTGCCGGCCCCGTCGCGGCGGAGGACGACGACCTGTCCGCCGGTGGCCTCGCCGTCCATCCGCAGGTAGCGGGGCGTCTCCTCGACGACCCCGTACGGTTCGCTGGCTACGACGAAGGCGTCGTCGGCCAGGCCGATGTACAGCGCCTGGCCGCTGCCCCGCAGGGCGAGCAGCACGGCGCCGGGGTCGGCGGCGGCGCTGGCGGCGATGGCCACCGACCCCTCGAAGGTGGCGACCGTGCGGCGGAAGGCCTCGACCGGGTCGGCTCCCTCGGCCATCCGGCGGGAGACCAGCATGGGGATGACCTTGGCGTCGGTGGTGATCTCGGCCGGGGTGGCGAGGCCCTCGGCGGCCCGCAGCTCGAGGTGGTTGTCGACGTCGCCATTGAGGGCGGCGGCGACGTAGGGGGCCTGCCCGCGACCCTGCTCTTCGCTGTTGAGGGGGTGGGCGTTGGCCTCGCTGATCAACCCCACGCTGGCCCACCGGGTGTGGCCCACCACGGTCACTTCGGCGTCGGGGCCCGAGACGGCCCGGCGGAGGAGATCGTCGGCCGCGATGGCGCCCCGCACCGCCCGGACGTTGTCGCCCAGCTCGCCGATCTCGGCCGCCGCCTTGAAGACGAAGGCCAGGGCCGGTGCGCCGCCGCCCGGGCTGGGTTGGGTGCCGGGAACGAGGCGGACCGACCCGGAGCGGAACAGCGGGTCGGCCGCCCGGGCGGCGATCTCGGCGTCGGACGGGTCGAGCCCGTGCCCGGTCACCAGCAGGTGAAGGCCAGCCGAATCCCGCCCCCGCACCTCGAGCCGATCGATGGCGGACAGGGCGACGTAGATGGACCAGTACGCCTCGAGGGCGGCTTCGCTGGTGGCGTCGGCGGCGAGGGCGATGACCTCCCGGGCGGCCCGGAGGCGGTCGGAGGAGATGGCCCACAGGACGTCCTTCAGGCGGACGATGGCGGCGTTGGCTGCCTCCAGCTCTGCACCGTTGAGCGGCAGCCGGGCGGCGTCGAGGTCGGCTTCGAGGCCCCCGACGGCCGACCGGGCCTCGGTCATGGCCCCGTCGAGGCGGGTGGCCAGCTCCGGGTGACCGGCGAGGACGCGCACGCCGGCCGGGCCGCGCAGCCGCCCGTCCAGCGTTTCGAAGCCGGCGGCGGCCGCGATCAGCCCCGCCGGCCCGGCGGCGAGGTGCCTGAGGGCAGCGTCGAGGCCGGCCATCAGCTCGGCCGGGTCGGCCGGGGGGACGGTCGACCGCCGGCGCAGGACCGCTACGACTCCGCACATGAAAACCTGACTCTAGGCGGGCGCCGCCCGGCTGAGTTCCGTGCCGCCGTCCGTCGTAAACTGCTGTCGCACATCGCACCTGGGGGTTCCATGCGTCGCCGTTCGTCGCTCGTTCGCCGTCTCGCCGCCGTCCCCCTCGCCCTGGCTGTGGGCCTCTTCGGTCTGTCCGGCCTGGCCGTCGACCTGCTGGGCCCGACGGGGTCGCCGGCCGGCGCCGGCGGCGTCATCGGCGATCCCTTCGGTGGGCCGGGCGAGCGCTGCGGGGCGCTGATCGAGCTCCGCCTGCCCGGCGGCCGGTGGGCCTGCTCCCACGGCGCCGACCCGATCGATTCCGGGAAGGTCCGGACGGGGCTCCTCCTGCCCGACCCGCACCTCGAGCAGCGAACCGCCGCGGCGGCCAATCCCTTCGCCCGCTGTTTCGATGACGGCCGCAGCGGGCCGCGGTTTCAGGCCATCTACGCCCGTCCGTCGGACCGCGTCGACAACTACAACGCCATGGTCCCCAAGATCCAGAAGTGGGCCGCCGAAGCCGACGCCGTCTTCATGGGGTCGGCCAGCCCCGCGGGTGCGATCCGCCACATTCGCTGGCAGCACGACGCCAACTGCCAGCCGACCGTCGACCACGTGATCCTCTCGCCCAGCAGCGACGACAGCCTGGAGCACACGATCGCCGAGCTGTCGCTCATCGGGTACAACGACACCAATCGCAAGTACGTCCTGTGGATGGACGCCGGGACGGACGAGGACCTGTGCGGCATCTCCTCCTACTACGAGGACGACCGACCCGGCGCCGAGAACTTCAACAACGGCCACCCGGCCGCCCCGTCGACGGTGTCGCGGATCGACCCCAGCTGCTGGGGCCTCGGCAGTCGGGGCGGGTCGATCGAGGCCCACGAGATCATGCACGCCCTCGGGGCGGTGATGCCCACGGCGCCGCACTCGACCGTCCTCGGCCACTGCATCGACGACGCCGACCGCATGTGTTACCGGGACGCCCTCACCATCGCCCTCCAGACGGTCTGCGGCTCCGCCGAGGAGGCGTACTTCGACTGCCGGAAGGACGACTACTTCAGCGCCTCGTCGGCCCCGGCCGGCTACCTGGCCGGTCACTGGAACACGGCCCGCAGCGCTTTCCTCAGCACGACCGACGGCGACGACCCGCTCAGCATCATCGGGTCGACGCTCCCCGAAGGCGACGTCAACACGAAACCGTTGACGTTCACGGTCAGTCTCGCCCAGCCGCAGACCAACCCGGCCACGGTGAAGTGGTCGACCGCCGACGGCACCGCCAAAGCCGGGAGCGACTACGACGCCGCCAATGGCACGATCGAGTTCGCGCCGTTCGAAACCGTCAAGACCATCGCCGTCAACGTCCTCGGGGACTTCGCCAAGGAAGCCGACGAGGACTTCTTCGTGAAGCTGTCCGACCCGGTGAACGCGGTGCTACCCGCCCAGCCGGGCCGGGGCCTGCTGCTCAACGAGGACCCCAAGGGCCAGGGATACTGGCTGGTGGCGTCGGATGGCGGCATCTTCGCCTACGCCGATTCGGCCTTCTTCGGCTCGACCGGTGATCTCAAGCTGAACGAACCGATCGTCGGGATGACGCCGACGCCGTCGGGGCGCGGCTACTGGATGGTGGCTCGGGATGGGGGCATCTTCTCCTTCGGCGACGCCGCCTTCCACGGCTCGACGGGCAACATCCCGCTGAACCAGCCGATCGTGGGGATGGCGGCGACACCGTCGGGCTCGGGCTATTGGCTGGTGGCCGCCGACGGCGGTGTGTTCGCCTTCGACGCACCATCGTTGGGTTCCGCCGCCGGCCGGTCACGGGCCTCGGCCGTGGCCATGGCGCCGACGGCCAGCGGACAGGGCTACTGGGTCGTCACCGCCGACGGGCAGGTCTTCAACTTCGGCGACGCGGCCACATTCGGGGCGACCCCGCCGCTGGCGCACCCGATCGTTGGCGCCGCCGCCACGCCGGGCGGCGGGGGCCTGTGGCTGGTGGCCCGCGATGGCGGCATCTTCGCCTTCGGCGACGCCACGTTCTTCGGCTCCACCGGCGACCTCAAGCTGAACCAGCCGATCGTCGGGATGGCGCGGACCCCGTCGGGCAAGGGCTACTGGCTGGTCGCCCAGGACGGCGGCATCTTCGCCTTCGGCGACGCCGGCTTCTTCGGCTCGACCGGCAGCATCAAGCTCAACAAGCCGATCAACGGAATGGGCGCTCTGCCGGTACCGCTGCCCTGACCGTCCCCGGGGGGCGGGTCAGCGGATCAGGGCCTGGCCGTGCATGCCGTAGGTCCAGTGGCCGGCCAGGTGGCAGCCGTAGGCCACGTCCGGGCTGCCGGACGGGCCGAACGTCCACGTCGTCTCCACTGTGGTGCCGGCCGGGACGGTGACCTCGCCGGGCACCGCGCCGGTGTGGAAGTGCGGCTCGCCCCGCTCGTGGATGTCGTGGGTCTCGGGCGGGCCGATGATGAACTCGTGGTCGATCGGGTCGACGTTGCGGATCACGAACCGCACGGTCGACCCCGGCTTCACGGTGACCCGGTCCGACTCGAACCGGCTGTGGAAGGCCCGGATCTCGATCGTCTTCGGCCCGCCCGCTCCGCCCGGCTGCAGCAACCAAGTGACTCCACCGGCGAGGAGTGCCCCGCCGACGGCGGCCGCAACCACCACCCGTCCCGCCCCTCTCTGACGCCCAACGCCGTTCGCCGACGCGCTTTGGCGGAACTGTTCCGCCGAAGCGCGGGAGTGAACATGCTCCGGAGGCGCGGCGTCGGGGTGGCCGGGGGCGGGTGGTCCGGAGGTCGGCCCCGGGCTAGCGGGGTCGACCTCCGGCGACTGGACTGAGGTCACACAGGGCTCCGACGGCTGCGGACCCGGGTCTGCAGGGCCCAGGCGGCCAGTCCGGCGGCGAGTGCGCCGCCGCCGACGGCGGCGATGAGGACGGCCGGCGACCCGGAGTCGCCGTCGCTGGCGGCCCGGGCGGGCGGCAGGGCCACGGTGTCGGTCGCCTCGGGGGCCGGCGGTTCCACGATGACCGACAGCGACGGGTCGATCGTCAGGGTGGTCGTCGGCGCCGCCGCGGCTGTCGTCGGCGTCGGCTTGGCCGGCTTCGGCGCCGGGGCCGGCTTCGGCTTCGCCTTGGCGGTCGTGGCGGTCGGAGCGGGGGCGGCCGTGGTGGGCGGCACCGACGTCGTGGTCGACGGAGCCGGCGGCGCCTCGAGCCCGGCCAGCACCGGCGACGGCGCGCCGGTCCCGGCCTTGTCGACCGCCAGGTCGTAGCGGAGCTCACCGGTCTGCTCGCCGATCTGCAGGTAGGACAACCACATCTCGGTCGGCACCCACTCCATCCCCTTATCGGAGCGGAGGTCGTCGAGGAGCGACTTCGAGGCCGCCTCGCTGCGGGCCAGGAACACCCCGTCGCCGGCTGTCGTCGAGTCGCCGGCCGCCCCGGACCTTCTGCCATCCGGCCCCTGGGGGTTGGGCAGGAGGTTCGGCCGCGACGGCGTGAGAAGGAAGACGTTGGCGTCGATGATGTCCTGGGCGCCCTTCCCGAGGCCGAGGATCCGCAGCGGCACCCAGGGGTTGTCCAGCGGGATCGTCAGGTGGATGGGCGTGCCCTCGCCTTGCTCCTGGTTCCGTTCCTTGGCGGCGTCGGCGTTGAACCGGGCGGCCATGAAGATCGGCGAGCGGGCGGCGTAGAAGTCGAGGACCTCAGGCGCGTCGGGCGTCAGCTGGAAGCCGTGCTCCTTGGCCCACTGGCCGACCGATTCCCCGCCTCCCCGGAGGATCGTGATGTCGAGCGCGTCGATGCGGGTGTTGTAGATCTCTTCCGCCGATCCGGCCTTGGCGCAGTTGGCGCAGTCGGAGGTGGCGGCCGCTTCCGGAGGAGGCGGGGCGACCTCCCGCTCGAGGCGCTGCAACGTCCAGTCGCCGCCCCGCTCCACCTTGGACGGGATTCCCGGCAGGGGGACGATGGAGCCGAACTCGGCGCCGCCCCCCTCGAACGTGAACGACGTCACGTAGTGCTCGTAGCCGTCGGCCCAGGCGGCCAGCGTCGAGGCCCGAAGCAGCTTGACGTTGCCGCCGGGCGTGACCAACCCGGCGCAGGCGAGGGCGGGGCCGGCGGCCGCCGTGGCCAGGAGCCCGGCGGCGGCCGACGCCAGCAGCAGTCGGCGGAACGGACGGTTCATTTGCGAGCCTCCCCAGGCTTGATGCGATGTGGATAGAGGCGTGGGTTGAGGGTCGGGTAGAGGATCGCTACGGATCCGGCGGAAGCCACCGTCAGGGACGAAGGCCTGTGACTGTACCCGGAAGACGACGCCTTCCGGGGTGCGGGAGCGGGTACCGGGGCGGGTCTCGTAGGGCGGGGCCAGGCCGGACGACCAGCCGCTCAGCCCCTCGAGGGCGGCCTGGACCTCGGCCGGGGTGTCGGCGCCCGTCCGCCAGATGGCCGCCGCCAGCGACTTGGCGGTGGCCCAGCCGTGGAGGACGGACGCCGATGTGCTGCCGCGCTCCGGCCGAGCGGATGGCCTGCCCCTCGTCGCCGGCAGGGGCGACGTAGGGCGAGACCACCCGGGCACCTTCGGGCAGGTCGGGCAGCGAGGGTTTCGTCGGAGAGCGAGTAGATACCGGCCGATCCCCCTGGCCGGCCGGTAGTTGTCGGCCTTCGCCTGGGCCACCCAGGCCTTGGCGGCGGCCGGGTCGAGGCTGACGAAGGCGGCGTCGGCGCGAGGTGAACCGCTTCTTGGAGTGGGGTCGTAGGTCGACGACCTCGACGGTGACGCCGCGCTGCTTGAGCACCGCCTCGATGGCTCCGGGCACGACGTCGCGCGAGCGGGCCGGGAGAGGCGGGGGCGTAGATGACCGCCTTCTGCCCCGGGGCGGCGGACGGGAACAGGGCGTCAGCCGCCAGATGGCCCTGCCGCTCCGGTGGGCTGGCAAAGGAGAAGACGGCGCCATTGGCGGGCAGCAGGTTCTCGGTGGCGGTCAGGGTTTCGAGCAGGGGGCCGGTGGCCCAGCCCGGTGCCCCGCCGGGCCCGGCCACCGGATGGGGGGACAGATTGACGGTGGCGATCGTGTCGCGGCTCGGCCCGGCCGGGGCTGACCGTCACCAGGTCGATCCGGTGGCCCCGGACGCCGCCGTTCTGGTTGAGCCGGTCGATGTAGGCCCGGAACCCGTCTTCCTGGGCTTTGTCGCCGGTGACGATGCCGACCCGGAGCGCCGCCCCGCCGGCCATCGGAGCCCCCGACTTCTGGGACTCGTTGGGCGGGGCGGCCCCTTGCGAGCCGTCGCCCGAGGGGGCGGCGGGGGCCGGCTGGCCGATGGCCGTCGACGAACCGCCGCCGGGCGGGTGAGTCGTAGAAGGGCGGCGGCGGGCCCGGATCGGTCGACGCCGGCGCCGGCTGGGTTCCGCCGCCCGACGGCTCCGTGGACCCGGCCGGCGGGCCGGTGGGGCCGACCGTCGGCGGCTCGGTGCCCCGGGTGGACGGGGTCGGGGGCCCGGTCGTCGTCGGCAAGGGGCGCGGGGGGCGGGTTGTTCGGGGCGTGGCGGCCGGCTCGGTCGTGGGCGGAGCGATTGGTTCAGGGGAGACGCCGGCGTCCGAGGGGAGAGACGCCGGCGTCTCGACCGTGGTGGAGGTCGGCCCGCCGGCCACCTCCACACTGCCGGACCCGGAGTCGCCGCCCCGCCCCGCCAGGCCGGCCACGGCCACGACCATGAGGAGGACGGCCGCCACCGACGACCACGCCGCCACGACCTTCCGCCGCCGCCGTTCGAGCGGGACGACGGTCGCCCCCGCCGGTGCGCCGGCCAAGCCGGAGGGGGAGGCGGTGGCTGCCGTGCCGACCAGTTCGGGCGTCGGAGAGGCGGCGGCGGCCGGGGTCGTCGCCGTGGGGGTGGCGGCGGCCGCGGCCAGCAGAACCGACTCCAGGCGGGCCCGGAGAGGCTCGGGCAGAGGGCGGGGGGCGTCGAGGGAGTCAGTGTCGGTCCCGGGAGGCTGGTGAAGCCCCCAAGCGTCGGCCGGGACCGGCAGGCCCCCGGCCACGGCGGCCAGCAGCGCCGCCTCGAGCCGGGCCTGCAACTCCGACGGGAGCGGCCGCTCAGCGTCGAGCCCGGCGAGAGGGAGTTCGGGCTCCTCAGTCACCCGACCCTCCTTCCGTCGCTGGGACCTGGTTCTGTGGTCTCGAAACGGCGATATACGCCGTCTCGTGACCACAGAACGGCCGGGCCGACAGTCGGGAGCCGATCAGCCATCGGATCCCTCCAGCGCCCGGCGGAGGCCGTCGCGGGCCCGCTGGAGCAGGGATTGCACCTGGACCGGGGAGCGGCCCAGCTCGTCGGCGATCTGGGAGACGGGCAGCTCGTCGAGGTACTTCATCACCAGCACCTGGCGGTGGACGGCGGGGAGGCGGCCGAGAGCCCGGACGATCTCGTCTCGACGCTCGACCTCGTCGCGCTCGCTCGAGGAAGCCCCGGCCAGGCCGCCGACCCCGCCCAGCAGGGCCAGGCCGCTCTCGGCCACTGCGTTGCGCCGCTCGGCCTCGTAGTGCCGGGCGAGGCGGCGGCGGGCGATGGCGCACACCCACGTTCGCAGCGAGGCGTCGCCTCGGAACGTCGGAGCAGAGCGCAGTGCTTCGATCAGAGTCTCCTGGAGCAGGTCCTGGGCGGCAGGTTCGTTGCCTCCCACCCGGGCGAACACGAATCCGTAGACGACGGGGCCGACCGAGTCGATGAGGGCTCTGACCGCGTCGGGGTCGCCCCCGGCGGCGCCGGTCAGCAGTGCGCTTTCGGTCGGGTACTGCTCCGCCTGCATTCCGGCCTCGTCTCCCCCTAACAGCCCATTGGTGGCGCCCGGGACGGGAAATCAATCGCGCACCTGCTAAGGATTCTTGGCCATGCCGAGCCAGCGGGAGCGCATTCGTATGACGGACGACGAGGTGGCGGAGTTCCTCGCCACCGAGAAGACCGTCCAGGTGGCGTCGATCGGGCCCGACGGCACACCGCACCTCGTTCCCATGTGGTTCGCCGTGATCGAGGGCCGGATCACCTTCTGGACCTTCGCCAAGGCGCAGAAAACGGTCAATCTGCGCCGGGACCCCCGCATCACCTGCCTCGTCGAAGCAGGCGACTCCTACGGCGAGCTCCGCGGCGTGTGCATCACCGGCCAGGCCGAGATCGCCGACGACTACGACACCGTCTTCGACGTCGGCGCCGCCGTCTACGCCCGCTACCAGGGCGACATGACCCACGCCTCCCGGGCCGGCGTCGAGGCCGAGGCCCGGAAGCGGGTGGCGGTCTTCGTCACGCCGACAAAGACCGCCAGCTGGGACCACCGCAAGCTCTAGCCGGGCGGCGACCCGCTCTTCTTAAAGCGCGCTGGTGGCGGTCATGCCGACGATCGGCTGGTTCAACTTGATGTTCCCGGTCGATCCGTAGAAGCGGGAGTCACCGAAGGCGAAGATCCCACCGTCCCGGGCCACCAGCCAGTAGCCACCGCCCTTGGGGCTGGCGGCCAGGCCGACGACGGGCTGGGCCAGGTTCCCCGTGCCTCCGAAGCTGCGGGCGTCGCCGAACGGGAAGACCGCCCCGTCGGCCCCGGCGACCCAGTAGCCGTTGCCGCTCCGGCTCGCGACGAGCCCGGCGGTCTCGGGAGAACCTGCCTTCCCCAGGGAGCCGGCGTCGCCGAAGTTGTAGACGGTGCCATCGCGGGCGACGCACCAGTAGCCCTTCCCGGTGGGGGTGGCGGCCATGCCGACGATGGGCGAGGCCGGTTGGCTGGCGGCGCCGTGGAAACCGGCGTCGCCGAAGGCGAAGATCCCGCCGTCGCTGGCGACGAACCAGTACCCCTTGCCGGACGGGGTGGGGGCCATGCCGACGATCGGCTGCGCCAGGCGAATGTCGCCGGTCGAGCCATGGAAACCGGCGTCGCCGAAGGCGAAGACGCCGCCGTCGCGGGCGACGAGCCAGTACCCCTTGCCGGACGGGGTGGCGGCCATGCCGACGATCGGCTGCGCCAGGCGCAGGCTGCCGGTGGAGCCGTAGAAGCCGGCGTTCCCGAAGGCGAAGATGCCCCCGTCGGCGGCCACGAACCAGTAGCCCTGGGGCGACTCCTCGTTGTCGACGATCGTGCCGTACGCCTCCGTCCGCCCCAACACAGCATTCGACGGGCTGGTCAACCGCAACGACAACGTCTCGTCGGCCTCGTTCTGCGTGTCGCCCTTGACCGCCACCGTGACCGTCTTGGTCTTCTCTCCCGGCTGGAAGGTCAGGGTGCCGCTCGTGGCCTGGTAATCGTCCGGAGCCCGGGCCGACCCGTCGGCGGTGGCGAAGCTCACCTTCACCGGCTTGGAATCGGGCGCCGACAGCGTCACGGCAAATGACAGGGGGGTGCTGCCCGAATCTCCCTCGGTGGTCAGGCCGTCGACGGCCGCCAGCGTCGGGCTGGAGAAGGTACCGGACAGGAAGGAGCTGCTGGCCCCGTTCCAGTTGGTGGCCAGGAAGCTCCCGGCGGGCGGGGAGGTGTGGAAGTAGTCGTCGTGCCGGCAGTCGAGGAGGGCTTCCTGGTCGGACGAGCAGAGGCTCCGGAGGACCAGGAGCGGGCTGCCGTCGGCGTAACACATCCGGTCGTCATCGTCATCGCAATGGCCGTTGACGGTGGCGTTGGGGGCCGTGGGGATGACCGCCCCGAGGCTGTGCATCAGTTCGTGGGCCTCGACCGATTGACCCCGGGAGCCGAGCCCCCAGCATCCGGAGTCGATCCGCGACACCGACGCCGGGACGCCCGACCGGCCGTTGTTGAAGTTGTCGGCCGTCGGCCGGCTGTCGACGTAATAGGTGCCGATGCCACAGAGGACCGTCGAATCCACCCACACGAGGTACTTGCGGTTCGACTGGCTGAAGCCCTGAGCCGCCAGTTCAGCGATGGTGTTGTCGAAGGTGTCGTCCCCATGGGCGGTGAGGGCGACCCGGGTAACCATCAGATCGCAGTTCCCGTCGGTCACGAACCGGATCCGGCGCGTTCCTCCGGTCTGGGCGGCGCTCGCCTGGAACACGGCGTCGGTCTCGGCGGCCCACTGCCGGATGAACGGCACCGTCTGTCCGTAGCGATCGGGGCGGTCGGCCGGGAAGGCGTAGATCGCCTGCACCCGGTTTCCGTCCTGGCCGTTGCCGTAACAACCGATCCCCGGCGTTGCGGCCGCCCGGCTGGGGGGGCCGCCGGGGGGGTCGTCGAAGATCAGGCCCTCCGCCCGCCCTGGCGCGACGAGGGGATGCGGGACACGGAAGTCGACGCCATCAGGAGCAGGGTCAGGCCCGTGGGTGCACAGCGCTCGCCCATCGGGCAGTTGGATGGGCCGGAACGTCCCACACAGGGCCACCATGTCGGCCACGGAGGGCGCCGGAAGTCCGGCTTCGGCGGCTCCCGAAAATCTCGCTTCGGCGGCCGACGGGACTGCGCCGAAGGCCGCACCACCGGTGAAGACGACCGTGGTCAGCAGCCGACCGATGACGGGGAGACGAAACAACCGAGGGCGACGGGACATCCGAAGCTCCTTCTTGACGGCCTGCGTTCATGCCATCAGGCAGGTGCGGCTTTTCCGCAAAAATTGCCCGACCGACTGGCCGGTGTGTCGCAACGATCACTTTCGGTATGTCGTGTCGATCGCTAATGGGATGTAGAACCATCACTATGTGCGAGAAGCCCTTAGCCCCAGGGGACCTTAGGCGAAGAATTACAGGCTCAACATCATAGGAAGGCGCCCCAGGGAAAAAACACTGATTTTGTGGTTGAGAGTTAGATGCTTACCATAGGAAGGGAGGCTCTGGAAGTTCTCGCCAGCGTTGGCTATGCTCCGTCCCGTCCCGACGGCGCGGGCGAAGCAGTAGGTGCCAAGGGACGTCGTTTAGCCGTGATCCCGGCAGGCGAGAGAGGCCAAAATGGCTTTGACGGGGCGGCACTATTTCGACGCGTGCGGGGCCGGGAATCGTGCACGACGGAATCGTCGCTCAATTCGCCGGGCGGGTGTCGGTCTCGTCGTCGCGCTGGTGATTTTCGGTGCGGCGCCGTACACCCCCACGGTCCGTAAGCAGTCCCTGTCCCTTACGCCGTTGCTGTGGCCGGCGGGCATCCCCAATGATCCGGACTATTCGGGTTCGCAGGCCTCGTATCTGACCACCATCGGCGTCCCCTCGGCCTGGGATGTGACGACCGGCTCGGAGACCGTGGTCGTGGCGGTGGTGGACAGCGGTGTCGATGCGTCCCATCCCGATCTGGCGGGGCGGGTCGTGGCCGGCAGGAACATCCTGAAAGGCAACGACGACACCACCGACGAGCGCGGCCACGGCACGAACATGGCGGGGATCGTCGGGGCCGCGACGAACAACGCCCTGGGCCTCGCCGGCGTCGCCTGGGCGGCGAAGATCATGCCCGTGAAGGTGACCTATCCCTCGGGTGCCGCCACCGACGCCAACGTCGCCGCAGGTATCGCCTGGGCGGTCGACCATGGTGCCGACGTGATCAGCATCTCGCTCAGCGCTCCGATCGACGGCGACGTGCTGCAACGGGCCGTCGACTACGCCACCAAGCGGGATGTCCTGGTCATCGCCGCCGCCGGGAACGGCGCCTCCGCCGTTCCCGAGTTCCCCGCCGCCGCCCGAGGCGTGGTCGCCGTCGGTGCCACCGACGCCGCCGGCCACCGCACCTCCGCCTCGAACTTCGGCCCCTGGGTCGACGTCAGCGCCCCGGGCGTGAACGTCGTGACCACGACGGCGAACGGGCCCGGATACACGGCTGTTTCCGGGACGTCGGCCGCCACCGCGCTGGTGTCCGGCGTGGCCGTGCTGCTCCGGTCGGCCTATCCCGACGCCAGCCAGGCCGACATCGCCGACCGGCTCCGCCGCTCGGCCTTCGGGCGGGGGCCGGTCGGGGCCGAGGGGATCGACGCCTCGGGAGTGGTGGACGCCGCCGCCGCACTTGGGCTTCCGCCGAGACCGTCGCGGTCCGGGCCCACGAACGCTGGATACGTGATGATCAGCGAACACGGCAAGGTCGATGCCTTCGGAGAGGTGCCGTACCGGGGCGACGTCTGGGGGGACCTCGGGTCATCCCGGGCCACCCACCTCGAAACACTGGGATCCGGTGCCGGGTACTGGATCCTGGCGGACAACGGACGCGTCGCCGCCTTCGGCGGTGCTCGCCACCACGGCGAGCTGGGGAAGTCGGCCCGAGCGGCGGGCGAGAGAGCCGTCACACTCGGCGGCCTCCCCAGTGGCGACGGCTACTGGATCTTCACCGATGCCGGACGAGTCTTCCCCTTCGGGTCAGCGCGCGCCTACGGCGATCTCTCCGGGGTGCACCTCAACCGTCCCATCGTCGCTGCCGCCGGTACCCGAACCGGCCAGGGCTACATCCTGGTGTCCGACGACGGCGGTGTCTTCGCCTTCGGCGACGCCCGCTTCGCCGGCTCCATGGGCGGACAGCGCCTCAACGCCCCCATCCGGTCGATCGCCCTCGATGGCGACGGCGCCGGATACTGGATGGCGGCGACGGACGGCGGCGTCTTCGCCTTCGACGCTCCTTACCGGGGCTCGCTGGGCGACACGCGCCTCAACGCCCCCATCGCGGGCATGGCCGCCTGCGGGGACGGCTACCTCCTCGTTGCCTCCGATGGTGGGGTCTTCAACTTCTCCGCCTGCCCCTTCCACGGCTCTCTGGCCGGCGGCCAGGCGCCGAAATCCGTCATTGGGCTGAGCGCACCTCGCCACTGACGGCCTGGCGCCTGTCCCACGTGAACACGAGGGCGAACACGAAGCCGCCGGCCACGGCAGCCAGCACCGCCGGGGCCCGGAGGAAGGCGACCACCCGCCCCGCCGCCGGGAGCCGCTTCCACAGCTTGCCTTCGATGTGGGACTGGCGGGGTCGCCACAGGTCGTCGTCGGTGTTGTTGTCGCCCCGCATCAGGAAGCCGCCGACCGGATCGCCCCCCACGATGCGGTGGATGATCTTCCGATCCTTGAACACCCCGTCGGCGATGCGGTAGGCGACGACGTCGCCGACCCGGTAGGTCGACTGCCGCTCGACGATCACCAGATCGCCGCCGTGCAGGGTCGGCAACATGCTCCCTCCGGTGACGATTACATAGCCGGCCCGTCCCCCGGCGAACTCCGGCCGGAGCCAGATGCCCCACACCAAGACGGCGAGAACGCCCAGAGCCAGCCCGGCGAACCGGGCGAGGCGATTACGGCGAACCCGCAGCAGAAACGTGAATCTCGTCCGCAGGTTCACTAACCTACCGCCTGACGGGAGATTCCCCGGGGTCCCGTGCCTGGGGTTGCCAGAGAGAGGACCATCCAATGAAGCGGCTGTTGCTCGCCCTTCTTTTCGGTAGCTGTGCCTACGCCATCGCGTTCGCATCGGCGGCCACCATCGGGACGGTCACCGACGCCGGCCTGGGGGCCGGCACGACCGTGGTGGCGGCCTGTGACACCGACGGCGTCACGGTGGCGTACACCACCGCCTACACGCAGAACGTCGGCTATACGGTGACGGGGGTCAACATCACCAACATCGCCGGAGCCTGCGACACGAAGGCCGTGAAGGTGACCCTGGCCGACGCGAACGGTGCGGGGAACGTGGAGGGGACCGGTTCGGCCTCCGGCGGGGCGGCGAACGTGGCGGTCAGCAACGGCCCGGCGGCTGCGGACGTCGGGAAGGTCTTCATCCAGATCGGCGCCGCGTAAGGAGGGCTTTGACCGGATGCGGAGAGGCCTCCTCGCCCTCGTCGTCGGCGGGCTGGTCTTCACCGCGGTCTACGCCTTCGCCGCCTCGCTGACCCTCAACACCGGGGTGCTCCAGGCGGGCGGCGGGGCAACCGTCAACTGCGACGGTGACGGCGTCACCGCCACCTATACGTTCCTGTGGAACACCACCAGCGGTGACTACGACGTCGACAAGGTCACCGTGGTCGGCATCAACGCCGCCTGTGCCGGACTGAAGCTCGAGGTCGACCTGGCCAACGCCTCGGGGACCTCGCTCAGCCATGTCACCACCACGGTCCAGGGCGGAGGTGGCAACCAGGAGGTCGACGTGCCCAACACCGCGGCCGTCAACGTCGCCAAGACCCAGGTCGCCATCCACTCGTGAACGGAGGCCGCCGGCTGTCGGGGCGACCCTTCCGGTGGCCGTGGTGGATGGCGACCGGGTTGGTGCTGGTCCCCTGCCTCGCCGCCGCCTCCTCCCTGACGGTGGGCGGCCGGCAGATCAGCATCTTCACCGTGACGGCCTTGGCCGTGCCGGCAGGCTCCGATGCGTGCTCGAACACGTCCGGTTACACGGCGGTCAACGGCACGACCGGTCACGACATCCTGATCGGCACGGCGGGAGCGGACTACATTCAGGGGAAGGGCGGCAACGACGTCGTGCTGGGCCTCGGGGGGGCCGACTGCATCGTCACCACGGCGGGCGACGACGTGATCGACGGCGGTGCCGGGTCGGACGATATCCAGGCGGGAGACGGTGCCAACAAGGTCAACGGCGGCGACGGGAACGACACCGTGATCGCGACCGGCACGGCCGCCAATACGATTTCCGCCGGCGCCGGCAACGACAAGGTCATCACCACCGGGGGCGCCGACCTCGTGTCGGGCGGACCCGGCAACGACGACCTGTCCACCGGGGCGGGAGACGACCTCATCAGCGGCGGGGACGGCAACGACACCATCGCCGCCGGCGACGGCCTCAACAACGTGAGCGGCGGACTGGGCAACGACACCGTCACCGCCGGTACGGGCGCCGACATCGTCGACCCGGGCACTGGCACGGACAGTGTCAACGCCGGTACCGGCACCAACTACACCGCCTCCACCTTGTCCAGCGCCGGTGTGACGACGGGAGGGACGAAACCTTCGGGCTGCACCGCGACCTACAGCCAGGTCCTGACCGGTACCGCCGGGAACGACGTGATCGTGGGCACGTCGGGCGCCGACGCCATCGACGCCAAGGACGGGGCCGACATCATCCTCGGGCTCGGAGGCGACGACTGCATCATCTCCTCGGGCACCGGCGTGCGGCGGGTCAACAGCGGGGAGGGCAACGACAAGATCGACGTCGGCTCGGGCAACAGCACCGTCGTAGCCGGCGCCGGGGATGACACCATCACCGGCGGAAGCGGCATCGACCAGGTGAACGCCGGGGATGGCGCCAACGTGGTCAATGTCGGCGCCGGCACCAACACGGTGGTCGGCGGGGTCGGCGTCGACAATGTCACGTCGGGCGCCGTTGCCGATGTCGTGAACGCCGGTGACGGCGCCAACGTGATCAGTGCCGGCGCCGGCACCAACACGGTGCTCACTGGGGCCGGCAACGACAGCATCACGACGGCCGGGGCAATCGACGTCGTCAACGCCGGCGATGGCACCAACAATCCGGTCAAGACCGGCTCCGGCAACGACACCGTGGCCGGCGGTTCCGGCAACGACACCTTCAACTGCGAGGGCGGCTCCGGCGATCGGTACAAATACGACGGCGGGACGAACAGCCAGACGAACTGCGAGACGCTCGTGCCGTGACCCCAATCCATCCCCGCCGTTCATTAATTCTGAGCATCTAAAACGCCGGCGGACGGCCGATAGGCAGTCCATGAAGGTGAGGGCGGCGGTGACGGCGACTGGCGCGGCGATAGCCGCAACCGTGCTCGTCCTCACCTCCGCCAACGCGCCTCGGAGCGGTCCCGGCGCAGCCTGGGCCGCCCCCGGCCACCAGGCGGCCGGGGCCGGGTGTGATCATGACGGGGTCCAGACGGCCCTGCGCACCGCCTTCGACCCGGCGGTTGGCTATACCGTGGTGGCCGTGGCGGTCGACGGGATCGCCTGGCGCTGTTCGGGTCACCGCCTGAGCGTGGCCCTCACCGACGAGTCCGGAGCGGTGTCCGCCCAGGGCGGGCCCCTGGTCGTGCCGCCCGGGGGCAGAGAGTTGACGGTGGCGGTTCCTCCGGTGGCGGCGGCGTCAGCCGCCAGGGTGCACGCCCTGCTCGAGTGACCGGCGCCGACCGGCCGTCAGGCCAGGCGGATGCCCTGGCCGCCCGTCCGGCGCTGCTCGGCCATCGCTGATCGGGCCCGGTCGAGCAGGTCCGGACCGTCGGCCGTCACCTTGCCCAGGGCGATGCCGACGCTGGCCGTCACCCGGATCTTCCCGTCGCCCAACCCGAACTCGGGAGCCAGGGCGCCGAGCGCCCGCTGGCCGGCCCGTTCGGCGTTGCCCGGGCGGGGCAGACCTTCGATCACCACGGCGAACTCGTCGAGCCCGACCCGGGCGATGGGCGTCGGTGGCGGGAACACCTCGCAGAGCCGCCCGGCCACCCCGAACAGCAGCTCCTCCCCGGCGCCGGTCCCGAAGCGGTCGTCGATCCCGGCGAAGCCGGCGAGCCCGACGACCACCACACCGACGAGGCGCTTCTCCCGTTCCGAGCGGGCCAGCGCTTCGGCCACCTGCTCGACGAGCAACGGGGCGGTGGCCAGCCCGGTGAGCGGGTCGCGGAGCGCCCCGGGCCCGGCCTGGCGGGACCGGGCGATGGCGAACAGCAGCGTGTCGGCCAGGCGCTCCCCGTCCACCGCTCCCTTGCTCAGGAAGTCCTGCGCCCCCTGCTGCACCGCCGCCCGTCCCAGGCCGGACTCCTGCAACCCGGTCATCACCACCACCGGCACGTCGGGGCTGCGGTTCCGGATCGCCCGGTGGCCGTGAAGCCGCTCGCTGTCGGGCAGCGTCAGGTCGAGGAGGATCACGTCGAGGGAGCGGCGGGCCAGCCCGGCCAGCGCCTCGGCCAGGGTGCCGACCGTCGTCACCTCGAAATGGGCGGCGGTGCTGTGCTCCAGCAGTGACTCGACCAGCGCGGCATCCGTCCGGCTGTCCTCGACGAGGAGCACTCGGACTGGTGGCTCGGAGCCCGTGGACCCAACTTCCACGAGAGAGCACTCTACGCGCGACCCCGCCACGGCCGGAGCGGAGGCTGTCGCGGAAGGCGAACTACCGGGGGGTCACCCGCACCGGCAGCGACGGGACGCCCCGCAGGAACGCCGTGTCGAACCGGGGGATCGGCCCGGCCGGCTCGATGCGGGCGAAGCGCTCCGCCAGCCGGGTGAAGACGATCTGGGCCTCGAGCCGGGCCAGCGGCGCCCCCAGGCAGTGGTGGATGCCCCATCCGAAGCTCAGCGGCGCCTCACCGTGGCGGGCGACGTCGAAGCGCTCCGGGTCGGCGAAGCGCTCGGGGTCGCGGTTGGCCCCGCCGATGAGCGGGATGACGACCTCGCCGGCGCCCACCGTCTCCCCACCCAGCTCGATCGGCTCGAACGCCCACCGCCCGTTGGTCTGCACCACGCTCTCGTAGCGGAGGATCTCGTCGACGGCCGTGACGGCCAGCCGGTGAGGATCGGCCCAGAAGCGGGCCATCTCCCCGGAGTGGCGGAAGAAGGTCACCATTCCGTTGCCGATGAGGTTGGTGGTGGTCACGAACCCGGCCCCGAACAGCAGCCGGCCGGTGGCGACCATTTCCTCCTCCGACAGCGGGCCGCCGCTGTCGCGGATCTCGATCAGGGCCGAGAGCAGCCCGTCGTCGGGCTCCTTGCGCTTCCGGGCCACGAGGTCGGCGAAGTAGGCGTCCTGGAACTCGGCGGCCCGGTCGGCGTCGGTGAGGTCGGCGGTCGTGGCGCCGATCTCGGAGGCCCGGTTGACGCGACGGACGAGATCCCGGAACTGCTCCCGCTCGTCCACCGGCACCCCGACCAGCTCGCCGATGACCGACACCGGCAGGCGGAAGGCCAGGGCGGCCATGAAGTCGACTTCGGAGGCGTCGGCCATGGCGTCGAGCATCGGGTCGAGGAGGGCCACGATCCGCTCCCCCAGGCCGGCCACCCGGCGGGGGGTGAAGGCCCGGCCGACCACACCCCGCAGGCGGGTGTGCTCCGGCGGGTTGTGCATGAGCATGGTCATCTTCATGCGGCGGGTGAACCGCTGGGCCAGGGCCGGGTTCTGCCCGTAGCGGGTGACCATGCCGGGGCCCCGCCCGGCCCGGGGGTCGACGAGGATGGCCTTGCAGTCGTCGTAGCGGGAGGCGTACCAGTGGCCGTCCAGCTCGCTGCGGAAAAGTGGGGCGATGTCGCGCAGCGCCTTGTAGAGGAGGTAGGGATCCTGGCGGCCCGCCTCGGTCCCCAGCAGCCCGTGGAGGATCTCGTCGGCCGGCTTGCGGGTCATGGTCATCGCCACGGTGGGGAACAATAGGGCAAAGTGGCACTGAATGCCATCGAGATCGGCTGGGTAGATCTTCCGGCATGGGAGAGCAGATCGCGTTCGGGTCAGGCGGCGGGTACCTGGCCACTCCGGAGAAAGGGGCCGGTCCGGCCCTCATCGTGATCGCCGACTGGCGGAGTGCGCCACAGCACGGCCGCCACGTCTGCGACCGCTTCGCCGCCGAAGGGTTCACTGCCCTGGCGCCCGACCTGGAGGACCACGGGCCCGGCGCCACCGACCTCGCCGCTGCCCTCGACCTGCTCCAACCCCACCCGGCCGTGAGGGGACACGGCGTCGGTGTCGTCGGCTTCGCCCTCGGTGCCGGCCTGGCCCTGTGGCTGGGCACGCACCGGCCCGACGAGGTCGCGGCCGTCGTTTCCTTCTACGGGGTGGTCCCGGCCGGGGGTGAGCCGCCCGACTGGTCGCGCCTCACCGCCGCCATCCAGGGCCACTTCGGCGGGGACGATCCCACGTTCCCGCCCCAGGCCGTGTCGGCGCTCGAGGAGGCCCTGGGCGACGCCGGCCTGAACGTCGAGCTCTTCGTCTACCCCAGCGCCGGGCCGGCCTTCTTCGACGACACCCGTCCCCACGAGTACGTCGAGGACGCCGCCCGGCAGGCCTGGATCCGCACCCTGGAGTTCCTCCGGAAGCACCTCGGCTAGACCAAACCGGCGTTCGTTTTCCGCCGCATTCCCGGTAAACGAACGCCGGTTGGGGTGGTGGGGTCAGCCCAGGCCGAGCATTCGGAGCATGGACGGGGGCATCTCCGTCGGGGGTTCGCCGGCGGCGAGCATGGCGGCCCGCTCGATGTTCACCTCGTCGCGCTCCCGCTCGATCCACCCGTCCCACGGCCCCGGCGGGATGGAACCGGCGACGCAGGCGGCCAGGTAGTCACGCAGTGCACCGACCTCGGCCAGGCCGCCGATCGGGCCGTGGCCGGGGACGATGATCTCCGCCAGGTCGGGGAGGAGATCCAGCACGGCCACCCAGGCCGCCGGGTCACCCTGGAAGGCCAAGGGGGTGACGCCGAAGAAGCAGACGTCACCGGCGAAGAGGATCGAATCGTCGACCAGCACCATCAGGTCGCCGGCGGTGTGGCCGGCGGCGGGGATCAGCTCGAGGCGGGTGCCGAGCGGAGCGCCGTCGGTGACCTCGTGCGTGACCGGGCGGGTGCCGAGCTCGGCCAGATCGTCGAACTCCTCGGCGAAGGCCGGCATGAACGCCTTGTAGGCGTCGACCATCAGCGGCTGGTCGAGCAGCGCGCTGGTGGCCTCCGTGGCCAGCACCGACGCCATCGGGAAGGCTTTGGTGCCGCCGACGTGGTCGATGTGGGCGTGGGTCAGCACCACCCGCCGCACCGGCTGGCCGAGCTCGGCCACGGCGGCGGCGAACGGCTCCCACTGGGAGCGCACCATCAGGCAGTCGATGACGGTCAGCCCGTCGTCGTCGGCCACCACCCCGGCATTGCTGATCCCCGATCCGCCGCCCGGCTGCAGCCAGGCCCAGACCCCGTCACCGAGCTTTTCGAGTTCCACGACCCCTCGCTGGTTGCACCCGCATGGAGCCGGCCGCGGGGATGAACGACGTCTCCCGCCCGTCGTCCCACCGCACCTGCACCAGCGGACCGTTGATTCCCGTCACCACCCCGCATTTGGGTGGCGTCCCCACCTTTTGGGACTCCACGACGATCCGGGCACCGATCTCGACCATCGCTCCTCCTGGGCTCGAGGATTCCCGAGCGACTCGTCTCCGGCCACGGGCTATCGCAACCGGGCCCTTCATGCAACGTGTTCGGGCAGGAAGCCGATGGCGACCGCCCGGGCGGTCAGGCCCTGGAGGACCGGGAAGCGCCGCAGGGCCCGGATGAACAACGGCACCGGCAGGGGCCGGTCCGACTGCAGCACCCTAGCCACGACACCCCGGCCCAGGATCCGCTGAAGGATCTGGGTGGCGACGGTCGGGTAGAGCCGGCGGGCCTGGACCCTGGCCAGGTGGCGCTCGAGCGACCAGGTCCCCGGGAGCAGCCCATCGTGTTCGACGGCGTCGCGCAGCTCCCGCAGTGGCCGGGCCACGATCCGGGCGGCTGCGGCGGCGTCCTGGACGGCGAGGTTCACGCCGACGCCGCCCATGGGCGACATGGCGTGGGCGGCGTCGCCGATGAGCAGCACGCCCGGGGCGTGCCAGCGTCGCAGCCGATCGATCACGACCCGGAGCATGTGGACGTCGTCCCACGACTTCAGGGCGTCGGCCCGACCGGCCAGCGACGGCGCCAGCGTCCCGACCTGGTCGACGAGTGCCTCGAGGCCGGCGGCCCGCACCCCGTCGTAGCCGCCCTTGGGGATGACGTAGGCGATCTGGAAGTAGTCGCCCCGGTCGATCAGCACCAGGGCCACTCCGGTGCCGACGACGAAGGTCAGCCCGTCGGGATCGGTCGCCTCCCGGGGGAGGCGGAACCACAGCACGTCCATCGGCGCTCCGAACGGGCGGGACCGCCGCCCGAGCAGTCGCCGCACGTCGGAGTGCCGCCCGTCGCAGGCCACTGTCAGGTGCGCCCGGACCTCGACGGACCCGTCCGGACCCTGGGCGGTGACACCGACCACCCGGTTCCGGTCCCGCAGCAGTCCGTCCACCGCGGTGGAGCGCAGGAGTGTGAAGCCGGCGTGCGTCGGGGGGGCCAGGTGAAGCTGCCGAGCCTTGTCAGCCAAGAAGTCGAGGAAGTCCCACTGGGGCATCAGGGCGATGTACCTGTGGCGACCGGGGAGGCGGCTGCAGTCGGCCACGGCGTAGGTCTCGCCGCCGAAGACGCCCGACAGCCGGCGGATCTTCTGGTGGGGGAGCCGGAGGAACTCGTCACCCCAGCCGAGCTCGTCCATCAGGTTGAGCGTCGAGGCGTGGATCGTGTCCCCCCGGAAGTCCCGGAGGAAGTCGGCGTGCTTCTCCAGCACCGTCACCGTCAGGCCCTCCCGGAGGAGGAGGACGGCCAGCATCATCCCCGCCGGGCCACCGCCGACCACGCAGACATCGGCTTGCACGATGCCTTCCTAGCGCACACCCGCGGCGAACGGGCTGGCACGACGCGCACACCCACTACGTCGTAGCCGTGACACAACGGCCAAAGACCCTCCCCCCTCCCAGGTGGCACGGCGCGTAGCGTCGCGGTTACACAACGCCGCTCAGGGGGTGCTCCTGTGGACCGGAAGGGCAGCTCGCACCTGCTCAACGCCGTCGTACTGCTGGCGGTGCTGGGGGCGACCCTGCTGACCGCCACCCTGCTGGCCCGCACGATGCGGGCCACCGACCGCATCAACCTGAAGACGGGGAACATCGCCCGGACGGGCCAGGGCATCAACCAGGCCACCGACTCGGTCGTCCAGCTCAGCCGGACCAACGAGTTCGCCTCGTCGATCCTGGCCTCGACCCAGCCCCTGGCCGGCGACCTCGCCGCCATGGTCGAACAGGCCAAGGCGCTCGACCGCCTGTCGGGGTCGCTCGACGCCAGCACCGGCGCCATCAACGCCACCGTCGCCCAGCTGCTGGCCACGGCCAACGGGATGAGCGCCACCGCCGCCGACATCAACGCCAGCACGAAGAAGATCGCCGCCTCGTCGGCCGAGGTCGACGGCACCACCCGGCAGGTGGGCGACACCACCGGAGCGCTCAACACCACGACCAAGGGAATCAACGCCTCGCTGGCCGGGCTCCTCGACGCCACCCGGAAAATCGGCACCGACGTGGTGGAGATCAACAAGCGGCTCGACACCGGCCTGGCCCTCGACAAGGCCCTCAAGGTCGACTCCGGCAACCTCCTGGCCCAGGTGGCCCTCACGCAGCGGTACGTCGCCTGCATCGACCGCAAGCTGAACGGCAATGGCGCCGACAGCCACTGCTGAGGGAGGAACGAGTCCGATGACTGCTGTCACCCGGCCCGTCCGCCCCCTGTTCCCGCTCTGGGGCTGGCTGGGCGTGTGGATCGCCGCCGGCTTCGTGGTGCTGGCCACCCTCGTCGCCTTCATGCTCCCCATCGTCAGCCACCTCGAGTCGATCGACCGCAACCTGTCCGAGGCGTCCCGGGCGGTGGGCGGCGCCGGCGGCAATGTCAGGCCGCTGCCGAGCTACATCGCCGACGTGAACGGCAAGCTGGAGGCCATCGACGGCGCGCTGAAGCCCGTGCCCGGGGCCACCAAAGACATCTCCGGCTCGCTCGTCGCCATGCGGGGCAACCTCGAGAAGGTGGACGGGTCCCTCATGACCACGTCGGGTTCGCTGACCACCACCGCCGGGGCGTTGAAGACCACTGCCGGCTCGCTGTCCGACACCGCCCGGGCGCTCATCGGCACGTCGGCGTCGCTGACCGACACGGCCACGGTGCTCAAGTCGCTGTCGGCGTCGCTGGCCGACACCAGCAACCTCCTGAACTCGGTGCACGACGTCGGTGCCGAGATCCTCAAGGTCCTCCGCCACACCCAGAGCAACCCCGAGCAGACCGGCACGGAGAACCTCTGGATGCGGGCTGACGAGACGCTCAAGCTCCGCGACGACACCGAGAAGGACACCGCCAACATCGTCCTCGGCCTCACCGACGTGAACGGGCATCTGAAGAGCATCTGTTCCCGGGCCGAAAGCCTGCCGCCACCCCCACCGGTCGGACCGGAGTGCGAGCCATGACCCCGAACCGCCTGGCCAAGGTCGTCCTCGGGATCCTCGGCGTGTGGGGCCTGCTGGCCGGCCTCATGCTGATCCGCACCCTGCTCGCCACCAGTCAGATCGACGCCCGGGTGAAGACCGTCACGACGGCGGTGTCGGAGATCGACCGCGACACCGGCTCCACCGCCCTCATGCAGGAGACCAACCGGCTCTCGGCCGAGCTACTGGCCGCCTCGCAGCCCCTGCCCGGCACGCTCGACGCCCTGCGGGGCGTCACCGCCGGCCTGGCCGGCAAGGTGGACTCGATCCTGGCCGGCACGACCACCATCGAACGCAATTCGAAGGACATCGAGGGGAAGGTCCTCGCCGCCCGGAATTACGCCACGGCCATCCACGGCGACGTCAAGGCGATCGGCGTCAGCCTGGCCGGCATCCTGGCCACATTGCGGGCGACGGAGACGGCGGCGGGGGAGATCAACACGTCGATCAGGGGGATCAACGCCGCCGTGGCCGCCCTCCTCCCCGTGACGCAGGGCATCGACTCCGGGATCGGCGCCGCCAACCGGGGGGTGGTCGAGGCGGCGGCGTTCGTCGTGGCCATCCGGGCCGACGTCGGCAACATCCTGGCCGGGCTGCCCGACGTGCTGAAGCACACGAAGTCGATCGACTGCAGCCCGGGCCTCGGCCTTTTGGGCTTCCTGTCGGGCCCACCGGCGTCGTGTCCGTAGCCCATTTCCTTTGTAAGCAAGCGCTTTCCCAGTGAGTTGCACTTGAAATAAGACCGCCAACGAGGTCATAGTTATCTCAAGTTGTTATTAGGGCAGATGATGTCTTTGTTATTCAATGACAGAGACGTGACACACGGGAAGCGACATTGAGCAGCGCCGAGATCCTCCCGGTCGAGATCGACCTGACCGAGCGCCCGTCGCCGGTCGTCCCGCGCCGGTGGGGCGCCGACACCGTCATCCAGGTTGGGATCGCCGACGAGCACGAGATGTTCGCCCTCGGCATCAAGACCTGCCTGGCCGGTAGCCCGCTGGTGAAGGTGTCGCCCGTCGTCGACGAGGACGTCGACGTCGTGATCGTCTCGCCCCGGATGGCTGAGGACCGCCAGTTCCCCTGCCCGCTGGTCATCTGCGGCGAGCCGCCCAAACGGCTGGCGCCGGGCAACGAGGTCATGGCCGTCCTGGGTCGGGCCACGCTCACCGCCGAACAGCTCCTGGCCAGCATCCACGCCGCCGCCGCCGGCCTGCGGGTGATCGACAGCGGCCAGGTTCCCACCCCCCGGTTGGCCAGCCGGGGCCTCGAAGTCCTGTCGCTGTTGTCCGGCGGCGCCGACACCAAGGAGATCGCCGAGCAGCTCGGCTATTCCGACCGGACCATCAAGAGCGTCATCCGTGACGTGCAGGTGAGCCTGGGGGTCAAGAACCGCGTGCAAGCGGTGGCGGAAGGGATCAGACAGGGCCTGATCTGATCCCCGTCTGAACACAACCTTCCCGGCTGGTTTCCCAGTCGGGAAACAACGCGCGTTCGGACGGGCGGGCCGGGGGTCGAACGGGTACCCGGTTGCCTACCGGCAAGGTCCGAAAGTCGGTCCGAAGGCATCTAGGCCCTGGATCGGGCGGCTACTTGGATTAGCGG
Source organism: uncultured Actinomycetes bacterium (assembly GCA_963723985.1). Taxonomy (GTDB): domain Bacteria; phylum Actinomycetota; class Acidimicrobiia; order IMCC26256; family BP-133; genus BP-133. Next base: position 254,795 of record CAVRTC010000009.1, read on the forward strand.
CGTGACCGACGAACGCCCGCTCCGCATCTGGATCGATGACCACAACCCGATCTTCCGGTTGGGGTTGGCGGCGTGCCTCGAACCGCCGTTCCTGCTGGCCGGGGAGAGCGCCCACTTCTCGACTCCACCCGACATGACCCGCACCGACATCCTCGTCTTCGAGCTGGACCAGGCCGGCCTGCCCAATGCGCTGCGGCTGGCCCTCGACTCGAGCCTCCTCCTGGTGGCCATCGCCACCGACGCGGAGGACGACCTGCTGGTCGAGGCGATCGAGGCCGGCGTCACCGGCGCCATGCTCCGGAGTGACGCCAACCCCAACGCCTTCCTGCACACGTTGCGGTCGGCGGCGGCGGGGAACGGGTCGCTGCCGACGGCGGTGCTGGGTCGCCTCCTGTCCCGCCCCCGCACCGGCATGCGCGCCGCCGGCGACCTGACCGACCGGGAGCTCGGGGTGCTCCGGCTGCTGTCGAAGGGTGAGTGCACCCGCCAGATCGCCGAGGACCTCTGCTACTCGGAGAAGACCGTCAAGAACATCGTCCACGACGTGCTCGTGCGGATGAACTGCCGTAACCGGGCCCAAGCAGTCGCTCTGGCGACGAGACGGGGGTTGATCTGATGCCACCGAACGACGCACCCGGACGCGGCCCGCCCTCCTGTCATTCCGGGGGACACCCCCGTACCCCCAGGCGACCTCGATGCACCGTGTGCTGATCGGCCAGTTCGGAACCGTGGCCCGAATGGGCTTGCGGGAACTCCTCGACGGTCATGGCATCGAGGTCGTGGCGGAGGCCGCGTCGGCCGAGGGGATCGTCTCCTGTGTCAGCGAGGTCCGCCCCGATGTCGTCGTCCTCGACTTGGACGACGAGGGCGCCCTCGGGATGGCGGAGGAGATCACCTCCGAGTTCCCGGCCATCAAGGTCATCGCCTGCTCTTGCGAAGAGCCTGTCATGCGGGTGTTCCCGCCCTTTCACCACGGCGAGTCGTACGCCTCGAAGTTGAGCGCGGATCTCCTCGCCCTGGCGCTTTCGAGCTGAGGCTCGGGAGCTTCACCAGCTCCCCGAGCTGCAAACAGAAAGGAAGTCCCCGAAATGTTGACGCGACGAGTCGCGCTCTCCCTCGCTGCACTGACCGCACTGGCCACGCTGCCGGTGCTGGCCGGTGCCGCTCCGGCGGGTGCCTCCGACGGCGTCGTCAAGCCGACCCCCGCAGCCCGGGGCGGCGACGACGGCGACCCCGAGGGCCCCGAGGCCCAATCCGACGAACCGGTGGACAACTGCCCTACCAAGCAGTGGACGATCCCGCTGGAGCTCAAGGGGCTCGCCTGCATCCTCCTCCTGCCCAAGCCTGAGCCGGGCGGGGAAGGTGGAGCCGGCGGCCTCGGCGGACTCCTCGGGTAGCTGCCACGATGCCCCGCGGCCTGGGGACGACGCTCCAGCGTAGGACGGCGCCTGCACTGGCCCTCTCGCTGGTGCTGCTCGTCGCAGGTGAGCAAGTCCCCGCCGCCTCGGGGGACGCCCCCCGGCCCGCCAGCCCCAGGGGGGGCGATGCCCAGATCATGGGCACCCCACAACGGACGGAACGGCCGGCTGGGTCGGTGACCCGGCCGGCCGTTCCCGTTCGAGCCCAGCAGGGGCGGCCCGATGGCACATCGGGACAATGGGTCCTCACGTTCTCCGACGAGTTCGACGGCTCGACGCTCGACAAGTCCCGGTGGTCGAACGGATTCGGCTGGGGTCAGGCCACCAACAGCGACTACGGCTGGTGCGACCCGGCCAACAACGTGGTGAGCGGCGGCGTGCTCCTCCAGAAGATCGACCGCCGCCCCCAGGGCGGCCAGCCGTTCAGCGTCGGCTGCATCCACTCCAAGAACAAGTTCGCCCAGCAGTACGGCTACTGGGAGGCCCGGATCCGGGCCGCTCGCTGCAACGGCGCCCGGACGGCGTTCTGGGGCAAGCCCAACGACGAGTCGTGGCCGCCGGAGATCGACGTCGTCGAGGTCAACGGCGACGGGCCCAAGGCGGCGCGCCGGGCCAAGTTCACCGTCCACTGGCGGGCCAGCGGTCGCCACCGGCTCCACCAGGGCGAGTACGCCGGACCGGACTTCTCCGACGGCTACCACACGTACGGCGCGCAGTGGACGCCCGACGGCGTGACGTTCTTCGTTGACGGTGTGCAGCGCTGGCAGACGCCGGCCGGTGCCGACTTCCTCGATGACCGGGGGTCGTTCTACACGATCCTCAATTCGCAGGTGATCGAGCGCGCCTCGACCTGCGGCGACATCCCGTCCCGGTCGGCGTCGTACGTCGACTGGGTGCGGGTCTGGACCCGGGCGCCGATCCCGGCCGCGCCCCCGGTGGGCCCGCCGGAGGACGGCGAGCCCCGCAACGGCCACTGCAGCTTCCCGGTCCGTCTGCAGTCGGAGTCGCCGCTGCCGCCGGGCAACGGTGAAGCGTCGGGAGCCGTTGCCTCGCAACGGTTCCGGGGGACGGGCTGGTTCATCCGCGACTCGGGCAACCCGGCCAGCCTGTACTCCTTCCGCCTCGACGGCGGGGGCGGGAAATCCGAGGTGCGCGAGGTGCCGGTGACCGGGGCCAGCAACCGGGACTGGGAGGACCTCACCTACGCCGTCGGGCCCGACGGGCGGGGCCGGCTGTTCATCATCGAGAGTGGGCAGAGCGGCGGCGACCAGTTCATCTACGAGGTCCCCGAACCGGAACCCGGCCAGCCCCGCACCGCGCCGGCCAAGCGGTACCGCTACGCATTTCCCGATCTTCGCCCGGGCCGGGCCAACGTCGAGTCGGCCTTCATGGTCGGCCGGCACCTGGCCCTGGTGACCAAGACGAGCCCCGGCCGCATCTACCGGTTCGCGGACTGGTCGGAGCGCGGCGTCAACCGGGGCCGGTACATGGGCGACCTGGCCGACGCCGACCGTGTCTCGGTGGTGCGCCTCTCCCCTGATCGCCGCACCATGGTGGCGGCCAGCCACACCATGGCCTTCGTCTACGAAGGCCTCCCGCCGGCCACGCCCATCCGGGGCGTGGTCGGGAAGCGGCCGAACCGGATCACCCGGATCGACAACGGTGTCAACGTCGAGGCCGGTGACTGGTTCCCCAGCGGCAGCTGTCAGCTGTTGCTCCTGGCCGAGAACCGGAACGCCTACCGGCTCCGGCTCGGCACCCCGCAGCGCCAGCGCGGCTCGGCCCAGGAGTCGGCGGAATAACGGGGGGCCAAACGGTTCCCACCGGAACCGAACGGCCCCCGCATCGCTGCCGCATAGCTGCCCTCCCACCTCTGGGACCCGTACCGGCGCCATGGTTCGATCGAGTCATGCACGGCGCAACGAGGATCTGGCTCGACGACCCCAACCCGATCTTCCGCATGGGGCTGGCTGCCTCGCTGCGGGACTCCTCCTTCGTGGTCGTGGGGGAGAGCGCCGGATTGGTGCCGGCTCCGACCCTGGAGGGCGTCGACGTCCTGGTCTTCGACCTCGGCGAACACCACGAGCTCAGCTCCAATCTCGGGCGGCCGCGGCTCTCCCGCCGCCAGCGGCGCAGCACCCGGCTCGTGGGCCTCGTCCCCGGCGGCGATGTCGAATCGGTGGAGCACTCGCAGTGCACCGTCCTCGTCCGCTCGGAGCTGACGCCCGAAGGGTTCCGCCACTGTCTCGCCTCGGTGGCGGCGCAGGCCCCTCCGGCGCCGGCGCCGGTGCGACCGGGGTGGCGGCGGCTGCTGCGGCGCAGGGGCGTCCTGTTCTCCGTCGTCGTGGCGCTGGCCGCCGGCGCCTTCGGCCCGTCGGGCCGGGCCGAGGGTCAGAGTGTCTCGGCGACATCGGCGACGCCTTCGGCCGAGACGGCGCCGGTGCAGTCGGACGGCGACGCGGCCGGCGACGTCGCCGTGTGGGTGAACTCGGCCGACCCGTCGGCCTCGCTGGTGATCGGCACCGACAAGCGGGGCGGGCTGGAGTCCTACGACCTGTCCGGCAAGCGGCTTCAGCGCCTGCCCCGCCCGGCCGGGGCGATCACCGACGTCGACGTCCGCGGCGGCTTCCCGCTCGGTGGCCGGAACGTCGCCCTGGTCGGGACGGGCGGGCGGGCCATGTCGTTCTTCCGCCTGGACCCGGCCGGCCGTCGGCTGCGCGAGGTGAGCGCCCACGCCTTTGCCCACAGCGGATCGGAGTTCGGGTTCTGCCTGTACCGCAGTGCCTTGTCGGACCGCTTCTACGCCTTCCTCACCGACCCCGGCGGCGACGTCACCCAGTACGAGCTGTTCGACGAGGGCGGTCTGGTCGACGCCCGCCAGGTGCGGCGCTGGCCGCTGGACCGGCCGGCGGAGAGCTGCGTGGCCGACGATGAGACCGGTCGCCTCTTCGTGAGCGAAGGGGCGGGCATCTGGCGCTACAACGCCGAGCCCGACGCCAGCCCTCTGGCCCGCAAGCAGGTCGACAAGGTCGGCGGCGACCACCTCAAGGCGGCGGTGGCGGGCCTGGCGATCGTTACGCAGCCAGGCAAACGGGGATTCCTCCTCGCCTCCTCCCGCGGCGACAACAGCTTCGCCGTCTACCGCCGGGGTGGGGACCACGGCTGGCTCGGCCAGCGGGAGGTGGTCGACGGTTCGGCGGCCGACGGGTGCTCCGCCACCAACGGGATCGAGGCGTTGGCCACGAACCTGGGGTCCAACTTCCCGGGCGGGACCTTCATCTGCCAGGACGGTCGCAACACCGCGCCCGGGCCCGCCGGACACCAGAATTTCAAGTTGGTCCGCCTGGAACGCTTCCTCGACGCCGCGAGCCTCCCCGAATGACCGGTACCCGCGTTCTCGTCGCCGGGCTGCCCCGGTCGGGCACGACGTGGGTCGGCGAGGTGCTCGGCCACACGGCCGGCGCCCGCTACCTTCACGAACCCGACAACCACCTGGTGCGGCCCGACGCCTGGTGGGCCAAGCGGAGGCTCGGCCCCTTCCCCGAACTCGTCCCCGGCGACGACGCCGGCGACTACGAGCGGCTCTGGGCTCGGGCCTTCGCCGGCGGGCCTCGCCAATCGGGCCTCTACGCCGGGGCGCGGCTCCTTCATCACGCCGGTGCGACCGTGGTCAGCGGGCGGCTGGCCAGCCGCCGGCGTCCCCGCCGGGCGGCAGGCCCGCTGGTGGTGAAGTCGGTGCACTGCGCCCGGGCGCTGGAGTGGACGGTCGACCGGTTCCATCCGGCCGTCGTGGTGGTGGAGCGCCACCCGTTCGGCGTCATCTCCAGCTGGCGCAAGCTCGGCTGGGACGACTTCCTCGACACCGACCGGGCCGCGCTGCGCTACTCGGCGGCCGTGCTCGGCGTGGAACCGCCGCCGCCCGGCGCGCCGTGGCTGGAACGGGCCGCCTGGCACTACGGGCTGCTCAGCTCGTACCTGGAACGGGCCCGGCGCCGGCACCCCGACTGGCTGGTGGTCCGCCACGAGTCGCTCTGCGCCGGCCCCGAGCCGGCCTTCCGGCGCCTCGCCGCCCGCCTGAACTTGAGCTTCACCGACGAGACGGCCCGCTTCCTGGCTGCCTCCAACCGCCCCGGCGACGGGTACTCCACCCACCGGCTCTGGCACGAGCAGATCGACGGCGGCCGCCGTCGCCTCATCCCCGCCGAGCGGGCCCTGGTCCTCACCACGCTCGACGCCTTCACCGGCACGCTGCCTGACGGCGCCGGCACAGGCCCGGACGCCGGTGGACGTCCGCCCCAATTCCCGGTGGACATTCGCCCCTACCGCGTCGGCCAGGAGGTGAATACATTCTGATCCCGGCCGCAGTTCGACTGGAGTGTGGTGGTACCGGCGGTGGACGGCAAACCCATCGAGCTCATCCTCCTTCGGCAGTGGGCTCTCCGGCTGCCGTACCCCGCCATCCTGGTCGACGCCGCCGGGGTGCTCATCTTCGCCAACCCGGCGGCCGAAAGGCTCCTCGGCTACCGGCTGACCGACCTCGGCGAGGTCCCGCTCGACGCGCTCGAGGGGCTCACGAGGCCCTGTGACAGCGAAGGTCGGCCGCTGGCGATCGCACGCATGCCCATCGCCGTGGCTCTCCGGGACCGCCGGCCGTCGCAGTCGACGCTGATCGTCCACAGCGTCGACGGCGTCGCCCACCACATCGTCACCACCGCCATCCCGCTCGACGGTCAGGGAGGCGTCCTGCTGGGGGCGATGTCGATCTTCTGGGAGCAGTGACGACCCGGAGCCCGAACGGTCCCACCCGAGGCTGGCTGCCAGAGGACCATGGTGACGAATAGGACGCCGCCGCCGTCTCCACCCCCGACAGGGGCGGGAACCGGATCATTGTCTGAGCGAGCGGCACGGTCACCCACCGTGAGGCGGGCACCTCCGCCCGACCAGCCCGAGGTGGACGTCATGGACTGGTTCGCCGACGGTGTCGCCAGTGACTTCCATTAGGTACATTCGTCCTAACAGAACGGGACGTCCCCACCTACCCGGGCCGGCGGGTGGGGAGCAGCTTCGTAGCGGCCGCCCCGCACGCCCGGGGAGGAGGAAGATGAACTGCCGCTCCTGCGCCGAGGAACTCACGCCCGGTGCCCGGTTCTGCAGTGCCTGCGGCGCCGTCCAGCCCCGCTTCTGCCCGGGCTGCGGCTCGGCCGTCTCCCCCTCGGCCCGGTTCTGTGAGGGCTGCGGAGCGACGGTCGCCCCGTCCCGGGACAGCTCGCCGGGTCTGGCCGCAATCTCTCTCCCACCGTCGGCTCCGGTCACACCGTCGGCTCCGGTCACACCGTCGGCTCCGGTCGCACCGTCGGTTCTGATCGGTCCGTCGGTTCCGGTCGCTCCGTCGGTTCCCCCCGCCCCAGAGCCGGCGTCGAGGGAGAGCCCGGCGTTGCCCCGGGTCTTCTCCGGCGGCCGCTACGAGGTGCGGCGCTTCCTCGGCGAGGGGGGCCGGAAGCGCGTCTTCCAGGCCTATGACGGTGTGCTGCAGCGCGAGGTGGCCATCGCCACCATCAAGACCGAAGGCCTCGACGCGGCGGCGCTGGAGCGGGTCCGGCGCGAGGCCCAGGCCATGGCCGCCCTCGGCGACCATCCCCACGTCGTCACCATCTACGACATCGGCGACGAGGACGGGCGGCCCTTCATCGTCAGCCAGTACATGTCCGGCGGCGCCCTCGACGACCTCTTGGACCGGACCGAGGGTCGACGGCTGCCCGTTGCCGAAGCGATCCGGGTGGCGGGGGAGGTCTCCCTGGCCCTCGACCACGCCCACTCCCGGGGCATCATCCACCGGGATCTCAAGCCGGCCAACGTCTGGCTCACCGACGACGGCTCCACCAAGCTCGGTGATTTCGGCCTGGCCACGGTGGCCGACGGCACCCGGCTCACCACCGAGGGGATGGTCGTGGGCTCGGTCGCCTACATGGCGCCGGAGCAGGCTATGGGCAAGGACGTCGACGCCCGGGCCGACGTCTACGCCCTCGGCGCCCTCCTCTACGAGTGCCTGACCGGTCGCCCCCCGTTCGTCGGGGCCGACCCCGTGGCCATCATCTCGCAACATCTCAACACCACCCCCATGGCACCCTCCTGGCACAGCCCGGGCGTGCCGGAGGCCCTGAACGACCTCGTCATGCGGCTTCTGGCCAAAACTCCCGAGGAGCGGCCCGGCAGTGCCGGGGAGGTGCGCCAGCACCTGCTCGACATCACCCTCCAGGCCCAGCCGTCGGGATCGGGCGAGGTGCTCGTCGGGGGGAGAGCGCCCCGCTTCGATCGTCAGACGCGCCTCATCGGCCGAACGGCGGAACTGGCCACGCTCAAAGCGGCGGTGGAGGGGGCCGCCGGGGGACGGGGTGGCCTCGTGCTCGTGGCCGGCGAGAGCGGGATGGGAAAGTCACGCCTGATCCAGGAGGCCGGTGCCTACGCCCGCCTCCGGGACGCCCAGGTCCTGGTGGGGCAGTGCTACGAGACCGAATCCCTCCGGCCCTACCTCCCCTTCGTCGAAGCGATCCGCGGCCACGTGGCCGGCCAGTCCGCTGAAGCACTCCGAACGGAACTCAGCGGCGGCGCCTCGGATGTGGCCAACCTCGTCTCCGAGATCCGCAACCGCCTGCCCGACCTTCCCGAGACCCCCCGCCGCGGCAACGACGAGGATCGGTACCGGCTGTTCGAGAGCGTCGCCTCGTTCCTGGCCAACGCCGCCCGGGCCCACCCCATCGTCCTCGTCCTCGAGGACCTCCACTTCGCCGACACCGGTTCCGTCCACCTCCTCCAGCACCTCACCCGCCACCTGCACACCAGTCGGGTCCTGGTGATCGGCACCTACGAGGAGGGCCGGGTCAACGCCCGGCACCCCCTGGCTCAGGCGATGGTGGAACTCCGCCGGCAGCACGGCTACGACGGCATCGTCCTGGCCGCCCTCGACCGGGAAGAGACCGCCGAGGTCATCGCCGCGCTCGCCGAGGACAAGGTTCAGGTGGGCCCGGGCGTGGTCGAATTGCTGCACCGGCATAGCGAAGGCAATCCCTTCTACCTCCAAGAGCTCACACGCGACCTCCTCGACACCGTCGGGAAGGACCCGTCGGGAGCCCGCCGGGTGGTCGATCGCCGCGCCGTCGAGGCGCTGTCAGTACCCCGTGCCGTCCGGGGCCAGGTCGAGAACCGGCTGTCGCGACTCTCCGATCGCTGCCGGGACGTGCTGACCCTGGCGGCGGTCCTCGGCCGCCAGTTCGACTTCACCACGCTCGGGCACATGGCCGAGCTCGACGAGGACGCGCTGCTCGACGTCGTGGAAGAGGCACTCCGGGCCCAGGTGATCATGGAGGCGAGGAGCCCCTCAGGCGGCGACGCCGTCTATCGCTTCACCCATTCCGCCCTGCGCCGGACCCTGTACGAGGACCTGAGCCGTCCCCGGCAGCGGAGGCTCCACGCCCGGGCCGCCCAGGCCATCGAAGCGGTGCATGCCGCCAACCTGGCGCCCCAGTACGCCGTGTTGGCCCGGCACTACGGGGAACTCGGCGAAGCGACCCAGGCGGCCGACTACTTCGTGAGGGCCGGTGAACAGGCCCTGGCGGAGTCGGCCCACGAGGAAGCGGTGGAGCATTGGGAAGCAGCCCTCGAGGTCGGGGCGCACGCGCCGAGCGGGGAAGACGGCGGTGCCGAGCAGCGGGCTCAGCTGCTCCTTCGCATGGCCGACGTGCGCTACGAGACCGGCCGCTACGACCGGGCCGCGACCGCCTATCTGGAGCAGGCCCTCCAACTCTTCGAGCCAGCTCGGCGACCGGTTGCGGGTGGCGCAGACGCACTCCCGCCTCGGTCGCAGCCTGATCACCGGCACCTCCCCGCTGAACATCGACGTTCCCCGGGCCCTTGACCACTACCGCCAGGCCGAAGCAATCCTGGCCGGCGGCGGACACGATGCCGCGCTGGGGTACGTCTACGCCGGGCAGGCCGTGGCGCTGACGTGGGGGATGCGGCCCGAAGAGGGCCTCGCCGCCTCCGACCGGGCGCTCGAGGTGGCCGACCGGATCGGCAGCGAACGGCTCCGAGCGACAGCGGTCGCCCAACGCGCCCATCACCTCGTGGCCCGTGGTTCGATCGACGAGGGAATGCGGCTGCTGGAGGAAGCCTGGCAGGCCGCCGATCGGCTGGGCCACGCGGTGGCCGACCTTCTCCGCCACCTGGGTCGCGGCGGTCTGGACCTTCCGCCTCCTCGACCCCCGGGAAACGCAGCGCTGGTGCCGGCGGGAACTCGCCTCGTCCCGGCAGTCCCATGGCTGGCGCGAAGTGGTGGCCGACTTCCTGGCCCGGGCCCACGTCCAGGCCGGGGAACTGGATCAAGCCCGGGTGATCCGCGCCCAGGCCGGTCCGGCCCGGTTCAGCGCCCCTTTTCAGGCGCTACGTCGAAGGTCAGTGGGAACAGGCCGGGTCGCTGTGGGTTCAACAACGCGACCTGGCCCGGACCTCGGGGAACCGGTTGACGGGATCGGTGTGCACACAGTGGCTGGCGGCGACCGTGGAACAGGAGGGCGACCGGGCCGAAGCGGAGTCACTGCTGCGGGAGGGAGCGGCGGCCGCCGTCGACTTGGACAACGTCGTTCCCGAACTCGTCATCCGCTGCACGCTGGCCATCGTCCTGGCCGACGCCGGTCGGGCCCAGGAAGCCCAGGCCGAGCTGGCCCGCATCGGGGAGATCTCGGCCGGGGCGGGAGACTGGCGGGGCGCGGCGGGGCGGGTGGCCCTGGCCGAGGCGGCGACCTTGGTCGCCCAGGGCCGCCTGCACGAAGCCGGGTCCCGGTTCGAAGCCGCCATCGACACCTTCCAACGCTTCTCACTGCCCTGGGACGAGGCCCTGGCCTGGCACCGTTGGGGCCGGTCCCGCCTCGACGACGGTGACCGGATCGGCGCGGTCAAGCCGCTGGCCCAGGCCGTCGAGCTCTACCAGCGCAACGGCGCCGGCCGGCCGTGGATCGAACGGGCGGTGACCGACAAGCTTCTCGCCCAGGGGGTCGACACGTCGGGCGGGGTGGCGGCCTCGATCGACATCGTGGCCGCCGCGGCCCTGGACGACGAGCGGCTCGACCTGACGCCGCACGCCGCGCCGGACGGCACCGTGACGCTGCTCTTCTCCGACATCGAGGGATCCACTTTGTCCAACGAGCGTCTCGGTGACCGGCGGTGGCTGGAATTGCTGCACGTCCACAACCGCATCGTGCGCGAGCAGGTGAACACCCACGAGGGATTCGAGGTGAAGTCGCAGGGTGATGGGTTCATGGTCGCCTTCTCCTCGGCCCGGCGGGCCTTGGACTGTGCCATCGGCATCCAGCGCGCCCTGTGGCAGCACAGCGAGGGTGACCCCGACGAACCGCTCGCCGTGCGGATCGGGCTCCACACCGGTGAGGTCGTCAAGGAGGGCGCCGACTTCTTCGGCCGGAACGTCACCATGGCCGCCCGCGTGGCCGGCTGTGCCCGGGGTGGGGAGATCCTCGTCTCGTCGTTGGTGAAGGAGCTGGCCGACACCGGCGACATCAGCTTCGGAAGGGTCCGAGAGGTCGAGCTCAAAGGCTTCTCGGGAACACGTCACCTGCATGAGGTGATCTGGCGGGAGGGGGCGGCCGGCCCGGTCACCGATGGGCCGTCGACCGAGCGTGTCCCGGCGGGTGCGGGCCAACCGGCGCCGGCGTCGGTGGACCCGGGGCGGCCACCGGGCCTCGTGTCGTCGTTGGACGACGCCCGGGGAGGGGGCAGCCCCGCGCCGGCCCGGCTGTCGCGCCCGCTCGAGCTTCCCCCGCGGCTGCAGGTGCCGCAGGGGGTCAGCTTCGTGGGCCGAGCCGACGAGGTCGAGGTCCTGATACAGGCGTGGAAGCGAGCGGAACAGGGCGCTCGCCAGGTCGTGTTCATCGGTGGGGAACCGGGCGTGGGCAAGACCCGGCTGGCCACCTCGACGGCGCTCAAGGCCCACGCCGAAGGAGCGACGGTCCTCCTCGGCACCTCCGACGAGGACCTGGCCGTTCCCTACCAGCCGTTCGTGGAAGCGCTGCGCCACTACATCGCCGCCTGCCCGCCGGATCAGTTGGCCGGCTGGCTCGGTGATCGTCCCACTGAATTGAGCCGCCTGGTACCGGAGCTCTCCCAGCGGCTCCCCGGGCTCGCCGCGCCGCAAGCTGGCGACCCGGAGACCGAGCGGTACCTGCTGTTCGAGGCGGTGGCAGGGTGGCTGGCGGCCGCCGCGTCCGCCTGTCCCGTCGTCCTCATCCTCGACGACCTGCACTGGGCGACCAAGACGACCCTGCTGATGTTGAAGCACATCCTGCGATCGGCGGTGGCGATGCCGCTCCTCGTGATCGGCACGTACCGCGATTCCGACCTCGGCCGGAGCCACCCTCTCACCGAGGTCCTCGCCGACCTGCGCCGCGAGACCGGTGTGCAGCGCCTCGGCCTGCGGGGCCTCGGCGACGTCGAGGCGCTGGCCCTCGTCGAGGCCCTCGCCGGTCACCAGCTGAGTGGTGACTTACTGGCCATGGCCAGGGCCGTCAAGGCGGAGACCGACGGCAACCCGTACTTCATGCGGGAAATCCTCGAGAACATGATCGAGTCGGGCACCCTCGTCAAGGTCGACGAGCGATGGGCCTACCAGGGCGACACCAGCGCCTTCGGCATCCCCGAGAGCATCCGGGAGGTCATCGGACGGCGCCTCTCGCGCCTGTCGGAAGACGTGGAGCGCTTTCTCACCCTGGGCGCCGTCATCGGCACGAAGTTCGATCTCATCGTGCTCAGCCGCGTGGTCGGTGTATCCCAGAGTGCCGCCGTGGAGGCGCTGGAGCAGGCGTCCGGCGCCCGGCTGGTCCGGGAAGTGGCCGGCTCCCCGGGCCGCTTCGGGTTCGCCAACGCCCTCATCCGGGATGTCCTCTACGAGGAGATCGGCCCGGCACGACGCATGGAGCTCCATCGTTCGGTGGCGACGGCGATCGAGGAGCTCGCCGCGGGGCAGCCCGACGCCAATCTTCCCGAACTCGCCTACCACTGGCTGGCGGCGAGTCCCGGTGACGGAGCGGTCACGGCTGAAACCACCAAGGCGGCCGAGTACGCCGAGAAGGCGGGGCGCCAGGCGATGGCGTCCCTGGCCTACGAGGGCGCCGTCACCCACTTCGGGGGGGCGCTGCGGGTCCTGCAGCGGACCGGCGAACGCGAACGCATCTGCGAGCTGTCCATCCTGCTCGGCGAGGCGCAGCGCTGCGCCGGCGACCCGGCCTACCGCGAGACGCTGCTCGAGGCGGGACGCCTGGCCGCGGCGCTGGGCGACGCCGAGCGTGCCGCCCGGGCGGCGCTCACGAACCAGCGGGGGATCTTCAGCCGGTACGGGGTGGTCGACAAGGAGCGGGCCCAGGCCCTGGAGGAAGCGCTCAGTCTGGTGGGCCCGTCCGACACGGCCGTTCGCGCCCGGCTGCTGGCCTCGCTGGCCAGCGAACTCCAATTCTCCGGTGAGGTCAGGCGCCACGAGTTGGGGCGGGAAGCCCTGGCCGTGGCCCGCCGGCTCGATGACCGCGTCACGCTGGCCCAGGTGCTGGCCGCCACGTGGTTCGGCACCTGGGATCCGGACACGTTCAACGAGCGGCTGGGCCTGGCGGCCGAGCTCACGGCGTTGGCCACCCAACTCGGTGACCGGCTGCTCGAGTTCCACGCCGGGGCGGCGATGTTCCTGACCCAGAGCCAGAACGGCGACATGGCCAAGGCCGACGCCGGGCTCGAGGCCTGCACGCGGGCGGCCGAGCAACTTGGTCAGCCGGCGCTGCGCTGGCGGGCCGCCTACTGCCGCACCAACCGTGACATCGCCGCCGGGCGACTCGCCGAGGCCGAGGCGGATCTGCCGGCCTCCGACGCCCTGGGACGAGCGGGCGCCGCCCCCGATTACCTGCTGTACTCCCAGATCCCGCTGGGGGTCATCCGTCTGCTCCAGGGCCGGCCCGAGGAAGCAGTGGAGGTGCTGACCGAGCTGCACAAGAACTACCCCGTGCCTCTCGGGCATGCCGTTCTCGGCTGGGCGACGGCCGAAGCGGGGCAGCGGGAACAGGCCGCCGCCATTCTCGAGAAGTACGCCGCTGACGGCTTTGCCGGCATGTCCAGGGACTACGCCTTCCTCCCGACCATCGCCTACCTCGACCGGCTCACCGCCCGGCTGGGGGAGCGCGGCGCGGCCGCCCGGCTCTACGAGCTGATGCTTCCCCACGCCGCCGAGGTGGTGACCAGCCAGGCGACCTGGGTGGGCCCGGCGGCCTACGACCTCGGGCTGCTGGCCGCCACCCTCGGCCGGTACGACGACGCGGCCTCGCACTTCGCCGCCGCCGCCGATCTCGCCGTCCGCATCGATGCGCGGGTCATGCTGGTGCACACCCGGCTCGACTGGGCCCGGACGCTGCAGCAGCGGGGCGGCCCCGGCGACCGGGAGCGGGCCCTCGACCTGCTCAAGTCGGCCCTCACCGGTGCTGAGGAGCTGCAGCTCACCGGCACCGCCGCCGCCATCACGGCCCTCATGAGGGAGACCCGGTAGGAGCGGCGATCGGCAGGATCACGGGCAAGTGCGCTCCGCCGGCGGGCCGGCACCTCCGCCAGAAGCTGTAGGGCGTGGAGAAGCACGACGTGGCGATTGGACGTTCGTCCCTTTTTCGGGTGGGACGTTCGGCCTATGGTGTTCGTCAGCCGGTGGCTACGTTCTGAGTCAGGTGCCGTTCGACCAGGAGCGTGGAGGTGATCGACCAACAGCTTCGTTCGGTGCCCTTTTTCCGGAACCTTCCGGCCGGGGCGCTGCGGGCGGTGGCCGATCGCCTGCAGCCCCGCGACTACGAACGGGGGGAGGTCGTCTTCCGAGAGGGTGATCCCGGCGAGGAGATGTTCCTCATCTCCTCGGGGCAGGTGGACGTCGTGGCGGGGTCGGAGCACGAGCCGCTGGCTTCACTGGGCCCGGGGAGCTTCGTGGGCGAGCTGGCGCTCATCCTGGGGGAGCCCCGATCGGCCACGCTGCTGGTCACCGCCGAGAGCTGCCTGTGGGCCCTCCGGCGGGCCGACCTCGACGACCTCCTGGCCGAGCACCCGACCATCGGCATCGAGTTGTCCCGCGAGCTGGGGCGGCGACTGGTGGCCACCAACCGCAAGATCGTGGCCAAGGCCACGACCCGCTTCACGGCCGTCTGGGGCGACGGCGCGGCGGCTCTGGCGGTTGCGGTGCAGGATCTGCCGGGCGCCGGGCGCGTCGGCGTGCTCACCCTTCCGGGGGCCCCGGCGCCGGCGCTCCCCGACGGCGTCGAGGTGATGACGCTGGACCTGATCGATCCAGAACAGCTGATCGCCCTGGCCGGACAGGACGTCGAAGGCTTCGCTCACCTCCTGATCGTGCTGCCCTCGACGGAGACGGCCGAGGCGCGGTCCACCATCCATCTCGCCGAGCACGTCGTCGCCTTCCGGCTCCCCGTCGGCTGGCTCCTCCGCTCCGGCCCGGCCCACCGCACCTTGCGCTGCGACGGCAGCGCCGACTCGTTGGCCCGGGCCGCTCGCTGGATCGCCGGTCAAGCGGTCGGCCTGGCGCTGTCCAGCGGCGGGTCGAAAGCCCTGGCGCATCTCGGGGTCCTCCGGGTCCTGCGCCGGGCCGGGGTCACCATCGACGCGGTGGCCGGCACGAGCGGTGGCGCCCTGGTGGCCGGCGGTCTGGCCTACGGGCTGTCGGAGGACGAGATGCTGACCTACGTCAAGGAGTTGGCCGCCGGCCTCTCCGTCCGCCGCTTCGACTTCAACCTGATCCCGAAGTCGGCCCTCTTCAAAGGGGTGAAGCTGCGCCATCAGCTCGACAGCTGGTTCGACGGGAAGACCTTTGCCGACATGGACATCCCCTGCTGGGTCGTGGCCACCGACGTCACCGGCGGCGCGGAAGTCGTGATCGATTCCGGTTCGATGGCCGATGGGATCCGCGCCTCGCTCAGCATCCCCGGGGCCATGAACCCCTGGCCCGTCCGGGGCCGCATGTGCATCGACGGCGCGGTGGTCAACCCGATGCCGGCCAGCGTCCTGCGTGACGCCGGGCTCCGGCTGATCATCGGCTCGAACGTGGCCGGTCAGGAACTGGCCCAGGACCGGCTTTCCGGTACCCCCCACATGCTGCAGATCATGGGCCGCATGGTGAACTCCATGGAGCGCGAGATGATCAAGGCGCAGGTCCCGCTGGTCGACGTGCTCATCCGGCCAGCCGTCGGGGCGGCTTCGAGCTTCGACTTCAACCGCATCGACGAGTTCGTGGCCGAAGGGGAACGGGCCGCCGAGGAGCAACTCCCGCAGCTGAAGTCGGCGCTGGCCGCCATCGCCGGATAGGCGGCGGTTGCCCGGCAAACCGTCGATTGTTTAGACTAAGCTAGACTAAGTCTATGATCGTGAACATCCATGAGGCGAAGACTCAGCTGTCGCGGCTCCTGGAGAGGGTGGCGGCGGGCGAAGAGGTGATCATCGGCAAAGCCGGGCGGCCAGTGGCGCGGCTGGTGCCATACGTCGATCGTCCCCAACCCCGGGCTCCGGGACGGTGGCGGAACCGGGTCCGGATCGCCGCAGACTTCGACGACACCCCGGAGGAGATCCTCTCCGCCTTCGAAGGCTCGTGAGCCTCCTGCTCGACACCCACGTCCTGCTCTGGTGGCTCGATGGGAGCGGGTTGAGCGACGCTGTGATCGAGCGGATTGCCGACCCCGGCGAACTCGTCGCCGTCAGCGCGGCGTCGATCTGGGAGGCCGGCATCAAAGCCGCCCTCGGCAAGCTCGACACCCCTGAGGCGCTCGGAGCCGCCGCGCTGGACGAGGGATTCGAGCCGATCGCGATCACGTTCGACCATGCCGAGCGGGCCGGGGCCCTCCCGCCCCACCACCGGGATCCCTTCGACCGCATGCTGATCGCCCAGGCAATCGTTGAAGGCCTGACGATCGTCACCCACGACCCCGCCTTTGAGCCCTACGGTCTCGACCTCCTCCGGGCGTAACAGCGGGATGTGTTGGAACGGCCGGGAGCCCCGGATGACCCGGTGCACCATCGCCGTCGACAACGGTCCTCAGAATGTGATCAGAGGCGAGCCGGAGACCTTTTCGACAACGAAGTTCACGAAGAAGAAGCCGAAGAAGACGGCGTTGCCGACCAGCACGGCGATGGCGTAGCGGGGTGGGCGGGCGGCCTTCGGGAGGCGTCGGTTGAGGTAGATCAGGGCGAAGGGAAAGACCATCGCCGCGGCGTTGGTGATGTTGGCCGAGATCTGGACCAGCGTGGCCGGCTGGGTGAAGCTCGTCATCGTGCCGATCATGACGAGCACGGCGGCCATGGCCGGGAAGTAGAACTTCCGGGGGTCCTGCTCGATGCGGGCCTGGACGGACGGGCTGGTGGTGGCGGCGTCGGTCACGTTGCGGCCCAGCACTTCGAGGATTCCGACCAGGGTGTCGAAGATGATGAGGAACCCGACGAGGAGCGTGGCGTAGAAGAGCCAGCGACCGTGGGCGACACCGAGCTGGTCGGCGGCGAAGGTCTCGATGTTGGCACCGGTCGGGGTGGTCCCCGACTCGAGGGCGAGGTGCCGGACGAGGATCGTGGGGAGGAGCATCCCGACGATGGCGCCGGGGAGGAACAGGCCGTAGATGTCGAGGCGCAGCAACCGGTACCAGCGGCGCCAGCAGGCCGTGTTCTTCGCGTCGTCGGGGAAGGTGTACCCACACGAGCGCACGGTCTGCCTCGGGCCCCGCCCGCCGGCCAGGAATCCGACGCGGTGGCCCATGCCGTAGCCCTTGTCGCGGTAGTGGCCGAGGAAGGCCCAGTTGAGCCCGGCGGTCAGGCCGGCGAAGCCGACCACGGCGCCGAGGTCGCTGGCGCTGGTCCCCTTCGGGGGGACACCCGGCTGGACGAAACCCCTGATGCCTTCCCACCACCCGTCCCACGGTACGACGAGCGCTGACACCACGAACAGGAAACCGACCTCGGCGGCGATGAGGACGGCGTTCACGAGCTCCAACCCCCGGGTGATGCGCCGGAACGCCCAGATGATGAGCACCACGACCCCAAGGAGGGCGAAGGTCAGGAGTTGCACGGTGGTCGAGTCGCCAGGCGCGGCCGCCCGGCCCTCCATGAGCGCGAACAGGCTCTTGGCCGAGGCCTTGGCCCACCCGCCGAGGATCAGCGCGGCGAAGATGGCGAACAGCGACAGCGGCACCCACAGCCGCCGTCCGGGCGGCACCCGGGCGTACCCGACGATGGGCGCCTCACCGGTGGCCGTGACCCACCGGGCGATCTCGACCAGGGCGACGCACTGCAACAGCACCGCCACCGTGACCAGCCAGGCGATGCCGGCGAAGCCGGACGCCCCGATCGTCAACGGCCCGAGGATCCACTCGCCGCTCCCGATCGCCGCCCCCAGTGCGATCAGGCTCGGCCCGAGGGCGTAGCGCCACATCTCTCTCCGGCCGAGGTGCTCCACCCCGAAGACCTGCTCCGGCGGCGGCAGATCGGCCACCTCGAGCGGAGGCCGGGACACACCAAGCGGATAGAGGCCTCCCGTTTGGGTCTTCGTCTCGACACGCATGACGAGCGACGGTAGGGCTGCCTCGACGCTCGCTCTGTGTCGCCGGTGACAGTGCGACCGCCCCGGCCGACACACACGAGCGTCAGCGTTCCTTGACCCTCGCAGATCCTGGCAGAAGGATCGCGGTCACCTTGGCGGGAGGGGCGAGATGACGACTTCGCGGCGGGAGTTCCTCCGTCTGGCGGCCGGTGGAGTAATGGCCGCGGCGCTGGGCGGGGCCTGCGGTTCGGACAACAAGGCGAGCGACACCACCGGGGGCGAGGCGGCTCCGGGGGCGGACGGGAAGCGCCGGACGCTGCGGATCGCCCAGTGGAACCACCTGCACCCCGGCTACGACGTCTGGTTCGACAACGAGTACGTGAAGGGCTGGGGCGACGAGCACGACGTCGATGTCGTCGTCGACCATCTTCCCTACGGCCAACTCCTGACCCGGGCCGACATCGAGCTGGGATCCCGGGAGGGCCATGACCTGTTCGGCTTCCCCATCGGCCTGCCCTTCCGCTACGAGGACTCGGTCATCGACCACGTCGACATCATCGAGGAGGCCCGCCGGCGGGTCGGGCCGTTGACACCCGTCGCCGAGCGCACCGTGCGCAACGCCAAGACCGGCCGCTTCTTCGGCTTCCCTGACTGGTCGGCCGCCGGGCCCGCCATCTACCGCGCGGACCTCTGGGCGCCGACCGGCGTCACTCCTGGCACCTGGGACGATGTCCTGCGGGCCGGGCCGGCCCTCAAGGCGGCCGGGCACCCGATCGGTATCGGCTTGGCGCCCGAGGGGGACGCGCAGCTGACGGTGACCAGCCTCCTGTTCTGCTACGGGGGCTCCATCCAGGACGAGGAGGGCAACGTCACCATCGGACGTCCGGCCAGCGTCGAAGCAGTGAAAGCCGGTGCGGAGCTCTACCGGAGGGGGATGACCCCCGAGGTGTTCGACTGGAAGGACCCCGTCTCCGACAACCGGGCGCTGCTGTCGGGGCACGCCTCCCTCATCATCGACCCCATCTCGAGTGTCCGGGCGGCGGAGACGCAGAACCGGGACCTGGCCCCCAAGCTTTCGATCGCCCCGCCGCCGGCCGGTCCGGCCGGGCGGTTCGGGGGCTCGCCGCACCACTGCTACTTCATGTGGCAGTTCGCCCGGGAGCGGGAGCTGGCCGAGCAGTTCCTGGTCGACCTGGTGGCCGACTACCGCGAGCCGTTCCTCCGTTCCGGGTTCTACAACCTGCCGGCCTTTCCCGGCGGCCTCCCCGACATCGGCGGTCTCCTGGCCGCCGACCCGTCCGCCGACCCGAAGGGCAAGTACTCGGTGCTGGCCGACGCCACCAAGTGGTCGGTCAACCCCGGCTATCCCGGCAAGGACAACGCCGCCGTCGAGGAAGTCGTCAACGAGTACGTCGTCCCCAAGATGTTCGCCGCCGCCGCCCGCGGCGAGATGTCACCCGAGGCCGCCGTCCGGGATGCGGAGACCCAGGTGAAGGCGATCTACGACAAGTGGCGGGAGCGGGGGAAGGTTTGAGTGTCACGACGGTGACAGAGGCGAGGTCGTCCCCGTCATACCCACTGGCGCGCTCCTGAGGCGCGAGCGTTCACCCATCGTTACGATCAGCCGAGGATGGTTGAGCCCGGCGAGGGAGGGTCGGTGGGCGACGAGCGGCTCGACAGACGGCAGTTCCTGCGCCTGGCCGCGGCCGGCGCCGTCTGCGCCGCCACCGCCGGAGCAGGCTGCTCATCGGACTCCGGCGACGACCAGGCCAAAGGCGAGGCCGGCGACGACGCCACTGGGGGCGGCGCGGCTCCCAGAGAGCTGCGGATCGCCCAGTGGAGCCACTTCGTCCCCGCCTCCGACACGTGGTTCGACAACGAGTTCATCAAGCGGTGGGGAGAGGAGCACGACGTCAGGGTCGTGGTCGATCACCTTCCGATCAACGAACTGCCCATCCGGGGTGACTCCGAAGCGGCCGCCAAGCGCGGCCACGACCTGTTCTGGTTCATCAACCCGCGAGCGGCCCTCGAGGACGACGTCATCGACCATCGGGAGATCGTCGAGGAAGTCACTGCCAAGGTCGGGAAGATGACCCAGCACGTCGAGCGCAGCGTGCTCAATCCGAAGACCGGCACGTTCTTCGCCTTTCCCGACGGTTGGTGGCCCGGGCCGATCCATTACCGGGTCGATCTGTGGGACGGGGTGCAGCCCGGTCTGCGCCCATCGACCTGGGACGACCTGCGCCGGGCGGGCCCAACGCTCAAGGCCCGGGGGCATCCCCTTGGACTCGGGATTTCGACTGATCTCGACTCCAATTGGACGCTGAACTCGCTGGTCCAAAGCTATGGCGCCGCCATTCAGGATGAGAACGCCAACGTCACCATCAACACCCCGGCAACAGTCGAGGCGGTCAAGGTGTGTGCCGAGATCTATCGCACCGGGATGAGCGACGAAGTCTTCGCCTGGGATGCCTCCTCCAACAATCGGCTGATCACCTCCGGGCGCGGATCCTTGATCCTCAACGCCGTCTCGGCCATGCGAGCCGCCGAGCAGCAGGACCCGGAGTTGGCGTCAAAGATCGCCCTTGCCCCCACCCCCATGGGATCGGCGGGCGACCGGCCGCGATGCACGTATGCGGTCGGGAGCTACGTGATCTGGAGGTTCTCCTCCCACATCGAACTCGCCAAGCAATTTCTCGTCGATCTCTCGCTGTCCTATCGAGACGCGTTCCTGCAGTCGAAGTTCTACAACATGCCCGCCTTCCCGGGCGCGGTACCTGATCTGGCCGGCCTCGTCGCCAACGACCCCGATGCCCGTCCTCAGGACAAATACGCCTTGCTGAGCGACGCCGTCAACTGGTCGACCAACGTCGGCAGTCCCGGCTCCTTCAACGCCGCAGTCGACGAAGTCTTCAACCTCTTCATCCTGTCGAAGATGTTCTCCGCTGCCGCCCGGGGCGAGATGTCGCCCGCCGAGGCCGTCGCCGCCGCCGAGGCCGAGATGCGCCCCATCTTCGACAAGTGGCGGGAGCGGGGGAAGATCTGATGCGGCGGCGGGACTTCCTCCGGGTGGCGGGGGCGGCGGTGGCCACCGCCGCGGTCGGGAGCCGGTGCGGATCGGGTACCGACCGGCAGGACGATCCGGCCACGGCTACGACCACGACGTCCGGCCCCGGGGGCGGGGAGCGGACGTTGCGCATCGCCCAGCTCAACCACTTCGTGCCGGCCTACGACGCCTGGCTCGACAACGAGTTCACGAAGCGGTGGGGTGAGGAGCACGACGTCGAGGTCGTCGTCGACCACATGCCATACGAGCAGCTGACCGACCGGGCCAACACCGAGGTGGCGTCGCAGCGGGGTCACGACATCTTCGGGTTCATCCTCCCGCCGGCTCTCGAGGACCACGTCATCGACCACCGGGAGATCGTCGAGGAGGTCGAGGCCAAGGTCGGCAAGATGGCCCCTCACGTCGAGCGGAGCGTCCTCAATCCGAAGACCGGCCAGTACGTCGCCTTCTGCGATTACTGGTCGGCCAAGCCCGTCCACTACCGCACGGACGCCTGGAACGCCCTGCGGCCGAAGTTCACGCCCGACTCCTGGGACGATGTCCTGCGGGCCGGCAGCGGGTTGAAGGCGGCCGGTCAGCCGCTGGGCATCGGGATGTCGCACGACGCCGACTCCGAGCTGGCCCTGTCCGCCCTCCTCATGGGCTACGGGGCTTCCGTCCAGGACGAGGCGGGGAAGGTTGTCCTCGACCGCCGTGCCACCGTCGAGGCGGTGAAGGCGGGGGCGGCGATCTACCAGGCGGGCATGACCGAGGACGTGTTCGGTTGGGATGCCGCCTCCAACAACCGGCTGCTGACCGCCGGGCGAACGTCGATGATCCTGAACCCCGTCTCGGCCTTGCGGGCCGTGGAGGATCAGGATCCGGCGCTGGCGGCGAAGATCGCTCTGGCGCCCATCCCGGCCGGGCCCGCCGCCCGGGTGGGGCCGACGTCGTTCATGGGCATCTCGGTGATCTGGCGGTTCTCGCCGAACCAGGAGGCGGCCAAGCAGTTTCTCGTGGACCTGGCCCTCCACGCCGAAGAGGCCTTTCTCCGCAGCGGGTTCTACAATCTCCCTGCCTTCCCCGGTGCGGTGAAGGACCTGGGCGGGTTGCTGGCCAACGACTCCCGGGCCACTCCGCCCGGTAAGTACCGGCTCCTGGGCGACGCGACGCGGTGGACGACGAACCTGGGCCACCCCGGGTCGAACAACGCGGCCATCGCCGACGTCGCCGGCGAGTTCCTGATCTCCAAGATGTTCGCCGCCGCCGCCCGGGGGGAGCTCAGCCCCGAGGAGGCGGTGAAGCGGGCGCACGCCCAGGCGGTCGCCATCTTCGACAAGTGGAAGGAGCGGGGGAAGATCTGAAATGGCCAGGATCCTGCTCGTCGAGGACAACGAGATGAACCGGGACATGCTGTCCCGGCGGCTCGAGCGGCGGGGCTACGACGTGCTCGTGGCCGTCGACGGGGAGGAAGGCGTGGCCCGGGCCAAGGCCGACGTACCCGACGTCGTGATCATGGACCTCAGCCTTCCGGGGATCGACGGGTGGGAGGCCACCCGGCAGCTCAAGGCGGCGGAGGAGACGCGGGCCATCCCGGTGCTGGCCCTGACCGCCCACGCCATGGCCGGCGACCGGGAGAAGGCGCTGGCGGCGGGCTGTGACGACTTCGACACCAAGCCGGTCGACCTGCCGAGGCTCGTGGCCAAGATCGAAGGGCTCCTGGGGGCCGCACAGTGAGCGGGTCGACGGCCCGCCAGTTGCGGCACGAGCTGTTGAACGAGGTCAACCACATCGTCGGTTACGCCGAGCTGCTCCTCGAAGAAGGCGGCGACGGGCGCCTGGCCGACGTCGTCGCCGCCGGCAAGCAGGTGATGACCGCAGTGCAGCGGATCCTCGGTGCCAACGCCGCTGACGGTGTCGACTTCCGCGAGCTTCAGGGAGCGCTGCACGCGCCGCTCAGCGATGTGGGCCGCCTCAGCGGGGCGATCGACCCGGGTGACGACCCCGACACCCAGCGGTTCCTCGGCCAGATCGCCGCCGCCGCCCAGCGGGCCACCCAGCTGATCGACGGGGCCAGTGTCCTCCGGGCCGCGCCGGTTGAGGCCGGCGACGCTGACGCCAGTACCAGCGCGGACAGCGACCGGGGTCTCGTCCTGGTCGTCGACGACGACGAGGCGAACCGCGAGGTCCTCACCCGCCGCCTCGGCCGGCTCGGCTACGCCGTCCGCCAGGCGGAGAACGGCCGGGTGGCCCTGGAGCTCATGCGGACCGAGCCGGTCGACCTCGTCCTCCTCGACCTCAACATGCCGGAGGTCGACGGGTACGAGGTGCTCGAGGCCCGCCATGCCGACCCTCGCCTGCGCGACATCCCCACGATCATGATTTCGGCGTCGGCCGACGCCGACAGCGTCGTCCGCTGCATCCAGATGGGGGCCGAGGACCACCTCGGCAAACCGTTCGATCCCGTCCTCCTCGAGGCCCGCCTGGGCGCCTGCCTGGAGAAGAAACGACTCCGGGACCAGGAGCGCGAGCTCCTCGAGACGGTCTCGCATCAGGCGGAGGCTCTCGCCGAGTGGAACGAGACCCTGGAGCGGCGGGTGGCCGAGCAGGTCGACGAGCTGGACCGCATGGCCCGCCTCCGCCGGTTCCTCTCGCCGCAGCTGGCCGATCTGCTCGTGACCAAGGGCGACGAGACGGTGCTCGAAACCCACCGCCGTGATATTGCCGTGCTCTTCGTCGACCTGTCCGGCTTCACCGCCTTCTCCGAGACCTCGGAGCCCGAGGACGTCATGGCGGTGTTGCGGGAGTTCCACGAGGAGCTGGGCCGGCTGGTGCACGAGTTCGAAGCCACCGTGGGCTTCTTCGCCGGTGACGGGCTGATGGTGTTCTGGAACGACCCGTTGCCCTGCCCCGATCCCGCCGAGCGGGGGGTGCGGATGGCGGTGGCGCTGCGGGAGCGTCTCGGCCCGCTGGCCGCCGGGTGGCGCAAGCGGGGCCACGACCTCGGCTTCGCCGTCGGGGTCGCCTCGGGCTACGCCACCCTCGGGGAGATCGGCTTCGCCGGCCGCTACGACTACGGCGTCATCGGCAGTGTGGTCAATCTAGCCTCGCGCCTGTGCGACCACGCCGAGCGGGACCAGATCCTGATCAGTGCCCGGGCCAAGCTGGCGGTGGAGGACGTCGCCGACGTGGAGGAGGTCGGGGCCGTACCCCTGAAGGGATTCCACGCCCCGGTGCCCGCCTTCAACGTGGTCTGTCTCCGATGAGGCGAGCCGTGAAGGGGCCGCTGGCCGGCCGGTGGACGATCGCCACCCGGTTGCTGGCCTGGTTCCTGCTGATGGCGTCGCTGCCGCTGATCGTCGTGCTGTTCCTCTCCACCCGCAACGACGAATCGGAGCTGCGGTCGAAGGGGCTCGCCACCGTGGCCGCCACCGCCGCGGCCAAGGCCGACCGGATCGACGACTTCACCACCGAGCACCGGGAAGCGGCCGCCGCCCTGGCCCGCACCCCGGCAGTGGCGGACCGGTTCCGCCGTCTCGAGGTGGCCGTGCAGTCGAACGGCGTCGACTCGGCCGAGTACGCCCAGGTCGAGGCGTCGCTGCGGCCGTTCTTCTCCCGCTACCTGCGTGACTTCGGTTTCACCGATCTGTTCCTCATCGCCACCACCGGTGAGGGTGTCTTCGCCGTCAACGAGCGGGAAGGGCTCGGCTTCAACTACGAGACCGGCCCGTTCAAGAGTACGGAGCGGGCGGTGGCGTTCCGGCGGGTGCGGGACACGAAGACGCTGACGCTGGTCGGCTTCGACTCGTTCTCGGTCAACGCCCGTTCCGCCTACATCGGCCTCCCCCTCGATGACCCGTCCGGCGTCATCGGCATGGCTGTCTTCGAAGTGGGCAAGGAGCCGGTCTTCGCCGTGGTCGGCGACCTCGGCGGGCTCGGCGAGACCGGTGAGACGCTGCTCGGCGCCTGGCAGGACTCGGCGGCTTCACCAGGCTCCCCCGACGCAGACGACGCCGTGGTGGTCGTCGCCCCGGCCCGCTTCGACGGCGAGCTGCCTCCGGCCCGGCGCATCGCCGTCGATGCGCCGGAGAGCCGGGCCCTCCAGGCGGCGGTGGAGGGCCGGGCCGGTCAGGGCGCCCGGCGGGACTACCGGGGCAAGCAGGTGCTGTCCGCCTGGCAGCCGGTGCCGTCGCTCGGTCTGGGGCTCGAGGTCAAGATGGACGTCTCCGAGGTGGTGGCCCCCGTGCGGGAGCAGCGCCGCACGCTGTTGCAACTCACCGTCATCGGGTTGCCGCTCCTGGCGGTGGGTGCGCTGCTGGCCGCCCGGTCGGTGTCGAAGCCGATCACGCCGACTGACCGAGGCGGCCCGGACGATCGCGGCCGGCGACCGTGACGTCGTGGTGCCCGTCGACCGCGACGACGAGGTCGGGGAGCTGTCACGGGCGTTCAACACCATGACCGCCGAGCTGGCCGCCAGTTACGCCTCCGTGGAGGAGACGGTCACGGTCCGCACGGCCGAACTGACGACATTGCAGCAAGCCGCCGTCGCGGCCAACGAGGCCGCCACTCCGGCGGAAGCCACCCGAACCGCCCTTGAGCTGGTCTGTCGCCACACCGGCTGGGCCGTCGGCCACGCCATGCTGGTGGAAGAGGCCGGGGACGGGCCGCCCGCGGTGGTGTCGGGAAGGGTCTGGTACTTGGCCGACCGCCAGCGGTACCGCCCGTTTCAGGAGGCGACGAAGCAGCTCACCCTCGCCAACCTCCCGCTGCCACTTCAGGTGCTCAGGACCCGGGAGGCGACCTGGGTCATCGATCCCGAGCCGACGGACGCGCTCTTCCCTCGGGCGACCGCCGCCGCCGAAGCCGGGCTGAGGACGGGGATGACCTTCCCCATCTTGGTCGGTCACAACGTCGTCGGCATGCTCGAGTTCTTCTCGACCGAGCCGGCCGAGCCTGAACCGGCGATCGTCACGCTGGTGAATGACGTCGGCACGCAGCTCGGCCGCGTGATCGAACGGATGCGGGCCGACGAGGCCCTGCGCGCCGCCAAGGAAGCGGCCGAGGTGGCCAACCAGGCCAAGAGCACGTTCCTGGCCAGCATGAGCCACGAGCTGCGCACGCCGCTGAACGCCATCATCGGCTACGCCGAGATGCTGGAGGAGGAGGCGCACGACGCCGGGCAGGAGGACCTCCTCCCCGACCTGGACAAGATCCGATCGGCCGGCCGTCATTTGCTCGGAGTGATCAACGACGTGCTCGACCTGTCGAAGATCGAGGCGGGCCGCACCGACCTGTACCTGGAGACGTTCCCGGTAGCGGCGCTGGTCGACGAGGTGGCGGGCACCGTCCGGCCGCTGGCCGAGGAGAACGGCAACCGCCTCGAGGTCGAGATGGCCGACGGGCTGGGCGAGATGCACTCCGACCTCACCAAGGTGCGCCAGGCGCTGCTCAACCTGGTTGGCAACGCCTCGAAGTTCACCGAGGCCGGCACGGTCCGGCTGGCCGCCCGGCGGGAGGGTGACGACCTCGTCTTCGAGGTGACCGACACCGGGATCGGCATCGCTCCCGAGCACATGGACCGGCTGTTCCAGCCGTTCTCCCAGGCGGAGTCCTCGACGCAGCGACGCTTCGGAGGGACGGGCCTCGGGCTCGTCATCAGCCGCCGCTTCTGCCAGATGCTCGGCGGCGACGTGGCGGTGCAGAGCCAGGTCGGCGTCGGCTCCACCTTCACCGTTCGCCTTCCCGCCGAGCACGCCGACCGGCCGCCGGCGATCATCAGCTCCGCCCGGATGGCCACCCCGGCCGGCCCGCCCGGCCGGGAACCGGCTTCGGCCGGAGACCGCAACGGCTCGGCCGTGCTGGTGATCGAGGACGACGTCGCGGTCCGGCAACTGCTCGAGGGTGTCCTCACCGAAGAGGGCTACCGGGTCGTGACCGCCGCCGGCGACGCCGACACGGTGGAACTGGCCCGGCGGATGCATCCCGACGCCATCACCCTCGACCTGGCGCTGCCCAGCCTGGCCGGTTGGAACCTGCTCGCCGCCCTCAAGGCTGACGCGGAGCTGTCCGACACCCCGGTCATCGTGCTGCTGGTGCTGGATGAGGCGGCCGGCGTGCCGCTCGGCGCCACCGACTACCTCACGAAGCCGGTCCAGCGCGAGCGCCTGGTGGGGTTGCTCCGCACGCACTGCGGCGATCGCACGGCTCCCGTCCTCGTCGTCGAGGACGACGCCGACACCCGGGAGATGCTCCAGCGGATGCTGGAACGGGAAGGGTTCTCGGTCACCCAGGCGGCGGACGGGCGGGAAGGCCTCGACCGCGTGGCGGAGCACCGCCCGTCGCTGATCCTTCTCGACCTGCTCATGCCGCAGATGAACGGGTTCGAGTTCCTGGCCGAACTCCAGGCCCGTCCCGAGTGGCGCTCGATCCCGGTCGTGGTCGTGACGGCCAAGGACCTCACCGCCGAAGAACACGCCCGCCTGTCCGGCCGCGTCGCCGAAGTGCTCCGCAAGGGCGCCTACACCCGGGAGCGCCTCCTGGCCGAAGTCCGCGAACGGGTCGCCGCCTGGACGGCCGGAAAGCCCTCGTGACCGACTCCGCCCTCTCCCGGCGGGGGTTCCTGCGCCTGGCGGCCGGCGGGGCCACCCTGCTGGCGACGGGTGGGGGCTGCAACTCCGGATCGGACAAGGCGAGGTCGGGTACCGGCGCAACCCCGACCGCCGATGGCAAGGATGCCGCGACGCTGCGGATCGCGCAGTGGAACAACTACGCCGCTGGATACGACCAGTGGTGGGACGGCGAGTACACCAGGCGCTGGGGCGAGCGGAACGGGATCAACGTCGTCGTCGACCACTTCGACATCAACCAAGCATCGGTCCACGCCGAAGCCGAGGCCGCATCCCAGCGGGGACACGACATCTTCCATCTCAACCTCGCCTCTCCGGCCCCGTTCGAAGACCAAGTCATCGATCACCGGGAGATCGTCGAGGAAGCCACGGCCAAGGTGGGGAAGATGCCATCCTTCGTCGAGCGGAGCATCCTCAACCCCAAGACGAAGAAGTACATTGGCTTCTCGGATTTCTGGGCCGCCAACCCCGTCCATTACCGAACAGATCTTTGGGCGCCCATCGGGCTCCGGCCTCACAGCTGGGACGACATCTTGGCCGCTGGGAGCCGCCTCAAGGCCCAGGGGCACCCCTTCGGCATCGGCATGGGCGACGATCCGGAGAGCAACGTGACGCTGCTGGGCCTAATGCATGGCTTCGGGGCGTCAATGCAAGACGAAGACGCCAACGTCGTCATCAACAGCCGGGCGACGGTGGAGGCCGTGAAGGTCGGCGCGGCCATCTTCCGGTCCGGGATGACCGATGAGGTCTTCGGGTGGGACATCACCTCCAACAACCGTTATCTCATCGCCGGCCGAGGGTCGCTGATCGTGAATTCAGTCGCTGCTCTCCGGGTCATCGAGGCCCAGGACCCCATGCTGGCAACCAAGATCGAGCTGTTTCCCGCCGTGGCGGGGCCGGCGGGCCGGTTCAGCCCCTATGCGGTGAGCGTCTACTTCATTTGGAAGTTCTCGCCGAACCAGGAGGCGGCCAAACAGTTCCTGGTCGACCTGGCCACCGACTACCGCCAGCCGTTCATCCGGAGTCAGTTCATCCAGATGCCGTCCTACCCGGGAGCAGTCGAAGACCTCGGGGAGCTGGTGACGAGCGACCGTGCCCAGCCGTCGGGGAAGTACGGCCTCCTGGCCGACGCCGCCGGGTGGATGACGAACATCGGCTACCCCGGCCACTTCAATGCCGCCAGCGACGAGGTCGTCAAGGCATCGATCATCTCCCAGATGTTCGCCGCCGCCGCCCGCGGCGCGATGACCGCCGCCGAGGCGGTGGCCTCGGCTGAGGCCAGGATCAAGCCGATCTACGAGAAGTGGCGGGAGCAGGGGAAAATCTGATGGCCAGCCCCGGGAACGGATCGAGCCTTACGGGCGCTGGCTTTACCCGGCGGGACTTCCTGCGTGTAGCGGCCGGCGGCGCCACCCTGCTGGCGGCGGGGGCGGGCTGCGGCTCTGGGTCGGACACGTCGACATCGAAAGTGGCCACGACGAGGACCGCGGGCGAAGCCCAGGGCAAGCGCAGATTGAGAATCGCGCAGTGGAGGCACGGAATCCCGGCCTACGACGTCTGGTTCGACAACGAGTTCGCCAAGCGGTGGGGCGAGGAACACGACGTCGAGGTCGTGGTCGACCACATCGACATCGCCGAGCTCCCGGCCCGAGCCGAAGCTGAAGTGGCGGGCCGCGGGCCCCACGACATCTTCGGGTTCGTCTATCCCCCACCAACGTTCGAAGACGAGGTGTTCGACCACCGGGAGATCGTCGAGGAGGTCGAGGCCAAGCTCGGCAAGTTGACGCCGCTGGTCGAGCGGAGCATCCGCAATCCCAAGACGAACAAGTACTTCGGCTTCTGCGACTGCTGGGCCGCCGACCCGGTCAACTACCGGGCGGATCTGTGGAGTCAGGTTCCACCGGGGGTCACCCCCGACACCTGGGAGAACGTGTTGCGGGCGGCGCCCAAGCTCAAGGCGCTGGGGCACCCCCTCGGGATCGGCATGTCCCAGGAGGTCGATTCGAACCTCGTTCTCATGGATCTCCTGCACTCGTACGGCGCGGCCCTCCAGGACGAAGAGTCGACGCTTACGATCAACCGTCCGGCGACCGTGGAGGCAGTGAAGGTTGGCGCGGCCCTGTACCGGGCCGGGATGACAGAGGAGATGTTTTCCTGGGACGCCTACTCGAACAACCGGTTCCTGGCTTCGGGAGCCGGTTCGCTCATCCTCAACGCCATCTCCGCCGTCCGGGCCGTCGAAGGGCAGCAACCGGAACTTGCGCCGAACATCCACCTCGTCCCGCCGCCTGCCGGCCCGGTGGCACGGCTTGGTCTCCCTCACATCGCCAACATCTATGCCGTCTGGAGGTTTTCCGAGCGGCAGGAGGTCGCCAAGCAGTTCCTCGTCGACCTGGCGCTCGGCTACCGGGAGGCCTTCGTGCAGAGCGGGTTCTACAACCTTCCTGCCTTCCCCGGAGCGGTTCCCGACCTGGCCGAGATCGTGTCGAAGGACGACACGGCCCGGCCGCCGGACAAGTATGCACTCCTGCGCGACGCCGCCTCGTGGTCGACGAACCTGGGCCATCCCGGTCACGCCAATGCCGCCACCGAGGAAGTGTTCAACCGGTTCGTCGTCCCGAAGATGTTCGCCGCCGCCGCACGCGGCGCGATGACCGCCGCCGAGGCGGTGGCCTCGGCTGAGGCCGAGATGAAGCCCATCTTCGACAAGTGGCGTGAGCGCGGAAAGATCTGATCGTCATCTGATGACTCGGGTGATAACATCAGATGTATGGCGCGCACAACGATCGACATTGACGCCTCGGTGCTCCGGGAGCTGAAGCGCCGTCAGAAGCGAGAGGGCAAGACTCTGGGCCAGCTGGTCTCCGAACTCCTCGCCGAGGCGCTGGCGCGCCAGCGGCCCGCCCAGAGCCGACCGCTCCGGTGGCCCTCGCGTGACATGCAGCCGATGGTCGACCTGGAAGACAAGGAGGCGATGATGCGTCTTCTCGACCGGACGTGACGGCGACCCTCGACGTCAACATCCTTCTGTACGCCGCGGACAGCTCGAGCGAGCGGCATCAGCGCGCCCGTGCCCTGCTCGAGCATCTCGCCACCGGCCCGGCGATCCTTCACCTGTTCTGGCCCGTCCTGATCGGCTACGTCCGGATCGCGACCCATCCGGCGGTCTTCGAGCGGCCTCTCGGGCTCGAGGAAGCGCTGGCCGGCATCGATGATCTGCTCGAGCGTCCTCACGTGCGGGTGAGTGGAGAGGAGGATCCATTCTGGCCGACGTTCCGACAGGTCGTAGCCGACGTCAAGGCGCGCGGCAACCTCGTCTCCGACGCCCATGTCGTCGCCCTCATGGGCCAGCACGGTGTGTCGACGATCTGGAGCCGCGACCGTGACTTCCGGAAGTTCAAGGGGATCACACCGAAGGATCCGTTCGACGCCCGGTACGCGGGCGGCTTTTCCTGATCCGGCTCTCGAAGGGATCATGCCCGGCCAGCGCCGGTCTATTGCGGGCGGAGGATCACCACCGGGATGTCGCGGCTCGTCCGGCGCTGGTAGGCGTCGTAGCCCTTGTAGGCGGCGACCGCCCTGGGCCACAACTCTTTCTTCTCCTCCGGGGTGGCCATCGTGGCCCGCACCCGGATGGTGTCGGCCCCGACCTGGATCGTCGCCTCCGGGTTGGCCTGGAGGTTCTTGAACCACTGCGGGTCGCGGTCGTCGCCGCCGTAGGAGGCGACGGCCAGGTAGCGGTCGCCGTCGCGGATGCACATGAGCGGTGACGTGCGGGGCTGGCCGCTGCGCCGGCCGGTGGTGGTGAGCAGCATCATCGGCGCCTTGCCGGCCTTGCCGCCGAGCTTCCCGCCCGTCCGCCGGTAGGCCTGCGTGTGGAGGAACGTGACGGCCCTGGCGAAGGCGTCCTTCAACTGGCTCCGGGAAGGCAGGGGCAGGTTCACGACTCGAGGGCCTGCTCGGCCAGTCGGCGGGCGATGACCCGGAGGCAGAGCGTCTCGTCGGCCCCCTCGAAGATCGACAGCACCCGGGCGTCGACGAAGTAGCGGGAGACGGGGAACTCTTCGGCGTAGCCCATGCCGCCGTGGATCTGCAGCGCTTCCCGGGTGACCCACTCGGCCGCCCGGCAGACGTAGGCCTTCACCATCGATGCTTCCAGCGCCCCTTCGCCCTTGGCCATGAGGCGGGCCACGGTGTAGGCGAACTGGCGGCCGCCCTGGATGACGGCGGCCATCTTGGCGATCTTGGCCTTGGTCAGCTGGTACTCGAAGATCGACTTGTCGAAGACGCGCCGTTCTTTGGCGTAGTCGAGGGCCGCCTCGTAGGCCGCCTGCATGAGGCCGACGGCCCGGGCCGCGGTCTGCAGCCGGCCGTTCTCGAAGCCCTCCATCTGGTAGTAGAAGCCCTTGCCCAGGCCGCCCTCGCCGCCGATGAGGTTGGCGGCGGGGACGAACCAGTCGTCGAAGGCCACCTCGTAGGAGTGCATTCCCCGATAGCCGAGCGTGTCGATCGCCCGGCCTTCCATCTTCCCGCTCGCCCCCCCAGAGTTTTCAGCCTGGCTGAACTCGAAGTGGTGGCCGGGCGCTTCGGGCTTCTCCACGATGAAGAGCGACAGGCCCTTGTGACCCTTGCTCTTGTCGGGGTCGGTGCGGGCCAGCAGCATGAGCGTGTTGGCCCGGCCGGCGAAGGTGGCCCACGTCTTGACGCCGTTGATCTTCCAGCCGCCTTCGACCGGTGTGGCCATGACCTTGAGGCTGGCGACGTCGGAGCCGTAGTCCGGTTCGGTCACCATCACGCCGACCATCGCCTCACCGGCCGCGATCTTCGGGAGCCAGTGCTTCTTCTGCTCCTCGGTGCCCCCCCGCACCAGCGCCCGGGTGAGGATCTCGGGCCGGGTGATGAGCGACCCGCCCACGCCGAGGCTGCCCCACGACAGCTCCTCGGTGGCGATGACCATGCCGAGGTAGTCGCTCTCGCCGCCGGCGGCGAAACCTTCATACTCCTCGGGGACCGACAGCCCGAAGCCGCCGATCTCGGCCAGGCCGCCGATGACCTCCTCGGGGATGTCGCTGTTTTCCCGGTGCACCGTCTCGGCCACCGGCCGCACCTTGTCGGCCGCGAAGCGGTGGAAGGTGTCGCGGACGAGCTCGAACTCCTCGGCCAGCCAGGGGGATCCGCCGCCGTGGCGGGCGACCTCCTCGGCCACGTCCTCCAGGAACTCCGGCGCCCGGTGGGCGTTGACGAACTCGCCGGCCGGGGCGAGGTCCATGGCCGAGACGCCCCACTCGCCCTCCCGGCCGACGAGGCGGGCCACGAGGTCGGCCATGGCCTCGGCGGTGAACAGGCAGGCCAGCCGGGCCTCGAGGCCGCCGTGGGCGCCGTACTCGCACATCACCGCCGCACCCTCGATACCGGCGGTGGCGTGGGCCAGGTCGTAGGCCAGCACCTGGTGGCGGTCGAGCTTGGCGACCGAGATGCGGCCGCCCTCACTCGACAGCTCGGCGAGATGCGCAGCCGCCTTCCGGCCGACCTCCCGGGCGACGGCGACGGCTTCGGCAGCGGCGTTGAGGTCCGGCGTGTTCACGATGCTCCTACTTCTCCCGGGGTGGGGGTGTCTTTTCGGGCGGCTCGTCGGTCTTCTCGTCGGGCTGGTCGTCGGGCGGTTCGTCGGTCTTCGGGTCGGGCTGCGCGGCGAGGCACTGCTCGTCGGCGTCGTCGCGGAAGACGGTGGTGCCGGCCGGCATGACCATGCTGGCGTAGACCTCAGCCGGTTCCTTTCCGTCATTCTGGGCCAGGTGGGGCGTCCCGCCCGGAATGAAGGCCCCCTGGCCGGCCGACACCGTCACCTTCCGGCAGTCCGGAGCCCGCTGCAGGACGACCTGCCCGGCCTTGACGACGACGTACTCCGGCCCGGGGTGGGTGTGCCAGCCGGTGCTACTGGCCGGCTCGAACGACACGACGTAGATCTGCGCGTCGCTCGGCTCGGTCCTCTCGATGGTGATGGAGTCGGTGATCTTGCCGGTGACCAGCTCGTTGCGGGAGACCTTCCCGCTCGGAGGTGTGGCGACGGCGGCAGTGATGCCGGCCACGCTGACGACGGCCCAGGCCATCGTCAGGAGCCGGACCGGACGCTTGGCCCTGATCTGCATGGTGCGACCTCCCCTTGGTCCCAGGAGACAGAGCCTACGACCGGGACCGAGGCCATTCGAACATATGTGACGGCGGCTCCTAGGCTCCCTGCCGTCATGGCCGGCGCCTGCCAGTTCTGTGCCATCGCCGCCGGCGATCCCGGGGCCGACGCCCACGTCGTCTACTCCGATCCCGACGTCGTCGCCTTCCTCGACCACCGGCCGGTGTTCAAGGGCCACACGCTGGTGATCCCCCGCCAGCACGTGGTGACCCTCCCCGAGCTGCCCGACTCGCTGCTGGTGCCGGTGTTCTCCGTCGCCCGGCGGGTGGCGGCGGCCATGGAGGCCGGCTTCGGCGCCGACGGCACGTTCGTGGCCAACAACAACCGGATCTCCCAGAGCGTGTCCCATCTCCACGTGCACGTCGTCCCCCGGCACCGCAAGGACGGCCTGCGGGGCTTCTTCTGGCCGAGAGAGAAGTACGTCTCGCCCGAGGAGGCCGCCGAGGTGGCCGCCCGCCTTCGGGCCGCCATAGACGGGGTCTGCTGACAATTCCTGTGGCGAGATGCCCCCTGGAGGGGGCGTTGCGCCACAGGTATTTGGGGCGTCGCTTTGGTGCTCAGCTGGGAAGCCGGGCGAGGACGGCCATGGCGGCGTTGCGGCCGTTGGCGGCGATGACGCTGCCGCCGGGGTGGGTGGCGGCGCCGCAGAGGAAGAGGCCGGGGACGGGCGTGGCTGGGCCGAAGCGGCGGTCCCACATCTGGTCGGGGAGGCACTCGCCCTGGAAGATGTGGCCGCCGGTCAGGCCGATGCGGGCCTCGACGTCGGGCGGGCCGAGCACCTGCCGCTCGACGATGCAGTCGCCGACGTCGGGGGCGAAGCGGGCGATCTCGGCGATGACCCGATCGGCGATCTCGTCCCGCCTCGCGTCCCAGTCGCCTTGAGCCAGCGTGTAGGGCACGTACTGGGCGAACACGCTCATCGTGTGGGCGCCGGGCGGAGCGACGCTGTCGTCGTAGGCGGTCTGGAAGTAGAGCTCGCACCACGCCGGTGCCGGCTCGCCCCGCCGGGCCGCCTCGCAGGCCGCCTGGGTGGCGTCCGTGCCGCTCGAGATCGTGACCATGGCCCGATAGGGCGGCGGCCCGTCGTAGCCCGAGCGGGCGGCGGCGGCGAACGTCGGCAGGCGGGCCAGGCCGCAGTTGATCTTGATCACCGGACTCTCGCTCCGCCAGCCGTCGACCTTTTCGGCGAACTCGACGAATCCGGGCGGCAGATCACCGCCGGCGGCCTGGCACATCGCCAGCGTCCGCTTGGGATCGGCGTTACTCACGATCGCCTCGGCCCAGATCGTCTCCCCACCTTCGAGCACGACCGCCGGCCGATCGGCATCTCCCCCGGGAAGGATGGCCGCGACGGGAACGCCGGTCAGGATCACGGCGCCGGCTTCCTCGGCCGCTTCGGCCAGCGCCAGCGAGACCCGCCCCATTCCTCCCTCGACGTAGCCCCAGGCGCCGGGCTGGCCTTCGAGCGTGCCGAGCGAGTGCATGGCGTGGACGGCGGCGGTGCCCGGATCGCGGGGGCCGGCGAACGTGCCGATGATCCCCTGGCCATGGAGGGCGGTACGGAGCCGCTCGTCGGCGACGTGGCGCTCGATGACGTCGGCGATCGGGGTGGAGAACAGGATCTCGGTCAGCTCCGGGTCGTGCCCGAGACGCGCCTCCAGCTCCGCCCGGGTGGGCGAGGGCCCGAGCCAGGTGTCGGTTCGCTTCGGTGTACTCACCCCGCAGCGCCCGGCGGATCCGGCCGAAGAGGGCTTCGTAGGCCAGGTAGCCGTCGACGTCGCCGGGGTCGATCTCGGCCACGCTGGCCGCCGTGCGGGCCGGGTCGTCCCACAGGGTCAGGGCGGTGCCGTCGTCGAACGGGCACCACAGGTGGGGATCGACCGGCTGCACCCGGTAGCCCCGCCGGCGCAGGCCGAGCTCCTCCACCACCAGCGGATGCAGCAACCCGACCAGATAGGCGCAGGGGCTCATCACGAACCGCTCGTCGGCGAACGGGGTTTCGAGCGTGCAGGCGCCCCCGAGCTGGTCCCTCCGCTCCAGCGCGAGGACCGACCGGCCGGCCCGGGCCAAATAGGCGGCGGCGGTGAGACCGTTGTGGCCGGCGCCGACGACGACGACGTCCCACTCCCGGCCGGCGGCCTCCGCCGACGTGAGCTCCGACTGCCGCACCATGCTCCCGGACCGTACCTGCTGTGCCCACCCAGCGTGGCCCGGAGGGCTTGTTGCATGATTGCGGCCATGACCGAACAGGAAGCGGACGGGTTCGTGGCCGAGTGGATGGAGGCGTGGAACAGCCACGACGTCGAACGGATCCTCGAGCACTACGCCGACGACGTGGAGTACTGCTCACCGTTCATCGCCCGGCTGGCCGAGCCGGGCGGGCCGGGAGCCGACGGGCGGCTGGTCGGCAAGGAGCAGGTCAGGCCGTACTTCGCCGCCGCCCTGGGCCGGTATCCGGATCTCCACTTCGACCCGCCCGTCCACGTGGCCGTCGGCGCCGGCAGCATCAGCTTCGTCTACACCAGTGTGAACGACCTCACGGCGGTCGAGACGCTGGTGTTCGCGCCGGGCTCCCGGCTGGTGGCCCGGGCCCACTGTCACTACCGGGCGCCGGCGGGATAGCGGCCCGGGCGGGCCCGAGCCCGGGCGGGCCCGGGCGGGCCGGTAGTGTGCCAGCCGCTATGGACGAAAGTTTCGGCCCACCCCCCGAACCGCCGTTGACGTTCGCTGACGGGATCGACAGCGCCCGCTTCCGCACGATCCTCGGGCACTTCGCCACCGGCGTGACCGTCGTGACCGGTGGCGGCCCCCAAGGCCCGTCCGGCCTGGCGGCCAACTCGTTCACGTCGGTGTCGCTCGACCCGCCGCTGGTTCTGGTGTGCATGGCGCACACGTCGACCACCTGGCCACAGGTCCGCGACAGCGGGTACTTCGCCGTCAACATCCTCGGCGAGGACCAGGAGGACACCTGCCGGCGCTTCGGCGCCAAGACCGGCGACCGCTTCGAGGGTGTCGGGTGGGGGCCGGGCAAGACCGGCTCGCCCATCCTCGACGAGGCGATCGCCTACGTCGACTGCGTCATCGCCGCCGAGCACGAGGCTGGCGACCACATGATCGTGGTGGGCCGGGTCGTCGACCTCGGGCTGCCGGCCGAGGGTGGCCCATTGCTGTTCTGGCGGGGCGGTTACGCCCGTCTCGGGCAGTAGGCCCTCGGTGCCGGGCGGCTAGGCCGCATCCCGTTGGACCTCGGCGCCGCCACCGCCCTCACCGCCCGGGTCACGCTGGCGGCGGCCTTCGGCGTCTCGGCCGCCACCAAGCTGGTCGATCGGCCGGCTCTGGCCCGGGGCCTGGCCGACTTCGGCGTCCCCCGCAGCGACGTGGTGGCACCGGCCCTGCCGCTGGCCGAAGCGGCGCTGGCGGTGCTGCTCGTGACGGTGCGGGATCAGCCGTGGCCGGCGTTCCTGGCCATCGCCGTCCTGGCCCTCTTCACCGGGGTGGTGGTGGCCAACCTGGCCGGCGGGCGCCCGGCGCCGTGCCCCTGCTTCGGGGCGCCGGGACCCGGTGCCCGGCCGGTGTCGGCGGCCACGGTGGCCCGCAACGGCTTCCTCGTCGCCCTGGCCGTGCTCGGCACCGGTTCCACCGACGGAGCCTCGGCGGCGACCACCCTGGCCGCCGCCGCCCTGACAGTGCCGGCCACACTCGTCGCGCTCCGCCGGTTCGGGTGAGGGCGGCCTGCGACGAATCTCGCTGACTAGCCTGAGCGCATGCCCCAGATCGATCAGTCAGACACCATCGGCGGTGTGGTCGTGGTCACGCCCGACGTCCACGGTGACAACCGGGGCCGCTTCGTCGAGACGTTCCGGAAGGAGTGGGTGCCGGGGGCGGCGGAGATGGTCCAGGCCAACCGGGCCGACCGCAAGCAGGGCGCGCTGGTCGGCCTCCACTATCACCGGCACCAGGCCGACTTCTGGTACGTCCCCTTCGGACGGGCGATGGTCGTACTCCACGACCTGCGGGCCAGCTCGCCGACCGACCGGGCCACGCTCGTTCTGGAGATCGGAGAGCATGACCACCGGGGTGTGTACATCCCGCCGGGTGTGGCCCACGGGTTCTTCGCCCTGACCGACATGACCATCACCTACCTGGTCGACCACTACTACAACCCCGAGGACGAGCTCGGTGTCGCCTGGGATGACCCCGACCTCGGTGTCACCTGGCCGACCACCAATCCGGAGCTGTCGGGCCGCGACCGGTCGAACCCGAAGCGCGCCGAGATCCCCCCGGACCTCCGCCCCCTGTAGACCTGGCGCTAGCCCTGGCGGCGCCGGCCGGCCCGCCGGGCGTGGAGCTGACAGCCGACGCAGACACCGCCGACCGAGGCCAGGGCGGCCAGCCCCGCCGCCGGCAGCCCGAAGGCCCAGGCGATCGACCGGTCGCCGACGAGGAGCACCAGGGTTCCCGCGGCCAGGATGCCGGACAGGAGCGCGGCGGCCGCCCGCCACGGCGGCGGGTAGCCCTCGGCCCGTATGGCCTCGGATTCATCCTCGCCGAAGCGCTGCGCGA
This sequence comes from uncultured Actinomycetes bacterium, assembly GCA_963723985.1. Taxonomy (GTDB): domain Bacteria; phylum Actinomycetota; class Acidimicrobiia; order IMCC26256; family BP-133; genus BP-133. The sequence goes on from CAVRTC010000009.1 coordinate 293,247, forward strand.
TCAGCAGCGTGATCAGCCGGGGGACGGGGGACACCTCGGGCCTGATCGCGGAGACGGCCGCAATACCGGCAACCACTGGGATCACCATGGGAGCCGAAAAGACAAACCCGCTGACGAGCACCAGGGCCAGCAGACCCTGGTCGAAGCGGGGCAGAGGGGGAGTGGAGGCCGTCACCGGTCGCGGTCGGACCCCGGGCGCGAAGCGGCGTCACGGGTCGCTAGGGGTGCGGATCTCCGGGTCAACCGTTCAAACCCTCTCGGTTGACGAAAGGAAACGCAGGGACGGGGAAGAGACTCGTCGAATGGCCGGGAGCAACCCCCGACCCGCTCACCCAAGGCTCCGTCATACGGGAAGGAAGGGTAGCCAATGGCTGAAGTCACCACTCTCGGTCAGCTCGGCGTTATCGGGCGGGGACAGGCGGACGTGGCCCGCCTGCGGGAACGGAACCGTCAGCGGCGCGTGCAGCGGTCGCTGCTCTTCTTCGGGCCCCTGGCCGTCTATCTGTGGGGACGGGAGCTGACCGGCGATCCGGTGGCGCTCGGCTGGCCCGAACTTCCGGGCGGCCTCGCAGTGTGGTTGCCCCAGATCGTGCTGGTCGGGTTGTTCGCGGTGGTCCTCCTCGTGCCGCTCCTGACAGCCGGCCGGTCGCCCCACGTCCGGTTCCGCCCCTCAGAGATCGAGATCGGCTTCGCCGATGTGCGAGGGATGGACGTCGTCCTCGAAGAGGTCGTCCGCACCCTGAACCTGTTCCTGGGCTTCAAGACGTTCCGGGAGGCGATGGGTGGCACGCCCCGGCGGGGCGTCCTGTTCGAGGGCCCGCCCGGCACCGGCAAGACCTACATGGCCAAGGCGCTGGCCAAGGAGGCCGGCGTCCCGTTCTTCTACGTGTCGTCGTCGGCCTTCCAGTCGATGTACTACGGGCAGACCAACCGCAAGATCCGGGCCTACTTCAAGCAGCTCCGCAAAGCGGCCCGAGCGGAGGGCGGCGCGGTCGGCTTCATCGAGGAGATCGACGCCATCGCCGCCTCCCGGGCCGGCATGCGGATGAGCGACGGTGGTGCCGGTGTGGCGCCGGCCACCACCGTCTCGCGGTCGCAGGCCAAGGAGGGCATCGCCGGCATCGTCAACGAGCTGCTCATCCAGTTGCAGTCGTTCGACCACCCGACGAAGACCGAGAAGCTCCACGGCTTCGTCGTCGACCGGTTCAACAACTGGCTGCCCGACCACCGGCAGCTGTCGAAGCGCCGCTCGACCGCGGCCAACGTGCTGATCATCGGGGCCACCAACCGAGCCGACGACCTCGACCCCGCCCTGCTCCGCCCCGGCCGGTTCGACCGCTCGATCCACTTCGATCTCCCCAGCCGATCGGGCCGGCGGGAGATCATCGACTACTACCTCGACCGCAAGGCCCACACCCCCGAGCTCGACCGGGCCGACCGCCGGGACGCGCTGGCCGCCATGACGTCCGGCTACTCGCCGGTGATGATCGAGCACCTCTTCGACGAGGGCCTGGTCTGGGCGCTGCGGGACGAGCGCTCCGCCATGACCTGGGCCGACGTGCAGCAGGCCAAGTTCACCGAGGAGATCGGTCTCAAGCAGCCGGTGGAGTACACCGAGGGCGAGAAGCGCCGGATCGCCACCCACGAGGGCGGCCACGCCGTCGTCGCCCACCTGGTCAGCGACCGCAATCTCGAGGTCCTGTCGATCATCAAGCGGCGGGGTGCCCTCGGGCTGCTGGCCCACTCCGACGCCGAGGAGCGCTTCACCCGTACCGAGGAAGAGCTGAAGGGGCTCATGGCCATCGCCTTCGGCGGGATGGTGGCCGAGGAGCTGGCCTTCGGGTCGGCGTCGACCGGGCCGGCCGGCGACCTGTCCTACGCCACGCAGCTGGCGGCCCAGATGGTCGGCTCTTACGGCATGGGCGGAACGCTCATCTCCTACGACGCCGTCGAGTCGGGGCCGATGGCGGCCGGCACCGTGGCCAAGGTCCTGTCCAACGACGCGGCCCGCAAGCGGGTCGAGATCCTCCTGGCCGAGGCCAAGGAGACGGCCCGCCGGCTGCTGGCCGAGCACCGTCATCTCGTCGAGGCGCTCGTCGGTGCGCTCCTCGACCGGAACGAGCTCGTCGGCGACGAGATCACCGATACCCTCGAGCGGGCCGCCCGGCAGGCGCCGCCCCGCCCCGTCCCGGCGGCCCGGCCGGCGCTGGCCGACGAGGCCCTGCCCGAGGCCACGCTGCAGTCGTAACGCCCCTTTCGCGCCCTCCCGGAGCGGTTGAGCCTGCACGTCAACGGGCATCTACGCCATGACGTGACTGGTTCAACCTCCGGGAGGCGCACCGTGGCCACCACCGCTGTAGAGAAACCGAAGACGCGATCTGACCTGGCCCAGCTGGCCGGCCGGGGGCCCTTCTCCCTCATCGCGATGCTGGCCGGGATGTTGATCGGCTATGGCATGTTCTTCCTGCTGCTGGGCGGATCGGTGGCGATCCTGCGGAGCAACGGGTCGCAGCTCGACCTGTCCGAGAACTGGGGCGACCTGAGCAACCGGGGCGGCCTGCTCCTCGGGGCGCTCCTCTTCGTCTCCTACCTGTTGGCCGGTTACATCGCCGGTCGCATGGCGTGGCGCCGGGGGGCGGCCCACGGCGGGCTGGTGTTCCTGGGCAGCATTCTCGTGATCGGCGTGGTCGCCGCGCTGCTGCGCACGGTGACGCAGCCGGAGGATGTGGAAGGCATCGTGGAGGCGCTGCAGCGCTTCGGCGTCCCCACCACCGGCGAGGAATGGCGCGACGTCGGGCCGGTGGTGTGGGTGGCGTCGATCGGCGGGATGCTGCTGGGTTCGGTGCTCGGCGGGATCCTCGGCGAGCGCTGGTTCACGAAGGTGTCCCGCGGGGCTCTCGAGGCCGAGCTCGACCTGCGGGAGCGGATGGCCGCCACCACGGCCGGGAACGGCCACAAGGTCCTCGTTGCTGACGACCGTGACGCTGCGGTCGAGGTCGCCGACGTGAAGGTCGACGACGTGAAGGTCGACGAAGTGAACGTCGACGAGCTGAGCAAGGAAGAGCTCTACCAGCGGGCCCAGGAACGGGACATCCCCGGCCGGTCCCACATGAACAAGGAAGAGTTGAAGGAAGCGCTGCAGACGCCGCGGTAGGCCGACATCAGGGCGCCGGCGTCAGGGCGCCGGCGTCAGGGCGCCGGCACCCCGACCGGGTTGGGGACGGGGACGCCGCCGGCGTCGTTGATGGCCCGGGCCATCGGCGTCAGCAGCTCCCGAAGCCGCTCCGTCCGAGCTGGGCCGAGGGCCTGCCACGGCGCCTCGGCCAGGGCGTCGGTGCGGGCCTCGATCTCGGCCCGCCCCGCCCGTCCGGCGTCAGTGAGGTTCCCGTCGCCGTCGAGCCAACCCCGGCTCTGGAGGCGTTCCTCCGCCGCCGCCCAGTCGTCGTCGCTCCACTTCCGGTTCTCTTGCAACGTGCTCCGGGGAACGGAGCCGGTGGCGGCCACCGTCACGTGGGCCTCGCAGCCGTCGAGGCCGGCGGCCGTGAGGGTGGCGACGTGACCGTCGCCCCGGTGTTCCCGCAGCAGGGTGCAGGCGTGCCACAGCGCCAGGTGCGGCTCGTCGGGCCAGGGCAGCGAGCGGAGCGCGCCGAACAACGGGTGGCCGGCCACCGCCGGCGCCTCCGCCGCCTCCCGGGCCAGCGCTGCCGCCTCGGTGATGTCGGAGGGAGGCTCGGCCGGTGAGCCGACGTGGTCGGGGATCAGGCGGCGCAGCGCCACGTGGGCGGTACGGAGCCGGGCGGCGACGACGTCCTCCGGGGAGGCCAGCGCCCAGGCGTCGGGCAGCGCCCGGGCCACCATCGCTGGGTGGAAATTGAAGAAGACGGCCGTGACGAGTTCGGCTGCGGCGGCGCCGAGGGGAGCTGAGCGGGAGGCGAAGTAGCCCATCCAGCCGCCCTTCAGGCCCAGCTCCCGGTACGCCTCGACCGCCTCGGGTACGAAGTAGATGTGGGCGTGGTAGGTCTCGAAGGCCGGCCACATCCGGCGGGCGTCGCTCATGCGATGACCCTAGGCTGGCGCCCGCCCTGCCCGTCCGATCGAAGCGACCCGTTGGGAGGAACGATGGCTCAACGCCCCCCGCTGCCCTACGACTACCTGCCCCCGGTTCCCAGTTTCACGGTCACGAGCGACGACATGGCCGACGGGCAGAAGCTGTCCGAGGCGCAGGTCTACAACGGGTTCGGCGTGTCCGGCGGCAACGTGTCGCCCCATCTGCGGTGGGAAGGCGCGCCGGCCGAAACCCAGAGCTTCGTCGTCACCTGCTACGACCCCGACGCCCCGACCGGCAGCGGCTTCTGGCACTGGGTCCTCTACGACATCCCCGCCGACGTGACCGAGCTACCGATGGGGGCGGGCAGCGCGTCGATGGACGGGCTGCCCAAGGGGGCCACCCACGTCCGCAACGACTACGGCACCAAAGACTTCGGCGGCGCCGCCCCGCCGGAAGGGCACGGCGACCACCGCTACGCCTTCGCCGTGCACGCCCTCGGCGTCGACAGCCTGCCCATCAACTCCGATGTCGCCCCCGCCATCGTGGGGTTCATGACCACCATGAACACGCTGGCCCGGGCGGTGATGGTGCCGGTCTACGGCCGGTAGCGGTTAGGCCGCCACCGGTTCGGGGGCCAGCAGCCCGAGGCTGCCGTTGACCGACCGGCCGCGGGCCCACTCCAGGGTCTCCTCGTCGTTGGTCAGGTAGACGACCTGGCTGGCTTCGCCGAGGCGGGCGAGGAGGTCGAGCAACCGCCACTTGTCCTGGCGGGAGAAGGCGGCCAGGGCGTCGTCGACGACGACGGGGACAGGCTCGGCTTCGGGCCCGACCCGCCGCGTCTGGGCGAAGCGGCCGAGGAGCACCATCTCCGCCTCCTCGGCGGTGACGAGCTGCGCTCCGGTGCCGGCCGACGCCTCGAGGACCGTGACCCGGCGCGACAGCGCTTCGCGCCGGTCGGCGAGGCGGTCGACGTCGGGCAGGTCGCGGCCGGCGGTCTCGGCTTCGGCCACCGCCCGGGCCCGCTCCTCGATGAGGTGGTCGAGCCGTGTGGCGTCGTCCTCGGCGCTGGCGGCGCCGGGTGTCCCGGCGACGCTGTCGCTGTCGGAGCCGGACATCGGGAAGGCCGGCGGGGCGGGCAGGCCCTCCCACTCGGGACGGGCCAGCCGGGCCATGACCGCCCGGGCCCGGCCGAGGTCGGCTTCGACCTCCTCCGGGCGGCGAGTCGACGTGATGACCTCGAGGTGCATCGCCGCCCCGGCGGCGATGCTGGTGACCGCCTCCAGGCGGGCGGCGAGATGGCCAGGGCCAGGGCGCCCGGCGGCGGCCAGGTGGGTTTCCAGCTCGGCTTCGATCTGGCGCAGCTGGGCTTCGCCGTCCTCGACGGCCTGCTGGAGGCGGGCGTGGCGGGCCTCCGAGACGATGGCGGCGACCTCGGAGACGGCGTGCTCCGGCTCCACGTCGAACGACCGGCAGGCATCCAGCAGGGCGGCCCGGGCGGCGGCGAGGGTCGGCTCGGCGTCGTCGACCAGCTCCCGGTGGAGCAGCTCGGTGGCTTCGACGCTGTGCTGGGCGTCGGCCATCTCGGCGGCGTAACGCTCGATCTCCTCCCGGGCGGCCAGCGCCGCCTCGGGGTCGACGTCGCCGGCCAGCTCGGTCCAGGCCACGGCCGCCACCTGGTGCTCCAGCTCCGCCACCCGGAGGGCCTCGACGGCGTCGGGCTCGAGGAGGACGTCGATGCGGCGCATCTGGAACGCCAGCCAGGTGACGAAGCCGGCTGGCCCGAGGACGGCCTGCTCATCCTCCAGCGCCTTGGTCAGCTTGCGCTTGGCCGCCACGGCCAGGGTCTTGACCCGGGCGGAGTCGACCTCCCGCTCGGCCTCTTCGACGACCCGGTGGACCGCCTCGATCTCCGCCACGAGCGCACGGTGCTGGCCGGCGCCGCCCAGACCCATCGACAGTTGGGCGGCCCGGGTGCCGGCGGCGGTCACCCGCTCGGCCCGCGACCACAGCTCGGGGTGCGGCTGGCGGGCCAGGGAGAGGACCCAGGGGGCGGACGGGGGAGGGAGGTCGGAGGCGGCGCCGTCCCCGAGGCGGACGACGAGCTCCGTCCGCCGCCGGGAGGCGGCCAGGAAGTCGGCCTGGAGCCGCTCGAGGCCCTCGGGGATGTCGGCCGGCAGGCTGAGGGCCCGGGCGAGGGAGCGCTGGTCGAGCCGGCGCCGGTCCCCGAAGGTGGCCCGGGCCTCGTCGAGCGCGGCGGTGGCGGCGAGGTGGTCGGAGGTCAGGCGGACGGCGGCGAGGGCCGCTTCGGCGACCCGCCGCTCGGCCGGCTCGGTGCCCCGGAGGAGCCCCACCTCGGCTTCGAGGCGGGCCACGGTGCGGGCGGCGTCCTCGTAGCGGCGGCGGCCGGCCCGCTCGTCGGCCAGGCGGATCTCCTCGTCGAGGCGGCTGATCTCGGCCCGGAGCCGCTCGGCGTGGTGGTAGCGGCCGATGACCTGGCCGTACTCCTCCTCGACCTGAGCGAGGACGGCCCGGGCTTCGGCGAGCTGGTCGGTCTCGGCGCTGCCGGCGGTCTCCGGGCCACCGCCGTGGCCGGAGCGGCCGTCGGAGGAACGGGCGGGATCGACGGCCTCGGTGCCCCGTTCGAAGTGGACGGCGTCGAGCAGCACAAGATCGGGCGTCGACAGGCCGAGGAGGCGGAGCCAGTCGAGCGGGCCGCCGCCGTCGGCCAGCGCCTCGGCGAGGTCTTCACCGCTGTCGAGGTCGGTGACGGTGGTGGCGCCCCGGGGGTCCCGCACGAGGTGGACCCGGCTGCCCGATCCGTCGACGAAGACGAGGCTCACGCCGTGGCCGGCGGCGCTCCCGGTCAGGGAGGCCACCGCCCGCTCGGCGAACCGGCGGCGCGACTCCGCGTCGAGGCCGCCGAGCACCGTCAGGGTGCGGTGAAAGGGGATGGTGACCGCCTGCCCCCCGTCGCGGTAGGCCAGCTCTTCGAAGCGCATTCTGTGTCTGGATATCGGCAGGTCCGTAGGCTCCCTGCAACGCACAAGGCGCCCGGAAAGGGGCAGAGAAACGAGCCGATGGACAAGGTCGTGATCACCACGCCGGAGGCGGCGTTGACCCTGGTCGGCACGGGCGTTTCGGTCCTCGTGGCCGGGCCCGACGCGGCCACGGTCGGAGAGGCGGTGGCCGCCCTGCGGGCCGCCGGCGACGAGGCGGCCGGGTGGGTCGGCTCCCCGTCGGACCACGAGGTGCGGGAAATGGCCGCCGAGCTCTTCCCCGGTCGGGAGGTGGTGATCGGCTAGGGGTTGGTGCAGGTGGCGCAGGTGCCGAAGAAGTCGAGGCGGTGGTTGCGGACGGCGAAACGGTGCCGCCGCACGATCGAGCGCATGGCGTCGTCCACCGCTCGCTCCAGGTCAGGGAGGCCGGGGCCCTCGAAGTCCTCCACCGTCCCGCACTCGACGCAGACCAGGTGGTGGTGGTGCTTGGCCAGCTCCTCGACCAGTTCGAACCGGGCGAACCCCTCTTCGAACTCCAGCCGCACCAGCACGTTGGCTGTCACCAGATCACTCACGATCCGGTACAACGACGACAGCGGCACCCGGGCCTCCCGGGCCCGGTCCTGGAGCTCCTGCATCGAAAGCGGCGCCTGCGCCGACTCGAAGATCGCCACCACCGCCCGCCGGCCCGCCGTCCACCGCAATCCCGCCCGGGCCAGCCGGTGCCCGACCTCCTCGACGAGGGAGCTCTTCTTCACAGCCCCGATCGTACCGAGGCCCGCTCCGGCGGTTCCGTTCCCCGTCGTCGTCTGTTATCTTGACCAGTGCGCCGCGGGGTGGAGCAGTCTGGTAGCTCGTCGGGCTCATAACCCGAAGGTCGAGGGTTCAAATCCCTCCCCCGCCACCAATTGAGTGATGAAGGCCCAGGTCAGCGACCTGGGCCTTCGGCTATTGCAGGGGGTTCTACCGGGTTCAGGCGGTCTTCCTCCGGCGGTTCCCCCGGCGTTCCACCGTCTCGGCTGGTGCCGGTGGAACGGGGGTGGTGAGCCGCTCGTAGGTGCGGGCGGCGTCGGCCTGCATGCCGGGCAGGACGTGCTGGTAGGTCTGGATGGTGAAGGCGATGTTGGCGTGGCCAAGCCGCTCGCTGACGACCTTGACGGGGACGCCTTCCTTGATGAGCAGGGTCCCGTGGGTGTGGCGCAGGTCGTGCAGGCGGATGACCGGGACGCCGGCTCGGTGGGCGATCCGTTCGAAGGTCTGGGAGAGGGCGTGGGGGTGGATGGGTTCGCCGTGGCCGTCGGTGAAAACCCACCCGTCGCTGTCGACACCGACGGCGGCGAACACTGCGGCCCGCAGTGTCTTCCAGCCGGCGAGCACCGTGAGCGTGGTGTCGTCGAGATCGATGGGGCGGCGGGCGTTGCGGGTCTTGCCTCGGGTCTGGTGGAGTTCGTAGCCGATGGCGACGAGTCCTCGGTTGAGTGAGATCGTCTTCTTCTTGAAGTCGATGTCGTCCCATTTGAGCCCGAGGACCTCGTTGCGGCGCATCCCGGTCGTCGCCGGGAGCCAGAGGAGCGGGAAGAGTTGGTGCCCGGCCGCGGCCCGCAGGAACTGCTGTAACTGTTCGGCGGTCCAGGACTGGGCCTCGGTCTTCGTGATCGCCCCCATCCGGGGTGAGCGGGCGATAACGGCGACGTTGCGGGTCAGCAACCCACGGCGTACGGCTTCGTCGAGGGCACCGCGGATGACGAGGTGGATCTCGTACACCGTCTTGGGTGACAGCGCCGGCCGCTCGGCATTGGGGGTGAGGAGCTGGTCGTAGAGCGCTTCGATGTGGTGGTGGCGGAGCCGTCGGAGTCCGATCCGCCCGAGGGTGGGGATGACGTGGCGGTGCACGTTGCGCTCGTAGCCGCGGTAGGTGCTGGCGGCCAGGCGGAGCTTCTTGCCCGGCAGCCACTGACCGCTCAGGTAGGCACCGAATGTCAACGCCCGCACGGCGTCAGCCCGCCCCTGTTCGTCTTTGGCCAGCCGCGCCGCGAGGCGCTCAGCCGAAGCCCGGTCGGTCCCAGCCGGGTGCCAGGTGCGCCGCTCCCGTCCGGTGACAGGGTCGAGCCCCTCGTAGATCACGGCGTAAAACCGACCCCGCCGCTGTGCCACGTACCCGTTCATGACGTTCCCCCTTCGCCACGGTCCCGACGGTCGGGATCCGGTGGAACGATCGGTAGAACAGGTGAACCGCCGGGTCCAGATCGACTCGAAGCTGTTCCCAGCGCCCAGCTCGGTGTGTGCCGTATATCCGGTGGACGGATCGGTAGACGCGCAGCCGGTCGTTGATTCGTACCTGTCGCCGATCACGCCGTGCGGCGAGGGCGGCGGGTTGGCCGAGGCGGCGGGTCGGCTCCGGCCCACCTCCGGTAGGCAGCGAGGAGCTGGGCCGTCTCGGGGTCGACGGGGTCCGCCAGGCTGATGTCGAGGAGCGACACGGTGTGCCGTTGGCCATCGCGGTGGCAGATGGCAATGAGGCCCCGGAGTTCGTCTCCCTCGTAGTCGATCTCCTCGACGAGGATGTCGACGCCGATGATCCGCGCCGCGAACGGGAAGGCGGCGGTGTCCTCAAAGACCTGCCGGAACGAACAGAGCTGCTCGTAGGGCCCGTAGGCGTCGACGAGCACTTCCTCGATGAGGTCATCGGTGGCGTCATTCACCGTGGGCTGCTCTGTTGGTCGGCTTGGCCTTCGGTGCTGGTGGTTGCCCCGGGCGGCGTCGGCCGGTGCGCGGGAGGTCGAAGCCGAGGGTGGCGTAGGCGGCGCGGCGTTCGTTGTGCTGGCGGGCGAGGACAGGCACGAGGACGTCGACGTAGTCGTGGACCTCGACGCGGGTCTTGGTGTCGGTGGGGCGCAGGACCCGGCCGACGTATTGGACGACGTTGCCTTTGAACTTGATGGGGAAGGCCAGGAACAGGGTGTCGAGCGGCGGGCAGTCGAAGCCTTCGCCGATGAGGCCGGCGGTGGCGGCGAGGAGGAGGCCGCCGTCGGGTCGAGGTTCGGCGAGCCGCTTGGTGACAGCGGCTCGGGCTTTCTTGCCCAGCTTGCCGTGGAGGACGAGCGGTTCGACGCTACGGGCGGCGAGCATCTCGACGATGACCTCGAGGTGCTCCGTCCAGCGGGTGAGCACGAGGCAGTTGCGGCCGGCGGCGACGGCGGTGGTGATGTCGTCGCAGATCGAACGGTTGCGGTCGGTGTCTTCGATGAGGCCCCGGTAGATCGTCTGGATGTGTTCGCCCTCGTGGGCGGGCTGATGGGTTGTCTCGTGCACGATGAGGTCGAGCGCTCGGAGGGCGCTTCCTTGGCGGGGTGCCATCTTGTGGCGGACCGGCCCGCAGTGCATGGCCATGAGCGCCTGGAGGCCGTCGCGTCGGTAGGGGGTGGCGGTGAGCCCGAGCCAGCGCCGCACCGGGATGTCTCGCACGGCCCGTTCGAAGGTCACGGCCGGGACGTGGTGGCACTCGTCGACGATGACCAGCCCGTAGGCCGAGGTGAGTTCCGTGATGTCGTCACGGCGGGCGAGGCTCTGGACCATGGCCACGTCGACGATGCCGGTGGCCCGGTTCCGGCCACCGCCGAACTGGCCGATCTGACGGGAGGTGAGCCCGAGATGGGTCACGAGCCGGTCGCGCCACTGCTCGACGAGGGGTTTGCGGTCGACGATCACCAACGTGGGGAGGGCATGCCGGGCGATGACGGCGCAGCCGACGACGGTCTTGCCTGACCCCGGTTCGGCCACCAGCATCCCGAGGTCGTGACCGGTCAGGGCGTCGGTGGCCGTCACCTGCTCGGGTGTCAGGACCGCTCGGAGGGTGACGTCGATCGGGTCGGGAGCGGCGTTCCCATCAGCGACCCGGAGGCGGCTTCCGGCCTCAGCGACGATGGCCTTGGCCTTGTCAGCCAAGCCTCGGGGGAGGAGGAGCTGGTCGATGGATTCCCGGTAGCAGCGGATGAACCGAGGGGTGTCCCAGGTCGAGAAGCGCATCCGCTCCTTCTCGTAGAACTCGGGGTTGTGAAGCGACGCGGCATGTTTGAGGGCGGCCAACAGGGCGGGTGGCACCCCGATCCGGTCGATCGCCAGCATCGCTCCCGCCCGGGTGGCGATCTCGGCCGGGGGCTTCGGCGCGTCAGCTGAGGTCCGGGCCCGGCGGTAGGTCGCGGCGTCCGGTCCGGTCGCCAACTCGCCGAAGGCGCCGGCCAGCGTCCCGACCGCCTCGGGGTCGAGGCGCTCGATCGAGGAGAGGAACGCCCACTGGTCCTCGTACGGTTCGAGGGTCGTCGGGTCGAGGAACACAGTCGTGTCTTTCTTGCGACAGTCACCCTGGAGCGGGAGGGCGATGAGGTTCCCGAACGAGCCCTTCGGCATGAAGTCCTGGGCGGGGAAGAGCCGGTCGTAGCTGACGAGGTCGAGCTCGGCCCGGACAGTCATCGCCTCCCGCAGGAGATGGACGCCGATCCGCCGGGCCGACGCGGCCGGAACCGGCCCGGTGAAGAACATCCACACGTGGCCGCCGTCTCCGGAGCGGGACCGCTCCAACGACGCAGGGACCCCGGCCACCCGGGCGGCGTCAAGATAGGCCAGGGAGTCGAGGACCCAGCCAGGACCGTCGAAGTCGCATACCAGCAGTCGGCACGTATCCCTGTGGAGTAGCGGGTAGAGCCCGGCCTGGATCTGACCGGCCAGGTGTCGCTCAGCGACCTCATCGGTGAAGGGGAGATACTCCCGATCGGGACGGCGGGCGTTTCCCCACCCACCCGCCACGGCGGGACCCCAACCGCCCTTGCCTGTCCGCTGGTTCTCCCAGCGCTGGGCGTAGACGTCATCCCGACCGGCGAACAACGACCGGAACAACGCCACCTTCGCCGCCCGGGTGGAGGACCGGTTAACCGGCGCGGCGGTCATTTCCGGGGGTTGAGGTTGACCACCGAACAGGGTCGGCGACCACCCAGTCGCCTGCAACTCGCTGGCCCGGTTATCCAAGCCGAGTAGGTCGCGCAGCCGCGCGTTCTCCACCCGCAAGGCCTGAAGCTCGGCCAGGAGCTCAGCGGGGGAAGGCTCGGGAGTCATGACCAAGATCATGGCCCGCCCGGGTCGGGGTGGCACGACGCTCTGTCCGTGTGGCCAGGCAATTGGTGGGCAACACGCGGCATCGAAATCCGGGTGCGGCGCCGAAGCGCCCCCGCCACACTGTGGAGGTGGCCGACCCCGAATACGTCGACGACTTCATCTGCATCTGCGGCGCCGAATCGGACGCCACAGTCGCCGTCGCCGACCAGCTCCGCGAGGACGCCCGACGAATCCTCGAGACGGGGACGGACGGCTGGCGCCCTCGGGAGGTCACCGACAGGAACTTCCTCGACGCCGCCGTGATCTACCTCAACGAGCACTGGGCGCACATCGCCGAGATTCTGACCGACCAGTGGAGCCTCGTGGAGGTCGTCCGCCGGCGCTACAACCCCGACACCAAGGAACTCGAGACGATCCTCGTTCTGCGCATCCAGTGCGACCGGGTCGAAGACGGCGTTGCTCGCGCCGTCCAGATCATCGCCGAGCGGGCCGCCCGAGCGTCAGTGCACGACGAGTGATGGGTTGAGTCTTGACTCATAATGAGTTATAACTCATAATCTCGCTGTGTGGGAGGTGGAGGTCACCGACGAGTTCATTGAGTGGTGGGGTGAGCTCGCGGTCGAGCAGCAGGCCGCCCTGGAGGTTCGGGTCGAACTGTTGGCCGACCGGGGTCCGTCCCTTGGCCGGCCAGCGGTCGAACGGATCCATACGTCGCGTCACCACAACATGAAGGAACTGCGGGCTTCGGCGAGCGGTGCGCTGCGGGTGCTCTTCATGTTCGATCCCCGCCGCCAGGTGATCCTCCTCTTGGGGGGCGACAAGAGTGGCGCATGGGCCGAATGGTATGAGTGGGCGGTGCCGGCGGCCGATGACCTCTACGTCGTGTACATGGCCGAGCTCCGCAAGGAGGGACTGATCTGATGAGCGGACACACCAGCTGGCGCAAGCTACGGGACGAGCTTCGGGCACAGCCCGGCTCGGAGGATGCCATCGACCGGGCGCGCCAGGAGTCGGCCGAAGAGCTCCGACTCTATGAGCTGCGCCATGCCGAGGCGGTCAGCCAGGCTGAGCTGGCCGGTCGCCTCGAGGTCACCCAGGGAGCGATCTCGAAGTTCGAGCACGCCGACGACGTTCGCATCTCGACCCTGCGTCAGTACCTCGAGGCGCTCGGGGCCCGGTTGGAGCTCATCGCGGTGTTCGACGACGAGGACGAGCGTCGGGTGCCGATCCACCTCGGCAAGGAGTCGGCCGCATGAGAGAGGGCTCCTCGGGTCTGGGTCTGCGTGCTTGATCGCAGTGCTTGATCGCTGATCTATGGCATAGATTTGGCATAGGAACTCGTCGCGAAGCGTTGGCAATTACCGAGAAGGCATGAGAGACTCCTGACTAGGAAATCTGCCTTGACCAGGTATTTTAAGTGACCATCGAGCACTCTCGGGAGTCACTGAGAACGAGTCCTTTAGTCTCATAACCCGAAGGTCGAGGGTTCAAATCCCTCCCCCGCCACCATCGAAAGTGCAGGTCAAGGCCGGTTCTTCGGAACCGGCCTTCTGCTTTCCCGGATCGAGCTGTCGAACAGGTCCAGGACGGCGAAGGGAATCGACTGGCCCGTCAACCGGGAATCGACACTGGCGAGATCCACGGGAGTGCCGTGCTGGCGGGCGTGGAGCAGCCCGTGCGCCGCCGTGTTGTTCACCTCGGCACCGGGGCGTCCGCCGTCGTCGAAGCGCAGCGTCAGCAGCACCAGGGGCATGGTGTCCAGGGCGGACGCCGGCAGCCGGAACACCCGGCACGCCTCCATCGGCCCCTCGTAGCCGGCGTAGGCCGTCTCCTCGATGCACTCCCGCTGGCTGGTGGACACACCGTTGGCGGGAACCAGGAGCTCGTTCTCCCCCGCGAGGTCGGTGATCTGAAGGACGGGTTCGGAGACCATCGCCGGCCGGCCGTCGAGCCGGTGGGGGATGACGTTGAAGACGATGACCCCGTCGTGCCGGGTGGCGGCCAGCCCTTCCTGGGCGGGCGGGATCGGCGTGCCCTCGGTAGCGCTGGGTTCGAAGGTGGCGTGGACCATCATGATGAAGCCGTTCCCGTCGGATCGGGGCTCGTCCGCCTGTACCGGCTGGACCATCACCATCGACGACAGAGCGGCTACCAGCAGCGACAGGCGCCATCTCATGGGACTCTCCTCTCGCTCTCCTTGGACGAAGGTACGGAGGTGGCCATTGGGACCTCCTCTGGACGCATCGCTCAGACCAGTCCGATCCGACCGGCGAGCGCTTCGTATTCGGCGGGCTGGAGGGCGGCTTCCGTCGCAGCCCGGAAGAGCTCGAAGATCTCCGGCGGCGCTCCGGCGTACATGCCCCCGAGGAGAGTGGCGCGTTCGGTGGGGTCGAGGGCCGGCATGATCACGGCGATGAACCGGCACATGGTGGGCGGGGGCACGGACGAGCGAAACGCGATCTGCACCTGGAGCAGGTCCTCGACGCTGATCGTCTCCCGCAGGGTGGCCATCACGGTTCCCTCTTCGAGACCCATGTGGGCCAGGTAGCGGCCAACGAACAGACTGAGGAAGCCATAGAGGTCGAGGCCGGCGATCACCGCCTCCGTCCCGGTGGACGTGGCCAGCCGGTCGGTGCGCAGTTCGATCTCCACCAGGTCCTGCTCGACCTCGGCGTGGCCTTCCTCCAGCACCGGCGCGACGGTCGGCGCGTTCGCCCGGATGAGCGATTGGAGGGCCGTGTCCTCGTGATCATGGTGCTCGGTGAGCAGGGTGATCACGGCGTGCACCTGGTCGACGACCCCGTCGCGAGCCTGGGGGTCGGCGCAGTCGGCCGAGCCGACCGCGGTGACGAGCTGGAACAGGGCGTAGCGCAGTCCCTTGTGGACCTCGCGGTAGAAACAGAAGGGGATCGGCGACGCCTTGATGGCCTCGACGGGGTCCGCTCCGGTGGTCACGGTCATGGCAGTCCTCCTCGCCGCTGAACCGGCAACGGCAGACCCGAGCCGGTAAATGTGCAGGTCAGGGTCATTGTGAGGGATCCCGCCGGAGCCGGTTCTTAAGTGGTTCTGCATGGAACCGTGAGAATTCACTAACCGCTCACTACGATCCGGCCGGTGAGCCAGGGCGTGGATCTCGCGGCGTTCATCGAGTCAGGCGTCGGCATGGTCGGGGCGTCGGCCGGCGACGATGGGGTGCCCGAGGCGTTCCGGGTCTGGGGGGTCTCGTGGGATCCCGACGGACACCTCCGCGCTCTGATCAGCTCGGACGCGACGCGCACCCTGGCGACGGTCAAGCCCGGCGCGTGGCTGTCCCTGACCTTCGTCGACATGACAATGCGCTCGGTACAGGTGAAGGGCCGTGCCGTCTCCGGCCCGGAACTGCCGAACCGGGCCGACGTGGAGGTCATGCGCCGGTACCGCAGGGACATGGTCGCCGCCTTCGCGACGCGGGGGGTCCCGCTCCTCCTCCTCGACGCCATACGGCCACTGGCGGTGTTCGCTCTGACCGTGGCGGTCGAGGAGCTCTACAACCAGACCCCGGGGCCCAAGGCCGGGGCCCGGTTCGAGGAGCACCAGTGAACGAACCGAGCTTTGACCTGGCGTCGATGCCCGGCTGCTTCGACGGCGTGATTCCGCCGCTGATCGCCACCTGCTCGGCGGAGGGCGTGCCCAACGCGACGAATCTCTCGCAGCTGCACTACGTCGACGCGTCCCATGTCGCGCTGTCCAACCAGTTCTTCTCCAAGACCACGGCCAACCTCGCCGACAACCCTCGGGCGAGTGTGCTGGTCACCGATTCCGAGACCGGGGACACCTACCGGCTCTCCTTGCACTTCGAGCGCAGCGAGACCAGCGGAGCGCTCTTCGAGGAGCTGCGGGCGTCGATCGATGCCATCGCCGCCATGATGGGCGCCACCGAGATCTTCAAGCTGCGAGCGGCCGACGTCTACCGCGTGCTCGACTGCGAGCACCTCACCGGCCCGAAGATCGAGCCGTGAATCCCGGCTCGGGGACCGCTCGCCCGACGGAGGACCAGGGGCTCGAAGGCTTGTGTAGCCTCACGGCCCGGCTCGGTCGCTGTGGTGACCTCGACGAGCTGCTCACCGTGTCGCTCGACTCCCTGCACGACCTGTTCGGCTTCGAGCACTCGATGCTCCTGATGCTCGATGAGCCCGGCACATCGCTCTACACGATCGCCAGCCGCGGCTACGAACCGGCCGGGATCGGATCGGAAGTCGGGGTGGGAGTGGGCCTCATCGGCATGGCTGCCGCCCAGGAGCGCTCCATCCGCGCCGGAAATCTCGGGCGGATGATCGCCTACGCCCGCGTCACGCGCCAGGCGGCCAACCCGGACGACGACGACACCGACATCCCCCTTCCCGGGCTCCCGTCGGTGGCCAGCCAGATCGCCGTACCGGCGACCGTGATGGGCCGCACCGTCGGGGTGCTGACCGTCGAGAGCGCGCAGCTGGGGGCGTTCACCGCCGACGACGAGCGCGTCCTGACGGTGGTGGCGCACCTGGTGGCCAACGCCATCGAACTCGACCGTGTCGGCGCCCCGCCGACGGCGTCACCGGACACTCCCCCAACCACTACCGAGGCACCGGTCGCTCCGGCCCTGGGCCGGCCATGCACGGTCAAGTTCTTCGCCGCCGACGGCAGCACCTTCGTCGACGGTGAGTATCTGATCAAAGGAGTGGCGGGCCGGATCCTCTGGCGGCTGCTGACGGACTACCAGAACGAGCACCGGACCGAGTTCACCAACCGGGAGGTGCGACTCGATCCGTCACTGCAGCTCCCCGCCTTCCGGGACAACCTCGAGAGCCGTCTCGTGTTGCTCCAGCGCCGGCTCGACGAGCGCCACATGCCAATCCATCTGGCCAAGATGGGACGGGGCAAGTTCCGGCTGTCCATCGACGGAGCCGTCCAGCTCGACAGTCACGTCGACACCTGATCGCCCACCCAGCCACAGAGGAGGCGCGCAATCGGGCAGATGTTTCGTGCCCCCAAACGTTGAAGGACGTAGCAATGCCTGTGATGCCTCGCAAGGTCTTCCACTTCTCGGGGCTGCGATTGCCGCCGCCGCTCTCGCTGTAGTCCCCGTCTCGGTCGATGAGGGCACCTTCCTCCAGTTTCCCCGCCACCGTCTGCATGGGCTCCGGCAACGACATCCTGCGGGCGACTGACGACGGGGGCGAGGGCGTGCCGATCCGCTACCTCGACGGCGGGAAGGGCTTCGACACCGCCGAGGTCTACATCTGCTTCGAGGGCGACGCCGGCGGGAAGTGGATCCTCCGAGACGTTGAGAGGATCACGGTCATCAACTGCCTGGACTAATGCCCTGGCGACGCCGGGATCTCACCCATTCGGGGGAACGCTAGGCAGCGACGAGGTCGAGCTCGCCGACGACCCGGACCGGCAGGGTTAGCTGGGTAGGGCGCCGCGGCCCCCCGCCACCAAGTAGAACCGCAGGTCAGGCCCCGGATTCAGGTCCGGGGCCTTCTGCTGTCCGGGGGTCGTGTCAAACCTGGGTCAAACGCACCGAGCCGGACACCAGCCCGAGCACGAGCGTCAGGACGCGAACCCGGTGTCGAGGATGACACGGACGGGGAGCCGGCCGCTGACCAGGGGACGGAACTCGAAGCGGTCGAGAGCTGCGCCGAACTCGGAGTTCGGATCGGCTCCCAGCGCCGAGTCCGCTCCGAACCGACCGAGCGTGGGCACCGACTTGATCCGGATGATGATGTGCGACTTCACCAGGTCGTCAGATCGGCGCAGGACGTCGGGGCTGACCATGTTGACCGGAAGCAGGGTGCCACCAGTCAAGAAGGACTCCAGCCATTCGCCTCCGGCCGCGACCATCTGGCTCACCTCCTGCGCTTGCGCGGCCGGACCGGGGTCGACAGCGAAGTGGCCGGAGAGGATCCTCTTTCCGCTCGGGTCGGCTGCGGCGACCTTCACGTGGTCGAGGGCCATGCGCATGGTGATGTCCTGCGGCACGGGATTCTTGTCCCAACCGATCAGCTCCCGCCCCCAGTCGATCGGCATCAGCTGGCTGAGAAGGAGCTTGCCCGCCCAGAACTTGTTGGCCGGGTTGAACAGCTCCGACAGGTAGACGTAGGGGTTGTCGGCGACGACCGTGACCTTCTCCTCGTTGACGGCGAAACCCATCAGGATCTCGTGGTATGGGCCGACGCCGGTATCGCGAAAATCCGCCACGCCGAGGATGGCGATGGCGTGCCCGTCGTCCGTGGCGACGGGGTGGTACCCGCTCCCAGCGGTGATGGCACGGAGCGCGGCCAGGTTCGCCGAACCGGCCAGCGCCATGATCTCCCCGTCGTAGTACGGGAGGGGAATGGGCAACTCGGCGCAGTGGGCCGAGACGTAGCTTCCCCGCGGCGGGTAGAGAGTGGTGAACATCGGATCCGAGCAGTCGAGACCGGCGCACTTCGGCGGCGGAGGCTTGATGATCTCCTCGCAGGGCGGATTACCGTACGCGGCGCCGTGGGTCAGAACTGCGGCGACCAACATGCCAATCATGGCGACGACCGACCGACGAGACATCGTCTTTCCCCCTCTTTTGGGTACTCCGACGCCCCGATCGTAAGAATGCGCTGGCGCAGAACATCTACAAGGTGGTAGATGTTCTGCTCTCCGGCCAACGCCATGCTGGGCCGGTGATCGAGATCGAGTTGCTCCGGTCGGAGCCGCCGGAAGGCTGGGTCCGAGCCTGGCCGGGCGACGGGGCCGAGATTCGGTTCACCGGTTGGATGGGCCTGCTCCAGGCTGTGTCGATGCTCGTCGACGATGTGTCACGAGAGCCGCCGGGTGACCTCGGCAGCCAGCTCAGCCCGTGAGGTAACAGCGAGCTTGCGGAACACGCTGCGGAGGTGGGTGGCCACAGTCCCCCGGCCGATGTAGAGGCGATCACCGATCTCGCCATTGGTCATGCCTTCGGCGACGAGGCCGGCGATCCGCTCCTCGGTGGCGGTCAGGGCCGACCACCCCGAGACGGGTCGCTGCCGACGGCCCCGGGCCCCCCGCCGGATCCCGAAGCTCCTGGCCTCCCCGGCGAGGGCGTCCTCGGCCCGCTGCGCGCCGCTCTCCCGGTAGAGCTCGAAGGCTTCGTCGAGCAGTGTCCGCCCTTCCTTGTCGTGGCCGCGGGAAAGAAGGTCGAGGGCGGCCTCGGCACAGGCGTCGGCGCGGTCGAAGAGCCGGGGGCTGACCCGGAACGCTTCCACTGACTCCATCAACGCCTCGGAGTCATCCTGGATCATCCCCTGGAGGAGCAGGGCGGTCCCCGTCACCGAAGGCACCTCGCTGGCGCGCCGGGCCGCCTCCGCTGCCTCGTCCACGATCTGGTCCAACCATCCCTCCTTCCCGTGGGTCCGGCCGAGCCGCACCACGCTCCGGGCAACCCCGCGGTAGTCGGGTAGGAAGGTCCTGCCCAGAACCGTTTTGTGCCAGGCCTCGAAGGACCGAAAGGCCGCCTCCGGCTGGCCGGCGCCCTCCTGGACGAGGGCCCGTGTCGGCTCCATCCACGCCATGCCCGTAGCGGTCGAAGCGTGAAAGCTGGGATCCAGATCGATGGCGGCCAGGGTGTTTCGTGCCGCCGGGATGTCGCCGCGGTGAAGATGGATCAGGGGAGAGGGATCACTGGAGAGCACAAAGCGCACGCTGCCCGCCCCGGTCTCCTCCGTCAGTTGCCGGGAAGTGGCCGCCTCGGCGAGGGCATCGTCCCAGCGACCGGTCAGGAAGTGGAGCTGTGCGAGGAACCAGTGGTGCTCCAGCAGCAGCCCGACATGGCCTGAACGCTCGATCTCCGTTCGACTCCGTTCAAGCGTCGCATGCGCCTCGTCAAGGCGGTCCGTGTTCAACTGAGTCCAGGCGAGGTAGAGAAGCGTCTGGGCAAGGCGATTCCCCGGCAAGGTGGCCTTCGCCACGGCTCCTTCCATGAGTTCGACAGCCCGCTCAGAGAATCCCTGAAAGGCCTCGCTGGCGACCTGAACAAGCACACACCACGCAGCCGCCAGCGAAGTGGGATTGGCGTCGATGTAGGGACGCAGTTCGGCGGCGATGGCCAGCCCCTTGTTGAAGTTGCCGACGGCGCCGTAGGCGACGGAGGCGAAGAGAGCCACCTCGGCACGCATTTCGATGGGAAGGGCAGCACCTTCGAGCAGGCGCTCGGACAGCTCCGCCGCTTCCGCGAATCGGGACTGGAGGATGAGGAGCGGGACTCGGGCGACGGCAAGCGGAGCGGCGTTCGGCCCGCCGGTGACACGCGCCAGGGCGCTACCGGCGAGCGCCTCCGCCTCGCGAACCCGGCCGGCAACAGCGAGAGAGCGGACCTCCTCGCGGACGAGCGAGGCCCACTCCGGATCCTCGGCGGGAAGCAGCGAGGACGCCCGTTCCAGCAGCTGCACGGTCATGGCCGGCGCCCGGGACTGGAGCTCGCGGGCCGCCCGACGCAACCAGCCCACTGCGTTCTGATCGCCGAACTCGGCGCCGATAGCCAGGTGGTTTGCCACCTCGGCCGGCGGAGCACCCGCCGCCGCCAGCGTTCGGCCGACGTGGAGGTGCAGACCCTTGCGCATGGCTGCGGGAACCTCGAGGTAGAGCGCCTCCCTCACGACGTCGTGGCGGAAGGTGAACGCCTCGCCCGAGGCGGTGACGAATCCTGCGGCGATGGGCTCCTCGAGGTTGGAGAGCACATCGATGAGTGGCGTCCCGGTAACCAGGGAGAGCTGCGCCGCAGAGAACGAACCGCCGAACAACGAAGCGGTGCGCAGGAGCTCCAGATCCGCGGGACTGAGGAAGGCGAGCCGGCGAAGGATCGTCATCCTCAGAGAGGGAGGCGGTTCGACCATGGCCGTGGCCTCGGCGACGTTGGCCTCGATCTTGATCGTCCCTTCCTCAAAGAGGGCATCGAGGAACTCGAGGACGAAGAGCGGATTGCCGGCGGCGCTCTCCAGACGGGCCCGCAGGACGGGGCCGGGGTCCGCTTCCAATCTCGAGGCGGCCAGAGCGCTGACGGCATCGTCCCGAGCGGGTCGAGGGCGAGGTGCGGGCCGCCGGCCTCGGCAACGCCGTCGAGGAACCGGGTCAGCTCCGGAGGACGGGGCAGGGGCCGGCAGGCCACGACGACCATGACGGGCAGATGGTCCAGCCGCCGGCACAACATGTGCAGCGCCTGGATGGAGCTGGGGTCGGCCCAGTGGACATCATCGAAGACGGCCAGGACCGGGCCGGCGATGGCGGCCCGCTCGACCAGGTTGATCAGGCTTCGATCACCCGGTAGCGGCGGTCGGCGGCTCCCCCGCCGTATCGCCGGCGTCGAGGAACTCGGAGAGGGCGACACGGCCAGGGTCGGAGGACCCGGGTCGATGGCCAAGGCATCGGCCAGGAAGCCGAACGGCCGGGGCTGAAGCTCCTCGGTCCGAGCCCGGTAGAGGGAGAACTCGAAACGGCGCGGAGGGCCGCGGCCTCATCCAGGAGGCGTTCTTGCCCATTCCCGCCTCGCCTTCGACCACGACGAAGTGCGTCGTTCCCGACCGCACCTCCTCGATAAGACGCCGGAAAAGCTCGAGTTCCGCCGACCGCCCGACAAAGGGGCGATATCTTGCGGATGCCGGCGCCTCGCCTCCCCCCGCCTTATCCCTCAAGGCCACCCCGGATCGCAACAGCAAGGGCGATTCTCGCCGAGATCAGACTGGCAGGAAAGCCCCTGCCGCGCCGTGATTCGCAAAGCACCGAGACCAACCGAGCGAGCGAAGCGAGTGAGGGCGGTAGCGAGGCGCCGAAGGCGCCTCGAAAAGACTCGCCCGGCCTGTGGGCCGGGCGCTGCTGCACCGCTGCTTCGCAGCGGCTTGCCCTCAAAGCTGGAAAGTTGGGCCGGTGACGAGGGCAGCCACGAGCGCTGCGACCTCAGCCTGCATGCCCGGGAGCACGTGGGCGTATTGCTTCATGGTGAAGGCGGGATTCTCATGGCCAAGGCGCTCGCTTATCACCTTCACCGGTATGCCTGCTCGCAAAGCGATGGTGGCATGCGTGTGCCGGAGGTCGTGGAGCCGAATGCGGGGGAGTCCTGAGCGGCGGACCTCGGCATCGAAGGCCTGCGTGAAGGAGTCGGCATGCACCGGTGAACCGTCCTCCCGGCGGAAGACGAGATCGCTGTCCTTGTAGACGGAGCCCCATTCCTTCTGCTGCTCTTCCTGCCGGGATCGATGGGCACGGAGATGCTCGATGGTCACCGGGTCGAGGTCGACGACTCGGGCTTCGTGGGGTCTTCGGCGTGGAATCCCTGACTTCGTAAGCGACTGAAACGAGGGTGTGTCGAATCGCTAGGCGCTTGCCGCTGAAGTCGATGTCTTGCCAG
>CAVRTC010000010.1:0-191228 GCA_963723985.1 uncultured Actinomycetes bacterium
ACTTCCTGTACGCCGTCCAGAAGGACGCTCTCGGTCCGGAGCAGTGATGCATTTCGGGCTGACTCCGGCGCAGGAGGCGTGGAGGGACGAGGTCGGGAGTTCTACAGGAAAAGCTGACCCCCGGCATCCGAGCGGAACTGGGGTTGTCGCTGGTACCCAGCCGTCCGTGCCTTCCTTCTACAAGGAGATCGCGGCCAAGGGTTGGACCGCCCTCAACTGGCCCAAGGAACACGGCGGGCTCGAGAAGAGCGCAATTGATCAGGTCATCTTGAATGACGAGTTCGAGTACGCCGGCGCGCCTGCCTTGCCGATGTCGGCGACCGGGCTCGCCCCGATGATCATCCGGTACGGGCGGAGGACAACAAGCAAACATGGCTTCCCCGCATCCGAACCGGTGACGTCACGTTCGCACTCGGCTACTCCGAACCGGACGCCGGCTCGGACCTGGCGAACCTTCGGACAAAGGCGACACTCGATGGCGACGAATGGGTCATCGATGGCCAGAAGATCTGGAACAGTGAGGCCCATCTGGCCACGCATGAGTGGCTCGCGGTTCGAACCGATCCCGAGTCGTCGCGACACCGGGGGATTTCGATCCTGATCGTCCCGCTCGACAGCCCCGGGATCACGGTGGACCCGCTCTGGACGTGGGGAGACGAACGCACCAACGTCGTCTTCTTCGATGGGGTGCGCGTCCCTCGCGACTATCTCATCGGCGAGGTGAACCAGGGATGGTCGTACATCGTGGGCGCCCTCACGCACGAGCGCGTCACCGCCAGCGGTACGGGTTCGCTCCGGCGGCTCTTCGACGAGGTCGTCGACTTCTGCGCCCGGACCTTCCTCGACGGTGGTCCACTGGCGTCCCGGCCCGAGGTTCAGCTCCGACTGGCCGAGCTCGCGGTCGAGCTTGAGATCGCACGACTGCTGAGCATGCAGGCCGCCGCTCTGATCGACGCCGGTGCGATCCCGGTGGCGGAAGCATCGATGCAGAAAATCGTGACCACGGAACTGCGGACCAAGATTGCCGATCTGGGCATGCAGTTCGCCGACCTGTACGGGCAGCTCCATGAGTCGGATGAGGAGGCGCCGTTGGACGGTCGCCTCGAGCACTCCTACCGGTTGGCCCCGCTGTTCCGCTTTGCAGGAGGCACGAACGAAGTCATGAGGTCCATCGTCGCCGAGCGGGCCCTCGGCCTTCCTCGAGGCTAGGAAGGAGACGGCACAGTGGATCTGCAACTCTCAGAAGAGCAACGCCTGCTGAAGGAGTCCGCTCGGCGGTTCCTTGAACACGAACACCCTCCGACGATGGTCCGCCGTTTGAGGGAAGAACAATCGACCGGGCATTCCGACGACCTGTGGGCCAAGATGGCCGAGCAAGGGTGGCTCGGGCTGGCGTTTTCACCCGAGGATGGCGGTGGCGGGGGCAGTCTCTGTGACCTCGGCCTCATTGTGGAGGAGGCTGGACGCGCCCTTGTTCCCACGACACTTCGAAGCACCCTCCAGGCTGGGCTCACGATGTCGGCGCTCGGCACACCCGACCAACGGGCCACCTTGCGTGGACTCTGCGATGGAGAGGTGGTGTCGGCCTTGGCGGTCGCCGAGCCCCAGGCGATCCACGATCCCCAATTTCTCTCCACCGAAGCCCTGAAGGACGGCGATGAATGGGTGTTGTCGGGCGTCAAGAGCTTTGTGCACAACGCTCACCTCGCCGATCCGCTGCTTGTCCTCGCTCGAACGGGCCCTTGGACGGCGCACCAGTTCACGGTGTTCTCGGTGCCGGCCGGCACGGACGGGATCGAACGACGACGACAGAAGACCCTGTTCCACGATCCACAGTTCGTCGTGCACCTGCGCGGCGTTCGGCTGGGACCAGAATGCGTCCTTGGGACCGAGATCGGTGCCGCGTGGCCCGTGATGGCACAGATCCGCGAGCAGGCAACTGCTTTGCTCTGCGCGGAAATGGTCGGAGGGGCCGACAAGGTGGTGGAGATGACCGCGGAGTACGTCGGTGGACGGGTCCAGTTCGGTCGCCCGATCGGCTCGTTCCAGGCGGTTCAACACCATCTGGCGAACCTGGCCATGGGCGTGGCCGGTGCTCGTCTCGCCACCTACCAAGCGCTCTGGCGGCTGTCGGAAGGTCTCCCGGCCCGGCGTGAGGTCGCCGTGGCCAAGGCGTGGACGGGAGAGGCGTACAAGAACGCGACGGTGATGGCCCATCAGTTACATGGAGGGATGGGCTACGTCCTCGAAAGCGACCTGCACCTGTGGTCTGAACATGCGAAGGCGTGCGAGCTCGAGCTGGGACCCCGGGATCACCACCTCAAGATCGTGGCGTCCGAACTCGGGCTACCAAAGCCGGTGCTCGTCTAAGTGCCCCGATTCCAGTTCTTTTTTTGGCGCAAGAGTTAGGAGGCGGCGATGTCGTCGAGATACCCGATGCCGATTCCCTGGGGATGGTTCCAGGTCGGGTTCGGTTCGGACGTTCCGGCCGGTGAGATGCGGCCGGTTCGACTGTGCGGCAATGACTTCGTGTTGGTCCGCGCCCAGTGTGGAGAGCTGGCCCTCGTTGACGCCTACTGCCCTCATCAAGGGGCCCGGTTCGATGAACCGCCCGCCCCCCTGGTGGACGGAAAACTCATCAGCTGCCCGTTCCACGGATGGCGCTTCGATCTGGGCGGACGATGCGCCGACATTCCGTATTCCGAGGAGATCCCCGCTGGAGCGGACATCCGTGCCCTGCCCATCGAAGAGCGGGCCGGCATGGTCTTCGCCTGGTACCACCCCGCCGGTCTGAAGCCCTCACACGCTCTGCCCGACTTCCTCGATCAGGGTCCGGCCGAGTGGTCCTCCTGGGACATGGTGCTCGACCGTGACGTCCAGTGCCATATCCAGGAGATGGGAGAGCAGGCCGCCGACGCTGCTCATTTCCCGGCCACCCACGGGGTGGCGGAGTACCCCAGCGTGGAGAGCTTCGAGACCACCGGCCATGAAGTGGAATCGCGATTCTCGCTCCGGGTGGCATGGCCGGACGGAGTCCACGTGGGCAATGTCGTGACCAGGGTGTACGGACTGGGCTTTGTGCTCGTCGAACTCTCTGGTGTGGCGGACGTCTGGATGCTGCACACGTACGCCCCGCTGGACGAAGAGTCACTGCACATCCGTTGCTTCTTCCGATCGCCGGTGAACCTCGACCCCGAGCAGGAGGCCCGCACCCGCGGCTGGATGGCCGCCTTCAAGAAGGCGATCAAGGATGACATCCGGGTCTTCGAACACAAGCGGTACAACGCACGCCCATTGCTGGTGGCGGAAGAGCGCTGCGTCGCCGAATATCGGCGATGGGCGTCCCAGTTCTACGACATGCAGGAATCCGTCGTCGAGCCTGAGGTCATGGGCGCGGTGTGACGGGCTCTCAGAGCATGACCAGCACGGACGACATCGAGCAGTTCCAACGAACACTGGCCCAGTGGCTGGCCAAGGACGTGCTCCCCTACGTCATCGAGTACGAGCACGCTGACAAGTACCCGACGGAGATGGTCGAGCAGATGCGGGAGTTTGGTCTGTTCGGCGCAACGATCCCCGAAGAGTACGGGGGTCTCGGG
Source organism: uncultured Actinomycetes bacterium (assembly GCA_963723985.1). Classification (GTDB taxonomy): domain Bacteria; phylum Actinomycetota; class Acidimicrobiia; order IMCC26256; family BP-133; genus BP-133. Next base: position 3,600 of record CAVRTC010000010.1, read on the forward strand.
CTCCCTGCGGTCGCGTATGCGCAGATCGTCGAGGCGATCTCCGAGGTCTGGATGTCCCTGACCGGCGTCCTGAACTCCCACCTCATGATGGCCCACCTCGTCCACCGGTTCGGCACCGAGGATCAGCGCCGGGAATGGCTACCACGCTTTGCCGCTGGCGAGCTCCGGGGAGGGCTGGCCCTCACCGAGCCCGATTGCGGCTCGGACCTGCAGGCGATCCGCAGCCGCGCCGTGCGGGAGGGATCGAGTTACCGGATCTCGGGAACCAAGTCGTGGATCACCAACGGGGGAAACGGGAACTGCCTGGCCATCCTCCTCAGGACGGATCCGGAGGCGAAGCCCCGACACCGGCAGTTCTCGCTGTTCGTGGTTCAGAAGTCCGATGGCTACACCGTGAGCCGGAAATTCGACAAACTCGGCTACCGGGGAGTGGACACCGTCGAACTGCATTTCGATGATGTGATGATTCCCGCCGACCGGCTGATCGGCGGCGTGGAGGGCGAAGGCTTCACCCAAACGGTGAGCGGCCTCGAGCTCGGCCGGATCAACGTAGCGGCCAGGGGGGTCGGGGTGGCGACCGCCGCCCTCAATGCATCACTCGACTACGCCCGGGTTCGACACACCATGGGCAAACCGATCGCCCAACATCAGGCGATTCAACTGAAGCTGGCCGACATGGCCTGCCGGGCAACGGCCGCCCGCCTCCTGGTCCGCGAAGCGGCCCGGGCCTTCGATGCCCGGCGGCGCTGCGATCTCGAGGCCGGGATGGCCAAGCTGGTGGCGTCAGAAGCGGCGTTGGAGAACGCCACCGAAGCGCTGCGGATCCATGGCGCGTGGGGTTACTCCTCTGAAGGCCACGTCGAGCGCTATTACCGCGACGCGCCGCTGCTGTGCATCGGTGAGGGAACGAATGAGATCCAGCGGCTGGTGATCGCCCGCCGTCTCGTCGAGCAGGGAGTGGCAACAAGCCCATGGGGCGAATGACCGGGCCGTTGGACGGGGTTCGGATCGTCGACTTCACCGTCAACATCTCCGGCCCGATCGCGACGATGGTCCTGGGCGACCAGGGTGCCGACGTCGTCAAGGTCGAGCCCCTGGGGGGAGATCCTCTCCGGGTGGTGGGCACGTCCCGGGCCGGAATGTCCGCCTTTTTCGCCAACGCCAACCGGAACAAGCGGTCCGTGGCCATCGATCTCACGGTGCCGGCGGGCCGGGCCCTCGCCGAACGGCTCATCCAGACCGCCGATGTCGTCGTGCAGAATTTCCGACCGGCGGCTGCCGAGCGGCTCGGGCTGACTGGTCCGGGCCTGCGAAAGCTCCGGCCCGAGCTGGTCTATGCCAGCATCACCGGCTTCGGTACCCGAGGCCCGTACGCCGGGCGCCCGGTGTATGACCATGTGATCCAAGCGGCGTCCGGTATCGCGGCCAATCAGGCCGATCGGCACACCGGCCAGCCGTCGCTGGTCCGCCAGGCGCTGGTCGACAAGGTCGCAGGCCTGCATCTCGCCCAGGGCGTGACCGCCGCCCTGCTCCGGCGATACCGAACCGGTGTGGGCTGTGAGCTCGAGGTCTGCATGCTCGACTCGGCCATCGCCTTCCTGTGGCCGGACGGGATGATGAACCACACGATCCTGGACCCGGACACGGTGCGGCCTTCGATCGCCAACACCTTCCGGCTCACCCCCACGAGAGACGGTCACGTGGCGCTCAACTTCATGACCGACGCCCAGTGGGTCGGAGCGCTCAAAGCCGTTGACTACGACCCCCCGGCTCCCAGCGACGGAAACGGGACCACGCCGGTGCAGTTGCGGTCGGGGGCGGTGATGAAGGAAGTGGCCCGCCGCTTGTCGGCCCGTACCACCGAGGCGGTCGTCGAAACTCTGGGCGCGCACGATGTCCCCTGCGCGCCGGTGGTTTCCCTCGACGACCTGCCCACCCATCCGCAGGTTGTGGCCAATGCCAGCGTCCACGAGGTCGACCATCCGCTGCTGGGACGCATCAGGGAGGCCCGGGCGGTCGTGAATTTCCAGGGTTCATCCCCCGGCGAATCTCGGCCGGCCCCGGCCCTCGGCCAGCACACCGAAGAGATCCTGGAGGAGATCGGCATCGCCCCCGGCGAACTCGATCGTCTGTACCAGGAAGGCGTCGTGACCAGTCCCGTGCCCTCCCTCGCAACCCAGGAGACCGCCCCATGACAGAGGCCCGACGTCACGAAGGCAACTATCTCGAGGACTTCTCGATCGGCGACACGTTCCAGCATCCACTCGGCCGGACGATCACCGACGCCGACAACGTCTGGTTCACACTGCTGACCATGAACACGAACGAGTTGCACTTCAATTCGGATCTTGCACAACGGTCGCCCCACGGCCGGTGTCTGGTCAATTCGGGACTGACGCTCGCCATGGTGCTCGGACTCTCGGTATCGGACATCAGCCAGAACGCTGTCGCCAACCTGGGATGGGATGACGTGCGTCTCGTGCACCCCGTCTTCGTCGGGGACACCCTCTACGCCGAAAGCGTGATCACCGATGTGCGGGCCTCCCGATCCCACCCCGAGGCGGGGATCGTCTCCTGCTTCACCCGGGGGCTGAACCAGGACGGCGAAGAGATCCTCTCCTATCGGCGCTCGGTCATGGTGTACAAGCGCGACGCCGGCTCGGAGGTGCGCCGTTTCCCGAAGGCGACGGTGCCGATCTCGGACCGGCTTGGCTAGCTGAACTTGTAATCCTCGAGCGGGAACCGACGGCTACGCCACCACATCCCCGGCCCGCTCTGCGGCCGGACGAACGGTACGTCGCCGAAGGGATCGAAGTAGTAGCTGTTCGCCCCCTGACAGCTGTTGGCGAAGAAGACCATGCGCCGGCGGCGCCGGCAGACCTCGGCAAAGAAGGCGTCATAGGCCGCTGGGCGTACTTCGATACGGCGGGCATGACGGCGTTCCGCCTCACGGATGCAGCGGAGGGCGTGGCTCGTGATCGCCTCGATCGCCACGAAGTACAACCCGACGATCCCGTAGGGCCCGGGGAGGAGGAACAGGTTCGGGAACCCCGGGACGGCGACACCCTCGTAGGATTGGAATCGATTGGCCTTCCAGTGGCTGCGGAGGTCCTGTCCATCGGTTCCCTCGATGTCGAACGCTGGTGAGGTCTCCGGGTCGAAGACCTTGAACCCCGTGGCCAGGATGAGGGTGTCGAGCTCGATCTCGCGTCCGTCGGAGCTGCGGATGCCGCCCCGGATGACCCGATCGATGCCATCGGTCTCCAACTCGACGTGATCTTCGCTGAAGGTGGCGAAGTACGTGTTCGAAAACGACATCCGCTTGCACCCGAAGGCGTAGCGCGGTGTCAGCCGATCACGAAGCTCGGGATCGGCGACCTGCCTCCGGAGGTTCCACGAGCCGAGGCGCTCGAGCAACCGGGTGCTCCACGGGGCGCGGGCCTGGTTGAGGAGCGCGACGCCGGCGAAGGCCTCGTATGTGCCGCGGATCACCAAGCGCAGCAAACGTTGGGTGGCGGGTACACGTCGGAACAGCGTCCGCATCCAGCCCGGAAACGTCGGGTTGTAGCGGGGGAGGACCCAGATCGGGGTGCGCTGGAAGACGTGAACTCGAGCCGCCTTCCGCGCCACCTCGGGGATCACCTGCATGGCCGATGCGCCGGTGCCGATGATGCCGACTCGGCGGCCCTCCAGCTGGTCGCTGACGTTCCACCGCGCCGTGTGGCACATGGCGCCCTCGAACGTATCGAGGCCCGGAAGGTTGGGCACCGTCGGGATGGTGAGCACGCCAGGTGCGTAGATCACGTAGCGGGCTGTGATCGTTCCCCGACTCGTGGTGACGGCCCAGCGGTCGAGGGTTTCCTCGAACCGCATCGATAGCACCTCGACGGACGGCCTGAAGTGGGGCCGCACCCGATACTTCTCGACGCAGTGCAGCGCATAGGCCTGGATCTCCGACCCCGAGGCAAACAGCTGGCTCCAGTCGGGGTTCGGTTCGAACGAGTACTCGTAGCCGAGCACTGGCACATCGCAGGCCACCCCTGGGTAGACGTTGTCTCGCCAGGTGCCTCCGAGCTCATCGGCTTTGTCCACGATGACGAAGTCGTCGATCCCCGCCGCTTTGAGCTTGATGGCCGCGCCGATCCCCCCGAACCCTGCACCGATCACGATCACGAAGTGGTCGACGCCCTCGTTTCCGGACTCGACGTTCACGTGAGGCTCATCTTCCCGGGTCACGCGTTGCACGACGCTCCATAAAATAGAACTGGAATCTGCTTCAACTTACAGCTATTGTCAAGGGACGGGGGCAGGGGTGATCCGGACCTCGACGTCTCACTGGGAAAGCTTCGGAGGACACATGTTCGAAATGCCGATCGAGCGTGGCAAGGTGCGGGAGTTCGCCCGGGCGGTCCAGTCCACGAACCGCGCCTTTGACGGCCCTGAGGCGGTGATTCCGCCCACCTTCCTGATCACCGCCATGACCTGGGAGCCACCCGAGGGAAATCCGGTCTGGGAGCTCGGTTTCGACATCGCGCGGCTCCTCCACGGAGAGGAGGAGTACGTCTTCCACGGTCCTCCTCCCCGGGCCGGTCAGACCCTGTCGGTGACGACTCGACTCGGGGAGCAGTTCGAGAAGGCCGGGCAGCGGGGCGGAACGATGCGCTTCGCCAAGATCGTCCACGAGTACCGCGACGCCGCCGGGGTGCTCGTCGCCGAGCAGCACAGCACGCTCATCGAGACGGCTGCCCCGGGAGGAGCAGGATGACGAACGTCGCCGAATCGACCCTGGCGGTCGGCACGCAGGGCCCGGAGCGGACGTTCGGGCCGATCAGCCGCACCGACATCGTGCGCTACGCCGGCGCCTCGGGGGACTTCAACCCCATCCATCACGACGAAGGGTTCGCCCGCTCGGCCGGTTTCCCCACCGTCTTCTCGATCGGGATGCTGCAGGCCGGGCTGCTCGGCACCTACCTCACGGATTGGTTAGGCGCCGAAGGGGTCCGGCGCTTCGCCGTCCGCTTCCGCGAGCAGGTGTGGCCCGACGACGTCCTTACCTGCCGGGGCACGGTGACGGCGCTGACACCGGCCGACGGCGGCACCCTCGCCGAGGTCGAACTGACCTGCACCCGCCAGACCGGTGGGATCGCCCTCGCCGGCTCGGCGACGGTTCTCCTGCCCGGCGCCCCTCTTCGGACTGAACACCCCTTCGGACTGAACACAAGGAGTAGCCATGGACACGATCAGCTTCGACAACCGCGTCGCCATCGTCACCGGAGCCGGCGGAGGACTCGGTCGAACCTATGCGCTGGAGCTCGCCCGGCGGGGGGCTCGGGTCGTGGTCAATGACCTGGGTGGTGCCATCGACGGGTCCGGTGAGGGGGCTTCCAGCCCGGCGGATACCGTCGTGGCGGAGATCATCGCCTCGGGCGGCGAAGCGGTCGCCAGCTACGACTCGGTGGCCACCGCCGAAGGCGGGGAGGCCATCACCCAGACCGCCCTCGATGCCTTCGGGACCGTCGACATCGTGATCAACAACGCCGGTATCCTCCGGGACAAGGCGTTTGCCAACGTCTCCATCGACGACGTCCGCGTCGTCCTCGACGTCCACCTCCTGGGCGCCTTCCACGTCACCCAGCCCGCTTTCCGGGTGATGAAGGAGAAGGGCTACGGGCGGCTGCTGTTCACGGCTTCGGCCGCCGGGGTCTTCGGGAACTTCGGCCAGTCGAACTACGGCGCGGCCAAGATGGGCCTGGTCGGGCTGTCCAACGTCCTCGCCGTCGAAGGGGCTCGCTACGGCATCACCTCCAACGTGATCGCCCCGGTCGCCAAATCCCGGCTCACCGAGGATCTCCTCGGTCCGATGGCCGACGGGGTGGCCCCGGAGCTCGTCACGCCCTTGGCGCTCTATCTTGTGTCTGAAGCCAACGATGTCACCCACGAGCTGTACTCCGTTGGTGCCGGCCGCTTCGCCAAGGTCTTCGTGGGGCTCGTCCCGGGTTGGACCGCCGAACGGGGAGTGGTCCCGACCGTCGAGGACGTCCGCGACCATCTCGGCCAGATCCGCAACGAGGATGGGTACATCGTTCCGGCCAGCGCGAACGACGAGCTGGCCGTCGTCGCCAAACTCTTCGCATGACGCCGTTCACCATCACCCGGGCTTCGACGAGGCCCAGCCGGCCCGAGGGGTCCCGGTGATGGACGATGCCGACCTGGTCCTGCGGACCAAGCGGCTGCTCGAGGAGGCGCCGATCGACGATCAGTTCGCCTTCCGAGGGGCGCAGTTCGACGCCGGATTGGCTGTCGTGCACTTCCCGGAGGGCAAGGGTGGGCTGGGGCTCGGCCGGGACCAGCAAGCAGTGGTCGACACGGTGTTGAGCGAAGCCGGTGTGCCGTACCACGACCTGACCGTGAATCCGATCGGGATCGCGATGGGCATGCCGACCGTCCTCACCTACGGGTCCGACGATCTTCAGACCCGGCATCTCCGTCCGATCTTCACGGGCGAGGACATCTGGTGTCAGTTGTTCTCCGAGCCGACGCATGGCTCAGATGTGGCCGGCATCGCCAGCCGTGCGGTCCGCGACGGCGACGAATGGGTGGTCAATGGCCAGAAGGTGTGGACCACCCTGGCCCACGTCTCGCGGTACGGCATGCTCCTCACCCGCACCAACCCCGACGTGGGGAAGTACAACGGGCTGTCGTACTTCGTGCTCGACCTGCACGCCCCCGGTGTCGAGGTCCGGCCGTTGTTCCAGATGACCGGCGAGGCTGAATTCAACGAGGTCTTCCTGTCCGACGTCCGCATCCCCCACTCCGACATGCTCGGCGGCGAGGGGGACGGGTGGCGCGTGGCCCTCACCACGCTGATGAATGAGCGGGTGGCGCTCGGCGGGGGCGGCGGCGGCCGAGGTGAGGGCCCGATCCGCCAGCTGCTGAAGGTCTGGGAACGCCGCCGGGACGAACTCGAGCCGGCCGACCGAGCGGCGAGGGCCGACACGGTTGCCAGCCTGTGGATCAAGGCCGAAGTCCTCCGACACACCAACCAGCGGGCCAAGGCCCTGGCCCGCCAGGGAGCCGCCGGGCCCGGCGGGTCGGTCGGCAAGCTCATGTCGGCCGAACTCAACCAGGCGATCTTCGAGGCCTGCGTCAACCTCGAGGGGGCCGAAGGGATGCTCCACCGGCCCGGCTACCCGATGCTCCGACCGGAGATGGCCGGCGCCTCGCCGGCGATCACGACCCAGTTCCTCCGCTCCCGGGCCAACACGATCGAGGGCGGCACCTCCGAGATCATGCGGAACATCCTCGGCGAGCGCATCCTCGGCCTCCCCGCCGACACCCGCGTCGACAAGGACATCCCCTGGAACCAGATCCCCCCTGAACACCCTTCCTTGAGATGATGAGCCACTGCCGGGTCGACGCCGGTGGTGTTCCGGGCGAATGGGTCGAAGCCTGCGTGGCGACTCCCAATCAGCCCACCATTATCTATCTCCATGGTGGCGGGTCTGCCGGCGGTTCCCTCGAGACGGTGCGTCCGCTGGCTAGGGAACTCGCGATCGTCACCGGCGCCCGTGTCCTGAGCGTCGAGTGCGCCACCGCGGCGGACGCTGTCACCGCCTACGCCTGGCTCTGCGGGGAAGGGCTCGACGTCGACACGACAACGTTCGCCGGCGGACCGGCCGACGGTGGTCTGCCGGCGGTACGGCTCGCAGTGGCAGGGTTCGGCCTACCACTGCCCGATGGAGCACCACTCCCGGCGCAAACGTTCGGGCGCACCTCCGGCACCAACCCCGGGGCCCGGGGTCATCCTGCGAGGCCAGCAGTTCGAGTTGGCAGTGGCAGACATGGTCGATCTCGCTGGAGGCCGGTCCGGCTGAGGCGGACGCCCGGCAGTGAGGAAGTCGATGACGGCGCTGGCGGTGGTGGGTCGACCAAGCGCACGTTAGATCGGGCCGTCGGGACCGCTTGTATGGCGGATGAAGGGTCACGGGGCCGATTCCTGACCGAATCCGTAAGAATTGGTATTCGGTCGACGCGTTGACAGCGCCTCGCAGAATCACGGCCAAACGGCGTACAGAACGACGCCGGAGTCTGCGTCGAACCGGCGTGCGGCGCTTCCGCGCTCCTCGGTACGCGGTCGGCCGACGGCGGAGGACGTGTCGGTCGTACGCAACCGTCCAATCGTGTCCGCGTCATGCGGCAGGCGGGGGCAGCCAGTTCGGCGAGAAGGTCGACCTCGCGCCGGGCTCCCCGACACCTTCGTCGCCACACCCGGCTCCGACCCGAACTGCACTCGGCGCCCCCCGAGGCCGGCTGCACCACCTCCGGGAGAGCGGCAGATCTCGTCCCGCATGGCCGCGGAGACGTCAAGGATGAGGACGTCGCCGAGCAGCCGAGGTCGACGAGGTAGTACCGCTACGGACCGCTCGTGGCTCCCCATTTGGACCAGCACGCGCTCCCGACTCCGACCGCATTACCAGGGGAGGGCGAGCCTCCGCCCTCAAGGGCTTGGTAATGGATTTGGTAATGAAATCCCTGCCACGGGGCGCACGAGAGGGCACTGGGCGGAAACTCGCACCCCTTCTGACCTGCGGAAACACAACGGTGGGATACCAGCCGGTAACCAGGTCTTTCTCTTACAAGGCGGAGGTCGGGGGTTCGAAACCCTCAGCGCCCACCGCGAACGAGGGACCTCATATCCGATCGGATATTATCGGGAGATGAATCCGATCCGGACGCTCCGAGCGGTTCTCGGGCTGAGCCAGGCGGAGCTGGCCGCGGTGGCGGGGACCTCGCAGCCGGCCATCGCGTCGTACGAGTCCGAGACCAAGAGCCCCACATGGAGAACGATCACTCGGGCTGCGGGGGCGGCGGGCGTGGCGTGCTATCCGTGGGTGGGTCCGGTCATGACGAGGGATCAGCGGCGGAGCCTGGCGCTGCACGTCGCTCTTGCCGCTGAGCTGGCGGCGCGTCCGGAGGACGTTCTAAATACCGCTCGCCGGAACGTCGCCGTGATGCGAGCGGCGGGCCCGGGTGCCGAGCGGCTGCTGGCCGAATGGGAGCGCATCCTGGGTCTGCCCCCGGCGCAGGTGGCCTCCCGGATGCTTGATCCCAGCGACCACGGCCGCGACCTCCGCCAGGTCACACCCTTCGCCGGGGTTCTGGACCCCCGCGCACGGGCCGCCGTTTACCGGTCTTTCCGGACGGCGGCGTGAAGCGGAGTGCGTTCGACCACGCCGTGCGAGCCGCCGGCGCGGTCCTCGGCGAGAACGAGGTACTCGTCATCGGGAGTCAGGCCGTGCACGGGTCCATCGCCGGGGACCTTCCCCTCGAGGCGGAGCGGTCCATCGAGGCTGACGTCGCGGCGCTCGATGATCCCGATGAACGCAAGGCTGATCTCATCGACGGGTCGATCGGTGAAGCATCGATGTTCCACGCAACCTTTGGCTACTACGCGCAAGGGGTCTCGCAGTCGACCGCCGTACTCCCGCACGGCTGGCGGGACCGTCTGGTGCGGTACGAGACAGAGGCCACCAACGGTGTGGTGGCGTGGTGCCTCGAGATCCACGATCTCTGGCTTTCGAAGGCCGTGGCCATGCGGCCGAAAGACGTTGAGTTCTGCCGTGCCTTGGTACACCGCGGTCTCGTCGACCCCGAGACCCTCAGGGGCCGCCTCGGCGAGCTTTCCGGGATCGTCGACGAGCGGCGCTCCGAAATCGCCGGACTCATCGACTCCATCTTGGGCGCGTAACCCGAAGCGTCTTGCCACCAGACGGTGTGGCCCCCGCCGCCTAATCACCTTGCCGGGGCGCCCCCTCCTGCAGCGCTCTTCGCAGGAGCCTGTTGCCGCTCTCAACGCGCACAGGCAGGCGCTGGAATCCCTTGAGCGTGTTGTTGGGCTTGGGCTCCGGCGGTCCGGCCAGTTCCAGGCGGTCGGCCCGTTCGGCCAGGGCGCTCAGCACCAGTTCGCCTTCGAGGCGCGAGATGAACTGTCCGATGCAGACGTGGATGCCGTGGCCGAAGGCGACGTGGCCGGCGGTCCGGCGGGTGATGTCGAAGCGGTCGGCGTCGGGGCCGAAGCGGCGCGGGTCCCGGTTGGCCGACCCCAGGAACAGCAGCACCTTGGCGTCGGCCGGGATGGTGGTGCCGGCCACATCGACGGCCCGGGTGGTGGTGCGGAAGAACGTCTGGACCGGCGCCTCGTAGCGCAGCGTCTCCTCGAAGGCGCCCTTGGCCAGCGAAGGGTCGGCCCGGAGCCGTTGGTACTGGTCGGGATGCTTGGCCAGGCAGTACAGCGCGTTGCCGATGCCGTAGATGGTGGTGTCGAGCCCGGCGGCCAGGAGCGACCGCACCAGCAGGGCTGCCTGGTCGTCGGTGATCTCGCCCCGGTCGACGCCTTCCCAGATCTGGGCCCCGAGCCCGCCGGGGGCCAGGGCGTCGCGCCGGCAGGCGGCCGTGATCCAGTCGGTGACGGGCGCGGCGGAGGCGAACGCCGCTTCGAAGATGTCGTTGCGGGGCCCGAAGGCGTTGAACACCATCGCCCCGTAGCGCAGCAGGTACTCCCGGTCTTCCGGGGAAAGGCCGACCGCGTCGGCGAAGACCCGGATCGGATAGACCTCGGCCAGTTCGGTGACGGCGTCGAACTCGCCCCGGGCCACGAGCGCCTCGACGATCTCCCCGGCCGCGTCGGCGAACGCCTCCCGCAGATGCTCGGCCACCCGGGGGGTCATGAGCCGGAGCATCGGCTGGCGGACGGCGGTGTGCGCCGGCGGGTCGGCTTCCAGCAGCAGGCTGGGGGGCCGCCACGGCGGCTCTCGGCGGAAGTCGGCCAGACCCACCCCGGCCGCCGAGGAGAACGTCTCCCAGTCGGACAGGGCGGCCGCCACCTCGTGGTGGCGGGCCATGGCCCACACGCCGTACCGCTCGAGGTAGACGACCGGGCCGGCGTCGCGCATCGCCTCGTGGAACGGGTACGGCTCGGCCAGGATCTGATGGTCGAACGGATCGTCGGCGAGGACCGGCACGTTCTTCGGTCCAGCCTCGAGACCCGGGGCCGTCATGGGGTTTCGGGGGCCGTGTCCTTGGCTGGGCCTTCGACCTCATCACGGCCGGAGCAGTGGGCGCCGCGGGTCGGGGGCACGTCGAGAGCGGGGTTGCGGTCGAAGAACCCGACGGGCTTGAGGGTGAACCCGCTGGATTCGACCGGCATCACCGGCCAGTCCTCGGGCCGCGGGAAGTGGGTGGCTCCGAAGGTGTGCCACACGACGATGTCCTCGCCGTCGAGGGGCCGGTCGGCCTGGGTCCAGCGGGGGAGGCCGTCTCCGCCGGGGTTCTGATTGACGAAGTCACCGGCGGGGTAGCGCTCGGCGGGGTCGTAGCGGGTGACCCAGAGATGGTTGGTGGCGAAGGTGGCCCGGGCGCGGACCACGGAGGCCTCGTCGGCCAGCATCGTCGCCTTCCCCTCGGGGATCAGCGCGTAGGCGACCGGCTGCCCGTAGGCGTTGTTCTTGTCCGGGTTGACGATGTGCCAGGTGCGTACAACCGACCCGTCGGCCTGACGCTGGGCCTCCGACTCCCGGGTGAGGCGGGTGCGCCGCTTGCGGAAGGCGTTGCCGTGCGGGTTGGTCTGCGGGTCCATCGGCACCCGTTCGGCCTCGATTTCGTCCACGGCGTTGCGGGTTCCGTCGACGGTCATGTCGAGCCGGGCCGAGAACAGGTGCTGGTGGTAGGGGGCTCCCAACCCCGGCGCGACCTCGCTGGCGTATTCGTCGGGCGGGCCGGTGGGGAACAGGATTCCGGTGAGCTTTCCCTCGAACTGGATGGTGCCGTCGAGGTAGAGGTACCAGTAGAAGCCGTAGTCGTAGTTGCCGATCGGCGTGAAGTAGGAGAGCACCAGCCGTCGCTGGCGGCGCACCTCCCGGGCGTTGGTGAACAGGTCGGAGTGCTTCCAGAGGACGCCGTAGTCCTCCTCGTGCATGCAGATGGCGTTGCGGATCGTCTTCGGGTTGCCGAAGTCGTCGGCGATGACCGCGTCGGTGTAGTGGATGTCGCCGACGCAGTCGCAGCCCAGCTCGAGCGAGTCGGCGTAGCGGGCGAACATGTACTCGCCGCAGTCGAAGTAGTTCTGCCAGAACCGCACCGGCGTCGGCTGGCCGTAGGGCACCACCATCTCGGCGATGCTGGCCCGGTAGAGGACCGGGCGGCCGTCGAAGCTGATCTGGTGGAGGGTCAGGCCTTCCCTCTCGTTGAACCCGTAGCGCAGGTCCCACTTGGCCCACCGCACATGGTTGCCGTCGACGGTGAAGCTGCGGCCCTCGGGCTGGGTGATCTCGATGGGCTTGAGCGAATCCAGCGGCGGGCCCTGGACCTCGGGGTCGTCGAAGTTGCCGTTGGCATCGGAGATGGGGACGGGACCGGTGTCGATCACCTTGGTCACCGACCGGGTGGTGAGATCGACGTAGGCCACCAGCCCGTCGATCGGGTGCGCCCAGCAATGGTCGAGCTCGTGGTCCTGACGGAACCCGATGGCCCGGCACATACGCCGCCCAACTTCGTCTGGTTCGTCGTAGACGCCGGCCGCCAACGGCGCCGCCCGCACCGCTTCCGGCTTGATGTCCCGCGCCGCCGAGCGCGTCGAGCCACCGCTGGTCGGCGTTGAGGATGTCCTCCACGATCTCGAACTCGCTGTCGATGATCGGGGGCTGCCCCTCGCGGGCCGGGTCGAGCTGGCGGCGGGAGACGACCGAGCGGGAGTCGGTGGAGACCACCGTGTCCCACGAGACGCCGGTGGCCAGGTCGAGCAGGACGGCCCGGAAGCGGCGGTCGGTGGCGCCGCCGGCCACCACCTCGTCCTTGGCCGGCTCCTCCGGGGCGAAGAACGCGTAACGGACGGTGTCGGTCAGCAGGCCCGCCTCCACCAGCACGTCCCGGACGGTGTGGACCTCGGCCTCGGTGGTCATGGCCAACGGGTGCGAGCGCGTCTCGGTCGTGGTCACCGGCTGTTCCTCCCCTGCGACGATGGCCCACCCGTTCTAGGCGGCTGCCGGGCCTACCGCAACCTCGACCGATCCATCGCTCCTGGTCTGGCGCGCCCAGCGTTAGTCGGCCGACTCGTCCCGGTCTTGCTGTTGTCGTGGACGGTCCGGCCTCAGGGCCCGGTGCATGTAGCGGCGCAGGTGACCGGTGGGGAGCTGCCGGACCGACGGATTCCTCGGCGGCCGGGCCTCTCGGAGGACCATGGTCACGACGAAGGCGCCGCCGGCCAGCGCGAACCCCATCGGGAGCAGCACCACGAAGCTGGACCCCGCACCGAGGAAGAGGAACACGACCAGCAGCACGACGATCGGCAGGAAGATCACCATGTCGACTCCGGTGTCTGCTCACCACAGGTGCGGAGCATGACGCGGAGGTCGTCGACTTCGTTCTGGTCGGCGGTCAGGTCCCAGGCCTTCTTCACCGTCACCCAGTCGTTGGCGTACTCGCACCAGGCGGCGTCGCGGGTCGGTTTCCACTGGCCGGGGTCGAGGTCGCCCTTCGAGCGGTTGCTCGAGGCGCTCACGGCCCGCAGCGCCTGGGGACGGTCGAGGTCGTTGGCGAACGCCTGCCGGCGAGCCATATCCCAGCCCGCTGCGCCCGAATCCCACGCCTCGGCCAGCGGCACCATGTGGTCGATGTCGAGTTCCGACGGGTCAGTGAACGAAAGCCCGTCGTAGAAGCTGTACCAGTCGCCCTCGATCACCCTGCAGCCGTAGCGGTCGACCTGGGCCGTGCTGGTGGACTCGGCGATCAGCACTTCCTCCCGGGTATCGCACCCGTCGCGGTCCGCGTCGACCCAGTGCACGAACAGCTCCCGCTGGTACCCGGTCCTCGGGCCCTCCGGCTCGACTCGCAACCCCACCAGGACGGCCGTGGGATCAGCGGACGCCGACGGCATAGCGGAGGCAGTCGTCGAGAGCGCCAGCACGAAGGGCACACCCAGCTGGACAGCCAAGCCTCGGAAGCGCGGCAGGAGTCGACTCATGGGGGAAGTGGTTCCAGGCTCCAGACTGGAGGAATGCGGCTCCGTGATGCAACCCCGTCCGACCTGCCGGTCATCGCCGGCCTCATCCGGGCGCTGGCCGACTACGAGCGGCTGACCCACGAGATCGAATGGACGGAGGACGATCTGGAGGCGACCCTGTTCGGGCCGGAGGCGGTGCCGAGGGTCGTGCTGGCCGAACCGACCGAACCGCCGGGGCCGGCCGTTGGACTGGCGGTCTGGTATCCGACCTACTCCACGTTCCTGGGCCGGCCCGGCATCTGGCTCGAGGACCTCTTCGTCCTGCCGGAAAGCCGGGGTACCGGGGTAGGCACGGCGCTCCTGCACCACGTGTTCGACCACGCCGGCGGTGGGCGGGTCGAGTGGGCGGTGCTCGACTGGAACGAGCCGTCGATCGCCTTCTACGAGCGCCACGGAGCGCGGCCCGTGGCGGGCTGGACCCGCTACCGCTGGATGCGAGACCGCTGAGCGGCGGAAGCGCCGGACCTCAGCCGGCCTGCTCGTACTGCCCGGTGAGGTGCGTGACCGGGATGCCGAACGTCCGCTCGAGCCGGTGGGGCAGGTCCTGCTTGAGCCAGCGGGAGACCCCGGGCGGCAGCGTGGAGAGGATCACCCCGTCGTAGCTGCCGTCGGCGATGAGGCAGTCCCGCACCGACAGGAACGGGCTGGCGTCGCCCACCTCGCCCTCGGCTTCGGCCCCGACGGCCCGGAACCGTTCCAGGGCCGCCTCCAGCCGCCGCTCGGCCACGGCGTGGGCCGCACCTTCGGTGTGGAAGGCATGGTCCTTCGTGTTGGTCGCCGGGACGACGACATGGAAACTGCACGGCCCCCCCGAGCACAGCTCGCGGATCCGGTCCATGAGCTGGTCGGCGCAGAGCGTCTGGTTGGCGACGATGAGGTACCGGGCCACGGACCGACCTCCTGGCGCGCGTTGTGGGCTACCAGTTCACCAGCCCAGCCCCCGGATCCACAAGGGGGGCTGGCTCAGCCCCTGTCCAGCTGGCGGAGGCGTTGGGCCATGCCCGCCAGGAGCCGGCGGGTCATGCCCGGCGCTTCCTCGAGGGCCTGTTCGAAGTCCCACTGGGCCAGGACGACGAGCTCCATGGCGCTCCGGGCGGTGACGGTGGCGTCGCGCAGCGCCGGGTCGAGGAGCCCCAGCTCGCCGAAGTAGTCGCCGGTGTTCAGGTGGGCGACGGCCCGGCCGTTCCGGCTGACATCGGCCTGGCCGGAGACGATGACGAAGAAGTCGTAGGCGCCCTGCCCTTCCTTGATGAGCACCTGGCCGGGCTCGGCGTTGATGTCGGCGGTGCGCCGGGCCAGGGCTTTCAGCTCGGCCTTGGTGCACTGCGAGAACAGCGGCACCGACGTCAGGTGAGCGAGGTAGTCGGACTGGCTCTGACGGCGACGCACGATCATCGGACGACCTCCACGGCGTAGAGAACGGACCGGCCGTCGAAGGCGACGGGCTCGGCGCCGACACGGTGGGCCAGGGCGAGCATCGCCCGGTTTTCGGCGAGGATATCGAGCAGCACCCGGCGGACGCCGACGCCGGCGGCCATCTCCAGGAGCCGGTCGAGGAGGAGGGTGCCGAGGCCCCGGCCGGTCACGTCGTCGCGGATCAGGACGGCGGCTTCGGCGTCGCCGTCGCCGATCTGGTCGAAGCGGGCGTCGGCCACGATCCGCTCCTCGCCGTCCTCCGTGGTCATGGCGGCCAGTGCCACCCGGGCCCGGCCGTCGATGGCGGCCAGATATTCCGCTTCGGCGGCCCGAAGGCGGGGCTTGGCGGCGTGGAAGCGGAAGTACCGCGCCTCCTCCGAGCAGCGGGAGTACAGGTCCATGAGCCGCCGGGCGTCATCGGTTCGCACCGGCCGGATCGACAGCGCCAGGGTCATCGTCCCTCCTCCCTGTGTTCCCTCCACAACTGGGACGTTAGGGTCGGCCGACACTCCGCTCTCCCTCGTCGGTGACGCTCGGACTGTCACGGGGGCGACATTCGGGAGCGCGCCCGTGGTCCTAATGTTTCGCCACCATGGAGCCACTGGCCGCCGCCGTCTACGCCATCGGACGACCCATCCGCCTGGGCTTCACCTGGCGCATCAGCGGCCTCGAGCACATCCCGGAGCGGGGGCCGGTCCTGCTGGCCTCCAACCACATCTCCTTCTTCGACCCGCTCGTGGTGGCCTCGGTCGGGGACCTGAGGGGCCGGCGGCTGCGGTTCATGGCCATGGCCGAGCTCTTCCGAAAGCCCGTCCCCCGATGGCTCCTGTGCAACCTGGGTCACATCCCGGTGGAACGCCGGAGCGACAGCGCCAAGTCGTCGCTCACCGCCGCCCTGGTCAAGCTCGGCTGGGGCGAGTGCGTCGGCATCTTCCCCGAAGGCGGCCTCTCCCGCGACCTCGAGCCCCGGCCGGGCCAGACAGGCGCCGCCCGCCTGGCCCGGTGGAGCGGGGCGCCGGTGGTGCCGATCGGTCTGTGGGGCACGCAGCGGGTCACGTCCCCCGACCACCCGTCGAGCTACCGGCCCCGGCTCCCCATCGCCGTGTCGGTCGGCCCGCCGCTGTGGGTGCCCGAGGAGGAGGACGTCCACGAGGCGACCGACCGGATCATGGCCGCCATCTGCGGCGAGGTCGCCCGGGCCCGCACCGGTTACCCGGCGCCCCGCCGCGGCGAGGATCCCTGGTGGGTCCGGGCGCCGGAGACGGCCCAGCTCCGCAGCTGTCGCCGCCCGTCGGAGGTCGAGCCGGACGGGGCGGCGGGGGCGGAGCCGGCCGAGGGGGCGAAGCCGCTGGAGGTCGACGTCATTCCCGAGGTCGACGACGTGTTCGAGGCGATAACCGACGAGGTGATGACGGTGACCGAAGGTGAGGAGGCGCTCGAGCAGCAACTCCGCGCGATCCCGTTCTTCCGCAACCTGCCGGCCGGGGCCCTGGAGGCGGTCGCTGACCGGCTCCAGCTCGAACACCGCTCACGGGGGGACGTGATCTTCCGGGAAGGCGAGCCGGGCGAGACGATGTACCTGGTGGTGTCGGGTCAGGTCGAGGTCCTGGCCGGGGCGGATCAGTCGCCGCTGGCCGCCCTCGGGCCGGGCAGCTTCGTGGGGGAACTGGCCCTGCTGCTGGGCGAGCCCCGGTCCGCCACCTTGCGGGTGGTGGCCGACACCATGCTGTGGGCGCTGCACCGGCGCGACGTCGACGTGCTCCTCACCGAACACCCGGTCATCGGCGTCGAGCTGTCCCGGGAACTCGGCCGCCGGCTGGTGGCCACCAACCGCCAGCTGGTGGCGCCGCCCACCACCCGGTTCACCGTCGTGTTCGGCCCGGGAACGCCGGCGCTGGCGGCGGCCGTCCAGGCGCGGGCCGGCACCGCCCGCGTCGGGGTGCTGGCGCTGCCCGGGGCACCGCCGCTCGGGCCGCTGCCCGACGGCGTCGTGCGCCTCGAACCCGACCCCTTCGACGCCCCGGTGCTGGCCGACATGGCCGGGCGGGACGTCGAGGGGATCACCTATCTCCTGCTGGCCGCCTCGCCGGCCGAGACCGCGGTGGGGCGCCTGGCCATCGGGCTGGCCGAGCACATCGCCGGGTTCGGGCCGGTACCGCGCTGGGCCGGCCGGCCCGGGTCGGCCCAGGTCGTCCTGCGGGGGGACGGCAGCCCGGAGTCGTTCGAGCGGGTGGCCCGCTGGGTCACGGGCCAGGCCCTGGGCCTGGCGCTGTCCAGCGGCGGGTCGAAGTCCCTGGCTCACATTGGCGTGCTCAAGGTGCTGCGGGAGGCCGGGATCGTCATCGACGCCGTGGCCGGTTCGAGCGGCGGGGCGTTGGTGGCCGGTGGTCTGGCCCTCGGCCTGCTGGAGGACGAGATGCTGGAGCACGTCCACGAGCTGGCCGCCAGCCTCCGTTTCCGCCGGATCGACTTCAACTTCCTGCC
This sequence comes from uncultured Actinomycetes bacterium, assembly GCA_963723985.1. Taxonomy (GTDB): domain Bacteria; phylum Actinomycetota; class Acidimicrobiia; order IMCC26256; family BP-133; genus BP-133. Next base: position 21,556 of record CAVRTC010000010.1, read on the forward strand.
GCGTTCGGCGCTGTTCAAGGGGGTGCGGATCCGCAACCAGTTCCACGCCTGGTCCGACGGAGCGACGTTCGCCGACACCCACATCCCGTGCTGGATGGTGGCCACCGATGTGGCCAGCGGCGCCGAGGTGGTCATGAACCACGGCATGCTGGCCGACGCCGTCCGGGCGTCGATGAGCATCCCCGGCGCCATGAACCCCTGGCCGGTCGGCGACCGGCGCTGCATCGACGGCGCGGTGGTCAACCCGATGCCCGCCAACGTGCTGCGCGACGCCGGGCTGCGGCTGGTGATCGGCTCCAGCGTCGCCGGCCAGGAGCTGCCCAACGAACACAACCCCCACCTGATGCAGATCATGGGCCGCATGGTGAACTCCATGGAGCGGGAGATGATCAAGGCGCAGCTGCCGCTGGTCGACGTCGTCATCCGCCCTCGGGTGGGCCCGGCGGCGAGCTTCGACTTCAGCCGGATCGACGAGTTCGTCCTCGAGGGCGAGCGGGCGGCGCAGGAGTCGCTGCCGGAGATCAAGGCGGCGCTGGCGGCCGCCACGTAGCCCTGGTACATACGAAACGGTACATTCGTATATACTGGCGGGCGAGGTGATGTATATGGCGAAGACGATGGTGGATCTCGACGAGGAGGCGCTCCGAGAGGCCCAGACCGTGCTGGGAACGGCGACGAAGAAGGACACGATCAACCGGGCGCTGGGCGAGGTTGTGGCGGCGGCCCGTCGGGCGGAGGCGGTGGCGGCCGAGATCGAACGGGGCCACTCCGGGTTCTACCGGCGCCTGCTCGACCCCGAGGTCGCCGACACGCTCACCAGGTGAGCGTCCGCTACCTCCTCGACAAGTCGGCCCTGGCCCGCTGGGACGAGCCGGCGGTGGCGGCCGTCCTCGACCCCGCCCTGGCCGCCGGCCTGCTCTGGAGCTGTCCGCCGGTGGAGCTCGAGGTCCTCTTCTCGGCCCAGAGCGCCGCCGAGTACGCGACTGTCCGGGGCGACCGTTCGGCGACCTACAGCCACGCTGCACTGGCCCCCGAGGTCGGGGTGTTGGCGCTGGAACTCCAGGGCTCCCTGGCGAGCGCCGGCCGGTTGCGGGCCGTCGGGCCGATCGACCTGCTGGTGGCCGCCACCGCCGTCCACCACGACCTGACCGTCCTCCACTACGACGGCGATTTCGAGCTTCTCGCCGGAGCGGATGAGCGTGTGGCGCAGCGCTGGGTTGTGCCTCGCGGGTCGGTGACCTGAGCCAAGCCCCCGAGTGACGTCCCGGCTGGCCCTCTCGACCGCGATCTTGTGACGAACGGGTCGTCCCGTACGAATTGCCCCCCGAGGGGTCGACCCTGTCCGTGTCGTCGTCATGGTCCGTGCGACCAGAAACGAGATCATGATCATGAAGCTGGGGATGAAGCAGACCCTTCTCGCTGTGGGTGTCGTGGCCCTCGGCATGATGACCGTGCCGCCGGCGTACTCGGCCAGCAAGAAGGAGTGCTTCGGCAAGAAACCCAATGTCATCGGCACCAAAGGCAACGACGTGATCGGGGTCGACACCGACGAGGACGGCTCCGGGGCCTCCGTGAACGGCAAGTGGCTCGACGCCATCTACGACCAGGTGGTCGTCTTCGCCGACAAAGGGAATGACCGGATCACCGTCAAAAGCACCGGCCTCGTCGACGTGCTGATCTGCGCCGGCGACGGCAAGGACATCATCGAAGGAACCGACATGGCCCGCATCCACGGCGGCGACGGCTACGACACGGTCCGCCAGATCATCCAGTGCCACAAGACCCCCGAGGTCTTCGCCGTCGAAACGGTGCGCTCCAGCTACGAACCCGAGGTCGATCTCGCCGTCTGCTGGTGGCTCAACCCCGCCTGAGCCCCTCAGGGGAGCCCCCTTTTGGGTAGAGCTAAGTCCGGTTCCGCCGCCTCGACCATGTCGCCCTCGACGTCCTCGGCGAGGCGCGTCCTCCATGACCGTCGACGAGTTCCTCCGTCCGTCGCTACGAGGCCTCGCGGTTTGCGCCTGCGGGCGCGGGACCTGGACCTCGACGTAGACCTAAACGGTGAACTCGGTGCGTTCCTGGGCCGGGGCGACGTCGAAGCTGCGGTCCCGGCCGAGGGCGGCGTAGAGGGCGTCGAGCGACTGGTCCTCGTGGTCGGGGTCGTGGTGGAAGGGCATGAGGCAGCCGACTTCGGCCAGTTCGGCGAAGGCCAGGGCATGGCTGATGGCGCTGTGCCCCCAGCCGATGTGGCTGGGGTATTCCTCGTCGGTGTACTGGGCGTCGTGGATCAGCACGTCGGCGCCCTTGGCCAGCTGATGGCCCGACATCCATTCCGTCGGCCCGGAAACGGCTCCCGTCGCCAGAGCCGGTTCGTGGTCGGAGATGTAGGTCAGCACGTGTCCCTGCTCGTCTTGCAGCCGGTAGCCGAGCGTCGGCCCGGGATGACAGACGAGGTCGGCGGTCACCGTCAGGCCCGGCACCTCGAATCTGCCCCGGGGGGCGTCGTGGAGCTCCAGCCGGCAGGGCAGGTCGCCGAGCCGGACGGGGAACAGCGGCGGCGACAGGTAACGGGTCAGCCGGCCATGGAGCGTCTCCGTCGCGGACGGTGGTCCCCAGAGGTGAACTTCGAGGTCCGGCTGGTAGAGCAGCCGGAAGAAGCCGAGCCCGAGGATGTGGTCCATGTGCAGGTGCGTGATGAGGACGTCGACGCGCGCCACCTCCGCGGCCTTGCCGTCCACCGCCCGGATTCCCGTCCCGGCGTCGAGAACGCAGATGCTGTCCGGCGCCGCCCGCACCTCGACGCACGACGTATTCCCGCCGTAACGGGCGGTTTCGGGCCGGGGGCTGGGCAGCGACCCCCTCACCCCCCGGAAGACGACATTCATCATTGGGGGGCCACCATAGGGTTCGGCGACCGGGTGGTCTGTCATTCGACGAACGCCGCGACTGTCACCGTCGTGACACACCGGACGACGCCTCGGCGTACGACGGCGGAGCCCTCGCTCGGTACCCTCGCCGGTCATGGCACGCACCACCTTGGTCCGCCGACCGCCACGTATGGTGGCGTTGGCTGACGGAACCGACGAGACTCTGCTCATGGGCGCCGACTGGCCACTCCTGCGTTCCCTGTCCGACGAGGACCGCCGGCAGGTCCTGTCGGCCGCCCGGCGACGCCGGTTCTCCCGCCGGGAGGTCCTCTTCCACGAGGGCGACCCGGGCGACACGCTCCACCTGATCGACAAGGGCCGGGTGGCGATCCGCATCACCACCCCGCTGGGTGACGCCGCCACCGTCGGCGTCCTCGGGCGGGGTGACGTGGTGGGGGAGATGGCCGTCCTCGAGGAGGGCGGCCGGCGGGGCGCCACGGTCATGGCGCTGGAAGCCACTGAGACGCTGTCCGTCGACCGGGGGAATTTCCTGGAGCTCCGGCGCCGGTATCCCGGGGTCGACCTGTTCATCTTCGACGTCCTGATGGCCAACATCCGGCGGGTGAACACCCAGCTCATGGAGGCCCTGTTCGTGCCCGTCGATCGGCGGGTCATCCGCCGGCTCCTGTCGCTGGCCGAGATCTACGCCTCCCGCGACCAGGTTGATGACGTCGAGGTGGCCCTGACCCAGGACGACCTGGCCAGCCTGGCCGGCACGTCGCGGGCCACCGTCAACCGTGTGCTGCGTCAGGCGGAGGAGGCGGGGGCCGTGTCGCTCAGCCGGGGCCGCATCAAGGTGACCGACCAGGCGCTGCTGGCCAAACGCGCCCGCTGAAGCCAGGGGACGAACGCCGCTGCACTGTCCCGCCGCTCACACTTCGACGATGCGGTGGTCGACGAGGCGGCCGTCGTCGATGCGCAGCCGGCCGTAGGTGTGGACGGGCTGCCGGCGCCGTTCGGTTGGTGAGCCGGGATTGAAGAGGCGCTGGCCGCCGAGGCCGGGGGTGTCGACGGGGATGTGACTGTGGCCGAAGACGACGAGGTCGGCGGTGGGGAAACGACGCTGGAGCCGGGCTTCACGGCCCCGGCGGGCGCCGGAGTCGTGGACCATGGCGATGCGGTAGCCGTCGACGGTGAAGAGCCGGTCCTCGGGGAGCCGCCCGGCCAGCTCGGCGTCGTTGTTGCCGAGCACGGCGAGGGTGGGCGCGAACCCGCTGAGCTCCTCGAGGAGGTCGCCGGTCACGACGTCGCCGGCGTGGAGGACGAGGTCCGCCTGTTCGAGCGCGGCGTACACCGCCGGGGGCAGCCGCCGGGTGGAGTCCCGCCGGATGTGGGTGTCGGCCAGGACGACGACGGCGGTGGTCACGAGGTGTCACCGAGCGGGATCAACACCGCCCGGGCCGGAGCGCCGTCGCCGCCGGCGACGCGCAGCGGAAGGCACACCAGCTCATACGACCCGGCCGTGACGGCCCGCAGGTCGAGACCCTCGACGATGACGACGTTGGCGCCGAGCAGGATGCGGTGGACGGGGTAGTTCTCTTCCGGGGGACACCCCCGTACCCCCGGGCCACCGGTGGCGGGTTCGATCGAGAGCGTGTCGGCGCCCACCAGGCGGACGCCCCGCTCGACGAGCCACGTGGCGCCGTCGGAGGTGAGGGCCCCCTCGGCGCCGCCCGGCGCCGGTCCCGCGCTGGTCTTCAGCAGGAGGCGGGTCGTACCGGTGGGAACGCCGAGGGCGTCGAGCTGGTCGGGGCCGATCGAGCCTCCACCCCTGAGGTCGGCGACGACGGCGGGACCGACGAGCACGTCGAGCGGAAGGGCGTCGACGGTCAGGCCGCCGGCGACGAAATGGGCCGGCGGGTCGACGTGGGTGCCGGTGTGGGTGCCGAGTTCGAGCCGGGAGACGCCGGCGACGTCGCCGTCTTCGATGCGGGTCACCGGCTCCACGAGCACCGGGGGATCGCCGGGCCACACCGGCGTCTCCGCTCCGATCGGGAGGGAGATGTCGATGATCACCGGGCGAGGGGCGGGCATCGGGCCCAACCGTACCGGCCGGCCCGGGTTAGGCTCGGCCCCGGTGGGTGCCTTCGACGATCTCCTCTCGCTGCAGCACCACGACAGCGCCGCCGATCGGCTGCGTCACCGGCGGGCCACCCTTCCCGAGCGGGCCGAGCTCGAGACGAAGCGGGCGGCCCAGGCCGAGCTCGAAGTCCGCCGGCTGGAGGTGGCCGAGCGGCGCGACGCCGAGCTGCGGGAGGAACGCCGCCTCGACGACGAGGTCCGCGGCCTGGAGGCCAGGGCGAAGGCGGAGGACACCCGCATGTACTCCGGCACGGTCAGCTCGCCCCGGGAGCTCCAGGCCATGCAGGCCGACATCGACCAGCTCCGGCGCCAGGCCCGGGAACGGGAGGACGAGGAGCTGGAGGTGTTGGTGCGCAGGGAGGCGCTCGACGCCGAGGTGGCCGAGCTGGAGGCGGCGCAGGCCGGGGTCGTGGCGGAAATGGACGCCCTGCAGGCCGCCATCGGAGCGCAGGAGCGGGAGATCGACGCCGAACTGGCCGTCGAAGAGGACGGCCGGGCGGCACTGGCGCCCGCCATCCCCGAGGCGACGCTACGCCTCTACGAGCAGATCCGGGCCGGCAACCGGGGCGTCGGCGCCGCCCGGCTCGTGGGGATGAACTGCCAGGCCTGCCACCTGGCCCTGCCCGCCACCGAGGTCGACCGCATCCGCCACCTGGCGGCCGACGCGCTCGCCCGGTGCGAGCACTGCGGCGCGATCCTCGTCCGCTAGTGCCCGTGATCGTCTTCGCCCGGCATGGGGAGACCGCGCCCAACCGGGAGGGGCTGGTGCTCGGGCGGGCCGATCCGGAGCTCACCGCCGACGGCCGGCGCCAGGCGGCGCTCCTCGCCGCCGCGCTGGCCCGAGAACCGGTCACGACCGTCCTGGCCAGCCCGCTGCTGCGGGCCCGGCAGACGGCCGAGGTGGTCGCGGAGGCCTGCGGCGTGCCGGTCGTGCTCGACGAGCGGCTGGTCGAGATCGACTGGGGGACGTGGGAGGGGCGTTCCGCCGGCAGCCTGGCGTTGAGCGAAGTCGACCGGTGGAAGGCCGATGACGGCACCGCCCCCGAAGGAGAGAGCCTCGAGTCGCTGTCACGCCGGGTGGACTCGTTCTGCGCCGAACAGCTGGGCGGGGACGGCCGGGTGGTGGCCGTCAGTCACGTCTCGCCGATCAAGGCGGCGGCCGCCTGGGCCATGGGCGTTGACGGCGCCGTCGCCTGGCGCATGTTCCTCGGGCTGGCCTCGGTCACCCGGATCGGGCAGGGCCGGGCCTCCCCTGTGCTGTTGAGCTTCAACGAAACGGGGCATCTGCAGGCCGCCGAGGAACTTCGCCGTGACTGACCGGACCTCAATCACCGACACCCCGGAGTGGCAGCGGCTGGCCGACCACCACGCCGCCCTGGCCGGGGTTCACCTCCGCTCGCTCTTCGCCCAGGACCCGAAGCGGGGCCAGACGATGACCGTCGAAGCCGGCGACGTGCTCCTCGACTACTCGAAGAACCGGGTCACCCCGGAGACGATCGGCCTGCTCGCCGCCCTGGCCGAACGGGCCGGCCTCCCCGGCTGCACCGAAGCCTTGTGGCAGGGCGAGCGGATCAACACCACCGAGAACCGGCCGGTGCTCCACATCGCTCTGCGCATGCCCCGGGGCGCCCGCCTCGTGGTCGACGGGGAGGACGTCGTCGAAGCCGTCCACCGCGTCCTCGACCGCATGGCCCTCTTCGCCGAGCAGGTGCGCTTCGGGCAGTGGCTGGGCTTCACCGGCCGACCGATCCGCAACGTCGTCAACATCGGGATCGGCGGATCCGACCTCGGCCCGGCCATGGCCTACGACGCCCTCCGGGCCTACGCCGACCCGGCACTCACCGTCCGGTTCGTGTCCAACGTTGACGGCACCGACGTCCACCAGGCGATCCACGGCCTCGACCCGGCCGAGACGCTGTTCGTCGTGTCGTCCAAGACGTTCACCACGCTGGAGACGCTGACCAACGCCCACACCGCCCGGGCCTGGTTGGTGGGTCACCTGGGAGACGAGGGGGCGGTCTCCCGCCACTTCGTGGCCGTGTCGACCAACGCCCCCAAGGTGGCCGAGTTCGGCATCGACCCGTCCAACATGTTCGGCTTCTGGGACTGGGTCGGCGGCCGCTACTCGGTCGACTCGGCCATCGGCCTCTCACTCATGATCGCCATCGGGCCGACGGCCTTCCGGGAGTTCCTGGCCGGGTTCGGTGCCATCGACGAGCACTTCCGCTCCGCGCCATTCGAGGCCAACCTTCCGGCGCTGCTCGGGCTGATCGGCCTCTGGTACCACAACTTCTTCGGTGCCGAGACGGTGGCGATCCTGCCCTACAGCCAGAACCTCGGCCGCTTCCCCGCCTATCTCCAGCAGCTCGACATGGAGTCGAACGGCAAGTCGGTCGATGGTCGGGGCCGGCCGGTGCCGGTCGACACCGGCCCCATCGTGTGGGGCCAGCCAGGCACGAACGGCCAGCACGCCTTCTTCCAGCTGATCCACCAGGGCACCCGGCTGATCCCGGCCGACTTCATCGGGTTCTGCCGCCCCGACTACGAGGAGAACCCCCGCCTGTTGGAGCACCACGACCTGCTGATGGCGAACTTCTTCGCCCAGACGGAGGCTCTCGCCTTCGGTAAGACGGCCGAGGAGGTGGCGGCCGAGGGCGTGCCGCCGGAGCTGGTACCCCACCGGACGTTTCCCGGCAACCGGCCGACCAACACGATCCTCGCCCCCCGGCTCACTCCGGCGGTGCTGGGTCAGCTCATCGCCTGTTACGAGCACAAGGTGTTCACCCAGGGGGTCATCTGGGGCATCAACTCGTTCGACCAGTGGGGCGTGGAGCTGGGCAAGGTGCTGGCCACCCGGATCGCCGGTGAGCTGGCCGCTCCGGGCGAAGCGGAGGGCGGGCACGACAGCTCGACCGGGTCGCTGATCCGGCGTTACCGGCGGCTGCGGTCCGGCGGGTGAAGGACGGTGGCCGGGCGGAGGTGGCTGCGCTGCGCGTGCGACCGCAGGTCGACGAGGGCGGCCACCAGCACGGCCCCGCCGACGTAGACGACGCCAGCCGCCCCGGCGGTCACCATCAGCCAGCTGAGCCCTCCCAGGGCCGGTGCCGAGGCGGTTCCGACGCCGAGGGCGAACACGAACGCCATGAGCGCGAATCCGCCGGCCATCAGGCTCCTGGCCCGTCCCAGATGCGTCGGTTCGCTCCTCACGAGCATCGCCACCCACGCCTCCAACCCGCCCGGCCGGCGGCCGAGCCCCCAGGGGCGGTCGATTCATCCCGGTGTGAGGAGTTCGAGTACCGCCGGGGCGGTGGTGGGGTCGGCGGTGTCGAGGCCGGGGTAGGCGGGGAGCAGGCCGAGGACGGGCGCCATGGCCGCCAGGCGCTCCAGGTTGGTCTGTTCGGTCACGTCGGGGTCGGCGGGCCAGCCGGAGATCACCAGGCCGTCGACGGGCAGGCCGCGGGAGTCGGCGGCCTCGAGGGTCAGGGCGGTGTGGTTGAGCGTGCCGAGGGTCGGGCGGGTGACGATGACCAGGCCGGCGCCGAGCCGGTCGGCCAGGTCGGCCATGGTGAGGTCGTCCCACAGGGGCACGAGCAGGCCGCCGGCGCCCTCGACGATGACGCGGTCGAACCCGTCGCTGGCCTTGGCCACGTCGGCCAGGAGCGCCTCGACGTCGATGACCTCACCGGCCAGTCCGGCGGCCACCGCCGGCGCCAGCGGAGCCGGGAACCGGAGGCACTCCACCACCGGCACCTTGGCCGCCGCCGCCACGAAGGCGGCGTCCCCGGCCTCGGCCTCCTTCAGCCCGGTCTGCACCGGCTTGCAGTAGAGGACGATCCGGCCGGCCAGCCGGTCCGCCCGGCACAAGGCCGCCGCCGCCACGGTCTTGCCGACCCCGGTATCCGTCCCGGTGACGAACCGGATCACGGCGGTTCACGTACGCGCTTTGGCGGAACTATTCCGACAAAGCGCGTCGGTGACGGTGGAACCCGTCATCGCGATGGGCGGGCAGCGGCGAAGGCGGCGATGGCCCGGTCGATGTCGGCGTCGGAGTGGGTCGCCATCACCGTCGCCCGGAGGCGGGAGGTGCCCTCCGGGACGCTCGGCGGCCGGATGGCGGTGACCAGCACACCGGCGTCGAGCAGGCGAGCCGACAGGGCCATGGCGGCGTCGGGGGCGCCGACGACCACCGGGAGCACGGCGGCCGGAGGGTCGGGCACTTCGTAGCCGGCCGACCGCAGGCCGGCGGCCAGGCGGGTGGCCAGGCGGCGGGCCCGCACCGGCCGCTCCGGCTCCCGTTCCAGGATGCCGAGGGCGGCCAGGGCGGCGGCCGCCGTCGGCGGCGGGAGGGCGGTGTCGAAGATGAACGACCGGGCCCGGTTGCGGAGGAAGGCGCACAGCTCGGCCGAGCCGGCGATGAACCCGCCCGCCGCCCCCAGCGACTTGGACAGCGTGCCCATCACCACGCCGACCCGGCCCTCGAGCCCGTAGCCGACAATGGCGCCCCGCCCGCCGGGACCGACCACCCCGGTGGCGTGGGCCTCGTCGACCATGAGGACGGCGCCGTGCCGTTCGCAGGCGGTGGCCATGGCGGGCAGGGGGGCGACGTCCCCGTCCATCGAGAAGACGGAGTCGGTGACCACCAGCGCCCGGGCGGCGGCCGGCGCCTCCCGCCGCCAGGCGGCCAGCCGTTCGGCCAGATCGTCGGCGTCGGCGTGGCGGTAGACGTGGACGTCGGCCCGGGACAGGCGGCACCCGTCGATGATCGAGGCGTGGTTGAGGGAGTCGGAGAAGACGGCGTCGCCCGGGCCGACCAGGGCCGCCACCGTCCCCAGGTTGGCCAGGTAGCCGGAGGAGAACAGCAGCGCCGCCTCCGTGCCCTTGAAGGCGGCCAGCCGGGCCTCGAGCTGGTCGTGGAGGACGAGCCCGCCGGTGATCAGGCGGGCCGACCCCGCACCGGCCCCGTACCGGTGGGCCGCCTCGGCGGCGGCGTCGGCCACCTCGGGATGGGCGGCCAGCCCCAGGTAGTTGTTCGACGCCAGGCACAGCACCCGGCGCCCGTCGAGGATCACCTCGGGCTCCGACGCCGACTCCAGGGTCCGCACCCGCCGCAGCAGCCCCGCCGCCTCGATCCGGTCCACCTCGTCGCCGCAGAACGCCAGCGGGTCAGCGGCCACCGGCGCCGCCCGCGCGCCCGCCGCTCACGGCCCCTCCCCAACTGGCGTTCGTTTACCGGAATACAGCGGAAAAGGAACGCCGGAACGGAGGGCCGGCTGGGTCGGACGCAACTGGCGTTCGTTTACCGGGATATAGCGGAAATGGAACGCCGGTTTGAGCGGGGTCATGCCGGCTCCCCGGGGCGCGACGCCGCGCCGAGCGTGGTCAGGGCGGCGGCCGTCGCCTCGTCGATCGCCTCGGCGGTGGCGCCGACCAGGCGGCCGAGCTCCTCTTCGGTCATGGCCAGGGGTGGCATCAGGACCACGACGTCGCCCAGGGGGCGGACGATGGCGCCCCGGGGGCGGGTCGCCCTGGCCACCTCGGCGCCGACCTGGAGGTGCTCGGGGAACTCCTGCTTCGTGGCGCGATCGGCGACCAGTTCGATGCCGACCATCAGGCCGCGCTGGCGGATCTCGCCGACGTGGGGGTGGTCGGCCAGCGGCGTCGAGCAGTTTGGCCAGCGCCGACACCTTGCCCGGCAACGACTCCAGCACCCCCTCGGACTCGAACACGTCGAGGTTGGCCAGGGCGGCGGCGCAGCACAGCGGGTTCCCGGAGTACGAGTGGCCGTGGTACAGCGTCTTGTGTTCCTCGGGCCGGGCGAGGAAGGCGTCGAAGACCTCGGCGGTGGCCAGCGTGGCCGACAGCGGCAGGTACCCGCCGGTCAGCCCCTTGGCCAGGCACAGGATGTCGGGCTCGATGCCTTCGTGCTCGCAGGCGAACATCGTTCCCGTCCGACCGAAGCCGGTGGCCACCTCGTCGACGACGAGGAGCGCACCGTGGCGGCGGGCGATGTCCGCCACCCGGCGGAGGTGCCCGTCGGGGGCGGTGATGATGCCGGCCGCACCCTGCACCAGCGGCTCGATGACGACCGCCGCCACCCGGTCGCCTTCGGCGGCCAGCACGTCATCCAGGGCGTCGGCGCAGCGCAGCCCGCAGTCGGTGGGGGAGAGGTCGAGCGGGCAGCGGTAGCAGTAGGGCGACGGGATCGACGCCGTGGCGAACAGCAGCGGCCGGTACGTCTCGTGGAACCGGTCGATGCCGCCGACCGACACGGCCCCGATCGTGTCGCCGTGGTAGGCGTTCTCCAGGCGCACGAACGTCGGGCCGGTCCTCGCCCTTGTGGCGCCAGTAGGAGTAGGCCATCTTGAGGGCCACCTCGACGGAGGCGGCGCCGTTCTCGGAGAAGAAGACCCGCTCCAGCCGGCCCGGAGCGAGCGCCACCAGCCGGGCGGCCAGCTCGATGGCCGGCGGGTGGGTGAGGCCGAGGAACGTCGAGTGGGCCAGCCGCCCGAGCTGGGTGACGATGGCGGCGTCGATGGCCGCATGGCCGTGGCCGTGGACGTTGACCCACAGCGACGACACGCCGTCGAGATAGCGGCGGCCCTCGGTGTCGATCAGCTCGCAGCCCTCGGCCCGTTCGATGATCAGCGGGTCGTTCTCCATCCAGCCCTGCATGGCGGTGAACGGATGCCAGATGTGGGCCTGGTCGAGCGCCGCCAGCCGCCGCGTCCGCTCGGCCGGGGACTCTCCCATCGATGTCGCGTCGACGGGAATGAACTTGCGGACGGGCTTGGCCGGCAGCGACTTGTTGCCGTCGGCGGCCACGATGAAGCGGCCTTCGCCCGGCCCGCCACCGGCGACGGGCATGCCCAGTGACTCGAGGAGGGCGACGTCATCCTCCGGGGCCCGGCCCAGCGTCGTCAGGTAGTTGCCCACGATCAGGGCGTTGGCGCCGGCGTAGAGGCCCATGCTCTGCAGCTCGCCCAGGATCTTCTCCCGGCCGCCGGCCAGGCGGATCCATGCTCCGGGCAGGATCAGGCGGAAGAGGGCGATGCCCTGCAGCGCTTCCCGCGGCGACAGGATCGGCGTGTCGGCCAGCGGTGTCCCGGGCCGGGGGTCGAACAGGTTGACCGGCACCTCGCAGGGATCGAGCTCGGCCAGTTCGAAGGCGAAGTCGACCCGCTGCTCCAGCGTCTCCCCGAGGCCGAGGATCCCGCCGCAGCACAGCTCCATGCCGGCGTCCATGGCCAGGCGGGCGGTGGCCACCCGGTCGTCGTAGCTGTGCGTGGTGCAGATCGACCCGAAGACGGCCCGGGGCGCTTCGAGGTTGTGGTTGTAGCGACGCACACCGGCGGTGGCCAGGCGCTGCGCCTGGGCGGGCTCCAGCAGCCCGAGGGAGCAGGCCACCTCCAGGCCGGTCTCTTCCCGCACGACCGTGACCGCGTTGACGACCTTGTCGAGAAGCCGCTCGCTCGGGCCCCGCACCGCCACCACGATGCAGAACTGGGTGGCGCCGGCCGCCTTCGTGGCCCGGGCCGCCTCCAGCACCTCGTCGAGGTCGAGGAACGGGTAGACGTCGACGCCGGTGTCGAAGTGGGCCGACTGGGAGCAGAAGGCGCAGTCCTCGGCGCAGGCCCCCGACTTGGCGTTGATGAGGCTCTCCAGCTCCACCTCGGGGCCGCACCAGGCGAGACGCACCTTGTGAGCCAACGCGATGAGGGCCGGCAGCTCGTCGAGCGGGAGGTGGGCCACAGCCAGTGCTTCGTCGCGGGTCAGGGGGCGGCGCTCGTCGAGCAGGGCGCGTTCGGCTGTGACGAGAGGCACGGCGACTCCTTGCAACTGGTCTCCCCTGACCGGTACGGACGGGCCGCCAGCCTAGTGTCCGCCTCCGCGCCGGGTTCAGTTCAGGATCAGTCGAGCCCGGCGAGGTGGGCCGTGTCGTTGAACCGGTCGAGCCGCCAGCGGGCCAGCCGGTGGCCGGCGTTGCCGAGGTCGCCGTCGGCTGGCTGGTACGTCCACCCGGTCAGCGAGGTGTTCCCGATCCGGACGTCGAACGGGCGCCGTAGCGGGAGATTGCCCAGCGTGGCGAACGTCGCCTCGATGACGCCGCCGTGGCAGACGACGACCACCGTCTGGCCGGCGTGGTCGGCCGCCGCCCGGAACAGCGCCTCCCCGACCCGGACGAAGAACCCGGCCCAGCTCTCGCCGTCGGGAGCGAAGGCCCGGTAGGGGTTCCCGGAGGCCAGGCCTTCGGGCCGGTAGCGCTCGGTGAACTCCTCCCACGTCAGCCCGTCGGCCTCGCCGGGATGGATCTCGCACAGCTCGCAGCGCTGGTCGATCGCGGGGTCGCCGAGCGCCGGAGCGATGATCTCGGCCGTCTGGATGGCCCGGGGCAGCACGCTGGTCAGCAACGCCGACGCCCCGGCCAGCTCCCCAGTGCGGACCAGCCGTTCGTAGAGCGCCTTGGCCTGGAGCACACCCCGATCGGTCAGCCCGCCGCACCCCTCGTGGCCGCCGACGACACGGTCGACCGTCGAGCGGCTCTCGCCGTGGCGGATGAGGACGAGGCGGGTGGGTTCAGGCGGGGTGGCGCCGGCGGTGCTCACTTCTCCACGATAAAGCGTGGCGGGGGAGCCGCGCCGAACGGCGATTCAGTTCGAGCCGGCCGGCCGGTATGGTCGACAATGGTCGCCCTGTCGCCCGCCGCCCAAGGAGGCCCGGATTTGGCCGGCATCGTCGCCTACGGCGCCTACGTGCCCTACCACCGGCTGAAGCGCTCGGAGATCGCCGCCGTCCTCGGTCAGGGGGGTGGCAAGGGGGCGAGGGCCGTGGCCTCCTACGACGAGGACGCCACGTCGATGGGCGTCGAGGCGGCCCGGTTGGCGCTGCGGAGCACCGCCGGCGCGGCGCCGCAGCGGATTCTCTTCGCCACGGCCAACCCGCCTTACCTCGACAAGACCAACGCGGCCGTCATCCATGCCGCACTGGACCTGCCGGCGTCGGCGCTGGCCGTCGACTTCGGCGGAGCGGTGCGGTCCGGGGTCGGCGCGCTGGCCGCCGCCGCCGACGCCCGTGTTCCGGTGCTGGCGGTCCTGTCGGACGTGCGGACGGGATTGCCGGGCGGTGCGGACGAACGAGACGGCGGCGACGCCGCCGCCGCTTTCGTCTTCGGCGGCGACACCGAAGCGCCGGTGCTGGCCGAGCTGATCGCCGTCGGCGCCACCACCGACGAGTTCCTCGACCGGTGGCGCACGCCCGGCGCCGCCGCCTCCCGGGTCTGGGAGGAGCGCTTCGGCGAGCACGTCTACGGGCCCCTGGCCGACGCCGCCTTCGCCGACGCCCTCAAGCAGGCCGGCCTGTCGCCCGGCGACATCGACCACCTGGCCGTCGCCGGCCTCGCCGCCCGGGCCACCAAACGGTTCGCCGGCAGTGCCGGCGTGCGGGCCGAGGCGGTGGCCGACGACCTGACCGTATCGATCGGCAACGCCGGCACCGCCCAGCCCGGCCTGCTCCTGGCTGACCTGCTCGACCGGGCCGAGCCGGACCAGACCATCGCCCTCACCGTCCTGGCCGACGGCGCCACCGTGCTCCTGTTCCGTACCACCGGGGCGCTGGGAAGCCATCGCCAGCGGCGCTCGGCCCCGACAGTGGCCGCCCAGATCGCGGCGGGCAACGACGGCCTGCGCTACGCCACGTTCTTGAACTGGCGGGGGATCCTTCCCAAGGAGCCGCCCCGCCGGCCTGACCCCGACGCCCCCGCCGCGCCGCCGTCGCACCGCACCGGGCGGTACAAGTACGCCTTCGTCGGCAGCCGCTGCGAGCAGTGCGGCGCCGTCCACCTCCCGCCCGTCCGGGTCTGTGTGAAGTGCGGCACGGTCGATCGGATGAGCGATGTGCCCATGGCCGACGCCACCGGCTCCGTCGCCACCTACACCGTGGACCGGCTGGCCTTCACCCCGAGCCCGCCGATGGTGGCGGCGGTCATCAACTTCGCCGAGGGCGGCCGGTTCCGCTGCCAGCTCACCGACGTCGACCATGAGACGCTGGCCATCGGCGACCGGGTGGAGATGACCTTCCGCCGGATGCTGACGGCCAACGGCGTCCACAACTACTTCTGGAAAGCCCGGCCCGTCCGGGGAAAGGGTGCGTAAGCGAATGGGATCCCGCGGCATCCGTGATCGTGTCTGCATCGTGGGGATGGGCTGCATCCCCTTCGGTGAGCACTGGGACCTCTCCACCGACGACATGCTCCTCAACGCCGCCACCACCACGCTCACCTCGGCCGGCGTGACGCTGCACGACATCGACGCCTACTGGCTCGGCACCGCCGCCTCGGGCATCTCCGGGCTGACGCTGTCGCGGGCGCTGCGCATCGGCGACAAGCCCGTCACCCGCCTGGAGAACATGTGCGCCACCGGCTCCGAGGCGCTCCGGAATGCTGCCTATGCAGTAGCAGCGGGCGCCTACGACGTCGTCATGGCCATCGGAGTGGAGAAGCTCAAGGACTCCGGCTACTCCGGCCTCACCCGCATGAGCATCCCCAGCGACGGGACCGGCTCGATCATGGGTGACACGACCCCGCCGGCCAACTTCAGCCTCCTGGCCCCGGCCTACGCCAAGAAGTACGGCGTCGACCCCACCGAGCTGAAGGACGTCATGGCCCGCATCGCCTGGAAGAACCACCAGAACGGCGCCAAGAACCCGCTGGCCCAATTCCGCAAGGCCGTGGCCAAGGAGGCCATCTGCGCCTCGCCGCTGGTGGCCGGCCAGCTCGGCGTGTTCGACTGCTCGGGCGTGGCCGACGGCGCCGCCGCCGCCATCCTGGTGCGGGCCGAGGACGCCCACCGCTACACGGACAAGCCCCTCTACGTGAAGGGCCTGTCGTTCATCGCCGGCAACGCCGCCGGCAACATGGATCCCGACTACGACTTCACCTCGTTCCCCGAAGTCACCAAGTCGGCGCAGGACGCCTACTCCCAGGCCGGTGTGACCGACCCGCGGGCGCAGATCGCCATGGCCGAGGTCCACGACTGCTTCACCCCCACCGAGCTCGTCCTCATGGAGGACCTCGGCTTCGCCGATCGGGGCTTCGGCTGGAAGGAGGTGCTGGCCGGCACCTTCGACCTCGATGGCGACCTGCCGGTCAACCCCGACGGCGGCCTGAAAGCCTTCGGTCACCCCATCGGGGCGTCGGGCCTGCGGATGATGTACGAGTGCTGGCTCCAGTTGCGGGGCGAGGCCCCTTCCGACCGGCGCATCAAGACGGTCGAGCAGGGCAAGACGCTGGCCCTGACCCACAACCTCGGCGGCCAGCCCGGCGAGTGCGTCTCGTTCGTGTCGGTGGTCGGCTCGGAACCATCGGCGTAGTAGAAGGACGGCCGTATGGCCGGGACCGCTTGGCAGACGAAGCTCGTGGGCCGATCAGGTGAACTCGCCCAGTTGGAAGAGGAGTGGCGGCGAGCGGCCTCTGGTCAGTTCCGTTGTGTCCTCGTCGAAGGTGACCCCGGGGTGGGCAAGACGCGCCTGGTGGAGGAGCTGGCCGCCCGCCACCGCCGTCGCTTGGTGATCCTCTCCGCCCGGGCCTATCCACTGGGGACGACGGCGTCGTTCGGACTGTGGGCCGAAGCCCTGGAGGGCCAGCTGCGCGGCCTCCCCGCCGAAGAGATCTCCCGGCTCTGCGGTGGGTTCCTGGACGACCTCGCCGAGCTCCTCCGCAGCGTGGCGGCCGTGCGGGGGGCGGCGCCCGACAAGGCACCGCCGCGCTTTCGCGTCCTGGACGGCCTCGCCGTGGTCCTGGCCAACCTGGCCCGGCAGACGCCGGTCGTCGCCCTCCTGGACGACGTCCACCTGGCCGACGACTCGTCCTGGCAGGCCCTGGGCTACCTGGCCCACAACCTGGCCGGCGCCCGGATACTCGTCCTGGCTGTGGCCCGGCCCGTCGAGCTGGCCGCCCGGACTGCCGCCACCGAGGTGCTCTTCGGGCTGGAGCAGGAGGGACTGCTGCGCCGGCTGCCACTCGCGCCCCTGAACCGCCAAGGGGTCGGCGAGCTGGCCCAGGTGTTCCTCCAGGGCCGCCAGCCACCCAAGGCCCTCGTCGGGTGGCTGGAGGACCGGTCTCGGGGTAACCCGCTCTTCGCCCTGGGACTCCTCCAGGCCCTCGAAGAGGAGAGCGCCGACCTGTCCGCCCCCGAGCTCCGCTCCGTCCCCGAGGGACTGGCCGACCGGGTGCGGAGCCGGCTCCGCCTCCTCGACGAGGCCAATCTGGCCACGCTGGCCGCACTCGCCCTTCTCGAGCGCCGGGTCGGGCTCGAGGACCTGGTCCGGGTGACCGGACGGCCGCTCGGCCAGCTGGCCCACATCCTCGAGCCCCTGGTGGCCTCCCGGCTGGTCCACGAGGAGGAGCGGGGCCGGGAGCTCACCTACGAGATCGCCCACCCCCTCATCCAGGACACCGTCTACCAGAGCATCGGTCTGGCCCGCCGCCGGGAGCTGCACCGCCAGGTGGGCCGGACCCTGCTCGCCGCCGGCCGGCTGGCCGAGGCGGCTCCCCATTACGCCCGCTCGGCCCAGACCGGGGAGCCGGAAGCCATCGGGGTGCTGCTCGACGCCGTGCGCCAGGCCGACAAGCGGGAGGCCTACCCGGAGGCGCTGAGCCTGCTGGCCGCCCTGGTCGAGCTGTTGCCGGGCGGAGACGAGCGCTGGGTCGAGGTCCTCGACGCCATGAACTGGCAGGCGGACTGGCTCGTCGACCACCGGGCCGACGTCAACGCCATCATGGGTATCCGGGCCATGCGGGCCATCGAGGAAGTGCTCGGGCGCTCTCCCGATCCTGCCCGGCGAGCCGCCGTCAAGATGCGCCTGGCCGGCTTCCTCACCTGGGGGACGGGCGAGCTCGCCGAGGCGGAGCGGGCCTGCGCCGAGGCGGTGAAGCTGTTCGAGCAGGCCGGGGACCAGCCCAAGATGCTGCTGGGCGCCGTCGAACTGGCCTGGATCCGGGGGCTGCGGGGCGACCTGGCGGCCTGGGAGACCGGGGCCCAGGAGGTGGTCGAGGCGGCCGAGACGGCCGGGCGCTTCGTGCTTCAGCAGGCCCTGGAGGCCACGGGGTGGGCGGCCTTCTGGCGGGGCCGGTTCCCCCAGGCCGAGGAAGCCTTCCAGCGGTCCATCGCCATGGCCCGGGAGGACCGCAAGCTCTACCGCCTCGCCTGGAACCTGTCGTCGCTGGCCCTCTCGCTGGCCATCGAGGGACGCTTGGCTGAGGCGGCGCCTCTCCTGGAGGAGGCGAAGTCGGTCACCCCGGCGTGGCGGGAGACGATGCTGCTCGAGCAGGAGACGACCATCCGCTGGGTGGCCGGCGCCTTCCCCGCCGCCGTGGCCAGCGGCCGGGAGGCCGTCGCCCAGAACCCGACCGGGAGCCGCCGACGCAGCATCGGCATGGCCATCGCCGCCGCCGCGGCCGCCGACACCGCTGACCTGGCCGAGGCCCGGGCCTTCCTCGACCGGGCCCGCGCCGCCTGCCGCGACCCTCGACTGGCTGTTCTACGCCGAGTACCTCGCCTACGCCGAGGCCGTCATCGCCTGGCGGGAAGGCCAGCCGGACGCCGCCCTGGCCGGCCTCCAAGGGGTTTACTCCAAGATGCTCTCGTGGCAGGCGTGGCCGTTCTTCGCCATGGTGCTGGTGGACCTGGCCGAAGTGGCGGCCGAGCGGGCCCGAGCCGACGTCGCCGGTGAGGCCGCCGAGAGCCTCGGGCGGGTCAGCGGCACGCTCGATCGCCCGTTCTATCGGGGCTTGGCCGCCCTCGGCACCGCCTGGGCCCGGACGGCGTCGGGACTTGCCGACCAGGCCGGCGAGGCGGCGTCGGAGGCCGTCGAGCTCTTCTCGGCCGTTGGCGCCCAGGCCTACCTGGGACGGGCGCTCGACGTGCTGGGCCGCTCGCTGGCCGACACGGACCGGGCCGGCGCCCGCCAGGCGCTGCGACAGGCGGCGGAGACCTTCGAGGCCTGTGGGGCGGTGTGGCGGAGGGACCGGGCGCTGGCGGCGCTGGGCCACCTGGGTGGGGCCGGCCGACGGATGGCGGGGGCGGTCCGGGGTGCGGATTCGCTCACCCGGCGGGAGCGGGAGGTGGCCCGGCTGGCGGCCCAGGGGCACAGCGCCAAGGAGATCGCCGGGGAGCTCGCCATCGGCGAGCGGACGGTCGAGACCCACCTGGCCAGGGTCTACGCCAAGCTGGGGCTCGCCTCCAAGATCGACCTCGTGCGGCGCGCCTCGGAACTGGGCTTCTGAGGGCGAAAGAGGTAACGAAAGAGGTAAATCACGGCTTTGTCCGTACCGGTACGGACGACAACAAACGACCGGCTGCTTACCTTCTCGCCATGGGCAGGATCGGCGCAGACGGTTCCTACCGGTTGGGCGGCCGGATCTTCCACGCCGGTTACGGGTGTCCCACGTGGGTCCCCGAGGCGTCGGAGCTCGGCTGCTCGGCGACCGCATGGCTCATCGACGCCGGTACCGTCAGGGGAGTCGACGTCTCCAACTTGGTGGTCGTCAGTGTTGGCTGGCGAGCAGGAGAGGCGTCGGCGACGTCGCGCCTGGTCGCACTGGTTGACGAGCGAGCCAATCCAGAACAGGTGCGTGCCCTTGTGGACGTGTTCCAAGGACGGCTCGAGGGCCCACTGAGTTGCTTCGCCCTGCTGGACGGGACCTGGGCCGGCGTCTACCAGGTTCCCATCGATCAGACGCGCCACGGTGGGGTCTACACGTTCTCCGTTCCAAACCGACTCGACATGACGATCGCGGCCCCGGGGCCGGGCCTTCCCGCGGGGTACAGCCCCGGCGGGGACGCGGCTGCGCCGATCGACTGGGCACTCGGCTGGGTCGGAAGGGGGGTGGCGGTGTCGGTGACCATCCCGGAAGAGTCATGGGCGTTCGAGGCTCAGGACTCCCAGGCCTTCTTTGCCTGGTTCGCCGCCCGCTCGGTCGGTGCGCCCGACCACGCGCCACCGGGCCCGTCGCACGGACCCGAGGAGAGAATCTGGGCCGCCTCGGCCGAGGCGTGGAGCGGCTGGGCTTCGGGCCCTGCGCTCAGGAACTGCTGACGGCTCGGAACGGTGAAGCGTGTCGTGCTCTATGAGAGCACGACCCCAATACCGTGGATGCCGAGGCCGGCCAGCCCGCCGATCACCGTGCCGTTGATGCGGATGAACTGGAGGTCGGGCCCGAGCAGCAGCTCGAGCCGCCGGGCGGTCTCCTCGCCGTCCCACCGGCTGATTGCGGTGTCGACCAGCGCGCCGATCTCGCCGTGAAAGTGCTCGGCCACGTAGGTGGTGACCGTCTCCACCAGTTGCTCGCCCCGGGCCAGCAGGACGGGGTCGTCGCGTAAACGCCGGCCCGCCCCGGCCAGTGCACTGGTCAGCCGGGTGCGCAGCTCGGAGTCGGGGTCGGCGGCCTGGTTGGTCAGCATGGTCCGGGTGTCGCTCCACAGCGACGCGGCCAGCTGGGGAAGGTGACGGCCGAGCAGTTCGTCCTTGGCCCGGGCGACGCGGGCCTGCACCGCCGGTGAGGTCTCGAGCTTGTCGATCAGGACTTCGAGCTGGCGGTCGACCTCGTCACGCAGCGGATGTTCGGGGTCGGCGGCGATCTCCTCGAACAGGTGGAGCGCCCCGTTCACGAGGGTGGTGAAGATCCGCCGGTCGATGGCGCCCGGTCGCCACCACGGCGACTCCTTCAAGAACCGGGCCTGCAGATCCTGGCGATGCTCGTCGAGGAACCGGGCCGTTCCCCGCAACACAGCGTTGAACGCCTCCTGGTGATAGCCGGCGGCGACGATGGCGGTGAGCCCCTTGGCGACAACGGCGGCCGGATCGACCCGGTCGACGGCTCGCTGGAGCCCTTCCTCGATGAGCCGCTCGACGTCGTCCTCCTCGACGACCTCGGCCAGGCTGTGGGCTGCGTCGGCGATGTAGCCGGCCAGGACGGCGGCGTGCTCCTCATCGTCCAGCCAGTCGGCGGCCCGCTGGGCGACCCGGGCCTGGCGGATCCGGTCGATGATCAGCGTCGGCGTGACCAGGTACTCCTGCACGAATCGGCCCAGCGTCTGGCCGAACTGCTCCTTGCGTTCGGGGATGACGGCGGTGTGGGGGATCGGCAGGCCCAGCGGATGGCGGAACAGGGCCGTGACGGCGAACCAGTCGGCCAGTCCGCCGACCAACGACGCTTCGGCTCCCGCCTGCACGAACCCGAGGAGGCCGCTGTCGTCCCCGAGCAGGACGATGGCCACGAACACCGCCGCCATGACACCGAGCAGGCCCGTCGCCCGGCGCTTCGTGACCACGAGGAGTCGGGCCCGGGCCGGGTCGGCGCCCAATGCGCCCTCGGGCGAAAGAGTCATGGACATGGGCACCGGGCGAGCTCCTGACCTGATACGGACCGCATTGACCCCGCAATCTTCGCGAAGCCGACATTTCGCCCGGCCCCGGCTCGCCCCCTGACCAGCGGTTTTACGACGATCGGGCCGATCGAGAGGAGTTGGGGAATGGCGGAATAACTCTCAAGTGATGCCAACATTCATCCTAGATATTCTTACCAACTAATTTAATATATGAGTTTCGAAAATATCGCTTACTTCTTGTAAGTCTAGGTAATAAAACCGCAGGTCAAACCCCTAATCCTGAAAGGAAGCTTGGGGCAAACTTGACACAATTCGAACCCAGGAGGAGAATTCCCTGCAAAGCAGTCTGGGGAGCTGGGACAACTTCTCCGGCCTCGCGAGGGGCCTTCAGGCAGAAAAAAAGTTTTCCGGATATCCGCGGAAAAGAGCGGCCAACGATATCCCGGAGCAAAGTGTCCGGATCACGGAGCTGGGGTGTGGAGCCAGGGCAGCGGGCCCTCGCGCTTCACACCGGGATCCAACCGAGAGCCGGGCGCATGTCGTCAGCAGCGGGCTGACGACAACACTGCACAGGAGGCACATCACCAATGGCAGTAAGCGCTCTGAGGAACAAGGCTGCTCGTCTGGCCATGGTCACGACGACGGCCGCGTTTATGGTCGGACTCTCGTTCTTCAACGGTGGGACGGCCCAGTCGATCGGCGGGCTGTGCAACGGCCGGCCGGCCAGCCACACGTGGCTGGACGCGTCCGGTCAGTACGGCCCCGCCCTTCTCGACGGGACCGACCACGACGACACCATCATCGGCAGCGACGGTGACGACACCATCGACGCCCGCGGTGGGGACGACGTGGTCTGCGGTGCGGCAGGCTCCGACTCGATCGCTGGTGGTCGAGGCGACGACGCTCTCCGCGGCGACACCGGTGACGACGACCTCGACGGTGGCTCCGGCCACGACACCGTGGTCGGCGACGGCGGGAACGACACTGTGGCTGGCGGTTCAAGCTTCGACGTTCTCATCGGCGGCAGCGGAGACGACGTGATGATCAGCTCCGATGACGGCGGCGAGGACAAGGTGGACGGGGGCGACGACTTTGACGCCTGCCTCTTCTCCGCCGGCGACGAACTCGACAACTGCGAGTACTAGGAGCACTGGGATAATTGAAAGATGGGGCCTGAGCGGACCGGTCCTACCGGGGACTGCGATCAGGTGGAGCATTAGATAAAGGCGGCGGGTCGCCCTCCTTCCCTGGGGAGGGCGACCCGTTTCCGTTAGTTTCTGGTCCGTGGTGAGCCAGCCGATGGAAGACCTCCCGCCTCGCCACGACGTCCCGGCCGGCGGCCGCAGCGGCTACGTGCTGCTCGGCGACCGCCAGGTCCACTACCTGGAATGGGGCCACGCCGGGCTCCCGGCGGTGGTGTGCCAACACGGCGGCGGCCAGACGGCGTACATGTTCGAGGAGCTGGGCGCGGCGCTGGCCGGCCGCTTCCACGTGCTGGCCTGGGACTTCGCTGATCACGGCGATTCCGATCCGTTCCTCGAAAGCCCGGATCCCACCGGGCCGCTCGACCGCCACGCCCTCGCCGCCGATGCCGGGCCGCTGTGCGCCGAGTTCGGCATCAGCCGGGCGGTGTTCGTCGGGGCGTCGATCGGGGGAATCGTCGCGGTCACGGTGGCCGCCGCCCGGCCCGATCTCGTCGGCGGCGTCGTCCTCCTCGACGTAGGGCACCGCCTCGAGCCGGCCGGCATCGAGCGCATCGTCGCCTTCCTGTCGGCGCACGAGTCTTTCGCCGACCTCGACGAGGCGGCCGCCGCCGTCGCCGCCTACCTCCCGGGGCGCACCGTGACGAAAGGGCGGCTCACCCGGAACCTCCGCCAGCGGGCCGACGGCCGCTGGGTGTGGAAGCACGGCCTCGGCCGGCGGATGCGGGCCCGGGGAGTCACGGTCGACGCCGGTGAGCGGGCTGATGCTGTGGTCGCCGGGGTCGACGACGACCTCCGGGGTCTGCACCGGCCGGTGCTGGTGCTGCGGGGGGCGGAGAGCGACGTCCTGTCCGAGGCGGGCGCCGACGAGCTTCTCGAGTTGCTGCCCGACGCCCGCTACGCCCGTATCAGCGGCGCCGGCCATCTCGCCGCCGGCGACAACCCGGAGTCGTTCGTGAGTCTCGTCAGCCGGTTCCTCGACGACATCGCCTGGGATCGCGCCACACGAGATCGCTAGTGTTAGTAATGTCACGTTTGTGAAAGACGGGTTCATTCCGAGGCGGTGGCGTTGGCTCCCCGCCACCCTGCTGGTCCCGCCGCTGCTCGCCCTGGGCCTCCCCGGGGCGGAGGCCCAGACGACGGAGACGGCGGATCCCACCGTGATCGCCGCCGGCGACATCTCGATGTGCCAGACCTCCGGCGACGAGGAGACGGCGGCGCTGATCGACTCGCTTCCCGGCACGGTGCTGCCCCTCGGCGACCTGGCCTACCAGGACGGCTCCAAGGCCGACTTCGACAACTGCTACGCCCCCACCTGGGGCCGGTTCAAGGACCGCTCCCGGCCCGCCCTCGGGAACCACGAATATGTGCAGAAGGGGGCCGGGCCGTACTTCGACTACTGGGGCGAAGCCGCCGGTGACCGTACCAAGGGGTACTACTCGTTCGACCTCGGGTCGTGGCACCTGATCGCCCTCAACAGCAACTGCTCCGACGCCGGCGGCTGCAGCCGGGGGTCGCCCATGGAGCAGTGGCTCCGGGCCGACCTGGCCGCCCACGCCTCCCGTTGCATCCTGGCCTACTGGCACCATCCCCGGTTCTTCACGCCGTCCAAGCAGCCGACCACCTCCCGGCTCGAAGCGATCGACAAGAAGATGCAGGCGTTCTGGGCCGCCCTCTACGAGGCCGGGGCCGATGTCGTGCTGAACGGGCACCGCCACGTCTACGAGCGGTTCGCCCGCCAGAACCCCGACGCCCAGGCCGACCCCAACGGGATCCGGCAGTTCGTGGTCGGCACCGGCGGCGGCCCCTTCGACCGTTTCACAGGGGCGGCGGCCCCCAACAGCGAGGCCCGCCAGGCCGAGACCTACGGCGTCCTCCACCTGACCCTGCGGGCCGACGGGTACGACTGGCGCTTCGTGCCGGTGGCCGGCCAGACGTTCACCGATTCCGGTTCCGACACCTGCGGGGCCGAGTCAGCACCGCCGCCGCCGCCCGCCTGACCCGTACAATCCCTTGAGTCAGAGGGAGGGAGGAGCGGTGGTCCATCTCGTCACGGCGGTCATCAAGCCGCACCGTCTCGACGAAGTGAAAGACGCCCTGCGGGCGGCCGGGATCATGGGCATGACCGCCACCGAGGTCCAGGGCTACGGCCGCCAGGGGGGCCGGAGCGAGGTCTACCGCGGCGCCGAATACACCCTGGCCTTCATCCCCAAGGTGAAGATCGAGATCCTCGTCGACTCGGCGGAGGTCGACCGGGTGATCGACATCGTCACCAAGACCGGTCGGACGGGCAAGATCGGTGACGGCAAGGTGTGGGCCGTCCCGGTCGACCGGCTCGTCCGGATCCGCAGCGGGGAGCACGGGACCGACGCCCTGTAGCCGCCGCCTCACCGTCGTCGCGCTGGCCCTGGCGCTCCTGACCGGCGCGTGCCGGGACGGCGAACAGTCGGGCCGCTCCGAGGCGAGCGCCCCGACTGCGCCGTCCTCGACCGCGACGACCTCGGGCTCCCCGACCACAGCCGCCCCGATCACGACGGCCACCACCGCGGCCACGACCTCGAGCACCGCCCCTCCGACCACCGCCCCTCCGACCACCGCCCCTCCGACCACGTCGCCTCCCTGCACGCTCGGGCCGCAGGCGCCGCCGACTGCGCCGCTCACCGCCGACAACGCCACGGCCCTGGCCTTCGCGCCCGACGGGCGGCTGTTCTTCGCCGAGCGGTCCGGCACGGTGGGGGTCTTCCAGGACGGCGCCGTCAAGCAGTTCGCCAAGATCGCCACCGTCACCACCGAACGGGGCGGCGGGTACAGCGAACGGGGCCTGCTGGGCCTGGCCGTCAGCCCGACGTTCGCCACCGACCGCTTCGTCTACGCCTTCGTCTCCCACCCCGACCGGGAGCACCAGGACGTCGTCCGGTGGACCGACTGCGCCGGCACCGGCGCGGCCTTGACCACCCTCGTCCGGCTCCCCGCCGGCAACGACTGCTGCCACAAGGGCGGACGCCTCGCCTTCGGTCCCGACGGCAAGCTCTACGCCACCCTCGGCGACGAGCACGCCGAGGACGCCGCCCAGAACACCCGTGACCCCCGAGGGAAGGTGCTCCGCTACAACCCCGACGGGACGGTTCCGTCCGATAATCCGTTCGGAGCCGGCAACCCGGTATGGGCCTACGGGTTCCGCAACCCCTTCGGGCTGGCCATCTCTCCCGCCGGGCAGGTGGCCGTCACCAGCAACGGGCCGAGCGGCGATGCCGGTAGCCCGTCGACCGGGTACGACATCGTCTTCGACCGGGTCGCCGCCGGGGCGGGGCACCAGTGGCCCCGGCTCGCCCCACGCCACGGTCGCCCGGGGTCCGGCGGAGTGCAAGCTCGACGTCGTCCAGGGCCCCGACCACGCCGTGTACTACTCCGACACCACCCGCATCTACCGCCGGTAGCTGCGGCGTCACCACCGACGGGCGGGCTCAATCCGGCCCGAATCGGCAGGGACTAGTCCGTCAACGGTCGCTAAATGACGCCTCCGGGTCATTATCCCCGGACATAACGGGACCGATCATTCGAGCAGGGTTCGGCGCCGTGCCGCCCCCCGTTCGCGTACCCGTTGCCTTGGAGGGGTCCATCCTCGAGATCGCGCCCAATGACCCCGTGACGGACGCGGGCTTCTCACCGGGCCTCGGCGCGGCGCTCGACGACGGGCTGGGGACGGGTTCCGCCCTTCTCTTCGACGCCAACCCACTGGCGATGTGGGTCACCGACGACGACACGCTGCGGATCCTGGCGGTGAACGAGGCGACCATCGGCCAGTACGGCTGGTCGAGAACTCAGCTGCTGTCCATGAGGGCCCTCGACCTCCTGCCCGTCGACGACCACCCGGCGTTCCTGGAGGAGCTCCTGTCCGGCCGACCCGCCGGCTCAGCCGGACCGGCCCGCCGGCGGCACCGCACGCGGGACGGCGCCGTCCGCACCGTGGAGGTGCAGACCAGCCCCATGATCTTCGCCGGCCGCCGGGCCACGCTGGTCGTGGCCCGGGACGTGACCGAGCAGGAGCAGCTCCGGGCCGCCCTCGGCACCACCGGCGACCAGCTGCGTGAGGCCCAGGCGGTGGCCAAGGTCGGGATCTGGGAGTGGGACATTGCCGACAACGAAGTCCGGTGGTCCGACGAGCTGTACCGCATCTTCGGGCTGACGCCCCAGGCGTTCGCCGGCACGTTCGAGGGATACATGGCGACCGTCCACCCCGACGACCGTGCGCTTGTCGGGTCGAACATCGAGCGGAGCCTGCGGACGTTCGAGCCCTTCGACTTCTCCCACCGCTGCGTGGCCCCGGACGGGACGGTGCGGTGGCTGCAGTGCCGGGGCCGGGTCCGCTGTGTCGACGGCCGGCCGGTCCAGATGACCGGCGCCGCCCAGGACGTCACCGCCCAGCGGGAAGCGGCCGAGGCCCTCTCCCAGCTGGCGTTGCACGATCCGCTCACCTCTTTGCCCAACCGGTCGCTGTTCATGGACCGGCTCGGACAGGCGCTGCGTCGCCTCGTCCGCCGCGACCGGGTGCTGGCCGTGCTGTTCGTCGACCTCGACCGGTTCAAGGCCATCAACGACCGGTTCGGCCACGCCACCGGCGACGAGACCCTCGTGTCGGTCGGGATGCGGCTGCGGGAGGTGCTCCGGCCCCACGACACGGTGGCCCGCCTCGGCGGTGACGAGTTCGTCGTGCTGTGCGAGGACCTCGACGACGACCGGGCCGCGGTGCGGGTGGCCGAGCGGGTGCTGGCCGCCCTCGACCAGCCGGTGGCCTTCGGTGATCAGGAACTCACCTGCTCCGCCAGCATCGGCATCGCCTTGACGCGGCGCTCCGACGTGACTCCCGACGCCCTGCTGCGCGACGCCGACATGGCCATGTACCGGGCCAAGGAGACCGGCCGGAACCGCGTCGAGGTCTTCGACAACACCGCCCGCCTCCGGACCCAGGCCCGCATCCAGACGGCCGAGGAACTCCGCCTGGCCGTCGACTCCGACCAGCTGCGGGTCGTGTACCAGCCGATCGTGCACCTCGGCCAGGCCACGCCGGCCGGCATGGAGGCGCTGGTGCGCTGGCAGCACCCCCGCCGAGGGCTTCTGGCACCGGCCGAGTTCATCCAGGTGGCGGAGGACACCGGCCTCGTGGTTCCGCTCGGGGCGTGGGTGTTGCGCCAGGCCTGTCAGGACCTCACCGAACTGCTCGACCCCGCCGTCATCGGCGGGGGGCCGCCCGAGCTGGTCATGTCGGTCAACCTGTCGGCCCGCCAGCTCAGCACGGCGGGTCTGGTGACGATGGTGGAGCGGACCCTCTCCGACTTCGATCTGCCGCCGTGGCGGCTCTGCTTCGAAATCACCGAGAGCATCCTGATGGACGACGTCGACGTGGCCATCCCCGTCCTCTCCGACCTGCGGGGGCTCGGGGTGCGCCTGGCGATCGACGACTTCGGGACCGGCTACTCGTCGCTCGGGTACCTGCGCCGCTTCCCCGTCGACATCGTGAAGCTCGACCGGGCCTTCGTCGCCGGTCTGGGCAGCGACAGCGCCGCCGACGCCATCGCCGCCGCCGTCATCAACCTCGGCCACGCCCTGGGCCTGTCGGTCATCGCCGAGGGCGTCGAGACCGAGGAGCAGCTGACCGTGCTGCGGGCGCTGCGCTGCGACCGGGCGCAGGGCTATCTCTGGAGCACGCCGCAGGCCCCGGGGCCGCTGGCGGAGTGGATGGCGGCCAAGCCGTCGGGGCAGCTGGAGCTGGCGCCGGTCGACCTGGCGCTGCTGGTCGCCGAGCGGGTGCAGGCGGCCCGGTCGGCCACCACCGCTCCGATCGTGGCCCAGGCGCCGACCACGCTGGCCCACGCCTTCGCCGACGCCGGCGCGGTCCGCAAGGTTCTCGACCACCTGCTGTCCAACGCCCTCAAGTACTCGTTCGGTGACCGGCCGGTCGTGGTGAGCGCCGCCGCCGACAAGCGGTTCGTGCGGATCAGCGTGGCCGACTACGGCGTCGGGATGACCGCCGATGAGGCGGCTCGGTGCTTCGAGCCGTTCTGGCAGGCTGACCACACCGCCGGCCACGACCTCGGCGGGGCCGGCGTCGGGCTCTACATCGTGCGGTCGCTGGTGGAGGCGATGGGGGGCCACGTCGCCGTCCGCAGCGCCAAGGGGGCCGGCTCCACCTTCACCTTCGCCCTGCCCCGGTCGGCCCGGGAGGCGCAGCGCGCCGGTCGCCACGGCAACCTTCCGCCCGGGATGGGCGAGGCCTCCTCCATTCGCGAGTTCATGCGCCAGATCGGTGTACCTCTCGGGGGCCGGGTACCGCCCTCGAGTGTGCCTCGGGGGGGCCGGGTACAGCTGCCAAGCCGAGGAACCGGAGGAAAACGCCCGTGATCGTCGCCCTCGTCGCCATCACCAACCTCGCGCTCGGTGTCGCCTACACCGGCTACGGCATCATGACCGCCATCGAGATGAAGCGGGACTGGCGCACGTTCGGCTTCTCCCACTTCGGCGCGGCCTGGATCTTCATGGCCTTCACCTGCGGGCCCCACCACCTCGACCACGGCCTCCACGTCGCCGTCGAGGGCCGCCTCGGCGGTCCCCTCGACCTGCTGGCCGTCGTGGTCGGCCTGCCGGTCGGTGTGCTGTGGCTCTGGCTGCGCGTCGAGGCCTTCCTCGGCGGCCGCGGCGACCGCTTCATCCCCGGAGATCCGCGGTGGCTGCGGGCGGCCCCCGCCGCCAGCGGCCTCTACGTCGCCGGCCTGGTCGTCGCCTGCGGCGCGGTGCTGGCCGGCCCCCGGGTGACACCCGGATTCGCCGTGTGGGCCAACATCCTCCTCGTCGGGCTGTACATGAACATCGGCTGGTTCGTGTTCCGCACCCAGCTGGCCAACCGCCCGTCCATGGGTGGCTGGTCGGTCTCCGGCCTCTCCCTGTCGGTCATCTTCCCGACCTGCGCCCTCATGCACGCCGTCTGGGCCGCCTACGTCGTTGCCGGCCACTACCACCAGGACGGCCACGGCCTCCTGATCGACTGGCTCTCCGTCCCCGCCGGGATCTACTTCCTGACCGTGGTCCGCAGCCTCTACCGGGACTCCCTCCGGGACTGGAACGACGGTCCCGACGAGGTCACGCCCGCCGTCCCCACCAACGTCGGGACCTCACCCCCCGCCGCCCCGCTCGAGCCCCCCCGAACCCCGGTCGCCGGCCCCCGCTGACGGTGAGGCCCCATAGGGGGCCGAGGGTGATTCGGCCCTCTTGTGCCGGTTGGGAAGGTCTGATCACGAGGTCCGGCGAAACCCCTTTTGAGGCCCTTTGAGGGCTGTTGGGCCATTGGAGCGCGGGGGTTGTCGCAATGTCATCACGTCTTCAGAGGGTGCGCCACGGCGCGCTCATGGGCCGTACCACCATGTCGGCGCTGCTGGTCTTCGCCGGTCTGGCCTTCACGGCCGACGCTGAGGCGGCGCCGGCCGGGGTGCGTTGCGGGGACCGGATCACCCGGACCATCACGTTGACGGCTGATCTCCACTGCAAGAAGGACGGTCTGAAGATCGGCGCACACGGGATCGGCATCAACCTCGGTGGGTTCTCCATCATCGGCTCGGGCCGGCCCGGATCGAAAGGTATCCAGAACTCCGGATACGACAGGGTGGTCATCGATGCCTACGCCGGTGGTTCGATCCGAGGCTTCGACCACGGCATCGAGCTCCGCAAGGGCGCCAACAACAACGAGATCATCGGGTTCTACTCCGGGGGGATACGCGGCGGTCATTACGGCGTGGTGATGTACGACTCCAGCGGTGCCCGCCTCGATGACAACTCCGTCACCGCCGGCGACCCGAAGAGCGGCTACGACGGCGGGTTCGGTGCCGCCTTCGGGCTGTACCGGTCGCATGACAACTGGTTCGAGGAGAACTACTCCGAAGGCAACGGCGTGAACATGGTCGTGCTGGAGAAGTCGCACGGCAACGACCTCACCGAGTTCAATTTCCGACAGGAAATCTGGGACGATCCCGCCGGGCACCTGCACGACTTCGACCCCAACCTCGGCACCGGCATCCTGCTGCGCAACTCGGACAAGAACAGAATCGTCGGCAACATCGTCGCCGAGAACGCCAACGACGGGATCTACCTCGACAGCAAGAGCACGGGCAATCTTGTCGGAGGCAACCTCGCCATCAACAACAACCGGCTCGGCATCAACGTCCGGGGCAAGAACAATCATGACGACAACCGGGCCTTCGGGAACGGCTGGTCCGCCCAGTGCCGAGGGGTCAACTGCGACTTCGAGTAGACATGGTCGTCAGCGGGCCGAGTTATCGATCTGGACGTCGTAGCCGGCGCGGAGGCCCGCGACAGTGGACGGTGGGGTGAGCACGCGGGCCGTTCCCTGGCGGGGACGAGCCCGGCGGGCGCCGTACCCTTCAGACGTCCATTCGGCGAGGTGGTCGCCGACGACGACGGCCGGGAGGTTGTCGACCACCACGAACGTGCCGTCGGGTAGACCGCGCCAGGGCAGTTCGTGGAGCCGCCGGCGGTGCGTGCCGGCCACGATCCGCTCCTCGTGCAGCCGGCGGTTCATCTCCGGGGCCGACGGCACCTCCACGCCGAGGCCGGCCGCCCAGGCCGCCCGGTAGGCGTTGTAGCTCGGCCGGCGGCATTCGGCGCAGGGGCGGTGCCCGGCGGCGAACGAGACGGCCTCGTCGTGAAAGAACAGGAACGTGTAGTGGCCGGGCCGCCACTGCTCCTGATGCCGGCCCTTGAACTGCAGGGCGCACGTGATCCACAGGTTCCCGCCGTGGAATCGCACGATGTCCCGCCCCCGGTGGAGGATTCCGCGGTTCCCCGTCCAGGCCCCGCGCAGGGGGATCGCCACGATCTCGCCGGTGGGCGTGACGCGGTTCCGGGCCGGGCGGGACATGCCCCCGGTCAGACCATGTCGACGTGGCGGTCGAGCGCGGCCAGCTTGTCGTCGGCCACGATCACGTGGACCTCACAGACCAGGCC
Organism: uncultured Actinomycetes bacterium; assembly: GCA_963723985.1. GTDB lineage: Bacteria > Actinomycetota > Acidimicrobiia > IMCC26256 > BP-133 > BP-133. The sequence continues at coordinate 53,158 of CAVRTC010000010.1, forward strand.
GTCGCTGACTTCGAAGCTCATGGCCGCCAGCCGCTCGCCGTTGTCGTAGATGACCATGCCCAGTTCCCCGTTGAGCGTGACCGGCTCGATGGTGGCGTGGCTGTAGCGCCGGCCGAGGTTGCCCATGAAGCGGGCCAGGCGGTCGCGACCCTTGATGGGGTGGCGGGCGGCACGCCGGTGGGGGCCGCCGTCGCTGACGAGGACGGCATCCTCGGACAGGAGCCGCACGAGGCCGTCGATGTCTCCGGCGCTGGTGGCGGCCAGCATCTCGGCCACCACCCGGGCTGCCTCGTCGTCGGGCGGTGAATACCGATGGGGACGGGCGTCATGCACCCGCCGCCGGGCCCGGGAAGCCAGCTGCCGGCAGGCATCGGGCGACTTGCCGACGACCTCGGCGATCTCCTTGAACGGCACGTCGAACACGTCGGCCAGCACGAACACCACCCGCTCGACCGGGTTCAGCGTCTCCAGCACGTGGAGGAACCCGAGGGTGAGCGACGACGCCAGCTCGGCTATCTCCTCCGGCCCGGGTCGCGACACGGTCAGCGGGTCGGAGGCGATCGGTTCCGGGAGCCAGGGCCCGACGTAGACCTCCCGCTGCCGGCGGGCGGCCTTCAGGTGGTCGAGGGCCACCCGGGCCACGACGGTGGTCAACCAGGCGGCCGGCCGGTGGATGCTGCCGGGCTCGGCCTTGGAGAACCGGAGCCAGGCTTCCTGTACGACGTCCTCGGCGTCGGCCAGCGATCCGGTGATGCGGTAGGCGATCCCGGTCAGGCGCGGCCGCTCGGCGGCGAAGACGGCTGTGTCGTCCTCCGCCGCCAGGCCCGGCGTTTCGTGGTCACGAGACGGCGCTATTTGCCGTCTCGTGACCACAGAAGGGTCGGCCGGGTTCGAACCGGAGCCGTTGGCCATCACGCCACATCCTGCCGGGCGGGCCGCGGCTGCATCCCATCGGCCCGCCGCCCCGGCGCCACTGACGCCGTCCGGGCCGCCGCGACCCCGGCCGCCTCTCCGCTGGCCAGAGCGCCGTCGGCCAGCCAGCCCCGCGGTCCGACCCAGTCGCCGGCTACGTACACGCCGGGCAGGCCGGTGCTGTCGATGCCCGGCCGGCCGGCCAGACCGCCGGCCGCCGGCGTGGGAGTGGCGCCCACCACGGTCATGCGCCGCAGGAACCGGTGTTCCTCGATCGTGGCCGGGTCGACGCCGGCCAGGCGGGCGTGCTCCTCGAGCGAGCCCCGCAGCTCGTCGGCCGGTGTGTCCTCGCCGAGCGTCAGGTAGCGGAGGGCGTGCACGAGGCCGCCTCCTTCGGGGGCCAGGCCCTGGGCGCTGGCGGCGTGGTCGACCAGGTAGATCGGCGGGTCGATCCCGAAGAGGACGGGCTGCGCCAGCCCCCGGCGTCAGCCCGAGGTCGAGGCACGACGCCTCCGCCGCCGGTCCCAGACCGGCCCAGGCCGATGGCCACCCGGCCAGCAGCGCGGCGTCGGACTCCGGTGTGCCGGCGGCCAGGACGACCGCGCCGGCCTCGATCTCCCGGCCGTCGACCATGACGGTGACGCCGTCTCCCACCGGCCGCGGCGTTACCGCGCTCACGGCCGCGCCGGCCCCGATCTCGGCGCCGTTGCGCCGAGCGGCGGCGGCGAGACCGTCGACCAGCGACGCCCAACCGCCGTGCAGGTAGTGGACGCCGGAGGTCAGCCCGATCTGCAGCTGCCCGGCGGCGACGTCGGCCGAGACGTGGTGCTCGTCGTTGAGGTAGGACGTCGTCCGCACCAGCATGAGGGCGATCCGGCGGGCGTCGTCCGGAAGGTGGAAGGTGTCGAGCCACTGACCGATGGTCAGCCCGGCCAGGTCGGCCGGCTGCCACTTCTTGATCCCGGCCAGGAAGCGGGCCAGGGCCAGCTTGCCCCGCAGGCCGACGAGGCCCGAACGCAGCAGCGTCGCCGTCGTCGCCGGCAGGATGTCGACCCGGTCGCCGATCCGGCCCCGGGCACCGTCCTGCACCGGAGGCACCCCGGGGGCGTTCACGCTCAGCCGGCCCAGCACCGCCGTCGCCTCGCCGCCCTGGTACAGGGCGTGCGCACCCCGATTGAACCGGAAGCGGCCCCGCTGGTCGGTGCTGGCCCGTCCGCCCGGCTGGTGTCCGTCGAGGACCAGCGTCGAGGCTCCGGCCGCGGCGGCGGTCGCTCCCGCCGCCAACCCGGCCAGGCCCGCCCCGACCACCACGACATCGAAGCTCTCGTCCATCGTCGCCTCCCTGCGTTCGCCCGGGGGTTCGGGGGTGTCCCCCGGAAGGTCTTCCGTTCGTCACCCTCTCGACGAGACAGCCGTCGGAGGTGTGACAGAGGCGGGAAAATCTTTCCTGTGGCGCTATGCCCCGTGGAGGGGGCGTTATGCCACAGGAATTCAGACGAGTTCGCCCCGCAGGACGGTGACGGCCCGGCCGCTCAGCAGCACGCGGTCGCCGGCCAGCTCGACGGCGACCCGCCCACCCCGGCGGGAGGCCTGCCAGCCGACCAGAGACGTACGACCCAGGCGGGTGCACCAGAACGACGCCAGCGTGCAGTGGGCGGAGCCCGTCACCGGGTCCTCGTCGATCCCGACGGCCGGGTAGAAGCAGCGGGACACGAAGTCGGCGCCGTCGAGCCCGTCGCCGGCGGCGGTCACGATGATTCCCCGGGCGTCGAACCCGGCCAGGGCCCGGAAGTCAGGCGCCAGGCGGCGGACCGCTTCGGCGTCGGCCACCTCGACCAGCAGGTCGACGCGGCCCCGGTGCACACTGACGACCGGAGCCCCGAGGGCCGACGCCAGACCCTCCGAAAACGGCCCGCCACCGTACGAGACGTCCGGCGGATCAGCAGGAAAGTCCAGCTGGATCAACCCGTCTCCGACGGGCACAGCGGTCAGAAGGCCGCTGCGGGTCGAGAAGCTCAGCGGCTCCGGCCCCTCGATCTTCTCGTCCCAGAGGATGTGGGCCGACGCCAGCGTGGCGTGGCCGCACAGGTCGACCTCGATCACCGGCGTGAACCAGCGCAGCCCGTAGACCCCGTCGTCCTGACGGACCAGGAAGGCCGTCTCCGACACGTTCATCTCCGCCGCCACTGACTGCATCCACTCGGGATCGACCGAGCCCTCGACCAGGCACACCCCGGCCGGGTTGCCCCCGAACGGCCGCTCGGCAAAGGCGTCGACCTGAAAAAGCCTCATGGCCGGAACCCTAACGGGCCCGGCCATGAGGGGACTCAGGATTTCGGGAGCTCAGCGCTGCCCGGCGCCGACGCGCTCGGCGTCGGGGTCGACGTCGTCGTCCTTCTTGCCGGCGGGAACGGGGGCCGGAACCGGGGTGGGCAGCCCGCCGGGAGCGGACGGCGTGCCCTCCACCGCCAGGTGCGGGAGGAACCGGTCGAGCCAGCGGGGCAGCCACCAGTTGGCGTTGCCGAGCAACTCCATGGTGGCCGGCACCAGCACGATCCGGACGATCGTGGCGTCGATGGCCACCGCCACCGCCAGGCCGAGACCCATCAGCTTCATCTGCCGCAGGTCGGAGAGCACGAACATGCCGAACACCAGAACCATGATCAGAGCGGCGGCGGTGATCAGCCGGGCCGTCACGGCCAGGCCGGCGCTCACGGCGTGGGCGTTGTCACCGGTGGCGTCCCACTCCTCCTTGACCGACGAGAGCAGGAAGACCTCGTAGTCCATGGAGAGGCCGAACACGATGGCGAAGAGCATCATCGGTGCCCAGGCCTCGATCGGGCCGCCGGTCACGCCGACCACCGACCCGAGCCAGCCCCACTGGAACACGGCCACCATCACGCCGTAGGCGGCGCCGATGGAGAGCAGGTTCATGAGGACGGCCTTGACCGGCACCAGCACCGACCGGAACACCATGAGCAGCAGCAGGAAGCTCAGCAGCAGCACCGCACCGATGAAGATCGGGAGCCGGTCGCCGATCTTGGTCGAGAAGTCCATGCCCAGGGCGGTCTGCCCGCCGACGTGAACGTCGAGACCGGTGCCGGACTCGGCCGCCGGCAGGACGTCCTGGCGCAGGTGGTGCACCAGCGACTCGGTCGCCCTGTCCTGCGGGCCGGTGGAGGCGATCAGCGTGGCGATGGCCGCCTTGCCGTTGGGGCTGGGCTGGAAGTCGGTCACCATCACGACACCGTCGACCTTCCGCAGGGCGTCGGCCACGCCGGCCAGGCCGGCGGGAGAACCTTCCGACGTGTCGGCCACGATCAGCATGCGGCCGTTGGCGCCGGGACCGAAGCCCTCGGCGGTGAGGTCGTAGGCGGTTTTGGTGGTGCTGCCCTCGGGGTTGTTGCCGGCGTCGGCCGTGCCGAGGCGCAGGCTGAAGACGGGCACGGAGGCGGCGGCCAGCACGGCGAACCCGATGATGGCGATCGGGATCGGGCGACGCTGGACGAAGTCGGCCCAGCGGGTCCACAGGCTGATCCGGGTGCGGACCTTGTTCTTGCGGTGGACCGACAGCTTGTCGATGTTGAACCCGATGAAGCCGAGGAGGGCCGGGAGCAGGGTGAGGGCGGCGGCGACGGAGATCGCCACGGCGATCGACGTGCCGACGGCCATGCCGTAGAGGAAGGGCAGCCCCATGAGGAGCATGCCGAGGACGGAGATCATCACGGTGCAGCCAGCGAACAGCACGGCCCGGCCGGCGGTGGTGAGGGCCTCGACGACGGCGTCTTCCGGCGGGCGCAGGCGGGAAAGGGCGTCGCGGTAACGGGTGACGATGAACAGGGCGTAGTCGATGCCGACGCCGATCCCGATCATCGAGGCGACCTGGGTCGTGAAGTCCGGCGTGTCCATGAAGCGGGCCAGCAGGGCGATCAGGCTGCTGGCGATGCCGATGCCGAGCAGGGCGGTGATGATCGGCAGACCCATGGCCAGCAGGGAGCCGAAGGCCACGAGCAGGACCACGATGGCGGCCAGGACGCCGAGCATCTCGCTGGCCGGCATCTCCATCTCGTCGAAGCGCCAGTTGGTGGAGGCCACGCCGCCGGAGTCCTGCAGCGGCTTGGCCAGCTCCTTCAGCTCTTCGACGGCGGCAATGGTCCGTGCGTCCTGACCCGGGTCGCTGAGCAGGGTGAAGGAAGCCATGGCGATCCGCCCGTTGGGAGCGATCTCCGGCTGCTGCTGGACGAAGCCGACGCCGTCGACCTTGGCGGCCTTGTCGAGGAACGTGCTGACGGCGGCCGGATCCCTGGTGATGTCGCCGAAGACGAAGGCCGAGTCCTCACCGGACTGCGCCGGGAACTCCGACTTCAGGAGGTCGAAGGCCTGCTGCGAGTCCGTGCCGCCCAGCCCGCCGAGGGAGGTTTTCCACTCTCCCTTGAACGTCTGGCCGGCGAAGACGGCGAGGAGCATGAAGAGAACCCAGCCCAGGACGACGAGCTTCCGTCGCTGGTAGCTGAAGCGGGCGAGGCGAGCGAGCACGGTTCCTCCACAAGAGCGAGGCGGGGTCGAGACGATTCTCAGGGGAATGTCTCGGCATCCCAACCACCGCGCTTGAGGATCGACCCGGTTTCGTCCGGCTCGTTCCCAAGAATTTGGAAAGCGCCAACCGTCAGCGTTTCGGGCGGTGGTACCGGTAGCCCACCTTCCGCACCGTCACGATCCGGGTCGGGCTCGACGGGTCGGTCTCGATCTTGGACCGGATGCGGCGGATGTGCGTATCGAGCGTCTTGCCCTCGGTCGACTCCCAGCCCCAGATCCGCTCGATCAACACCTGCCGGGGGACCGTCTGGCCGGCGTTCGTCATGAGCATCCGCAGCAGCTCGAACTCCTTGCGGGTCAGTTCCACCGGGACGCCGGCCAGTGTCAGCACATAGCCCGAGGCGTCGAGCCGTACATCGCCGATCTCGATGGCGGTCTCCTCGGCGACCGGCTCGGGACCCCGCCGGATCGCCGCCCTCGCCCTCGCCACCAACTCCCGGTCCCGGACCGGAACGGTGACCACGTCGTCGGCGCCGGCCTCGAGGGCCGAGACCATCGTTGCCTCCTCGGGCGACGCAGTCAGCATGATGATCGGGACCTGGGAGCGGCTCCGTAGAGCCCGGCACAGCGCCAGCGCCTCCATCCTGATGCTGTCGTCGATCAGCACCAGGCAATGGGAGGAGCGGAGCATCGCCAGGGCGTCGGACCCGTCCGCCACGACCTCGACGGACAACCCACTCTCCTCGAGGGCGCGGACAACCGACGCCAGGGTCTCTGGGACATTGGAAACGGCCAGGACGGCAGGTTCGGAATGACCGACTTAACGACCGTAGGAACGGCAGTTCACCCTGATCGGAACGCCGGTGAACGTCTTGCTGAACGATCGGCCAACGCCGTCGGGAATTCCTACCGCACGACCAGGGGGTCGGCGATGAGTTCCTCGGCCAGCAGCCGGCCCCGGATCGCCGTCAGGTGGGCGGCCAGATGGGGGAGCCGGTCAGGGTCCGGGCCTTCGGTCTTCGTGTGGATCAGCGTCACGCCCGTCACCGGGTCATCGTGCAACGACATCGGCGGGCCGTCCGACCCCAGGACCCCCACGCAGCCGTCAGGCGGGAGCAGACTGGCCAACACGTGGTGCCATCCGCCGCCCTCGGCCCGGACCTGGAAGATGTCGCCCGGCAGCACCCGCTCGCCCTCGCCCACCGACATGGTGATGGCCGGCTCGCGGTCGCCGAGGCCGCAGAAGTCGACGTCGAGGCCGTCGCGGCGCTGGACCCAGGCCCGGCCGACGGCCACCCGGAAGGCACAGGGCCGGAGCCGTACGCCATCACCCAGGGGACCGTCGAAATGCCATCCGACCTCGGCCAGCACCCGGGTCGGACCGGAGATCTGCACCTGCACCGTGGGGAGCGTCAGGGCCAGGGTGGCCGCCATGCGCAGAGACGCCAGACCGTCGTCTGTCAGCATGGGTGAAGACTCTATCTAAGGTGCACCTAATATCAAGGTCTTTTTTCGACCGTGGAAATCCCTAGCCGGCTCCCAGAAAGTTCCCAGCTACGGGTCCGATCCTTCCTGGGGTGCGGGGGTGTCCCCCGCAAAGGAGACAGCATGATCACGCACACCAAGCAACTGGAACGGGCCCTGTTCGAAGTGAAGAAGGTCGTCGTCGGGCAGGACCGCATGACCGAACGGCTCCTGGTCTGCCTCCTGGCCCGGGGCCACTGCCTCCTGGAGGGCGCCCCCGGCCTGGCCAAGACGCTGGCCGCCGAGACGCTGGCCCGCACCGTCGGCGGCGACTTCGCCCGGTTGCAGTTCACGCCCGACCTCGTGCCCGCCGACATCGTCGGCACCCGCATCTACAAGGCGTCGACCGAGTCGTTCGAGATCGAGCTCGGCCCGATCTTCGCCAACATCGTGCTGGCCGACGAGATCAACCGGGCGCCGGCCAAGGTCCAGTCGGCCCTCCTCGAGGTCATGGCCGAGCGGCACGTGTCGATCGGCGGCACGACCTTCCCGGTGCCGGCGCCGTTCATGGTCATGGCCACCCAGAACCCCCTCGAGAGCGAGGGCGTGTACCCCCTGCCCGAAGCCCAGCGCGACCGGTTCCTCATGAAGGTCCTCGTCGACTACCCGAGCGCTCGGGAAGAGGCCGAGATCGTCCGGCGGATGAGCGTGGCCCCGCCGGCGGCGCAGCGGGTGCTCGGCACCGAGGAGCTGCTCGGCCTCCAGGCGGCGGCCGACGCCGTCTTCGTCCACGACGGCATCGTCGACTACGCCGTCCGCCTCGTGCTGGCCACCCGGGCTCCGGCGGAGCACGGCCTGGCCGATCTGGCCGGCCTGATCTCCCACGGCGCATCGCCTCGGGCCACACTGGGTCTCGTGGCTGCCGCCCGGGCACTGGCGCTCCTGCGGGGGCGGGAGTTCGTCCTTCCTCAGGACGTCTTCGACGTCGCGCCCGACGTCCTCCGCCATCGGGTCCTGCTCTCCTACGAGGCGATCGCCGACGGGGTCACCGCCGAGCAGGTCGTGAACCGGGTCATCAGCACCGTCCTCGCCCCCCGGCTCGCCCCCAGCCAGGACAACGGCATTGTCCGGGACGAGTTCCGGCGGGACGACCTCGTGGAGGAGCTGGTTTCGTGATCGGCTCCTCCGACGTCGTCCGCCGCCAGGATCGGCTCCGCCAGCTGGAGATGGCCGTCACCCGCAAGCTCGACGGCCTCCTCCAGGGCGACCACCAGGGCCTCGTCCCCGGCGGCGGCACCGAACCGGCCGAGGGCCGGGTCTACGCCCCGGGCGACGACGTCCGCCGCATGGACTGGAACCTCACGGCCCGCACCGCCGTCCCCCACGTCCGGACGACGATCGCCGACCGGGAGCTGGAGACGTGGCTGGTGGTCGACGGCAGCGCCAGCCTCGACTTCGGCACCGCCGCCTGCGAGAAGCGCGACCTGGCCCTGGCCGCCGCCGCCGCCTTCACCTTCCTGACCGTCCGTGGCGGCAACCGGGTGGCCGCCTCCCTGTTCGGGCCGGAAGCTCCGGGGGGTTCCCCCGCCATGGTCGTACCGCCCCGCAGCGGCCGGCCGGCGGCGCTCGCCCTGCTCCACCGCCTCGAGCAGCGGGGCCGGGCGGCCGGCGGGCCGTCGACCACCCTGGCCGATGCGCTGCGCCGCATCCGGCTCACCGCCAAACGCCGTGGTCTGGTCGTGCTCATCACCGACCTCATCGACCAGAGCGACTGGCCCCGGGAGCTGCGGGCCCTGGCGCTGCGCCACGAGACCGTCGTCGTCGAGGTCCGCGACCCCCGGGAGAGCGACCTGCCGTCGGTGGGCCTGCTGATGCTGGTCGACCCCGAGACCGGCCAGCGGCTCGAGGTGCAGACGTCGAACCCGAAGGTGCGGGCCCGCTTCGCCGAGGCCGCCGCCGCCCGCCGGACCGAGAACGCCCGGGAAGTCCGGGCCACCGGCGCCGCCCACCTCGTGCTCTCCACCGACCGTGACTGGCTGTTCGACATCGTCCGCTTCGTGGCCGCCCGGAAGCACCGGCGATGAACTTCCTCTCCCCCGGGCGCCTCCTCCTCCTGCTGGTGGTGGCGGCCCTGGCCGGCCTCTACGTGTGGGTCCAGCACCGCCGGCGCCACGCCGCCGTCCGCTACACCAACCTCTCCCTCCTGGCCGAAGTGGCCCCGGCCCGGCCGGGCTGGCGCCGCCACCTCCCGGCCGCGGCCGTGGCGCTGGCCCTGGCGGCCCTGGTGGTGGCCATCGCCCAGCCCGTCCAGCAGGTGCGGGTCCCCAAGGAAGCGGCCAACGTGATGATGGTCATCGACGTCTCCGCCTCGATGGACGCCACCGACGTGTCGCCCTCCCGGCTGGAGGCGGCCGTCGCCTCGGCCAAGGTGTTCGTGAACGACCTCCCGCCCCAGGTGCGGGTGGGACTCGTCTCCTTCGACCGCATCGCCCGGGTCGTCACCTCGCCGACCGTCGACCACCGGCTGGTCCTCGACGGCATCGACCGGCTGATCCTCGGGACCGGCACCGCCACCGGCGAAGCCGTCTACACGCGCGCTCGACGCCCTGGCCGCGGCCAACGACACCGCCGGCGCGGCGGCCACGACACTGGGCGGCTCGGCCATCGTGCTGCTCTCCGACGGCGTGCCCACGGTGGGCAGGCCGGTGCTGGGCGCGGCCCAGGAAGCCGCCGACCAGGGCGTGCCGATCTCCACCATCGCCTTCGGCACCGCCGACGGCACGGTCACGGTCCAGGGGCGCCTCGTCTCCGTCCCGGCCGACCCCGACACGATGGCGGCGATCGCCGAGACCACGAACGGCCGGTTCTTCGAGGCGGTCGTCGGCCAAGGAACTCCGCAGCGTGTACAAGGACATCGGCACCCGCGTCGGGCTACGAGACCGAGCAGCGCGACGCCAGCGGCCCCATTCTCACGCTGGCCGTGATGTCGCTCCTGGCCGCTTCCGGGTTGGCCCTGATCTGGAACGGACGGATCGTCTGATGCTTGATCCTGGCCTTCCGGCGATCGACTTCGCCGCTCCCGGCCGGCTGTGGCTCCTGGCCGGGGCCGCCGCCCTGGCCGTGGCCTACGTGGTCATGCAGGTCCGGCGGCGCCGCGACGCGGCCAAGTTCGCCACCCCCGCCCTCCTGCCGCTGCTCCTGTCCGGCCGGGCGCCGTGGTGGCGCCACGTCGTCGCCGTCGTGTTCGCCGGGGGCCTCGTGCTGGCCACCGTGGCGGCCGCCCAGCCCACCGTGCCGGCCACGGCCGAGCGGGAGCAGGCCACGATCATGCTGGCCATCGACACTTCCGACTCCATGAAGGCCACCGACGTCTCCCCCAGTCGGCTGGGGGCGGCGGTGGCGGCGGCCAAGTCGTTCATCGCCGACCTGCCGTCGACGTTCTCGGTCGGGGTGGTGAGCGCCGACGCCACCCCGGAGGTCATCGTGGCCCCCAGCACCGACCACCAGGCGGTGAGCATCGCCCTCGACCGGCTGGCCACCAGCCCCGGTACCGCCCTGGGCGAGGCCATCTTCACGGCGCTCAACGCCCTGCCCGGGGGCAGCACGCCGGGCGCCGCCCCCAACCCGGACGACGGGTCGGGGTCTGGTTCGGCCGATCCGGCCAAAGCACCGGCGGCCCGGATCGTCCTCCTGTCGGACGGGAAGAGCACCACCGGCCGCTCCGACGAGGAGGCGATCGCCGCCGCCACCGCCGCTCGCGTCCCCGTCTCGACCATCGCCTTCGGCACCGACAACGCCACGGTGGAGAGCGCCGGGCAGACCGTCGAGGTCCCCGTTGACGCCAGCGCGCTGGAGACGATCGCCGAGGGCACCAAAGGCAAGTTCTTCGCCGCGGCCTCAGCCTCCGAGTTGCGGGCCGTCTACGCCGACATCAACGCCGACGTCACGGTGGTGGCGATCGATCGGGGGGTGGCGGAATGGTTCGCCGGCGCCGCCCTGATCCTGCTGCTCGTGGCGTCCGTCGCCTCGATCCTGCGGACGGGCCGGGTCGTTTGGACTTGACCGCCGGTTGAGGGGTAAGCCCCGCTCGATGTTTTCTCCCGGGGGACGCCCCCCGACCCCCAGGACCGCCCGGGTCGCCGTCTGGGGGACGTTCGACGTCGACAACTACGGCGACCACCTCTTCCCCCGGGTGGCGGCCCACGAACTCGGCCGCCGCCTGCCGGGCGTCGTCGTGGAGCCCTTCGCCCCCTACGGCCGGCTGCACCCGACCGCGCTCGACGACGGCCGGGCGGCGGCGCCGCTCGGGCCGTGGACCCCGGAACGGGCCCGCCGGCTGGCGTCCACCCACCACCTCGTCCTCGTGGGCGGCGGCGAGCTGATCCACCTGAACGACCCGATGCTGGCGCCCGTCTACGAGGCCACGGCGGACGAGCTGCGGCGGATGGCCCCGAGCCGCTGGTTCGTGGAGGGTCTCGGGCCGGAGCTGGAGCGGGGGTGTCCGGTGGTGTGGCACGGCGTCGGCGTCCCCTGGTCGCCCGGGGCGGCGGAGGCGGCCCGGCTGCGGGGGGCGCTGGCCCGCCGGCCGTACATCACCGTCCGGGACCGGCACTCGGCGCAGCGGCTGGCCGAGGCGGGGGTGGAGCGGCCCATCGATGTGGTGCCGGACTCGGCGCTGCTCCTGGGGCGGATCATGCCGGCCGGGTCGCTCCGGGCCCGCCTCGACCGCGCTGCGGGCCGCCGGGGGCTATCCGCCGGCGGGCGCAGGGGTGCTGGTCGTGCAGGGCTGCGAGCTGCTCCGGCCCCAGGTCGACGGGGTGGCGGCGGCGGTGCGGCACTGGCGGTCCGCCCGGCCGCAGGCCGGCGAGGTGGTCATCGTCGAGACCGGCCGCTGCCGGGGTGACGGCGTCTTCGCCGACGCGCTGGAGCGGGCGCTGGCCCCGCAGCGGGTGTGGCGCCTCCCGCGCCGGGCGGCCCTGGAGGACATCGCCGCCGCCATCGCCGGGGCCGACACCTTCGTCGGCAGCTCACTCCACGGGGCGGTCACCGCCCTGGCTTACGGACGGCCGTTCGTGCTGCTCAACCTGATCGACGACGCCAAGCTGGACGGATTCGGCGACCTGACCGGACTGGAGCGCTGCGTCGTCCACAGCGCCGATGAGATCCCCGGGGCGCTCGACGAGGCCGCCGCCACGCCGGCCGCCCGCCGGTTGCTCCCGGCGCTCGAGGAGCGGATCGACCGGCACTTCGACCGCCTGGCCGAACTGGCCGCCGAACGGGCGGTGGCCCGTCAGCAGACGAGGTGGCGCCGCAGACTCAGCTGACGTCGCCGTGCTCGCGGCGGACCTGGTCCTTCTCGCGTTGCACGGTCGGTTCTTCGGCCTCGGGGAGGGAGGCGTCGGAGTCGGGCTCCTTCTTCTCGGCGCGGCCGCGGGCCTCGGTCTCCCGGTCGTTGGTCCACTGCCCGAGGAACTCGGTGATCCTTCCCATCAGCTTGCCCATGCCCCGGGTGTACCCCAAAGCCCGGGGGGCGATGCCCGCCCGCTCAGAGGAGGTCGGCGGCCAGTTCGGCGACCTTGGAGCGCTCGCCCTTGCAGAGGGTGATGGCCCCGAAGCACTCCTGCCCGGCGAAGGCCTCCATCAGCACGGCCAGGGCGTTGTTGTGGGCCGACACGTAGGGCGTGTCGATCTGGGCCAGGTCGCCGGTGAAGACGATCTTGGTCCCCTCGGCCACCCGGGTGAGCAGCGTCTTGAGGGTGGGGACCTCGAGGTTCTGGGCCTCGTCGACGATGACGAACTGGTTCTGCAGCGACCGGCCCCGCAGGAACGTGACCGACTCCAGCGACAGCCGGTCCTGGGCCACCATCTCGTCGACCACCCGGCGGGCGTCGGCGTAGGAGCGGTGCTCGGTGAGGGCGGTGACGTTGTCGAGGATGGCCGCCATCCACGGCGAGAGCTTCTCCTCGAGGCTGCCGGGCAGGAAGCCGAGGTCGGCCTTGCCGTGGGCCACCACCGGCCGGTAGATGGCCAGCTTGTCGTAGCGGGAGCGGCGGTCGACCGTCGGCTCCATCACCTGCTCGAGGCCGGCGGCGAGGGCCAGGATCGTCTTGCCCGTGCCGGCGAAGCCCGACAGGGCCACGACCGACACGTCGGGATCCATCAGGAGGTCGAGGGCGAAGATCTGCTCCTTGGAGCGGGCGGTGAGCCCCCACACATGGCGGCGCCGCTCGACGAGGTGGAGCCGGTCGCCGAAGACGCGGGCCAGGGCGGAGGACGACCCGGCGGAGAGGACGACGTACTCGTTGGTGACCATGCCGTCGAAGGCGGCCGGGATCAGCACTCCTCCGCTGGCGTAGAGCGCATCGATCAGCTCCCGGTTGGTCTCGACCTTGTGCCAGCCCCGCACACCGAGGGCGTCGCGGCCCTTGGCGGCCCGGTGGTAGTCCTCGGCGGCCAGGCCGAGCTGGGAGGCCTTGATGCGCAGGGCGGCGTCGGCCGACACGACCTTCACCCGGCCGGCGCTCCCGTTCTGGTTCAACCCCATGGCCGCGGCCAGGATCCGATTGTCCGCCTTGTCGGGATTGAGGCCGTGGGCGGCGAGCTGGTCGAGGACGAGACCGTTGATGGCCACCCGCAGCGTCCCGCCGGTGGGAAGGTCGACGGGCTCCCGGAAGTCACCGCCGCTCTCGACCCGCAGCCGCTCCAGATCCCGCACGACCGCCCGGGCCGCCCGGCCGACGTCGTCGAGGCGGCTCTTGTGGCCGTCGAGCTCCTCGATGACGGTGAGTGGGATCACGACGTCGGCGTCGCCGAAGGCGTAGAGCGAATCGGGGTCGGCGAGCAGGACGCAGGTGTCGAGGACCACAATCGTCCCGACACCTCCCTCCTTGGGGCTTCCGTTCTGAAGCCCGGGGTGCCGGGGTTCCGTCGTGGTCACGTATGGTCCTCCCAAACCGGGGGGTAGGGCCGTTTCCACCTTGATTCGACGCCATCCGCGCCATCTCCCGTCGAGGGTACGGGCTGGCGGGCGGCCGGAGGGGGACCGCCGTGAGATTCGCGTGCCTGTCGGGTAGAACGGTGCCCATGAGCGGGCAGGTTTGGCGCGTGGCGGGGACGTTGGTGCTGGTGGCGGGCCTGGCGGGGGCCGTGCCGGCCAGTCCGGCGGCGGCGGCCGTCGAGCGGGTCGAGATGGCCGGCGTGCGGTTCAGCCCCGCCCGGGTCGAGATCGAGATCGGCGATTCGGTCATCTGGGAGGCGGGGGACGACAGCCACACCGTGACGGCCCGGGACGGCTCGTTCGACTCCAGCCCCCGGGGCCTGATCGGCGAGGGCGAGGAGTACCGCTTCCGGTTCCGGGTGCCGGGGAAGTACGCCTACTACTGCCGGGTCCACCAGAACCGGGGGATGCAGGGCGAGGTCGTCGTGATCGACCCCTCCGCCCCGACGACGACGAGCACCACCCCGGTGACGCCGGTCACCGCCGCCGCCACCACGACGTCGACGGCCCCTACGACGACGACGGCCCCGGTCACCACGACCAGCCGGGAGCTGGCCACCAGCTCGACGACCAGCCGGAGCATCGCCACGACCACGACGGCCCTGACGGGAACGCCGGTGGCACCCCAGGAGCCGCCGGCCCTTAATCCGAACACCCCGACACTGGACCCGGCGGGCGACTTCGGCTTCTCCGAGGCCCAGGCCGCCGCCCGCCGGGCCAAGGCGGAGGACGAACGGATGCTGTACCTGGTGGCCCTCGGCCTGTTCGTCGCCCTGGGCGCGGCCGGCGGCGGCATCGCCTACCGCCGGGCCCGTCGGACATAATCACTCCCCAGCAAGAGGGGGAGGTTTAATGCAGAGCGACGCCGCCGCGGCCGAGCCGTTCCGCATCGTCATCATCGGCGCCGGGTTCGCCGGCCTCGGCATGGCGATCCGGCTGAAGCAGGCCGGCATCGACGACTTCGTCATCCTGGAACGGGCCGGCGACGTCGGCGGCACCTGGCGGGACAACAGCTATCCGGGCTGCGCCGTCGACGTGCAGTCGCACCTGTACTCGTTCTCCTTCGCCCCCAACCCGAACTGGACCCGCGTCTACAGCGCCGCAGGCCGAGATCTGGGCCTACATCCGGCAGGTCAGCGAGCGGCACGACGTGCTGCGCCACGTCCGCTACGGCCACGAGGTCACCGGCGGCGAGTGGGACGAGTCGACCCAGCGCTGGGAGGTCCGCACCACCGCCGGCTCGCTTCGACGCCCAGTTCGTCATCTCCGGCATGGGCCCGCTGTCGAACCCGATCCCGCCCGACATCCCCGGCCTCGACACCTTCACCGGCCACTGCTTCCACTCCGCCCGGTGGGACCACGACCACGACCTCGCCGGCGAGCGGGTGGCGGTCATCGGGACAGGGTCGTCGGCCGCCCAGTTCGTCCCCGAGATCCAGCCGAAGGTGGGCCGGCTGCTCGTGTTCCAGCGGACGCCGGGGTGGACCTTCCCCCGCCTGAACCGCCGGATCACCGCCGTGGAGCGGGCCATGTACCGGCGGCTGCCGCTGGTGCAGCGGGCGGTGCGGGCCCGGCAGTACCTCTACCGGGAGCTGGTCGGGTTCCTGGTGCAGCACCCCGGCCTGATCGAGCCGATCTCCAAGGCCCGGATGCGCCTGCAGGTCAAGGATCCCGAGCTGCGGGCCAAGCTGACGCCCGAACTACCGGATGGGCTGCAAGCGGATCATCGTCACCGACGACTTCCACCCCGCCCTGACCAAGCCCAACGTGTCGGTGGTCACCAGCCGCATCACCGAGATCCGCCCCACGTCGATCGTCACCGCCGACGGCGCCGAGCACGAGATCGACACGCTGATCCTGGGCACGGGGTTCCAGGTGATGCCGGTGGCCGACCCGCTGACCGGCCGGGACGGTCGTGGCGCTGGCCAAGCGGTGGACCGATCGCCGCGAGGCGTACCTGGGCACGACCGTGGCCGGCTACCCCAACTACTTCATGCTGGTGGGGCCCAACACCGCCACCGGGCACACGTCGGTGCTGCTGTACCTGGAGGCGCAGGTCGAGTACATCGTGCAGGCGCTGCGGCACATGGAACAGGCCGGGGCGGCGTCGCTCGACGTCCGGCCCGACGTCGCAGGCCGACTTCAACCGCGACGTCCAGGCGCGCCTGGCGTCGTCGGTGTGGACCGACGGCGGCTGCCGCAGCTGGTACCTCGACCCCGACGGCGGCACGCTCGGTGCTGTGGCCCGGTTACACCGGGGCGTTCCGCAAGGCGCTGCGCCGCTTCGACCCGGCCGACTACGAGACGTCGACGCCCCGGCCCCCGCGCCGGCCGCTGTCGCCTGAGGAAGGATCCACCGATGAGCCTGGCGTACGACCGCACCGGGCACGGCGAAGCCGCTGGTGCTGCTCCACGGGCTCGGCCACCGGCGCCAGGCCTGGGACGCCGTGGTGCCCCGGCTGGCCGCCGAGCGGGACGTCATCACCGTCGACCTTCCGGCCATGGGCGAGTCGCCGACGCCGCCGGTGGGCGACTACCGGACGATGGCCGACATGGTCGAGAAGCTCTTCGGTCGAGCTGGGGCTCGAGCGGCCCCACGTCGCCGGCAACTCCCTCGGCGGGCTCATCGCCCTCGAGCTGGCCGCCCGGGGCGCCGTCCGCAGCGCCACCGCCCTCTCCCCGGCGGGCTTCTGGAACGGCGCCGAGCGGACCTGGTGCGTCGCCGTCTTCCGCATCGCCGGCTTCCTCGGGGCCCGCCTGCCCGACGCCGTCCTGGACCGGATCGTCGGGAACCGCGTGGCCCGGGTGTCGCTTTACGGCCTGTTCTTCGGCCGGCCCTCCCGCCACTCCGAGCGCGGAGCTCATCCGGGACCTGCGGGGTCTCGGCGGACGCCCACCGGCCGGCCGTCGACGGCCGCCCTGCCGGTGTTCCGGCACTGGCCGGTCCCCGGCCGCCGGCCGCAGCCGGCATCCCGGCCACGATCGCCTGGGGCCGGCGCGACCTCCTGCTCTTCCCCCACCAGGCCCGCCGGGCCCGACCGCGGCGATCTGCCCCGAGGGGCCCGGTTCGTGCCCTGCCCGGCGTCGGCCACGTCCCCGATGGGCGACGACCCCGAGCGGGTCGCCGCCTGCTCCTGAGAGGCCGGAGCGGCGATCGCCTCGACGCGTCCGCCGTCGCGTCGCGACCGGCGGCACGAGGCATGCGGTCAGGGCAGAGCACCTCGGGGCCGGCGGCGGTGAGGACGAACGTCTCCTCCGCCTTGGCGCCGGGCAGGGAGGGGTTCCAGGCGAAGGCCTGCCCGACGGCGATCTCGAGGGCGGCGCCGGGGGTGGCGATCACCTCCCGGGAGCGGTAGCCGGTGAGGCCGCCCTGGTGGTGGTGGCGCCATCCGTCGGCGATAGCCGGCCTCGGCGTAGAACGGCGGCAGTCGTCGAACACGTCGCCCAGGGTCCGGCCCGGGCGGGTGGCGTCCCGGAGCCGGGCCAGGATCCCTTGGCAGGCCTCGAGTTTGGCGGCCAGCTCGGCGTCGGGGGGCTCGAAGTGCACGAAGCGGGTGAGGTTGGCGTAGAGGCCGCCCCGTTCGGCGCAGACCACGACCATGGCCCGGGCGCCGAGCGGCGCGCCGGCCGGGATCGGGTGGCGGTGGCGGGGGAGGCGGTCGGCGCCGGCGACCATCAGCGCCGAGGCGAACAGCCCCGCCGCCCGGCAGGCGGCGAGCACGGCGCCGGCCGCCTCGGTCTCGGTCATGGCGGGGTGAGGGCGGCGCAGGCGGCATCGACGGCGGCCATCGTGTCGGCGGCCACCACCCGGTAGCGCTCGACGGCGTCGTCGTCGAGCCGGTACCGCAGCGGGGGGACGAGGCCGGCGACGTCGACCTCCGACGGGTCGGCGGCGTCGGCGCCGACCGGCCGCTCCGCCGGCCAGCCTTCGGACAGGTCGGCGGAGCGGCCGTACCAGTCGTACTCGACGACGTCCCAGCCGGGCACCTGCTCCTCCCGCATCCGGGGGGCCTCGATGTTGTTGGTCACCACGTGTTCGCCGCGGCGGGTGACGACGATCTCCGCCACGCCGGTCGGCGAGGCGTGGTCGACCCGGTTGTCGGCTCCGCCGCTGTACCAGGCGAAGTTCTCCGGCCGCCGCAGCACGACGGCGTCGAGCCCGGTCTCGTCGAGCAGGGCCAGTACCTGTTCGTAGCGCTCTCGGCTGTGAATGTGGGGATTCTGTGGCGGCATGGCGGAGCCTTGACGGGGCCCGGAGGGGGCGGGGGCCGTCGTGGAATCTTTCCCCGACAGCGTACGACGACGGGCCGGAGAGGATGACGTGAACGAGTTCATTGCCTTCGAGGATCTGATGCGGGAACTGCAGGCCGGGCGGGCGGTGGCCAACGACCTCGGCCGCCTGATCGACGACCTGGGGGACCGGCTCCCCGAAGGGTCCGCCTGGGGCGACTCCGGCCTTGGCGAGCTCTACGAGGCCGTCGAGGAGTGCTCGAGGTTCCTGCTGACGACCTTGGCCTGACCGGCCGGCCGGGCCACGCCGGTCAGGTGGCCTTGTCCCCCATTCCGCCCGGACGGCCGCGATCCGCGAACCTTGACCTCGATGCCCGACCGAATGACCCTCACGCCGGCTCTCTACCGCAAGGTCACCCTGCTCGCTCCTGTCGCCCTCGGGTTCATCGTGGTGACCGGGGGGGCGGTGCGGGTGACCGGGTCGGGGCTGGGCTGCCCCGACTGGCCGACCTGCGCCGAGGGGCGGATCGTCGCCCCGCTCGAGACCCACGCCCTCATCGAGTTCGTGAACCGCACCGTGACGGGGGCGGTGTCGGTCATGGTGATCGTGGCCGTCCTCGCCGCCCTGCGGCGCCGCCCCTACCGGCGGGACCTGGTGTGGCTGGCCGGCGGCCTCGTCCTCGGGGTGATCGGCCAGATCGTGCTGGGCGGCCTCGTTGTGCCTCACCGACCTCTACCCGCCGCTGGTCATGGGCCACTTCGTGCTGTCGATGGTGCTGGTGGCCAACGCCGTCGTGCTCCACCACCGGGCCGGCTGGCCGGACGGCCCGGGGGATGGGGGGTGTCCCCTCACGACGGCGGCCGGGGCCGCCAAGGGACGGGCGGCTTCCGGGGGTCGGCGCCGACCTGCGGCGGTTCGGATCCTGGCTCGTCGCCTGGGCGGCGGTGGTGCTGGCGCTGGGGACGGTGGTCACCGGTGCCGGTCCCCACGCCGGCAGCAACGAGGGGCAGTTCGTCGAGCGGCTGCCGTTCGCCGTTCGGGACGTGGCCCGCCTCCACGCCGTGGCCGTGTGGATCCTCCTGGCCCTGGCTCTGTACACGCTGTGGCGGGCCCGCCGGGACCGGGCCCCGGCCGACGTCCAGGCCCGGGGCGGCGTGCTGCTGACGGTGCTGTGCGCCCAGGGCGCCATCGGCTACATCCAGTACTTCAACAACGTCCCCGCCGCCCTGGTCGCCATCCACATCGGCGGCGCCACGGCCCTGTGGGTCGCCGTGCTCCGCTTCCGACTGGGTCTCGTCGCCTCCGCTCTGAAGCTGTCCTGTTGCACGGGAACGTGAGAGTGCCGATCTGCCCTTAGTATTGGCGGATGAGGCCCCTGGTGGTGCTGGAGGGGTCAACAAGCACTTCGGGTCGCTCCACGTGCTGGTCGACGTCGACCTCGAGATCGAGCGGGGCGAAGTGGTGGTCGTCCTCGGGCCGTCGGGCTCGGGGAAGTCGACGCTCTGCCGGGTCATCAACCGTCTGGAGACCATCGACTCCGGGCGGGTCCTGCTCGACGGGGTGCCGCTGCCCGAGGAGGGCAAAGGTCTGGCCGCCCTGCGGTCCGACGTCGGCATGGTGTTCCAGTCGTTCAACCTCTTCGCCCACAAGACGGTCCTGGAGAACGTGATGCTGGGGCCGGTCAAGGTGCGCGGCGCTGCCGCGGGCGGAGGCCGAGAGGAAGGCCCGGGCGCTGCTCGACCGGGTGGGCATCGCCGTCCAGGCCGACAAGCTCCCCGCCCACCTGTCCGGTGGGCAGCAGCAGCGGGCGGCCATCGCCCGGGCCCTGGCCATGGACCCCAAGGTCCTCCTGTTCGACGAGCCGACCTCGGCCCTCGACCCGGAGATGATCACCGAGGTCCTCGACGTCATGAAGGAACTGGCCGCCGCCGGCATGACGATGGTCGTGGTCACCCACGAGATGGGCTTCGCCCGGCCTCGGCCAACCGGGTGGTGTTCATGGACGAAGGCCGGCTCGTCGAAGCAGGCCGCCCCGGCGGAGTTCTTCGCCAACCCGAAGAGCGACCGGGCCCGGGACTTCCTCTCCAAGATCCTCGCCCACTGACGAAAGGCCCCCCATGTCCAGAATCGGAATGCGATCAGCCCGAATGCCCGTAGTCCTCGTCCTCCTCGTCGGTCTGGCTCTGACCGGCTGCGGCGACGACGACAAGACGACGGCGCCGCCGGCGGCAAGGAGGCGAAGTTCGAGGCCGGCACCACCATGGCGGCCCTCAACACCGCCCAGAAGATCACGATCGGCACGAAGTTCGACCAGCCCCTCTTCGGCCTCAAGGGCCTGTCGGGCGAGCCCGAGGGCTTCGACGTCGAGATCGCCAAGATCATCGTCGCCGAGCTCGGCATCCCCGACGGCAGGATCACCTGGGTCGAGACGCCGTCGGGCGTGCGGGAGGAGAAGATCCAGCAGGGCGCCGTCGACATGGTGGCCGCCACCTACACCATCAACGCCACCCGCAAGGAGCGGGTGTCGTTCGCCGGGCCGTACTACGTCGCCGGCCAGGACCTGATGGTCAAGAAGGAGAACACGACGATCACCGGGCCCGAATCCTTGAAGGCGGCCAAGGTCAGGGTGTGCTCGGTGAGCCGGCTCGACACCCGGCGAGAGGATCAAGCAGTACATCGACGCCGCGCAGCTCGTGCTCTTCGACGTCTACTCCAAGTGCGCCGACGCCCTGCGCACCGGCCAGGTCGACGTCGTGACCACCGACAACGTCATCCTCCTCGGGCTCATCGACAAGGAGCGGTGGGGAGCCTTCAAGCTCGTCGGCAAGCCGTTCACGCACGGAGCCCTACGGCATCGGGATCAAGAAGGGCGACGTGAAGTTCTGCGAGTTCATCGACACGACGCTCCAGAACGCCGTTGCAGTTCGGGCGCTACAAGGCGGCCTGGGAGAAGACCGCCGGGAAGGTGGCCGGCGCGGTGCCGCCCCTGCCGCCGTTCGACCCCTGCGTCTGACCCCGCGTCGGATGGGCGTCGTCGTCGAGCACTTCGATCTGTACTGGCACGGCTTCCTCAAGACCCTCGGCATCTGCCTATGGGCGGGGTCCGGCGCCTTGCTGCTCGGCACGCTGCTGGCCGCTTTCCGGGTGGCGCCCGTCCCGCCGCTGCGGTGGACGGGCACCGCCTACATCACCCTCGTGCGCAACTGCCCGCTGACCGTGGTGCTGTTCTTCGTGGCCTTCGGCCTGCCCGAGGTCGGCGTCAACCAGAGCTACTACCGCTTCGCCGTCGCTGGGCTCGTCGTCTACACAGCGGCCTTCGTCTGCGAGGCCGTCCGCAGCGGCATCAACTCCGTTCCCACCGGCCAGGCCGAGGCGGCCCGGGCCATCGGCCTGACGTTCGGCCAGTCCCTCCGGCTGGTGGTGCTGCCCCAGGCGCTGCGCAGCGTCGTGCCGCCGCTCGGCAGCGTCCTCATCGCCATGGTCAAGAACTCGGCCATCGTGGGCGCCTTCGGCGTCGGCGGCGAGCTGTTCAACGTCGGCGTCACGTTGACCGGCGCCCAGGGTTTCGCCGCCCTGCCCGTCCTGACGGGCGTCGTGCTCGGCTACCTGGCCATCACGATCCCGGCCGGGATCGGTCTCGGTGTGTTGGAACGCAAGGTGGCGGTGGCCCGTTGACCGAGCGCCGAAGCAACGACGGGCCGAAGGGTTAAATGGGCGCGGGCCCGGATGTTGCTGAGGTGCGAGCATCGGTGCTGTTCGACGCCCCGGGTCCCAGGGCCCGCCGCCGGATCCTGGCCGCCAGCCTCGGTCGCCGGCGCCGTCCTGGCCGGGCTGGCCGCCGCGGTCGTGGCCCGCCTGGCCGACAGCGGGCAGCTGGCCGGAGAGAAGTGGGCCCCGTTGTTCAGCCCGTCCGACGAGAGCTTCCGGCTGCTCTGGCGGTTCCTGGCCGGAGGGATGCGGGCCACCCTGGCCGCCGCCGGCTGGGCCATGTTGTTCTCGCTGACGCTCGGCACCCTCCTGGCCGTGTCCCGGATCACCGCCCGGCGCTGGTACCGGTGGCTCGTCGTCTCCCTCATCGAGCTGCTGCGCGGGGTCCCGGTGGTGATGGCCATCTTCTTCGCCAGCCGGGTCCTGCCCGAAGTCGGCATCGACCTGTCGCTGCGGTGGTACCTCGTCATCGGCCTGACCGGCTACAACGCCGTCGTCATCGCCGAGATCGTCCGGGCCGGGGTCGCCGCCCTGCCCTTGGGCCAGACCGAAGCGGCCTACGCCATCGGCCTGACCCGGGGAGCGACGCTGCGCCGCATCCTCCTGCCCCAGGCCTTCCGGATCATGCTGCCCGCCCTCATCAGCCAGCTGGTCGTGATCCTGAAGGACACCTCGCTGGGGGCCTTCATCAGTTACGAGGAGCTGCTGCGCCGGGGCAACCTGGCCGTGCAGAACCTCCGGAACCCGTTGCAGCTCTACCTCCTCGTCGGCGCCCTGTTCATCGCCGTCAACACAGCCCTCGGCCGGCTGGCGGTCTTCGCCGAACGGCGGGTCTCCCGGAGGATCCGGTGGACGAGGGACTGAGCGACATCGACCGGCGGGTCCGCGGCGCACTCGATGCGCT
Organism: uncultured Actinomycetes bacterium; assembly: GCA_963723985.1. Lineage (GTDB taxonomy): Bacteria > Actinomycetota > Acidimicrobiia > IMCC26256 > BP-133 > BP-133. Next base: position 75,910 of record CAVRTC010000010.1, read on the forward strand.
CGGCGTCGACTACACGCTGTTGCCCTGTGACCCGGCCCTGGCCGACACCGCCGCCTTCTGCGCCGCCTACGGCTATGACACGGCCGACTCCGCCAACACGATCGTCGTGCAGACCCGCGACAAGCCGCCCCGGCACGTCGCCTGTGTCCTGCTGGCCACCACCCGGCTCGACGTGAACGGCACCGTACGGCGGCGTCTCGGCCGGAAGTCCTCCTTCGCCGACGCCGAGCGCACGATCGAGCTCACCGGGATGACCCTCGGCGGCGTCACTCCCGTCGGCCTGCCCCCGGGGGTGCCGCTGTGGATCGACCGGCAGGTCATGGACCGGGACCGGGTCATCCTCGGGGCCGGGAGCCGGTACTGGAAGGTCATCGCCGCCCCCGCCTTCCTGGCCGACCTCCCCGGGGCGGAGGTGGTGGACGGGCTGGCCCGCCACCCCTGATTCCCGACCCCGGAGCCCGGGAAACACCGTCGAAACAGACCGGTGGATCCCTGGTCGATCCGCACGCCATCGGCCGGAGGAAGTAGAGCTTTCGAACACCCCTTTCCCCTGTCTCCGCCACAAGTTGGGGTACTAGTTTCGATGGTGTCCTGGCTGAGGGGAGGGGAAGCCATGGAACGGGCGCGACCACCGTGAGCACCGGCCGGAATCCATCGCGCTCGGCTCATGCAGTTCACAAGGGGCTTCTGTAGTTCGGAAGGGCTTACGTAGTTCCAAAGGGAAGGGGAACGCCGTTGCAACGCCGGACCATTCGTCACACCATCGTGGTGATCGCAGCCCTGCTCACCTTGATCACCTTCGTTCCCATCACTGGTCTCACGTCCCCAGCGCAGGCGGAGACCACGGAAGAAGTCCGTACCCGCCTGCTCGGCGAGGGCTGGGACCAGCCCGGGGTCGTGCGGCTGAAGTGGATCACCATCACGGTCTGGCTGGCGTCATTTGGCGGTCATGTCGTGCTCTTCGACTCGACCATCATGAACTATCTCGGCCAGCCGGATAACAAGACCGACTACCTCACGTTGGAAGATGTCATCGCCGCCAAACCGGAGTACATCTTCCAGAACCACGTGCACCTCGACCAGATGCGGCACGCCTCCCGGATCGCCACGGCGACCGGTGCGAAGCTGGTCGGCGCCGAGGAGCACTGCAACTTCACCAAGCGTGACGCCGAGGTGAAGGGCCTCAAAGGGAACGTGCAGTGCGTCGCCGTGCGGGACAGCGCCGGGAAGTGGTTCACCGGCGGGGACACCTACGGCTTCGTGCCCCACGAACTGATCTTCACGCCGTTCGGCACGATCGGTAAGCCCGACGAGATGCCGCCCGGTGTCGACGTGAAGGTCGTCAACATCAAGCACACCCAGCTGCGGCCGTACCCGGACAGCCTGGTCGGCAACGAGGGCCACAACCCCGATGTGAGCCCCTACTCCAAGACGCCGGCCACGCCGCAGTCCATGCTCGACCTCGCCATGACGCAGGACTACGAGGGCGGCAACCTCCTCTACGTCTTCAAGTACGGCGACTTCACCCTGGTCCACCACGGCTCGTCGGGTTCACTCGACCCGCTGGAGCCGGGCCAGAAGGAGATCAAGGCCGCGCTGCGCTCCCTGGGCGCCGACGACCGGATCGACATGGAGATCGGCGGGATCGCCGAGCTGCAGAACTACGCCAACGGCCTGCTCGACGCGCAGCGCTACGCCGAGGAGATCGGGCCGAAGACCTACATCCCGCAGCACCACGGAAACTGGAATCCCCCGGCCACCGCGGCCGCCGCCGGCTTCTACAAGCCCTGGTCGGCCCGGATCGCCAGGATCTCCGAGGATCGCCGTCCGGAGCTCTGCTTCATCGTGGAGAAGAACCGGGCGACGGCCTTCAGCGTCACCACCAGCGAATGGGGCGGTGCCAGCATCGGGTCGATCACCCCGGTGGGTGGCCCCGGCTGCTACACCGGCTGACCCCATCTCGCCACACGTTGGAGGAGGGGCGGGACCCGCCCCTCCTCCGTCGCGTCTGCAGCATGTAGCGCCTCTCCACATCTGGTGGCCCATTGACAAGGGCCCCCAGGACCGGGAAGTGTGCGAATCGCACATAGCCAGGATGGCCGTATGTCGACGGGCCACCTGTCCCGGTATCGCCCTGGGGCCGTACGGTGGCGCGTCGGGCAAGCGGGCGGAGAGAAGGTGACCATCACAGCCAGGAGGGGGCCGACGGAGAAGCGGCCGGCGGAGAAGGTGGCCGCGCGGCGCGACGTCGCCCCCACGCGCGGGCGACCCTCCGACGAGCAGTCGTACCTCTACCGGATCATCCAGACCATCAGCGCCGGGCCCGACCTCGAGACCATCCTGCGGGGCACCGTCGGCCTGCTGACGGAGGCCACGGGCTGCCACGCCTGCTTCGTGTACTTCGTCGAGGGGGACCGGCTCGTGCTGCGGGCGGCCTCCACCGTGTACGCCCATCTGGAGGGCCGGGTCAGCCTGCCCGGCGACAAGGGCCTGACCGGGTGGGTGGCCTCGACCCGGCGCAGCGCCTTCATCAAGGAGAACGCGCTGGAGGATCCCCGCGTCGTCTTCATCCCCGAGATGGAGGAGGAGCGGTTCCAGTCGATGGTCTCGGTGCCCGTCCTGGCCCGGGCGGGCGACGTCATCGGAGTGATCAACCTGCACACCGAGGCGCCCCGGGAGTTCGACCGGGACGACCTCGAGTTCATCGAGCACACCGCCTCGCTGCTGACCGGCGCCATCGAGAACGCCCACCTCTACCAGGACGCCACGCACCGGGTGGCCATGCTGACGGAGCTGTCGCGGCTGTCGCAGCGCATCGCCCTGGCGGCCAGCGTGGACGAGCTGCTGGGGGTCGTCACCTCCGGGTGCCAGCAGGCCGTCAGCGCCGAGCGGGTCGAGATCTATCTCCCCGACGTCGACGGTCACCTGCAGCTCCGTTCGGCCCTGCCCGTCCGGAGCGACGCGCCGGTCCTGGAGCTGGGCACCGTGCGGTTCGACGCCCTGGAGGGGGAGGGCGGAGCGGCGCCGAGCGGCGAGGCGCAGAAGCTGTCCGACCGGCTCTGGGCGGCGCCGTCGGGAGCCGTTCCGCTGTTCGCCCCGCTGGCGGTGGGCGAGGGCCCTCCGGGCCTGCTGTGCGTGCTCATCGGGGCCCATGCCGCCGGGGCCGACAACGTCGTCTCGGCCATCGCCTCCCACGCCGCGGTGGCCCTCAAGCACCATGAGCTCATCAGCCGGCTGCGGGAGGAGAACGTCGTCAAGGACTTCTTCGAGACGCTCTCCCGGGGCGACGGGAACACCGACGCCGTCGAGTCGCAGGCTTCCCGGCTCGGGATCGACCTCGACGACGCCTTCGTGGTGGTGCACGCCGTGCCCTGGGCCGGCCGGCCGGCGGAGCGCCAGCGGGCAACGGGTCGGGACGCCCGCTCCCGGCTGGCGACCTGGGCCGAGGTCGGGGCGGCGCTGGAGGCCCGGCTGACGTCGGCGCTGCCCGGGACGGTGTTCGACTGCCGGGCGACCCACTGCCGGGCACTGGTCGAGACGCCGCGGGGCCGGGAACGCAATGTGGTCGACATCCTCCGGGCCGTCCACGAGAAGATCGAGCGGGCGAGCGACACGTCGATGACCGTCGGGGTGTCGAACGCCTGCCGGGGTCCGGCCACCTTCCCCCAGGGGTTCGAGGAGGCGGCCTCCGCCGCCGAGGTCGGGGCGCTGATCAAGGACCAGCCGGGCGTGTACACCTACGACGACCTGGGCCCCTACCGCTACGTCCTCGACGCCGAAGAGGGTGTGCGGGACCGGCACCAGGAGCGGCTGGAGCGGCTGGTCGAGTACGACCAGCGCCGCGGCACCGAGCTGCTGCAGACCCTCGAGGTGTATCTGGAGAGCCGGGGCAACATCGTGCGGACGGCCCGGACCGTGTACGCCCACCCGAACACGCTCCGCCAGCGGCTGGCCCGCATCGAGCAGCTGACGGGGTTCGACCTCGAGCACGAGGACTGGTTGTCGCTGGGCATCGCCATCAAGCTCACCAAGCTCCGGCTGGCCCGGGAATCGGCCCGCGAACGGGAGCGGGCCCGAGCGCTCCGAGCCGTAAGGGAACAGACAGAGGGAGGAACCGACGTTGAGTGACCGGCCGCAGACCCTGGAGGACGTCCGCACCGAGATCGAGGCTCGAGGCATCGAGTTCCTCTTCGCCCAGTTCGTCGACATGTGGGGGAAGCCGTCGGCCAAGCTCGTGCCCGCCTCCCATCTTGACGACTTCTTCGCCGAGGGCGCCGGGTTCGCCGGCTTCGCCGCCGGCGAGATCGGCCAGGGGCCCCACAGCCCCGACATGGCGGCCATGCCCGACCCGGCCAGCTTCACGCCGGTGCCGTGGCAGCCGAACCTGGCCCGCTTCGCCTGCGACATCTACGTCGAAGGGGAGCCGTGGCCCTACTGCCCCCGGACCATCCTGCGCCGACAGCTCGAGCGCGCCCGGCAAGCTGGGTTTCACCATGAAGATCGGCATGGAGGCGGAGTTCTTCCTGCTGCGGGACAACGACGGCAAGATCGAGCTGGCCGACCCGCTCGACACCCTCGACCGGCCCTGTTACGACATGAAGGGCCTGACGCGCCAGTACGACTTCGTCACCACGCTGTCCCGGTACCAGAGCGAGCTCGGCTGGGACAACTACGCCAACGACCATGAGGACGCCAACTGCCAGTTCGAGTCGAACTTCCGCTACGCCGACGCCCTGACCACGGCCGACCGGATCGTCTTCTTCCGCTACATGGTCCACACCCTGGCCCAGCAGCGGGGGATGCTGGCCACGTTCATGCCGAAGCCGTTCAAGCACCTGACCGGGAACGGCTGCCACATGCACACCAGCCTGTGGGACGCCGAGACCGACGCCGAGCTGTTCGTCAACGCCGACGACCCCCGGGGGTTCGGTCACTCCGAGCTGGCCTACCACTTCCTCGGCGGGATGCTGGAGCACGCCACGTCGTACATCGCCGTGACGGCGCCGACCGTCAACTCCTACAAGCGCCTCAAGGTCGGAGCGCCCAACTCCGGCGCGACCTGGTCACCGGTGTTCGTGACCTACGGCGGCAACAACCGGACGCAGATGATCCGCACCCCGGCTCCCGGCCGGTTCGAGGACCGGACGGTCGACGGCAGCTGCAACCCCTACCTGGCCGCCACCGTGGTCCTGGCCTCCGGGCTCGACGGCATCGAGAACAAGACCGATCCCGGCCAGCCGAACCGGGACAACCTCTACGAGGTGCCGCCCGAGGAGATCGCCCGGCGGGGCATCCGCCTCCTGCCCGGCAACCTGCTCGACGCCGTCCGCAACCTGGTCGCCGACGACGTGCTGCGGACGGCGCTCGGGACGACGGATGGCGGCGACTACATCGACTACTTCGCTCAGGTGAAGGAGACGGAGTGGAACGAGTACCACGAGCAGGTGAGCGACTGGGAGACCAAGCGCTACCTCGGGCTCTTCTGACTGGCACCCTCCGGCATTGGCTATACTTGGTGAGATCGTGAGTTCACCAAACGGAGGAGTCGACGGTGGCACACGTTGAGACCTTCAAGGTGTCGTCCTCGGGCCAGATGTCCCTTCCGGCAGCCGTCCGTCACAGGTGGCACCTGGACGACGGTGGCCAGGTAGACGTCCTTGACTTGGGATTCGGGGTACTCACCGTGCCGGTTGGTCATGCCGGTCGGCTCCTCGACGAGATCCTGCCAGCTGAGGCGCACTACGCCGCGGTGTCCGCAGAGGAGGACCCCGATCTGGTCGGTCGGTGACGGTCCTCCTCGACGATCATCTTCTTCGGGACTGGATGGTCGGGCCGGATCGGGTGCTTCGCCGGGCCGTGGGTGGGGAAGCCCTTGCCACGACCAACCTGTGGTACGCCCGCCTGTGCAAGAGCGCGCGCGCTCAACTGGCGGTGCCCTCCATCTTCCGCTTGAGGAACGCCAAGTCCTCGTCGCGGCCTTGGTCCAATTGCCGCGCGACATCACCGTCGTCCCGATCGCGCGAGCTGGCGTGGCGCATGGGCCTGCTGGTCGCGGAACAGTCCGCCCTGTCGACTCTCGGCTCCGAAGCGGTGGCTGCCGCCGAGGCGCTCGACGCCCGGCTGCTTTCCTCGTGCCGGGACGACAGCCCAGGCATTCGCAACTGCTGCGAGCGGTTGCAGATTCCCTACGCGACCGTCGCCGCGCTGAGAGCGTGTCGTGGAACCGGTGATTGCTATGGCGCGCCGTGGGGACAGCCACGTGTTTCCGAACCGTCGTTATGCGCTACCGGTCCGGGCCTAGTGACGTCCGGCGAACCCGTCCGGGTACGGCACCTCCGAGCGGCGTCGTTCTTCGCATCTGGGCACGGATAACCGCGGGAATCCGCGGTTATCCGTGCCCAGATCGCTCAGGCCGACCCGTCCGGTACTGCCGGCTACGTGAGCCGGGCGGCTGGCCCGGGATCCGCCCATATTGGGCGTTCGGCTCGTCTGAGGGCCCTACCCGCTTCTGTTGCGGCGGCCCCAGGCGGCGACGAGGACCGGAAAGAGGAAGCTGAAGTCCTCGTTGTCGTGGACGGCGAGGAGCTGGTCGATCTCGGCGTCGGTCAGGTCGCCGCGGGTCACGAGGGCCGGGCGGCACCGCTCGACGGTCAGACGCCAGAGCTCCGTGGCCACATCGCGGCCGACGCCGATCGGCACCCGGCCTTCGGCGGCGACATCGGCGAGGCCCTGCATCCGCAGCGCGCTCGGTAGGCGGCGGCTGCCGCCTCGGCAACCACCTCGGCCAGCTCGGCCGCGCCCTTGCCGCCCTCGGCGTGGTGGTGGGTGACGGCCACCCGGGCGCCGAGCGACTCGGCGATCTCGGCGATGGCGGCGTGCTCCGAAGGGTGATCGGTTGGGAATGCGTTCACGGCCACGACGGGGGAGACGCCGTGGATCCGCACGTTTTCGATCTGCTTCACGAGGTTCGCCCCGCCCTCGTGGACCTCGTCGGGGTTCTCGGCCAGCAGCGCCTCGGGCAGCGGGCCGGCCGGCGACCACCCGGTGGCGGCCCGAGTGCACCTTGAGCGCCCGGACGGTCGCCACCAGCACCGCGGCGTCGGGCCGGAGCCCCGAGACCCGGCACTTGATGTTGAAGAACTTCTCGGCGCCGATGTCGGCGCCGAATCCCGCTTCGGTGATCAGGAAATCTCCGGTGTGGATGCCGATGAGGTCGGCGACCACCGACGAGTTGCCGTGGGCGATGTTGCCGAACGGGCCGGCGTGGACGAGCACCGGCGTGTTCTCCAGCGTCTGCAACAGGTTCGGTTTGATGGCTTCCCGCATGATGACGGTCATCGCCCCCGCCGCCTTCAGCTGCTCGGCGGTGATCGGGTCGCCGGAGCGGGTGTAGCCGATCACGATCCGGCCGAGGCGGGCCCGCAGATCCTGAAGCGAGGTGGCCAGGGCCAGGACGGCCATCACCTCCGAGGCGGCGGTGATGTCGAATCCGGTCTGGCGGGGGATGCCGTCCTGCCGGGAGCCGAGCCCGGCGAGGATGTTCCGCAGGGCGCGGTCGTTGACGTCCATGACGCGGCGCCAGGTCACGTTGTGCTGGTCGATGCCGAGCTCGTCGCCCTGGTGGATGTGGTTGTCGATCATGGCCGACAGGAGGTTGTGGGCGGCCGTGACCGCGTGCATGTCGCCGGTCAGGTGGAGGTTGAGGTTTTCCATCGGGACGACCTGGCTGTAGCCACCGCCGGCCGCGCCGCCCTTGATCCCGAACGTCGGGCCCATCGACGGCTGGCGGATGGCGATCGTGGCCCGCTTCCCGATGTGGCGGAACGCCTGCCCCAACCCTACGGTCATGGTTGTCTTGCCTTCGCCGAGGGGCGTCGGGGTGATGGCGGTCACGACGACGTAGCGCGCCTTTGGCGCTTCGGCCAGCTCCTCGATGGCGTTGAGCTTGATCTTGGCCACGTGGTCCCCGTAGGGCTCGAGGAGATGGTCGCCGAGACCCATCTCCCGGCCCACGTCACCCAGCGGCTTGAGCCGGGCCTGGCGGGCGATGGCGAGGTCGGTCGGGAACCCTGACATTGCGGGGGACACCCCCGCACCCCCGGGAGCGGTCACGAGAACTCCGCTCCGGCGTCGTTGATCGCCTCGGTGAGGTAGCGGCCGTACGACCGCTCGCAGGCCAGGAGGTAGGACGGCCGCCCGTCGGCGTCGTCGCGGACGATCTCGGCGTTGACCTTGGCCACCGAACTGCGCAGCGCCGAACCGTCGGAGGCCGTGGCGAGGTCGAGGGCACAGATCTTGGCCAGCAGCGCCGGGCTCGACTCACCGGTCAGCCGCAGGAGGGTACGGCCCGACGTCACGTCGATCACCGAGACGAACTCGCCGGTGTCGGTGGCGGCTGCCTCCCAACGCTCGACGAGTTCGCCGGTCTGGCCGGAGTCGGCGAGGAGGAGCCACTGGGCGGGTCGAACCCGCAGGATGAGCGTGCCGTCGTCGTCGCGACGCGAGCGCCCGAACGGTACGGCGAGCCGGTCGGCCAGCCGCGCCCGACGGGTTGGCGTGGATCAGGACCTTGGCCATGGGTGAGCAGTCGGCCAGCGTTAGCTCAGCCACGGAGCCGGGTCCCTTCCGGGTCGAAGTGGGCGTGGTGTTCCATGACGGTGACGGGGGCGGTCGTGCCGTCCTCCAGGCGGACGGTGACGACGGTGCCGGCGGCGGAGAGCCGCTTGGCCACGAAGCCGAGGCCGATGGCCCGCTCCAGTGTCGGGGAGAAGCGGCTGGAGGTGATGCGGCCCACGATGGTGAGGCTCTCGGGGGCCTGGTGAAGCTGCTCAACCAGTTGGCAGCCCTCGGGGGGCACGAGCGTCGGGTCGACGGGTTGCAGCCCGACGAGCTGCGGCCGGTCGGGCTCGCCGGCGTCGGCCCGTTCCTTGGCCCAGACGAGCTCCGGCAGGCCGATGCAGTCCGTCTTTGTCGAGCTTGACGAGCCAGTCGAGCCCGGCCGCGAAGGCCTGGGTCAGCCCGTCGGTGTCCTGGCCCACGATGAAGTGGCCCTTCTCCAGCCGCATGATCCGCTGCGCCTCCACGCCGAACGGGGCGGCGCCGAGGTCGGCGCCCCGGTCGAGCAGCGTCTCCCAGACGTGGAGGCCCGAGGCGGCGGGGACGTGGATCTCGAAGGACAGCTCGCCGGTGAAGCCGATGCGCCAGGCCAGACAGTTCGGCACGCCGGCGATGGTGGCTGTCCGCACGTGCATGTAGGGGAACGCCTCGGGGGAGAGGTCGACACCTTCGGCCAGGCGCCCGAGCAGCGTGCGGGAGTTCGGCCCGGCGATGTTGATGCTGGCGTACTCGCCGGTCATCGGGGTGAGGTGGATCCGCCAGTCGGGATGGTCGGTGGCCAGGAGGTGCTCGAGGAAGGTGAGGACGGTCTCGGCCCCCGACGAGGTGGTCGACATCAGGTAGTGGTCGGGCCCGAGGTGCCCGGTGACCCCGTCGTCGAACACCACGCCGTCCTCGGCGCACATGACGCCGTAGCGGACGGCGCCCTCGGCCAGCTTCGACCACTTGTTGACGTAGACGAGGTTGAGGAGCTTGGGGACGTCGGGGCCGCGCAGGTCGATCTTCCCGAGCGGCGTGACGTCGATGATGCCCACGGCCCGGCGCACGTTGCGGACCTCGGCGGGCGGATCGCCGTAGCCGTCGGGCCGGATCCACTGGCCGGCCACCAGCGGTGCGGCGCCGTGGGCCTCGTGCCACGGCTGCATGGGCGAGTGGCGCACCGGTTCGAACTGCCGGCCGGCCAGGGCCCCCAACGAGACGGGGGTGTAGGGCGGCCGCCAGATCGTGGTGCCCGTCTCGTCGATGCTGCGCCCCGTGGCCTCGGCCAGGATGGCCACGGCGTTGACCGTTTCGAGCTTCCCCTGGGCCGAGCCCATGGTGACGGTGGTGAAGCGCTTGAGCAGCTCGACGGATTCGTAGCCCTCCTCGCGCCGCGGCCAGCAGGTCCTTGGACGACACGTCTTCGGAAAAGTCGACGAGGCCGTGGGTGGTGGACCGGAACAGCTCCGGATGCTCGGCCCGGGGGAGCGGCGCCGGCGTCGCGACCGACTGCCCGGCGGCCCGGCCGGCGGCCGCCCGTCCGACGGCTTCGGCATGGGTGAGGAGCTCGTCGATGCTGCCGTCGCCGGCCAGGCCCCCGGCGGCGAGGACGCTGTCGGGCAGGCGGTCGCCGGGAACGAAGCGGGCCGCCCGCGGGTCGTAGACCGGCCGGTCCCCGGCCATGTTCAGGAGCGAGGTCGGCGCCGTCCAGCCGGTGGCGGTGACCAGCAGGTCGCACTCGATCGACGAGCCGTCGGCCAGTTCCACCGCTTCGAGGCGCGACCCGCCCTTGGCCCGCACGACGTTGCCGCCCCGGCGGGCGTCGACGATGCGGACGACGTCGACGCCGGCGTCGTCGAGATCGGCGGCGGCCGCCTCGCCCTCGGCGTTGGCGGTGAACACGACCGCCCGCTCGCCCGGGGCGGACGGCCCACAGGTTGATCAGGCGGCGGGCGCCGGTCGACAGCATCACGCCGGGGAGGTCGTTGCCGGCGAAGACGTAGGGCCGTTCGATGAGGCCGGGAGTCACCACCAGCGTGCGGGCCCGGGCCTTGATCGAGCCGCTCCCGCGCCGCCGGGTGATCCCGCTGCAGGACGGCGAGCCAGTTGTCGTCGTAGCGGGCGGCCACCACCGAGTCGACCAGCACCTCGATGCCGGCCTGCGCCGCGACGGCCCGGCGCAGCTGGCCCAGCAGGTCGAGCTCGGCCTTCCCGCCGTAGCGGAGGTGGCCGCCCAGCTCCGGCTCCTCCTCGACGAGCATGACCCGGGCGCCGGCCTCGGCGGCGGCGACGGCCGCCGCCATCCCGGCCGGCCCGCCGCCGGCCACCATCACGTCGACGTGGGCGTAGCGCTTGTCGTAGATGGCGTCGGGCGCCCGGTCGGGGACCACGCCGCCGGCGGCGAAGCGCTTGAGCACCGCTTCGTAGGCGGGCCACAGCCGCTCCGGCTTCATGAAGGTCCGGTAGTAGAAGCCGGCGCCGAGGAACCGGCCCACCGTCTGGTTCAGGGCCTTGACGTCGAAGCGCAGCGAGGGCCAGGCGTTCTGCGGCCGCACGTCCATCCCGGCCGCCAGGCGCCGGTGGGCGCCCCGGACGTTGGGCTCGTCGCCGACCTGGAGCAGGCAGCCCGGGTCGTGGAAGCTGGCGGTGAGGATGCCCCGGGGCCGGTGGTACTTGAGGCTGCGGGAGAAGACGTTGACGCCGGCCGCGGCCAGGGCCGACACGATCGTGTCGCCGGCCAGGCCGGTGGCCGGGCGGCCCTCCCAGCGGAACTCCAGCGGGGCGCCCCGGTCGATGACCTCGCCCGGCCGGACGCCGAGCCGGGTGCTGGTAGCCGGCCCGGCGCGGTGGCCCGGGGTCGACGGGTGACGCCGATCACGGGTCTTCGGTCTCCCCGGTCGAGAGCGACAGTCCGGAACTCGTTGGTGACCGTGTGGCGCTCGGCGGTGAAGAAGGCCCGGCAGCCGAGGGCGTGGAACCACGTCTCGGTCGTCCAACCCGCCGGGTTCTTCTTCACGTAGAGGTAGGCCCGCCATTCCGACTGGGTGGTCGTGGTCGGGGACGGGCCGGGGCTGTTCCTCGCCGAGGTAGCGGAACTCCGAGGCGTTGCGGGGACCGCAGTGGGGGCAGGGCAGCGAGGATCATCGCTGGTTGCTCCGGTCAGTGGCCGACGGCCGCCGCGCCCTTCTCGCCGACGAGGCGGCCGTCGCCGAAGCGGGCCAGGTCGAATCCGGCGATGAGCTCGGGCACCCGGTTGGTGGCCACCAGTTCGGCGACCGACTCCCCGGCGGCCGGTCCGGCCTTGAATCCGTACGTGCCCCAACCCACGTCGACGAGGAACCCGTCGACTGGGGTGGTGCCGATGATGGGGGAGTAGTCGGGGGTCATGTCGCACAGCCCGGCCCACTGGCGCAGCACCCGCATGGTGGCCAGCGAGGGCATCAGCTGCAGGACGTGGCCGGCCACCTCCTCCAGGAACTCGAGGGACGCCCGCATCGAGTACGAGGCGAACGGGTCGACGCTGGCGCCGAAGACGAGCTCGCCCCGGTCGGTCTGGCTGACGTAGACGTGCAGCGTTCCCGACACGACGACCGTGTCGAGGAAGAACTTGACCGGCTCCGTCACCGCCGCCTGCAGAGGGTGGGTGATGATCGGCAGGCCGACCCCGGCCATGGCGGCGATCAGCGACGCCCACCCGGCGGTGCAGTTGACCACCACCGGGGCGGAGATCGGGCCGCGGGAGGTCTGCACGCCCTGCACCCGCCCGCCGGCCACGTCGATGCCGGTGACCTCGGTCTCCTGGTGGATCTGCACGCCGAGGGCGTCGGCCGCCCGGGCGTAGCCCCACACCACGGCGTCGTGGCGGATGATCCCGCCCGGCGGGTGGTAGAGCGCCCCGAGGATCGGATAGCGGGTGCGGTCGGAGCGTGTCCATCGGGCGGGACGAGCTTCTTGATCTCGTCCGGGCCGATGACCCGGGAGTCGACCCCCTGGATCTTGTTGACCTCGGCCCGCCAGCGCATGGTCCGCAGCGAGCTGTCGTTGTGGGCCAGGGTCATGTGGCCCCGCTGCGAGAACATGACGTTGAAGTTCAGCTCGCCCGACAGGTGCTGGTAGAGGTGCAGCGAGCGGTCGTAGAAGGCGACGCCTTCCGGGGTCAGGTAGTTGGACCGGAGGATGGCGGTGTTGCGGCCCGACCCGCCGCCGCCGATGTAGCCCTTGCTCGACCACGGCCACGTTGGTGATGCCGTGGCGCGACGCCAGGTAGTAGGCGGTGGCCAGGCCGTGGACGCCGCCGCCGATGATGACGACGTCGTAAGTCCGCCGGAGGTCATGGTTCCGCCAGGCCCGGGGCCAGTCGTCGCCCGACAGCCCCTGGCGGACGAGCTGGAAAGCGGAGTACCGCGCGGCCTTCCCGTTGCCGTTCTTTTTGCCGTTCCAGTTCACCGTTCGGCCTGGCCGGTCAGCCCGCCCTTGCTCAGGATGGCCGCCACCCGTCGCCGCGATGGCGTCGGGGGTGAGGACGAAGTCGGTGCCGGCCAACGGGATCCCGGTGATCATCGAGGCCTCGAAGGTCAGCGCCCGCATGTCCTCGGGCTCGAGGTCGTGGACGTCGGCCTTGCCGCAGGCCCGGGCCAGCATCTGCAGCTCCATGGTCATGGCGGCGATGAAGTTGAAGACCCGGTCGGCGGCCATGCTCCAGGTCGAGGCGGGCCTCGAGCTCGGGCTCCTGCGTGGCGATCCCGGTGGGGTCCAGGCCGGTGTGCCAGATGGACCCGTCGCCGGGCTCGTAGCCCAGCTGGTGGAAGTCGTCGACGTAGTTGGGCGCGTCGGCGCCCATGGCGATGAGGGCGGCGGTGCCGATGGAGACGGCGTCGGCGCCCAGCGCCAGCGCCTTGGCGGCGTCGGCGCCGTTCTTGATCCCGCCGGAGATCACCAGCTGCACCTCGCCGAGCACCCGCAGCTCCTCCAGGGCGTGCACGGCCTCGACCAGCGCGCCCATGGTCGGGATGGCGGTGTGGTCGAGCAGGATCTCGGGCGTGGCGCCGGTGGCGCCCTCCAGGCCGTCGAGGACGATGACGTCGGCGCCGGCCTTCACCGCCAGCTTGACGTCGTCGGACACGCGGCTGGCGCCCATCTTCACGTAGATGGGCTTCTCCCAGTTGGTCGCCTCCCGCAGCTCCTCGATCTTGATCTGCAGGTCGTCGGGCCCGATGAAGTCGGGGTGGCGGACGGGGCTGCGCTGGTCGACGCCCTCCGGCAGGGTGCGCTGGTCGGCGATGACCGGCGAGACCTTGGCGCCGAGCAGCAGGCCGCCGGTGCCGGGCTTGGCGCCCTGGCCGATGACGACCTCGATGGCGTCGGCCTGCTTGAGGTGGGCGGGGTCGAAGCCGTAGCGGCTGGGCAGCACCTGGTAGACGAGGAGGTGCGAGGCGGCCCGCTCCTCGGACGAGCATGCCGCCGTCGCCGGTGGTGGTCGAGATGCCGAGGCGGGTGGCGGCCGTCCCCAGCGCCGTCTTGGCCGTCTTCGACAGCGCGCCGTAGGACATGCCGGCGATGGTGATCGGCCGGTCGAGCACGATCGGCTTGGAGGCGATCGCGGTCGCCGAGGACCGTGCGGGTCTCGCAGCGCTCCCGGTAGCCCTCGAGCGGGAGGCGCGACAGCGTGCACGGCACGAAGGTCAGGTCGTCGAAGCACGGGACCCGGAGGCGGGTGGCGCCGCCCTGGATGCGGTACCGGCCGAGCGTCGCCTTGTTCCAGATGTCCTCGACGACGTCCCGGTTCCACAGCGGGGAGCGGGCCGGCTCGGGCTCGGGTCGCTCACAGCGCGCCTCCTCCACAGCTCCGGGTCCTTGGTCGAGAAGGTCCACAGCTGCCGGCCCGATTCGATCTTGCGGAAGTCGTCGGGCGTCTGGGCATGCCGAACTCGTCGGTGTCGTGCTTGAGCGTACGCCCGGTCGTCGTCGGTCAACGCCGCTTCGACGGCGTCGGCCCCGAGACTGTCGATGTCGCCGGCGATGTAGATGATCCCTTCGTACATCGAGTCGCCGAGCCCGTCGGCGGCGTCGCCTCCGACGATCATCGTGCCCCGCTGCATCATGAACCCCGACATGTAGCCGACGTCGCCGCCGACGATGAGGGTGCCGCCCTTCATGGCGATGCCGGCCCGGGCGCCGGCGTTGCCGGCCACGTAGACCAGGCCGCCCCGGATCGAGGCCGCGGTGCCGGAGCCGGCGTGGCCGTGCACCTCGACCCGGCCGCTCATCATGCATTCGGCCACGCCCCAACCGCAGTTGCCGTTGACGACGACGTGGGCGCCGTCGTTCATGCCGGCGCAGTACCACCCGACGGGGCCGTCGAAGAGGATCTTGCTCCCGGTGACGAGGGCCACGGCCAGGTTGTGGCGGGCCGACGGGTTGGTCACGCAGATGTCGGCGCGGCCTTCGTCGCACAGGAGCCGGATGGCCTGGTTGATCTCCCGGGTGGTCAGCTCGGCGCAGTCCACGGTGGGAGCGAACGGCGGTTACCTGAGCCACCAGCGCACCTCCTTGGCTCCGAGTTCCTGCGGGACGAGCTCTGGGTCGGCGAACACGCTCCGGATGGCGACTTCCTCCGACGAGAGAACGACGAGTTCGTCGTTCTCGGCGTAGAGCAACGGCTTGGTGGCGAACTGGTCCCGGGCCAGGCCGATGCCCCGGTCGGTGGAGATCAGGTAGGCGAAGGTTCCGTCGAGGGCGCTGATCGACGCCTTCAGGGCGTCCTCCAGGGATTCGCCCTGCTGCAGCTTGTCGGCCACGTACACGGCGATGACTTCGGAGTCGTTCCCGGTGGAGAACCGGTGGCCTTTCATCTCCAGTCGGCGCCGGAGCTGGTGGTAGTTGGTGATCGTCCCGTTGTGGACGACGGCGATGTCGGGGAACGGGCGGGCCCAGAACGGGTGGGAGTGGGCGATGTCGACCCGGCTCTCGGTGGCCATCCGGGTGTGGCCGATGCCGTGGGTGCCGAGCATCTGGCGCACCCCGTAGCGGCGGTCGACCTCGTTGGCCGAGCCGACGTCCTTGATGATCTCCATCGCCCGTCCGATGGAGAAGACCCGGGCCCCTTCGATCCGCTCCTCGATCCAGTCGGCGAGCTTCCCGTCGTCGTCGGAGTCGACCTCGAGGCGGACGCTGCGGCCGATCAACTTCCATTCCTTGACCAGCACGATCTGCTCGGTGGCAATGACGGTCAGTTCGGCGGCGTTCTGGAGATCGGGTCGGTCGAGGTCGACCCGCACCACCAGCGTGCCGTTGTTGCTGTGGCGGTAGACGGCGAATCCGGTGGAATCGGGGCCGCGCCGGAAGAGGTCCTGGCACATCGGCACCAGCACGTCGCCGACCGGCCCCTCGGCCGTCTCACCCTTGTGGAAGATCCCGACCAGTCCGCACACAATGCCTCCCGCACGAGGGCGTCGAACCCCCACGAGTGACGGTACCGTCGCTGCAGTTCATTGTCCGGGTTTGGGGGATGGACCCCGCTGTCACACTTGGACTAGCCGATATGTGATGATCGAACACCCGCCGCTTCGCCCGGCGTGGGCCGCCGCCCGAGCGGTCCAACCGGGGTCGAGTTTCCCCTGGTCGACGTTCAATTCGACCAGGCGGGCCGCCGAATCGGCCGCCGCCTGGGCCAGGAGAACGGCCCCGACCGCGTCTCCTTGCAGGTTCGGGTTCCCGAGCGCCACCAGCCGGCCCCCGAGCACGGCCGCCTCGGCGGCCAGGCGGGCCACCTCCAGCGGGACGGCCGTCGCCCCTTCGAGCGCCTCCCGGATCACCCGCTGGCGACCCTCCGGATCGGGCTGGCGGGGCAGCCGGTACCCGGCCAGGACCCTCCGGTAGGCGGCGGCGTCCTCGTCGGCCAGGGCGAGGGCCCGGTGGCGGAGCTCGTCGGCGGTGGCGGCGATGGTGTCGGCGTCGTCGAGTTGGGTGGTGGAGAGCCGGGCCGCCATGGCTACGAGGGCGGCCGACAGGGCGGTGGCGACGGCCGCGGCCGCCCCCCCGCCGGGGGCGGGTTCGCCCGACGCCACCTGCTCGAGGAAGCGCCCGACCGGCTCGTCACGAAATGGCGACACGGATGCGGGTGGCGAGGGCGGCGAGCTCCTCGGCCGGGGGATGCTTGGCCGGCCAGGTGAGCTCCACCCCGTCGTTCTCGTAGCGGGGCAGCACGTGCAGATGAACGTGCGGGACGGTTTGGAAGCCGACGGGCCGGTTGGCCTGGATGATCGTGAGGCCCTCGGGTTTGAACTCCGATTCCACGGCCTTGGCCACCCGGTTGGCGGTACGGAAGACGGCGGCGGCCTGGTCGGCGTCGAGATCGACGATCGTCTCCCGGTGGGCCTTGAGGGCGACGATCACGTGGCCCGGGTTCACCTGCCCGATGTCCATGAAGGCCAGGGTGACGTCATCCTCGGCGACGGCGTGCACCGGGACGTCACCGGCCATGATCCGGCAGAACACGCACGCAGTCATCCCGACCGAAGGTGTACCACAGTGGCTTCGCAGGCCCTCAGCTCAACAGATATGTGCTCTTGACTCCGAAGGCGAGGGCGATGGCGTGTTGTCGCCGGTCGAGTGTCGCCAAGGTGAGCTTGTGATGGGCGCACGTCTTGGCGATGAGTGCGTCGTGGATACTGCCCCCGAGATCGAGGGCCTTCGCCCGGCCGAACACGTCAGGAAGCGCCTCGGCCGGCAATGCGGCAATCCGGGTAGGATCGAGCGCCCAGAATCCGATGGCGGCCATGGAGGCATCGGCCGTGAGGGAGAACGTCCGCCGGAGCTGGGCGAACGTCTCAGCCAGCACGATGGCCGGGATCGGGCCCTTTTTCGGAAGATGCCGCCGGGCCAGGGCGTGATGTTCGTGCTGGGTCAGCAGGGCGGCCACCATGGCCGAAGTGTCGATCACCGGTTGGCCCGTTCCGCTTCGATCGCGTCGATGACCGCGGCGTTCTCAACTGGCCCGGTCAGGCCCTCGATCGTGACGGACGGCAGCCCGTCGTTCTCCTTCACGACCGTGGCCTTCGCCGGCGGGAACTCGAGCAGGACGCCATCGGGCGTCTCCACCAGCCGCAACTGGCCCGCCCGCCCATCGATTCCGAGCCGGCGCCTGATTTCCCGGGGAAGGACGAGACGACCTTGGCGGTCGACGCTTACGATTCCCACGTCCCCTCCTCGGCTATGGCACAACTACGGCACAGATCATACCATTATCGTGGTAGCACTCTCTCCGAAAGGATGGGGGCGTTCAGCCGAGAGCCTGTTGCTGGGGCGATCCGCAGGCCCAATAGAGTGCGCCGATGGCGACGTGGCTGGCCGGCGCACTGATGTTTTTCACCTCTGGGGCGGTGCTGGTCCTGGAGATCCTGGCCGGGCGGCTGCTGGCCCCCTACGTCGGGGTGCGGCTGGAGACCTACACGGCCGTCATCGGCATCGTCCTGGCCGGCATCGCCGTCGGCACCTGGCTCGGCGGCCGGCTGGCCGACCGGGTCGATCCCAACAAGACGCTCGGGCCGCTGATGGTGGCCGGCGGTGGCCTGGCCATGCTGGCGCCGGCCGCCGTGCACGCCGCCGGCCACCCCAGCGTCGGGACCGCCGACGACATCATCGGGCTGGCCACCATTGGGTTCTTCGCCCCGGCCGCCGTTCTGTCCGCCGTGAGCCCCACGATCGTGAAGCTGCAGCTGCGCGACCTCGATGTGACCGGGCAGGTGGTGGGGCGCCTGTCCGCCGTCGGCACGACCGGGGCCATCGTCGGCACGTTCGTGGCCGGGTTCGTGCTGGTCGCCGCCGCCGCCACCAGCACGGTGATCATCGCCGTGGGGGCGGCGCTGGCTCTCACCGGCTCGGCGCTGTGGGTCGCTCTGGCCCGGCCCCGCCCGTCGGCCGCCCTCCTGGCCGCGTCCCTCGGCGTCGTGGCCGGAGCGGGAACGCTCGGCGCGGTGGCGGATGGCCCCTGCGACGTCGAGACGCGCTACCACTGCGCCCGCATCATTCCCGACCGGGCGCGGGCCGGTGGGCGGTCTCTGTGGCTCGACATCACCCGGCACAGCTACGTCGACGTGAACGACCCGAAGCATCTCGAGCTGCGCTACTCCAAGGTGTTCGCCGACGTCATCGCCGCTTCGGCGCCCGTGACGGGCGGGGGCGACCGACCGCTCGACGCGCTCCACATCGGCGGGGGCGGGTTCACCATGCCCCGCTACCTGGCCGCCATGTATCCCGGCTCCCGGCACCGGGTCTATGAGATCGACCCTGATCTGGTGGACGTGGTCCGGGAACGGTTGGGGCTGGTCACCGGGCCGGACCTCACCGTCGAGGTGGGCGACGCCCGCCTCCTGATGCGCCGGCTGCCGGCCGACGGGCACGACCTGGTGCTCGGCGACGCCTTCGGGGACCTCAGCGTTCCGTGGCATCTCACGACCCGGGAGTTCCTGGCCGACGTCCGCCGGCTCCTGCGCCCGGACGGCGTGTACCTCCTGAACCTCATCGACTATCCGCCGCTGCGCTTCGCCCGGGGTGAGGCGGCCAGCCTGGCCGACGTCTTTCCCCACGTGGCCGTCCTCGCCCCACCCGACCTCCTGGCCGGGGACCAGGGCGGCAACTACGTGCTGGCCGCCTCCGACCGGCCCTTCGACACCGGCCGGCTGGAGGCTCTGATCCGGTCCCGGGGCGGCGAAGAGGGCGCAATCGTCGACGGCGCCGCCGCCGACTTCAGCGGCGACGGCCGGGTGCTCACCGACGACTACGCCCCGGTGGACCAGTGGCTGGCCCGGTCCCGGTCCTCACGATGAGTACATCCGCCGCCACGCCGCCGCCGGCCGATGCGCCGCTCAAGCGGGCCATCTCCCGCAACATGCTCCTGGCCCTGGTCGTCGGCGACGTGCTCGGCGCCGGGATCTACGCCCTGGTCGGGAAGGTGGCCGACCGGACCGGCGGCGCCATCTGGTCGGCCTTCCTCCTGGCCCTGACCCTGGCGCTGTTCACCGCCTGCGCCTACGCCGAGCTCGTGACGAAGTACCCGCAGGCGGCGGGCGCCGCCCTCTACGTGAACAAGGCGTGGCGCCGCCCGTTCTTCACGTTCCTGGTGGCTTTCGCCGTCATGAGCTCGGGTCTCACGTCGGCGGCGACGCTGGCCCGGGCCTTCGGGGGCGACTACCTGTCGGCCTTCGTCGACGCGCCCGCCACCCTGGTGGCGCTGTTCTTCATCACCGCCGTCGCCTTGATCAACTTCCGCGGCATCTCCGAGAGCGTCCGCCTCAACGTGGTGCTGACCACCATCGAGCTCGTGGGTCTCCTGCTGGTCGTGGTGGCCGGCCTGGCCGCCATCGTCCACGGCGGCCCCGACATCGACACCGGACGGATCTTCGAGTTCAAGGCCGACGAGGGGGTGCTGCTGGCGCTCTTCGGAGGGGCGGGCCTGGCCTTCTTCGCCCTCATCGGGTTCGAGGACTCCGTCAACATGGCGGAGGAGTGCCACGAACCGGCCCGCGACTATCCCCGGGCCCTCTTCGGTGGTCTCCTGCTGGCCGGCGGGATCTACCTGGTCGTCACCACGGTCGCCTCGGTCGTCGTGCCGACCGGCCGCCTGGCCACCTCCGACGGGCCGCTGCTGGAGGTCGTCCGGGCCGACCCGTTCAACCTGCCCCCCAAGCTCTTCTCGGCCATCGCCCTGTGCGCCCTGGCCAACGGCGCCCTGATCAACATGATCATGGCGTCGCGCATCGTCTACGGCATGGCCCGGGAGCGGATCCTCCCCGCCCGCCTCGGGGCGGTCCACGGCGAACGCCAAACCCCCTCCGTGGCCATCGTCACCACCACCGCCATCGCCGCGGTGCTCATCGTCTCCGGCGACCTCGGGGCCCTGGCCGACACGACCGTCCTCCTGCTCCTGCTGGTGTTCAGCGCCGTGAACGTCTCCGTCCTCGTCCTGCGCCGCGACCCGGTCGGGCACGACCACTTCCAGGCGCCGACCGCGGTCCCGGTGGTCGGCGCGGTCGTGTCGGTGGCGCTGATGGCCACGAAGGAGGCCGAGACGTTCGCCCGGGCCGGCCTGCTCCTCCTCGTCGGCGTCGCCCTGTGGGCGCTCAACTGGTGGCTCCACGGCCGCCACGTCGAGCACCTCGATGCCTGAGCGGGTCATCCTCTGGGACATCGACGGTACGCTCGCCCAGACCGGCGGGGTCGGCGCGGAGGCGTTCGTCGCCGCCATCGAGACCCTGTTCGGCGTGGGTGCCGACGGTCATGGCGTATCGCTGGCCGGGAAGACCGACCCCCAGATCGGCCGCGAGATCCTCACGGTCCTCGACCTGCACGACGATGCCGACACCCGCCTGCCGGCGCTGCTGGCCGAGACGGAGCGGCTCGTGGCCGCCGGGCGGGACACGATCCGGGCCCGCGGTCGCATCCTGCCCGGCGTCCGGCCCCTCCTGGAGGCGCTCGCCGGACGGCGAGCGGTGCAGACCGTGCTCACCGGCAACACCGCCGCCAACGCGGCGGTGAAGCTCGACGCCTTCGAGCTGCGGACGTGGATCGACCTCGACGTCGGGGCGTTCGGCAGCGACGACGCCGACCGCAACGCCCTCGTCCCGGTCGCCCTGGCCCGGGTCGAGCGTCGCTACGGGCCAGTCGCCCGGCGGCAGGCCTGGGTGATCGGCGACACCCCGCTCGACGCTGCCTGCGCCCGGGCCGGCGGCGTCCGCTGCCTGCTGGTGGCCAGCGGGTTCGCCCCCCGGGCGGCCCTCGACGCCGCCGGCGCCGACCACGTCGTCGACGACCTCACCGACACGGAGTGCATCCTGGCCCTCCTCGAGGCGGACATGTGACCGCCCCGCTGAGACGTTCCGGGCCTGGGACTAGGGTGATCCGATGCTGCTGGTGACCGGCGCCACCGGGTACCTGGGTGCGGCGCTCGTGAGGTTCCTGGTCGATGACGGCCGACCGGTCCGGGCCACCATCCGGAGCGCCGAGCGGGCCGCGGTCCTGCCTCCCGAGGTCGAGCGCGTCTACGCCGACCTGGCCGACGAGCAGTCGCTGGCCGACGCCATGCAGGGTTGCGAGGGGGTGTTCCATCTGGCTGCCTCGCTCGGTCCCCAGCCGGAGGACACCCGGCGGGCCAACGTCGACGGCACGGCCCGGGTGCTGTCGGCGGCGGCGCGGGCCGGCGTGCGGCGCGTGGTCTACACGTCGAGCAGCGCCGCCATCATCGACGCCTCGGGACTCGTCAGCGAGCAGGCGCCCAACCGCACGGCGCTGACCGATCCCTATTCGACGACCAAGGCGGAAGCCGAAGGCCTCGTCTTCGCCGCCGTCGCCCAGGGTCTCGACGCCTGCATGGTCAACGCCGTCAACATCTACGGGCCCAGCCCCAACGGGGCGAGCAGCTACAACGGGCTGTTCCTGGCCGCCGCCCGCGGCGAGGTGCGCGAGGTCGTCGACGCTCCCGTCGGGTGGGTCCTGGCCGAGGACGTCGCCCGCGCCCACCTCCTCGCCTTCGACAAGGGGGAAGCCGGGCGCCGCTACGTCCTGTGCGGCGAGGTGGCCGGCTTCGGCTCCG
This sequence comes from uncultured Actinomycetes bacterium, assembly GCA_963723985.1. GTDB lineage: Bacteria > Actinomycetota > Acidimicrobiia > IMCC26256 > BP-133 > BP-133. The sequence continues at coordinate 98,093 of CAVRTC010000010.1, forward strand.
TCCTCGACCGGTTCGCCGAGCTGATCGGCAGCCCGCACCGGGTCACGGCGCGGCCTCCCGGCACGACCCTGCCCGACGACGCGTCACTCTTCGCCCGCCGCTCCGAGGTCTACGGCAAGCTCGGCCCCGTCCACGTTGACGACGCCCAGGCCAGGGCCCTCGGTTTCGCCCCCCGAGGGATCGACGACGGCCTGTCCCTCACCGCCACCTGGCTGCGGGGCCATCGCGCCCGCTGACCGTTCGGGCCGTAGCCGCCCTTTACAGGGCGGCGACGGCCGCGATCGGATGCGCAGGCGGGTTGGCCCCGAGGCTGCCGTGGAAGGGCTGGTCGGAGAAGTTGAAGATTCCGCCGTCGGCGGCGACCATCAGGTAGCCCGTCCCGTTCGGCACCATGCCGGTGACGGGGGCGTTGAGCGACTGGCCGCCCATCGACCCCCGGAAGCCACCGGCGAAGGCGAAGACACCGCCGTCGGAGGCGACGAGCCAGTAGCCGGCGCCGTCGGGGTCGGGGACCAGGCTCTGGACGGGGGCATTCAGGCGGGCCCCGCCCATGGAGCCGTAGAAGGCCGCGTCCCCGAAGGCGAAGATGCCGCCGTCGGACGCCACCATGTAGTAGCCGCGCCCGGTCGGTGTGGCGATCGAGTCGAGGACCGCTCCGTTCAGCGCCGCGCTGCTCATGTCGCCGAGCGAGAAGGCGTCGCCTCTGGAGACGACCCGTCCCCGGTCGGTGAAGATCCAGTAGCCCTTCCCGCTCTTGGTGCGGGACAGGCTGACGGCCCGTTCCCCGGCGGCCAGGCTGGTGGCGTGGCCGGCGCTGACGGCGTCGCCCCGGGCCGTGACGGTTCCCGCGCCATCCAGAATCCAGTAGCCGTTCCCGGTCGGGGTCGGTTCCAGGTCGACGGCGCCGCCCGAGGCGGTCCCGTTGCCGTACGGGCGGGCATCACCGAACGGGTAGACCGCTCCGTCGGTGCCGAGCATCCAGTACCCGGAGCGCGGCCGGATGACCGGGCCGGTGTCACCCCCGGCGCCCGCCGGCCCGGTGGGCACCGTGACCGTCGTGGTCGTGGTGGTCGCCTTTGGGGCCGTCGTGGTCGTCGTGGTCGTCGAAGTCGTCGTCGTGGAGGTCGAGGTGGTGGTCGTCGAGGACGTCGAAGTCGTCGAAGTCGAAGTCGAAGAGGTGGTCGTGGTGGGCGGTGGGTCCGGGTTGGACGAGGCGTCCTGCACGCAGGGCACGGTGCCGGTGGTGCCCGAGCACTGCCGGTAGACCGCCAGACGGTTCGAGAGCGCGGTGGTGTCGGGATCGTTGCCGGCGACGGCGCCCTTCAGCAGGTTGACCAGCTGGTGGGGGTCGGCAACGAGGTCGTAGTACTCCCGGAACACGACCGCGCCGTCTTTGTGGTACTCGATGTACTGGAGCCCTTCGGTCCGGATGGAGGACCAGTCCGGAATAGTGCGGTGCTGATCCTTGAAGTACTCCAGGTATATCTCGTCCCGGGTTTCGTTTCGTCGGTTAAACCGTCGGCGGTGAGGAATGGGATCCCGTCGAGCGGGTACTTGAGCTGCGGCGTCACCCGGGCGGCGGCCAGCAGCGAAGGGGTGATGTCGACGTTGCCGATCAGGCGCCGGTCAACGCGGCCGGCCGGAACGTGCCCCGGCCAGCGCACCATGAACGGAACACCGATCGAGTGGTTGTACGGGTGGTACTTGGACGTCAGCCCGTGCTCGCCCCACTGGTACCCGTTGTCCGACGTGAGGACCGACATCGTGTTGGATCCCTCGCCGAGCTCGTCGAGGCGGCCCATCACCGCCGCCACCATGTCGTCGACCGACTTCAGTGTCCGCAGCTGGTTCGTCCGGATATCGGCGCTCTCCTGGGCCGTCCAGTCGGAGCCGCGCACCCACGACGGCTTGTCCGAGCGGTCCGTCTCGAACAGGTCCGGGTGCTGCACCCACGGGCCGACGTCGGCGGTGGCGTACTGCTCCTCCGGTTCCCACGGCTCGTGCGGCGCCTGGGGGGCGATGTAGAGGACGAAGGGCTTGTCGTCGTCCTGCTCGAACTTGTCGAGGATGCGCATCGCCTGGCGGCGCGTCTCGGTGGTGGTGTAGTCGGCCCTCGAGGCTTCCCTCGTCGGTGCCCCAGGGCACGTCGTAGTAGCCGCCCTTGGTCAGTGCCCAGTAGTCGAAAGTGGGGCGGAGGGTCCCCATTGTTCCAGTTGAGCAGGAGCTTGCCGACCATCCCGGTCTGGTAGCCGGCGTCCTTGAGGTACGACTGGAACGTGGCGTCGTAGTCCAGGTTTCCGGTGTCCTGGTTGTTGATGTTCCCGTGGTTGTGGGTGAAGCGGCCGGAGAACGTCGTCGACCGCGACGGGCAGCACAGCGGGGTGTTGGCGAACCCGTTGGGGAAGACCGTCCCCTCGGCGCCGAAGTACTGCATGGTCTGGGGCATCATGTGGAGTCGTCCCGTCGGCCCGCTGGTCGTCGGTCATGAACACGACGAGGTTGGGCTTCGGGCCGCCGCTGTCGCTGCTGGCTTGCGTGGCAGCGGGGGCGACGGCCAGGCCGGCGGTGAGGAACAGGGCGAGGAACGGCGCGAGGCGCGCACGGGTACGGAGTTTGAAGGACACGGCTCTTTCCAGGGGTGAAGGGGAACGGGCGTGGCCCGAGGAGGCCCAGTCCCCCACGATTCGGGGTCGGCACTAGTGCCGCCTGCCGCGGGCCAACATGTATGGACCCGCTGGTCCGGAAGGGGCGCTATCGCCGGCCCGGAAACTGGTTGCCTTTTCCAGCTCTACCATGTTCCCGTGGCGACGGGCAGCGGGCGGGCGACGGCCACGGTGCTGTTCACGGACCTCGTGGGGTCCACCGAGCTGCGGTCGCGCCTCGGTGAGCAGGGGGCCGACGAGCTGCGGCGGACGCACGACCGGCTCCTGACCGGAGCGGTGGAGGCCGGCGGCGGGCGGGTGGTCAAGGGGCTGGGGGACGGGATCATGGCCACGTTCCCGGGCACGTCGGACGCGGTGACGGCGGCGGTGGCGATCCAGCAGGCGATCGCGCGCCACAACCGCTCGGCGCCGGCCCGGCGGCTCGAAGTGAGGATCGGCATCAGCGGGGGCGACGTCGTCTTCGAGGAGGACGACTGTTTCGGCACCCCGGTGATCGAAGCGGCCCGGTTGTCCGCGGCGGCCGCCGGGGGGCAGATCCTGGCCGCGGAGCTGGTCCGCTGGCTGGCCCGTTCCGGGGAGGGGACCTTCACCTCCATCGGCAGTCTCGAGCTCAAGGGGCTCCCGGAGCCGGTCCCCGCTATCGAGATCAGATGGGAGCCGCTCCCGGAGTCGTCGGTGCCCCTGCCGGCCTTCCTGACCGATGTCGCCCGGATCTTCGTCGGCCGGGACACGGAACTGGAACGGCTCGGGCAGCTCTGGAAGGAAGCGGCGGCGGGCGGGCTGCGGGTCGCCCTCCTGGCCGGCGAGCCGGGGGTGGGCAAGACCCGCATGGCCGCCGAACTGGCGGGCCGGGTGCACGACGAGGGCGCCATGGTCCTGGCCGGGCGCTGCGACGAGGACCTGGGCGTTCCCTACCAGCCGTTCGTGGAAGCCCTGCGCCACTTCGCCGACCATGCGTCATCGCTGTCCGACCGTCTGGGGCGGTACGGCGGGGAGCTGACCCGGCTGGTCCCCGAGCTGAACGAGCGGGTCCCCGGTCTTCCCGCCCCGCTGCGATCCGATCCCGAGACCGAGCGGTACCGCCTCTTCGACGGGGTGGCCGCCTGGCTGGCCGCCGCCTCGGCCGAGGAGCCCGTCCTGCTCGTGCTCGACGACCTGCAGTGGGCGGCCAAACCGACGTTGATGCTGTTGCGCCACGTCGTTCGGGCCGCCGGTGGGCGGGTCCTCGTCCTGGGCACGTATCGCGACTCTGAACTGACCCACGACCACCCGCTGTTGGAGGTGGTTCCCGACCTCCGCCGCCAGGGTGGGGTGGAGCGGGTGTCGCTGACCGGTCTCGACGGCGTCGGGGTCACGACGCTGGTCGAGCAGGCGTCGGGCCGGGCGCTCGACGAGGCCGGCCTGGCTCTGGCCCGGGCCATCCACCAGGAGACGGAGGGGAACCCGTTCTTCGTGAAGGAAGTGCTTCGCCACCTGGTCGAGACCGGAGCCGTCGCTCAGGAGGAGGGCAGCTGGACGACCCGCCTTCCGGTCGACCAGCTCGGGATTCCCGAAGGGGTACGCGACGTGGTGGGCCGGCGGTTGGCTCGACTCTCGGGCTCCACCAACCAGGTGCTGCGCGTGGCGGCCGTGGCCGGGCCCGAATTCGAGCTGGGCGTCGTGCAGGCCGCCGGTGACGTGAGCGAGGAGACGCTCCTCGGAGCGGTCGAGGAGGCGACCGAGGCCCGGCTCGTTCTGGAGGTGTCGGCCACCCGCTTCCGTTTCGCTCACGCCCTGGTGCGCACCACGCTGTACGAGTCGCTCACCGCCGCCCGGAGGATCACGGTCCATCGCAAGGTGGCCGAAGCCATCGAGACGATCCATCAGAGCGCCCTCGACGACTATGTGCCGGCTCTGGCCCACCACTGGGCCAAGGCCAGTGCTCCCGTCGTCGACACCACCAAGGCTGTGGAGTACGCGCGGATGGCCGGTGACCGGGCCCTGGCCCAGCTGGCCCATGACGAGGCCGCCCGGTATTACGCCTCCGGTCTCGAGCTGCTCGACATGGGCGGCGCCGACCGCACTGACCCCCGCCGACTGGAGCTTTTGATCGGACGGGGCGAGGCGCAGCGCCGGGCTGGCGATCCGGGCTACCGCCAGACACTCCTCGACGGCGCCCATCTGGCCAAAGAGATCGACGACGCCCCCGCCCTGGCCCGGGCCGCGCTGGCCAACACGCTCGGATACATGTGGACGGCTTTTACGGTCGACACCGAACGGATCGAGGCCCTGGTAGCCGCCATCGAAGCGGTGGCCGAGGACGACCTCCCGGTGCGGGCCCGGCTCCTCGCCACCTTGGGCCTGGAACTGGCCTGGCAGCCCGACCCGACCCGGCGGGTCGCCTTGTCGCACGAGGCGCTGCAGATCGCCCGAAACCTCGACGACCCGGCCACGCTGGCCCATGTCCTGCTGGCCCGCGACTACACGATCACCGACCCCTCGAACGTGGCGGAGAGGCTCGACCACACCAGCGAGCTCCTGGCCATCGGCGAGCGGCTCGGGGATCCGGTCATCACCAGCCGGGCGCTCAGCCTGCGCTTCAAGGTCGCAATGGAGATGGCCGACGTGGCCGAGGCCGAACGGTCCCTCGTGCGCAACGAGGCACTCGTCGGCGACTTGGGCCAGCCCGGCCTGGCCTACCTCGTCCTGCACCACCGAGCCGCCCTCGCCGTCCTGCACGGCGACCCCGAAACCGAGCAGAGGCTCAGCGACGCCGACGAACTCGGGCGGATGATCGCTCAGGGCGGGATCCTCGCCGCGTCGGAGATCTTCTCGTGGGCCCGGCTGTTCTGGCTGCGCAGCGAGCAGGGCCGAGCCGATGGAATTTTGGGCTTCATCCGCGCCCTGGCGGAGCGGAGCGGCGCGCCCTTCATCCGGGCGGCCTGCGCCCACCTCAGCGACGAGGAGGGTGAGCCCGACGTCGCCGCCGGTGTGATGGAAGAGCTTGCGGCCACCGGATTCAACCATCCGAGGCACACGCTCGGCTGGCTGATGTTCATGGTCGAGTGCGCCTGGACCACCGCCCGCCTCGGGCGGAAGGACTACGTGCCGCCCCTCCGTTCGGCGATGGAGCCGTACGCCGACCAACTCCAGATCGGCGCCTTCGCCGGCTGGATCGGCGGCTCAGTGTCCCTGTACCTGGCCATGCTGGCGGCCACGGCCGGCGACTACACCCAGGCGAACGCCGAATTCGCCGCCGCCGCGGCCACTCATGAGCGCATCGGTGCACCCGTCTGGCTGGCCCGGACCCGGGTCGAGTGGGCCGGGATGCTCCTCACCCGCAGCCAGGCCGGCGATAGCGAACGGGCCAGTGAGCTGCTCGGCCTGGCTCTCGCCGCCGCCCGGGATCTCGGGATGGCGAAGCTCGAGCGGGACGCCGTCGCCCTCCTCGCCTGAACCCGCCATGCTGCCGGAACCCCCGGCGGCGTACCATTGAGTAACTACATCGAGGTTGCGGGGGAGGGAACCATGCGCCGGAGTGCTCTACGTCGTCGTATGCATGGTTGTGTCCGTCGCCGGGTTCGCCGTCACCGGTGATGCTCCGGCGCAGACCCGGGAAGCCGGGCTGGTCCGCCAGCCGGTCGAGTTCACCGTCGAGAACACGGCTGAAGGTCGGGCCGCCCGCAAGCTCATCGGCTACCGCTACGAGCCCTTCTGCGAGTCGTCGACGGCGATCCTGCTCCTGCACGGCCTGTCCTACACCAAGGAGGCGTGGGACTTCCCCGGCTACTCGGTGGCCCAGAAGCTGGCCGCGGCGGGGTACAACGTCTTCGCCATCGACCGCCTCGGCTACGGCGAGAGCAAGCTCGAGAACGGCCACCTGGTGACGCACGAGAACATGGCCGGGATGGCCCATCAGGTCGTGGAGCAGCTCCGAAAGCAGGGCTTCAAGCACGTCGTGCTCGGGGGCCACTCGGCGGGGGCCGGCGCCACTGAATTCGCCGCCGGGACCTTGGGCGGCATCGACGCCATTCTGACCCTCGGTTGGCACCACCGGCCGTCCGACCAGCTCGGCCAGGACTTCTTCACCGGCGACATCCCCCGGGCCCTCCAGGCCGACTACGAGTACTTCCTCGGCACGCCGACGCACCGGGCCGAGATGTTCTACAACCAGAACGCCGACCCGGCGGTGGTCGCGGCTGACACCAAGGCGGCGGTGCCCACCCCCAGCGGAGAGATCCTCACCATCGGCAAGCAGCCGTCACGTTTCGTCGTGGGCAACATCAAGGTGCCGGTGTTCATGCAGCTCGCCGACGGCGACCGGCTCTTCGAGGTCCAGTACGCCGAGATGCACAAGAGCGAGTTCGTCCAGTCGCCGTCGGTGACGCTCGACATCGTGAAGGACGCCGGCCACACCTTCATGCTGACCAAGGGCGGCCTGGCCGGGACCGACCGGATGGTGGACTGGCTCCGGTCGCGGCCCGAGACACCGTCCTGCCCCTGACGGCCCCCAGAAACAAAGCCGCACAGAACGATCGGCAACGGGCGTATCGCCGCGGCCCGGCGTCACCGGCCGCGTGAGCGGACGTTTCCCCTGAGTCGAACATTGCTGGGTTCGCCTCGGCCCGGCCAACCGCAAGGGCGAACGTGACCGATCCTCGACCGCTGTCGGCGCTGGAGTGGGCCGCCGACGAACAGGAGCCACCGTGCCGCTGTGGCGGCGCGGGCGCCCGGCGGCGGGCGCGGGCCGCGGCGCTCGTGGTCGGAACGGCGCTCCTCTCGAGCCTGCTGACGACGCTGGTGGTGGCCCGGCCGAGACATGACGGCAACGTCATCCAGGCCATGTCCGAGGGCCATGCCCCCGCGACCCTGCCGCCGGAGGCGACGCCGCCCGCCGATCCCTCCGAGGGGCCGGTACCGACGACCGCCGCACCGTCGGTCACAGCCACCACCCCTCCTGCCGCCCCGTCGACCACGGCGCCGACGAAGAGATCCACGACGACATCGTCGCCAACGTCTCGCCAACGTCATCGTCCTCAACCCCTCCGGCGGCCGGGGCGCCGGAGCATCCCGTCCCGGGCGACGGGGGCTCGGCGCCTGTCGACCCGCCTGCCGGGGCCGTCGGCGGCCCGCCCGCCGATTCCTCGACATCGACGACGACCTCCACCGCGACGTCCACGTCGACGTCCCTGTCCACGACCTCCACCACGGTGCCGGTCAACTGCCAGCTCCTGCCCCGATCCATGTCGATGATCTGGGATGCCGCGGCGCAGGAATACATCTTCTCCTACGAAGCGAAGCTGTACTCCAGCTTGAAGAACACCAAGGTGTTCTTCGACGTGCGCATCGATGACGAACTGCACCGGGACCTCGCCGGGACGCTGACCGACGACAAGGGCGAGGCGGTGTGGCGATGGACCGCGCCGGAGTCGACCCAGGGCGTCATCGAAGCGGACCACGCGCCCCGATCAGGCCCGGACTGCTACGCACACTGGACCCCGCACTAGCCCGACAGCCGGTGACGGGGAGGCACGAGCGCCACGGCCTCGGCGAGGCTGATCGCCTCGATCACCAGGAGCTCGTCGGTGTCACCATCGGCGACGTCCTCGGGAAGGTCGCAGATCCGTCGGTTCCCGGCGGTGACCGTGCGCCCGAGCCACTCCAGGTCGTCTTCGCCGGTCAGGTGGGCGGCGATGGCCACCAGCCAGGCCGCCCGCAGCGGATCGGCCGTGCCGACCGACACGACGACATCGCGGATGTTGTCCAGTCCGATGCCGATGGGCACCCCGGCGTCTCGCAGCCAACCGATCGGGGCCAGGCCGCGGGCGTCGCAGGCCCGCCCCTGGAGGCAGAGGTTGCTGACGGGACAGACGACGACCGCCACGCCCGCCGTGGCCAGCGCCTCGGCCTGGGCCCGGGCCACCTTCTCCGGGCGGCGGGCCAGGCTGCAGCAGTGATGGGCGGTCGCCCGTCCGGCCAGACCGGCCTCGGTCACGGCGTCGGCGAGGACGCCCAGGGTGTCGACGTTCGGGTCGTCGGTCTCGTCGACGTGGAGGTCGAGCCCGATGCCGAGTTCGGCGGCCAGGAGCGCGGCGGCGCGGGTTGCCGCCACCGGGTCGTCGGCCCGCCACGGGGCCCCTCCGACCGCCACCGCGCCGCGGTCGGCCGCCTCCCGGAGCCAGGCGGCGACCTCGGAATCGTCGAGGTTGGAGCTGATCGGCATGGCGACCTGACGGACCTCGACGCCCGGTAGGGTGGCGGCCTTCTCCACCGCCTCCCACGCCCGGAATCCCAGTGGCCCGCCCACCGCCGTGTGCGTCCGGACATGGCCCACCCCGGCGTCGTAGAGCAGGCCGAGGGCCCGGCGGCCTCCCGGGGTCAACGACTCGACCGTCATGCGGTCGACCGATCCCAGGAAGCGTTCGACCGCCTCGTCCAACGATCCGCTGCGGTTCCAGCCGGTGATGGCCGAGCTGAAGGCCCGGTCGAGGTGGGCGTGGGGTTCGGCGAAGGTGGGCACGATCAACCGGCCGGCCAGGTCGGGCACCGGGCTGTTCATGTCAGGAGCCGGACGGCGCGACGCTCGATGTTGGCGAGGTCGAGCTCCCGGGCGGTGGTGAGGGCCTGGCCGAGGAGTCGGTGGGACTGTTCTGAGTCGCCGGGTCGGTCGCGGTTGATGAGCATCCGGGCCCACTCCATCCGGGTGCGGGCAAGCCAGGTCGGGGCGCCGATCCGCTCGTGGGTGGCCACGGCTTCGGCGAAGCGGCGCTCCGCCTCGTCGAAGTCGCCGGAGGTTGAGGCCAGGATTGCGAGGTAGTAGGCCACGGCCCCGAGCGATCCTCCGGCGGTGAAGACGAACTGGTCGGCGTAGGGCTCGAGCATGTCGAAGAGCATGGGGGCTCGCGCCCCGTCGCCCAGGCCGGCGCAGACGGCGGCGCACAACGGTATGGCGAGAATCCAGGTGGAGTCTCGGGGCAGGGCGAAGTTCTCCACGGCGAGCGGCTCGTAGTGCGAGCGTGCATCCTCGGGCCGTTCGATCTCACAGAGCAGGAGCGCCAGGTAGGCGCGAAGCATCGGGAGGCCGGGAGCGGCGGACACTCGCTCAGCGAGGTGCTCTTCGAGTTCGGTGAGCCGGCCCTGGTCGAAGCGAACGAGGAACAGGTGAGCAGCCATGAAGACCGCTGCGTCCCGTTGTCCGGTGGCCTGCCCCAGTTCGAACCAGGCGTGGACCCGGCGTTCCCCCTGTTCGAGGTCCCCGGCCAGGATGGTGCGCACCGTCCTGAGGTGCCCCACCAGCCATCGCAATGTGGGCTGTCCCAGCTCCTCGGCGAGACCCTCTGCTCTGTCGAGGTCGCGGTCGGCCGCTTCGACGTTGGCCGACTCGCCGAGGGTCCGGGCACGGTACAACGAGGCACGGGCGGTGATGACCGGGTCTCCCAGGCGCTCGGCAAGCCCCAGGAGTTCGTCGGTGTAGGCCAGTCGCTTTTCGAGGGTGTCCGGGAAGGAGATCGTGTAGAAGTTCTGGAGCAGGACGTGGGCCAATGTGGCGTTGTCTCCGGAGCGGCGGGCGATGGCGAGCGCTTCGTCGACCAAGCACATCCGCCGTTCCCGTTCCCGGTCACCGGCAAAGATGATTTCCTGGCCGAGGGCGGCGAGCAAACGTGCCCGGGTTGAAGCATCCTCGTCGCCGATGGCGTCGAGCGCGGCTTCGATGGAGGCGACACGGTCGTCATCGACCTCGCCGATCGTGCTCGAGAAGATTGCCCGGGTGTTGGCCAGTGCCGCCCGAGCGAGCGCGGCGGCGTCGCCCTCGTCGGCAGCCAGACGAGCGGCGGACAGCAGCGTCTCCCGGTGGGCCGGGTCACCCGCTTGGCGTTGGGCCTCGCCGAGGGCAATGAGCAGCCTGAGCCGTTGCCCTTCGGCTGGCCCGGCCTCGGCGACGTCGACGAGTTCGAGCGCCTGGCGGTAGTACGCCACGGCCTCGTCAGGGGCGAGTTGGCTCACGGCCCGATCCCCGGCCCGGGTGGCATAGTCGATGGCCCGGGCGGTGTCAGCCGCCGGAGCGGACGCCCGGGCCCAGTGGTGGGCCAGGGCGGGAAGGTGGTCGTCGAGGGCGCGACCGTGGACGAACTCGATGGCTTCCGCCACCCGGCGATGGAGGGCGACCCGTCGCGCCCCGGTGAGTTCCTCGTACAGCGTGGCCCGCACCAGGGCGTGGCCGAACCTGTAACGGGGCCCCGGCACCTCGACGAGCAGGCGGGCGGCGGTCGCCTCGTCGAGCGCGGCGAGGAGTTCGTCCTCCCCGACGCCACCGGCCCGCTCGACCACGGCGGGCTCGAACTCCAGCCCGACCACGGCCGCGACCGCCAAGAGTTCGTTGGTCGACTCGGCCAGGTGCGACAGCCGCCGGCCGACGACGTCGCGTACCCCCTCGGGGATGTGCAGCTCACCGAGGTCGGCGCGCAGCACCCACCGGCCGTCCCGCTGCTCGATGGCCCGCGACTCGGAGAGGTGACGCAGCACCTCGGCCACGAAGAACGGGTGGCCCTCCGTCTCGCGCCACACCACCCGGGGCAGCTCCTGCGCCTCCTCGTCGTCGAGGCTGTGGCCGGCGGCGGCCTCGACGAAGGCGGTCACCCCGGCGGCGTCGAGGCCCGAGAGCGCCAGCCGCTCTACTCCGCCGTCGCGCCGCAGCTCGGCCAGGAGGTCGCTCAGGGGGTGGCCCCGGCCGATCTCGCTGTCGCGGTAGGTGCCGACCACGAGGAGGCGCAGTGGTTCCGGGGAGCGCAGGACGTGGCGCAGCAACAGCAGCGTGGGTTTGGCCGCCCAGTGGAGATCGTCGAGGACCAGCAGGACGGGCGCCTCGGCGGACACATCCGACAGCCACCCGGCCAAGGCGTCGAAGAGGCGGTACCGCTCGGTCTCGGGGTCGGAGCGGAGCGGCTCAGGCAGGCCACCAACGAGGTCGGTGAGCTCGGGCACGAGGCGGGCCAGGTCCCCGGCGTAGCGTCCGAGGCGGCGCTCCTCGGCGCCGGCCACGTAATGGCGCAGAGCCTCCACAAACGGCTGGTAGGGAACGCCGAGGTCCTCGTCACACCGACCGGCCAGCACGACACCGCCCGAGTCCCGGACCGCACCGGCCAGCTCGACGGCCAGGCGGGTCTTGCCGATCCCCGGTTCGCCGGCTAGGAGCGCCGTCCGCCGCTCCCCGGCCATCGCCTCCTTCCACAAGCCCTGGAGGCGTTCCAACTCCTCGTCCCGGCCGACGAAGATCCGCCCTGCCCTGGTCAGCAAGGCCGGCATCGGCAGGAGCGGCCCGGTCACCGGCGCCCAGGTCACCTCGCAGGCGGGCACGGGCGCCGGCAAGCCCTTCAGGTCCAGAGCCCCCACCGGCTCGAACTGATGACCCCCGGCCGTGCCGGCCAGTGCCCGTACGACCTCGGTGACGAGAATCCTTCCGCCCCCGGCGGCGGCACACAGCCGGGCGGCCTCGATGACGGGTGTACCGAAACAGTCCTCCCCCTCGAAAGCGACGTCTCCGGCGCTGACCCCGATCCGTAATTCGAGCCGCGGCGCGTCGCTCGAACCCGTGCGGTTGTGGCGGTCGAGCGCCTGCTGGATCGCCACGGCGGTGGCCAGCGCGTCGGACGCTCCGGTGAAGGTGACCATCACGCCGTCGCCGAGATGCTTGACCAACCGCCCCCGGTTGGCCTCGACCGCGCTGGCGATCAGCCGGTCGTGGTCCCGGCGAAGCTCCTCGGCTGCGTCCTCCCCCAGCCGGGAACGAAGCTCAGTGGACCCCACCAGGTCCGTGAAGAGAACGATGGCGGTCGACCGCCCCGTCCCGGCCGCGCCACCCTGCGCCACATCGCGATCCTAGGTAGGGGCCCCGAGGTCCGCCATCTGCCGCCCGGGCGGGACGCACGTCGGGGCCACGGCACGTCTGCCTACCAGTACTCGGGGGTTCTGTGGTCACCAGACGGCGCATATCGCCGTTTCGTGACCACAGAACGCCAGCTCGGGATTTCCTTGAGCGGATTGTCGACAGCAAGAAGGCGGGGCCGGAAGACCGGCCCCGCCTTTGCTCTCCTCACCACCCAGCGGGCTAGAGACCCAGTCCGCCGGTCACCCCGCCGAGCAGGCTCCCGGAGCCGCCGCCGGTGACGCCGCCGAGGATGCCGGTCACCGGGGCGAGCAGGCTCCCGGACCCACCGCCGGTCAGGCCGCCGGTCAGGCCTCCGACGGTCCCATTCCAGGTGCACTCGGCCGGTGACTACCTGGCCGCCGCCCTGCTGCTCGCCGCTCCCTTCACACTGCACTTCCGCCAGTCGGACAGCGGCCTCACCGCCCTCTACCTCGCCGCCGGCATCGCCGTCCTGGCGGTGAGCCTGATCACCAACTACCAGTACCGGCCCGGCACCGTGAGTGCCATCCCGACCAGCGAGCGGAGCCGCTCCGCCGCCTGACACTTCCCCCCAACGAGAGAGCGTCGCGATCAGCGGCGCTCTCCCGCTCGCCGTCGGGCCGAGGGCGACGAGTCCGCTCTGATCCGTGGTGGCTAGTTGGCTGAGGGCAGGAAGACGCCGTTGCGCTCCCGCCCGACGACGGCGAACACCGTCTTGGACCCCTCGGGTGGGTCGGACTGGTAGCGGGACTGTTCAGTGCGGCCCGACCAGGCCACCGTGGCCCGGGCGTCCCGGAACTCGCCGGCGAAGCCATGGGCCTCGGAGCGCACTGACTTGGCGGGACCGGTAGCGGTCCATACCACTTCGAATCCGACGTTGCCGGGGACGCTCGGGCCCTCGGCCAGGGAGTTGGCCAGGTTGAAGGCGTCGGGCATGTCCAGAGACGGGATTCGGAGGGACACCTGGTCGAGAGCGGGGTCGAAGACGACCGTCTCCGGTGCCACCGGCACCGTCCAGAAGAGTCCGGTGGACTGGCCGTTGCTCTCCTCCGTACCCGTCCCCTGGACCTGGGCGATGGTCATCACCCCGTCGAAGTCGGTGATGGCCGACGGTTCGTTCATCACCGAGGCCGGCGGTGAGGGTGAGGGCGTGGAGGTCCGGCCTCCATCCTGGGCCAGGGTGATGGTGCGGTGGATGGCCGCCTCCGCATCGTCGAACACGCCGAGAAACAGGCTGCCCCAGCCGAAGCGCTCGTATGAGGGGGAAGAGCATGAGGTGGTCGAACACCTCAAAGATCGCGGTCGGCAGCGCGGTCATTGCCCGCCTCTGGATGAGCGGCTCCGCTCCGGGGGCTACGGCGGCGACTGGCGCGCCGCTCAGCCCTGAGCGTTTCACCGGTCGGCGGCCGACGGGTCGGAGAGCCAGAAGAGCTTGAAGTGGGTGGCCCAGACGTCGCCGCCGGTCAGGTTGGGCGGGTCGACCACCAGGCGGTCGCGGCTCGACATGTCGAGCAGGAGGCGGCTGGGCTGACCCAGCCCTGCACATTCCTGACGGAAACCTCGGGCAGCAGCCGGAAAGGGGCTTCGTGGTCCAGCGCGTCCTCGCGGCTCTCGACGCTACCCCGCGCGCCCGGGATGACCGGCGCTCCCGGGTACCACGACCTTGTGACCTGCGGGCTACCACTCTGGCGGCGTAGAGATGGACCTCCTCCGACCCACGGGCGTCGGATTCGACCGGCGTCATGGGGACGCCGCCGCCCCTCCCGGATGAATTGAACGATCCAGCTGGGTTGGTCCACAATTGCGCCGCGATGTTCCTCGCTCTGAAGGAGATGGCCCGCGCCAAGGTGCGATTCGGGCTGCTGATCGCCGCCGTTGGCCTCCTCGTCTTCCTGATCCTGTTCCAGCAGTCGTTGCAGAACGGTCTGCTCACGTCCTTCGTCGGCGCGATCCGCAACCTGTCGGCACCGGTGTTGGTCTACTCGGTCGACGGTCAGCGGGTGATCCAGGGCAGCATCATCACCGCCGATCTCGAGGCGAAGACGCGCCGCGCCGACGGGGTCGGTGCCCTTGGTCGACTCGGCCAGAGCTCCTTCACGGTCTCGGTCGCCGCCGGCGACCGGTTCGACACCTCGATCATCGGGTTCGACGACCCCGCTCTCGGGGCCCCAGCCAAGCTCATCGCCGGTCGCTATCCCAGCGGTCCGGACGAGGCCGTCAGCAGCGACGCCGATGCCGCAGACGGGTTCGGTGTCGGAGACCGGGTCGAGGTGGTGCCGAACGGATCGACCATCGTCATCGTCGGCCTCGCCTCAGATGTCCAGTTGAACGCGGGCCCCACCCTCTTCGTCGCCTACCCCGACTACGCCCGCCTGGTCCGGGCCGTCAACCCCGATGCCGGCGTCCCCCTCCCGAACGTGCTCGTCGCCGCGCCCGACGAGGGCGTCGCCGCCGATGAGTTGGTGGCGGCCATCAACGCCCAGTCAGACGACCTGGATGCGCTCACCCGGTCTGACGCCGCCGACGCCACGCCCGGCGTGTCCCAGGTCCGACAGTCGTTCCAGATCATCTTCCTGCTCTATGGACTGGTGATCCCCTGCGTTACCGGCCTGTTCTTTCTGATCGTCACCTTCCAGAAGGCCGGGTCCCTGACCCTGCTCCGGGCGCTCGGCGCGCCGGCGGGCCGGCTCGTCACCGCACTGCTCATCCAGGCGGTCATCATCGTCACGGCTGGTTTCCTGATCGGGGTCGCGCTCTACACCCCCGTGTCGCAACAGCGTCTCGGGGGCATACCACTGCGTTTCGAGACCCAAGCGGTGATTGTCTGGGCGGTGCTGCTCCTTCTGCTCGGAACCGGCAGTTCGCTCCTCTCGGCCCGCCGGGTGCTGAGAATCGATCCGTTCGAAGCGACCACCGGGGCCGCGAACAGGTGAAGCTGGCACTGCGCGAACTCCTCCGCCGGCCGAGCCGCTTCATCACCGCGTCGGTGATCCTCACCCTCATCGCCGTGCTGCTGATGTTCCTCGGGGGCCTCCTCGACGGGCTGAGCCGCACTGCAACCGGCGCGCTTCGGGCCCAGAACGTCGACGCCATCGTGTACTCGGACACCGCCCAGGCGTCGTTCCTGCGGAGCCGAATCGATCCCGCCACCCGAGCCGCCATCGAAGGGATCAATGGGGTGTCCGACACCGGCGGCCTCGGGGTGGTGCTCCTCGGCGCCCGCGTTCCCGGCAACGGACCCCGCGAACTTGCCAACACCGCGGTCTGGGGTTACGAACTCGCCCAGAAGCGTCTCCCCGAACCGCCGCCGCCGGGGACGGCGTGGGCCGACGAGATCCTCCGGGCCGACGGCGTCGAGGTCGGCGACGAGCTCCTGATCGGCCCGGCTCGCACCCCGATCACGGTGCGGGGATGGGTCGCCGACACGGCCTACAAGGGTCATGGCGGACTGTGGGTCGATGTTCCGACCTGGAGGAAGGTCCTCAACCAGAACCGCCCCGACGCCGCGCTGGCCGACGGTGTGTTCCAGGCTCTCGTCGTGCGCAGCGGCGACTCGGACCCGGCCGGCATCGTCGAGTTGATCAACGCCACCCGACCCGACCAGGTGGCGGCCTACACGATTCCCGACGCAGCCGACCAGATCCCCGGGGTCACCGAACAACGGGCCACCTTCAACCAGATCCTGGCCGTCACCGTGGTCATCGCCCTCGTCGTGATCGCGCTCTTCTTCGCACTGCTCACCGTGGAGCGCACCGCCCTCTACGGCGTGTTGAAGGCGATCGGTGCCCGGTCGAGGACCATCTTCGCCGGCCTGGTGGTCCAGGCCACCGCCGTGACGTCGATCGCCGCGGTGGTCGCCGCGGTCACCGTCACCGTCCTCGACCTGCTGATCCGACCCGGATCCATCCCGCTGGCGGTCTCGGCCGGCAGGATCGTCTTCAGCGTCGCCGCGTTGCTGGCCGCCGCCGTCGCCGGCTGCGCCTTCTCGCTTCGCCGGATTCTGCGCGTTGACCCGGCCTCCGCACTGGGGAGCTCCCAATGACCAGTCCAGCACTGCGCCTGTCCGACGTCCGCAAGGTGTACCGGATGGGCGACAGCGAGGTCGTCGCCCTCGACCACACCACCCTCACCGTCGCCGCCGACGAGATCGTGGCGCTCGTCGGACCGTCGGGTTCGGGCAAGACCACGCTCTGCTCGATCGCCGGCGGGATCCTGTCGGCCACGGAGGGGTCGGTCACCGTCGGCGACGAGCGGATCAGCGACTACTCCGACCGGCAACTCACGACGTTCCGGCAGCACCAGGTGGGGTTCGTCTTCCAATCGGTGAACCTCGTCCCGTTCCTCACCGCCCGCGAGAACCTCCTCGTCATCGACGAGCTGGGCCGACGCGAAGGAAAGCGGGCCCGGGAGCGGGCTGACCGGCTCCTCGCTGAACTCGGCCTGACAGACCGGTCCAGGAACCTGCCGTCGCAACTCTCGGGCGGGCAGAAGCAACGGGTGGCGATCGGCCGGGCCCTGATGAACGAGCCGCGACTGGTCCTCTTCGACGAGCCCACCTCCGCGCTCGACACCGAGCTCGGCTCACAGGTCATGAGGCTCATCCAGTCGGAGATGAAATCACGGGGCACCGCTGCGATCGTGGTGACCCACGACGATCGGATCACCGACTACTGCGACCGGACGGTCCGCATCGTCGATGGCGTCGTCGCCGCCTGACAGCGGCATGAACAGGAACGGCGGCCGGAGGCCGCCGTTCCCAATTGATCGAACTCAACGGTTGATCAGATGTCAAACCGGTCGAGCATCATCGCCTTGGCCCATGCCGCTACGAAGTCATCCACAAACCGCTGCCTGGAGTCGTCGGAGGCATAAAACTCGGAGATGGCACGCAGCTCGGAGTTGGAGCCAAAGATCAGGTCCACCGGTGTGGCGGTCCACTTCACCGCCCCGGTCGTGCGATCCTTGCCTTCATAAATCCCTTCTGCGCTGCCGGACTTCTGCCACACGGTGGACATATCGACGAGGTTGACGAAGAAGTCGTTGGTCAGGGTTTCCGGCTTGTCGGTGAACACACCATGTTTGCTACCGCCATGGTTGGCATTGAGCACACGCATGCCGCCAACCAGCGCCGTCATTTCCGGCACCGTCAGATCCAGCAGAGCCGGCGCGCTCGACCAATGCTTCGGCGGGGGGACGCGGGTAGCCATCCGTCAGGTAGTTACGGAAACCGTCGGCCTCCGGCTCGAGCAGCGCGAAGGATTCCACATCCGTCATTTCCTGGCTGGTATCGGTACGGCCCGGAACAAAGGGAACGACAGCCTTGTAACCGCCGCTAGCCGCGGCCTTCTCGATGGCGGCGGCCCCGCCGAGCACGACCAGGTCGGCCAGCGACACTTTCGTGGCGCCGCTGTTGAACTTAGCCCCGGATGGCCTCGAGCTGCTCCAGCACCTTCGCCAGTTCCTGGGGATTGTTCACCGCCCAATCCTTCTGCGGTGCAAGCCGGATACGCGCACCATTGGCGCCACCCCGCATATCGGTCTTGCGGAACGTGACAGCCGAAGCCCAGGCGGTACGCACCAGCTCGGGGATGGTCAGGCCGGAACTCAGGATGGCCGTCTTCAGCCGGGCAATGTCGGCGGCGCCGATCAGCCTGTGGTCAACGGCCGGTACCGGATCCTGCCAGATGAACTGTTCATCCGGCTGCCAGCTGCCCAGATAGCGGGATGTCGGCCCCATGTCGCGGTGCGTCAGCTTGAACCAGGCCTTGGCAAAAGCCACCTCGAACTCTTTGGGGTTTTCGAGCCAGCGCTGGGTGATCTCGCGATATTTCGGGTCTTCCCGCAGCGCCAGGTCGGTGGTCAACATCATCGGCGCATGGCGCTTGTTGGGGTCGTGGGCGTCCGGAACCAGGTTGGCGCCTTTTCCGTCCTTGGGCGTCCACTGCTTGGCGCCGGCGGGGCTCTCGGTCAGCTCCCATTCGAAACCGTAGAGGTTCGTCAGGAAGGTGTGGGTAAATTGGGCAGGGCTTGCGGTCCACGCGCCTTCCAGGCCACTGGTCACCGCATCAACGCCTTTACCGGTGCCGCACTTGTTCTTCCAGCCCAGGCCCTGCTCTTCCAGGCTGGCCGCTTCCGGATCGGCACCGACACAGTCGGCCGGCTTGTGGGCGCCGTGGGTCTTGCCGAATGAGTGGCCTCCCGCAATCAGCGCCGCGGTTTCTTCGTCGTTCATGCCCATGCGGCCGAAGGCCTGGCGGATATCTTTACCCGCCGCCACCGGGTCCGGGTTGCCGTTGGGGCCTTCGGGATTCACATAGATCAAGCCCATCTGGGTGGCGCCGAAGGGCTTGTCCAGCTCACGGTCACCGCGATGGCGCTCGTCGCCAAGCCATTGGCCTTCCGGGCCCCAGTTCACTTCCTCCGGTATCCACTCATCGGCACGGCCAAAGGCAAAACCGATGATCGGAAAGCCCATGTCTTCCATGGCCACGGTGCCGGCAAGCACCATCAGGTCGGCCCAGGAGACGGCATTGCCGTACTTGAGCTTGATCGGCTGGAGCAGGCGGCGCGCCTTGTCCAGGCTGGCGTTGTCCGGCCAGGCATTGAGCGGCGCGAAACGCTGCATGCCGGCGTCGCCGCCGCCGCGACCATCAGTCGTGCGGTAGGTGCCCGCGGCGTGCCAGGACATGCGGATGAAGAAGGGGCCGTAATGACCGAAGTCCGCCGGCCACCAGTCCTGGGAGGTTTTCATCGCTGTCTTGAGGTCCTGCTTCAGCGCTTCCGCGTCAAGCGTTGCAAAGGCCTTGGCGTAATCGAAGTCCGGCCCCATGGGGTCGGCTGACGTCGACGAATCACGCAGCGGCTCCAAACTCAGGCGATTGGGCCACCAATAGTCATTGTCCGGGACGCCCCGGGCCAACGTTGCTTTCTCTTTTTCAGACGTCTCAGCGGCTGGTGTCGAGGAATTGGAACAGGCCGTCAGCGCCACGCACAGAGCTATGGCGGATCTCTTGATCATGGGCACACCCCTCTGGTTGGAAGCGTGAGGCGTAATGAAGCAAAGCGCCCGCTTTAAGAGCTAATTAAAGACTCTATTTCTCTCGCCCTGGTAGTCATTCGCTGCAGAAACATGCCGGGTTCTAACGAGCCTCAATTGAAAATAATCTTGGACCGCTCAAACCCGACTCGATCTGTCGACTGGAAGTGACACTATCCTGGGGCGGTCTGATGCGACAGGGAGCCAGGCCAACTCCCGCAGCAAGATTTCCCAAGGCGGCGAGATGACGGCGGTCACCCAGCCAGTCGTCGATCACGACTCGGCCGTAGTGGGCGACGGGCCTTGACGTCTCCGACCATGCCCGTCGGCTTCTCCACCCCATTGCGGAACTTGCTCGGGCACCGACGTACCGCGGTCTCGGGACCAGCGAAACCCGGAAGCCGTCCACCCGGATCCTCGGCGTGAGTGGTCAGGAGGAGATCCTCCTGTTCACCGACGAGAAGGGGAAACCCCATCCGTCGACAGCGGTGGAACGAGATCTTGAACCGGGTAGCGGGGAAGGCTGATCTCCCGCCGGGGACGACTCCCCGACCTCTGGCACTTCTACGCCAGCCGGCTCATCTCGGAGGGCGCGTCCGTGAAGGCCGTTCAGTCAATGCTCCGCCACAGGACGGCGACCGAGACGTTGAACACCTACGCCGACCTGTGGCCCGAGGACAACGCCCTCGTTTGCCGAGCGGTCGACCCCGAGCTGAGTCCCATCGTCGGCATCGAGACGACGGATCTCACCGCGGACGTCGCGCGGACATCTGGTTCTCAAGAGGGCTGACTCCGGATCATCTGTGTTCGTCAACGGCAATAAATGGTGGTGAGCCGGCCTGTACGCCGGAGACAGGGGAGTGCCTCCGCTTCGACGCCCGCCTCGACTGGTCAGCCCCACAGCGCACAGATCGGCAGGGCGTGGATCCGCTCGGCGAGGGAGAACGAAGCCGGCCCGGTGTGCAACACCGCTCCCGCCAGGAAGCGATCTCCCAACTGGTCGCGGAACCAGGCGAGATGCCGGGCATCCGAGACACCCGGGGCGGCGGTCGCCTTGACCTCCAGCGCAACGATTCGCGATCCGGCCATCTCGGCTACCACGTCGATCTCCCGTCGCCCTTCCTTCTCCCGCAGGTGATAGAGCCGGGGCCGGGCCGGACTCACGTCGAGTTCCGGGCGAAGTTGGGCGGCGACCAGCGTGTCCAGAAGCCGGCCGAGCAGATCCCCGTCCCGGAGCACCGCTCCGAGATCGAGACGCAGCGCGGCGGCGACGAGTGAGGGGTCCACGATGTAGCGCTTCGGACCCCGAACCAGGCGGGTGAACCGGTTGCTGGTCCACGAGGGCACGTGGTCGAGGGCGAAGAGGTTGATGAGCAGGCGCTCGTAGGCCAGCGCGGTCCGTCGGTCGATGCCCGCGGCGTCATAGAGCGATTTCGCTTCTGCCAGACCCGCGGTGTTGAGTGACAGCGCCTCGAAGAAGCGCCGAAGGCGAACGGGGTCCCGTTCCTCGAGCATCGGCGCGTCTCCGCGTGAGCAGCGCGTCGAGATAGCTGTCGAGCCAGGCTTCCCGACCGGGGGCACTCAGATGCAGGACCTCGGGGAACCCGCCGGTGAGGGCCAGTTCCACGTAACCGGCCAGGTCGGGGAGCTCGGCCGGAATCCGGAGGTCAGGGCCTTCCTGGGCCAAACGATCCAGGAAGGCAGGACCCAATCCGGACCCGGCCACCTCGCGTCTCGTGAGGCCGTACATTCGAACGCGGACGAGCCGTCCGGTGCCCGGCCAGGTCGCCGCGTCCAGTTCCGCCCGCACGCTCCCCGTGAGGAGGAATCGTCCGGGACGGAAATCTCCGTCGACGGCCCGCTTGACCGCGCCGAGCACCTCCGGTACCGACTGCCACTCGTCGAGGAGGACAGGCTCGGCCATGGCCCCCAGTGCGGCATCAGGATCCGCCCTGAAGGCCACCGCTTCCGGCTCTCGATCAAGCCGCACCACGGTGCGGGCCATTCTCCGGGCGGTCGTTGTCTTGCCCGTCGCCCTGGGGCCCGTAAGAAG
Source organism: uncultured Actinomycetes bacterium (assembly GCA_963723985.1). Classification (GTDB taxonomy): domain Bacteria; phylum Actinomycetota; class Acidimicrobiia; order IMCC26256; family BP-133; genus BP-133. The sequence goes on from CAVRTC010000010.1 coordinate 119,728, forward strand.
GATTGCCGGCAGTTCGGAGAAGAGATCCGAAAGCGTTCGATCGACGAGCCTCGGAATGTACGCAGCGGTCACCTGGATTAGGATACCGCTTTGGCCCGGGCTTCAATGCTGTTTTAGCCCCGACTTTGATGCTGTTCTAGGCCAGATCAGCCGAGGAGACTCATCCTCTTCGCGGTTTGGTGGTGAGCCGACCTGTACGCCGGATTCATCTGAGCGGGTTTCGCTGACCATTTCGTGGTGCCGCCGCAATCGCCGTCAACGCGCTCAATTAGATCCGTCGGGTCGGCGCACGCCGAGGAAGTCGTACCAGCCGCCCCGGCTGCCCGGCTTGCGGGCCGGATCGCCAACGAAGCCGGCCTCCAAAGCCGCCCGGGCGGCGGTCGGGGCGCCGATCGATCGCATCCGAGTTCGAACCACCACCATCTTGGTCCGAGATAGAGTGTAAGTCGGACTAACGATGAGAGGAGGTCCGGATTGCGTGGCCAGTTGGTCCAAGGGGTTTGGACGCCCGACGGGAGCATGTATGCACCGGCCCGGTTCCGCAGGCCGTGCCGTTACGAGGCCTTCGTTCCCGAGTCCGTCGCCGACTTCAACGACCCGGTCCCCGGTGAACTCGCCGGTGTCATCTCCGATGCCGAGGCGGCCGTCCGGGCCCTGAACGACCGGGACCGCCCGGCGCTGGCTTCCCTCGCCCGACTGCTCCTTCGCACCGAGTCGATCGCGTCGTCGAAAGTAGAAGGTCTCCAAGTCGACGCTCGCAGCCTGGCCCGCGCCGAGGCCCAGGCGGACACCGGCAAGACGCTGGGCCCCATGGTGGCCGAGGTCCTGGCCAACATCGACGCTATGGAACTGGCCGTCGAGGAGGCCAGCGGCGCCGCCGAGTTGACCATTGCCCACTTCACGGCCATCCACGCTGCCTTGCTGCGCCGCTCTCCCACCCCGCACATCGCCGGGAAGCTCCGGACGACCCAGAACTGGATCGGCGGCAACGACTACAACCCCTGCGGCGCCGCCTTCGTCCCGCCGCCACCCGACGAGGTCGACCGCCTGCTTTGGGACCTCGCTGCGTTCAGCAATTCCGAGCATCTGCCCCCGCTGATGCAGGCCGCGGTGGCCCACGCCCAGTTCGAGACGATCCACCCCTTCGACGAGGGCAACGGGCGCACGGGTCGGACCCTGATCCACATCATCCTCCGCCGCCGAAATCTGGCCCCCGCCTATGTCCCCCCCATCAGCGTCGTTCTCGCCGCCGACAAAGACAGCTACATCGACGGCCTCACCAGGTTCCGGGAGGGCGACGTCGCCGTCTGGCTCGAGCGCTTCGCCGCTGCCGCCGCCCGCGGCGCCACCCTCGCCCAGCGCTACCTCCAGCAGGTGTTGGAACTCCAAGACCGATGGCGCCAGCAGGTCCGCCAACAACTCCGGCTGCGCTCCGACGCCGCCGCCTGGGCGGTCATCGACGTTCTCCCGGCCCATCCGGTGATCACCGTCCCCGTCGCCGTGGCCTCCACCAGCCGGAGCAAATCATCCACGACGGTCGCGGTCGACGAACTCGTCGAAGCCGGGGTACTCGTGCCGCTCTCCTCATCAAAGCGCAACCGAGCTTGGGAGGCCGACGGCTTATTGGACCTCCTCGCTGATCTTGAAGCTGGCCGCTGAGTGCCTGCGGCGCCCTGCGCCGAACACAGCCTTCACCGAGCCAGGCGTCCAGACTGTGTTCAGCGGCATGAATGGTGGTGAGCCGGCCTGTACGCCGGATTCCTGTCAAGCGCTCCTGCGGGAACGGGCCGATTTAGCCGCTGAGCAGCGGAAAGACAACGTTGTCGTTTGTGGACGTCCGGTACCGCTCGTGGCCCTCGTGTCGTCCCATGTGGTCCCGGCAAGGGCCGACCATCTCCGCCAAGCGGATACTGCATGATGGTGTGGTGAGCGCGACGCCGGTTTCAGAGTTCGGGCCGCGTGGTGGCTGGTACGCCCCGTACCGGACGATCCATGTGGCGGCGAATCTCGACGCGCTCCGAGGCCCCCTCGAGGGCAGCGTTCGCCTTCCGTTGCATCTCGACGCCTCGGCGCGGGCGACGTTCTTCCTCGGTGATGTTCGACGCCGGTCGTTGCTGTACGAGGTCGTGATCCTCGAGGCGTGGAAGGACGAGGACTTCGCCGCTTGGCTCAACCGTGACGCGCTCATCGAGGCGTGGCCGATGTTGTATCTGCCTCGGCCGGTGCGGGCGGCCTGGGAGGCACACCATCCTGTTCTCGCCGCTCGGGGAGCGGGCCCGGACGTGCCCCGGCCGTAGGTGGTCATCGACGTTGCAGGCGGACCTGGCCCAACGAGGCGGGTGCCCCGCCGGGGCGACGACTGACTTCGCGGACTACGGCCTTGACGATGCTGCGGTAGCCGAGCTGCGCAATCGATTGGTCAGCTGGCCCCGTGGCGCGGACGATGACGATGAAGGCGTCGCCATCCATGCTGCGGTCGCAGCTGAGGAACGCCGCTCAAGATCGTGACTGCGGGTCGGAGAGCCAGAAGAGCTTGAAGTGGGCGGCCCAGACGTCGCTGGCGGTCAGGTCGGGCGGGTCGGTGACGAGGTGGTCGAGGCTCGACATGTCGAGTGGGAGGGCGGCCGGGCTGATCCAGCCCTGCACGTTCCTGACGGAAACCTCGGGTAGCAGCCGGGAGGCGGCCTCGTGGTATGCGGCGTGGACACCGACGCTCTCGCCGGCGCGGACGGTGTCCGCCAGTCGGCGGAGCGCCAGTTCGGCGGCCGGTGTCGCCTGGAGCGGCTGGGCGATGAACCGCAGGTGTTGGGGGTCGCCGGCCCAGTGGTCGTCGTTGTGCCAGGAGTGCTCGAGGGCGACCCACCGGCCGGCCGGGAAATGGCGAGGCCGGTCCCACGGCCAGTGACGCCCGGTGGCCGGGATGTCGTCCGTCCACTGGTGGCGGGTCTCGACGACACCGATGACGAGTGTCGGTAGGAGGATCCCGAACCGCTCGGCGGGTCCGAACCCGTCGTCGCGCCACTCCTCGTCGGCGGCCTCCACGCCTTCGGCGGCGAGCGTTTCGGCGTGCCGGCGGCGGAGTTCGCTGCGAGCCGCGGTCCGCTGCGCCGGCGTGGAGTCCGGATCGTGAGCGAGGGCGTGGCGGGATTGGCCGTAGCGCAGCGCGTGAGCCTCGGAGCGGACGTCCTCGAGCGCCCGCATTGCCCCGGTGAGGGCGACCACCGTCTCGGGTGCCGGATTGGTGCGGGACAAGGTCTCCCACGCGGACTCGGGCACGTCCCCGACCTCGTCGTGCTCCCCGGGCTCGGCCGCGTCGCCCGGCCAGTGGAACTCGACCTGGAGGACCCGCCGCAGCTCGACCGCCGCCCGCACGAGGGCATCGGAGGGATGCTGGGCCGTGGCCTGCAGGCGGAACAACGGGTGCTGGGCCGACCACCGGGTCCCGTCCCCCTCCCGGTGCACGCGGATGTGGAACTCCGCCGGGAGCCGCACCGTCCGGTCGAGCTCCACCAGCGACCCGAGAAGCGCTTGCTGCTCTTTGAGGTCGAGCGTCTCGCCGGCCTCGAGGCGGCGACGAAAGCCCTCCAGCTGCCAATGGTCCAACGCTCGCGCCCTCCTCCTCGTTGTCGCGATCCAGCGGGCGCAGCATGATCGCAGGCACGCGCGGTTGACCGCAGCCGATTTTCGGAGCGAGGAACGGCGCGAGACCCGTTGCCCCGAGAGTGTCAGACCCTCTCGGTATGTTCGGCTTGGAAGTTCCCGACGATGGCTGGAGGTCTTTTCGTGGAATACGAAGCTGGGGACGTGATCTGGTACCGGCCGTTCGGCGGAGGGCTGCGCCGGGTGATCGTCACCGAGCGACTGGCCGACGTGAAACACGGCCGGCCGGGCTTCGATGGAGTTGTCGCCTCCCGGCCGGAGAAGGGTCTGGCGGTCTGGGGCTATGACGATCAGATCGTGCCGCTGCAACCGATCAGGGGCGACGGTCCCCATAGGGAGGTCACCCCGCACCTCCTGACCGACGGTTTGTCCCGGGAGGCACGGTCCGCGTCGACGGCGCGGCCAGCGCCCAGGATCGGCCGATCGGCGTGAATCACGGTCGAGGGCAGCAGCCGGAGTTAACGGTCCGCCGGTGCCGATCTGGACGCCCGACCCCTTCGTAGCCGATGACGGCTCGTGCCCGTTCGAGCAGTTCGTGGACGAGCTCTCTGACTTCAAGGCAGCAGCGCTCGCTGCCGCGATCGCGCGTGCTTGTGCGCGCTCGGCATCGACCTCGCCAAGACGGAGTGGCTGAAGGCGCTCGGGGGCGGCCTGTTCGAGTTCCGCATCCGACACACTGTCGAAGAGATCGTGGCTCGGTTCGGAGACGAGATTCCCGTCCTCAAGTCGGGGGCGCCCGAGTCGGTCCTCCTGCGTGTCTTCGTCCATTTCTACGGGCAGAAGGTCGTGCTGCTCCTCGGCGGGTACGACAAAGGAAAGGCTCCCAGTCCGAAGCGGCAGCAGGCCGAGATCAAAGAGGCCCGGAAGTTCCTGGTTCAGTTCAAGGAGCGGCAACGCCGGGTGCGGTGATGACGTGGCCCTGTTGACTTATAATGGGGAATTCACCATACTCGAGTCGAGGAGAGGAGGAGCCCAGGTGGGCAAGACGTACGACGAAATCAGCGCCGCTCGCCGGGCTCGCTCCGCGCCCGAAGCCAGGGTCTGGGCGGAGGGCTTCGCCGAGTCGTACGACATCGCCGCCAAGGTGATGGCGCTGCGGTTGGAGCGTGGGCTCACCCAGGCCGATCTGGCCGCCCGGGCGGGCATCGACCAGGGCGATATCAGCCGCATTGAGCGTGGTGCGACCAGCCCTACCTGGAAGACCCTCCAGCGGGTCCTCGGCGCCCTCGACGCGCGGATCGAGATCCACTCGAACACCTGACGCGCTCCGCGGCCTGTCCGCGGCGTGCGAGGGGTCGGAAGACCTAAAAGTGCTGGTCGGAAGACATAAAGGTGGTGAGCCGACCTGTACGCGGGAAAGTGTCAGGGCCCAGAAGCGACCACCTTGGGTAGGTGCCGGTCGTTTGCGGTCGCTACTGGAAACTGCCCCTGACAGGCTCAGGGCCTGAGCTGGGACGCTTCCCGTTCGATCTGGGGCAGCCGCAACTGCTGGGCGGTCGCGAGGGCCTGGCGGAGCAGCTCGTGGGCGCGGTGACGGTCTCCGGGGTCGGCCCGGGTGAGGAGCATCCGGGCCCACTCCAGGTGGGTGCGGGCCAGCCAGGGGCGTGCGCCGATGCGCTCGTGCGTGGCGGCCGCTGCGGCGAAGTAGGCGTCGGCGGCGTCGAAGTCGCCGACCGTCGGGCAGAGCAGGGCGAGGTAGCAGGGAGACGGAGCCCAGTCACCCATCCGGCGAAGGAGGCCACGACGAGCTGGTCGGCGTACGGCTCCAGGCGGGACCGGAGCTGGGGGACGCAGTCGGCCCGGCCGAGGCGGGCGCACAGCCAGGCGGACTCGGCGCCCGAGTCGCAGCCAGGCGACGTTGTTCGTCGGATAGGCGAAACCGGTGGCGGCCGGCTCGTCGAAGAGGGCGGCGGCGGCTTCGTGGCGGCCGGTCTCCGCCAGAGAGGGCCATGGGCCGATTTCGCCAGAGGGTGGTCGGTACCGCACCGAGGCTTGGCGGGCGAACTCGTCCAACTCCGCCATGCGACCCTGCTCGAGGTACAGCGAGAACAGTGGGAGCCTCAGGATGGCGAAGTCCCGAATGGCGTCGGCGCCGAACTCTGCGGCGGCGGTGACCGCCGCCTCGGCCCCGGCGTCGCCGCGGAGGACGCAGCAGGGCGGCGCGGTGGTGGAGCGCCGCCCAGGTCAGGGTGGGCTGGCCCAGGTCAGGGACCAGCGCCTGGTTCCTCGCCAGGCACCGCTCCGCTTCGGCCACGTCGGCGAGCTCCATGGCCGCCTTGAAGCGGAGGCAGAGGGCGCGGCTGGCCAGGACCGGGTCGTTCAGTCGTTCGGCGAGTTGCCAGCAGTTCGGTGGTGGCCGAGAACCGCTCGGCGACGTTGTCGGGGCGTGGATCGTGTAGTCGCGGGCCAGGAGCACGGGGCGAGGGCTTCCGCGATCACTTCCAGTGACCGGCCGATCGGAGCGCTTCGCTCGGACAGCGCGAGCCGCGGTCGCGGGTCGTCCTGCCAGGCCAGCTCCAACCCCAGGGTGGCGAGCAGCCGGGCCCGTAGTCGGAGGTCGCTGTGCCAACGGCGGCGATGGCCGCTTCCAGGACCTCGACTCGGCCGGCGTCGACGTGGAAGGCCCCTGTCCAGATGTGACCCGTCGTATTAGCCAGCGCGGCGCGGGCAAGCGCCGGGCGTCACCGAGCCGCTGGGCGAGGCCGGCGGCGTCGAGCAGGGTCTGGCGGTAGCCGGGGTCCCCGGCCTGCCGTTGAGCGTTGCCCCGGCGAGATGAGCAGCGCGAGGCGCCGGGGGTCGTCGGCGCCGGCGCCGGTCGCCTCGAGGAGTCTCGAGCGCGTAGGCGTAGTAGGTGGCGGCCTCGTCGTGGGCCAGCTGCGCGAGGGCCCGGTCACCGGCCCGGGTGGCGTAGTCCACGGCCCGGTCGGTTTCGCGCCGGGGGCGGCGGCGCGGGCCCAGTGGTAGGCGAGTGCGGGGAGCTGGTCGTCGCCGGCGGGGTGGACGGCCTCGATGGCCTCGGCGACCTTGCGGTGGAGCGTCACCCGGCGGGCGGCGGAGAGGTCGCCGTAGAGGGTGCCGCGGACGAGGGCGTGGGTGAAGCGGTGCGGGGCACCGGGCCGGGCACCTCGACCACCAGGCGGGCGGCGATTGCCTCCTCCACCGCGGAGAGCAGGCGCTCCTCCTCGAGCTCGCCGGCGGCCCCGACGACGGCCAGGTCGAACTCCGGCCCGGCCACCGCCGCCACCCGGCAGGGCGTGGCCGGCGTCGCCGAGAGGCGGCCGAGCCGTCGGCCGACCACCTCCCGGATTCCCTCGGGGACCGCGATCTCGTCGACCGGAAGCGGCGTTCCCCAGCGGCCGTCGCGCTGTTCGATCCCGCCGGTTTCGGTCAGGTGCCGGATGACCTCCCGCACGAAGAACGGATTGCCCTCGGTCTCGCTGTGGATGGTCCGGGCCAGGGCCAGGCCGTCGTCGTCGAGTTCGTGGCCGGCGGCCTCGGTCATGAAGCGGGCGACGTCCGCCTGCGTCGAGCCCGGAGAGGGCCAGCCGCTCGACGCCCGGTTGGCGGCGGAAGTCGGCCAGCAGCTCCGGCCAGGGGATGGTCGTGGGCCGAGCTCGGTGTCTCGGTAGATGCCGAGCATCAGGAGGCGCCATCGGCTCGGTCGAGCGCATCACGTGGCGCAGCAGCAGCAGGGTCGGCTTCGTGGCCCACTGCAGGTCGTCGAGAACCAGCAGGACCGGCTGGTCGGCGGACGCGGCGGCCAGCCAGGCGGCCACCGCCTCGAAGAGGCGGTAGCGCTCGGTCTCGGGGTCGGAACGCAGCGGCGGCGTCAGGTCGGCAGACGCTCCGCCAGGTCGGGGTGGAGGCGGACGAGCTCACCGGCGTGGCGGCCCAGGCGGCGGGCGAGGTGTGCGGGGGGCGTGTGCTCGACGAAGTGGCGGAGGGCCTCGACGAAGGGCTGGTAGGGAACGCCCAGGTCCTCGTCGCAGCGCCCGGCCAGCACCGTCGAGCCCTCGATGTGCACCCGACCGGGCGAATTCGGCGGCCAGGCGGGTCTTGCCCACTCCCGGCTCTCCGGAGAGGAGCGCCAGCCGAGCTGCCCTCCCCGGCCTCCGCCCAGAGCTCGCTCGAGTTTCTTGAGTTCGGTGTCCCGCCCGACGAAGACCCGGCCGATCTCGGTCAGCAGTGTCCGGCATCGGGAAGGACAGGCGACGGCGCCTCCGGCACGTCCGCTCCGACCGGCACGGCGTCGCCGCCGGGCGGCACGCCAGTCGAGTTCGGGCTCATGCCGGAGGATGGCGCTCTCGAGGCGCCGGAGCGCGCTGCTCGGCTCGAGGCCCAGCTCCTCGCCGAGCGATGGCCCGCAGATCCTGGTAGGCCCGGAGCGCCTCGGCCTGGCGGCCGGCCCGGTAGAGGGCAAGCATCCGTTGGGCCCAGAGGCGTTCCCGCAGGGGATGCGCCCGCGTCAAAGCGTCGAGTTCGGCCACCAGTGCGCCGTGGCGGCCGCAGGCCAGGTCGGCCTCGACGCGGTCCTCCAGGGCGGCGAGCCGGGCTTCCTCCAGGCGGACGGCCTCGGCCCGGGCCACCGGCGGTTCGGCCACGTCGGCCAGGGCCGGGCCCCGCCACAGGCCGAGGGCCTCCCGCAAGGTCGCCGCCGCCTGCTGGCCTGGTCGCCCCGGCGGCCTGCTCCCGGGCCTGCGCCGACCAGCGCCTCGAAGCGGATGGCGTCGACGGCGTCCGGGTCGACGCGGGCGAGGTAGCCGGGAGCCTGGGTCACGACGATCCCTTCGCCGCCGGCCGTCCCGCAGTGCCTTGCGCAGCCGGGACACGTGGACCTGCAGGGCGTGGGCCGCCCCCTCCGGAGGCCGCTCGCCCCAGAGGTCGTCGGCCAGCGCGGTCGGCCGACACCACCCGGTTGGCGGAGAGCAACAGGAGGGCGAGGACCGCCCGTTCCCGGCTGCCCCGCAGGCGACCCGCCGGCCACCGTCGTCGAGGACCTCGAGGGGACCGAGAATGCGGAACTCCATCCCTCGCGTCTTTCCCCCGCCGTCCCCCGAGAGCCGTCAACTGGCGCCCTCAGGGTAATGCTCGTCCGGACGGGTGAGTCGGGCGGATCACAGCCCCTGGTCAAGGACCGCCTCGTGACGCGCCCGTCGATCGAGCACACCGGCGCCTCGCGGCCGACGGCTCACCCGGCCCTCACCGAAGCCTCACCGGCCCGGTGAGCCGTCGGTGAGGGACGGGTGACCGGCCGCGCCCACGCTGCCCCGGAAGCACGAGGCGTGGTCCACACGTCGGGGAGAGGGGGAGGACGATGGCCACCTACGAGGAGCTTCGCCAGCGACATGTGGCTGACGCCGCAGCCATGCTGCCCGGGCTGCTCGAGCGCCTGGACTGGTCGGCCGAGTTGCTGGCGACCCACCGGCAGGCCGAGCTGCGCCGGCTGGTGCGGGTGGCCAAGGACCTGTCGCCGTGGCACCGCAAGCGGCTCTCGAACGTCGACCCCGACGAGGTCGACGAGCCGATGCTTGCCGAGCTGCCGGTCATGACGAAGAACGACCTGATGACCAACTTCGATGAGATCGTCGACCGACGACCGGTTGCGTCTCGACGTCGTCGAGGACCACCTCGACTCCCTGACCGGTGACGCCTACCTGTTCGACCGCTACCACGCCTGCGCATCGGGCGGGTCCACCGGCCGGCGCGGCGTGTTCGTGTACGACTGGGACACCTGGTCGATCATGTACTGGAGCATCCTCCGCTACGAGATCCGAGCGCTTCGCCAGCAGACGCTCAACCCACCGCAGCCGCCCGCGGCGGTCGTCGCCGCCAGTCACGCCACCCACTACTCAAGCGCCATCGCCCAGACGTTTGCCAGTGGCGACATCGAGTTGCGCTGCTTCCCGGTCACGCTTCCGATCGACGAGATCGTCAGCGGACTCAACGCCTACCAGCCGACGTTGCTCGGCGGTTACCCGTCGGCTTTCCCCGCCCTCGTCAACGAGGCCCGCGAAGGACGGCTGCGCATCGCGCCCAGCCCGGATCAGCTTTGCCGGTGAGCCTCTGCTACCCGAGATCCGAGCCGCTCTGGGAACAGGACGTGGAATGTCCCGGTCATCAACATCTATGGAGCGTCGGAGTTCGGCTGCCACGCTAGCTGTGGCCTCGGTTCGTGGGTCCATCTCAGCGACGATCTTGTCATCGTCGAGCTCGTCGACGCCGCCGGGCGGCCCGGTTGTCCCCGGTGCCCGCGCCGACAAGATCTACGTCACGAACCTGTTCAACCACACCATGCCGCTCATCCGCTACGAGGTCACCGACCAACTCCGTCTCATCCAGGGCCCCTGCCCCTGCGGATCGGCTCACCGGCGGATCGCCGATCCCCAGGGTCGCCAGGACGACTGCTTCCGCTATGGCGATCTCACTGTCAACGCCCATGTGTTCCGATCGGTGCTCGGTCGCCGCCGCAACGTCGTGGAGTACCAGGTTCGTCAGACCGCTTCGGGCGCCGACGTGGCGGTCCGCTGCATCGGGCCGGTCGATTGCACCGAGGTCGCGGCGGAGATCATCCGGGACCTCAAGGCACTGGGAATGGACTCGGCCGAGATCACGGTGGTTCCCGTCGACCATCTGGAGCGGTTTGCTGCGTCCGGGAAGCTCAAGCGGTTCATTCCGCTGAGTGCCAAGGCGTGAGAGAACGCGCCGCGGCGGACGCGGACCGCCCAGTCCACATCGTCGCTTCACCAAGAAAAGGGGAAACGTCCATGATCACTCGACGAATGCTTCTCGCTATCACCCTGCTCCTCCTCTCCACCCCTGCAACGCCGACGGCACCGGCCAGCGCGGCCAGTAGCGGTACCCCGTGCACCTTCGAGTACGACGCGGTCATTTCGCCCGGGCTCTCCAGCTCGCCGAGCTCGGGGACCATCAAGACGAACGGGGAGACCGGCACGATCACCTGCAACGGCCCGGTCAACGGCAAGCAGCCGACCGGCCCGGGGACATTCGGAGTGGGCGCCCGCTACGGCACCAAGGGGGGCGCCACGTGCCAGTCGGGCGGAGACGTTGACGGGGTCCTGTCCTTACCATCCCGACCTCGAGCGGGGCCGAGCACGTGACCAGTCACTTCACCGCCACCTTCGGCCGGCTGGAGAACGGCTCTTTTCTCCGCGGAGTACGACGGAGACCGGATGTCGGGGACCACCGAGGCCCTCCCTCAGGACGGCGACTGCGCCTCGAGGCCGGTGACGAAGGTTCACGCGAAGGGCAAAGGCATACTCAACGGCTGATCGCCACGGTCTCGTGGCGGGTGCCGATCTCCGCTCCTGCTTGCCCGGCAGCGGAGAACGGTCCCCGCCACGCAGGCCCGACCCGAACCCCCACAAGAAGCCCGGGGTTTCAGCGAGATCTCTGATCAACCCCACACAGGTCATCAGCCCGGTCTCAGCCCCGTCTAGTCCGACGCCCGTCCCGATGATCCCGGTCCCCTTCGCCATGGTGAAGCCCGGCGACAGATAGGCCACGCTTGGCCTCAAAATCGGCCGACACGTGGTGGACATGCTCGACGGCCTCGTCGCCCAGCCCTACACGGCACTGCCGATCAACCGCGGGACGGTGCCGCTCTCGGGTTCGCTGGCCAGCGCGATCAACTCGGTGGCGCTGACGGTGAATCCGGTGGCGACCGGCGGTGGCTTCCCGTGCCGTTCGCCCGCCTGTCGCTGGCTGAAAAGGCGGCCGTGTGGCGCATCCTGGAGCAGGACACCCACCGGGCGATCGACCGGGACCCGACCCAAAGCCTCGGGGCGCTGCACTTCCTCTTCGGCGTCCTGCCGCCGCTCGATGCCTTCTACGCCTTCTGCGAGGTCGACGTCTTCGACCCCGGCGACGCGGACGGTCGTGCGCCGTCCGCTGGGCTGGAACCACACCGGCTTCCTCGGGGTCAGGACCGCCCCGGTCGAAGGCTGGGACGACTTCCTCGGTTACTACCAGGGACGCTAAGGAGGTGGACAGCTGATGCGCGATGTGATCATCATCGGTGCCGGCGGGGGCGGCCCGGTCGTGGCCAAGGAACTCGCCGCCCGCGGCCTCGATGTGCTGCTGCTCGAAGCCGGTGCCCGCCACGCCGCCCGGTACAACCACATGTCCTACATCATGATTCTCACCGACGACTACGTCAAAGCGAACAACCGGGTCACGCTGTCCGAGGGCCTCCCCCGCCGACGAGCATGGGCCCGTCCCAAAGGTGTTCATCGACCATCGCCACCGTTCGGCACCGGACCGCGGCCAACCGCGAGTACCTCGCCCGCAAGGCCGTGGAGTGGCTGCGGGCCGCCGGAGCCCACACCACCCACCGGTTCAACTCGCCGCCCTTCGTGTTCCACCCGCACTCGACGATGCGGATGGGCCTCGACGCGGCAAATTCGGTCTGCGACGAGAACGGCGCGGCGCGCTTCGTACGGCACCTCTACATCGCCGACAACTCGGTGCTGGCCAACAGCCTCGGCGGCCCGAACCCCACGTTGACCACCCAGGCGGTGGCGACCCGCACCGCCGAGAAGATCTTCGCCCTCGAATTCGGCGGCCAGCCCTGGGTCGGGCGCGAGGCGCCCGTCTCCTCGATCGACCCCACGGTCACCCAGGCGGTCCTGGACCAAGAACCCATATGGAGAACTCCAGGCTGAGAGCCGGCGGGGTGGCGATATAGCGCTCCGGACGTGCCCCCGGTGCGGGCCCGGGCGATCGGGTAGCGTCGAGATGTCTGCCCTGAAGGGTCACTGTGGTGAGAACGCGGTTGCTGCGTGCTGGTTGGGCTCTGCCTGGTCACCGTCGCTTGCGGTGGGGGGCAGAACCGGGGTGATGCGGTTGCGAAGGGCGGCCGGAGCGGCTCCGGGGTCAGCGACACCGAGATCCGGCTGGGTGTCTTGACCGACGAGTCTGGGCCGAGGAAGGCGCTCGGTCAGCTGAGGCTACGAGCGGCGCGGGTGTTCTTTCAGGCGCTCAACGACGAGGGTGGGATCAAGGGGCGCAGCGTCCGTCTGGTCTTCGGCGATCACCAGTCCAGCCGGGAGATCGCGACCCAGAAGTATCTCCAGATGAGGGACTCGGTTCTCATGTTCGAGCAGATCTTTCCGGTCGCCTTTTTTGAGGACGAGTTGGCCCGGGACGGGATGCTCGCCAGTCCGGTTGCCCGGTATTCCAGTCTGGCCGAGGACCGCCATCTGGTGATGACCGGGTCGTCATACCGGGTGGAGATGTCGAACGCTGTCGACTGGCTGGCTGGCACTCTCGCCAACCTCCGGGGCCCACTATGTCTTCATGGCCAAGGCGTCGGGCGTCACCGGCAAGATCGTGGAGGGGTGCGCCGAGATCGGGTTCGCCCCTCGCTTCATCGGGAACACCTTCTCCTTCGATCCGCAGATCATCACTGAGAACCCAGCGCTGAAACCCGTGTTCGAGAGGGGCTGGAAGACATCGGGGGCCTTCGCTCATTGGGGCGAGGACGTGCCGGGCATGAAGAAGATGCTCGATGCCATCGGGCGGTACGCCCCCGATCAGAAGCCGGACCCGTTTTTCGTCCAGGGCTGGATCCAGGCCGGCGTCGTGGCCGAGATGCTGGCGCGGGCAGACGCAGCAGATGACCTGACCAGGCCGGGTCTGATCAGAGCGTTGGACAGCATGGCGGAGGTCGACCTGGGTGGACTGTCACCGAGCCTCTCCTATGGCAGAGACCACCTCGGTCGGCCGCCTTCCCGCCAGACGCGCATCTTCGAGATTGCGGCGGACAACCCCCGATACCCGGACATGCTCAAGCCGATCACCCAGTTCTACACGGGCGAGACCGCCGATAGCCCGGCCGTCGGAGCGACGACCTCGCAGTCGCGCTGACTGGCTCGAGTGCTTACCGAGCAAGTCCGAGAGCGTGGCCTCATCGTCGCCCAAGCGAAGCGGGCACAGCAAGACGCGCTCCGTCCCCCGACAGGTGTGTGGCGGATCACAGGGAATCGTCATCGTCAGGCGGCCCTTCCTCCAGGGATTACGAGTCTCTATCCCCTGACCGGGCACCAGTTGCCGTGGAAGCCGGCCGGGACGCGGGCGGGGAGGTGGACGGCGGCGACGGTCTCCAGGGTCTGGGAGTCGAGGACCATCAGGTCGCTGCGGTCGGTGGCGGGTCGTGGACGAAGCCCATCAGCGTGCCCCGGTCCTCGGGGCTGTCGGCGTCGTCGGGGACGAAGACGAACTCGCCCACGTTGTGCCCGGCGCCGAAGTACCGGGTCGATCGGCGGCGCCGCCGGCCAGGTCGTGGCGGATCAGGCTGTCCGCCGGTCACCCCGTCGAAGGCGACGGCGTAGCCGTAGCGGTGGCGGCGGCCGACGACCCGCTCGTCGACCCGGGGGAACTCCTGGCCGCGGTCGTCGAGGCGCTCCTCGATGACCTTGCCCGGCGACGAGGTCGACCGTCCAGCGGTCGAGGGTCGGGGGGCCCTCGTCGGGGCCGAGCCGGTTGGTGTCGAACATCTTCGGGTGGCGCACGACGTCGACGACGATCCGGTCGCCGTCGTCGTAGGCGTTGAGCGGGTGGAAGACGTAGCAGGGCTCGACGTCGAACCAGCGGACGTCGGCGGCGGTGCCGCCGTCGCGGGGCATGATCCCCACCCGGGCCGGGATAGCTCGGGTCCCAGCGGTAGGGGAAGGCCGGGGTGGAGTCGGCCGAGCAGCCGGCCCATCATCGACCTTGGCCATCGGCTTCGGGCGTCGGGCGCTTGCCGACGAACAGGCCGGCGCCTTTGGCCACCAGGCGCCCGATGCGGGCCCGGGCGGACCAGGGCCGGCGACCGCGTCGAGGTCGAACACGCAGGGCAGGTCGAAGAGGACGACGTGGCTCTCGGTGAGGGCGAAGTCGTGCATCATCGGGCTGCCGGTCACCTCGATGTCGACGACGCGGCGGACCCGGGCGTCGGTGCCGATCACCGTGTACTGCACCTTGTTGCCCCAGCCCCAGTAGTAGGACACGGCGTGGAGCTCGCCGGTCTCGCGGGTCCCGCTTCGGGTGGGCGGTGTAGCCGCCGGGCAGCGTGCCGTCGAAGTCGCAGGCGCCGATCGTCTCGAGTTCGTCGGTCAGCTCGTAGGGCCGGGCGCCGGCCTCGACGATGGCGTAGGTGCGGCCCGGCCTGCACGATGACGTTGGTGTTGGCCGGGAAGTCGCAGCCGGCGTGGACCGGCGCGCCGGGCCGGGGCTGCCTCGCCGAGCGCCTTGGCCACGTCGGCGGAGCGGACGAACCGGTTGCGGTACCACTCGGCCTTGCCGTCGCGCAGCCGGACGCCGTGGACCATGCCCGGTGCCGAGGAACCAGTGGTGGCGGGCCGGGTCGACCGGGGCCACCGGGTTGGGCCCGTTGCGCAGGTAGCGGCCGTCGAGGTGGGCGGGCAGCGTGCCCGTGACCGGCAGGTCGAAGGCCGTCGTCTCGACGCTCGACGGGGCCGAAGTTGCCGGTCAGGTAGGGGTTCTCGGCTGTCACGGTCACGGTCGCCTCCTAATGGCATCCGGTTCCTTGCAACGCTTCGCTACACAGCAGTGTTATGACTGGCCGTAGGTGACGCGCCCGGGTGGCCGAAGATGATCGCGTCGCTGGTGGGGACGGCCTGGGTGACGACTTCGAGCAGGGCGGCGTGGTTGCGGCTCATGCGGGTGCCCTTCAGCGGCAGATCGCCGTGGACCCCTTCGGGAGGCGGTAGCCCTTTCCGGTTCCGTCGCCTTGCATGGAGAAGTAGCAGTTGGCGTTGTGGGCGCCATCGGCGGCGAAGTTGAGAGGGACGGTGAGCCCACCGAGCGTCTCGTCGTGCACCGCGTGGAGGGCGGCGATGAGGCCTTGGGGCGTGATCGACGTGGTTGCACGCGCCGCGCCGGTGGCAGCGAGCTCGAAGAGCTTGCCGGCGACCCAGCCGAGGGCGAGGTCCGGGCCACGCTTGGTACCGGGGGCGAAGGCCTGGATGGCCTGGTTGTACTCGTCGATGGCGCCGCCGGAACCTCCGGTGAAGGGCATCGTGCTCATGTGCAGGGCGACGTTTTCGAGGCCGCGGGTGTTGAGCGCGTCGGGGCTCCACGTGACACTCCAGGAGACGTACTGGGGGAGGAAGTTCTGTCGTGCGCAGGACTGCGCGAAGCGCTGGAGGGTGGCGGGGTCGGCCCCGACCCAGAACAGATCGGCACCGGCGTCGCGAGCCGCCTGGCACTCGGCGGTGAAATCGACCTGGGTGATGGAGATCGAACGCCGGTAGACCAGCTGGGCGCCGGTCTCGGAGAGGGCGCCTTTCTGGAAGTTGCGGTCGGCGTCGAGGCAGCCTTGTGCTTCGGTGCAGTAGACGTAGCCGAACTTCGTCTTGCCGCTGAGCGCCACGCCGTTGGCGACGAGGTTGCTCACCGCCTGGTACGGGGTCGAGCACGGCGAAAACAGGACGGGCGAGTCGTACCAGAAGGCGCTGGTGCAGTCGGTGCCGATGACCGGGACGCCCGATCGGCGGTGGTAGTCGAGGCCGCCCTGGGCGCTGAGGGCCGCGCCGTTGCCGACGAAGGAGACCACGTGGCGGTTCTCGACCAGGTCGCGGACAAGGGAGGCGTACCGGGCCGGGTCGCCGCCGTCGTCTTGCACGACGAGCTTGACCTCGCGCCCGCACAGGCCACCGCGGCGGTTGACCGTAGCGGCCCACAGCTGCACGGCTCGGGGCATCTGGCTGAAGGCGGCGCCGCCGGGGCCGCTGTAGTTGCCGACATTGCCGATCACGATGGGCCCGGTCTCTGAGGTGGTGCACGTGGCGTTCGCGGCGGCTGCACCCGGTGCCGAGCCGGAGTCCGCGGCGGTGGACGCAGCGATACCGGTCTCGCCGGCCGCGACCGCAGCGCCGGGTGCCGTGGCACCAGGGGCACCGGTCTGGCGGGCCGCGACCGCCGGGCCGTGCGCCGCGGCGCGGCCTGTCGGCGTACCAGGGGCAGCTGTGTCGCCGGCCGCGATCGCCTGCCGGGGGGGTGTCAGCCGTGCCTGGGGCGATGGTGGTGGTCGCCGCCGTCATCTCGTTGGCGCCCGGTGTGTTCTGGGTGCCGTCTGCGACGGCGCTCACCTTCGTCGCGGTGCGGGCCAGCACCTCCTGCTCGCTGAGCTGGCTGCCGCACGCGGCGGTCACTGCGAGCAGGGCGGGGAGGATCGCGACTCGCAGACTTCGCTGGTTCATGGTGTGACCTGCTGGCGCATGGACGTCTCTCCTGGGAACGGGGTGGGTCAGGCGGGGATGGGACGAGCGGCGCCGAGGTAGGCCTCGGCGAGGGCGTCGGCGTCGAGCTCGCTCGGTTCGCCGGCGAAGGCGATGCGGCCCTTGTTGATCACGTAGACGAAGTCGGCGAGGGCGAGGGCCTTGTGCACGTACTGCTCGACGAGCAGGAGCGCGGCGCCGGCGGCGGCGAGCCGGGCGAGGAAGTCGAAGATCTCGTCGACGACCTTGGGGGCGAGGCCCATCGAGACCTCGTCGAGGAGCACGTAGGCCGGGTTGCGGAGGTAGCGCGGGCGAGCGCGAGCATCTGCTGCTCGCCGCCGCTCATGGTCCCGGCGGTCTGGGCGAGCTGCTCGCCGAGCCGGGGGAAGGCCTCGACGGCGCGGTCGATCGGGTCGTCCTGCCGGCGCCGCGCCGAGGAGCTTGAGGTTCTCGCGCGACGGTGAGCGACGGGAAGACGGCGCGGCCTTCGGGCACGTGGCAGACACCGAGCGCCGACGAGCGCGTGGGGTGACGCCCGGTGACGTCGTCACCGTCGACGTGGACGCTGCCCCGCGTCGGGCGGAGCAGCCCGGAGCAGGCCCGCAGCAGCGTGGTCTTGCCGGCGCCGTTCGGGCCCGAGCAGCGCGACGACCGCGCCCGTCGGGCACGACGAGCGTCACCTCGCGCAGCACCTGGGTGCTCGCCGTAGCCGGCGGAGACGCCGCGGAGCTCGAGCTCATGCTGCGCGACCTCCTCGACCGAGGTAGGCGGCGCGCACGATGTCGCTCGTCTGGCGCCTCGGCGGGCGTGCCCTCGAAGATGGGCTGGCCGAAGTCGAGGACGTAGAGGTGCTCGCACACGTTCATGACCAGGCTCATGTCGTGCTCGACGAGAAGGATGCCCGACGCCGCGGTCGGCGACGAGGGTCTGCAGGATCTCGCCGAACCGCTCGGTCTCGCGACGTCGAGACCCGAGGACGGCTCGTCGAGCAGCAGCAGCCGGAAGCCGCCGGCGATGACGCGGGCGAGCTCCACCAGGCGGCGCTGGCCGGTGGACAGGCCCGAGCGGGCCGGTCGGCCAGGTCGGCGATGCCGCACAGGTCGATGGCGTCCGCGGTCGCCTCGGCGACGGCGCGTCGCTCGGCCCGGCGCGGCCAGATGTGGCGGAGCGGGTTGTGGCCCGGCAGCCGCGCCTCGCGGCCCAGGGCGACGTTCTCGCGACGGTCAGCGACTCGAAGAGCTCCATGCGCTGGAACGTCCGGCCGAGCCCGAGCTGGGCCCGGTGCTGCGTGGCAGCTGGCGGTGACGTCGACGCCGCCGAAGAGGTGACCTGGCCGTGCGTGGGGCGCAGCAGGCCGGTGCAGGCGTTGAAGGTCGTGGTCTTGCCCGCGCCGTTCGGCCCGATGAGCCCGGTGATCCGTCCCGGTGGGGACGTGGAGGGTCACGTCGTCGACGGCGGTGACACCGCCGAAGCGCACGACGAGCCCGACGACGTCGAGGGCGAAGGGCTGCTCAGCCACCGCTGGCCTCCAGCCCGAGTGGCGCCAGCCGCG
Source organism: uncultured Actinomycetes bacterium (assembly GCA_963723985.1). Taxonomy (GTDB): domain Bacteria; phylum Actinomycetota; class Acidimicrobiia; order IMCC26256; family BP-133; genus BP-133. Next base: position 138,181 of record CAVRTC010000010.1, read on the forward strand.
CCGCGGCCGGGCTGAGCGCCCGGCGAGCCTCAGCAGCCGGACCCTGGTCGGCGATCCAACGGGCGAAGGGCTCGCCGGCGACGGCGACGACCAGGGCGGCCGCGCCGAACCCGATGGTGAGGAGCTGGTTCAGGTTCGGACCTGTCAGGTAGGAGGGGACGACGACGAGGGCGAGCGCGGCGATCACCGGGCTCGTCACCGGGTTCCGCCCGGCGAGCGCCAACGCCGCGAGCCATAGGAGGCTGTTGAAGGGGACCAGCGCGGAGGGGCTGACGCCGGTCGCGCTCGCCGAGCCGACCACGCCCACGGAGAGCGCGCCGCCGACCGCCGCCAGGCCGCGGCGAGGCAGAACACGAGGCACGCGGGTGACGTCGTGCTCGAGCCGTGGGTAGGAGGGCGACGGGCGAGTCGGCGAGCGCGTTGAGCAGGCGTCCGAGCCGGGTGCGGCGCACCACGATCACCACGGCGATGGCGGCCGCCGCGACGCCGGCGCAGAGGTAGAAGTAGCCGGCGTCACTGTCGAGGCCGAGCACGCCCGGCCGGGCACCGACCCGTTGGCCGATGCTGCCGAACATGACCCCCTGCGTGTACGCCATCTGCTGGACGAGGATCCCGAAGCCCAGGGTGGCGAGGGCGAGGAACACACCCGACAGCCGGATCGAGGGGATGGCCACCAGCGCGCCGATGGGGATGGCGACGACGCCGGCGAGGATGACACCGACGAACCACGGCAGCCCCGCCCCGGCCGTGAAGTGGCAGAAGCTGGTGGCGCCCACGGCGACAAAGGTGACGTGGCACAGGGACACCTGCCCCGAGACCTCCACCACGAGGAAAAACGAGGCGAAGATCGTCACGAATACCGCCGCCCTGGATGAAAATCCCGCCCTTCGTCGGGTAGGCGTGGGGCAGCACGACGACGACCACGAACATGGCGGCCGCCAGCAGCGCCCGCGTGGCCGGCCGCATCCTCGTGGTCGTCCGGGGCGAGCGAAGGAAAGCGGCGTCCGAGAAGGTGCCACGCCGGGTCAGGAGCAGGATGCCGAACAGGGCGAGGAACGAGACGCTGTGGTCGAGGCCGCCGAGCGAGCGCAGGCCGGGCACGTTGTCGAGCACGGTGGGCGAACGCAGGAGGAACTGCACCACACCGATGCCGAGACCGCCCACGAACGTGGCCGTCAGGTTCTTGAAGCGGCCCACGGCAGCGGCGCCGAACGCCTGTACCACGAGCAGGGTGAGCAGGAGGGCGTCGAGCCCGACGGTCGGTGCGAACAACACACCGGAGAGGCCGGCGAAGGCCGAACCGATCATCCACGACAAGGCCCGCACCCGGTTCGGTGCGCCCCCGGCGAGGTCGAGGAGCTCGCGTTGTCGACCACGGCGCGCATCTCCAGGCCGACCCGGGTCATGCGGAACAGGGCGGCCAGGCCGACCAGGCCGGCGACCGCGACCGGCGATGGTGATCAGCTGGTCGTAGCCGACGACGGTGCCGAGCACGTTGACGGAACCGGGGGGCAACGACGTCTCGAAGGCGATCGGCACGATGCCGTAGCGGAGCTGGATGAACCCCTGCACGATGAGGAGCACGCCGATGGTGGCCACGACGCGGCGCACGGTCGACGCTTGCGCCAGCCGCGCCGCGATGAGGGACAGCAGCAGCCCGACACGCCGGTGCCAGGATGCCGACGGCGACGACGAGAGCGAGGGGCCAGGGAAGCCCGGCGTGGTCGCGCAGGTCGTAGAAGACGTACGCGGCCGCGGCGCCGAGGGCGCCGTGGGCGAAGTTGAAGATCCCCGATGTCTTGTAGGTCAGGACCAGCCCGGTGCCGGCCAGGCCGTAGAGCGAGCCCGTCACCAGCCCGCGACATGAAGGGCAGCAGCTGGCTCATCGGGCGCAGACCTCGCATCTGCGGAGGTGTAGGCCCGCGGCGCGGAGCGCAGCGGGGTGTACCGGCGCGGCGTGCTTCCCGGCGACGAGGATGCAGCCGGGCCGGTGGGCGCGCTGACGTGCCGGCGATGTGGACCCAACCGGCCGTGCCGGCGGTGGGGGAAGACTCGGGTGTGTCGGCCGAGATGGCGTCGGCGATGATGCGCCGGCGCCGGGCGAGAACGGCGCGGCGTCCCATGGCGAGCCATCCCACGTCAGCCGCCGCTGCGATGACGACGGCGACGACGCCCAGGTTCAACCACGCGATCACGCTGCTCAGCGAGGCCTCGCGGGCACTGGCCCGCCACCCGATGATCAGCAGGATCGACGCGAGACCGTTCACGGCCACGAGCACACCGACCTGGCGGCGGGCCGAGGGCGAACCGGCGAGCGGGCGGGCGACGAAGGCGGTCACGACGCCCGGATCGGTCGGCTGCGTCCGGGGCGGGGCCCACCGTTGGTGCTCCCAACCGCTTCGAGCGCAAAGATGGCGTCAGGGGCGGCCTCGGCGGCGACCGGCTTCAAGGGCTCGTCGAGCCAGTCCTCCTCGAGCGCGGCCACCGGTTCGGGGTCGTGGCGCTTGACGGCCTGCTCGAGCGCGTCGAGCTTGCGCCACTCGTCCCGCATGTCGGCCGAGAGCCAGAACACGGCGCCGAGGCCCAGCAGGAAGATGCCCCCGAGGCCGCCACTGGCGATGTAGGGGATCTGCAACGCGGTAAGGGCGTGCTTGCTTACCCCGACCCAGCCGACCACGAGCGCCAGCGCGCCGAGCGCAAACAGGGCCCCTGCCGTGGTGCGGTCCCACTGGGCGCGGGCGTACTTCCAGATGTTCACGAAGACCTCCCGACGAGAATGGGGAACAGTCGAGCTGCGCCGAACAGCGCGACTCCGGCGGCGACCAGTACGGGGTAGAACCCGGTAGCGGAGATATCGGACGGCACGGTGGCGATGAGCGAACTCTCGGGGGCCGCCCCGGCGATGGGCGAGCTGCCGGGATTCACCCAGGCGATGGGCGAACTTCCGGGATTCACCCCGGCGATGACCGAGCTGTCACGGGCCGTCCTGGCGACGCCCGGCGTCCAGGCGGCGCCTTCGGACGTTGTTGGCCTGACGGGCGTCGGGGCCGCCGTTGGGGGACCGCTGCTCGCCGGGCGGGACGCGCCCGGCGACGAGCTCGAGCCCGGCGCCACGATCGGCGTCGTGGCGTTGAAGGTGGGCAGGGTCTGGTTCGAGACGGAGGCGACGTTGCCCCCGAACGTGAAGGTCGTCGTGATCGAACTCACGCCCGACGCCAGCGCCGCGGGCGCGACGGCTGTGGTCGTGATGCGAAGGGCGGTGGTGATCACGCCGTCAGGAAGCTCTTGCGACGGTACGAGCTCGATCGTGGTGCCCTGCGCGGCGAGCGCCGCCAGCAGCGGCTGCAGGGTCGGCTGGACCACGCCGCCGATGGGCACCTTCTGGTCGAGCAGCGACAGGCCCTCGGCAGTGATCGTGGCCTGCTGGCCCAGGATCACCACCGAGGAGACCTCGAACGTGCTGGCGCGCTTGATCTCGCCCGCAGGGGACTGGCGCACCTCGGCCAGGCTGCGGACACCGTTGACGGTGAGCTGATCGGTGACCCGGACCGCGGCGATCGTGGTCACCGCCCGGGCGACGACATCGCCGGTGACGGGGTCGACGGTGACGCTGGCAGCTCCCTTGGTGGCGCCGTCCGTGGCCGTCGCCCTGCTCTCGACGCTGGAGCTGTCCGCCCCGAGGTCGTACGTCCCGACGGTCTGGTGGTCCGACGGCCTCGTCGGGTCGGACGAGTTGACGTAGAGCGGGTAGCGTGGGATCTGTTCCGAGTTGACCTGGCCCTTGGTGACGGTGCCGATCAAGCCGGGAAGGGCGAGGACCGTGCTCCCCGGATACGCACTGGCCGCGAACGCCCTGGACGTACCCAACGAGTCGAGCTGCGCCTGCGCCACCGACTGGCCCCCGTCGAAGAGAGGGTCGAACACCACCGTCGGCGTCGCCCGGATGTCGACCGCCACCAGCCGAGCGTTCGCCGTACCCGCGAACGACGACGCCGAGCCGACCTCTGCCCCGCCGGGGGCAGCGACGAGGCACAGGAGGGTTCCGACCCCGCCGCCGAGCCCCAGGAGGCGCGAGATCGACGAGCGCGGCCTCGTTGGCCGTGACCGTCCCTCAACGCATCCCTGTCCAGCCATCGTTCCGTCCCCTTTGGAACGCACCACGGCGGTGTCATCGCCGGTGGATCATCCCTGGTGCGCACGATCGCGCTCCACGCTCACCGGAGAGTCACCGGGCGCTCACCGAGGACCACGATTAGATTGGAGGCGCCAGACCACCGTCCCCGAGCACCGGCGGGAGGGGATCCCGACGCGATGGAGTTCCGCATTCTCGGTCCCCTCGAGATCCTCGACGACGAGGGCGCCAGCGTGGCCTTGCGAGGCAGCCGGGAACGGGCGGTGCTCGCCCTTTTGTTGCTGTCGGCGAATCGGGTGGTGTCAACCGAGCGCCTGGCCGACGACCTGTGGGGCGACCGGCCGCCCGAGGGGGCGGCCCACGCGTTGCAGGTTCACGTATCCCGACTGCGCAAGGCGTTGCGGGCGGCCGGGGGCGACGAAGTGCTCGTCACCCGGCCCCCTGGCTACCTCCTCCGGATCGATCCTGCCGCCGTCGACGCCGCCCGCTTCGACGCCCTCCTGGCCCAGGCCCGGGACCAGGCGACCCGGAGCGACCACCATCGGGCGGCAGGGATCCTGCGGGAAGCCCTCGGCCTGTGGCGCGGCCCGGCCCTGGCCGATGTGGCCGACACCGCTGTGGCCCGGACCGAGGCTGCTCGTCTGGAGGAGGCCCGCCTCGCGGCCTTCGAAGACCGGGTCGAAGCCGATCTGGGCTGCGGTCGCCACGGACAACTCGTGGCCGAGCTCGACGCCTTGACGCGCGCCCACCCCCTACGGGAGCGACTGCGGGGCCAACGCATGGTGGCCCTCTACCGGGCCGGGCGCCAAGCTGAGGCGCTGCGCTCCTACCAGGAGCTGCGGGCGATCTTGGGCGAGGAGCTGGGCCTCGAGCCGAGCAGCGCGCTCCAGCGTCTGGAGGCCGCCATCCTACGACACGAGCCCGATCTCGACTGGCCGCCGGATGACACCGGCGAACTCCACCACGGAAAGCAGCCGCGATTCGCGGAGCGTACTCCCGCCGTCGCGATCCCAGCCCTCACCGAGATCGGCGGGGTCTTCCATCGCACTCCGTTCGTGGGGCGCGCCACTGAGCGGGCGACGCTCTCGGCCGCCCAGTCCCGGGCGCTCCAGGGATCAGGCAGCCTGGTCCTCATCGCCGGTGAGCCGGGTATTGGCAAGACCCGCCTGGCCGAGGAGACCGCCGTCGAGGCGGCCAGACGGGGCATGACCGTGCTGGCCGGCCACAGCTACGAGATGGCCGGTGCCTCCCCTATGCCGCCTTCGTCGAGATTCTCGAGATGGCCCTGGCAGGAGCTGAGAGCCCCGAGGTGTTCTTGACGAACACGCTCGGTGACGCCGCTCCCGAGGTCGCCCGGCTCCTGCCCCGCCTGCGCCGACTCTTCCCGACGCTTCCCGCCCCGCTTGACCTGCCACCCGAGCAGGAGCGCCAGTACCTCTTCACCTGCCTGTCAGACGTCCTGGCCCGACTTGCCGGGGAGCGTCCGACCGTCGTCCTCCTCGACGATCTTCAGTGGGCCGACGAGCCAACCTTGCTTTTCATCGAGCACCTCGCTCCGCAGCTCCCCCGCCATCCCCTCCTGGTCCTCGCTACCTACCGGGACGTCGAGGTCGGCCGTCCCCTGGCCCGCACGTTCGAGGCTCTGCACCGACGCCGCCTAGCGCAACGAGTGATGCTCAAGGGCATGGCCGAGACTGAGACGGCAGAGGTCGTCCGGATACTCGCCGACCAGGAACCGCCGTCAGCGCTCGTGGAAGCGCTGCACGCCGAGACCGAGGGCAACCCCTTCTTCCTGGAAGAGGTCTTCCGGGACCTGGTGGAGGAGGGCCAGCTCTTCGGCGACGACGGGCGGTTCCGAAGCGACATCGACCTCGCTGCCCGCGGAATACCTGAAGGCGTGAAGTTGGTGATCGGTCGGCGCCTGGAGCGCCTCTCCGACGACGCCCGGCGCCTACTGGTCGCCGCGGCCGTGGCCGGACGGGTGTTCTCCTTCCGTCTTCTCCAGACACTGGCGGAGCTGGATGGCGACGCCGTTCTCGACGTTGTCGACGAGGCCGAGCAGGCCGTGCTCATCCGGGAAAGTGTGGGAGCCGGGGAATTCGCCTTCGCCCACGAGCTCATCCGCCAGACGCTCGTCGCCGGACTGTCCAGCCCCCGTCGCCACCGGGCCCACCTCCGGGCGGCCCAGGCAATGATCCAGGTCTGGGCCGGAAGCGTGGAGGAGCACGCGGCCGAGATCGCCCATCATCTCGCCCAGGCGGGCGACGAGGCCGACCCGAAGCAACTGCTCACCTATTCGTTATTGGCCGGACAGCGTGCCCTGGACACGTCGGCCTTCGAGGAAGCGCTCGCGCACCTCGAGCGCGCCGCCGGACTCGAGGCCGTGGCGCTGCCCCTCCAGCGGGCCGAGCTGCTCCTCGCCCTCGGCTCGGCGCACAGTCGGCTCGGACACTGGGACGCCGCCCTCGCCGCCTGGCAACGCTCACTCGAGGAATACGAGGAGCTCGGCGACAGCGATGCCGTGGGACGGGTTAGCCTCGAGGCCGGTTTCAATCTGGCATGGGCCAACCGCTACCCGGAGACGGTCGCCATGAACCAACGGGGGCTGGCCGCTCTCGGAGAGCGGGTCAGCGCCGATCGGGCACGCCTGCTGGCCCGCCTCGGGGCGATCGCGAACGTCGGGGGCGACCCCGTTGCCGGCGACGCCATGTTCGCCGAAGCCCTGCGACTGGCCGACCAACTCGAGGACGAAGCCCTGCGGGGGTTCGCCCTCGGCGAGATGTGCTGCGGGTTGTACATCTCCATGCGCCCGTCCGACGCGGTAGCCGCCGGGTTGGAAGGGGCTGAGATCATGCGGGCGACCGGTGACCTCTGGGGAGCCGCGCAAGCCCTTGGCTTCGTCGAGATCGCCATGGCGCACTGCGGCCGGTTCACTGACGCGACCAAGGTCGGCGACGAGCTGGTGCCGCTGGCCGAGCGGGTCGGCAATTACCCCGCCCTGTACCTCCATGGACGGGCCCGAGCCTCTCTGCAGTTCTGGCGCTGACGGGAACCTCGACGACATGGAAGCGCTCGGCCACCGGGACATGGAGTTCGCCGAGCAGCACTTCCCCGCCTTCGTGGGCCACCACTACTCCTGGCTCGGACTGTGCGCGTTCCTGCGGGGCGACTGGGAGAAGGCCAGCGCGTGGCTCGAGCGTGGATCGACCAATCCGCCGGCCATCATCCCGGGCTTCTCCTGGGGCTCGTGGTTCCAGTACCTGGCCTTCACTGGGCGCCGCGACGAGGCCCTCGCCTTCTTCGAGGAAAAGCGAACCGAGCTCCCCACCCCTGGCCAGCCCAACCGGTGGACGGCATGGACCCTGCTCATGGCGTTCACCGAGGGCCTCTTCGTCCTCGGCGAGCGGAACGAGCCTGCCGACTGGTACCCGTTGATGCTCGAGGCGCGAGCGACCGGAGCGATCGCCACCGACAACTTCGAGGGCCGCCTCCTCGAGCGGGTGGCGGGCATCGCCGCCAGCGCGGCCGGCAACTGGGACACCGCCGAGGCGCACTTTCTCTTGGCCCTCGGCCAAGCCGACGAGTTGCCACATCAACTCGAGCGGCTCGAGACCCGTCGGTTCTACGCTCAGATGCTCACGGAACGAGCCGGTCCCGGCGACCGGGAGCGCGCCCAGCTGCTGCTCCAAGAAGCCATCGACGGCTTCAGCCGCCTTCACATGCCCCGCCATGCCGACCTGGCAAGGGCTGCTCTTGTTGCCGTCACGCCTGAACTCGATGGCGCCGAGCGACAGCCAGGATGGCGCGGTACATCGACGGCCTGACGTGCGGGGATGGCCGGACCAGCGGGGTGACCGCTGGCGGCGGGGACCGGGCGGAGCTATTGGGGTCCCGTATAGGGGGATTCCCCGATGCCGGGATGCACCGCCCGGCGCATCCTGGGAGTCGTGACCCCCAGGCGCACTCCGGGACCGACCCAGGCGGGAGGCTGCCTCACCGAACCCGGCGATTGGGCGCCTGTCCTCTGCGGACCCGAGGCGACCAGGGCCCTCGCCGTCGTCGAGCGCATCGCCGACGATCTGATCAGTTACGAGGTTGCCCATCCGACCGTCCTCGACGACGCCGGGACCCTGGCCTGCGGCCGGGCGGGCATCGCGCTCTTCCACCTGTACCGGTACAGGGCCACCGGCCATCCGCAGGCCCGCGTCGAGGCGACCGAGATGCTGAACGCCGCGATTGAGGATGCCGCGGCGGTGCCCCGCGGCCACGGTCTCGGCGGGGGGCTGGCCGGTGTCGGCTTCGCCATCGCCCACGCCGCCCGCAGCCTCGGCGGCGACCCCGACGACCTCCTTGCCGGCGTGGATGCCACTCTGCTGCGCCTGGTGGAGTCATCACCGTCGCAGGGCCCATGCGATCTGCTGGACGGGCTGGTCGGTCTCGGCGTCTATGGCCTGGAGCGGTTGCCGTCGTCGGCTGGTGCCCGGCTGGTGACGGCCACCGCTGCCCGGCTCGAGGAGCGCGCCGAGTACCGGGACGACGGCATCGCGTGGTCGACGCCTCCTGCGGTCCTGCCCGACCCGTGGCAGCGGATCGCCCCATTCGGACGCTACGACCTCGGGATGGCGCGCGGCGTGCCCGGCGTCGTCAGCTTCCTGGCCCGGGCCTGCCAAGCCGGGTTCGACGTTCCCGCCCGGAGGCTGCTGGAAGGGGCTGTCAAATGGCTGCGCGGCCAGGCCCTGCCCGGCGGCCACGCCGAGGGCGCGTCCTATCCGGCCTGGGCCCTTCCCGGTACCCCGGCCGCCGGACCGGCGCGTACCGCCTGGTGCTACGGCGACCCGGGCGTCGCCGCCAGCCTCGCTGGTGCCGCCTGCGCTCTGCAGCGCAACGACTGGCTCCAGTCGGCGGTCGACCTCGCCCGCGCCACCCACCGTCGCCCGATCACCGAAACCGGGGTCCTCGACGGCGGTCTCTGTCACGGCGCCGGCGGGCTCGGTGTCGTCTTCGCCCGGCTGCATCAAACCTCGGGCGATCCGCACCTGCTTGACACGGCCCGGTTCTGGTTTCGGCGGACCCTCGAATCGGCCCGCCCCGGAACGGGTTTCGGTGGCTACTCCGCCTGGCGCTACCCCCACGAGGCCACCGGACGGTGGGAGGAGGATCCTGGCCTCCTCGAGGGCGCCGCCGGCGTCGGCCTGGCGCTGCTCGCCGCCGCGACCCCCATCGAACCGGGCTGGGACCGTCTCCTGCTCTTGTCCTCGCATCGACCAGCGACAGGTGCCTTACCATGGCTGGACCCGAGCGGGGAGGACACCCACGATGACCACCGCTGAGATCGTGACCCTCCTTTTCACCGATCTGGTCGGGTCCACCGATCTCCTCGAGGAGTTGGGAGAAGAGGGCGCCGAGGAGCTTCGCGGGACGCACTTCGCACTCCTGCGCGACGCGGTGAGCGCCCATCGGGGCAGCGAGGTGAAGAACCTGGGCGACGGGCTCATGGCCGTGTTCGGAAGCGCCGTCGACGCGGTCGCCTGTGCCCTGGCCATCCAGCGGGGGGTTGCTGACCACAACCGGCACCACGTGGGGCCCATGCTCTCCCTGCGCGTTGGCCTGCACCTCGGGGAGCCCATTCGCAGCGAGAACGACTATTTCGGGACGGCGGTGGTCGTCGCCAAGCGGCTCTGCGACCGGGCCGTCGGGGGCCAGATTCTGGCCAGCCAATTAGTGGCTGACCTCGTCGGATCACGGCGGGCGTTCCGCTTCGACAGCGTCGGGAAGATGCAGCTGAAGGGCCTGGCCGAACCCCTCGCGGCGGTGACGGTCCACACTGAGACGCCCGGCGATTCCCGCCGCCGCGCCCAGAAGCGTTCGCCCGTCACGGCCTCGCCAGGCACCGCCGGCGACCGTGCGCTCCCCGGCCGCCAGCTCGAACTCGAGACGTTGGATTCGGAGGTCGACTGCAGCATCGCCGGACAATTCCGCTGCTGCCTGATCACGGGCGACGCGGGGGTCGGGAAGACGGCCCTCGCCGGCCAGGTGCTCGCTCACCATCGGCCGGAGCTCCTGGTACTCACCGCCCGGGCCCACGGGTTCGAGGAGGCGTCCCCTTTCGCCCTCTGGTGGCGGGCTCTCGACCGGTATCTCCGAGGCCTTGAGGCCGCCGACGCGATGGAGTTGTGCGGTGCGTTCCTCGATGACCTGGCCGGGGTGATGCGAAGCGTGGCCGCGATCCGGGGTGTGATGGGCGAAGACCGCCCGGCGCCAGGGCGCCTCCTCGACGGCTTGACCGCGGTCTTCGGCAACCTCGCCGCCCGGAGGCCCGTCGCCCTGTTCCTCGACGACATTCACCGAGCCGACCCCTCGACCTGGCGGGCGCTCGAGCACATCGCCCACCAGCTGGTCGACGACGCCGTCTTCGTGCTGGCCGCCGGCCGGGAAAACATCGCCGAGAAGGCCGGCGTGCAGGAGGTGGTCGACCGCCTCGAAGAGGACGGCCTGCTCCGCCGGATCGTCCTTGGGCCCACCGGATGTGCTGACAATGACGGCCCGGTCCCGGAGGCCATCGTCGATGCCGATCCGGTGGCCCTGATGGCCAGTGCTCAGCGGGCGCTGGAGCATGGCGATGTGGCTGCCGCCATCGGCGCCCTCACCGCGGCCTTGACGAAGAGCGACATCCCCGAAATGCACGACTTCCTCGCCGGGCTCCACTACGCCAACGAAGACCTACCGGACTGCCGCCGTCACTGGGAGTCCGCCTTCCGGGGATACCGTGACGCCGGAAACCTTCGGGGGGCGGCCCGTGTCGCCATCTGGCTGGGCGAGATGCACTTCGGCGGACTCGGGCACGAGGCGGCCGGTCGGGGCTGGCTGGGGCGGGCGAAGCGGCTGGTCGACGAGGTGGGGCACTGCGTTGAACGTGGCTACCTCGAGCTGGCGCTCATCGCCTGCAACGTCCGCAGCGCCTCGGGGCTCGAAGCCAGCGCGGCGCTGGCCCTCGAATTGGCCGTCGAGTTCGACGACTCGGCCCTCGAGGCGAGGGCCCTAGCCGACAGCGGCCTTGCCCTCGTCACCCAGGGGCGCATCGCCGAGGGCTTCTCGCGGCTCGACGAAGCCATGGTGCCGATCACCACCGGTGAGCTGGCCGATCAGGCCATGGCCGGAATGGTGTTCTGCGCCATGCTCTCCGCCTGCGATCGGGCCGGCGACCTCGGCCGGGCCGAGGAGTGGTCGCGTCTGTGCCTCGAACTCCTGGTCGAACCCATGGACGGGCGTTTCCCTGTCCTGCACGCCGACTGTCGCGTCGCCTACGGCAGCGTCCTGTGCGCCGCCGGGAGATGGCCAGAAGCGGAGACCGAGATCCTCCGCGCCCTCGGTCCCGCGGGAACCCGGTACACCTCCAAACGGGCTCAGGCGACCGCCCAGCTGGCGGGCCTGCGCATCGGGCAGGGCCGCTTGGAGGAAGCCGCCGAGCTGCTGCGCCCGGTCGAGGACCGCTTCGAGGTTGCGGAACCGCTCGCCCGGCTGCACCTCGCCACTGGCTACCCCGACCTGGCCTCCGCCGTGATCGGCCGGACGCTCGACGAATTGACCGGCGACCGGCTCCGGACCGGCCCGCTGCTCGCGCTCCTCGTCGAGGTGGAACTCGCCCGCGGCGACGTCGACGCCGCCGAGACCTCGGCGGGCCGACTGGCCGAGTGCAGCGGGGGAGCGGAGAGCCCGGTTGTGCGGGCCCAGGCGGCCCGGGCCGCCGGCCTCGTGGCGCAAGCGCGGGGGAATCAGGCCGACGCCATCGAGTCGTTCCGGGCGGCTCAGCGGGAACTGAGCAACCATGAGCATCCCCTCCTCGGCGCCACCATCGGCCTTGAAGCGGCTCAAGCATTGGCCGATGGCGGCGAAACGGCGGCGGCGGTCACGGAGGCCCGGGCGGCGTTGTCGTCGTTCGAGCGGGAATCTGGTTGGGGCTGGAGCGCGATACCGGGCGGCTTCGCGTCCGGCGCGGCCGGCGAATGCACTGCAACCATGTTGCTCGGGCGGTTCACCACCGGCAGCGTGTCACTTCTTTGCCAAATGCACATGAATCCGGACATTGCCTGTTGCCTCGAATATCACCAGATCATATTGGTGCACCCCACCTGAGCTCCGGTGTCACACCCTGGAATGGTAGTTGTGACTTGTTTAGCCGGTGATCCTTGGCCGCCAACTGTTGCTGGGGAAAGTTGGAACACCTTGTCCTTGACCACTGCAATGTCATCATTGTGAGCTTGAACTTGTGGTTGTATTGTTGTGAAGTTTAGCCCTTCTCACAAAGTGGTTGGTAAGTTAGACCTTTGCTTCATTGGTTGTGGACTCACCATGGTGTTTCCGTCATTGTCCGGTGGTTGCTGTGCACAGCCAAGGAACATGCTGGTGTGCACATGGTGTGGAAGCAACGTTGACCTTCGCGGAGCCACATGACCAAAGGACGGCATTCTACGATGGGGTGTTGGACTACCGGGGCGCGGAGACTGGTTATTACTATGGAATATCATGTCACTGGGTGTACCAAAATTTGAACTTCGGGTAGGCATGGATGGCACATTGTTTTTTAAATTAGGGAAATGATCTTATAGATGTCTCCTGCATTGGGGGAGTTGAGGATGATCACTGGCACGCATTGAGAGCGGCACGACCAAGTCAGGCTGGTTCAGCCCCACTGTGCGCCTCTGACATGACACCTTCATGGTGTTATGTTGGGGAGCACCCATCAGCAGCTCCACCACCACAGTCATGCTGTCACTGTCGGTTCTTTTGAGCATTACAAATTGCCATGGTCCTGCTCAATGCAGTTCTCCAATCTGGCTTGTTGCTCACTGCTGCCACTGGGCTATCTGGGCTGCTCCAGAGATGTCTTTGGACTTGTCTCACCATTTGCTTGATGGCGGTGACTTTTGAAGTCATTGAAAGGCCAAGCCATAAGTGGTGAGTGATGGGCTGCCGGCATCCTGTCGGCGCCCAGCGCGAAGGGCGGCGATCTCTGCGGCGACCCCATGGCTCAGCGTGCACGGGGTCCGGCCGGCACGCCGGCCGGCGGCTTGAGGGGTTCACCAAACGCCGCGTCACCCCGGCGCGCGCTCATCACGCTGACGCGACGCGCACCGGGGATGGATCTCGCGGTCGAGCTCCGCCACCGCCCCGCGGGATCGCCCTCACCGGCATGACCAGGACCGCCCGGGAGTCCGGACGTCTCGGCTCAGACCCGGCTCTCTGAGAGGGGACCACCTGCACGCGCCGCGGCGGAGCCATGGCCACGACGACGGCGACGGGTGACGCGGACGCTTGTCCTCGGCGGCTCGGCCGGGGCGCGACGATCGTCGGCTTATCAGGCGGGGCCCGGCCCCTGTCGCGCCTTCACCGCGGCTGAGGCCATGGGGTGGCCCCTTGACAACCGCGTCCGAATCGCCCCTCCGGCGGGCGCTGTACCGCGCCCTGCACGACCCGCTCACGGGGCTGGCCAACCGCGGGCTCCTGATGGAGCAGCTGGGCCAGGCCCTGGCCCGGAGCCGCCGCCGGCCGGGGTCGGTGGCGGTCCTCTTTCTCGACCTCGACCGCTTCAAGCTGGTCAACGACTCGCTCGGCCACGCCGCCGGCGACGATCTCCTCGTCGAGGTGGCCCGCCGCCTGGAGCGGGTCATGCGCTCGGCCGACACGGTGGCCCGCCTCGGCGGCGACGAGTTCGTCGCCCTGGCCGAGGACGTCGCCAACGTCGACGAGGCCCTCACCCTGGCCCGGCGGTTGCGGGAGGCGGTCGCCGCCCCCATCCACGTCGGTGCCGGTCACCGGGTCGTGGTCACCGCCAGCGTGGGCATCGCCCTGTCGGCGCCCGGGCCGGGAACCGGCGACGACGGCGGCGGGAGCGACGTCGTGGCGCCGACCCCGTCGTCCCTGCTGTGGGACGCCGACGTCGCCATGTACCGGGCCAAGGACTCCGGCCGCGACCGGATCCAGCTCTTCGAGGACGGGCTGCGGGCGGCCAGCATCGGCCGGTTCCGCTCCGAGGCGATGCTCCGCCACGCCCTCGGCCACGACGGCCTGCGGCTCCACTACCAGCCGCTGGTCGACCTGACCACCGGCACCCTGGCCGGCGCCGAGGCGCTCGTCCGCCTCCACCATCCCGAACGGGGCCTGATCCCGCCGTCGGAGTTCATCCCCGTCGCCGAGGAGACCGGGCTCGTCATTCCTCTCGGCGCCTGGGTGGTGGCCGAGGCGGCCGCCCAGGCCGCCACCTGGCGGGCCCTCCAGCCCCTCGACGCTCCGCCCATGACGGTCTCGATCAACCTCTCCGGGCGCCAGCTCAACACGCCCGGCTTCGCCGTGGAGGCGGGAGCGGCGATCGCCCGCAGCGGCGCCGACGCCTCCCACCTCTGCTTCGAGGTCACCGAGAACGCTCTCCTCGATACCACCGACGGCGTCGCCACCCTCCACCGGCTGAAGGACCTCGGCGTCCGCCTGGCCTTCGACGACTTCGGGACGGGCCACTCGTCGCTCACCTGGCTGCGGCGCCTCCCGGCCGACTTCCTGAAGGTCGACAAGACGTTCGTGGGCGGCCTCGGCACGGATCCCGGCGACACGGCCATCGTCCGGGCCGTCCTCGACCTCGGCCAGGCCCTCGGGCTGACCACGGTGGCCGAGGGCGTCGAGACCCCCGGGCAGATCGAGATGCTCCGGGAACTGGGCTGCGACTGGGCCCAGGGCTACCACCTGGCCCACCCCGGCCCGGCCGAGACGGTGACGAAGCTCATCAAGAACGACACCCGCTGGTAGCGGCGCAACCGGCGTTCTTCTGCAACGCACGTCCGTTGCGGAGGAACGCCGAATGTCGGACGGGTCAGAATGTGATGGCCGACAGCTCCGGCACCCAGCCGGCGCAGCCTTCCACCGCAGCGGCGAAGCGCGCCCGAGCGGCGGAGCGGGCGTCCTCGCTCAACGCCGGTTCCGCCACCCGCGCCGGTCGGAACAGCGCCGCCGTCTCCGCCTCGTCGGCCCAGACGCCTGTGGCCAGGCCGGCCAGGTAAGCGGCGCCCAGCGTCGTGGCCTCGGTCACCGGCGACACCGCCACCGGCCGGCCGGTGAAGTCGGCCAGCGCCTGAACCACCACCCCGTTGGCCGACATGCCCCCGTCGAGGCGGAGCTCGCCGACGGTCAGGCCGGTGTCGGCTTCGGCGGCCTCGAGGAGGTCGGCGCCCCGCTGCGCCACCCCCTCCAGCACCGCCCGGACCATCTCGGCCCGGCCCGTCCCCCGGGTCATCCCGAAGAATCCGCCCCGGGCGCCGTAGTCCCAGCGGGGCGTGCCGAGGCCGAACAGGGCCGGCACGAACACGACCCCGCCGGTGTCGGAAACCGAGGCCGCCACCGCCTCGGAGGCGGCCGAATCAGGGACGAGACCGAGCCCGTCGCGGATCCACTCCACGGCCGTGCCGGCGGTGATGGCGATCCCCTCCGCCGCCCAGGTCGTCACCCCGGCCCGGCGCCAGGCCACGATCGGGATCGTGCCGTTCGGCCCTGGGCCGGCCGCCGCAGGCGGCCCCGGCTCCTGTGCGCCGGCGAAGGCCGGCGGACGGGAGCCGGTACAGACGTCGAGCATTCCGCCGGTCCCCAGCGTCAGCTTGGCCGCCCCGGGGACCACGCAGCCCTGGCCGAGGAGCGAGGCCTGCTGGTCGCCGGCCAGCCCGCCGATCGGCGGGGCGCCGGGCAGGGCGGTGGCGCGGCCGGTGACCCCGGCCGAGTCGACGATGGCCGGCAGCACCTCGACCGGGATCCGCAGTGTCTCCAGGACCGCCTCGTCCCAGCCCGACCCGTCGCCGGCCAGGAGCCCGGTGACCCCGGCGTTGCCAGGGTCGGTCACGTGGACCGAGCCTTCGGACAGCGTCCAGGCCAGCCAGGTGTCGACCGTGCCGAAGGCCAGTTCGCCGGCGGCGGACCGGCTCCGGTCGGGGTCGGCCAGGTCGAGGAGGAAGGCCAGCTTGGTGGCCGAGGCGTTGGGGGCGAGGTGCAGCCCTTCGGCCTGGAGGGCCAGGCACAGGCCGACGGTGCGCAGGTCCTGCCACCCGACGCCGGGGCCGACGGGCGCCCCGCTGCGCCGGTCCCACAGGATGGTCGACGCCCGCTGGTTGGTGATGCCAACCGCCACCACCGGCCCGCCACCGGCGGCGGCCAGCGCCTCGTGGGCCACCGCCAGGGCCGCCTCCGCCTGCTCGGCCGGGTCGAACTCGACGAAGTTGACCATCGGCGACGTCGGCAGCGCCGGCCGGTAGCACGACGTGACCACCTCGCCGGCGGCGCTGACCACCGCCGCCCGCACGCCGCTGGTGCCGACGTCGATGGCCAGGAGGCTCAGCGCGCCGGCGACCTTCGTCCCGGGCGGCCAGCAGCCCGCCGAGGATCCCGCCCGACATCGACAGCAGCGCCACCGTCGCCACCGTGAGGGCCACGGTCAGGGCGGTGTCGCCCTCCTTGCCGATGAGCCGGTCGCCGAGAGCGAGGTGGGTGGCCATCCGCACGGTGAGCCAGGCCGTGAACGACGCCAGCCCGGCCAGGGCGCCGTGGGTGTAGGGCGAGCCGCGGGCCGCCCGGGCGGCCTGGAACCCGGCCAGGAAGAAGGCGGCGAAGATGGCCACGGCGGGGATGAACACGACCGGGCCCCGGCCGAGCACGTCGACGGCGTCGAGCACCTCCACCCCGATGGTGACCGGGGCGATCACCGCCAGGCCGTAGAGGCCGCCCCGGGTGAGGGCCCGCCGGTCGATCTCGACGACCGGGCACGCGACCGGGATCTCGACCGCCTCACGACCACGACCACCCCTCGGGCACGAACGGTGACGGCAGCCCCAGCTTGCCGGGGTTGAGGATGCCGGCGGGGTCGAGGGCCGCCTTGAGATCGGCCAGCACCCCCAACGCCTCCTGGCCGAGCGCCGGGGCCATCCACGGCCCCCGGAGCAGACCGATGCCGTGGTGGTGGCTGATGGCACCGCCGGCGGCCACGGTGGCGGCCATGGCGGCGTCGAAGGCGGCCCGGTAGTAGCGGTCCTTGTCGGACGGGTCGCCGCCGGGGGCGCCGGCGAACGTGAAGTACAGGCAGCCGCCGTCGAGGTAGGCGTGGGAGCAGTGGCCGGTGGCGGCCAGCGTGCCGGGCACCGCGGCGATGGCCGCGGTCACCCCTTCGTAGAGGCGGGGGAGCCGCGACCACGCTCCGGCTACTTCGATGGTGTCGACCACCAGCCCGGCCTGCACGACCATCCCCAGGGCCGAGACGTCGTTGCGGTGCTCCAGCCAGCGGCCGACGAGGCCGCCGGTCCTGTCCGGTCAGGCCCGGGGTGCGGCGGCACTCCTGATCGACGAGGGCCAGCGTCCAGTCGACCGACTCGGGATCGCCCTCGTCGAGCACGAGCAGCACGCAGCGCGCCACCGTCGAAGTGGTCCCCGGAGAACTGGCGGGTCGACTCGGCCTGGTCGTAGAGGCGGAGGACGGCCGGGGTGGCGCCCCGCCGCAGCACCCGGCGGCAGGCGTCGAGGCCGTCGGCGAAGCGTCGAACCCGTAGGCGGCCCACCCGCTGCCCGCCGGCCGGGGCCGGACCCGCAGCGTCGCCTCGGTGATGATCCCGAGGGTCCCCTCGCTGCCGACGAAGACCTGGGTGAGGTCGGGCCCGATCGCCGCCCGGGGGTGCCCGCCGGTGCGGAACCGCCGGCCCCGCCCGTCCACCACCTCGAGCCCGATCACCATGTCCTCGATCTTCCCGTATCGGGTGGAGTACTGACCGGCACTCCGGCAGGCCAGCCATCCGCCGACGGTGGAGATGGCCACCGACTGGGGCCAGTGGCCGAGGGTGACGGCCGTGCTCCGCCAGTTCGCGCTCGAGGTCGTCGCCGAACGTGCCGGGGAGGACCCGGGCCCGCAGCGAGGTGTCGTCGACGTCGACGATGCCGGCCAGGCCGGTCAGGTCGAGGGCCACGCCGCCGGCGACGGGCACGGCCCCGCCGCACACGCCCGACCGCCCGGCGGCCGGGGTGAGCGGCACGCCGTGCTCGGCGGCGAGGCGGACGGTGGCCGCCACCCCCTCGGCGTCGGCCGGCCGGGCCACCGCCGCCGGCCGGGCCGGGATCAGCCCCTGGGTGGCCCACACGGCGGTGAGGGGCCACCAGTCGCGGCCGGCGTCGTCGAGGACGTCGTCGCCGACGGCCACGCCCTCGGGGCCGAGGTGGGCGGCCAGAGCGGTGAGGAAGGCGTCGGGGACGGGGCCGCGGGGGACGTCGAGCCGCACGGTCCGGGGCCCATCGGGCAGGTCGACGGGAAAGCCTGGTGCGCCCGGCGTCCGCATCAGGCGTCGGATACCGGCGGGGCCAGCATCCGGGCCTCGACGGCGTCCTCGGCCGGGTCGGCCGCCCGCCGCTGCCGCTCCACCAGCGCCAGGAAGTCGTCGACCTGACGGGCCCGCTCCTCGTCGCTCCAGCCCAGCTCCGGGGCGATCAGCTCCGCCACCGACGGGGCGGCGCCGGCGGTGGCGGCGGCGTCGAGGAGGAGGGCCCGGGTGCGGCGGGAGAGGACGTCCTCCAGGGTGAGGGCCATCTCGTAGCGGACGGCGTAGACCGCCTCGGCTTTGAGGTAGGGGAGCCCCGGGACGAGCCGCTCGCCCGAGCTCGGGCCGGTCCCGCACCATGGCCGCCACCGCCTGGGCGTGGCCGCCGAACCGGCCGGCGAGGTGGGCGACGACGTCGGCGGGCAGGCCGAGCCGCTCGGCCGCGCCCTCGGCCAGATGAGCTCCTCGTAGCCCTCGGCGCCGAACAGCGGGGTGGTCCCCGAGCGGGAGTCGGGGACCCGGCAGGGCGCCGCCGCTCCTTGCCCGACCGCCGCCGGGCCGCATGACCCCGACCGCCTCGTCGACGGTGTCCTCCGCCATGGCCCGATAGGTGGTGAGCTTGCCGCCGACGATGGTGACGAGCCCGCTGGGCGCCACTCGGACGGAGTGGCGGCGGGAGAGGTCGGCGGTCTTCGAGTCGGGAGGAGCCGCCTCTTCGGCCGGCCCCGACCCGCCGACCAGCGGCCGCAGCCCGGCCCAGGTGCCGAGCACCTCGTGGCGGCCCGACCGGCTTGGTGATCCAGGAGTTGAGGGCGCCGAGGAGGTAGTCGATGTCGGCGGCCGTGCACTGCGGATCCTCGAGGGGGCCGTCGTAGTCGGTGTCGGTCGTGCCGACGTAGATCCGGTCGCCCCAGGGGATGACGAACACCGACCGCCGGTCGCCGGGGACCGACAGGACGGCGGCGATGTCGAGGGCCGGCCGCCCGGCCGGCAGGGTGATGTGGACGCCCTTGGCGGGGCGGATCGACCGGGGGTTGGAACCCTCGTCCAGCGCCCGGAGCTCGTCGGCCCACACCCCGGCGGCGTTGATGACGACGCCGGCCCGGGTCTCGATCTGCCGGCCGCCGATGCCGGTCGGTGAGGACGGCGCCGCTGATCCGGCCGCTCGTCCCGCAGCAGCCCGGTGGCCTCCACCCGGTTGACGGTCACCGCCCCGAGGGAGGCGGCGGTCTTGGTCACGGTGAGGGTGAGGCGGGCGTCGTCGACCCGGGCGTCGTAGTAGAGGAACCCGGCCGCCAGCCGGCGCCCGTCGAGGTCGGGCATGAGCTCGAGGGCCTCCCGCTTCGACAGCCGCTTGTGGAGCTTGCCGATGCGGGCGCCGCCGGTGGCGTCGTACATCCACAGCGCGGTGCCGACCCCCCGGGCGTAGGCCCGGGCCCGGGCCTTCCCGGCCACGCCGGTGGCGAACACCGGGATCAGGAAGGGGAGCGGCTTGACCAGGTGGGGGGCGAGGCGCAGGAGCCGCTGCCGCTCGGCCAGGGCCTCGTAGACGAGGCGGAACTCCTTCTGCTGGAGGTAGCGCAGCCCGCCGTGGACGAGCTTGGAGGACCGCGACGACGTGCCGGCGGCGAAGTCGCCCCGCTCGACCAGGGCCGTCCGCAGGCCCCGCCCGGCGGCGTCGAGGGCGACGCCGGCGCCGGTGATCCCCCCGCCGATGACGAGGAGGTCGAAGGGCTCGGAGGCCAGGCGCTCCAGGTAGTGCTCCCGCTGACGGGCGTCGAAATTCACCCGGCGATCCTATTCGGGACTCGATCTGAACGAACTTCGACATTCGGGGCATAGCGGAGCGACGCGATCGGGAATAGGCCCCTGATGAGTTTTCTTTGGTGCCAGCGCGGGGAGATGCTGTCGTCATGAGCACGGTGTTGGAGCGGAGTCGGACGAAGACGGTGAGCGGGATGACCGCCCAGAAATGGCGGTCCGTCGGCCTGTGCAAGGGCAGCGACACCCTGGTCTTCTATCCGCCCTCCGACGACGACAGCCTGGCCGAGGAGGCCAAGACCATCTGCAGCATGTGCGCCGTGCGGAAGCCCTGCCTGGAGTTCGCCCTCACCACCCGCGAGAAGCACGGCGTGTGGGGCGGGCTCACGGAGCGGGAACGCCGCCGGGTCCTGCGCCAGCGCCGCACGCTCCGCCTGAATCCCGCCGCTCACAAGGGGCCTCGACGTCCGTGCGGCGTACGCTCGGCTTCCGATGGCGATGGATGCCGACGCCCCGTTCTGGCCGCGGCCTGCTGGCCAAGCTCATGCGCGGGGAGGAACTCACCGCCGACGAGGCCGGCGGCGCCCTGGCCACGATCCTCGAAGGACGGGCCACCCCGGCCCAGATCGCCGGCTTCGCCGTCGCCCTGCGGGCCAAGGGCGAGACGCCGGCCGAGATGGCCGCCCTCGTCCGGACGATGCTGGCCTACGCCGAGCGGGTCGAGGTCGACGGGCCGCTGCTCGACACCTGCGGCACCGGCGGCGACCGGTCCTGCAGCATCAACGTCTCCACGCTGGCGGCCTTCGTGGCCGCCGGGGCCGGCGCTCGGGTGGCCAAGCACGGCAACCGGTCGGCCACGTCGGCCTGCGGCTCGGCCGACCTCCTGGAGAGCCTGGGTGTGGCCGTCGACCTCGGCCCGGCCGGCGTGGCCCGCTGCATCGAGGAGGTGGGGATCGGCTTCTGCTTCGCCCCCCGCTACCACAAGGCGCTGCGCCACGCCGGGCCCGTCCGCCGGGAGCTCGGCGTGCCGACGACGTTCAACTTCCTCGGGCCGCTGGCCAACCCGGCCGGTGCCCGCCGCCAGACGATCGGGGTGGGCGACGCGGCCATGGCCGAACGGATCGTGGCCACGCTGGTGGAGCTCGGCACGGAGCGGGCCCTGGTGTTCTTCGGCCACGACGGGCTCGACGAGCTCACGCACCACCACGACGTCGGCGGTGTGGGAGATCGTCGACGGCGACGTCCACTTCTCCAACCTCGACCCCACCGAGCTCGGCATCCCGCTGGCCGTCCCCGAGGACCTGGTGGGCGGTGATCCCGGCCGTCAACGCCCGGCTGGCCAAGGCGGTGCTCGACGGCGGAGCCGGCCCGCACCGCGACATCGTGGTCCTCAACGCCGCCGCCGGCCTCCTCGCCGCCGGGCTCGTCGGCGACCTGCGCGACGGTCTCGAGGCGGCCAACTCGTCGCTCGACGGCGGACGGGCGGCGGCCGCCCTCGACGGCCTCGTCAAGGTGAGCCGGGAGGCCGCCGAAGAGGAAGCCCGCTGATGGCGTCGGGCCTGCAGTGCCCCGGCTGCGGACACGTCCATCCCGCCGGGCTGCCCGAGATCGCCCGGGGCGACGCCACCTTCCGGTGCTACGGCTGCTACCGCATGCTGAGCGTGCCTGCGGGCTGGACGGCGCGGCCCGCTTCCCGCCCGGCGCCGCCCGAGCAGCCCCCGACGGGCGACGTTTCGCCCGGCGCCGGCACCCGTGATGCCGCGGACCGCCCGCCTCGCCGGGAGGCGAGGCACGACCCTGACCCGGACGGGCCGGGTTGACTCCGCCGCCGACCTGGCCACGCAGATGACTCCGGTGGCGACGGCCGACGGGCCGGTGGTCGGAGCCCCGGCGTCGGGCGCGGCGGCGGCCAGGCGGCGGGGGCCCGGCCGGCGCCGCCGCGCCGCAGCGCCGGGTGGCGCCCCGGCGGTCGGGTCCGTCGGTGTCCAGGCCGATCCGGGCCCTGGTGTGGGCCGGGGCCTTCGGTGTGGCGCTGCTGATGAGCGCCTTCATCCTCCGGAAACTCGGCTGGCTCGACGTCGACACCGTGATCGACCTCTACGCCGGCTCGGGCCCCGGCCGGTTCGCCATCCTCCTGGCTCTTCTCCCGCTGTGGGCGCTGATCTCCGCCGTCGCCGCCCACTTCGCCCTGGAGGCCCTGGCCCGGCGCCGCCCCCGCCGCTGCCCCGGCGCGACCACCGGCCAACGACGCAACGCCCGGCTGATCAGCGGCGCGGAGTGTACGGGCCTCGCCCCGGAGTGCCAGGATGGCCTCCATGGCCACCATGTCGGAAACCGAAGTGAAGGACGCGCTCGCCGACCTCCCGGGGTGGGAACTGGTCGGCAGCGAGATCGTCAGGGACTACAAGTTCGCCGACTTCGTCGCCGCCATGGCGTTCGTCAACCTGGTGGCGGACGCCGCCGAGGCGGCCAATCACCATCCCGACATCGACATCCGCTGGAACAAGGTTCGGTTGGCGCTCTCGACCCACAGCCAGGGCGGCTTGACCCACAACGACTTCGTCCTCGCCGCCCAGATCGAGTCGCTGGCCGGCACCCGTTAGGCAGCCGAGTGGGTTGCTCCCTCCAGGACCGCCGCCAGGGCGGCGGCGGCCGGGGTGTCGATCGGACCGACGACGCGGACCTGGCCGGCCCGGGCCTCGCGGCGCAGCCAGCGGCCCACGGCGAGGAGCTCGTCGGCTTCCTCCCGCCCGGCCAGGGCGGCGCGGCGGCTTTGCGCCCCTGAACCGTCGGGACGCGGGACGGGCGGCGGTGCACCGTCGACCGAGACCAGCCGACCGCCGTGGAGCTCGACCTCATGGCCGGCGACATTGACGACGATCCGCCCGCTCGACCGCAGACCGTCGAGGAGGGCCTGACGCCGCAGTGCGGCCGTCAGCGCCCGGAGCTGCTCCAGGGCGAAGGCGGCGTCACCGACCCGGTCGGCGGCCGTCAGCGCTTCGACGCGCTCCGCCAGCGGGCCCAGGAGCGCGTCCGGCTCCCCGAGCAGGCCCCGCCGGACCAGGGCCACAACCTCGGGGCCGCCCCGCCGCAGCGGGAGGGCAGCCTCGATGGCGCTGCGGACGAACCGCACCGGGCCGACCCCCGGGAACGGCCCGAGATAGACGCCCCCGTCGGCCCGCGGCGTGTGGACCACCGCCAGGCGGGGGGACCGCCCCGCGGTCAGCTTCAGGTAGGCGCAGGCCTTCCACCGCCGGGGCCGGCCGTCGAACCACGGCCGGTGGGAGTGGTGCAGCCGGAGCTGGGTGACGGTGGCCTCCAGGGGGTGCCCGGCGGGCACGTACTCGATGGCCGCGGTCTCCCGCAGGAGGCGGGCGTGCCGCCGCCGCCCGCCGGTGACGAACAGCGACCGGGCCCGCGAGCGGACATCGGCCGCCCGCCCCACGTGGAGGACCCGCCCGTCGGCGGCCCGGAAGAGGTAGACGCCCGGCGCCCGCGGCAGCCCGGCCAGCAGCGGCAGCTTCCGCAGCGCCAGCGGGTTCGACGGCAGGCCCAGCAGGTCGTCGAGGGCCAGGACGCCGAAGCCGGCCGCCCGCTCGAACAGGGCGTGGAGCACCTCGGCGGTGGCCAGCACGTCGTCGAGGGCCCGGTGCGTGGGCCGGACCACCGTGCGGAACCGGGCCGCCAGGGTGCCCAGCCGGCAGTCGGGCACCTCGTCGCGGATCAGGCGGCGGGCCAGCGTCAGGGTGTCGACCCGGGCGTTGGCCAGCCGGGGCCGACCCCGGGCGATCAGGTCGGCGTCGAGGAACGCCGTGTCGAAGCGCAGGTTGTGGCCCACCAGCACGGCGCCGCCGATGAACTCCAGCAACGTGGGCAGCACCTCCCCGATGGACGGGGCGGGCACGACGAGCGCCTCGGTGATCCCGGTGAGGGCGACGATGAACGGCGGGAGCCCGCACTCCGGGTTCACCAGCGTCTGGAACGTGCCGAGGCACTCGCCGGCCCGGTACTTCGCCGCTGCCACCTCGATGATCCGGCTCTGACCGGGCACCGTGCCGGTGGTCTCGAGATCGAGCACCACGAAGGTCACGTCGGACAGCGGCGTGTCGGCGGCGTCGAGCGGGCGGGGACGGCGACCCGGCCTCCCCGGCTCCCGGGTGGCGGCGACGGACCGGGCCTCGGCCTCATCGAACGAGGTCTCAGCGGCCTCATCGAACCAGGCCTCAGCGGACAACGCCCCGGCGGGCACGGCCATGGAGAACCTCCTACGGCAGACAGCCGAACTGCACGGTGTACGACACTCCGGACGTTACCGAGGGTGAGACTTGGAGCCATGCCTGCACTTCGGAAGTATGACCAGGAGACGCGTGACCGGGCGGTGAGGATGTATCAGGAGCGCCGTCGGGATAACCCGCAGGAGTCTCAGATCGAGGCCCGCCGGCGGGTCGGCGAGCTTCTTGATGTGAAGCCGGACACGTTGCGGGGGTGGGTCCAGCAGGTGGAGATCGATGCCGGGGAGCGGCCGGGGGTGCCGAGCTCGGTCGATGCTCGGATCAAGGAGCTGGAGCGGGAGAACGCCGAGCTGCGCCGGGCCAATGAGATCCTCAAGACGGCGTCGGCGTTTTTCGCTCAGGCGGAGCTCGACCGCAAACTGCGCTGATCGTGGCCTACATCGACCGGTTCCGGGACCGCTTCGGAGTCGAGCCGATCTGCCGCGGTGCTCTCCGAGCACGACCTCAAGATCGCTCCGAGCACGTATTACGCCCACAAGGCCGAGCCCGGTCAGCCAGGCCGAGCTGGGACGACGCCCACATGGCCAACACCGCGTTGGAGGTGTGGCGGGCCAACCGGAGCCTCTATGGGGCCGACAAGCTGGCCACCGCCATGCGCAAGGCCGGCCATGACGTCGGCCGTGACCAGGTGGCCCGGCTGATGAAGATCGTGGGGATCGAGGGCGCCCGGCGGGGCAAGCACACCATCGGTGACGACCTGGCGGGACCCGGAGGCGGCCCGGCACCCGGACCTGATCCGACCGGCGCTGGCGGCTGCCGACCCGGCCGGACCAGTGGTGGGTGGCCGACTTCACCTACGTCTGGACCCTGGAGGGATTCGTGCTACACGAGCTTCGTGGCCGACGTGTGCTCGAGGCGGATCCTGGGCTGGCGGGTCTCGTCGTCAAAGGCGACGCCGCTGGTCATGGCCGCGCTGGAACAGGCAATGTTCACCCGCCGGCGAGGCGACGCCCGCTTCACCGCCGAAGGAATCGTGTTCCACTCGGACGCCGGGTCGCAATTTACAGCGCTGAGTTTCACCGAAGCGCTGCTCGATGCCGGGATCGCTCCTTCGATCGGGACGGTCGGCGACGCCCTGGACAACGCCCTGATCGAGTCGACGATCGGGCTCTACAAAACCGAGCTGATCGAGCACGATCGGCGCCGGTGTTGGACGGGCCGCGCCGAAGTCGAACAGGAAACCGCCAGCTGGGTCCACTGGTTCAACACCACCAGGATCCACCACTCCATCGGCAAACGCTCGCCGATCGAATTCGAAGAGCACTACCGTCAGACCAACGACCCCTCAATCGGGGAGGTTGCGTAACCCCGAGCCTCCAGGGTGTGACACTCAAGCTGCGAGCCGGCCCGTCGGAGGCGGCGACGCGGCCCGGAAAGACGCCGGTGGCGGCGGTGGCGGGGTTACCCTCCGGACGTGGTGCGCGACCGACTGGTGGGCGTGTTCTGCCTGGGGGCGGCGACGGTGGCCGCCACCTGGGGAGGCAACGGCGTCCTCGACCGGGCCGACGCCCTGGCGCCCAAGGGCGGGTCCGCCACCCACGCCGACGCCGTCGGTCCAGGCCCTGTCGTGGCCGACGCCGGACCGGCCCCAACCGAGTCGTCGACCACGGTCACGACGGCGGCGTCCTCCTCCACCACCGTGGCGGCCCCGGCGGCGACCACCACCGCCCCGCCCGGCGAGGCGCCGGCGGAGCTGGCCCGGCGGGCGCTGCTGGTCCAGACCGACGTTCCCGGCGGGTTCACCATGACCAGCCCCGAGCCGGCCGACGGGTCCGCCCCCGGCGACAGTCCCTTCGAACGGTGCGCCGGGCCCGACTCGGGCGGCCTGACCGGCGCCATCGGGGCCCGGGCCCGCTCGGCGACGTTCGCCAAGGCCGACATCGGCTCCGCCTCGTCGGTGGCGGTGGTCGTCGACCAGCCGGCCACGGCCGAGAAGGTCCTCGGGCTGATGACCACGCCGGCGGCCCGGTCGTGCTTCGAGGGGGTGATCAACGCCCGTCTCGCCCGCAACCCCAAGCTGTCGCAGGACGTCCGGGGGTCGCTCGGCCCCGCCCCCTCCCCGTCCCTCGGCGACGGCGCCCTCGCCTACCGCTTCGACGTCCGCCTCCCGGCGGAGGACGTCGACGCCTCGGCCCGGCCCGACGACCCGCCCGTCCGCTTCGTGGCCGACTTCCTGATGATCCGCAAGGGCCGCACCCTCGTGCTGGTCGAGTTCGACAACCTCCGCCAGCCCTGGGTGGAGGCGACCCTGCGGGCCGTCGCCACCAACCTCGTCGACCGCGCATGACCCGACCATGACCACCCGCTACCGCTGCACCGCCTGCGGCAACCTCACCCGCTTCGACGTCACCGCCACCCGGCGCACCCGGGCCTTCTGGCACTACACGGTGGGGGGCGACAGGTCCGTCGAGGAGGAGGAGGTGCTCGACTCCATCGTGGAGGCGGTGGTGTGCCGGTGGTGCTCCGCTTCCGGCCCCGCCATCGAGGAGATCCCCGTCAGCCCCCCAGCACCTGGATGACGATCCGCCGGCTGCGGGGGCGGTCGTCGAAGTCGATCAGCACCACCTTCTGCCAGGTGCCCAGCATGAGCTCGGCGCCGGTGAAGGGGATGGAGACCGAGGGACCGACCAGGGCGGCCCGCACGTGGCTGTGTCCGTTGGTGTCGGCGTTGCGCTCGTTGTGCTCCCAGCGGACGTCCTGCGGGGCCAGCTTCTCGAGCGTGGCGTTGAAGTCCTGATTGCAGCCGGGTTCGTACTCGATGGTCGTCACCCCGCAGGTCGAGTGGGCCACGAACACGGTGCAGAGCCCGTCGGAGGCCCCGTAGTTGGCGATCGCCTTCTGGGCGTAGGAGGTGAGGTCCACGATGTCCCCGTCGCCGTGGGTCTCCAGGGTGAGCTCGTCGTATCGTGCCTGCATGCAATCCCTCCAGGGCCGCCCCGGAGGCTCAGTCTACGGACCGGTCTTCCCCCGGGCGCAAAGAGGGACCCGGTGACTGCCGAGCCAGGCGGCGACCCGACGGACCCGCCGATCCCCGACGGCGCCGAGCGCCGGGCGGCTGACGCCGAGCGCCGAGCAGCCGAGTCTGAGCGCCGGGCGGCCGAGGCCGAGCGCCGGGCGGCTGAGTCTGAGCGCCGGGCGGCTGAGTCTGAGCGTCGGGCGGCCGAATCTGAGCGTCGGGCGGCCGAGGCCGAGGATCTCGCCTTTGGCCGCCGCGGCGCGGCCGCCGACCGCCCGCGGCCTACTCCGCCGCGTCGTATTCCGGGACCGGGGCGTGGCGAGACGGGGAAACCGACCCGACCGTCGCGCCGGGCGCCCGTCCGGCTACCGCCGGGGATGCTCCAGGACGACCCGGGTGCGCCGGCGGCCATGGTCCGAACTCCGGGGCTGGCCGTGATCGTCGACGGCTACAACGTGTCGATGCGGGCCTGGCCCGACGCCAGCCCCGCCGACCAGCGGGAGTGGCTGTGCGACGCCCTGGCCGAGTTCCAGCTCCGCTTCCGCTGTGAAGTCACGGTCGTGTTCGACGGAGCCGACGTGCCCGGGGTCAGGCCGCTGCGCCGGAGGAACCTCCGGGTGCTGTTCTCCGCCGCCGGTCAGGAGGCCGACGAGGTGATTGTCGGCGAGGTGATGTTCCGCCCGGCGGAGGTGCCGGTCATCGTGGTGTCCTCCGACCGGGAGGTCCGGGTGGGGGCGGAAGCGGAAGGCGCCTCCGTGCTCGGCGCCGACGCTCTCCTCCAGCTCATGCGCCGTTGACGGTCCGGAGGGCCGGGCCGTGAACGTCCAGCGTCGGACTGTCGCAAAACGTTATCCGAGAGCGTCGTAAAACAGTATTGGAGATGGTCGCAGAGCGTTAGAATGTAAGGGTGGCCGATCGCAGATATCTTCCTCGTCTCGTCGACGGAGTGTTGGGCGAGCTTGTGGTGGGCCTGCCGGCGGTGTTGCTGGTTGGGCCGCGGGCTTCGGGGAAGACGACGACGGCTCGTCGTCATGCGCGGTCGGTGATTCGGCTGGATCGGCCGGCGGAGGCAGCGGTGGTGGCGGCTGATCCGGATGTGGCCTTGGTCGGGCTCGACGAGCCGGTGCTGATCGATGAGTGGCAGGTCGTCCCTGAGGTGCTGGGGGCGGTGAAGCGGGCGGTGGACGATGATCCTCGTCCGGGGCGTTTCCTGCTCACCGGATCGGTGCGGGCCGAACTGGCATCGTCGGGGTGGCCGGCCACTGGCCGCGTCGTTCGGGTTCCGCTGTGGGGACTGTGCCAGCGGGAGTTCGTGGGCAAGGTGGAAGGCCACTCGCCGGTGGACGTCGTGTTCGCCGGTGGTGTCGAGTCGCTGGCGCCGCCCGGTGAGGAACTCAACCTTCGCCACTACATAGAGCTGGCGCTGAGGGGGGGGTTCCCGGAGGTGGCGCTCCAGAGCCGGGAGCCGTTGCGGCGGCGCTGGCTGGCGAGCTACATCGATCAGGTGGTGCAGCGGGACGCCGCCCTGGTGGGGGAGTCTCGCGACCCGCAGCGCCTCCGTCGGTACCTTCGGGCGTTGGCGGCGAACAGTGCTGGGGTGGTCGAGCACAAGACGCTGTATGACGCGGCCGGGATCAACCGGTTGACGGCCGTTGCCTATGACGGCCTCCTAGAGGCGCTGTTCATCACCGAACAGGTCCCGGCTTGGACCACGAACCGCCTCACGCGGGTGACTCGTACGGGCAAGCGCTATCTCGTCGAACCGGCCCTGCTCGGCCCGCTGGCCGGCATGGACGCTCGCAGCGTGCTGCGCGACGTCGACCAGCTCGGTCGGTTGATCGACACCTTCGTCGTCTCCCAGCTTCGAGCCGAGCTCTCCATATCCGAATTGGGGATCACGATGCACCATCTTCGCCAGGAACATGGTCGACGGGAGATCGACCTTGTCCTCGAGGCCGCCGACGGCCGCGTCGTCGCGGTCGAGATCAAAGCGACCGCGGCTCCCACGGCCGATATGGCCCGCCACCTGATCTGGCTCCGAGACTCACTCGGCGACGATCTCGTGGCCGGCGTGCTCCTGCACACCGGCCCGCGGCCGTTTCGCATCGACGACCGGATCCACGCCCTCCCGATCAGCTCCCTCTGGGGCTCTGACTTGCGCTTCTCCGTGGAGCCAGGGCGAAACCTTCCTGACGACGACCGCCAGCCTGGGTAGGCTGCCGCAGACCACTTCCCCACGACCGGGTTCAACCTCGGAACCGGCTGTTACACTCCGCCCGCTCTACCGGGCGGGGACGGGCACTGCGGGGGAAGGATGCCAAAGCTTTATCTCGTCGGAATCACGCCTGATCATCGGGGTCTGGTGCTCAGCGAGCACGCCCACGCCAAGCGCGGCGACATGGTCCTCGAGATCGATGACCGCCTGCTGGAAGCCATCGACAAAGCCCAACGGCTACGCATCTTCGACGAGGGCCATCGCCTCGAGTCGAATGCGCTGCCCACGAAACGAGAGATCGTCGACGGCGACGGCACGGTCGCCACCCGTCTCACTCCCCGGGCGATCCAAGCCCGGCTGCGGGCCGGGGAGTCGGTCTCGGCCCTGGCCCGCTCGTCGGGGACCGATGAAGCCTGGATCCGGCGCTTCGCCGCTCCGGTCCTGGCGGAACAGTCCAAGATCATCGCCCAGGCCCGGGCCGGCCGTTTCACCAAGCGGGGAGTCGGCCCGTCGGCGGCGGCGCTCGGGCCGGCCGTGGCGGCCAACGTGATCGACCGCGGCGTGCCGCTCACGCTGCCGGATCTCGAGGCCGCCTGGCAGCGCCTACCAGCGTCCGGAAGGCGGATGGCACGTCACCTTCACCTTCCCGCTCCGGGGTCGGCGCCAGACCGCCGAGTGGGAGATCGATCTGGCCACCGGCGAGCTCGCGGCCCGGAACAAGCTGGCCAGCGAGCTCGGCTGGCGGGAGTCGGCCAAGAGGCTGCCGCGGCCCAAGCCGGCCAAGCCGCCGTCCGTCAAGCGGCCGGCGGCCGCCAAGGTGGCCGCTCCGGCGTCCGGGCCGCTCGAACCGGCGCCGGCCGCTGAGCCGGCCGCCCCGGCCGGGGCGGGCGACGCCGAACCGACGGCCCCGCCGCCGGACCACACCGTGCAGACGCTTCCGCTCAGCGAGAAGGCCACCCGGCGCTCCACCAGGTCATCGGGCACCAAGCGGGCGGCGGCGGCGACGACGGAGATCCCGGCGTCGAGCGTGGTCCCGGTTCTCTCGGCCGAGCCCGACGCCGGTCCGGCGCCGCCCGACGAAACCGGCGCGAGCTCGTCGACGCCGACCGGGTCGATGCCACCCACCGACCTCGACGTCGTCGATGTCATCGTCGACCTGCGCGACGACGAAGCGGTCAAGGAACCAGCGCCGCTCGGCGGGCCGCCGGCTCCGGCGGGAGGGCCACCGGCCGCGTGACCCGATCGATCCGTCGGGGCGGGTCGCCGGCTACGGCTTGACCTTGAACAGTGGCGGGACGGTCGTCGTCGTCGACGACGACGACGCCGCCGGTCTCGAGCCGCCCGTCTGTGTGACGGTGGTCGGCTCGCTGGGCCGCACCGCCACCCACAGGAAGTAGAGGGCGAGCCAGAGCGCGGCGAGCGCCAGGGTCGGAAGGAATCGCGGCGGCTGCGAAGACATCGGCTGGCGCAGGATAGTCAGTTGTTACGCTCCGCCGGGTATGGCGGCGATCGTCCTGGCGGGTGTGACCAAAGAGTTTCCTGGCGGGGCGGTGGCTGTTTCGGCGCTTGACCTGGAGGTCGGCGACGGCGAGTTCCTCGTGCTGGTCGGGCCCTCCGGCTCGGGCAAGACGACGGTCCTGCGCATGGTGGGCGGGCTGGAAGAAGCCACCGCCGGGGAGATCCGCATCGGCGGCCGCGATGTCACGGGCCTGGCGCCCCGCGACCGTGACATCGCCATGGTCTTCCAGACCTACGCCCTCTACCCCCACATGACGGTGTTCCAGAACATGGCTTTCGGCCTCAAGCTACGGAAGATCCCGACCGACGAGATCCGCCGCCGGGTGGCGGGGACGGCGGAGCTGCTCGGGCTGTCCGACCTGCTCGACCGCAAGCCCCGGGCCCTCTCCGGCGGGCAGCGGCAGCGGGTGGCCATGGGACGGGCCATCGTCCGGGAACCGGCCGCCTTCCTGATGGACGAACCGCTGTCGAACCTCGACGCCAAGCTCCGGGTGCAGATGCGGGCCGAGATCACCCGGCTCCATCAGCGGCTGCGGACGACGACGCTCTACGTCACCCACGACCAGACCGAGGCCATCACGATGGCCGACCGGGTGGCGGTCATGCGGGACGGGACGCTGCAACAGCTCGACACACCCGCCGCCCTCTACGAAGACCCGGTGAACCTGTTCGTGGCCGGCTTCATCGGCTCCCCGGCCATGAACATCGTCGAGGCCACGCTGACCACGGTCGACGGACGGGTCCTGGCCTCCTTCGGCGCTCACCGGCTGGCCATCCCCAGCGCCGTGCTGACCCGGCGGCCCGGCGCCCGCGACGCCGTCGCCGCCGACCGTGCCGTGGCCCTCGGCATCCGGCCCGAGGACATCGAGGACGCCGAGTTCGTCCCCGGCGCCGGGCCCGACGAGCTGCTCGACGTGACCGTCGACCTGGCCGAGCCGCTCGGCGCGGAAACCATCGTCCACTTCGACGTCGGGCCAGGGGAACCGTTCACGGCCCGCCTGTCGCCCCGCACGACCCTGCGGGCCGGGCGGCCGGCCAAGCTGGCCGTCGACGTGGAGCGCCTCCACCTCTTCGACCCGGTCTCCGGCCAGAGCCTCCGCTAACCCCGCAAACCGGCGTTCGATTTCCGCTGTATCCCGGTAAACGAACGCCAGTTGCGTGGGGGCCGCCGGGCAGGCCCAACCGGCGTTCGATTTCCGCCGTATCCCGGTAAACGAACGCCGGTTTCGAAGGGGCGGCGGCGGCCACCCACGGCCTACCCTTCCGCAGCGATGCCGTCGCTGCTGGTGACCAACGACTTCCCGCCCAAGGTGGGCGGGATCCAGTCGTATCTGTGGGAGCTGTGGCGGCGCCTGCCGCCGGGTGAGGTCACCGTCCTCACGACGCCCTATCCCGGCGCGGTCGACTTTGACCGGGCCCAGCCGTTCCGGATCGTGCGCGACTCGAACCGGGTGCTTCTGCCCACGCCGGCGCTGGCCGGACGCATCGACGCCCTGGCCCGGGAGGTCGGCGCCGGTGTCATCTTCCTCGATCCGGCCCTCCCGCTCGGTGCTCTCGGTCCCCGACTGCGGGCCGCGCCCTACGTCGTCGTCCTCCATGGCGCCGAAGTCACGGTCCCGGGGCGGCTCCCTGGCTCCAAGGCCCTGCTCCGCCGGGTGCTCGACGGCGCCGCCGGCGTCCTGGCCGCTGGCGGTTACCCCGCCGCCGAGGCGGCCCGGGCAACCGGCCGGCCCCTGCCCGGCCTGGTGGTTCCGCCCGGCGTCGACGTCGACCGGTTCCGGCCGGCCGCCGACGACGCCGCCCGGGCTCTGACCCGGAAGCGGTTCGGCCTCCCCGAGACTGCGCCGCTGGTCCTCGGCGTCAGCCGACTCGTTCCCCGCAAGGGCTTC
Organism: uncultured Actinomycetes bacterium; assembly: GCA_963723985.1. GTDB lineage: Bacteria > Actinomycetota > Acidimicrobiia > IMCC26256 > BP-133 > BP-133. Next base: position 171,271 of record CAVRTC010000010.1, read on the forward strand.
GACGTCCTGATCGACGCCATCGCCCGCCTCGATCGCCACCGCTTCCCGCCCGCCGACGCCGGTGCCTCCGACGCCGATCCCGCCAATGCTGGCCCCACTGGCGCCGGTGCCGGACATGTCCCCGCCGGCGAGCCCGTCCACCTGGCGCTGGCCGGCGCCGGACGCGATCGCGGCCGCCTCGAGCGCCGGGCCGCCCGGGCCGGGCTCGGCGACCGGTTCCACCTCCTGGGCCGGGTGCCGGACGAGGACCTGCCCGCGGCCTACACGGCCGCTGACGTGTTCGCCATGTGCTGCCGGGAGCGCTGGGGCGGGCTGGAGGCGGAAGGGTTCGGAATCGTGTTCCTGGAAGCGGCTGCCAGCGGCGTACCGGCGGTGGCCGGCGCACAGCGGCGGCGCCGGTGAGGCGGTCGAGGACGGCGTCACCGGCTTCGTCGTCGACCCCCTCGACGCCGGCGCCGTCGCCAGCCGCGCTCGAGCGCCTGCTGAGCGACCCCGCCATCCGCCGGCAGATGGGCGTCGCCGCCCGGCGCCGGGCCGAGGCCGATTTCGCCTACGACGCCCTGGCGGCCCGCCTCACCCCCCTGGCCGGCGGCGACCTTTCGGTGCTCAGCCCCATCGCTCCTGTGACCTTTGGCTGCTCACAGCAGCAAAAGGTCACACGAGAGGGCGGGCCGGACGCGCTGGACACGGCGCCATGAACCTCGACCACCTCGCCGCGCTTCCCGGCCGGCACATCGTCGAGGCCAGCCTGGCCGGCACCGGGCTGTTCGCCGCCACCGCCCTGCCGGCCGCCGCCGGGGTCGACGCCTTCGAGGTCCCGGCTGTCGCCGTCAGCCTCGGGTTGTTCCTGATCTCGATACCGCTGGCGCTCCTGGCCCTGGTCCAGGCGGCGCTTCGGACCGCCCGCCAGGAGGACCGCATCACCGTCACCGGCCTGTTCTTCCTCACCGGCTCGGCCCCGAAGCCCGTCCGCCGCCTGCTTCTCGGCTCCCTCCTCACGTCGCTCGTCGTGAGCGTCGTGTCGGCCGCCGGCGAGCCGTTCGCCGTCCTCCAGCCCGTCTTCCCGATGGCGCTGTGCGCCCAGTGGGCCGCCCGGCACGGGACCTTCCCCCGCCTCCCCAACCCCGAGGCAGGACCGCGACCGTCAGGTTGATAGGGTCCGCAATCCATGGCTGACGAGGCCCACGAGAGCATCCACATCGAGGCCAGCCCCGACCGCTGCTACGCCGTCGCCATCGACTTCGACCGGTATCCCGAGTGGGCCACCGACGTGAAGCAGGTCGAAGTCCTCCAGCGCGACGGCGAGGGCCGGGGCACCCTGGTCCGGTACGAGATCTCGGCGCTCGGCAAGTCGATCGGCTACGTCCTCGGCTACGACTACGCCGACGCCCCCGGCGGCTTCTCCTGGAGGCTCGAGAAGGCCGACTACCTCCGGCGCCTCGACGGTACCTACCGCTTCGATGCCGACGGTGGATGGCACGGAGGTCGGCTACGTGCTGGCCGTCGACGTCACCCTTCCGTTGCCCGGTTTCATGAAACGGGCCGCGGCGGGCATGATCGTCGACAACGCCATGAAGCAGCTGAAGCGATACATCGAATCCGGATGATCAGCGAGGACCGGATCCGGGCTCTGGCCGGCCATCGCGGCAGCTGCGTGGTGACGAGTTGCTATCTCGACGTCGACGGGCGACGCCACCCCCGCCACGCCGACTACGAGACCCGGCTGGACCACCTCGTCCGCCAGGGCCGGGAGAAGGCGGTCGGGTTCGGGCCCGAGGCGGTCCGCTCGGTGGCCGCCGACCTCGAGCGCATCGCCGGCTGGGTGCGGGGCGGCTTCGACCGGTCGCACGTCCGGGGCCTGGCCTTCTTCGCCTGCTCCGCCGACAGTTTCTTCGAGGTGGTCGAGTCGCCCCTGCCGGTGCGCAACGGGATCGTGGTGAACCACACGCCCCATGTGCGGCCGCTGGAGTCGATCCTCCAGGCCTACGAACGGTTTGCCGTCGTGCTGGTCGACCGGCAGCGGGCCCGGCTGTTCCGCTTCGAGCTGGGCGAGCTCACCGAGTGCACCGAGGTGTTCGACGCCGTTCCCCGAGGCACCGCCGCAGCCGGCCACCCGGCCCAGGGGAGCCGGGGGGCGCATGTCCAGCGCCACACCGAGGAGGTCGCCCACCGGCATCTGAAGCACGCCGCCGACGTGGCCTTCACCGAGTTGGGTAACCATGCCGTCGACCACGTCATCCTCGGCGGCCCCCACGAGGTGGTCGTCGAGTTCGAGGGCCTGCTCCACCCCTGGGTGGGGGGCCGGGTGGCCGACCGGCTGACGATCCCGGCCACCGCCGGGCCCGACGAGGTGCGGCAGGCGGCGCTGGCCGTGGAGGGGGCCGTGACCCGCCGGAGCGAGGCGGCGCTGGTCGAGCGGCTGCGCGACGCCGTCGGAACCGGTGTCGGTGTGGCCGGCCTCGAGCCGACGCTCTCGGCTCTGGTCGAGCGGCGCGTCGACCTGCTGCTGGTCTCCGACGGGTACGAACCCCAGGGGTGGCGGTGCCGGTCGTGCCGCTACCTCGGGCCACTCGGCCGCCGCTGCCCGGTATGCGCCAACTCCATGGATCTTGTCGACGACGTCGTGGAGGAAGCCGTCGAGGAGGCCCTGGCCAACAAGTGCCGGGTGCAGTTCGTCCGGGAGAACGCCGACCTCGACGTCCTCGGCCGCATCGGCGCCCTCCTGCGCTTCTAGGCACGATGGTGCTCCGGACCGGTGGCTAGCCCGACGATCGTGCTCACGGCCGGGGTCGACATCGGCGGGACCAAGCTGCTGGCCGTTGCCGCCACCGAGAAGGGCGAGATCACAGCCGTTCGGCGGCAGCCGACGGCGGCCGGACCCGACGCCGTCCTGTCCGCCACCTGCGACGTGGTAACCGACCTGATCGCCGCCGAGCCCGGCATCGCCGCCGTCGGCGTGGGACTGCCCGGCCTCGTCGACCTGCACGGCGTGGTCCACTACGCCCCCAACCTGCCCGGCTTCCTCGGCGTCCCGGCCCGGGAATGGCTCGCCGCCCGCTGCCCGGTGCCGGTGGTGGTCGACAACGACGCCAACGTCGCCGCCCTCGGGGAGGTCCTCCATGGCGCCGGCCGGGGTCATCGCCAGGTGCTGGTCGTGACGCTGGGGACGGGCATCGGAGGCGGTCTCGTCGTCAACGGTGAGGTGTACCGGGGTGGGTACGGCCTGGCCGCCGAGATCGGCCACTTCACGGTCGATCCCGCCGGTCCCCTGTGCGCCTGCGGGGCCCGGGGCCACTGGGAGGCGATCGCCTCGGGGACCGCCCTCGGGCGCCGGGCCCGGGAGTGGGCCGTCCGGGGTGACGCCCCCGGCGTCCTGGCCCGAGCCGGCGGGGCGGTGGATGAGGTCACCAGCCACGAGGTGCGCCAGTCGGCGGTGGCGGGGGAGGCGGACGGGCTGGCCATCGTGGCCGAGCACGCCCGGGCCGTGGCGCTGGGCCTCGGCGGCCTGATCAACATCTTCGATCCCGAGATCGTGGTGGTCTCCGGCGGCCTGATCGACTTCGGTGATCTCCTGCTCGAGCCGCTGCGGGCGATGCTTCCCGACTACGTCGAGGCGGCCGATCAGAGACCGGTTCCACCGGTGCTCCCGGCCGCCCTCGGGGAGCACGCCGGCGCCGTCGGCGCCGCCGCCCTGGCCCGTACCCTGCTCCCGCCGCCATGAGCGCAACGCGGGCGGTGCGGGTCGGGCTCACACTCCCGTCGTTCCAATCCGATCCGGCGCGGGTCCTGGACGTGGCCCGGGCGGCGCAGGACGCCGGTCTCGACGGCGTCTTCCTCTTCGACCATCTGTTCCGCCAGCGGGGCGACGCCGCTGACGCGCAGCGCCGACCGGCCCTGGAAATGCTGACCATGGCGGCGGCGGTGGCCGCCGCCACCGAGCGCCTGGCCGTGGGCACGCTGGTCGCCCGAGCCACGCTGCGACCGCCGGGGACGCTCCGAGCCGCCGTCGACACCCTGGAGCGCATCGCCCCCGGCCGCATCATCGCCGGCCTCGGCGGCGGCGACGACGAGAGCATCGCCGAGGACACCGCCTTCGGCGTCCTCCCGGCCGACCTCGAGGATTTCGGTGCCTACCGGCTGGACCGTCTGACGGAGGCCGTCGGGGCCCTGTCGGGCCGGGCCTATCCCGTCTGGGTGGCGGGTGTCTCGCCGGCGGCGGTCCGCCTGGCAGCGGAGCGGGCCGACGGGTGGAACCGGTGGGGCGGCGGGCCGGCGTCGTTCGCCACGGCCTCCGAACGAGTCCGAGCCGCGGTGGCCAACGCCGGCCGCGATCCCGGCGCCTTCACCTGCACGTGGGGCGGCCTCGCCGTCCTGGCCGGCACCCCCGACGAGGCGACGGCCAAGCGGGACCGGCTGCGAGGTGACCGGCCCGGTGTCGTCTGGGGCGCTCCGGCGCAGGTGGCCGACCAGATCGCCGCCTACGCCGATGCCGGCGCGGCCTGGGTCATCGTCGGCCCCATCGACTCGGCCGACCCGGCCAACGCCGCACTGCTCGGCGAGGCCGCCGGGCTGCTCCGGAAGGGCTGAGCGTCAGGCCGTTCCGTCGACCAGGGCGGCGGCCACGGTGGCCACGTCGGGTACGTGGGGATGCGTGTCGTCGGTGCAGAAGCCGTAGGGGTCGAGGTGGACGGGGCGCACTCCGGCGGCGTGGGCGCCGTCGACATCGGCGCCCACGGTGTCGCCGATGTGCAGCACGCGGTCCGGGGCGACGCCGGTCGCCTCCAGGGCGATGCGGAAGATGGCCGGGTCGGGCTTGGCCACGCCGACGACACCGGAGTCGATCACGATCGCCATCGGCACGCCGGGGCCCGGGCCGGTCTGACAGATGCCTTCCCGGGCCAGGCGCCCCTCCAGCGTGCCGTCCGAGTTCGACACGATGGCCAGCGTCACCCCGGTGTCGTGCAGTGCCCGCAGCCCGTCCAGCGAGCCGGGCACCAGACGGCTCCACACCCCGTCGGCCAGGAAGGCGAGGTCGAGTTCGGCCACCGCGTCCGGAAGACATTCCGGTGGCGTGCCGACCTCCCGGGCGTAGGCCTCCTCGTAGGCCGTCCAGATCCCGGCTTCGACCTCGGGCCAGTCGACGAGGGCGTGCACGCCGGCATAGTGGGCCCGGTCGAGCACGTCGGGATCGAGCGGGTGGCGGACGCCGGCCCGCCGCAGCGCCTCGCCGATGATCCGATGGTCGGGGAGGTGGAACACCCCGCCGACGTCCAGAAAGACCGCATCGACCGTGCCACCGAAGGCCTGCTTGCCTGACAACATGCCTGGAATGGTAAGGGGATCCGGGCACCTCACTGGTACCGTGAGTTGATGGAGTTCCGCCGGATCAACGCTCTGCCGCCCTATGTCTTTGCCGCCATCGACAGCCGAAAGCTGGCCGCCCGGCGCGCCGGTGAGGACATCATCGACCTCGGCTTCGGTAACCCCGACATCCCGTCGCCGGAGATCGCCGTCGACAAGCTGGCCGAGGCGGCCCGGAACTCCCGCAACCACCGGTACTCCGCCAGCCGCGGCATCCCGAAGCTCCGGCTCGCCATCTCCGATCTCTACCGCCGCAAGTTCGGCGTCGACATCGATCCCGAGACCGAGGCCATCAACACCATCGGCGCCAAGGAGGGCCTGTCCCACCTGATGTGGACGCTGGTCCAGCCCGGCGACGTCGCTCTCGTCCCGACCCCGTCGTACCCGATCCACATCTACGCCCCGGTGCTGTGCGGGGCCGACGTCCGCCAGGTGCGCCTCGGTCCCGATCAGGACTTCTTCGCCAACCTCCAGCAGGCCTACGAGGAGAGCTGGCCCCGGCCCCGGGTGATCGTGATGTCGTTCCCCCACAACCCGACGACGGCCTGCGTCGACCTCGAGTTCATGACCCGGGTGGTGGAGTTCGCCCGGGAGCACGAGGTGCTCATCGTCCACGACTTCGCCTACGCCGACCTCGGCTTCGACGGCTACGAGCCGCCGTCGATCCTCCAGGTGCCCGGCGCCAAGGACGTGGCCGTCGAGCTCTACACCCTGACGAAGTCGTTCTCCATGGCCGGATGGCGGGTCGGCTTCCTGCTCGGCAACGCCGAAGTGGTGGCCGCCCTGGCCCGCATCAAGAGCTACCTCGACTACGGCACGTTCCAGCCGATCCAGATCGCCTCCATCGTGACGATGAACGAGGCGCCCGAGTACCCGCGGCAGGTGTGCGAGATCTACAAGGGCCGGCGCGACACCCTCATCGACGGCCTGGCCCGGATCGGCTGGGAGATCGAAAAGCCCAGGGGGACGATGTTCGTGTGGGCGCCGATCCCCGAGCCCTACGCCGAGATGGGATCGATGGAGTTCGCCCTGATGTGCGTGTCGGAGGCCAAGGTGGCCGTCTCGCCCGGCGTCGGGTTCGGGCTGGGCGGCGACGGGTTCGTGCGCTTCGCCCTCGTCGAGAACGAGCAGCGCATCAGCCAGGCCGTTCGGGGGCTGCGCAAAGCGCTGACGAAGCTGGGTTAAGGGCGGGCGGTCAACCCGCCCATCACGAAGCGCACCGCGACCTCGGCCACCGCCTCGACCGGCGCCGCTCCGGTCAAGAGGTAGGTCCGGGCCAAGTGACGGGTGGCGCCGACCAGGGCGTGGGCCAGCATGGCCGGGTCGTGGTCGGGGATGCTCCCGTTGGCCATGGCTTCCTTCAGGTGCCGGGTGATGTCGTCGATGGCCACGGCGTCGTTCTGTTTCAGGACGGCGGCGAAGCGTTCCTCGGTGGCGGCGAACTGCGTCAGGTTGATCAGGTGGCGGTGGTCCCGGAACCAGTGGAGGGAGGCCCGGATGCCGAGCTCGATCCGCCGCAGCGGGTCGGGTTCGTCGCCGATGGCCGCCTGCTGCCGGCGCCGCAGGTCCTGCGACGACGAGGCGAGGATCTCCAAAAAGAGATCCTCCTTCGACTCGAAGTACCAGTAGAAGACGCCCTTGCCGACCCCCAGGGAATCGACGATCTCGGCCACCGACGTCGGGTGGTAGCCCCGGGCGGCGAACAGGCGGGCGGACTCGTCGAGGATCTGCTGGCGCCGCTCCCGGCCGCGGGCGGTCAGCTTGCGCTTCACCGCGTGAAGGCTAGGAAGAACTTGACCGTACGGTCAATCAGAAGGTGGAGACGTCGACGGCCGGTTCCTTGACACGGTCGCCGTCTTGGCTGTTGTCCCAGTGGTCGTTGCCGGCCAGCACGAGGGCCTTGCGGACCTCGTCCGGCGAGGCGCCCCGGTGCTTGCTGATCCACAGGGCGGCGGCCCCGGCCACGTGGGGAGCGGCGAACGACGTGCCCGTCAGCGTGCCGTAGCCGCTGCCGTCGCCGATGGCGGCGTCCTCCGGCATCGTCGAGAAGATGCACACACCGGGAGCGGTGATGTCGACCGCCGACCCGTAGTTGGAGAAGTTGGCCAGCGTGTCGTCCTCGTCGGCCCGACAGGTTGGCGACCCGCCGTTGCCACCCCGCCGGCCGTCGGAGTCGGCCAGGGCCGAGACGGTGATGACCTCGTTGTAGGCGGCGGGAATGAGCTTGGAGGCGTCTTCGTGTTCGTTCCCGGCGGCCACGACGTAGGTCACGCCTTCGGCCACCGACTTGCAGACGGCCTGGTGGAGGATGTCGTTGTCGCTGTAGCCGCAGTTGCCGTCGTCCGCGCCGACGCCGCCCAGGCTCAGGTTGGCCACGTCGATGTCGTTGCGGGCGTCCCGGTCGGTGCGGGTCGAGGTGACCCACTCGATGCCGCACAGCAGCTCCCGGGTCGTGCCGTTGGCGTCGTCGTCGAGCACCTTGACGCCGAACATGCGAGCGCCGGGGGCCACGCCGACCACACCGCTGCGGTCATCGAGGGCGCCGATGATGCCGGCGGCATGGGTGCCGTGGCCGTAGTGGTCGTCGTAGCTCCGACCTTTCACACACGAGTACCCGCCGGCCACGTTGAGGTCGGAGTGGGCTGTGTCGACCCCGGTGTCGAGCACGGCCACGTTCACGTTGATCCGGGGCGGGTCGACGGCGTCGATCGAGGCGGTGGCGCTCTCGTCGGCCCGCACCCGGGCGATCCCGAGGGGGATGTACTGGGCCGTGGCCCGGAAGCGGCGGTCGGGCTCGATCGACGACACCAGCGGGTCGGCGGCCAGTTCGGCCCGGGCGGCCGGGGTCATCGACGCCGCGAAGCCCAGAACGGCGTTCCGATAGGTGTTGAGGATGGTGAAGCCCAGCTGCTGGGCCCGGAGGGCGGCGAAGGTGTCGGAGTCGCCCGCCGCCGGCCGCAACGCCACCAGGTAGGTGGACTCGGGCGCTCCGCCGGCGGAGACGACCGAGGGCACCGAGAGGCCTAGGAGCATCGCCCCGGTCAGGGCCACCCCTCTCAGCCGACGCACGTGACAACCCCCAGTCGCGGCACGCCGCCCGCGCCGTCGCCTGCACAAGGATGTTGACCCTTGAGGCTCATGTCAAGCCGTGCTCAGCCGTACCCTGGTTTGCTGTGGGGTACTGGATGACGAAGTTCTTGCTCACGCCATTCCTCCGTTCGTTCTACCGAATCCGGGTGGAGGGGCGGGAGCACATCCCACCGCGGGGGCCGGCGATCCTGGCTTCGAACCATATTTCGTTTTGCGACTCATTCTTCCTGCCTCTGGTCGTGCCCCGGCGGGTGAGATATGTGGCCAAGGCGGAGTATTTCGACAACTGGAAGGTGGCCTGGTTCTTCAAGGCCAACGGGCACATCCCCCTCCGCCGGGGGGCGGGCGCCGACTGGAAGCGGGCCCTGGAGGCCGCCGCCGGGGCGCTGGAGGCCGGGGAGCTGTTCGGGATCTATCCGGAGGGCACCCGGTCGAAGGACGGGCGCCTCCACCGGGGCCACACCGGGGTGGCCATGCTGGCCCTGCGGACGGGCGCCCCCGTCATCCCGATCGGGTTCGTCGGCACCGACAAGGCCCAGCCGGTGGGGGCGAAGATGATGCGGCCGTTCAAATCCGTGACGATCCGGATCGGCCCGCCGGTCGACTTCGGCGCCCAGGCCGGCCAGCCCCAGGGGCAGCGGGTCCTGCGGGCCGTGACCGACTCGGTGATGAACGAGATCCAGCGCCTCTCCGGCCAGGAGTACACCGGGAAGTACGCCCCCCTCGGCGACCGGGTCTGACCGGGTCTAGGTGCCGAAGGTCCGGGCCCGCTCGACGGCCCGGCGCCAGGCGTCCTGGCGGCGGTCGGCGTCCTTGGGGTTCATGGCCGGCGTGAACTCGGCCTCGGCGAGCCAGTAGTCGGCCAGTTCGTCGGTAGACGACCAGACTCCCTCGGCCAGACCGGCCAGGTAGGCGGCCCCCAGGGCAGTCGTCTCGGCCAGCTTCGGGCGGCGGACGGGCACAGCCAGGAGGTCGGCCTGGAACTGGCAGAGCAGGTCCATGACGGCCGCCCCGCCGTCGGCCCGCAGCTCGGAGATGGGCGTGCCGCCGACGGCCTGCATGGCTTCGACGACGTCGCGGGTCTGATGGGCCATCGCCTCCACCGCCGCCCGGGCCACCTGCGCCCGCCCGACCGTGCGGGTCAGCCCGAGCAGGGCCCCCCGGGCGTGGGGCTGGCAGCACCTGCAGTTTGGGTTGGTTCTGGTGGGGTTTGGTCTTGGTTCGTTGCTAGGTGGTCGCCCTTCGGGTTCCTCGTGCGCTCCCTGCTGCCGGGTGAGTTGTCTCACCTGGCCGGGATACTGGTGAGCGATGATGGTCGTTCAGGCGTACCGGTTCGAGCTGGATCCGAGCAATATCGGGGCCGGGGCGTTGGCGTCGCACGCCGGGGCGGCGCGCTTCGCGTTCAATTGGGGTCTGGCCGAGGTGGAGTCCCGTCTGGAGGCCCGGAGGGCGCTGACCGCCTTGGCCGTCCGCCAGGGGGCGTCGCTGGCCGAGGCGGAGTCGTGGGGGGCGGGGCTGGTGGGTCCAGTTCCTTGGAGCCTGCCGGCGTTGCGGCGGGAGTGGAACCGGGTCAAGGGGGAGGTGGCGCCGTGGTGGCGGGAGAACTCGAAGGAGGCGTACTCCTCTGGGCTCGACGCGCTGGCCCGGGCGTTCAAGAACTACTTCGACTCCCGCGGGGGTGGGCGGCGGGGGCGCCGGGTGGGATGGCCCGGAGCCGAAGCGTCGGCATGGAGGTCGACGGTCGTTTCGGGTGACGGCACGGGCAGTTTCGGGGTCGTGGACGCCCGCCATGTTCGCCTGCCGCGCATCGGGGTGATCCGCACCAAGGAAGCCACCACGAGCCTGATCGGCCGGCTCGAGGCCGGGACGGCCCGGGTGCTCTCGGCCACCGTGTCGGAGCAGGCCGGGCGGTGGTGGGTCAGCTTCACCGCTGAGGTGGAGCGGGCCGAGCCGAGCCCCGGCCCAGCCGCAGTCGGTCGTCGGGGTTGACCTTGGAGTCAGCCACCTGGCGGTCCTCTCCACCGGGGAGATGATCCCCAACCCCAAGCCCTGTTCGAAGTACCAGCGGCGCATGGCCCGGCTCCAGCGCCAGTGCTCGCGTCGCCGGGGTCCGGGCCAAGGCCGGCGGCCCTCCAAGGGCTGGCAGCGCTCCCGGGCGGCCCTGGCCCGGACCCACCGCCAGGTGGCCCACGCCCGCCACGACGGGCTGCACAAGCTCACGACCGCCTTGGCCGAACGGCCACGGAGGTCGTGGTCGAGGACCTCAACGTCGCCGGCCTGACCGCCAGCGCCAAGGGATCAGGTCACTGGCGGGCCAAGGCCGGGTTGAACCGGGCAATCCTCGACGTCGCCCCGGCCGAGCTGCGCCGCCAGCTGGCCTACAAGTGCGCCTGGTACGGCTCGCCGCCTGGTGGTGGCCGACCGGTGGTCCCCGTCGTCGAAGACCTGCTCGGCGTGCAAGGCGGCGAAAGCCAAGCTGCCCCTCACCGAGCGCATCTACCGCTGCGGCCACTGCGGCCTGGTCATCGACCGGGACCTCAACGCCGCCATCAACCTGGCCTCCCTCGTCGGGGCCGTCGGTACCGCGAGTGGGGCGGGAACCAGCCAGGAGCAACCTCGGCGAACGCGCAGGGAGAGGAGAGGTCCATGGCCCACCGGCACGTGCTCCTCGATGAACTGCGAAGACGGCACCGGCCCCATGAGGCCGGACAAGACCGTCACCGCCGCCGAGCAATCGACGGCTGCCTGAGAAGTGCAACCCATGCACACTCAGATGCAACGGATCCCAGTAGGGGGAGCAGGGCGAGGAAACACCCCCCTCCGCATCGGGCACTGACGCGCCGAGAGGCCCGGTCTCGGCGGCCTCAGCGTTGATGCCGAGGCCGTCTGGGAGCCACTGGATGGCCGCCCGATCACGAACACCGTCCCTACGAGGCGTAAACGGTCTTCCCGCGGCCAGCTTCCAGGCACGGTGGTGAACAGGTCCTCGGCGGCGGGACCTCCGGGCCGACGTTCATCAGCACGAACAGGCTGATGCAACGATGTGTGTCCGCAGCTGGCCGCCCTTCTCGCCGGCCGTTTGACGGCTATCACCGAAGTCCGTAAGGTTTGGTGGACCAATAGCTCCAACTGCGCTGCTACGGCACCGACCAGGAGGGGGACATGAAGGTCTTGACTGCGGAGCCTCGCACCACGGTGCTTGAGGCTCCTTTCTTCGCTGGAGACGCTTACGTCTCCCATCCGCTCCTCGGACCTGTCGTACACGACCGGCGCTGAGGACGCCCCGCCGGAGGGCCTCCGGCACCCCAACTGCACTGCCACCCCACACGAGGGTGCGCGCTCCAGGAGGGAGCTTTATGACTACCTACAACGGTAATGACAGCACCGTGCCCTTGGTCCTCGACCCGGTGATCGTTGAACAGATGATCGGCGCCGAGTACCTGCGGGCCGGCTACAGCAAGGTGAACCGCCTGGGCAAGACCGCCCCCGACGACGAGAAAATGAAGGCCAAGGCCCTCGAACTCGTCAAAGGCCGGGTCGTCCCCGACAAGACGGCCAAGTCGGCCAACAGCTGGACGATGGGTGAGCTCTACGCCGCCGTCTTCCCGGGTGCCCCTGGCACGACTGCTGGGGAGAACATCGACGATCTCGACCTCAACGCCAAGGCGGTGCTGGAGAAGCTCAAGCGGCGGGTGTGGAACCTCACCAACCCCGCCCGCACCGGGTGGATCCAGAAGCGTCTCGGCGAGCACGGCACCCTGGTGCTCTGCCGGGCCACCGTCATGCGGGGCCTGGACGAGGTCGCTGGCTGCTACGTGACCGACGACGCGGACCTCATCATGGCCGACTCGATCCAGCCGCGGATCGAGGCGTTCGTAAAGGAGGCCCAGAACCTCCGTGACCACGCGCGGAATGATCACCACCCGTCATGGGGAACTCGAGGCGCGGATCAATGGCGCCATCGGCATGGGTCGGGACAGGGCGGAGGCCGTTCTGCCCCGGTCCACGGGCAACGGGACCAAGGCCCTGCCCAAGGCCACCGAGACCAAGACGGCTTAGTTGTCGACTCGGAGGGCGGGGGCTGCGGCCTCCGCCCCTCGGGTTCAGGAGGACCTCATGAATTTGGACAAGCTGTCGCCGGTACTCCGTGAGCTGTACGACACGTACGCCGAGCACGGGGGGCTGAGCGACCGGCAGATCGCGGAGCTGACTGGTCGACCGGGCGGAAGTGTTTCCCCGGGTCGGCTGCGTCTCCAGAAATTGGGGCTAGTGGAGCAAGTGGACACCAGGACCAGCGCTTTCGGGAAGCCCGAGGCCACCTTCGGGATCGTGCCTCCCGAGCGCGTCGATGAAGTCCGCAACCAGACTGCCCGTCGACGGCCCCGGCTCAAGCGCATCGAGCACTACAGCGTGGAGGCCCGCAAGATGATGGTTCGGGCCCTGCTGCGGGAGGACGCCGTCAACGAAGCGGTTATGGAAGAGCAAGGCCGTTCCTGGCGACGAGCTCGGGGCCGGGCACAGGAGGAGACCGCCGCCCGGGAGCGGGAGCGCCGGGAACGCAAGCGTGATGTGGAGGAAGCCGAGAAGGAGGGCTCCTACCTGACGGACTTCCTCAAGGTCAAACGCAATCTGAAGGACTCGACCGAGGTCGTGCGCAAGACCCTGGACTTCGTCAACGAGGACACGAGCAGCCGCAACGAGATCGGGATGCCGTTGATCCCGGTGGCGTTCTGGCCTGAGGTGCTGGGCTACCTGCAGGACCACCTGACCATGACGAAGTCCACGTTCGACGCCTTGAACAAGATGCTCTACGGCGACCCCGAGATCGCCGACGCCGAGGTGGTCGACGGTGAAGTCCTCGAGCTTCTCGAATGGTTCGAGGGCGAACCGGTCGACCCCGACGACGAGGATCCGGACGGTTGAGTTTGCCCGACCACGGTCCGGCAACGTACCCGTCCGGTACAGCGCGGTGGGGGTCAGGGCCCTCGCAGGCGGCGACCCCCACCGCGCTCCACACTGAGGGAGGCATGGTGAAGACCAGTATCAACGTCGTGATGACCAGGGTCGGCGACCTCGAGCCCGGCGACGTCGTTCGCTTCGACAACACCAGGGGGAAGTCGAACTGGGTCGAGGTGGTCAGGACCGACAAGACCGACGACAAGATGATGGTGTACTTCTACCTCTCCACCGGGTCGCTGATCCCCCGGGTATTCCCGAACCGCTTCGCCCTGGTGGAACGTCAGAACGTCACCACGTGAAGGGAGGCACGGTCGAGGACCCCAAGCAGGCCCAGGCGGCCGGCGACTGGCGAAAGCGGACATGACGCCCTTTGTTTCATCTTCGGGCTCGAACGCAGGTCAAGGGCTCTGTCGCCAACCTGCAAAACGCTGATCGGCGGTCGACTGACTCATCACCGGATGGAACTCGGCACCGGCGTGCCGAAAGGTTGGCCAGCTCCGCAGTGGAGCCCCATACTCCTTCGGCGAGGCCGGCTAGATACGCAGCGCCCAGCGCGGTGGTCTCGGTGCTGGCGGGGCGGCGGACCGGGACACGGATCTGGTCGGCCTGGAACTGACAAAGGACGTCCATCACGGCGGCCCCGCCATCGACCCGCAGCTCCGGCACCTGGGACGCCACTTGCTTTTCATCGCTTCGACGACGTCTCGGTGTTTGGTAGGCCATGGCATCTCGACCGCCGCCCGGGCTAAGTGGGCCCGGCTGACGCCCCGGGTCAGGCCCAAGCAGGGCGCCTCGGGCGTGGGGGTCCCCCACGGGGAGCCGAGGCCGGTGAAGGCGGCACCAGGAATACCCCGTCGGTGTCGGGAACCGACGCGGCCAGCGGCCCGCATCTCGGCGGCCTCGGCGATGATCCCGAGGCCGTCCCGCAGCCACTGGATGGCCGCCCGGTCACGAACACCGCCCCCTCCAGGGCGTAGGCGGTGGTCCCGTCGGCCAGCGTCCAGGCCACGGTGGTGAGGAGCCCCTCGGCGGGGGGCGGCACCTCCGGGCCCACGTTCATCAGGACGAACGAGCCCGTCCCGTAGGTGTTCTTGGTCATCCCCGGGGTGAAGCAGGCGTGGCCGAACAGGGCCGCCTGCTGGTCGCCGGCGATGCCCGACAGGGGCGCGGTCAGCCCGGCGGCCCGGGCCGGGTCGCACCGCCCGATCCGGCCCGACGACGGCCGCACCTCGGGCAGGGCGTCGAGCGGCACCCCGAAGAGGTCACAGAGGTCCTCCGACCACGCCAGGCGGCGGATGTCGTAGAGGAGCGTCCGGCTGGCGTTTGACGGGTCGGTGGCGAACACACCGCCGTCGGGCCCGCCGGTCAGGTTCCAGGCCACCCAGGCGTCGACGGTCCCGAGGGCCAACCCGGGGGCGTTGGGATCGACGCCCCCCTCGACCAGCAGCCATTCCATCTTGGTGGCGGAGAAGTACGGGTCGAGCACCAGGCCGGTGGCGGCCCGCACCGCCGGCTCGTGCCCGGCCTCCCGGAGAGCGTCGCAGCGGTTGGCGGTACGGCGGTCCTGCCAGACCAGCGCCCGGTGCAGCGGCCGGCCGGTGCGGCGGTCCCAGGCCACCACCGTCTCCCGCTGGTTGGTGATGCCCACCGCCGCCACCGTCACGCCCTCGGCGGCGAGGCGGCCGGCCAGCTCGGCCAGCGTGGCCTGCACGGCCGCCCAGATCTCCTGCGGGTCGTGCTCGACCCATCCGGGCCGGGGGAAATGCTGGGTCAGCTCCCGGTACGAGAACCCGCAGGGCCGCCCCTCGCCGTCGACGGCGAAGGCCCGGACCCCGGTGGTGCCTGCATCGACTGCGATCAGGGCGGGCATAAGCTGCCGCAGGCTATCTGCATGAGGTGTTCGAGCGGAGGGCGGAGGACTCGGTATGCGGATCGGGGTGCTGACCGGCGGAGGCGACTGTCCCGGGCTCAACGCGGTGATCCGGGCGGTGGTCCGCAAGGGGGAGGGCATCTACGGCCACAACCTCGTCGGGTTCCGCTACGGATGGCGGGGGGTCGTCGAATGCCAGACCATCGACCTCACCGTCAACAGCACCCGGGGGATCCTCCACCGGGGCGGGACGATCCTCGGCACGTCGCGGACGAACCCCTACCGGACGGATGACGGCGTCCGCCGAGTCCTCGACACCCTCAAGCGGGAGCGCATCGACGCCCTGGTGGCCATCGGCGGGGAGGACACGCTCGGGGTGGCCAGCCACCTGACCGACGAGGGCGTCCGGATCGTGGGCGTCCCCAAGACCATCGACAACGACCTGTCGGCCACCGACTTCACCTTCGGGTTCGACACCGCCGTCCAGATCGCCACCGACGCCCTCGACCGGCTCCACACCACGGCCGAGTCCCACGACCGGGTGATGGTCTGCGAGGTCATGGGCCGCCACGCCGGTTGGATCGCCACGTACGCCGGCATGGCCGGCGGCGCCGACGTGATTCTGATTCCCGAGGAGCCCTTCGACGTCGACGACGTCTGCGAGCGGATCCGCCACCGCCACCTCCGGGGCGCCCGCTTCTCCATCGTCGTCGTGGCCGAGGGCGCCGTCCCCAAGGAGGGGACGATGGCCACCCTGGACGCCGAGGTCGACCAGTTCGGCCACGCTCGCCTGGGCGGCATCGGCACCATCCTCCAGAACGAGATCGAGGGGCGGACGGGCTTCGAGACCCGGGTGACGATCCTCGGTCACATCCAGCGGGGCGGCACCCCGACGGCCTACGACCGGGTGCTGGCCACCCGCTTCGGGATCGAGGCCATCGATGCCGTCCACCAGGCCGACTTCGGCACGATGGTGGCGCTGCGGGGCGCCGACATCATTCGAGTACCCCTGGCCGACGCCGTGCGGGAGCTGAAGACGGTCGACCGCCGGATCTACGACGCCGCCAGCGTGTTCTTCGGCTAGCCAGAGGTCCCCGGCTTAAGGCGGCCTTGAACTCGGCTTAAAGCGGACTTAACGTCCGAAAAGGGATCCCCCCCGGCGCCGTGGAATGTACCTAGGTCAGTGGTTCTTGACGGATGGGGCGGCCTCGCGCCTGTGCGTAGGCCCCCCTCAGGGGAGGAACGCTTGGTACGGCCCTGGGATGCGGCGCTCGTGCGCCCGTCGACTCAGTCCCCCGCGGGTCGCCCTCGTTCTGGTCGTCGTGCTGGTCGCCACCGGTATGCACGTCGCGTCGCCGACGTCGCTCGGGTGGGCCGACACCACCGGGGCCCTCACGCTTAACCCGGTGGCCGACGCCAGCGTCCTGTCCGCCCAGCCCGACACCAACTTCGGTTCCGACGCCAAGCTCGAGGTCGTCAGCAGGCCGCGCTCCGAGTCCTACCTCCGCTTCTCCGTTCCGGCGGGCGCCGACGGACGGGCGACGCTGCGCCTCTGGGTGCTCGATCCCACCAACGACGGGCCCAGGGTCCGGCACTACGGCGGCGGCCTCGACGAGACGGCGGTCACCTGGAGCAACCGGGCCACGCCGCTCGTCGGCGAGCCGGTCGACTCCGCCTCTCTGACCGCCGGCGCCTGGGCGGAGTGGGACGTCAGCAGCCTCGTGACCGGACCGGGTGACGTCACCCTGGCCCTCGTGCCCGACAGCGGGGACGGCGTGGCGTTCGGCTCCCGGGAGTCCGACCACAGCCCGCAACTGATCATCGGCGCCACCGAACCGACCGGTCCGACCGGTCCGACCGGTCCGACCGGACCGACCGGACCGGAGCCGCCGGTGGGCGCGGAGGCGACCTTCGAGGCGGTGGCCGACACCCGGGTCGAGGAGAAGAATCCCACCGCGAACTTCGGTAACCCGTCCTCCCTGGCGGCCGACGCCGGGTCCGGCACCAACATCTGGTCGTTCGTCCGCTTCACCGTGACCGGCCTGAGCGGCGCCGTCTCGCGGGCCTCGTTGCGCCTGTACGTGACCGACGCCGCCGTCGACGGGCCGGCGGTCTTCTCCACCAGCGGGGGCTGGTCGGAGGCCGCGCTACCACCTGGGCTGACCGACCCGGCCCGGCCGGCGGAGCGCTGGCCGACCCCGGCCGGCGGTGCTCGAAGGGCTGGGCCACGTTCGATGTCACCCCGGCCGTGGCCGGCAACGGCGACGTCGACCTCGTGATTGTCGGCACCCATGTCGACGGGCTGTGGTTCCGGTCCCGGGAGGCGTCGCAGACCGCTCGACCGCAGCTGGTCGTCGAGACCGCCTCGTCGCCCACCACCGCGTCGACGACCACGACCCTGCCGCCCGCGCCGACGACCACGACCGTGCTGCCGGCGACGGTGCCGACGGCCCCGTCGACGACGACGTCGGCACCGACGACCACCTCGTCGACCGTCCCGGCTCCGACCACCACCACGATCCCCGCCTCCGCCATGCAGTGTGCGCCCCGGTGGAGCCCGGCCGAGCCGATGGCGAAGCTGGGCCCGACCTCGGCGAGATGTCGGGGTTCGTGGCCAGCCCCAACCACCCGGACTGGGGCTGGGGCATCCGGGACAGCGGCAGGCCGCCCTCCCTGTACGCCGTCCGGCCGACGAGCCGCGGCCCCGTCCCTACCCAGGAGCTGCCACGCCTACCAGCTCAACAACCGCGACTGGGAGGACATCACCTACACCCCGGGCTTCGCGGCGGGTACCGGCCACCTCTGGGTCCTGGAGAACGTCGGCAACGGCTGGACGGGGAACCGCTGGATCTACCAGTTCGAAGAAGCTCGATCCCGAGAACCCGCCGCCGGCCCCGTCGACCACCACGACCACCACGACGACGACCACCACGACGACGACCACCACGACGACGACCACGACCACGGTGCCGCCGGGAACCGGCCCGGGGCAGGGCCCTCTGACCGACCCGCGCTGCCGCCGACGTCATCCTCCACCACCGCCCCGACGGTGCCGCCGCCTCCGTCCTCCACCACCACAACGACCGCGCCACCCCCCCGCCGCCCCCGGCCACCCTGGTCGGCGCCTATCAGTGGGCCTATCCCGACGTGCAGGTCAACACGGAGACGATGTTCGTCTTCGACGGCGACCTCGTGGTGGTGTCCAAGACCGAGCCCAGCCGGGTGTACCGGTTCAACGGGCCGCTGCAGCCCTTCACCGTCAACGTCCCCACCTACGTCGGGACCCTGCCGTCCGGGAAGCTCCTGTCGATCGCCGCCCTGTCAGTCGACCAGCGGACCCTCGTCGTCTCCAGCCACGGCAAGGTCGACGTGTACGAGAACCGCGGCGAGACCAGTGACCTGGGGGCGCTGATCGCCAACCACGTCCTCCACGTCGGGACATGTCTTCCGACAACCGAGAAGGAGGCTCGTTCTTCCCCTACGGCAGCTGCGACGTCCTGCTGGTGGCTGAGAGCAAGACCCTTTGGAGGCTCCAACACCGCTGACCTCTAGCATTCCGGCGATGAAGCCCCTCGACGAGTTCGTCGCCCTGCTGGACCTCGAGCAACTGGAGGTCAACCTCTTCCCGCGGCGTGAGCTGGAAGGACTCTCGGCCCCGCGTCTTCGGCGGCCAGGTGGCCGGCCAGGCGCTGGTGGCGGCCGGGCGCGGACGGTGGAGGGCCGCCCCGTCCACTCGCTGCACGCCTACTTCCTCCGGCCGGGCGATCCACAGGTTCCGATCGTCTACGAGGTCGACCGGATTCGCGACGGCAAGTCGTTCACCACCCGCCGGGTCAAGGCCGTTCAGCACGGCGAGGCGATCTTCGACCTCTCGGCGTCGTTCCACGTGGACGAGACGGGCTTGGACCACCAGGCCTCCCGATGCCGGAGTCCCCCGGATCCCGAGACGCTGCCCCGGGCCGACGAGCTGGAGCCGCCGTCTCCCGGGAGGCTGTGGGCTCGTCAGCCGATCGACATCCGCTATGTGGACGGCCCGCCGTGGGCCCGGCCGCTGTCGCCCAGCGGCCGCCAGCTGGTGTGGATCCGGGCCGACGGCGCGCTGCCCGATGACCCCGTCCTGCACACCTGCGTGGTGGCCTACGCGTCCGACTACACGCCTGCTCGGCTCGGCGCTCGCTGCCCCACGGCAAGTCGTACTTCGGGACGACGTGATGATGGCCAGCCTCGACCACGCCATGTGGTTCCACCGGCCGTTCCGGGCCGACGAATGGCTGCTCTACAGCCAGTCGAGCCCGTCGGCGTCCGGAGGGCGGGGTCTGGCCATCGGCGGGATCTTCCGCCGGGACGGCATTCACGCCGTCTCCGTCGTCCAGGAAGGGCTCATCCGCCCGGCCCGACCCCGCCCGCCTCCCGTCGACCTACAAGGGCTGGGGCTCCGGGCATGCCTCGACCGACGGACGGGTCGACCTGCGCTCCGACACCGTGACCACGCCGACGCCGGCCATGCGGCGGGCCATGGCCGACGCCGAGGTCGGCGACGACGTGTCGGCGAGGAACCGACCGTGAACGGCCTCGAGGAGCTGGCGGCCGGCCTGGTGGACAAGGAGGCGGCGCTCTACGTGCCTTCCGGCCCGATGGGCAACCAGTCGCGCTGCGGCTCCTGACCCGGCCGGGGACG
>CAVRTC010000011.1:0-35046 GCA_963723985.1 uncultured Actinomycetes bacterium
CGTTCACTGGCGTGCGGTAGCGCAGAACAGCCTCGGCCCTCGGCGGGAACAGTGGTTCCTGACAGACTGAGGGTGTGAGCAGTTCCGGCGGGGTGGTGACCCTGCTCTTCACCGACCTTGTCGGTTCGACGGAACTGTTGACCCGCGTGGGTGACGAGGTCGCCGAGGAGCTCCGGCGGGAGCACTTCGGTCTGCTCCGCACCGCCATCAACACCGGTGGCGGCCAGGAGGTGAAGACCCTGGGGGACGGGGTCATGGCCGCCTTCTCCAGCTCGCTCCAGGCGGTCCGGACGGCGGTCTCCATCCAGCAGGCCGTCGAGGAACGCAACGGCCGTCGGTCGAGCGAGCCCTTGTGGGTGCGGATCGGGCTCCATGCCGGTGAGCCGGTGCAGGCCGAGGAGGACTTCCACGGCACCGCCGTCGTGATCGCCAAGCGCCTCTGTGACAAAGCCGACGGAGGCCAGATCCTGGTCAGCGAGCTCGTCAGAAACTTGGTGGGCAACCGAGGCGGGTTCGTGTTTCTTTCCGCTGGTCGCCTCCGCCTGAAGGGCCTCGCCGAAGTGGTCCCTGCCGTGACGGTCGAATGGCGCACCGAGCCACGAGCTCAACCGCCAGCCACGAAGCGGGCGCCCCGACGGCGGCCGACCACCGAACGAGGCCCCCGCCTGGTGGGGCGTCAGCGGGAGATGTCGCTCCTCCAAGACGAGGTCCGACGGACGGCAAAAGGCGAGTTCCGCTGCGTACTCCTCGTCGGTGACGCAGGAGTAGGCAAGACCCGGCTCGGAGCGGAACTCCTCGCCCGCTGCGCCACCGACGCCATCGGCCTTGCCGCCCGGGCTCACGCCCTCGGAGCGACAACCGCCTTCGGGGTCTGGGCCGAGGGGTTGGAACGGCACCTGCGGACGTTGGACGCCGACGAGATCGAACGACTCTGCGGCGGTTTCCTCGACGACCTTGCACGCTTGCTTCGTAGCGTGGCGGCCATCAAGGGACGGGGGCCCGAGCAGGAACCGCCCCGGAGCCGTCTCCTCGAAGGACTGGCCGTCCTCGTAGGCAACCTGGCCGAGAACGAGCCGGTCATCATCGTGATCGATGACGTCCACGAGGCCGACCCGTCGTCGCTGGAGGCACTCCACTACCTGGCCCGGAGCTGCGCCGACTCCCGGCTGCTGATCGTCCTCACGGCCCGCCCGGAGGGGATCAGCGCCCGATCGGTCGCCGGCGACATCGTCCTCGGGCTGGAGCAGGAGGGTGTGCTGCGGCGGATTCCGGTCGGGCCGCTCGAGGTCGAGCGATCTCCGTGAGCTGGCCGAGTCGGTAGCCGGCCGGCCGGTACCCGACGCCCTCGTCGCCTGGCTCGAGGAGCGGTCCCGGGGGAACCCGCTCTTCGCCTCCGGTCTCGTCCGGGCCCTGGTCGAGGAAGGGGCCGACCTGTCCGCCCCGGCACTGCGGCGCCTCCCCGAAGCTGTTGGCCGATCTGGTCAGCAACCGCCTCGCCCACCTCGACGCCTCGGCGGTCAGCCTCCTCGAGGTGCTGGCGGTGCTCGGCCGCCGGGCGGAACTCCGCAGCCTCGTGGCGGTGTCGGACCGGGCGCCCGACGAGCTGGCGGAGACCCTGGAGCAGCTCGTCCGGTCCCGACTGGTGTCGGAGGAGGAGCGGGGGCTCGAGCTCGTCTACGAGATCAGCCATCCGCTGGTCCAGGACGCCATCTACGAGGGCATCGGCGCCGCCCGTCGCCGGCGGCTCCACCGCCAGCTCGGGCAGGCACTGGTGACCGTCGGCCGGCTCGGGGAGGCAGCCCCCCACTTCGTGCGGTCGGCCGAGCCCGGGTGACGTGGAGGCGGTCAAGGTCCTCACCGACGCCATCCGGCAGGCCGAGGAGCGGGAGGCCTACCAGGAATCGCTGGCTCTCCTGGCCGCCATGGTCGAGATCCTCCCGGCCGGCGACCGGCGGTGGGCCGACGTGGTCGACGCCTTGAGCCCCGAGGCCCGATGGGTCATCGACCACCGGGCCGACATCCACGCCGTGGCCGGCATCCCCGCCCTCCGGGCGATGGACGATGCCCTGCGAGGGCTTGACGACCCGGTCCGCCAGGCCCGGGTCAAGTTCCGCCTGGCCAGCTTCCTCGGCTGGGGGACGGGCGAGATCGACCAGGCGGAGCAGGTGGGCCAGGAGGCACAGGCGCTGTTCGCGCGGGCCGGCGACCGCCGCGGCGAGATCCTCGTGCGGCATCAGCTCGCCCGGATCGAGCTGCTCCGCGGGCCGATGGACCGGTACTGGGAGCGACCTCCAGTCGGTCGCCGATGATGCCCGCTCGCTCGGCGACGAGGCCGTCACCCGCCATGTCCTCCGCAGCCTCGCCCAGGCCGGAGTCCTCTCCGGTCGCTACGAACAGGGTCGCCGGGCGTTGTCGGAACTGGCCGAAGCGGCCCGGGCCGAGGACGACGCCTACGGGGTCACCGCCAGCCTGGGATATACCGCCATCAGCCTCAGCGTCGAGGGCCGGACCGGAGAGGCCGAACGGCTTCTGGCCGAAGCCAAAGCCGCCGACCCCCGGTGGCGCGAGACCCCGCTGGTCGTTTGGCAGGTCTGGCCGAGTTGGATGGCCGGAAACTGCCGCCTGACGATCGATCGAGCCCGGGAAGCCCTCACCGTGTTCCCCGGACGGATGAGCCGCCAGCTCGGCGTCCACCTCGCCCTCCCGGCCTTGGCGGCGCTGGACGCCGGGCACTTCAGCGAGGCCGAGCAGTTCCTGGCCCGGTCCCGAACGGCCTATGGGGCGGGGGAGTTCACCTACTTCACGGATCTCGTCGGGCTGGCCGAGGCGGTGCTGGCCTTTCGGCAGGGTGGCAGTGACGTCGGCGCCGCCACCTTCCGGCGCTCGGTGATCGGACTCTTCGACAAGGGGATGGCGGCCATCCTTCCGATCGTTCCTCCAGATTCCCGAGGGGCTCGACCAGGCCGACCTGGCCGCTCGGGCCGCCACCGCGCTGGATCGGCGCTTCGAAGAGACCGGGACGGAGATCGCCCGGGCCCATGCCCGCCTGGGCCGCGCCTGGGCCGCAGCCGCCACTTCGGACCGGGTGACGGCGACGGCACTGGCCGCCGAAGCGACCGAACTCCTCTCGGCGCTCGACATCAACGGATATCTGGCCCCGGCCTACGAGCTGCTCGGCCGGGTCCGGCTCGGCCACGACCGGGCCGGTGCTGTCGAGGCGTTGGAGCGCGCCGCCGCCCTGTTCGACGCCGGCGGGGCCACCTGGCGGCGGGACGCCGTGGTCGACCTGCTCCGGGGCGAGGGATCCCGGGGCCGCCGGGCGGCCGCCGCTACCCTGGGCCCGGCGTCGCTCACCAGCCGGGAGCGGGAGGTGGCCCGATTGGCCGTCCAGGGCCACTCCGCCCGGGAGATCGGCGAGCGGCTGTTCATCGGGATGCGGACGGTGGAGGGCCACCTGGCCCGGGCCTACGCCAAGCTCGGCGTGGCCTCGAAGGTCGAGCTGGCCCGGCGGGCGGAGGAACTGGGCCTGGCCGCTCCGGAAGAGAGCACGTAGACCGATACGTAGACCTACGCGAGACAGGGGCCGTGCCCGTCCCGTAGGTTCGTCGTGAAGCATTGCTCCCGGAGCGAGGGGGACGACATGACGACCTACGAGGACCTCCGGCAGAAGCACCTGGGCGACGCGATGGCTCTGCTCCCCGGGATGCTCGAGCGGATCGAGTGGTCGCGCTGACCGCCTGGCGGCCCACCGTCGGCAGGAGCTGCGCCGCCTCGTCCGGGTGGCCAAGGACCTGTCGCCCTGGCACCGCAAGCGGCTCGCCGACGTCGATGCCGACGAGATCGACGAGTCGACGCTGGCCGAGCTGCCGGTCATGACCAAGGACGACCTCATGGCCAACTTCGACGAGATCGTGACCGACGACCGCCTGCGGCTCGATCGTCGTCGAGGACCACCTCGAATCCCTCACCGGCGACGCCTACCTCTTCGACCGCTACCACGCCTGCGCCTCCGGCGGCTCGAGCGGGCGCCGCGGTGTCTTCGTCTACGACTGGGAGGGCTGGGCGGTCATGTACGGGAGCCTCATGCGCTACGAGCTCCGGGCCCGGGCCCTCGATCCCGAACTGGCCACCGCCCCGCCCCGGGCGGCGGTCGTGATGGCGGACCACACCACGCACGCCACCAGCGCTCTGACTCAGACGTTCTCCACCGGCCTGATCGAATGGCACCGCTTTCCCATCACCCTGCCGCTCGACGACATCGTCGAGGGGCTGAACGCCGTCCAACCCACGGTGCTCACCGCCTACGCGTCGGTGCTCGGCCCGCTGGTCCACGAGGCCCGGCGGGGACGGCTGCACATCCGGCCGTTGCGGATCCTCTCCGGCTCCGAACCGCTCCTCCCCGAGATCCGGGCCGCCGTCGAAGAGACGTGGGCCGTGCCGGTGGTCAACGTCTACGGAACGTCAGAAGCGGGCGGGAACGCCGTGTCGTGTGGCCTCGGCCCGTGGCTGCACCTGAGTGAGGACCTGGTCATCATCGAGCCCGTCGATCGCGCTGGGCGTCCGGTGGCCGCCGGGGAGTGTTCCGACAAGCTGTACCTGACGAACCTCTACAACTACGCCCTGCCGCTCATCCGCTACGAGATCACGGATCAGATCCGCATGATCGACGGTCCCTGCCCCTGCGGCTCGGGTCACCAGCGGATCGAGGACATCTTCGGGCGCCTCGACGACTGCTTCCACTACGGCGATCTCACCGTCCACCCCCACGCCTTCCGGACAGCACTCGGCCGGCAGCGTCACATCGTCGAGTACCAGGTCCGCCAGACCGCCACCGGCGCCGAGGTGGCCGCCCGCTGCGTCGGTCCCGTCGACTTCACGACCCTCGGCGCTGAGATCGCCGCCGAGCTCGCCCGGCTCGGAATGGCGGACCCCCGAGGTGACAGTCGTCCCCGTCGAACATCTCGACCGGCAGTCGTCCGGGAAGCTCAAGCGGTTCGTCCTCGCGGCAGAGCGTCCCAAAACAAGGAGGAGGAGCAATGTCGAAGTATCTGATCAGCGGGAGCTACACCGCAGATGGAGTGAAGGGACTACTGAAAGAGGGAGGGACGGCCCGTCGCGACGTCCTGGCCAAGCTGTGCGCCGACCTGGGAGGCGAGCTGGAGGCCTGCTACTTCGCCTTCGGCAAGGACGACGCGTACGTGGTCGTCGACCTCCCGGACCCGGTGTCCATGACTGCGTTGAGCCTGGCGCTCAACGCCAGCGGAGCCGGCAGACTGTCGACCACCGTGCTGGTCAGCCCGGAGAAGTCGACGAGGCGACGAGGAAGTCGATCCAGTACCGGCCTCCGATGCCCTAGAAGGCTGGTGCTCCCAGGGAAGGAGCCCGCCCGGAGGACAGCTCGCCCGCCTGCGGGCCGTGTCATCCGGGCGGGTTGCACGGGAGGCACTCACCGGGCGGTCGGGGGCGGGGACAAGGTCGGCTGGGCGACCTTCGAGGAGCCCATCCTTCACTGGTGTGCGATAGTCGGGCCATGTTCGCCTCGATCGTCGTAGGCACCGACGGCTCGGCCACGGCCACCGCGGCTGTCCGGCAGGCCTGCGCCTTGGCCGAGGTGCATTCCTCCGACCTCCACATCGTCAGTGCCTACCGGTCGAGCCTCGCCCCGATGGTTGCCATGGGCCGGGATCCGGCGTCGCTTCCGGTCTCCACCGACGACCGTGACGTCGAAGCCCGCCAGGTCGCCGAGCGGCTGCTCGAGGAGGTGCGGGGCCAATTCGGTGGCGCGGGGGTCAAGGTCACGACGCATGCCGTTGGCTACGACCCCGCCACCGCCATCCTCGACGTGGCCAAGGCCCACCACGCGGACTTGATCGTGGTCGGCAACCGGGGGATGCAGGGCCCGACGCAAAAGCTCGGCAGCGTGCCGGACGTGCTGGCCCACAGCGCGCCCTGCGCCGTCCTCATCGTCAACACGACTTGAGCCCCCCGGGCCACTCCGGGGACGCCGTGGCCTCCCGACGTTCAAAGACGGGCGGAACCGGCTAGACAATCGGCATGGAACGCAATGCCATCCGGGTCCGCCCCGTTCTCCTCGCCGCCGTGGTCGCCGTCTCCGCTGCCTGCAGCTCGGACTCCGGGGCGGAGCGATCCGAAGGCGTCGTGCCGCCGCCGGGGGAGACGACCGTCACGAGCCAGACGGCGGCCGGGCCCGTCCGGCTGGCGACGTCCGACATCGCCACCGGGCTCGACACGCCCTGGTCGATGGCCTTCGACCGCGATGGGAAGCTGTGGTTCACCGAGCGTCCCGGTCGGGTCCGGCGGCAGGGCGACCAGCCGGAGACCGTCGACGGGGTGGTGGAGTCGGGGGAGAGCGGACTGCACGGTGTGGCCTTCGACCGGGCCGGGCGGCGGTACCTGTACTTCACCGCCGTCGCCGACAACCGCGTCATCCGCCAGGACGCCCCCGGCACGCCGCCAGTGGTGCTGGTGTCGGGCATCCACAAGGCGCAGATCCACGACGGCGGACGGATGGCCCTCGGGCCCGACGGCGCGCTCTACATCGGGACGGGCGACGCCGCCGAGAAGGACTCCGCCCAGGACGACAAGAGCCTCAACGGGAAGGTCCTTCGTCTCGACACCACCACGGGCCAGGCCGCCATGTTCAGCAAGGGCCACCGCAACCCTGCAGGGCCTGTGCTTCGCCGCCGGCGGCCGGTTCCTCGTCCACCGAGCACGGCCCCGAGCGGGGCGACGAGGTCAACGAGCTGCGCCGGGGTTCAACGGCGGCTGGCCGGGCACGACCGGTAACGGGATCAAGAACTGGACGCCGACGATCGCCCCCGCCGGCTGCGCCGTCTACGACGCCGACCTCATCCCCGGCTGGAAGGGGTCGATGCTGTTCGTGACGCTCAAGGATCAGGACCTGCGCCGCCTGACCTTCAACGCTGACGGCTCCGTCGCCTCCGAGGAGATTCTCTTCGACCAGCAGTTCGGCCGGCTGCGGGACGTCATCGTCGCCCCCGACGGCTCGGTCTATCTCGCCACGTCGAACAAGGACGGGCGGGGCGACCCCCTCGCCGGAGACGACCGCATCATCCGGATCGCCCCGGCGGGATAGCCCACCCCAGTCGGACAGGCCAGGGCCGGAGTCGATAGTCTCCCGGGCACGATCCGGCGCCGACGGGGGGAGGGCGGAGCGTGAGCATGAGCGACGACGGGTTCGAGCTCAAGCCCATCTCGACCGCGGCCGTCCCGAAGGCGATCAAGCGGGCCGAGCAGTACCGGCTCCTCAACGAAGCGGAGCAGGCCGAGAGCATCTGCCTCGACGTCCTCGCCGCCCAGCCCGGCGATCAGCACGCGCTCACCGTGCTGATCCTGGCCATCACCGACCAGTTCGGCCGCGACGGGAGCGGAGGCGTCCGGCTGGCCAACGAGTACGTCACCCGGCTCGACGACGAGTACCAGCGCTACTACTACGGCGGGCTCGTCCTCGAGCGCCAGGCTCGGGCCTACCTGACCCGGGGCAAGTCGCGGGTGGCGGCCTATGACTGCTTCCGCGACGCCATGGACCAGTACGAGAAGGCGGAGAGAATCCGCCCTGAAGACGACGACTCCGCCCTCCTGCGGTGGAACGCGTGCCTGCGGACGATCCGGCGGGGGCAGCTGCAGCCGCCCCCGGCGGACGAGAGGGAGCAGCCCCTCGAGTAGGAGCCCCTCGAGAGGAATGCCAGCCCGATCAGTTCGACGCCGTGGTCAACCAAGGGGAAGAGGGAACCGAAACGATGACGTCCACGACGCAGCACCCCGGAGCGGTTCCGGTCGCGATCTCCACGCCGAGGACCCTGCGGCGGGACCGCTGGTGGGTGGAGCCGCTCATCACCGTGCTGGTCCTCGGCGCGCTTCACCGTCTACGCCACCTGGGCGGCCATGGTGAACGCCGACTACTACGTCGATCCCTACCTGTCGCCGTTCTACTCACCGTGCCTGGCCTCGAGCTGCGAGCACGCCACCGTCGAGCTCTTCGGCGACTGGTTCGGCCTCTCCCCGGCGCTGTTGATCCTCCCGTTCCCGCTGGGATTCCGGATGACCTGCTACTACTACCGCAAGGCCTACTACCGGGCGTTCTTCTGGTCGCCGCCGGCCTGCGCCGTGCCCGACGCCCGGTCGCAATACAAAGGTGAGAGCCGCTTCCCGCTCATCCTCCAGAACGTCCACCGGCTGTTCTTCTACCTGATCCTGCCGTTCCCGATCCTGCTGCTGTGGGACGCCCTGAAGGCCTTCGACTTCCCCGACGGCTTCGGCATGGGGGTGGGCACCCTCGTCCTTCTGGTCAACGCCTTCCTGCTCGCCGCCTACGTCCTCTCCTGCCATTCCTGCCGCCACGTCTGCGGGGGGCGCATCGACTGCCTGTCCGAGAAACCGACCCGGTACGGGCTGTGGAAGTTCGTGACCAGGCTGAACGAGCGGCACATGCTCATCGCCTGGATCAGCCTGGTCGGGGTCGCCGCCACCGACCTCTACGTTCGTCTCGTGGCCAACGGCACCATCCGGGACCTGAGGTTCTTCTGATGGCCGACTACGAGACCCACGACTTCGACGTGGTGGTGGTCGGCGCCGGCGGCGCCGGCCTGCGGGCGGCGGTCGAAGCCTCCGCCGCCGGGGCCCGCACCGCCCTCGTCTGCAAGTCGTTGCTGGGCAAGGCCCACACGGTCATGGCCGAAGGCGGCATCGCCGCCGCGCTGGGCAACGTCTACCCCGAGGACAACTGGCGCGTGCACTTCCGCGACACGATGCGGGGCGGCAAGCTCCTCAACAACTGGCGCATGGCCCAGATCCACGCCCAGGAAGCGCCGGAGCGCGTCCTCGAGCTGGAGGAGTGGGGGGCGCTGTTCGACCGGACGGAGGACGGGCGGATCCTCCAGCGTGACTTCGGCGGGCACCGCTACGCCCGCCTGGCCCACGTCGGCGACCGCACCGGCCTGGAGATGATCCGCACCCTGCAGCAACACGCCGTCCACCAGGGCATCGACGTGTTCATGGAGTGCACGATCACCCGGCTCCTGCAGGACGGCGACCGCATCGCCGGCGCCTTCGGCTACTGGCGGGAGTCGGGCCGCTTCGTCACCTTCCGGGCGCCGGCCGTGGTGCTGGCCACCGGCGGCATCGGGAAGGCCTGCAAGATCACTTCCAATTCCTGGGAGTACACCGGCGACGGCCACG
Source organism: uncultured Actinomycetes bacterium (assembly GCA_963723985.1). Classification (GTDB taxonomy): domain Bacteria; phylum Actinomycetota; class Acidimicrobiia; order IMCC26256; family BP-133; genus BP-133. The sequence goes on from CAVRTC010000011.1 coordinate 9,220, forward strand.
CCCTCGCCCTGTGGGCCGGCGCCGATCTCATGGACATGGAGTTCGTGCAGTTCCACCCCACCGGGATGGTGTGGCCGCTGTCGGTGCGCGGCATCCTCGTCACCGAAGGGGTGCGGGGCGACGGCGGCGTGCTCCGCAACAACACCGGCGAGCGGTTCATGTTCCGCTACATCCCGGAGATGTTCGCCGCCGAGACGGCCGACACCGAGGAGGAGGCCGACCGCTGGTACACCGACAAGAAGGGCGCCCGCCGCACCCCTGACCTCCTGCCCCGCGACGAGGTGGCCCGGGCCATCAACACCGAGACGAAGGAGGGCCGGGGCAGCCCCCACGGTGGCGTGTTCCTCGACATCGCCACCCGCCACGACGCCGAGTACATCAAGCGCCGGCTGCCGTCGATGTACCACCAGTTCCGGGAGCTGGCCGACGTCGACATCACCAAGGAGCCGATGGAGGTCGGGCCGACCTGCCACTACGTGATGGGCGGCGTTCGGGTCGACGCCGAGACGCAGGCCTCGACGGTGCCGGGCCTGTTCGCCGCCGGCGAGGTCGGCGCCGGGCTCCACGGCGCCAACCGGCTGGGCGGCAACTCCCTCTCCGACCTCCTCGTCTTCGGCAAGCGGGCCGGGCGCGGCGCGGCGGAGTACGCCAACTCGCTGGCCAGCCGGCCGGCGGTCGACGAGGCGGCGGTGGAGAACTGCGCCCGGGAGGCGCTGCGCCCGTTCGACGGCGGCGGCGAGAACCCCTACGCCATCCAGACCGACCTGCAGGAGTGCATGCACAACCTCGTCGGGATCATCCGGACCGAGGACGAACTGAAACAGGCGCTGGAGGAGCTGGTGGCGCTGCGGGACCGGGCCACCCGGGTGGGGGTCGAGGGGCACCGCCAGTACAACCCCGGGTGGCACCTGGCGCTCGACCTGCGGTCGATGCTGGCGGTGTCGGAGTGCATCGCCCGGGCCGCCCTCGAACGGCGGGAGAGCCGGGGCGGCCACACCCGGGAGGACTACCCGCGGACCGATCCCGAGCAGGCCACGTTCAACATCGTCATTCGCCAGCGGGGAAATGAGGTAACCCTGACCAACGAAGAGAAGCCGGCCATGCCCGACGACCTGCGGGCCCTCCTGGAGGCGTCGTGAGTACAGATGTCACGCTGCGGGTGTGGCGGGGGGACGCCAACGGCGGGGGGCTGTCCGAGTACCAGGTGACGGCCGAGGAGGGGGAGGTGCTCCTCGACGTCGTCCACCGTCTCCAGGCCACCCAGGCCGGCGACCTGGCCGTCCGCTGGAACTGCAAGGCCGGCAAGTGCGGGTCCTGCAGCGCCGAGATCAACGGCCTGCCCCGCCTGATGTGCATGACCCGCATGAACGTCTTCGAACCCGGGGAGCCGATCACGCTGGCCCCCCTCCGGACGTTCCCCGTCATCCGGGACCTCGTCACCGACGTCTCGTACAACTACGAGATGGCCAAGCAGGTGCCGGCCTTCAAGCCCCGGCCCCGCGGCCCCGACGGCACCCACCGCATGCGCCAGGAGGACGTCGACCGCGTCCAGGAATTCCACAAGTGCATCGAGTGCTTCCTGTGCCAGAACGTGTGCCACGTCATCCGCGACCACGCCGACAACAAGGGTGCCTTCGCCGGGCCCCGGCTGTTCGTCCGCTACGCCGCGCTGGAGATGCACCCGCTCGACACCAACGACCGGCGGAAGCTCCTCCAGGACCGGATGGGCCTCGGGATGTGCAACATCACCAAGTGCTGCACCGAGGTCTGCCCGGAAGGGATCCACATCACCGACAACGCCATCATCCCGTTGAAGGAGCGGGTGGTGGACCTCCGCTACGACCCCGTCTGGAAGGCCTTCCGCCGGGTGTTCGGTCGCAAGGCGGCTGAGGCCGAAACCGAACCCGCCCAGGCGTGAGCGAGGGGTTCGCCGATCGGGCCGAGGCGGTCATCCGGGCCTTGTTGCCCGGGGAGGTCGTCACCTACGGGGAGGTGGCGGCCGACGCCGGACGGCCCGGGGCGGCCCGGGCCGTCGGCCATCTGCTGGCCACCCGGCCGGCCGACCTGCCGTGGTGGCGCGTCGTGACGGCCAGCGGCCGCCTCGTCCCCGGCCACGAGGCGGAGCACGCCCGCCGCCTGCGAGCCGAAGGCGTGCGGCTCCACGACGGAAGGGTGCGGCTCAGGGGTCCAGCACTCGCGAACCCCTGAGCCGTTGCCTTTGGGGGGTCCTCGGGGGGCGGACCCCCCGAGTGGCTACTTCTTCTTCTTTTCCTTGATCTCGATCGACCCGTACATATCAGGGGCTTTGTCATCCTGGAAGTAGTACTCCCCGGGCGGTAGACCCTCGATGTGGTAGTCCTCCTGGCCCGGACCCTTGACGGGCTTGCCCTTGAAGAGCTGTTCGGCCTTCCCGTCGCTCGGGTCAGCGCTGTAGATCGAGACGTTGTGCGGCTCGGAGTCGTTGTTCTTCAGGTAGATGCGGAAGTCCCGGTCGGGTGGAGCCTGCAGGCAGTCGGTGTCGAACTTGAAGTTCTCGGCGAGGAGCTCGACGAACGGGTTCGGGACCGGCGCGTACTTCCGGCACTCCTCTTCCTCGTGCGGATGATCGGCCGAAGCAGGTGCCACGAAGACAGCGGTCGCCGCCATCGTGACGACGGCTGCCGTTCCCAAGGCGCGCCGAAGCAAGGCCCTACGGTGCAAATCCACGTCGGTGAACCTCCCCATGTCGAATGACGACGCGGTAAAGGCACCGTAGGCACAGCCCGTCAGGGAGTGCTTATGTAAGCGTCGAACTGCAGCCAGTCGTGGCCTGCTGTTCAGACCTGGATCACGTCCGGTTCACGTCCCCGACCACTCGAGCATCTTGGCCAGGTGGTCGTCGCCGGTGAAGTCGATGATCACGGCCGGTTCGTCGCCCACCACCCAGGTGTCGTGCCCCGGCGGGACGGCGAACACGTCGCCGGGGGAGAGCACGACCTCGTCGCCTTCGTCGGGGGCGAAGCAGATCCGGCCGGACACGACGTAACCCATGTGGCTCAGCTGGCAGCTGTCGGTCCCCGCCTTGGGCCTGAGCACCTCCGACCACCGGAAGCCCGGGTTGAACGTGGCCCGGACCACCGTCGTGCCCCCCACCCACACGATCTCCATCCGCCCACCGTCGAAGGCGCGGACCTCCTCCGGCGTGCGAACGCTCTTGACCTCGATCACGTCCCCCCCTTTTGGTTCCGCCCATTCTGGCCCGTAGCCTGGGCCGATGCCTATGGAGCCGGTGGTATACGAGGACCGCGACGAGCTACCCCACGACCCGGGCGACGACCCCGCCTGGCAGGAGAGCGTCTTCCTCCACTGGTACGACCCCAAAGTCGGGATCGGCGGCATCCACCGCATCGGCCACGAGCCGTCGGCCGGCGTCACCGCCCTGTGGTGCGGGGTCGTGACCCGCGACGGCCTGCGCTTCCGGCGCAGCCAGGCCCTCTCCTACCGCCCGGAGGACCGCCTGCCCGACGGGTTCGCCGCCGGCCCGACGCCAGCGGATGACGTTCGACCCCCGGCCCCGCCTCCACGTGCAGGAGGACGGCTGCGAGCTGGACCTGCTCGTCACCGACTTCTATCCCCGCACCGATTTCTTCCCCAAGGACACCGCCGTGTCGGAGGAGTTCGCCGGCCACCACTACGAAGCGTCGGGCCAGGTCACCGGCACCGCCGTCCTCGGCGGGACCACCTACGAGATCCACGGTTTCGGCCACCGGGACCACAGCTGGGGCGCCCGCCGCTGGGACACGCTCCTGTCCCACCGCTGGGTGTCGGGCACGTTCGGGCCGGCGCTGTCGTTCGGCTCGGTCGTGTGGCACGCCGTCGACGGGAGCCTCCTTCAGGTCGGCTACCTGGTCCGCGACGGGGAGGTGAGCTACGCCGACGTCGACGTCGTCGTCCACATGGAGGCCGACGCCCTCACCCACCGGGGCGGCGAGATCACGTGGCGCACCGCCGACGGCGAGCAGCTGACGCTTCACCCCCGGGCGGTCGACGGCGTGCTCTCCGAGCACCGCGGCGTGGCCTGCGTCGACACACTCTGCGAGGTCACCCATGACGGGATGATCGGCGCCTGCGACTTCGAGATCAGCACCAACCCCCGGGCCGGCGGCGGGCCCGTCCGCACGGTCCTGCGGGCTGTGGCCGAGGACGGGCTGACGAAACGCTGAGGGGCTAGCGCCGACTACGCGTCGTAGCCGACCCGGAGGAGGACGAGCTCGGTGTGGCCGAGTCGGCTGTCGCAGTCGACGACGTCGCCGGTGCGGGCGACGGCCACGCGGCGACGCAGGCCGTCCTGCTCGAGGTCGACGGCCTCGGGGGTCACGGCGCCGACCCGCAATCCGGTCAGGGCCACCCCGTCGACCTCCACGTCGGTCACCGCCCCGGCCGGGTCCAGCCGGTAGGCGACCTCGACCCGTTCCCCGGCCGGGCCGGCGAAGACCGCCGATCCCGCCCCGGGCCGGGCCAGGCCGGCCAGCGTGGCGGCCGCGGCGTGGAGCCGCACCGCTTCGGCGCCGCCGCGAGGGGCGCCGAGAGCCTCCTGGTGGCGGTCCAGGAACCCGGTGTCGACTGGGTCGGCAGCGACGTCGGGATGGCGGAGGACGGCGACCAGCTGATCACGGTTGGTCCGCACCCCGTGGACGCGCAGACCCTCGAGGCCGGCGGCCAGCCGCCGGATGGCCTCGTCCGCGACTGCCCGCCTGGGCCACGATCGTCGCCAGCGGGAGGCCGGAACCGCCGCCGTCGGTTGACGTCGGCCCAGGCGACCCGGCCGCCACACCGGCCTCGACCCGAAGCCCGGCGGCGGGGTCGATCTCAAAGCGGCGGAACCGTCCCGCCGGGGCGGCGGAGCCCTCCGCCGGTTGCTCGGCGTGGAGGTGGGCAGCCACGGCGAAGCTCGTAGGGGAGCAGTGGCGGGCCTCGACGGGGAGCGGCCGGCCCTCGGCCACGGCCAGCTGCATGCGCACCAGATCCAGCCCGAGGATCGCTTCCGTGACGGGATGCCCGGCTGAGAGTCCGGGGTGCATTCCCAGGAACCACAGCTGTGCTTCCCGCCCGGCCGGGTCGCCCCGGCCCGGCGTGGTCACGAGGAACTCGGCCGTGCCGGCGCCCACGTAGCCGACCGCCTCGGCCACGGCCACGGCGGCGGCCACCAGCTGTTCCCGGAGCGGCTGGGGCAGCTTCGGGGCGGGGGCCTCCTCGATGACCGGCCGGTGATGCCGCTGTGGGGACCCGTCCCGCTCGAACAGGTGCACCACCCGGCCCAGGACATCGGCGAAGACCTGCACCTCCACGTGCCGGACGGCGTCCAGCCACGGCTCCAGGAACACCGTGCCGTCTCCGAAGGTGGTCGTGGCCTCGCGCCGCACGGCCTCCACCGCCCCGACGAGGTCATCGCCCTCCCGCACGACCCGGAATCCCCGCCCGCCGTGGCCGGCCGCCGCCTTCACGACCACGGGCCAGCCGAGCACCTCGGCGGCGGCCTCCAGCTTGCCGGGCGGATAGCCGTCGATCTCCTCGGCGGTCAGCACCGGCACCCCGGCCGCCGCCGCCACCTCCTTGGCTTCCAGCCGTGACCCCAGGGTGGCGATCGCCTCGGGGGACGGGCCGACGAAGGTCAGGCCCGCCTCGGCGCAGCGCCAGGCGAACCCGGCGTCTCCGGCCAGGCGGCCGCCGCCGGGGTGGACGGCGTCGACCCCCGCCCGGCGGCCCGCCTCCACCAGCGCCGGGACGTCGTGGTAGGCGCCCGGCCCCCGGTCGGAGAACCGGTCGAGGGCCAGAGCCTCGTCGGCGTCACCGACGAAGAGGGCGTCCCGGTCGGCCTCCGTGAACACCGCCACGGTGGTGATCCCCATCTCCCGGGCGGTGCGGAAGATCCGCCGGGCGGCTGCTCCCCGGCCGGCCACCAGGAGTTTGGCGATGGAGGGCCGCATCGGCGCCGGAGCTTACGGGGGATCTTTCCCTTTCGGGTCGGTCCCCTAGTTGTTACCGGGGCGTCACCGGCGCGTATCCTGATGCTTGGTAAATACAGCGCCCCCGGGATGGGGCAAGGAGGGACGCATGTCGGAGGTCGGCTTCGAAGGCAGAGTGGCGATCATCACCGGCGCCGGGGGCGGGTTGGGGCGCCAGCATGCTCTGCTGTTGGCCTCCCGGGGCGCCCAGATCGTGGTCAACGACCTCGGCGGCGCCGTCGACGGCACCGGTTCGTCGGCCGGCCCGGCCCAGCAGGTCGTCGAGGAGATCGAAGCGCTCGGCGGGGCGGCCGTCGCTGACGGCAACAGCGTCGCCTCTCCCGAGGGCGCCGAGGCGATGGTGAAGACCGCCCTCGATGCCTTCGGGCGCGTCGACATCGTCATCAACAACGCCGGGATCCTGCGGGACAAGAGCTTCAAGAACATGACCCAGGACCTGTGGGACGCGGTCATCGCCGTGCACCTGACCGGCGCCTTCAACGTCACCCGGGCCGCCTGGTCCCACTTCTGCGAGCAGTCCTACGGCCGGATCGTCTCCACCTCGTCGGCGGCGGGGATCTTCGGGAACTTCGGCCAGGCCAACTACGGCGCAGCCAAGATGGGAATCGTCGGCCTCACCAGGGTCTGGGCCCAGGAGGGTGCCAAGTACAACATCCGGGCCAACGCCATCGCCCCGGTGGCCCGCACCCGGATGACCGAGGAGATCCTCGGTCCGCTGGTCGAGAAGGTCGACCCGGCCCTCGTGTCGCCGGTCGTGGCCTATCTGGCCTCGGAGGACTGTCCGGTGAACGGGGAGATCTACAGCGTGGGCGCCGGCCGGGTGTCCCGCATCTTCATCGCCGAGGCGCCGGGCTACTTCAAGAAGGACCTCACCGTCGAGGACGTCCGGGACAACTGGGACACCATCCGGGCCGAGGGCGACTACCAGATCCCCATCAGCGTGAACGACGAGTTCGGCAGGCTGTTGATGCCCTTCCTGTCGGACGAGCAGTAGTCAGGACGCTTCGAGCCGCCGGCGCGCACAGCGCCTCGGCCACGGCGTCGGTGCCGACCTGCCAGTCGCCCCAGTTCTCCAGGGGCCGGAAGCCCATGGCGACGTTGATGCCGAGCATCGCCTCGTTGCTGCCGGCGTTCCACGTGTCGATGAACTCCACGTCAGGCCGTTCGTCGAGGAGCCGCAAGGCGTTGACGGCCTTGAGCCACCGGCCCAGGCCCCGCTGGCGGTGCTTGGGCCACACGCCGGTGTCCTCCTGCCAGCAGGCCTGGGGCCACAGCGTCGGGCAGGGCCAGCTCGGTGTAGCCGGCCAGCTCGCCGCTGTCGTCATGGCGGGCGCAGAGCTGCCACAGCTCGAAGCCCCGGGCGGCGTTGGTGGCCTCGATGGCCCGCCACCGCTCGGGGGTGACGCGCTCGTCGTCCCACTCGAACGTCCTCGAGCGGGGCGGTGTTCATCACATCCTTGAGGTCCACGAAGGCGTCGAGGAGCTCGTCGGGGCAGGGCCCGTCCCAGGCGACCAGCGAGTAGCCGGCCGCCCGTTCCCCGGCCCGGCGGACCCAGCCCTCGAGCAGCTCCCGGTCGATCTCGGCGGTGCGGCAGCGGCTGCGCCGCTCGACGAGCCGCCGCTCGGCGCCGATGGCCCGCAGGAACGGTTCGCCCGGGCCGCCGACCCGGGCGTCGAAGTCGAGGACGGTGCAGCCCCACCGCCGGGCCGGCTTCGACCGCCCGGGCGAGCAGGGCGGAACCGAGCCCGAGCCCCCGCACCTCCGGGTGTACGGCGAGCCACGATGTGGGCGTGGTTGCGGTTCTCGGGGACGTCGTCGTAGGAGGCGCTGCCCTAGGCGACGATCGTCGCCCGAGCTGCCGGGCTGGCGCACCACCCAGCCGGTCCGCACCTGGAACGGGAGGACGGTGGCCGGTACTCGGCGACGAAGTGGCCGAGGGGCGCGACGGGTTCGCCCGGGAGCGCCTCGAGTCTCGAGGGCCAGCCTCCAGGGCGTGCAGGCCGGCCAGGTCGCCGTCGGAGGCGGTCGCCGGATCGAGCGGTTCGATGGGCCAGAGGCTCATGGCACCCAGTGTCACCGAACCGCCCGTCCGGCCGCCAACGAATTTCCCCGCAAGCACCCCGCACCCGGCCCAGGTTCCGGGGTTTTTGGAAGGGCCACAGGTACCATCGGTGCAGGCTCGGCGGGCTTTACCTGGCCCCCGTTCCACCGGTGTCCGTGGAGAACTCCCCTTGGATCTGATCGAACAGGATCAGAGCAGCGCGCCTCTGCGCCGGGTGCAGCCCACCCGGCGGAAGTGGCCGTGGCCGCTCGACCTGTACCAGTCGGCCGTCGGCAAGAAGTGGGCGATGGCGGTCAGCGGGATCATGCTGCTGGGGTTCGTGCTGGTCCACATGATCGGGAACCTCAAGGTCTACCTGGGGCCGGAGGACATCAACCACTACGGCGAGTGGCTGCGGGAGATCGCCGTCCCGGCCCTGCCCCGCACCGTGTTCCTGTGGCTGCTGCGGATCGGGCTCATCGGCGCCTTCGCCATCCACATGCACGCCGCCTGGGCGCTGACCCGCATGAACCGCCGGGCCCGGCCCGACGAAGTACGCCTCCGAGCGCGACTACATGGCCGCCAACTTCGCCAGCCGCACGATGCGCTGGACGGGCGTCATCGTGATCCTCTTCGTCGTCTTCCACCTGGCCGACCTGACCTGGGGGTCGGCCAACCCCGACTTCGTGCGGGGCAACGTGTACCACAACATGGTCGGGAGCTTCGACCGGGACCCGGTGGCGGCGACCTACATCGTGGCCAACCTGCGCCCTGGCGTTCCACATCTACCACGGCGCCTGGAGCCTCTTCGCCAGCCTCGGCGTGTCGAACCCCCGGCTGGTACGTGTTCCGCCGCGGCTTCGCCGTCGGCTTCGCCGGCGCTGATCCTGTTGGGCAACATCTCGCTTCCCGATCATGGTCCAGGCCGAGGTCATCGAAGAGAGAGCGCCTGCTCGTCCGGTGGATCACATGCCGAAGGCGGTACGCCATCGATGATCCGAGCTCGACGTCCGCCATCCCCGAAGGCCCCATCGAAGAGAAGTGGGACGCAGCACAAGTTCAACATGAAGCTGGTGGCCCCCCACAACCGCCGCCGCTTCGAGGTCATCGTGGTGGGGACGGGCCTGGCCGGCGCGGCGGCCGCCGCCACCCTGGGCGAGCTCGGCTACAAGGTGAAGGCCTTCACCTTCCACGACAGCCCCCGCCGGGCCCACTCGATCGCCGCCCAGGGCGGCATCAACGCGGCCAAGAACTACCGGGGTGACGGCGACTCCGTCTACCGCCTCTTCTACGACACGGTGAAGGGCGGCGACTTCCGGGCCCGGGAGGCCAACGTCTACCGTCTGGCGCAGCTGTCGGTCGACATCATCGACCAGTGCGTGGCCCTCGGCGTGCCCTTCGCCCGGGAGTACGGCGGCCTGCTCGACACCCGCTCCTTCGGTGGCGCCCAGGTGTCCCGCACGTTCTACGCCCGGGGCCAGACCGGCCAGCAGCTCCTCCTCGGCGCCTACTCGGCGCTGTGCCCGCCAGATCGAGGCCGGGCACGGTGGAGATCTTCCCCCGCTCCGAGATGCTCGAGCTGGTGGTGAAGGACGGGCGGGCCTGCGGCATCGTCGTCCGCAACCTCCACACCGGCCAGATCGCGTCCGCACTCCGCCCACGCCGTGATGCTCTGCACCGGCGGATACGGCAACGTCTTCTACCTGTCGACCAACGCCAAGGCGTCCAACGCCACGGCCATCTGGCGGGCCCACCGGAAGGGGGCGGCGTTCGCCAATCCCTGCTTCACGCAGATCCACCCGACGTGCATCCCGGCCAGCGACGAGTTCCAGTCCAAGCTCACGCTGATGTCGGAGTCGCTCCGCAACGACGGCCGCATCTGGGTGCCGCAGGAGTTCGACGACCCCCGTCCCCCCAACCAGATCCCCGAGGCGGAGCGGGACTACTACCTGGAGCGCCGCTACCCGGCCTTCGGGAACCTGGTGCCCCGCGACGTCGCCTCCCGGGCGGCCAAGCTCGAGGTCGACAAGGGCCGCGGTGTCGGCCCGCTCAAGAACGGCGTGTACCTCGACTTCAAGACCGGCATCGAGCGGCTCGGCCGCCACGCCATCGAGGAGCGCTACGGGAACCTCTTCGAGATGTACGAGCGGATCACCGGCGAGGATCCCTACGACGGTGCCCATGCGGATCTACCCCGCCGTCCACTACACGATGGGCGGCCTGTGGGTGGACTACAACCTGATGAGCACGATCCCCGGCCTGTTCGTGGGCGGGGAGGCCAACTTCTCCGACCACGGCGCCAACCGGCTCGGGGCGTCGGCGCTCATGCAGGGACTGGCGGACGGTTACTTCGTGCTGCCCTACACGGTGCCTAACTACCTGGCCGGCATGCTCGGCAAGCCGGTCGGTGCCGAGCGACGACCCGGTGTTCACGGACGGCCGAGGCCGAAGTGTCGGACCGCACCAAGAAGTACCTGCCGACCGGGGGCACCCGCTCGGTCGACGACCTGCCACCGTGAGCTGGGCAAGATCATGTGGGACAACTGCGGTATGGCCCGCAGCAAGGAGGGGCTGGAGAAGGCCATCTCCGAAATCGCCGCCCTGCGGGTGGAGTTCGACCGGGACCTGCGGGTGCTCGGCTCGCGACGAGACGCTGAACCAGTGGCTGGAGAAGGCCGGCCGGGTCGACGACTTCTTCGAGCTGGCCGGGCTGATGTGCCGCGACGCCCTGCACCGGGAGGAGTCGTGCGGCGGCCACTTCCGGGTCGAGCATCAGTCTGAGGACGGGGAGGCTCTGCGCAGACGACGACCACTTCGCCTACGCCGCCGCCTGGGAGTACGGCGGGCCCGGCGCCGAGCCCGTCCTCAACAAGGAACCGCTCACCTTCGACCACGTCCACCTCGCCCAGCGGAGCTACAAGTGAGACACCCTCGATCTCACCCTGAGGATCTGGCGTCAGGCCGGGCCCGTCCGCCACCGGCGCCCTGGTCGAGTACGAGATGCCCGGGGTGAGCGAGGACATGTCGTTCCTGGAGATGCTCGACCTGCTCAACGAGCGGCTCATCGCCAAGGGCGAAGAGCCGGTGGCGTTCGAGCACGACTGCCGGGAAGGCATCTGCGGTTCCTGCGGGATGATGATCAACGGCCAGGCCCACGGCCCCCAGCTCGGCACGGCGACCTGCCAGCTGCACATGCGCAAGTTCAAGAGCGGCGACGTCATCGAGATCGAGCCGTGGCGGGCGGCGGCCTTCCCCATCGTGCGGGACCTCGTCGTCAACCGCAGCGCCCTCGACCGGATCATCGAGGCCGGCGGCTACATCAGCGTCACCCCGGGGGCGGCGCCGGAGGCCAACATCATCCCGGTGCCGAAGACGGTGGCCGACGCCGCCTTCGACGCCGCCGCCTGCATCGGCTGCGGCGCCTGCGTGGCCGCCTGCCCCAACGGCGCCGCCCAGCTGTTCGCCGCGGCCAAGATCGCCCACCTCAACCTGCTGCCCCAGGGTCAGGCCGAGCGGTACTCCCGGACCGAGGCCATGGTGGAGCGGATGGAGGAGTTCTTCGGCAGCTGCACCCTCCACGGCGAGTGCGAGGCGGCCTGCCCCAAGCGGATCTCGCTGGAGAACATCGTCATCATGAACGGCGACTACATCCGGGCGAAGTTCAGGAACCGCCGCCTGGCCGCCCGCCGCTGACAACCCAAACCGGCGTTCGATTTCCGCTCTATTCCGGTAAACGAACGCCGGTTGCGCGTGGAGTGAAGGTCGCCTCGAGCAATGTCTCTGAGTAGGCATTGCGCACTTCCGCCAGGTCGGGATGGCGGAGGACCACTTCGATCCGGTGACTGCCGGGCTGGACGTCGACCCGGCCGACGTACGCCAGTGAGTCGGCAGCGAGGTCGCCGCCGAACGCCCACTTCGTACCGTCAACCCGCCGCACCTCGATCTCGGTGCTGACGAAAGGGGTGCGCAGTTCGTTGGCCACATGGACGTGGCCGGTGCGGGGGTCGACCATCGGCAGGACACTGCGGCAGGCCGAGGCCAGGGCGCGCATGGCCGGCTTTGGGGAGACGGTCGTGGTCGAGGACCGACCAGGTCACGCCGGGGTGGCCGTCGGCGAAGCAGAACTGGAGGAAGCCACCGGTGGGGTGGTAGCGGAGCCGGCGGAGGTCCTCGATCTGAAGCTGGATGAGCGCCGCCTGGTATTCCTGCGTGGCTGCCCGCCAGTCGTCGAAGGTGGCGAACTCGTCGGGCGGCACGAAGCGTTGGAAATGCTGCGGCTGCAGGTTGTGGCGGGTCTCGAGCCGGGCCCAGTCGAGATCGGGCCACCGGTCCGGCTCCATGAACGCGGCTGACTCCGGCACGGCCTGGGCGCCGAACTCGGAGACGAACCGGGCCAGCCGCGGCCAGCGGCGTAGGACGGCGGCCATGTCGCCCATCGTCCCGAGGTACCAGCCGAAGTAGAGGTGGCTGTCGGTGCCATCCCGGAGCGGGCCGGGCGGCACACCGGAGTGCGTCACCACCGGCCGGGTGGGATCGGAGCGCAGCGCCCGGGCCACCGACCGGTCCAGCACGTCCTTGTTCCAGCTCGGCAGGAGCAGCGAGGCCCGGTTGCGCCACTTGGCCGTCTTCGACGGTCCATCGGACGTCCCGGCCTCGGCGGGCCCGGGGTAGGGCTCGTTGTGGCCGCACCACACGACGACGCTCGGGTGGTGGCCGAGCAGGTCGACCAGCTCCCGGGCCTGGGCGGCCGCCGGCTTGCGGGCGCCGCGGGCGTAACCCCACTGCAGGGGAAGGTCCTGCCACAGCAGGAGCCCGGCCTCGTCGGCGGCGGCGTAGACCTCGGGCCGGGTGACATGGCCATGGATCCGCAGCATGTCGAGGTTGGCGTCGACCGCCCGGGCCACGTCGGCGGCCAGGTCCCCGGGGTCGGCCTCACCGAGGGCCATCGCCGCCGGGCCCTGGTTCGAACCCATGACGAAGAGGCGCTCCCCGTTGATGTGGAAGCGCCAGCCATCGCTCCGAACTTCCCGGAATGCGCTACGTAGCTGCCGCCCGTCGCTGCGGACCCCGTCGACCTCGACGTCGACCGTCACGTCGACCAGCGGCTGGGGCCCGTAGCGCCACGGCCACCAGCGGGGCGGGTGGTCGACCTCGACTGTCCAGCTGAGGTGGTTCACCCCGGCGGCCAGCGTCTGATCCTGGTCCGCTTTCACGTCCACTCCCGGCCCGTCCAGCCGGGCGTGAAGACGCACCGGTGTCGGGCCGGCGGGGGCGTCGACCGTGAGGGAGAGGAGGAGCCGGCCGCGGTCCTCGGTGGCCTCGACACACAGGCAGCGCAGGCCATCAAGCCGGACGGGCCCGCTGTCGGTGACCCGGACCGGGCGCCACAGCCCCCCGGGGTTCCAGTCGGGGTCGAGGGCGTCCCAGTGGGAGAACACGCCGGTGACCATGCGCTTGGCGGCCCGGTCGCCCTCCTTGGGGCAGGCCACCTCTACGGCCAGCACGTGGTCGCCGGTTCTCGCCCGGGTCCGGACCGCCTCGGTGATCTCGAAGACGTGGGGAGCGAAGTACCCCTCGGTGGCGCCGAGGTAGGCGCCGTCGAGCCAGACGTCGCCGTAGTAGAAGACGCCCTCGAAGGTCAGGAACCGGCGCCGCCCGTCGGAGAGGGGCGTGGCCGGGAACCGGTGCCGGTACAGCACCGGCCCGTCGCTCCCGGCGAACGCCGCGGTACTCCGCCAGTGGCCGGGGACGGTGACGGTCTCCCAGCCGGCGTCATCGAACTCGGGGTCGACGAAGCGCTGGTGGAGGTCGCCCTCGGCCTCGCAGGCGAGCCACCCGCCGCCGAGTTCGAACCCCCCGTCCGTCATCGTGTGGGAAGGTTAGGGCGTGGAGGTCCTCCAGAGCCGGGTTCTGTACCGCCCGGTCGACTACCAGCGCTCCATCGCCTTCTACCGCGACGTGCTCGGCCTGCACGTCTTCCGGGAATGGGTGACCGGCACGGTCTTCTTCCTCGGCGGCGGCCTCCTGGAGATCTCCCGCTCGGCCGATCCGGTGACCGACGACAAGCTCTCCGTCTGGCTCCAGGTCCGCGACGTCGACGCCGAGTTCGCCCGCCTCGAGGCCGCCGGCGTGACCGTCGTCGAGGCCCCGGGCGACAAGCCGTGGGGATTGCGGGAGGCCCGGGTCCGCGACCCCGACGGCCTCATGTTGGTTCTCGTCGAGATCCCCCCCGACCACCCGATGCGCCGCGGTCGGGACTAGGGACGCAGAAGCCGGGGTTCAGTACAAGGGGTTCACAGCGCGGATCGACCCGATTGTGGTCGCTGTTACCCTCCGGCCTCATGGCCGACCGTTTGCCGGGTAGTGCCTCGGGGGAGGCAGGCGAAGCTCCCAAGACCATCGGAGAACTCCGTTCGAGCGGCTGGGAGTCCCGGCCGGTCAAGGACGAGGTGCGGGCCAACGCCATGGCCCGCATGGCCGCCGGCGAGCCGGTCGTGAGCGGGCTCATCGGCTACGAGGACACCGTGCTCCCGCAGCTGGAGAACGCCCTCCTGGCCGGCCACGACGTGATCTTCCTCGGGGAGCGGGGGCAGGCCAAGACGCGCATCATCCGGTCACTGGTCGATCTGCTCGACGAATGGTCACCGATCATCGCCGGGAGCGAGATCAACGACGACCCCTATTCGCCCGTCTCCAGGCAGGCCCGCGACCTCGTGACCGCTCAGGGCGACGACACCCCGATCGAGTGGGTGCACCGCTCCCGCCGCTTCGGGGAGAAGCTGGCCACGCCCGACACCGCCATCGCCGACCTCATCGGCGAGGTCGACCCCATCCGGGTCGCCGAAGGTCGCTACCTGGCTGACGAGCTGACCATCCACTACGGGCTCGTGCCCCGCACCAACCGGGGGATCTTCGCCATCAACGAGCTGCCCGACCTGGCCGAGCGGATCCAGGTCGGCCTGCTGAACGTGCTGGAGGAGCGCGACGTCCAGATCCGGGGGTACAAGGTCCGCCTGCCGCTGGACGTGATGCTGGTGGCGTCGGCCAACCCCGAGGACTACACGAACCGGGGCCGGATCATCACCCCCCTGAAGGACCGGTTCGGCGCCCAGATCCGCACCCACTACCCGACCGGCCTCGACACCGAGATGGCGGTGGTGGCCCAGGAGGCCCGCCCGCTCTCGGCCCCCGGCGTGCAGGTCACGGTGCCGCCCTACATGGCCGAGGTGGTGGCGGCCATCACCCACCAGGCCCGCCACTCCTCCCAGGTCAACCAGCGTTCCGGCGTGTCGGTGCGGCTCTCGATCGCCAACCACGAGACGGTGGTGGCCAACGCCTTGCGGCGGGCGCTCCGCCTCGGGGAGCCGCAGGCCGTCCCCCGGGTCAGCGACCTGCCCGCCCTCGTCGCCTCCACCGCCGGCAAGGTGGAGATCGAGTCCCTGGAGGAGGGCCGGGAGGGCGAGATCGTCGAGCGCCTGGTCAAGGGCGCCGTGCTCGAGACGTGGCGAGCCTGGTGCCGGCCGGAGCGGTTCGGCGACCTCGTGGCCGCCTTCGAGAGCGGCCTGTCGGTCGACACCGGCGACGACGTTCCCTCGTCGGCCTATGCCGGCTTCGCTGACCTCCCCGGCATCAAGGAGACGCTGGGCGACCTGGAGGTCGGGGAGGCCCCGGCCGAGGTGGCCTCAGCCGTCGAGTTCGTCCTCGAAGGGCTGCATCTCTCGAAGCGGCTCAACAAGGACGCCCACGCCGGCCGGGCCACCTACCGGGCGCGCGCCTAACGGAGCTGGGTCGGGCACTCCGACGGCGGCCCGTGGGCGAAGTCGAGGTGGTCGGGGTTGCTGTCGAAGACCGGCATCGGCTCGCCGTGCTTCAGGTTGAACCCGAACAACGTGATCTCCGCCGGTTCGTTGCCCTGGACGGCACCCAGATGGCGGTGGACCGAGTGGACCCAGGCGTCGCCGGCGCGGTACTCCTCGACCTTCTGGCACTTGCCGTCGCGCGGTTCGTAGAAGGCCCACGTCCCCTTGGTGATGATGGCCACGTGCTCGGTGTGGGCGAACCAGCCGGTGCTGAAGCCGGGCTGGAGGAGGAACGTCGCCATGAACGTGTCCTTCCCGGCCTCGACCGACAACTCCTTGGTCGGGTAGCCGCCCTGCCCCTCACCGCCACCATGCCCGGCGTGGGCTTGGGCGAAGTAGGGCGAAACGTCGCCTCGGAACGACTTCGCCGTGGAAACTCCGTTCGCCACCGCGGCGGCGGCGAACCCGTCACAGGACGGTGCCGGCCCGGCCGGCCCATCCCCCAGCGGTGACCCGCCACCGCTCGAGAGGCCGGTGAAGTTGCCCAGCAGCTCCACCGGTTCCTGTCCGGCGTTGTGGAGGCGGAACTGGCCCGGCCCCAGGACGACGGAGCTCCCGGCCGGAACATCCCGGCTGGCGCAGCCCTCGGCCTGCTCCACCTTCAGAACACCCTTGGTGACGGCCAGCGCAGTGGTGCCCGGACCGGTCCGCCAGCCGGTGTCTCCGCCGGGCGCCACCGTGTAGGTCGACGACTCGACGTCGTAGTTGGAGGACGCAACGACTTTGGCGTCGGCGGCCTGTTGGGCGCGACCGTATTCGGTGGAGCTGAACTGCCCGCTCGGGGGCGTCGCCCCGGCGCCGTTGACGCCCGCTGCCACCCCGACCAGGGCACACACCGAGAACAGGCCCAGGAGCTTGCGCATTGGAATCTCCCCTCTTCCTCGACCTCCTCGCAGGGTAGCTGGCGGTTACCCTCCGAGTCATGGCGAGGCGGTTCCGGTACAGCCGCTGGGACGGCAGGCAGGCCGGGTTCGAGCTCGACGCCGAGGGCGTGCTGAGCGAGATCGCCGACGATCTGCTGTACCACGGCGACCTCAACGCCGCCCTCCGCCGGGCGCTGCAGAGCGGGATGCGGGCGCCGGACGGGCGCCAGCTCGAAGGGCTCCGCCAGCTGCTGGAGCGCATCGCCCGCCGCCGCCGGGAGGAGCTGGAGCGGCACGAGCTGTCGGGCCTGGGGGAGGACATCGCCCGCCGCCTCGACGAGGTCGTGGACACCGAGCGTCAGGCGCTCGACCGGGGTGACCTCCCGCACGAGGAGGCCCAGGGCCGCCACCAGCGGCTCGACGAGATGCCTCCCGACCTGGCCGGTCGGTTCCGGGAGCTCTCCCACTACGACTTCGCCGACCCCGAGGCCCGGCGCCGCTTCGAGGAGCTGCGCGACGAGCTGCGCCAGCAGCTGCTCCAGAGCCAGTTCAACCGCATGGCCCAGGGCATGGCCGACATGTCGCCCGAGCGGATGCAGGCGCTCAAGGACATGCTGGCCGAGCTCAACGCCATGCTGGCCGCCCGGGAAGCGGGGGAGGAGCCCGATTTCGCCGGTTTCATGGAGCGTCACGGCCAGTTCTTCCCCGGCAACCCGCAGAGCCTCGACGAGCTGCTGGAGCAGATGGCCCGGTCGATGGCGCAGATGCAGGCGCTGCTGTCATCGATGTCGGAGGAGCAGCGTCGCCAGCTGGAGGCGCTGGCCGAGGAGCTCCTCGGCGACCTCGACCTCTCCTGGCAGATGAACGACCTCGCCCGTCACCTGCAGTCGGCCTTCCCCGACCTGGGGTGGGACCGGGGCTACGACTTCTCCGGCACCGACCCGCTCAACCTGGCCGGGGCGCCCGGCCTGCTGGGGCGCCTCGGCGACCTCGACGAGCTCGAGCACCTGCTGCGTTCGGCCACCTCACCCGCCCAGCTGGCCGAGGCCGACCTCGACCGGGCCCGGGAGCTCCTCGGGGACGACGCCGCCGACAGCCTCGAGCAGCTGGCTCGGCTGGCCCGGATGCTGGAGGAGGCGGGGCTCATCGACTCTCGGGAGGGGAGATACGAGCTGACCCCCAAGGGGCTGCGCCGCATCGGCCAGCGCGCCCTGTCGGAGCTCTTCTCCAAGCTGGCCAAGGACCGTCTCGGGGGCCACAAGATCGAACGGGCCGGCTCGGGCCACGAGCGGGCCGCCGAGCACAAGCCCTACGAGTTCGGCGATCCGTTCGCCCTCAACGTGGAGCAGACCGTTCGTAACGCTCTGCGTCGCCGAGGAGCAGGGGCGGGGACGCCCGTCCGCCTCGCCCCGGAGGACTTCGAGGTCGAGCAGATGGAGCACCTGTCCCGCTCCGCCACCGTGCTCATGCTCGACCTGTCGCTGTCGATGCCGATGCGCGACAACTTCCTGGCCGCCAAGAAGGTGGCGGTGGCGCTCCACGCCCTCATCACCAGCCAGTTCCCCCGCGACTTCCTCGGGATCATCGGGTTTTCGGAGGTGGCGAGGGAACTGAAGGCCGCCCAGCTGCCCGAGGTCTCGTGGGACTTCGTCTACGGCACCAACATGCAGCACGCCTTCGTGCTGGCCCGCCGGATGCTGGCCCACCAGAGCGGCACCCGCCAGATCATCATGATCACCGACGGGGAGCCGACCGCCCACCTCACCGCCTCATCCGGTGGTGGCAGCCACGTGTTCTTCCACTACCCGCCGGTGCAGGAGACGATCGAGCGGACCCTGGCCGAGGTCTACCGCTGCACCCGGGAAGGGATCCGCATCAACACCTTCATGCTCGACGCCAGTTCCGGGCTGCGCCGCTTCGTGGAGCGGATGACGCAGTTGAACCGCGGCCGGGCGTTCTTCACGACACCCGAGACGCTCGGCGATTACGTCTTGGTCGACTTCGTGGAGCAGAAGCGGCGGATGCGGCGGACGGGCTGAGGGGCTCGAGCCGGACGGCGCATTGCTTGTAGTTCGGTTCCCGGGAGATGGGGTCGAACTCGTCGTTCGTCAGTCGGTTGGCACAGGCTTCGTCGTAGTGGAACGGGATGAACACCTCGCCCGCCCTCACGGTGGCCGTCACCCGAACCGTGACCCGCTCGACCGACCCCCGGGGTGACACCAGGCGGACGGCGTCGCCGGTTCGGATCCTCAGCTCGTCGGCGTCGGCCGGGTTGACCTCCACCCAGGCCTCGGGGGCCAGGCCCTCCAGCAGCTCGACCCGGCCGGTCTTGGTGCGCGTGTGCCAGTGCTCGACGGTGCGGCCGCTGTTGAGCAGGAGCGGGAACTCCGGCCGGGGTGGTTCCGTGAGCTCCTGGCGCTCCACCACCGGCAGCCGCACTTTCCCGGTCGGGTTCGGGAACACGCCGTCGGTGTAGAGGCGGGGGGTTCCGGCCAGCGGTATCGAGTGGTCGTCGGCCGGGGCGGGCCACTGCACGCCGCCGCAGGCGTCGATGCGCTCGTAGGTGATGCCGCTGTAGTCGCAGAGGCGGCCGGCGGAGATCCGGCGCCATTCGGCGAAGGCGTCGGCGGGGGTGGACCAGCCGGGGTAGAGGCGGTCCGTCAGGCCGAGGCGGGCGGCGATGGCCAGGAAGATGTCGAAGTCCGGTCTCGCTTCGGCCGGCGGTGCGACCGCCGCCCGCACCCTCGACACCCGCCGTTCGGAGTTGGTGTAGGTGCCGTCCTTCTCGCCCCAGATCGCCGCCGGCAGGACGACGTGGGCTCGGGCGGTGGTCGGGGTGGCGAAGCCGTCCTGGACCACCAGCAGGTCGAGGTTTGTGAGGCCGTATTCGAGAACTTCGCGGTTGGGGAACGACACGAGCGGGTTGGTGCCGATGATCCACAGGCCTTTGATGCGCCCGGCCACGACGGCGTTGACGATGTCGGGGTAGGCCTTCCCCCGCTCCGCCGGCAGGGCCGACTCGGGGATGCCCCACCGGGCGGCCAGCTCGGCCCGGGCGGCGGGGTCGTCGTAGGGGCGGTAGCCGGGCATGGTGGCGGTGAAGCCCGATTCCCGGGTGCCCATGGCGTTGCACTGGCCGGTGATCGAGAACGGCGCCGCGCCGGGGCGGCCGATGTTGCCGGTGGCGGCGGCCAGGCCGCACAGGAGGGCCACCGTCTCGGTGCCCTGCACGGAGTGGTTCACGCCCATCGACCAGGCGATGACCGTGCGGCTGGCGCCGATGGCCCGGGCCACCTCGACGATCGCCTCCTCCGGCACTCCGCACTCGGCCGCCACCCGGGCCGGGGGATAGCCGGCGGTGTGGGCCTCGAGTTCGGCCGCGCCGGCGCTGTGGGCGGCGAGATAGCGCTGGTCGGCCAGGCCTTCGGCGAAGATCACGTGGAGCAGCCCGTTGATCAGCACGATGTCGGTGCGCGGCCGCAATGGAAGGTGGACGTCCGCCATCATCGCCGTCTTGGTCACCCGGGGATCGACGACCATCAGCCGGGGCCCGTCGGGGCCCATGAGCCGCGGGGCGAGAAGCGGGTGGCAGTCGGCCACGTTGGCGCCGAACAGCACGACCGTCTCGGCCGCCTCGAGGTCGTCGTAGCAGCCCGGCGGCCCGTCGCTGCCGAAGGCCATCTTGTAGCCGGACACGGCCGAGGCCATGCACAGCGTGGTGTTGCCGTCGTAGTGGCGGATCCCGAAGCCGAGCCGGACCAGCTTGCCGAGCGTGTAGAACTCCTCGGTCACCAGCTGACCGGTCGACAGCACGGCCACGCTGTCGGGCCCGTGCTCCTCCATCAGCCGGGTGAACCCGCCCACCAGCCGGTCGAGCGCTTCGTCCCAGGAGGCTCGGCCTCCCGTCGACGAGCGGGTGCTGCAGGCGCCCGTCCGCCCCGATCGTGTGATGTTCGGTCAGCCCCTTGGGGCAGAGCCGCCCCCGGTTGACCGGGTGGTCGGGATCGCCGGCCACCGCCACGGCCTTGCCGTCGCGTACGCCGATGAGCATGCCGCAGCCGACTGAGCAGTAGCCGCAGGTCGTCCGCACCCACCGCTCGGCCCGGCGGCTGGCGCTCACCGGCCCGAACGTCTCGTCGTGCTCGTAGGTGTAGCGATCGCCACCGTGGTCCGCCCCCAACCAGGCGCCGAGCCTGGCCCTCACCGCATGCTCCGGTAGAAGGACCCCGGCATGTCCAGGGGCACAACCGTCACGTAGAACAGGTAGCGCCCGATCAGCTCGCCGGCGAAGACGAGCGGGATGGCCAGGGCCAGCGGGCCGAATAGGGCGGCGACGAGCCCGCCCAGCAACAGCGCGGTTCCGAGGCCGGTCAGGCGGCCGAAGCGGCGCAGCGCCAGGCGAACGGTGCCCCACCATTCGATACGGTCCGTCCTCGCCAGCCGGAGGAGGTTGACGGAACTCACGGCCAGTCCGGTCACCACTCCGGCGGCGCCCACCGCCCGGTGGTCGGTCACGAGCCCCCGAGCGCCAGGGCGGTGGCCCCGAACCGGGCCAATGTCAGGGACGAGCACCACGCCGGCCGGCCCGGCACCATGTACAGCCGACCGCTGGCATACACCCCGGCCGCCCCCACGATCCCCGCCACCGGCGCGGCGCCGGGTAGACCGACCGACAGGGCGGCCAGGGCGCCGTAGGCGCCGAAGAGCGCCACCTCCCGGGAGAGCCACGAGCGGCGCAGGTTGCGCAGCGCCTTCCAGGCGTACAACGGCCGGCCGAGGTGGAGCAGCGACACGGCCAGCGCCGCCACGGCCAGCACGGCCGCCGTCAGCCGGCCAGTGCCGTCGCCGGCGGTGAGGCTGGCCCCCACCGCCGCCTGGGTGAGGAGGGTCAGCCAGATGAGCGGCCAGTGCGGATCCTCGGGCCGCAGGGCCCAGTCGCTTCCGCCGAACGTCAGGAGCGGTACGCCGGCGGGAAGCTCGTAGCGGGTGGTCGACAGGGTGAGGTCGGAGGACGGGAGCAGCGGCGCGTCAGCGGCGGCGTGGTCTTCCCGCCAGGCGGCGACGTCGACTTTCTCCACCGAGATGGCCCCGGTCGGGCAGGCGCCAACGCAGGCCGGTTCGAGGCCCGGCGTCGAGGCGGGGCAGGCACATGTCGCACTTGGTCACGATGCGGCGGTCGGGCTGGAACACCGGCACCGAATACGGGCAGTTCCAAGTGCAGTACTGGCAGCCGATGCACTCGTCGGCCCGGTGGGCCACGACGCCGTTGTCGAGCTTGACGTAGGCGCCGGTCGGGCAACCGATCAGGCAGGCCGGCTCGAGGCAGTGGTTGCACGACATCGACAAGTGGAACCGGCGGGTGTGGGGGAACTCGCCGCCTTCGATCTCACCGACCCGGCGCCAGGCGGTTCCCGGGGGGAGTCCGTTCTGCTCGGCACAGGCCGCCTCGCAAGAGTGGCAGCCGACGCAGGCCTCCATGGCGAAGGCGAACCGGTACTGCTCCCCGGCTTCGAGGGGCAGCAGCGCCGGCCCGTCCGGGGAGAAGCCGGGGTCGAGGGCGGGCAGGGCCATGTCATGATCCTTCCGGGCGGCAGTTGCCCGGTCGTTGCTGCGCCGTGACGAGCCTCGGACAGTTCGCGCACAGCGCCCCATCCCCCATTGAGAGACGACCGGGCGAGCCCGGCACGCCGGCGGTCCGGCCGCCTTGTCGGAGCCGGACCGCCGGTGGGCTTCCGCGGCGTTAACGCCGCCAGCCGGGTTGACTCACTCGCACTTGCACTCCGGCGGCACGCCTCCCTTGCAGGGGTTGGTGCTGGAACCGCAGTGGGGCCGGGCGTCCACGCAACCTTCGCCCTTGCCGGGCGAGTCCGCGGCGCACTTGCAGTCCTCCGACGGCTTGGCGTCCTTGCCGCCGGGCCGCCAGCACGCCTTGGTGCCGTTGCGGGTCTCGCAGACGCGGTTCCGTCCCACAGTGGCTGGCAGCGGCCCGCCGGGGACGAATGCCGAGTGCGGCACCGCACGCTGCCGCCGCCATCAGCCCCAGCGCCCGGCGGCGGGACATGGGCGCGGCGGCCAGGCGCCGCGTCAGATCATCAAATGGTTCGTCCATGCAGTTCCCCTTCCAGGTGGATCTCCCGATCGGCCCCCTCCTGCTTTTCCTGCTCTCCCGGCTCCCGCTGGTGGGCCGCCCCTTCAGGAGCCCGGAGCAGGAGCTTGAAGATGTCGTCGCCGCCGGCCACCACCGGGCTGGCGATGCGCTGGTCGGGCCCAACCAACACGGCGCTCGGGGTCGCCGTCGTCCGGTAGGCCTCGGCCACCTCGCGCTGGTCTTGCACCAGGAGCTCGGACAGGCCGACCTCTTCCGCCTTGCGCCGGGCAGCCACGGCGTCGCCCGAGGTGATCACGATGACGGTCAGGCGATCGGCGTGCTCCCGAGCCCAGCGGGGGACGTCGGGCAGGACCTTGCGGCACGGCCGGCAGTCGGGATCGACGAAGACCAGCACCACCGGACGCCCGGGAGCCAGCAGCGCCTCCAGCGTGAGCGTCCGGCCGGAGACGACCGACGCCAACGCGAACGACGGTGCCACCGAGCCCACCGCCAGGCCGGGATACTCCGACCGGTCCTTCACCATCAACTCGATCTCGTCGAGGCGGAGCAGCAGGCGTCCCTGCTGGCGCAACAGGCTGGTCACCGCCCAGCACAGGCCGGCGATCACGCCGAGCAGGACCACGCCCAGCACCACACCGGCCTGCTCACTGCTCTGGAGATCGGCGAACCACCCGGCCGGCGCACCCGCCGGGAGGTCGGAACCAGCCGACAGCACCACCACCGCCAACCCGGCAGCATGACCGCCGCCCAGATTTCGGCCAGCGGCAACAGGAACGCCACCGTCGGGACCAGGCGCTCCGGGATGCCGAAGTTGGCCACGGCCTCCTCCGATCGCGCCCGGTCGGCGAGCTTGGCCGCCGCCGCCAGAGCGAACACCCCGGCCAGGACAAGTCGCGCCAGCAACGCCGCTTCCGCCACGCCCATCACCTTCCCCTGGAGTCCGGCCGCCGAGGGAGGGATCCGATCACGGCCACCCGCCGGTTTCTGGAACCATCGGCGAACGGAACCAACCAGGGAGATGAACAGTGCGTCCCGGCTAACCGAAGGGCCGGCGAGTGGATCAGCGCCTCCTCAGGCGATTCCCAGTCGGTAGCCCCGTCGATTGCTGGTTTCCAAGGCGACGGCCGCCGGGCCGAGCTTGGCCCGGAGGCGGTTGACCGTGACCTCGACCGCGTGCTCGCTCACCGCGGTCGACCAGGCCAACTGCGACAGCGTCCGCTTGGAGAGCACCGCCCCACCGGCCGCCAACATCGCCTCGAGCAACGTCCGCTCACGGGGCGTGAGCCCGATCTCCCGGCCGTCGACGGCCACACGGGCGCCTTGGAGCCGCACCGGCAGGCCGGCGACATGGAACTCCCGGCCCCGGCGGCCGAGGTGCTGGGCCAGCAGGCCGATCATCGACCCGAGGCGGGAGGGCTCGGCGGTCACGACGCCGGGCAGGCCCGCAGCCCGGGCCGCGGCGGCGGTGACCGGCCCGACGCAGGCGCAGACGACGTGGTTGGCGGTGAGGCGGTGAAGGAGTTCCGGGCCGCCGTGGGTGGTGAGGTTCCGGGCCGCGGCCTGCGACGTGAAGGTGACGGCGTCAAGTTCCCGCAGGGCCGCGGCCTCCCGGAGCCGGACGAGACCGGAGGCGAGTTCCGGCGTGGTCAGGCGGTAGATCGGAATCTCGGTGACCTCGGCGCCGAGGCCTTCCAGCGCCCTGGCGAACCACGTCATGTCGCTGCCGTGGAGGAGCACGGCCACACGGCGACCGGCGATCCCCCGCTCCGCCAGGTTCTCGAGGAGACCGGAGAGCGTGTCAGCGCCGGCCCGCCAGTCGACGTCGAACCCTTCGCCGACGAGGGCCCCGGCGGTGGAGGCGCCCCGGGCCAGGATGGTGGCGCCCCGCAGCGTACGAAGGAGGGCGGGTCCAAGCCCCCACGACCAGGCGGTGCCGATCCAGCCCTGGACACCGGGCGCCGAGGCGGCGACCCAGAGATCGGGTGGCCGCTGGACCACCGAGGTGGTGGCCGCCCGCACGACGGCGTCGTCGACCCGCTCGGCGCGGACCGTGGGGACGAGCAGCACGGTGGCGCCGCGCCGCTGGAGGAGCTCGGCCTGCTCGCCGGCGCGGCGCTCGGCGGTCACCGCCACGGTCCAGCCGGCCAGAGGGTCCATCCAGAGATGCTCGGCGAACGACGTTGCCGGGATGTTTCCGTCCGGGTTACAGCTGGTTGAACAGTTCCTCGCAGCTCCATCCGGGCTCCCGGCGCCCAGGAAGCATCAGCCCAGCTCAGCCCGATGGGCATCTAGGGTTCGCTGGTCGAAGCAGACGAACCGCACGAGGTCGATGCCCTCCCCCTTCCAGCTTCTGACGGCCTCGACGGCGACGGCGGTCGCGGCGTCCAGCGGGTAGCCGTAAATGCCGGTGGAGATGGCCGGAAAGGCGATGCTCCGGGCTCCGACACGTACCGCTTCGTCGAGGGCACTGACGTAAGCCGACGCCAACAGATCGGCCTCGCCCCGCCCACCGCCGTGCCACACCGGGCCCACGGCGTGGATGACATACCGGGCCGGAAGGGAGCCGGCCGTGGTGGCCACGGCGCCGCCGGTGGGGCAATGGCCGATCCGGCGGCACTCGGCGGCGATCTCCGGCCCGCCGGCGGCGTGGATGGCGCCGCAGACGCCGCCGCCGGGGGCCAGTTGCTCGTTGGCGGCGTTGACGATGGCGTCGACTGACGCGGCCGTGAGGTCGCCTCGGACAGCTTCGACGTGCATTCTCGAAGCTTTGCCCGTATTGTCCGACCTCTGCGACCTCATCGTCCTCACGGGTGTGTAACAGTCACGAGGGCGGTGCGGTCACAGAAGAAGTTTTGGGGATAAGCCGAGTTCTTCCCCGATCCTTCTTGCGCTGTATCTCCGGGCGGAGGCATAGTGACAGGGCTGTAATTACAACAGCAATGTTTCCCC
>CAVRTC010000012.1:0-57582 GCA_963723985.1 uncultured Actinomycetes bacterium
CGCGTACTCGGAAGGACGCAGCGGCAGGGAACCCTGCTCCTTCTTGGTAAAGACCTTGTTGTGGAGTTCCAACTGCTGGGCCAGAAGAGGAAGCCACAAAGCCTTACATTCGATCACGCCACACCGGAGGCGGGGGTGACGCTCGAAGACACCGCCGAGCAACATGGTGCCGAGAAAGTGCGCCGGCGCGATCTCCAGGAAGCTCTGTGCGTAGGGCCCGATCTCCGGAAGCTCCGGCGACGAGAACGGCGAGTCGCTCCGGAGGGTGGGAGAGTCCGAGAATGCAGCACCCAGGGCGTACAGATCCGGACCACCATGGATGACGAAGGGGGCGTTGGCCTCCTCGAGAAGGCTCCAGAACGGATCCAGGACCGGGTTGGCCGGTGAGGTTCCGGCGGGCGGCAGGCTGGCCGCGACGACAACGCCCCGGGCGCCGGCGGAGAGGAGCGCTTCGGTGTCCGCCATCATCTGTTCGAGGCTGTCGAGCAGGAGGAAAGGAAGGATCCGTATGCGGTCTGAATTCACGTCCTTCGTGGTGCTGATCACCCAGTCGTTGTAGCCCTGGAGCGCGGCTGCACCGACCTTCTTCCTCTCTTCCGACACCCGACCCCCGTCGCCCGCGGAACTCATGAGGGCGCGGCCGATGTACACCTGGGCGGCCATCAGACCCATCGTCGGGAAGACAAGCTGGCGTTCGACGCCCATGGCATCCAGGACCTGCGACCGTCGTGTGATGTCAATCGCCCCGGCGTGGTGCAACCTTTCGCCCCCCACACGGTCTGCGGGATGACCTCCATTTCATCGACGACGTTCTCACGACAAAAGTCGTTGAGGTGGGAATCCGGGTTCGACAACATCGCCATGTACTGCTGCCCGAGGAGTCCGGCAGCATCCCCGAACGCATCCGACCACAGCGGGACTGGCAGGTTCTCGTGGCTGTCGCAATCGATCAGCCGTCCGCGCAGGTCATCCACGGTCAACGACATTCAAGCCTGATCCTTTCCGGTGATTCTGCACCGGAGACATGGTGTAACTATTCGTGAGAACACTAGATATAGCCTACGAGACCTGTCAACCGCACCTGTGGTCGGTCGAGCGCCTGCTAGAGCCGCCCCAGGGAAGGTCGTTGCTACTGAGACGACCTCTCGGGCCGGAGGTCTTGACACGAACTCGTAGCCATACGGTAGGATTACCTCGAAAAGTGTAGCAGGTCTCAGTGGAGCGAAGGAAGAGGAGAGCGGATATGGCTACTGCCACAGTCGGACGTCTCGCCGGTCGGGTCGCGATTATCACTGGCGCGGCGCAAGGCCAGGGCGAGGCCGAGGCGCGGTTGTTCGCTGCCGAAGGCGCGAAGGTCGTCATCGCCGACATCCTGGCCGACGAGGCGGCGGTCGTGGCGAAGGACATCGGGCCTGCCGCTCTCTGCCAGCCACTCGACGTCAGCGACCCCGACGGGTGGCAACGGGTGGTCACCAACACCCTGGACGCGTTCGGGACCATCGACATCTTGGTCAACAATGCCGGCATCTCCCTGGTCAAACTCATCGCCGACACCACCCTGGAGGAATGGAACCGCCTCATCGCCGTCAATCAGACGGGGGTGTTCCTTGGCATGCAGGCCGTGTTTCCCACGATGTCAGCCGCCCGCCGAGGCGCGATCGTCAACACTTCAGCGATCACCGGGCGCGACGCCATGGATTACAACGGCGCATACGGAGCGACGAAGGCCGCTATTGGAGTGATCGGACACGTCACGGCCAAGGAATGGGCTCCATTCGGAATCCGGGTCAACACCATCCTCCCCGGTGCCATCGACACTGCCCTCATGCACATCGAGGGCAGTGAACAGTTCGACTTCTCCTACATTCCCATGGGTCGTGTGGGCCAGCCGACCGAGGTCGCCGAACTCGCCTGCTTCCTCGCATCTGACCAAAGTTCGTACATCACCGGTGCCGACATCGTGATCGATGGCGGCCTCGTGGCCTGCATCTCCCCCATGGGCCCTCCCCAGGCGGCGGACGCTCCGTAAAAGCTGCCGGGTGGGCCAGGTAGCGTCGCGCTGCATCACGTCGATGACCGCAGCTTCGTCTGTGTGTATTCCAGCGGCGGCATCAACATCCTTCTCTCCCCGGCAGGACCGACTCTTGCGCCCCCGCGAGAGGTCAACTGCTCCAGCGCATTGCAGTCACTCACATCTCGAGTAGATATACTCAGAGTGTGAGTCGATCCGGGTCACCGAGATCACGCTGAGCCGGCCCGACCTGCTCAACCGGTTCGACGCCGCGCTCCACGGGGCTTGACCGTTGCGCTCGGGAACGTGAAACGTGATGACGCCACCCGTGTCGTCGTGCTCGCCTCGACCGGAAAGGTCTTCTCCGCCGGCGGCGATTTTGACCTGATGCGGCTGGGACACGACGACCCCGAGGCCCGACGCCGGATGGTCGAAAACGGGCGGGCTCTTCTCGGCACGCTCTTGGACATGCCCCAACCAGTGCTCGCCGCGCTGCAGGGCCCGGCCGTCGGCCTCGGCGCGACCGTTGTCCTCGCCTGCGACGCCGTCATCGCCGCCCGCTCTGCGTGGCTGGCCGACACCCACGTCAACATCGGTCTCGTGGCCGGCGACGGCGGCTGCATCATGTGGCCGCAGTCGGTCGGAATGTTGCTGGCCCGGCGCCACCTCCTGACCGGAGACCGGCTGGCCGCCGAACGGGCATGGAACGTCGGCCTCGTCACCGATCTCGTCGACCACGCCGAGGAGGTCCTTCCCGCCGCCCGAGCGCTCGCCGGGCGGATCGCCGACCTGCCTCCCTTGGCGGTCCAAGGCACGAAACGGTCCCTCAATCGGGTCACCCAGCACCGCTCCAGTGAGGTCCTCGACCTGTCCTTCGCCCACGAAGAAGCGACCCTGACCTCCCAGGATCTTCTCGAAGCCATCAGAGCCTTCGAGGAACAGCGACCAGGTCAGTACCTCGGCCGCTGACTTGATTCCCGAACGCCGGGAGTACTCGGCGGCTGACCATCCGACCTGCTCCAACAGCTGGGGCCCTGGTGTAATCACCATGCGGTCCTGACATAAAATACCTGTGTTCGATAATTGGCGGGTGGACTAGCCGCCGGCGGGAACAGCCTCCGTCCTCCCGCGCCAGGCCGCGACTTCCCTGTCCCCGCCGTCTACAGGTGGTGACAGGGTGCTCCGCCCGGGTGGCGTTCGAAACGGACCCACGGATTTCCCACTTGCTTGTAGTTGGGAGCACAAGCGCCTCAGGCTCTTGCGGTCGACCTGGCGATCCGAACGTCACGGCCCCGCTGGGTAGATTCACGGGGGTGATCATCGACATCGACCTCACTGGTGCGACCGCCGCCATCGATCTCGTAGGGCCCGAGGATTGCACACGCTTTCACCTGACGGTGCGGGGTGGCGGTTCCGAGGCATTGGCGGCGGCCCTGTCGGCAGCCGACATCGGTCGGCTCCTGCCGTCCGGCGACGCCATGATCGACACGCAAGCGGTCCGGTTGATGGCCAGCGGGAAGGTCCCCACGGGCTGGGACACCGATTTCAACGCCATGCTCGAATACGCCAGGAGCAAAGGCTGGCTGGACGACGCCGGCGCAGTTCAAGCCCACATCGAATGGGTCACCTGACCGCCGAGAGCCTAAAGGGTCGGTACCGAGTTGATCTCCACGCGGCATTCTCCGGACGGGGAGGGTCGAAATACTGCGACGCAGGCCGACCCTGGCGCATCCGCTCGAATCGCACCTTCGAAAACCCGGGACGTGAACAGGCGTACGCCGGCGCCGAGCGTGCGGTTGTCGTGGACCTTGGCGGTCAGCTGACGGTGACGTGGGCCCGGGCTCGGCCGAGGACGTAGGTGAAGATCATGGTCGGGCTGCCGGGGAACTGGGCGGTCTGGGTGATGACGAGGCCCGGGCTGATGATGCTGGTCTCGTCGGAGGTGGCGGCCAGGTAGCGGACGTCGATGCCGCCCTGGCGGAGCGCCTGCATGAGCGGGTTGTCGGCCGGGATCGGGGCGCCGCTGCCGGCGAAGACGAAGCCCTTCTCGTTGAGACCGACCGCCTGCCCGCCGATCGAGACACCGTCGAGGCGGAAGGACGACGCCCGCACGGGCTCACCGCCGGCGGTGCGGCTCATCTTGGCCGTCACGGCGCCGGAGGCGATCTTGAGGGTGTCGGCGATGTTGATCATGTCGGCCGTGACCGTCGCTTCGGCGATGACCGCGCCGGCGTCACGCTTGCTCAGCGTGTGGGCCTTCGTGGCGCCGATCGACGAGCCGCCTCCCCCGCCGCCCGAGGCGGCCGTTCCCTCGGTGGCCGACTCGGCGCTCGTCGCCACCAGGTTCATCCCCGGCTGGGCGAACTCGGACTTCTCCTGGGTCGGGTAGGACGAGTTCACGTAGAACGGGTAGGCCGGCGGCGACGGCAGGCCGGTCAGGCCGGCGACGAGGCCCGGCCCGCTGATGGCGTTGTCGGACGGGTAGGGCAGCGAGGCGAAGGACTGGGAGTTGCCGAGCCCGTCGAGGACGGACTGGGCCACCGGCCCGCCGCCGTCGATGAAGGTGTCGACGGCCACGAACCCCGGGGCCCCGAACGTGAAGCGGAACCCGTCGGCCTGGGCCCGGGCCTCGAAGGACGTGATCTCGAAGCCGGCTCCCGAGGCGGGCTCCGAGGAGGAGTCGTCGGCGCCGGCCGGAGTCCAACCGGTGGCGGCGGCGACGAGGCCGAAGACGGCCATGGCGGCGATGGTGCGGATGCGAGGCTGCATGTCTGCTGTTCCCCCGTTGTGCGTGCTCGGTGCCGGACGGTGTGCGGGAAGGGACGGTTTCAGTGGGCGGCGCCGACTTCGGTGCCGAGGTAGCGGGCGAAGACGTCTTCGTCTTCGAGTTCGGAGGGTTCGCCGCGGTAGGCGATCTGACCCCGGTTCATGAGGTAGACGTAGTCGGCCAGGGCCAGGGCCCGGGTGACGTACTGCTCGACGAGGAGGAGGCTGGCGCCTTCGTGGGCGACGCGGCCGAGGAACTCGAAGATCTCGTCGACGATCTTGGGGGCCAGGCCCATGGAGACCTCGTCGAGGAGCATGACCTTGGGGTCGGCGATGTAGGACCGGGCCAGGGCCAGCATCTGCTGCTCACCGCCGGAGAGGGTGCCGGCCGTCTGGGAGAGCCGCTCCCCGAGGCGGGGGAAGGCTTCGACGGCCTTGGCCAGCCCGCCCTTGCCGCCGCTGCCGGCCTGGAGGGACAGGTTCTCCCGCACCGTGAGGGAGGGGAAGATGCCCTCGCCCTTCGGGGACGTGGCAGACGCCCCGGGCGGCGAGCTGGTGGGGCCGGTGGTGGCTGACGTCGACACCGTCGAGGGTCATCCGCCCGGCGGTGGGCCGGAGCAGACCGGAGGCCACCCGCAGCAGCGTGGTCTTGCCGGCGCCGTTGGGGCCGAGCAGGGCGACGACCGATCCGTCGGGCACGGCGAGGGACACGCCCCGCAGGACGGTGGTCTCGGCGTAGCCGGCGACGATCCCATCGAGGGTGAACATCAGACCGCCTCCTCCACCGCTTCGGAACCGAGATAGGCGGCCCGGACGATCTCGGAGTGGCGCACCTCGGGCGGGGTGCCCTCGAAGATGGGCAGGCCGAAGTCGATGACGTAGATGTAGTCGCAGACCTCCATGACCAGCGACATGTCGTGCTCCACCAGCAGGATGCCCGTCCCCCGCCGGGCGATGATCTCCCGGAGGATCTCGCCGAACCGTTTCGTCTCGGTCCCGTCGAGGCCGGAGGACGGTTCGTCGAGGAGGAGGATCTTGAAGTTCCCGGCGATGGCCCGGGCCAGCTCGACGAGGCGGCGCTGGCCGGTGGAGATGGCCCCGGCCCGCCGGTCGGCCAGCGATGCGAGGCCGCAGAGCTCGATGGCCTCGTCGACGGCGTCGGTGATGGCCACCCGCTCGGCCTTGCTGGTCAGGATGTGGCGCCAGGGCTTGGAGCCGGCCATCCCGGCTTCCCGGCCCAGCGCCACGTTGTCCCGGACCAGGAGGGAATCGAACAGCTCCATCCGCTGGAAGGTGCGGCCGAGCCCCCGCTGGGCCCGGGCCGGCGGGGAGAGGTGGCTGATGTCCTCGCCGAAGAGCGTGATCGTCGCCTGACGACGGCTTGTTCAGTCCGCACAGGGCGTTGAAGGTCGTGGTCTTGCCGGCGCCGTTGGGGCCGATCAGGCCGGTGAGGCGCCCGATCGGCGCGTCGAGCGACACCCCCTGGACGGCGTGGATCCCACCGAAGCGGACGGACAGATCCGCAACGGACAGGCTTCCCGGTGCCATTCGTCTCAGGGCTCATGCTTCTGCTCCTGCGGTGACCAGCCGGTTGCGCTCCGCGACCGGCGAGTGCTTGGACCGCTCGGCGTGGCGTTCAGCCGAACGGCGGAACCAGGCGGCGAAGCGGCAGCCCGCCACCCTGGGCCAGCGAAGCCAGGACGGCCAGCGACCCGAAGATCACCGGCTGCCAGTCGGTGTAGGCCGGCTTGTCGACATAGGACGGGACGACGGCCAGCACGAAGGCGGCGATGACCCCGGCCGAGAACTCGCCCCGGCCGGCCAGGGCCAGGACCGTCAGCCACGTCAGGGAGGCGAACGGGCCGAAGCCGATCCCGGAGATCGACCCGGCGGCCGAGGCGAACAGGGCGCCGGCCAAGCCGGCCACGAAGGCCGAGACGCAGAACACCAGCACCCGGGTCATCCGAACGTTGGTGCCGTGCATGGCCAGCGCCACCGGCGAGTCGGCCATGGCCTGGCAGAGACGACCGAGCCGGGACCGGTTGAGCCACCACATGCCCACCGCCACGGCCAGGACCACGGCCAGGGACACGTAGTAGAAGCCCTTGTCCGATCCCAGGGTCAGGCCGAACAGGTCGCCGGGGCGGGGGGCGGGCCGGGAACCCCGCCCGCCGAACATGAGGCCCGTCCCGAACACCATCCGTTCCATCAACAGGCCGAACCCGAAGGTGGCCAGGGCCAGGTAGAGACCCGACAGGCGGATGGCGGGGATGGCCACCATCGCCCCGATCGGGACCGTGGCCAGACCGGCCAGGACCAGCGCCACCAGCCACGGCAGGCCGACGCCGTGGGCGAAGTGGGAGAACGCCGCCGCCCCCATGGCGGCGAAGGCGGCGTGGCACAGCGACACCTGCCCCGACGTCTGCACCAGCAGCCGCAGCGACAGGAACACCAGGATGAAGATCAGGGCGTTGGCGTAGACGGGCAGGCGGGTCCCCACCACCTGGGGGGCGAGGATCAGCCCGGCCACCACCGCCGCCCGCCCGGCCCACGCCACCCGGGGCGCCATCGTCGCCCGTTCCCGGGCCAGGCGCTTGCGGCCCGCTTCGACGAAACGGCCCTTCGGCGTGAGCAGCAGCACGGCGAAGAGGACGATGAACGGCAGCGACGGCGGGAACCCGGCCAGGTTCGGGACGTCGACCACGTACTTGGTGGCCAGCGCGCCGCCGATGCCGACCACGAGGCCGCCCGACATAGGTGAGCGGCAGGCTGGTGAAGGCCCCCACCGCGGCGGCGCCGAACGCCTGCACCACCAGCAGCGTCAACAGGATGGCGTCGAGACCGGTGAGCGGGGCCAGCAGGATCCCCGACAGGGCGGCGAACATCGAGCCGATCATCCACGCCTGGGTCCGCACCCGGGCCGGGCTCGTGCCGGCCAGGTCCAGCAGGTCGGGGTTGTCGACCACGCCCCGCATGGCCACACCCAGCTTGGAGAACCGGAAGAACGTGTACAGCGACGACCGCCGACACCAGGGCGATGACCATCGAGATCATCTGGTCCACACCCAGGTTGATCCCGGCGAAGCGGTACGTCCGCACCGGGAGGAACTGCGGGAAGTTGATGGCCGCCGCCCCGAAGATGGCCGTCGCCGTCCCCGAGACCATCAGCAGCAACCCGACCGTGGCCACGATCTTGGCCGACGGCGGCGCATCGGCCAGACCCCGGGCGATCCGCTCCGTCAGGATCCCGGCGATCGGCGCCACCACGAAGATCACGATCAGCGCCGGCGATCGGCCAGGGCACGTCGTTGCGGGTGTTGAGCTCGTAGAAGACGTAGGCCGCCCCCGCCGCGATCGCACCGTGGGCGAAGTTGAAGATCCCCGACGTCTTGTACGTCAGCACCAGGCCCATGGCCGCCAGGCCGTACAGCGACCCGGTCGTCAGACCGGCGATGACGAACGGCCAGAAATCGCTCACGAGTCACCTCCCGACAGGCACACGCCACACGGGGCGACGCCCGGCCTGCTGGTGGCCGGCCGCCGTCGCCTTCACGACGCCGGGCTTGTCGGCCACGAAGGAGCAGTCGGCCCGGTGGTACCTCGTCATCGTGGGCGCGGCCACGAGGTCGCCCGCCGCCATCGCCGACGAGCCGGTCGTCGTCGTTCCCGGCGCCTCGCTCGACGTCGCCGAACAGGCCCAGCCGGCGCCGCCCGATCGTCCGCCGCCCGGCGGTCAGGAACAGCACGACGCCGGCCCCCGACACCAGCAGGGCCGCCCCGGCCACGTTCACCCACGCCACCTGGCGCGACAGCCGCAACGTCCCCGACGTTCCGGCGTAGCCGGCGATCGAGACCGGCCACGCCGACGGCCAGCAGCACGACCAGCACCAGGCGCTGCCTGGCGGTCCAGGGCGAGGGCGCCACCCCGACGGCCCCCGGCGCGCTCATCGCAGGGACGCCTCGCCGGGGCACTACCGTTGCCGACGCCGCGGCGGATGTCCTCGTCGCGCAGGGTCGCCAGGCCGTCGGGCAGATGGCCGCCCTCGACGAGGTGACGGTCGATGGCGTCGAGCTTGCGCCACTCGTCGCGCAGGTCGGCCGACACCCACAGCAGCGCCCCGAGGCCGAGGAGGAACAGGCCGACCAGGCCGCCGGAGACGACGTAGGGCAGCTGCTCCCCGGTGTTCAGCGTGTCCGACACCCCGAGGTAGCCGACGAGCAGCGCGATGGCCCCGCCGATGACGCACAGCCAGGCGCCGGCCCGGTCCCACTGGTTCCGCACGTAGTTCACGAAGTCCACTTCAGCTTCACCCCCACGAGCCGGAGGACCGTGCCCCCGCCCAACGCCACGGCGGCTGCCGCCACCAGGATCAGATAGATGCTCGAGCCGTGTCGACCAGGGTCATCGGCGTGCCGGAGATCGGAGCCGCCTCCTGCACGACGGTGCCGGCCGACGCGTCGGTGGCCGGCGCGGCCACCTCCGGCGTCGAGGTCGTCGGGGTCGAGGAATCGGCCCCGGTACCGTCACTGCCAAATCCGCTGCTGTCGTAACGGCTGCTGCCGTCATCCGTTGTCGTCGGCGGCGCCACCGGCTCGGTCGTCGTCGGCGGCGGGGCCGGCGTGTCGGCGGGCGGGTTGATCACCTGCGTGTCGGACGGGCCGGTGTCGATCGGCGGCAGCGAATCACCAATCGAGGTCGGGCTGCCCGACACGGTGGCCGACGCCGACATCTGGCCGAACACGTAGCGGATCACCATCGTCGGCCCGCCCGGTGTCGCCTGTTCCTGGCGGATCACCAGCCCCGGGCTCACGACGCCGTCGGGGTTGTCGACCCGGGACAGATACTCCACCGTGATCTTGGCCTGCTTGAGCGCTTCCAGCAGCGGGTTCTTCCCGCCCGGGATCGGCGTGTTGGTCCCCCCGAAAGTGAAGCCCTTCTCCGAAAACCCGACCGTCTGGCCGGCGATCGTCATCCCGTTGATGACGAACGTCGCCTCCCGGGTCGGCTCGGCCCCCGGCCCGCGGGTGACCTTGGCCCTCGCCGCCGACCTGGCCGATCCGCAGCACGCCACCGATGTTGATGACGTCGGCCGTGCCGGTCGCCTCGGCCGTCACCACGCCGGTTGTGGCGTCGCGGCTCGTCACGGCGTTGGTCACGGTCGACCCGATCGCCGAAGCGCCCGACCCGGTCCCCTGCGTGCCCCCGGTCCTGGTCGAGCCCTGCGACGACGACTCCCCGCTGGTGGCCACCAGCTCGTAGCCCGGCTGCGCCAGCTTCGCCTCCGGCGTCGTCGGGTGGCTCGACGACACGTAGAACGGATACGGCGGAGGCGAGGGCAGGCCCGTCAGGCCGGCCAGCAGCCCCGGCCCGGAGATCGCCAGATCCCCCGGGTAGGGCAGCGAGGCGAACGCCCGGGAGTTGCCCAGACCGTCGATCACCGACTGGGACACCGGCCCCCCGCCGTCGATGAACGTGTCCACGGCCACGAACCCCGGCGCGCCGAATGAGAATCGCACGCCCTCGGCGGAAGCCACGGCCTCGTACGACGCCGGCCCGGCGGCCGGAGCCTCGGCGCCACCGGCGCCGCTGGTCGCCACCGTCAGCACGGCCGCGGCCAGCGCGGCCGAGGCGCCGGCCAGACCGCCCCGCCCGCTTGCCGATGGACCGTGGCCTGTGCAATCGGTTCACGGTCATCCCCCCTTCGGTCAGAACTCCCGTCCGGCGCCGCCGGACGGACCTACGTCACGACTTGATCAGCGTCCCGGCGAGCAGGCGCTTGAATCCCTTGACCGACCGGCTCAGCGCGGACGGCACCCCGGTGCCGACCACGATGAGGCCCCCCACCATCGTGGTCAGCATGTCGAGCACGACGTCACGATCGGCGGCGGCCACTTCACCCGACGCGATCCCCGCCGCGACCACCTCGGAGAAGAACGAGTCCCGCCGGACCCACGCCAACTCGACGGCCTCAGCCAGGTCGGGGTGGCGGGCCAGGTCTCCGCTCACCGAGAGGGCGAATCCGGCCACCGTCGGTTCTGTCCTGTTGAGGCGGACGGTCTCGTCGAGCATCGCCTCGACCTTGGCCATGAAGGTGGCATGCGGCTCGGCGGCCGCCCGGAAGCGGTCGTAGATCAGTTCCTCCACCTCTACGAACACGGCCATGTACAGCTCGCGCTTGGACCCGAAGTGGTGGTAGAGCGCACCCGGTGGTCAGGCCCACCCGGGCCGCCACCATGTGGGTACTGGCCGCCACGTAGCCGGACTCGGCGAAGCACTCCCGGGCGGCGGCCAGGATGCGCTCACGCGTGAGGCCGTCCGAATCGGCGGGCCGGCCGCGGCGGCGGACTCCGGGCCGGGCCTTGACCTTGGGCGCCGGCTCCACCTCGATGTCGACCTCATCGTCGATCTCGACGTCGAGGTCGTCCGCCACCGCCAGCTCGGTCTTCGCGCGTCCTTGCCATGATGTGCCGATCCTAAGCATAATGAACGTTCAATTTCCAGAGGGGACTTGAAAGATTTTCCGCGACGCGGAAAGTCATTGCTCTTTTATTCCGCGTCATGTAAAACACCGCCCACGCTCACAACGCGGCTTCCGGGCCCACGAAGGGGGATGTCGATGGCTCAGTACCTGTCGCAGGAGTGGCTCGACGAGTTCGTGAACCTGGCGGTCGATCAGCCGACCCGGCCGGGAGCGACCGTGAAGATCCAGTACAAGGCCACCGGCGGCCCCGCCGGCGACATCGACTACTACTGGATCATCGACGAGGGGAAGATCCTCGACGCCAAGCTCGGCTCGATCGACGGCGCCGACTTCACCATGACCACCGCATACGACGACGCCGCCAAGGTGCAACGGGGCGAGATGGACGCCACGGCCGCCTTCATGCAGGGCAAGATGAAGGTCGCCGGCAACATGGCCAAGATGATGACGCTCCTGCCCATCACCAACTCCCCGGAGTGGAAGGCCCTGCAGGAGAAGGTCAACGCCGTCACGGAGTACTGACCGTGTCACCCACCGGGCCGCAGCCTGTTGCCGATGTGCCCCCCGCGCCCTTCTACCGGGCGGTGGACGACGAGGTGGAGGTGTTCCGGGCCGCCGCCCGGCGGGGTTCACCGGTCTTGCTCAAAGGACCGACGGGGTGCGGGAAGACCCGGTTCGTGGAGGCCATGGCCCACGAGCTCGGCCGGGACCTCATCACCGTGGCCGGCCACGAGGACCTCACCTCCGCCGACCTGGTGGGCCGGTTCCTGCTCAAGGGCGGGGAGACGGTCTGGGTGGACGGGCCCCTCACCCGGGCCGTCCGCGCCGGCGCCATCTGCTATCTCGACGAGGTGGTGGAGGCCCGCCAGGACACGACGGTGGTCATCCACCCGCTGACCGACCACCGCCGCCAACTGCCGGTCGACCGCCTCGGGATCACCCTCGATGCGGCACCGGGGTTCCAGCTGGTCATCTCCTACAACCCCGGCTACCAGAGCGTGCTCAAGGACCTGAAGGACTCCACCCGGCAGCGGTTCGTGGCTATCGAGCTCGGCTTCCCGCCGGCTGACATCGAGACCGAGGTCGTGGCCTACGAGGCCGGCATCGACGTCGAGACCGCCCAGGCCCTCGTCAAAGTCGGCCACGCCATCCGCAACCTCGACGGGGCGCCGCTGCGGGAAGTGGCCTCCACCCGGGCCCTGATCCTGGCCGGCGGCCTGGCCGCCGCCGGGCTCAGCCTCCGCCGAGCGGTGCAGTCGGGCATCGTGGAGATCCTCTCCGACGACCCCGACATGATCCGCGCCCTCTCCGAGCTCGTCGACGCCTTCCTTCCCGAATCGTGATCGACGACGACCCTCCCACCCGGCAGTGACCGCCGGCGTTCCGGACGATCCCGGTCGGTTCCGGCTCCTGGCGACCTATCTGGCCGGCCGATCCCTCGGGGTGGCCCCTGGTCTTCCCGGGGAGGCGGCCCACACCGACGGGCGGTTCGTGTTCGTCTCCGCCGACCGCCCGACCGACGAGCAGCGTTGGGAAGTGCTGTGCCAGGCCGCCCTGCTCGGTGCCGGGAGTCTGGATCCCGAATTGGTGAAGGCCTTGCGGGGAAGGCCGAAGGTCGCCCGCCGGTACCTGGCGCTCGAAGGCCGGCGGGTGCTGCACGGACCTCGCCATCCGGATCAGGCTGCCGGCCACGCTCGACCCGCCGGGTGAGGCCATGACCGACAGCGCGGCGCGAGTCGTTCGACCTCGCCGGCACCCGCAAGGCCGTCGCCGAACCCCCGCAGTGGTTCGGAGTGATCCGCCCCTCCCGGCTCCTCGGCGCGGCCGCCGCCGGCCCGGGCGCGAGCCCGACCGACAAGGATCTCCGCCTGGAATTCAAGGTGAGCGAGGTACCCGAGGCCGAGACGACGACGACGAGCAGGGCGAGGAGAGCAAGATCCTCAAGCTGTTCCAGAACCCGCTGTCCAACTCCAACGCCCTCACCAACTTCCTCTCCAAGATGCTCGGCATGTCCCGCTCCCCCGGCGAGGGCAACGCCGGCGGCGAGATGCCGGTGGGCTCGATCCGCCGGGTCGACAAGGTCGGGCCCAACGCCCGGCCCCTGCCCGTCCCCCTCCGCTTCGTCGACGACGACGCACCCGGCGCAGCCAGCGGCGTGGGCGGTGCGCTCTACCCCGAGTGGGACGTCCACAAGAACAGCTACCGGCCCGAGTGGTGCCGGGTCATCGACTTCCCGCTCGGGCCCGCCCCCGAAATCTCCGCCGCCGGAGTCGAACGGGACGAGGTCCTCCGCCGTCGGCTGGCCCGACTCGGGCCTCGGCCCCAAGGTTCTGCGCCGTCGCCCCGACGGCGACGATCTCGACGTCGACGCTCTCATCGATCTCGCCGTCGACCTCCGGGCCGGCCACTCCCCCGCCGAAAACATCTACCTGGAACGGCGCAAGCTGGCCCGCAACCTCGGCGTCCTCATCCTCCTCGACGCCTCGGGCTCGGCCACCGAGACCGATCCCGACGGCCAGTCCGTCCACGAACACCAGCGCCGGGCCGCCGGCACCCTGGCCGTCACCCTCGAAGAACTCGGCGACCGGGTCGGCGTCTACGGCTTCCGCTCCCGGGGCCGGGCCGCCGTCCACCTCCTGGCCCTCAAACCCTTCGGGCAGCGTTTCGGCGCCGGCGGACGGGCCCAGCTCAACCAGCTCGAACCGGCCGGCTACACCCGCATGGGCGCCGCCATCCGCCACGCCGGCGAACTCCTCAAGACCGAAGCCGGCACGCCCAACCGCCTCCTCCTCGTCCTCTCCGACGGCTTCCCCTACGACGACGGCTACGAATCCCGCTACGCCGAAGCCGACGCCCACCGGGCCCTCGAGGAACTCCGCGCCGACGGCGTCGCCTGCCTCTGCCTCTCCATCGGCGCCTCCACCCTCCCCGACGCCCTCCACCGCGTCTTCGGCTCCGCCAGCCACGCCAACGCCGCCACCCTGGCCGAGCTCAGCCCCCGAATGGACCAGCTCTTCCTCGGCGCCCTCAAGGAACTCGCCGTCTCGCAGCCCCGCCTCTCTCGCTAGCCACACGCAGCACCGTCAACGGCAACGCGCCCCGCAGACGGAACTGCCATTCAACGGCCGGGTGGTGCGGCCCGCGACCGCCGCACGGAACGGCTCCAAATGAGGGAGACCGGAGTCCGGGACTAGCGGAGGGAGCCCTTCCGCTGGGTCACAGCGCCGTTCCCGGGCTCGGGATCAGCCTGACGACGCGGCTGTTTCGCCTCTCCGGCTCCCGCTGGCGGTGCTCCCCCCTCGACCAGGTGTCGATCGATGGCATCGAGTTTGCGCCACTCGTCCCGGAGGTCGGCCGAGAGCCACAGCAGGGCGCCCAAGCCGAGGAGGAACAGACCCACCATCCCGCCGGACACGACGTAGGGGATCTGCTCTCCGGTCTCCAGGGTGCCCGACACGCCCAGGTACCCGAAGAGCAGGGCGATCAGCCCGGCCACGATGCTGGCCCAGGCGCCGACCCGATCCCACTGGTTCCGCACGTATCGCAAGATGTCCAACTCAGCTCACCCCCCCTGAACCGAAGGACAACCCACACCCACGCTACAACTCCTGCCCCGACCGACACCATGGAATCTGGATGTCACGTTGCAAACGTCGCTAGGTGGAGCGGAGGCGGACGACGGTGGCGATGTCGAGCCGCTTGATGGCCCGGAGGCCGGGCCACTGGGACAGGACGGCGGTGAGGCAGATGGTGGCGGCCACCAGGAACGGCGTGACCGGCTCGAGAACGAGGTCGAAGCGCCACAGGTCGTTGTTGTAGGCGCCCAGGAGCGGCTTGGTGAGCTGGAGGCCCAGGGCGATGCCGGGTGGGATGCCGAGCACGGTGACGAGGAGGTTCTCGGCGGTGATGAGCCGGGACAGCACCCGCTGGCGGACGCCTTCGGCCCGCAGGGTGGCTACCTCGACCGAACGCTCGGCGATGTTGACGGAGATCGAGGCGTAGATGAGGGCCAGGGCCATCGCCGCCCCGAAGACGATCATGAAGCCGATCATGGCGTAGAAGAAAGCCATGTAGGACTCGAACGACTGGAGGAAGTTCTCGTTGATCTCGACGGCGGCCACGTCGTCGAGGGCCGTCAGCCGCGGCCGCATGGCGTCGCCGTCGACTCCGGCGCGGAACGTGACGAGGGCGGAACCGGCCCGCTCGACCAGGCCGGCCTGGGCGGCCAGGCGGTCGACGGGGAGGTAGGCGAACGTTCCGATCGGTTCGTTGACCAACCCCGCCAGCCGTTCGGTGAGCACGACCGGTTGTGCCCCGCCGGTGTCGACCACGATCCGGATCGGGTCTCCCACCTTGACGCCGAGTTCGTCCCGCAGGGCGATCCCGGCCAGGATGCCCTGCTCGGGCAGACGGTCCGGGCCGCGGCCCACGGCCCGGAAGCCGTGCATCCGGGTGTCGCGCTCGTGGCCGACCAGCACCGACTGGTAGCGCTGGTCTCCGGCCTCCAGGGAGGCGGGGAACTGGATCACCCGTTCGACGTCGGCCACCCCGTCCACCGCCGCCAGGCGGGTGAGCCGATCCTCGGTGGCCGGCCCGGCCAGCACGACCCGGGCGTCGTGGCGGTTGGTGTCCTCCAGGGCGGCGAACCAGGCGTTGGTGCTGTCGAGCATGGCCCACGACGCCACCACCAGCGCCACGGCCATGGTCACGCCGATGACGGTGTAGACCGTCCGGCGCCAGTTGCGCTCGATGCCCCGCAGCACGCCCTTCCACCGGGCCGGCAGGCGCCGCAACGGCGGCAGCAGCCGCTCCAGCAGACTGGCCCGGCCCCGACCGGGCGGGGCGACCATCCTGCCCGCCTCGGCCGGCACGATCCGGGCCGCGGTCATCGCCGGGGCCAGGGCCGCCAGCAGGGCGCTGCCCAGCCCGAAGGCCACCCCCACCGTCACGGTCGCCGGGTGGAACCCGGCGGTGGCGTCGGGAATGCGGATGATGTCGGCGTAGAGGAAGGTCATCGCCCGGCCGAGCAGGATCCCGACGGCGATGCCCGGCACCGTCGCCACCGTCCCGGCGGCCAGGCCGTAGCCCAGGTACTGGCCGACAACGTGGCGGCGCGAACAGCCCAGCGCCAGCATCGTGCCGATGATCGGCAGTTCCGCCCGGACCTTGCGGGCCAGCAGGACATAGGTGGCGACGCCCGACGCCACCAGGAACAACACCGGCAGGAACACGGCCATGTCACCGAAGAACTCGATGTCGGACTGCAACGTGGCGTTGGACGGATTGGCCTCCCGGTCGGCCAGGCCGAGCGTCCCGGCCCCGACCCGCCCGGCCAGGTCGGTGAGCCGGGCCCGGAGCGCGCCGTCGTCGACCCCCGGCTCGTAGAGCACCAACGCTTCGGGGACGGCAGCCGGTCCGGCCAGCGCCGCCACGGCCGACGTCGGGGCGAACACGACCCCGAAGTTGTCCGGAACGGGAAGGGAGTCCTGGCGGCTCCGGGCGGGCCAGAGGTACTCGGCCGACACCACCACACCGCCGACCGGCCGCGACCGGAACCCGTCCGGACCCTGGATCTCGAGCCGGTCACCCGGCTTCAAGTCGAAGTGGTCGGCCATGTGCTGCTCGAGCAGGATCCCGTCCGCCGCCAGACGATCGAGGTACTGGCCTTCCAGCAGCTTGAGCCGGTTGACGTCCGGTTCGGCGCCGGCCGGGAGGCCGACCACCCGACCCAGCAGCTCGTGGTCGCCACCGACCCGCAGCGGGACGTCGGCCACCACCCGGGTCTCCACCGCCGCCACACCGTCGATCGCCGCGGCCTGGGCGGCGAAGCGCTCGGTCTCGCCGCCCGACACGGTGAGATGGGCGAAGGCCAGCCGGTCGAAGGTCCGGGCGTAGGACGTCTTGAGGTTCAGGTAGGCGTCGGAGTAGGCGCCGTACACGGCGACGCCCAGCATGATGATGACGGCCACCGCGGCGAACTGGCCCTTGTGGGCGCCGATCTCCCGCCGCAACTTCCTGCGCAGCGTGCCCATCAGGCCGACCCCCGTTACCAGTCGAGCAGCTCGGCCGGGCAGGGGTTCTTCGTTGCGGTTGTCTTCGATGACCGCGCCCGACCGCAGCCGCAGCACCCGGTCGGCCATCGGGGCGATGGCCGAGTTGTGCGTCACCAGCACGACGGTGGTTCCCCGTTCCCGCTGCAGCTTCCGCACCAGGGCCAGCACGACACGGGCGGTGTCGATGTCGAGCGCCCCGGTCGGCTCGTCACACAGCAGCAGCGGCGGCTCCTTGGCCAGAGCCCGGGCGATCGCCACCCGCTGCTGCTCGCCGCCCGAGAGCTGGGCCGGGAAGTTGTCCAGCCGCTCCCCCAGGCCCACCTCGGTCAGCTGCGCCTCGGCCCGTCCCCCACCGGGCCGGCCGGTCAACTCCAGCACCAGCTCCACGTTCTCCCGCGCCGTCAACGACGGGATCAGGTTGAAGAACTGGAACACGAACCCGACCCCGTCGCGGCGGAACGCCGTGCGCTGCTCCTGATCCAGCGCGCCCAGGTCGCTCCCCGCCACCGACAGGCGACCCGCCGTCGGCGACTCGATCGCCCCCAGGAGGTTGAGGAGGGTCGTCTTGCCCGACCCGCTCGGACCGAGCACCACCACGAACTCCCCCGCCCGGACCGTCAGGTCGACAGCCCGCAGCGCCCGGACCGCGGTGGGGCCCTCGCCGTACGTCTTGCCCACCCCCTCGAGCACGGCCAACTCGGTGGCGACTCGAACGTCGACGGTCACGGCTCCCCCTCACCTGTGCGACAAGTTGTCGCAGACCATACACTGGGCCGTCACAGTGGAGAAAGGCAGTCGTGTGGTGACGACCAGGACCGACCCACGAGCCGACCGATCCCGATCCACGGCCCTCCAGGTCGCCCGGGCCATCCTCGTCGAAGAGGGCTGGGATGCCCTCACCCACC
Source organism: uncultured Actinomycetes bacterium (assembly GCA_963723985.1). Classification (GTDB taxonomy): domain Bacteria; phylum Actinomycetota; class Acidimicrobiia; order IMCC26256; family BP-133; genus BP-133. The sequence goes on from CAVRTC010000012.1 coordinate 18,218, forward strand.
TCCGCCTGGCCCAACGCTCAGGACTGCACCGGGCGACGATCTACCGCCACTGGCCAAACCCCCTGGCCCTCCTCCACGACGTGCTCTCCGAGGAGACCGAACTCGCCCACATCACCGTGACCGGCGACCTCGAGACCGACCTCACCGCCGCCCTGCACCTCATCCGCCACGAACTCGAGGACCGGGACCTCGGGCGGGTCCTGACCGCCCTCATCGACCGGGCGGAATGGAATCGCCGAAATCCGGCACATCAAGCTGAGCGTGGCCCGCAAAGGGCTGGCCACGATCCAGGGGCTCCTCGAGACCGCCGTCCAGCGGGGCGAACTCTCCCCCGCCCTGGAGCCCTCCGCCGGAGTGGCGCAGCTCATCGGCCCCCTGCTCTTCCGTCGCCTGCTGGCCGATGAAGCCATCACGCCGCAGTTCATCGAGACCATCGTCGCAGGCTTCCTGGCCGGGTGCACCAACCCGACGCAAGCCCGATCGAGTCGGAGGGCCGGCCGTGTGGGGTAGTGGCATGCGACTCGTATCGTCAATGGCGCTGGCCTCCGGCGAGCTCGTGGTCGACTCGGCCAGAGTCGTCCTGGGCGACGACGTCATCGAGATCCGCCCCCGACAATTCCGCCGGCTGCTCCTGACGTTCGAGGACTCGATCCACGGCCGGATCCCCGAAATCCTCGGCGACGACGAAGAGGAACGGATCGACACCCTCGTGTCCCTCCTGCGAGGCACAAGCCAGCAGGACATGACCGAACTCATCCGAGCGCTGCAGGAAGCCCTCGTCCGCCTGGACGACGAGGAACGCCGCGCCGCCACCGGCATCGCCTCCCGCCGGCGCCGCCCAAGACGCCCCGCGGCGAGCGAGGAGCACTCATGACGATCCGGACGCGGCGGCTGATGGCCACAGCGGCCCTGGCGGGGTTCATCCCGCTGCAGGTCTACGCCACCCTGTTCAAGGGCCACGGCGGCTTCGTGGGCCAGCACGGGCTCTTCGGCGCCTTCCCCAAGTTCTTCGAGCTCTCCACCGGCGATCCCGTGCTGCTGGCCGGGCTCGTCGACTTCACCGTCGTCAGTGTGATCCTGGCCTGCTGGATGATGGCTGAACTACCACCCCAGACGCGCTGGCGGACGGCCAGCACCTGGATCTGGCTCATCTCCTACTGCATCTTCCCGGGGCTCGGGGCCCTGCTCTATCTGCTCTGGCTGCGCCCCGAGCACCGCCTGATGATCGGCCCGCCCGCGCCGAACTCCCCCACGCCCTTTCCTCAGCCGCCGCCCGACGGGTCGCCCGCCGCGATCGTCAGCACGCCAGGACCCTGAGCCGTAGCTGCAGCAATGAGCCCCGAAAGGCCGAACGCCAACGGACGGCCGTGAAGCAATACCCCTTGTGCCGTAAAGAATTCGAAAGACAGCGAATCGGCTCCGGAAGGGTTCACGGCGGACTCTTAGTCCGGTGGTTCGCGCTGTTCGAGCAAGAGGCGACGACCACGGCGTCCGCGGCGAGTGCAGCACTCGCCGCTCAAGACTGTCTCCACCGTCTACAGGTGGTGACAGCGTCGGCTAGGACGGAGCCGTCTCCCACTTCCGTAGTCGGGGACACGGGATACGCCTTTGGGGAGAAGCCGTTGTCGATTGAACTCTTGCGCCACCCGCAAGAGCTCAGCGGTCTCGCTGCCGGGCATCAGGGCTCTGGTTTCGGTTGTGCGTAGCCTCCGACGCGTCCCCTTTTGGGCGATCTCCTTGACGATGAGCGCCTGGTCCTGGGTGATGGCCAGGAACGAGACAACGAGGTTTGTTCCTGGGACGACGGCCAGGAACAGGTTGTCATCGTCGTGCACACGAAGGGCGTCGTCGGGCGGGCCGTCCTGCGTCCTAGCCAAGACCCAGTCCCAGAAGGCAACCAGCGCCTCGGCCGAGTAACTGCTGTGAGTCTCCCAGCGATCGAGAACCTGCCTCGTGGTGAGGACGCGCCAGCCTTCAGGCACTTACGCCGACAGGTCTCGCCGAGCCTGGTCGAGACGCCGGGCTGCTTCCTCGCCATCGACGGCGTCGTGCTCCAGCGCCCCAGACGCGAACGCCTCTTTCGTCTCCCTGATCCAGATCCTCGTATCGGGATCAAGCGCCAGCTGCCAGGCCTTCACCCGAAGCCGCAGGTGCCTAAACGCCCGTTCGTTGGCCCGCTGTGCCACCAACAGCACCCGCGCCGACGCCTCGAGGAACGCCAGCGTCGCAGAACGAACCTCAGGCGACTCCCGAAGTCCTCTCGCCGACAGCATCTCCACCGACCTCCCCGAACCACTGCTTCCCCGGTCAACCACGCCACGTTCCAACCCTCCAAGAATTACACAGGAGTAGGACTGGGCCAGAAGTCGTACGAGTTCAGCCAGAGCCGACTGCTCGTCGCCGGCCTGGACGACGGCGGAGCTGACGCTGGTAGGTCAGTCGGTCCCGATCACAAGCTGGGGGCGGTTGGCGTCGGCTTCCCCGGAGGAGAAGGCGACTCCGTCGCTCGATTCGGGCACGAGCACGAAGGTGTAGGTGCCATCGCCGTTGACGGCGTCGGTCACGTCGTACTCGACGTAGCGTTTCGACGAGACACGGCCCAGGTCGTCGAGCTCATCGCCGATGCGGGCCGGCTTGTTGTCCCACGTGATTCCGGTTTCGCTCCAGTCGGCGGCTGGATCGGCGCGGTAGAGGGCCGGGGCGTTCTTGGTTCCGCTGGTGACGTACAGGCGCAGCCGGGCCCGGGTGACAGTGCCGGACACATCGGCCACCCGGAAGCGCAGGAACCCTTCCATCGCCGGCGATTGGTCCACCTCGAGGAGCGCTCGGGTCCCGTAGTTCTTCTTCGGGCTGGCGGACGCCACCCGGGCGTCGGCCTCAGGCTCGACCGTGACGAGGTTCGGAAGCGAAGGGAGCGTCACCTTGCCGTGGCAGTCCGTCGATCCGGAGTCGACCACTGCGCCGCCATCGGCCCGGATGAAGTCCCATTCGTAGCTCGATGACCGCAGGGAGAGCTTCAGGACCCCGTGGTCGGCCCGGTAGCGGAACTGGCTATTGGGCAGGGGCGACTTGAAACCTTCCAGGAACCGGCCACCGGTCCCGACGGTGAACTGGCGGATCCCGTCGGGGTCGGCCCGCCCGTCGACGTCCTGGAGGCCGAACCGCTCGTAGACATGGGTGTGGCCGTTCAGTACGACATCGGCCCCGAAGGCCTGCAGGGTTTCCCAGAAGGGGGTGACCTCGGCGTTGCGCCCGTAGTGGCGGGTGCCGGAACTGAACCGGTGGCGGTGCCAGACGGCGGCGATGCATTCAGCGTCGGTCGACCTCAGGTCGTTGCGGAGCCACTGGACCTGCGGCGAATTGGCCCCGCATCCCCCCTTGACCTCGTCGCACGAACTGTTGAGCACGACGATGTGCCAGGCGCCCAGGTCGTAGCTGTAGTAGCCCTCGGGCGCCGGACCGGCGGCAGACCCGAAGTACTTGAAGTACGGGGCCGCACCCGCCGTCATGTACTCGTGATCGCCGAGGGCGGGACGGATCCGGTCTTTGTGGCGACCCCAGCTCGGCTCGAAACAGTTGGCGAACTCGGAGGTGGTTCCGTCCTCGTAGACGTTGTCCCCGGGGGTGAAGATCGTGCCCGGAATGTCGTCCAGGAGCTTGGCGGTCGCCTCGTCGTCGCTCTTGTCACACTCGCCGATGTCGCCAGCACCCACCAGCACATGGTCGGCGGCTACGGCCCGCGGCGCGACCCACCCGGGAACGATCGCCGTGCCGACGAAGCACACAAGCAAGGCAATCAGGGCGCGGCGCGGCATACCAGGAACATTCGACCACGGAGAGTGAGATCCTGCCCTCCGTCCGCCCGCTGAAGATGGTCAGGTAGCGGAGCGAAGCCCCTGCCTGGTGGGACGGGTCATGACCACCAGCCCGGCGCCGAGCAGCACGATGCCGAGGCCGAAGAGAGCGTGGCGGTCGGAGGTGGCGCCGGTCCGGGCCAGCGGGCTCGACGGTGCTCCGGACGGCGCCGGGACCATGGCCGAGGCGTCCGGGATCGGCGAGGGGATCGCCGCCGGCAAGCCCGCGACGGCTTGGCCGGACCGGCTGGGAGCGCCAGGGGCCTGGCCCGGCATGGCGGCGCCGGCGGGTCCTCGGGTGACGGAGGGGGCGGCGCTGGGCGTCACCGGCTCCCCCGGGGCCGGAGGGGCAGCCGCCGGGGCCTCGCCCGGCTGGGCCGGGGCGGCGACCTCCTTGAAGCCCTGGTCGGGGACCCGGTCGGTGGCCATCGGGGCCTTCTCGTCGGCGGGGTTGGTGTCGAAGAACATCGCCACGGCGTAGCCCAGGCGCTTCGGGTTGCCGATGCACTTCGGATCGATCACCAGGGTGTAGCCGTCCTCGGGCGAGAAGCCGGCCGAATCGGCGTCGCAGAGCGACTTATCCTCGGGCTTGGTGACGTCGAAGACGGCGCCGTAGATCTCGCCCTTGTTGGTGGCGAACTCGATGCTGTACTCGGGCTGGCCGTCGGCGTTGGTGTCGAGGACCCATTCGGCGTCGCTGCGGTCCGACCAGGTCTTGTCGTTGACCGGATCGGTCAGCGTCTTGACCTGCACCTTCATCCGGATCCAGCCCGGGGCGTACTCCAGCGACGCCGCCGTGATGTCGGCCCGGGGCTGCTCGAAGACGGCGGCCGTGGCGGTGCTGACGACGTCGGCCCCCCCGTCGGTCACGGTCTGGAGCGTGGTGACCAGTGGAGGCAGCGGTTCGGCCGCCCGGGCCCCCGTTGGAGCCACGACCAGCCCGAGACCGATGGCCAGCATCCCGACGCCTGACATCCGTCGATTTCGCACGACCCACCCCCCAGTGAAGACCGCTCCATGTTAGGTGGAGGTTTCGCGTGCTTCGCGCCGTTCTCCGCGCTTTGGGCGATTCCTCCCGATTCCCCAGGACTCCTAGGATACCGCGGCTGCGGAATCCTCCCACTCCAGGCGGGGAGCATCGGCCCAGAGGCGGTCGAGGTTGTAGAAGTCCCTCGTCTCCTCCAGGAAGACGTGGACGACGAAGTCGCCGTAGTCGAGGAGCGCCCAGGAGGCGTCTTTGAGCCCCTCGGTCCGGACCGGCCCGGGATGGCCCTCCTCCTTCAGCTTGTGCTCGATCTCCTCGGCGATCGTGCGGACCTGGCGGACGTTGCGTCCGCTGGTGATCACGAACACGTCCGTGATGCCGATGATCGGGCCGACATCGAGGACGAGGGTGTCTGCTCCGCTCTTGGCCGCCGCGGCCCGGGCGGCCAGGATGCTGCGACTACGTACGTCTTCCGTGGGATTCCTCCTTGGGGAAGTGGCGGGTCGGCTGCCCGTCGATGACGCAAAAAGGCGCCGGGTCATGGTCCCGACGCCAAACTCCTCGAACCGTCGTCATCTGTTCCCGAGTGTACCGTCCCCGGCCCGGTACAGGCCCCGTTCCCGGATGATCCGCACCGCTCCGGGGGGCACCAGGCCGTCCAACGGCCAGCCCCGTTCCGCCCGGGCCCGGAGGTCGGTCGACGAGACGTCGAGCCGGGGAATCCCCACCCGCTGGCACGGCCACCCGGACGGGATGCCTCCGCCGGCGGACTGCTCGGCGGCCCGGTCCACCACCACCAGCGTGGCCAGCCCGGGAAGGCGCTCGATACCCACCCACGAGTGCATCGTGGCGGCCACATCCGCCCCGACGATGAGGAACAGCGAACGGCCCGGCCCGGCCATCGCTTCCAGGGTCTGGTAGGTGTAGCTCGGGCCGTCCCGCTCCACCTCGATCGGCGACACCTCGAGCCCGGCGATCCCCTCCACCGCCGCCTCCACCATGGCCAGCCGGTCGGCCGCCGGGGTGGCCACGTTCCCCCGCTTCTGCCAGGGGTCGCCGGCCGGGACGAGCACCACCCGGTCGAGGGACAGGGCCCGACGGGCCTCCACCGCGCTCACGACGTGGGCCACGTGGATGGGGTCGAACGTGCCCCCGAAGACTCCGATCCGCTCGTCGGCCACGGCCGAGGAGCATACGAGCAGTCCGGTGACCACTAGGGTGCCCGGGATGGCGACGTGTCACGTCCTCGTGCGGGTGTGGCTGCCGGACCGGCCGGGTGCCCTCGGCCAGGTCGCCTCCCGGATCGGTTCCGTCCGAGGCGACATCGTGGGCGTCGACGTGCTCGAGTGCGACGGCGGAGTGGCCATCGACGAGTTCGCCGTCAACCTGGCCGAACCCGAGCTGGTGTCGATGCTGGTCCGGGAGATCGAAGAGGTCGACGGCGCCTCGGTCGAGGAGGTCCGGGTCGTCAACCACTTCCCCGACCCTCGACTCGACGCCCTGGAATCGGCCACCCGGCTCTGCCAGGTGACGAGTGTCAAGGAGCTCCACGAGGCGCTGGTCGAGCAGGTCCGCCAGGAGTTCCTGGCCGAGTGGGCGGCCCTCATCGTGGGCGTCGGACCTGACGAGGAGCACGTCCCCGGGAACGGGGCCGACCCTCACGAGGCTCGTGTGGTCGCCACGTCGGGTGAAGCGCCGGGCGCCGACCACATCGAGGCCCTCGCCCTCGGGGTGGCCGCCTCCCCGCTGGTGGCCAGCGGCGCCGCCGGCCCCGAGGATCTGGCCGCCGCCCCACTCGCCAACCACCGCTCCGTCCTCCTGGCCAGCCGCAGCGGCTACGCCCTCCGAGAGCGGGAACGGGGTCAGCTCATCGCCCTGGCCCGCATCGCCGACCGGCTCTGGGAGCTCCTCGCCCCGACCGTCTGAGCGCGACCGGCGACCCGGTTACCGGTCGTCGACGGGGAGTTCGGCGCCGCACCGCTCGCAGCGGTCCTGCCCGGGGTCGTCGGGGACGGCACCGCACTCCGGGCAGAGCAGGTGGACCCAGCAGACCGGGTCGCCGCCGGCGTCCTCCCCTGGCACCTCTGACAGCCGGTCCGGCGTCGGGGTCACAGCCACCCGCTCCGCCGGAAGAACCGGTACATCAGGAGGCAGACCACGGCCATGGTCCCGAGGGCCAGGGGGTACCCGACCGCCCAGCCGAGCTCGGGCATGTGCTGGAAGTTCATCCCGTAAATGCCGGCCAGCATGGTGGGGACGGCGGCCATGGCCACGAAGGCGGAGATCTTCCGCATGTCCTCGTTCTGGCGAACGGTGACCGAGGTGAGGTTGGCCGACAGGATGCTGGTCAAGAGGTCGGAGAACGTGTCGGCTCGCTCGACGACCTTGAGCACGTGGTCGTGGACGTCGCGGAAGTACTCGCGGATGTCCTCGTGGATGACCTCGAACTTCCGCACGTGCAGGGCGTCGAGCGCCTCCTCCAGCGGTGCGGCGGCCTGGTGGAGCTCGAGCACCTCTCTCTTGAGCAGGTAGATGCGCTGGACCGGGTTGTGGCCATGCTCCGAGAAGACCTCCAGCTCCACCTCTCCGATGTCGTTCTCGAGGCCGGCGATGACCGGCCCGTAGTCGTCGACGACATGGTCGACGATGGCGTGGAGGACGGCGCCGGGCCCGCAGCGGAGCAGGTCGTCGCGGGCTTCGACGGCCCGGCGGACGGACGACAGCGCGGCCGCCTCGCCGTGGCGGACGTGGACGACGAAGCTCTCCCCCACGAAGACCAGGATCTCGCCGAAGTCCACCCGCTCATCGGCGTCGAGGTAGCGGGCGGTCTTGAGCACGAGAAACAGGGAGTCGTCGTAGACCTCGAGCTTTGGTCGCTGATGCGCCTTGACGGCGTCCTCGACGGCCAGCTCGTGGAGCCCGAACGCCGTCCGGACGGCCTCGAACTCCTCGTTGGTCGGCTCGTAGAGGCCCAGCCAGACGAACGCGCCGGAGCGGCCGCAGGCGGCCGGCACGTCGTCGAGCGCAAGGCGGCCTTCCACCCGCCGCCCGTCGACGTAGAGCGCGGAGTCGACGATCACGCCCACCAGTCTCGCGCTAGGACTCGATGACCGCCTCGACGAAACGCTCCAGTTGGCGCAGGTTGCGGCACTCGTAGACCCCGTCGCAGTACTTGGCGTAGTCGCTGATGACCGAGTCGCCGGTGTTCCAGTAGGCGGCCGGCTCGGGATCGATCCAGTACAGGTGGCGGGCCCGCTTGCGCAGCTCGGCCAGCACCCACGACTGGCTGGCGTGGTAGTTGTTGCGGGCGTCACCGAGGACGATCACCGACGTCTTCGGCGTCACCTCGTTCCCCCATTTCTGGTGGAACACCTCGAAGGCGTGCCCATAGTCGGAGTGCCCGTCGACCCACACCACATCGGCCTCGGTGTTGATGCGCTTCACAGCGTCGCCGAGGTCGGCGTTGCCTTCGAAGAAGCGGGTGACCTCGTCGATCCCGTCGATGAACACGAAGCTCCGCACCCGGGAGAACTGGCTGGCGAGGGCGTGGACCAGCTGGAGGGTGAAGCGGGCGAAGCTGGCCACCGACCCGGAGATGTCGGCTACGACCATGATCTCCGGCTTGGACGGGTGGGGCCGGCGGAACCGGGGGTCGGCCGGGACGCCGCCGTAGGCCAGCGAGTGGCGGACGGTGGAGCGGAAGTCGAGCTGCCCCCGGTGGTGGCGCCGGCGGCGCATGGCCAGCCGGGCGGCCAGCGCCCGGGCCAGCGGACCGATGGCCCGCTGGAGGGCGGCCATCTCCTCCCGGGAGGCGTGCATGAACTCGACGTCCTCCGGGAGCTTGGCCCGCAGCGACCGGGCCATCGCCTGGGGGCCCCGGTCGGCCACCAGGCGGCGGCGGATCTCGGCCTCGACCTCCTCCCGGAACCGCTCGATCCGGGCGGCCAGCTCCTCGCGGGCCAGGCGCTCCTCCAGCTCGTCGGCGAACCCACCCCGCTCGGCCGCCAGTTGCTCCATGAGCCGGTCGAGGAGGCCGTCGAGGTCGAGGGCCCGCAGCGTGCGGTACAGGTAGTAGGTCCCGCCCACCGGCCGGCCCGGTTCCATGCCGGCGTGGCGGGTGACGGCGGCGGCGGCGAAGCGGCGCAAGGCGTCGGGGTCGAGGAAGGCCCGCATGAGCATGGCCGCCAGCTCCTCCTGGGACGCCTCCCCTCCGGCGCCCCCGCCGGGCATCGACCCGGGAACGGGCACGCCGCTGCCCCGTCGCCCGCCCGGCCCGTCCTCGTCGTCGTCACCGAGGTCGAAGGGCTGGAGGGCGAAGTAGACGTCGAAGAGGATGTTGAAGACCTTCTCGTGGTCGGCGTGCTTGACCAGCGTGGCTGACAGCGCCGTCTTGAACGCCGCCCGGTCCTCCAGCCCCACGTACTCGAGGGCCCGCATGGCGTCGAGATTCTCGGTCATCGAAACCGGCAGCCCGGCCGACCGCAGCTCGTGGACGAAGCCCGACAGCAGGTCCAGCATCCTGCCCGGGGCGGGAACGTCGACCGGGTTGCTCATCGCTCAGGCCTCGGCGACCTTCAGCTCCTTGTTGGCCCGTTCGATGTCCCGCTGGTACTTGAGCAGCACGTGCAGGGTGCCGCCGACCACGTCGGGCGTGACCTTCTCCACGCCGAGGTGCAGCAGGGTGCGGGCCCAGTCGATCGTCTCCGAGATCGACGGGGCCTTCTTCAGGTCGAGCGCTCGGATGGAGCGCACGACCCGGGCGATCTGGTCGGCCAGCGTGGCGTCGATACCCGGGACACGCACCCGGACGATCTCCTGCTCCCGCTCGGCGTCGGGGTAGTCGAGGTGGAGGAAGAGACAGCGCCGCTTGAGGGCTTCCGACAGCTCCCGGGTGTTGTTCGACGTCAGCACCACGATCGGGCGACGGATAGCCGTCATCGTCCCGAGTTCCGGCACCGACACCTGGAAGTCACTCAGCACCTCGAGGAGGAGCGCTTCGGTCTCGATCTCGACCCGGTCGACCTCGTCGATGAGCAGCACGATGGGCTCGTCGGCCCGGATGGCCTCCAGCAGCGGCCGGGTGAGGAGAAACGGCTCGGAGAAGATGTCGGACTCGACGGTCTCCCAGTCGCGCTCGTGTTCCCGGTCGGCCTGGATGCGCAGCAGCTGCTTCTTGTAGTTCCACTCGTAGAGAGCCTTGCTCTCGTCGAGACCCTCGTAGCACTGGAGCCGGATCAGCCGGGACCCGGTGCTGGCGGCGATGGCCTTGGCCAGCTCGGTCTTGCCGACGCCGGCTGGACCTTCGACGAGGACGGGCTTCTCCAGCCGATCCGCCAGGAAAACCACCCCGGCCGTGGACAGGTCGGCCAGGTAGTCGACGCGCCGCAACGCCTCCTGGACAGCGTCGACGGACTCGAAGCGCTCAGCCATATGAGTTGGTTCCGCCTTTCGAGGGTGCGGACCGAATCTTGGGTTGCGTGAAGATACTAACCCCGGGTCTGGCCGTCGCCCCACACGACGTACTTGTAGGTCGTGAGCTCCCGCAGCGCCATCGGCCCCCGGGCGTGGAGCTTCTGGGTGGAGATGCCGATCTCGGCGCCGAAGCCGAACTCCTCGCCGTCGGTGAAGCGGGTGGAGGCGTTGACCGTCACCGTGCCGGAGTCGACGGCGGCCACGAAGCGGCGGGCGGCGGCGACGTTGTCGGTGACGATGGCCTCGGTGTGGCCGGTGCCGAAGCGGTTCACGTGGGCGACCGCCGCCTCCAGGTCGGGCACGACCGCCACCGACATCTTGAGCGCCAGGAACTCCCGGGCGAAGTCGTCGTCGGTCGCTTCCCCCATGCCGGGCACGAGCCGGCGGGCGGCCTCGTCGCCGACCAGTTCCACGCCGGCGTTCTGGAGGGCGGTGGCGACCCGGGGCAGGAAGCCGTCGGCCACCGCCGCGTGCACCAGCAGCGACTCGGCGGCGTTACAGACGCTGGGCCGCTGCGTCTTGGCGTTGAGGACGATGTCGAAGGCCCGGTCGAGGTTGGCGGCGGCATCGACGTAGACGTGGCAGTTGCCGTCGCCGTCGATGACGTAGGGAACCTTGGCGTTGTCGAGGATCGACCGCACCAGCGACGGGCCGCCCCGGGGGATCAGGCAGTCGACGTAGCCGGTGAGCTGCATGAGCTCGACAGCCGCCTCGTGGGAGACGTCCTCCACCAGCAGGACGGAATCCTCGGGGAGCCCGGCCTTGGCCGCTCCTTCCCGCAGCAGGGCGGTCACCGCCTGGTTGGAGCGCAGGGCGGTCGACGATCCCCGCAGCAGGGCGGCGTTGCCCGACTTGAGGCACAGGCCGCCGGCGTCGCTGGTCACGTTGGGCCGGTTCTCGTAGATGATGGCCACGACCCCGAGGGGGACCCGCACCCGGGAGATCTCGAGGCCGTTGGGGCGCTTCCACCCGTCGAGGACTTCTCCGACGGGGTCGGCGAGGGCGGCCACCTTGCGCAGCCCGGCGGCCATGCCCGCCAGACGGGCGTGCGTGAGCGTCAGGCGGTCGAGGGGGCCGGCCTCCATCCCGCCGGCGGCGGCCGTCTCCAGGTCGGCGGCGTTGGCCTCGAGGACCTCGCCGGAGCGCTGCTCGATCAGCTCGGCGGCTGCCAGCAGCGCCTCGTCCTTGGCTGACGTGGAGGCGGTGGCCAGGACACGGGAGGCGGCCTTGGCCCGACGCCCGAGATCGGCGACCGGCGTGGGTGAGGAGCGCTCCATGAAAGCCACTCTACCGAGGACGCCCGGCCGCTCTCCCCCGGAGAGAAGCTGAGCCTGGGCTGGGAAATGCGACGACTCGGGCCGTCGGGAGGTTGTTAGGCTGAGGTCGCGGGGAGGGCGAATGCGGACAATGCGTTCGCCCGGCGGCAGCCGATGGGGACGATCCCGACAGAGATGTCGCGGCGGTGCTTCAGGTTTCGGTCAGGTCGTGCCACGGTGGGGCCCGCACGGTGAGCAGTAAAGGACTGGGGAGCAGATGAACCAAGAAATCAAGTGGAGGCTGTCGCAGGGGCATCCCCTCGACGACTACCCGCGCGAGCGGGGGAGCGATCCCCTCTCGACCGTCCTCGGCTCCCTGGTGGGCACCTTCTCGGTGATCTCGCTCACCTGGATGGTGGTCCTCGGCTTCGTCGGCGGCACCGTCCCGGTCCTCGGCTGGCAGCTGCCCGGCGGGCCCGCCGCCGGCCTGGCCTGGCTGATGGTCATGGCCAGCGTCGGCGTGATGGTCCTGTGGTTTGTGCCGCTCATGCTCTCGATGGCGGCCTACGCCGGGATCTCCCGCCTGGCGCCCGCCCTCGTCAGGGCGACCAAGCGCCCGCAGCCACCGGCCGGCCAACCCGATCTCGCGGGCGGCGTAACGTCGGGATCGGCGCCACCCTGCCGATAGGGCGCGATCCGAGCAAAGTCTCCAATACTGCGCGATCCGAGCAAAGTCTCGGAAACTTTCCAAAGTCCACGAAACTTCCGAAAAGGAACTTTTCGTCCGGCCGCCGAAACAACTAGACGTTCGTAGCGTCTGGGTCGCCACCACCACCGTGCTGGCGAGGTCGGGAGGACCGATGCCGAGGGGCGCCGTGGTGTTGGTCGCGCTCGCCCTCGTGACGGTGAGTGGCACAGCACCGGCAATGTCGAAGAGCGCGATCCCGCCGGGCTTCAGCGTGGTGGCCACGACCGACCTCTACACCGGCGTCCGGTACCTCAAGCTGGCCAAGACGACCAAGACGCCGGTCGTCGCCCACCTCGCCTATGTCGCGCCCGGTGCCCCCGTCGACCTCCGGGTCGTCAACGCCAACGACAAGGTCTCCACCAGCACCAGAGAGCTCGAGACCACCAGCTCGATGTGCCGGCGGGTGCAGTGCATCGTCGGGATCAACGGCGACTTCCACACGGCCGGCGCACCGGCCGGGGCCGTCATCGTCGACCGCCGGATGCTGCACTCGCCCCATCCGGCCCGGCCCCAGGTCTCGGTGACCGGCGACGGGCGTCTCGTCGCCGGGGCGTTCCCCTGGTCGGGTTCGCTCACCGCCGGGGCGATTCAGATTCCCGTCGTCACCGTCAACGAGACCCCGCCGGCCGGTGGGCTGGCGATCTACACGCCGGATTACGGCGCCCGCACGGAGTCCTCCACGCGCACCGAACTGGTGGTCCGGGCGACCGGACCATTGGGACTGCTGAACCAGCCGACCGGCGTGGAGCCGCGGAGTCTGCGTTCCGGGGCCGGGCCGATTCCGGCCGACGGCGCCGTTCTGTCGGCCGATGGGGCCGGCGCCCAACAGCTCCGTGACCTCTGGGCCAAGCACCAGAAAGGGAACGCCTCCCCCGCCCAGCTCCTCGTGAGCTCGTCGATCGACGCCGTCGTGAGCCTCGGCGCCGAACCCGTCGTGCTGCGCGACAGCAAGCGGGCCCTCCCCTGGAGAGATCCCAACCTGATCTACCCCCGACAGCCCCACACCCTCGTCGGCTGGAACAAGGAAGGCGAGACCTACCTCGTGGCGGTGGACGGGCGGCAGGCCGGGTCCGAGGGGATGACGATGGCCGAAGCGGCCGACTTCCTGGTCGCCCTCGGGGCGACCGACGCCGTCAACCTCGACGGCGGTGGCGGGACGACCTTCGTCGCCGGAGGGTCGGTCTGGAACCGCCCGAGCGACAACCACCCGCAGCGCCCGGCCGAATACTCCGAACGCGGCGGAGCGAACGCCCTGGTGATCACCTCCCGGCCCGGCAACCCGCTCCCGCCGGAGGCACCGCCCCCGCCGGCGCCGCTGGCCGCGCCATCCGAACCCGGTGGCGAGGGCGGCGGTACGGACCGCGGGTCGCAGGGGTTTGACTTCTTCGGTGGTGTCCTCCTCAACGGTCAGCCCATCGGCCCGGTCAGCGGTGTGGGCGGGGAACTGGCGCCAGGAGAGCTTCCCGTCGGACCGGCGCCCGCCGCCCGCAAGGCCGCCCGGTCGAAATCACCGCGGTCCGCCGCCGTCGACATCGAGCCGTCCGCCGGCGCCGGTGCTGACGTGCAGCCCGATCCGACCTCCACCCCGTCCGACGCCACCAGCGCCGGGCCTACATCGGAGAACAAGCCCGCCGGAGGACCTTCGAAGCTCGGCCCTTCGATGCTCGCCAGTCAGGCGATCGACGCGGCCATCGGCGGGGATTCGACCGGGATGGGTCTTGCCCTCGGGGGTGGCGTCGGGACGGTGGTCGCCGGTTCGCTGGCCGCCGTGGTCCGGCGGCGCCGCCGCCGGACCCTCTGGGTTTAGGAGGGCAGCACCACCAGGTCGTCGCGGTGGATGACCTCGTGCGGGGCGCCCTCCGGCAGGTCGCTGGTGCGCGACCCGGCCAGCTCGGTCAGGGCCACCGAGCTGTAGCGGACGAGGCCCTTGGCGAACGGCCGGCCGTCGGGGCCGATGACCTCCACCGCGTCCTCGGCGTCGAAGCTGCCCTCCACCGCCCGCACTCCGGCGGGGAGGAGGGACCGGCCGGACTCGACCAGCGCCCGGCGGGCGCCGTCGTCGACCATCAGCCGGCCGTGGGCCCCCTGGGCGAAGGCGATCCACAGCTTGCGGCTGCCGAGCCGCTTGGCCCGGGGCCGCACGAACGTGCCGACCGGCTCACCGGAGACCGCCCGGGGGATGACGTCGGGGACGGCGGCGGCGGCGATGACCGTCCCCACGCCCGACCAGGCGGCGATCTTGGCCGCCGCCAGCTTCGAGGCCATGCCGCCGCTCCCCCGCTCGCTGCCCGTCCCGCCGGCCACCGCCTCCAGGGCGGCGTCGACCTCGGCGATCTCCTCGATGAGGGTGGCGGCCTCGTCGACCCGGGGGTCGCCGGTCATGACACCGGAGGTGTCGGTCAGCAGTAGGAGCAGGTCGGCGCCGACCAGGTGGGCGACGAGGGCGGCGAGGCGGTCGTTGTCGCCGTAGCGGATCTCGTCGTCGGCCACGGTGTCGTTCTCGTTGACGATCGGGACGGCGCCGAGATCGAGGAGCCGCCGCAGGGTCTGGCGGGCGTGGAGGTACTGGGTGCGGTGGATGAAGTCGTAGGGGGTGAGCAGCACCTGGCCGGCCACCAGGCCGTGCGTGGCGAGGATGGCGCAGAACTGCTCCATCAGCCGGGGCTGCCCGATGGCGGCCAGCGCCTGGAGGGTTCCGATGTCGGTGGGGCGGTGGTCGAGGCCCAGGGCCGGCAGCCCGGCGGCGATCGCCCCCGAGGAGACGATGACCAGCTCGTGGCCGGCGGCCCGGACGGCGGCCACTTCGGAGCACAGCTTCAGGAGGGGCTCGGCCACGATCTCGCCGCGCTCGTCGGTCAGCGAGCTCGTCCCGATCTTGGCGACGACGATCATGAGACCTGGGCCGCGCCCGGCTCGTGGTACTCCATCTCGACCTCGGCGATGCGGACCGTGTCACCCGGTTGCGCCCCGGCCCGGGCCAGGGCCCGGTCGACGCCGAGGCGGCGGAACCGGTCCTGCACGTAGGCCAGGGCCTCCCGGTTGGTGAGGTCGGCCATGGCCACCACCCGTTCGGCCAACCGGCCGACGACCCGGAAGGCGCCATCGTCGTCGCGCCGGACGCTGAAGCCCTCCTCGGCCGGGCGGTGCACCACGAACGACTCGACGTCGCCCTCGGCCGCCCGGGCCTCCTCCACCAGCCGGCTGACCGCGCCGAGGAGCTGGTCGAGGTTCACGTGGGTGACGGCCGAGATCCGCAGGCCCTCGAAGACGACATCGGGCCCGGCCACGTCGGCCTTGGTGCCGATCACCAGCCGGAGCCGCTCCAGCAGGGCCGGTTCGTAGCGCCCGAGCTCCTCCAGCAGCACCCGCTCCTGGTCGGCCGGACTGCGGCCCTCCATCGAGGCCAGGTCGAGGAGCACGACCAACACCCGGGCCCGTTGGACGTGGCGGAGGAACCGGTGGCCGAGCCCCCGCCCCTCGGAGGCGCCCTCGATGAGCCCGGGGATGTCGGCCACGACGAACTCGCTGTCGCTGGTGCGGACGACACCGAGGTTGGGCACGAGCGTGGTGAACGGGTAATCGGCGATCTTGGGCTTGGCCGCCGAGATGGCCGCAATGAGGGTGGACTTGCCGGCGTTGGGGAACCCGACGAGGGCGACGTCGGCGATGAGCCGCAGTTCGAGCCGGAGCCAGCGCTCCTCGCCGTACTCGCCCTGTTCGGCGAACCCCGGCGCCCGTCGCGAGTTCGACAGGAAGTGGGCGTTGCCCCGGCCGCCCCGCCCGCCGGGGGCGGCCAGCATCCGGTCGCCGGAGTGGACGAGGTCGGCCAGGACACCGCCGTCCCGGTCGCGGACGACCGTTCCCTCGGGGACGGAGACGACCAGGTCGGCGCCGGTGGCGCCGTGGCGCTTGTTGCCCGAGCCGTGCGTGCCCGATTCGGCCCGGCGGTGGGGGTGGTCGCGGAAGGCGATGAGGGAGGAGACGTTGCGGTCGGCCACCAGCCAGATGTCGCCGCCCTTCCCGCCGTCGCCGCCGTCGGGGCCGCCCCGGTCGACGTAGGGCTCGCGCCGGAAGGCGACCGCGCCGGCGCCGCCGTCGCCACCCCGCAGGTTGACCATCGCTTCGTCCGTGAATTCAGCCATCGGTCTTTCCGGGGGACACCCCCGAGCCCCCGGGTTCTGGCGGCTCCGCCGCCCTGGACGAAGCTCGCGGAGCTGCTACTCCCCCGGGAGGATGTCGACGAGGCGGCGGCCGCCCCGGCTGCCGAACTTCACCTTGCCGTCGGCGGTGGCAAAGAGCGTGTCGTCACCGCCGCGGCCGACATTGTGGCCTGGGTGGAACTTGGTGCCCCGCTGACGGACGATGATCGAACCGGCGGTCACGGCGGTGCCGTCAAAGACCTTCACGCCGAGCCGCTGGGCGGTGGAATCACGCCCGTTACGGGAGGAGGCGGCACCCTTCTTCTTCGACATGGCGAGACCCTTCTACCCTTCTAGCCCTTGGAGATCCCGGTGATCTCGACCGTCGTGTAGTGCTGGCGGTGGCCCCAGCGACGGCGCGAGTTGGTCTTGTTCTTGTAGACGAGGCCGTTGATCTTGGGCCCCTTGGCCTCCCCGACCACCCGGGCGGTCACGGAGGCTGCCGACAGCTGCGCCGGGGTGGACCGCACGTCGGACCCGTCCACCACCAGGACCGGCTCGAGCGTGACGGTCTCGCCGGCGACGCGCTCGATGTCGAGCCGCTGCCCTTCGGAGACCCTGTACTGCTTGCCGCCCGTCTTGATCACCGCGTACATGCGCGCCACACCCCGCAGAAGCCGAAATCGGAAATCGGAATGGTAACAGCTGAGTCTAGAGAAGCGTGTCGTCGAGGATGATGCCGCGGCCTTCACAGCTGGGGCAGGTGGTCGAGAAGGCCTCGACCAGTCCTTCGGAGATCCGTTTGCGAGTC
The DNA here is from genome assembly GCA_963723985.1 of uncultured Actinomycetes bacterium. Lineage (GTDB taxonomy): Bacteria > Actinomycetota > Acidimicrobiia > IMCC26256 > BP-133 > BP-133. Next base: position 35,483 of record CAVRTC010000012.1, read on the forward strand.
ATCTCGACCAGACCGAGCTCGGAGATGTCGAAGACCTGGGTGCGGGTCTTGTCGCGGGCCAGGGCCTCCTTGAACTTCCGGAGGACCTCCTCCCGGTTCTTCTTGATCTCCATGTCGATGAAGTCGATGACGATGATCCCGCCGATGTCCCGCAGCCGCAGCTGGCGGGCCACCTCCTCGGCCGCCTCCAGGTTGTTGGCGAAGACGGTCTCCTCCAGGTTCGAGCGCCCGACGTTCTTGGCCGTGTTGACGTCGATGACGGTCAGCGCCTCCGTCCGCTCGATGATGATCGAGCCGCCCGACGGCAGCCACACCTTGCGCTCCAGGGCTTTGTGGAGCTGTTCGTGGACGTGGTAGCGCTCGAAGATCGGCAGCGGGTCCTGGTAGAGCTCGACCCGGTCGGCCAGCTCGGGGGTGATGGCCTCCACGTAGCGCCGGACCTCCTCGTAGAGGCCCGGATCGTCGATCACCACCCCCCGGTACTCCTTGTTGAACTCCTCCCGGATGACCCGGATGGCCAGGTCGGGCTCCTGGTGCAGGAGCAGCGCCGGCCGGCTCCGACCGGCCTTCTTGGAGATCTCCTCCCACTGGAGGGAGAGGCGCCTGAGGTCGCGGGCCAGCTCGTCGGCGCTGGCGCCGTCGGCGGCGGTGCGGACGATCAGGCCGTTCTCCGCGGGGCGGATCTCGTCGAGGATCTTCCGGAGCCGCTTGCGCTCGTCGTCGGACAGGCGCTTGGAGATGCCGTAGGTGCCGGGCTGGTTCGGGATCATGACCACGAACCGACCGGCCAGGCTGACCTCCTGGGTGAGGCGGGCGCCCTTCGTCCCGATCGGGTTCTTCGTCACCTGCACGACCACCGACTGGCCGTTGCGGAGAAGGCGCTCGATCTTGGGCCGGCGGCCCTCGATCTCGGCCTCGTCGAAGACGACGTCGTCCCGGTACAGCACACCGTTCTTGGGTGTGCCGATGTCGACGAAGGCGGCCTCCATGCCGGGCAGGACGTTCTGCACCTTGCCGAGATAGATGTTCCCGTCGATCGCCGTGTTGGTGTCGGTCGGGCGGGAGACGTAGTGCTCCACGAGGCTCCGCCCCTCGAGGACGGCCACCTGGGTCGCCACGCCGGCGTTCACGGACACGCACATGAGGTAGCGGCCTGTCGGCCGACCCTTCCGGGTCCGACCCCGGCGCCGCTCGACGGCCGCCTCGTCGAGTTCGTCGAGCATTGCTTCGACTTCCGACTGGCGGGCCTTCTCAGCGGCGACGGAGGCGGCCGATCCCCGGCCGCGGGACCGGCCGGTGGTAGCCGGTGCGGGGGTGGACGTGGTGGCGGCCGAGGCGCCGCCGGCGGAGCCGCCACCCGAACCGCCCCGACCGCGACCGCGGCTGCGGCGCCGACGAGTGGAAGTGTTCGGGGTGGGGGCGGCGCCGTCTCCGTCGCCAGTCCTCGAACGGGTGCTGGGCGCGTCCGCGGCCGGAACCGGGGCGGCGGGCGCAGAGATCTCGAGTGAAGAGGCGGAGGCGGCCGCGGCCCGGGACCGGCCACCGCCGGAGGTCGCCGTCGGAGCGTCCTTCTCTTCGACCGGAGCCCGGGAGGACCCCGTCTGCTTCCCGGCGGAAGCGGGGGCGGAGCCCGACGCCTTGGCGGCCGGGGCCCGGGCGGCCGGCTCGCTGGCCGGCCCGGGTCGGCCGGGGAGCGACACCTCCCGGGGGCCGGAGGATGCGTCCGACCCGGGCGGTGCCTGGGTGCCGTCATCGGCCGCGCTCTCGGCCTTGCCGGAGGACGCCCGCCGGCCGCGGCCCCGCGACTGGGTCCGGCCCTGGGCGGCAGCGGGAGGCGACTTTTCGGTCAGATCGACGCCATTGCCACCGCCACCGTCGGCTTCGTCGGTGCCGGTGTCCCCGGCGGGATCAGTCGAATCAGAAGCGGCGGGATTGGCTGACGAGGGACGCCGCCGGTTGCGGCCGCCCCGCGACCCGCGGCGGCGGCGCTTGCGTACGGCGACACCGTCCTCGCCGCCCCCGGTCGGGGCCGGCCCTCCCTCTACCTGCTCCGGTCGCGCCACGGCAACCGGCTCGTCGGAAGCCGGGCGGGCCTCCGGAACGCTCTCGTCGGGCATGGAACCCTTCCTCGGGTACGCGCGCTGGGACGGCGCGCCGACACCCGCCGGCTGACGCCGCATCAGGACGGCTGGTCAGCGGGGGGCGCAGAGTCGAATGGTGGTGGGCGCAACTGGCGCCCGGAACGATCTGGCGAAACATCGGGACGTGACGAGCTCGGAGCGACGTCGCTCGGATCCAACCCCACACCAAGACGCGCAGCCAACCGACCAGAAGGGCCACGGCAAGGGCCGCTCGGGCCATCGCAGCGGGGCGCCCAGCAGGCAATGGCAGGGCGCGAGGAGCAGTTGCTCCTGGTCGGGCGGGCCGCGGAACCGTCAGCGGGGAAGGGCGGGCAGCCGGGCCTTCGCTGCCACGACCCGCCCCGGCGTACGGGGTGGGCTCAATCGTCTCGGCCAGCAGCGGTTCAGTCCGCGGCCAGAGGGTTTTCGTCACGTTGTGGCCAGTCTAGCGGTCGGAAGGGGGGCTGCCCCAGTGGCTCGAGGGCAGCTTCGGGCCACATTGGCGGCCAAACCGACGGCGGCGAACCACGACAGCATCGACGAACCGCCGTAGCTCAGGAAGGGCAGCGGGATCCCCGTGATGGGGGTGATCCCCATCGTCATGCCGATGTTCTGGGTGACCTGGACGACGAGCATGGCCAGCACACCGGCACAGCACAGCGCCCCGAAAGGGTCGGCCGTCCGCCACGCCGCCCGCCAGATCCTCCAGGCCACCAGGGCAAAGAGGGTCAGGACGGTGGCCCCACCGACCAGGCCGAGCTCCTCCCCCACCACGGTGAAGACGAAGTCGGTGTGCTGCTCCGGGACGTAGGCCAGGCGGGTCTGGCTCCCGGCGAACAGGCCGTCCCCGGCGAGGCCGCCGGACCCGATGGCGATCTTGGCCTGTTCGAGGTTCCACGACGCGCCCCGGGGATCGGCCGACTGGTGCAGGAACCCGGTCAGCCGCTCGACCTGGTAGGGGGCCAGAAGCCCGGCCCGCAGCACCCCGACCACGGCCAGCACCCCGATCAGCGCCAGAAGGACGAGGTGATGGACCCGGGCGCCGGCTACCGCCACGACGCCGGCGCTCAGGCCGACGAGCACCATGGCGGTGCCCAGGTCCGGCTGGAGCAGGACCAGCCCCGCCGGCAGGGCCAGGAGGAGGAGGGCACCGACCAGCCGGCGCCCGCCGAGCGGTCCGGCGGCCCGGGCTCCGTGGGCAGCCAGCGCCACCACGAGGACGGGCTTCATGACCTCGGCCGGCTGCAGCGCCAGCGGACCCAGGCTGAACCAGCCCTGCGTCCCGTTGGTGCTGGCGCCGAGCGGACTGAGCACCAGCGCCAGCCCGGCCAGGCCGGCCAGGTACAGAAGGTTGGCCCGGCGCCGCAGGGCGCCGAGATCGACCATGGCCGCCACGGCGAAGACGACGACGCCGGCCGCGGCCCAGAGGGATTGGCGGGCGGCGAAGCCGACGCCGTACCGGCGGGTGGCGGCCGCCACCAGGAGGACACCCAGGGCGGCCAGGGCGACGGCGCTGCCGATGAGGACGGGATCGCACCCGGCCACCCGCCGCGCCATGCGGCGGCGCAGCCGCCGCAGCCCGGCCCGAGCCGCTTGCGTCACGGGGCGCGGCCGGTCAGGACCTCGAGGACCCTCCGGACGATCGGGGCGGCCACCACCGAGCCGAAGCCCGACTCTTCAGCGACGGCCACCACCACGAACTGCGGGTCGCCGGCCGGGGCGACAGCGGCGAAGAGGGCCGTGTCGGCCTTGCCCGTTACCTGGGCGGTACCGGTCTTGCCCTCGACCGGCACCCGGTCGAGGGGGAACCCGGCGAAGGCGGCCGCAGCCGTGCCCTCCGGGCTGACAACTGCCCGCAGGAGCCCGGCCCGGACGGCCTGCCGGGCCGCCGGGTCGATCCCGGCCGGTGATGGCCCGCCGCCCGCCGGGCCACTGTCGGCGTGGACGTGAGGGCGGGGAGGGACCACGCCGGTGGCCAGAGTGGCGTAGGCCACCGCCAACTGGAGCGGGGTGACGAGCAGGTCGCCCTGGCCGATGGCCAGGTTGACGTTGTCGCCGGGGTACCAGCGCCCGTCGGGCTCCGCCATCGGCTGGTGATCGTGGACCTCCTTCCGGCCCGCCGGCCCCGGTATCCGTCCCGCCGCCTCGGGGCCGATGTCGATGCCCGTCGGTCGGCCGAATCCGAGCCGGCCGGCGACCGCCTGGATCGGCCCGTCGGCGCCCGCTCCGCCCGGGATGCGGGCCAGCCGGTCGCCGAGACCGTAGAAGTACACGTCGCTCGACACCGCCAGGGCCCGAGCCAGGTCGACGTGGCCGTAGGACCGCCCCTGGGCGTTCTGCAGTCGGCGGCTGCCCAGCACGTACGTGCCCCGGTCGTCGACGACGGAGGCCGGGGTCACGAGCCCGGCCCCGAGCGCTGCCAGGGCGGTGACCGGCTTGAACGTCGAGCCGGGGGCGTAGAGCCCCTGGAGGGCCCGATTGGTGAGGGGCGCGTGGGCGCCGGGTTCGTGGAGCGCAGCCCAGGTGGCGGTCGAAATCCGTCCCGCCAGGGTGGCGGGCTCGAATGTGGGGGCGGAGGCCAGGGCCAGCACCGACCCGGTGCGCACGTCGAGGGCGACGACCGCGCCCCCCGGCGCGGCCAGGGCGGCCAGGCTCGGCCCGCCGGCCCGGGCTCTGGCCAGGCTCTCGGCCAGGGCCTGTTCCGCCGCTGTCTGGGCGTCGAGGTCGAGGGTGAGCCGGATGTCCCGGCCCGGAACCGCCGCCCGGCTCACGACGGTGCGGATCGGCCGGCCGGCGCTGTCGACCTCGGTGCGCGTTTCCCCGGCCCGCCCGGCCAGGACCTGGTCGTAGGCCGCCTCGACCCCGCTGGCGCCCCGGCGACCGGCCTCTGTCGGGCCCGGCGCCGCCCCGAGCGTGCCCAGGACATGGGCGGCCAGCGTCCCGTGGGGATAGCGCCGGATCGGCCGGGAGTCGATCTCGACCCCGTCGAATTCGGCCTCCCGTTCCCGGACGGCCAGCACGACGTCTTCGGGAGCGTCGTCGAGCAGCGTGACCGGCGTCGCCTGGTCGGCCGCCGGGTCGGACACCCTCTCTTCGAGCGACGCGGCCGGGACGCCCAGGATGGGAGCGAGCTGCTCGAGCAGGGTGGCGCGCCGGCCAGCCGCGACCCGCCGGTCGAGCCGGATCCGCCAGGCGGCCCGGGAGTCGGCCAGGGCCCGCCCCGCCCGGTCGAGGATTCGCCCGCGGGGCGCCTCGACCGGGACGTTCCGCCACCGGTTGGCCTCGGCCCGGGCGGCGTACGCCGGCCGCTCCGCCACCTGCAGGTGGACCAGTCGGGTCAGCAGGGCCAGAAAACAGCACGTCGTGGCGATTCCCGCCACCACCATCCGCCGCCGCCTGAGCCGCCGGGCGGGCGCCAGGCCCCCGACTCTGGTCATGGGCGACCTCCGGGTGCGCCGGCCAGGCGGCGCACCACCGCGAAGAGGGCGGGGCCGAGGGGGGCGGAGACGACGCCGACGGCGACCAGGTGGAGCAGACGGGCCGGATCCGGGAAGGGGACTCCCCCGAGGGTGGTGGCGACCACCGCCACGGCCAGGCGGCCAACGACGACTCCGACGGCGGTGAGGATGAGCGATCGCCGCAGCGCGGTTCGGCGGGCCATGGCCCGCCGGCTCCGGCGGGCGGGTCGCAGGGCGGTCTGTTCGGCCTCCGCACCGTGCGGTCGGCCCGTCCGGCAGGCGAAGCACGTCGACGCGGGGCTGCAGAGGGCGCCGGCCGTGGTCGACGATCGGGGGCGCCTCGCCTGGCCGAGGACGTGCCCGAGGAGAGTGAAGGCCAGGGCCGACGTCCCCAACGGCGTGGCCAGGAACACGTCGGCGCCGAGCCCGGCCGCGAACCCGAACGCCGCCCCGGCCCGAGCGCCCCGCCCGGCCGCCATGGCCACCACGCCGACGAGGAGCACGTCCGGCGCCGCCCCGCCGACCTGCAGATGCGGTGCTACCGCCACCTGGCCCACCAGCGCGGTGAAGAGCACCGTCCCCGCGGGAGCGAAGCGCCGGAGCCGTGCCACCGGCTCCCGAAGGCTCACGCCAAGGCTGGCGACCGGCACGGCCCGGCGGTTCGCGACGGCCGGGGCGGTCATGGTTGCGGCTCCCAGCGGAGGACCTTCACCAACTCGAGACGGTCGGGCGGTGCGAACGGCTGCACGGCCAACCGGCCACGCTCGCCGGTCACCCGGCCGACCGGCAGCCCGGCGGGAAAGAGGCTGCGCCGCAGCCCGGAGGTGACGACCAGCTCGTCGCTCTGCGGCGCAGCGCTGGGGTCGAGCAGGTCCAGGCGCAGCGTCGCCCGCCCCCGACCCTCCACCACTCCGGCGGCCGACCCGCAGCGAACGCCGACGGCCGAGGCCGGATCGGTGACCGGGAGGACCACGCTGTGCCCCGGGCTCACCTCCACGACCCGGCCTACGAGCCCGCCGGCGGCGACCACGGGCATCCCGACGCCGATCCCGGAGCCGCCGCCCCGGTCGATCAGCAGCGTGTCCCCGGGGGTACCGCCGATCGAGACCACCCGGGCCGCCACCCCGTCGACGCCGGCCGACCCGTCCAGGCCGAGCAGCGCCGCCAGGCGCTCGTTCTCCGCCGCCAGCGTGTCGGCCCGGGCCGTCTCGCCCCGCACCCGCTCCCGCTCCCGGGTCAGCTCCGCCGCGACCCGGGTGAGATTCCCGCCGCCGTCGAGCGCCGCCACCACCCCGTCCAACGGGCGGAAGGCCGCTTCCCCCGCCGATTCCACAGGCTGGAACGCCGCCCGGGCGACGGCCCGGAGAGCTCCTGCCCCACCGGCCAGCGGCCCGTCGGATCGCCCCATCAGGATCAGGGTCAAAGCCGTTGCGACGAGCACCGAGACGAGCGGGGGGCGGACGCAGCTCTCCGCACCCCGTCGGCTCACAACTGGCTCGCGTCGACGAGAACGCTGCGGCAGGCGTCGAGGTGGGTCAGGCAGTGGGCCGCGCCCCGGGCGACGGCGTGGAGCGGGTTGCCGTTGATCATGATCGGCAGGCCCGTCTCGTCGGCCAGCCGCTGGTCGAGCCCCCGGAGCAGCGCTCCCCCGCCGGTCAGGGCCACGCCGTGTTCCATGATGTCGCCGGCCAGTTCGGGCGGCGTGGCGTCGACGCACTCCTTCACGGCGTCGATCACCGCCACCACCGGCCCCTCGAGGGCCTCGCGGATCTGCGCCGTCGACGTCATGATCGTGCGGGGCAGCCCGGTCACCAGGTCACGCCCCCGGATCTCGGCGTCGAAGTCGTCGGGCGTGTCGTCGCGGCCGGCCCGGCCCGCCTCTGGACGGGCGGGGCCGGCCGACCCCACCACCATCTTGAGTTCCTCGGCGGTCCGCTCGCCGAGGGCCACACCGTGCTCCTTCTTGACCCAGTCGACGATGGCTTCGTCGAAGTCCATCCCCCCGAGGCGAAGCGACCGGCGGGCCACCACCCCGCCCAGAGACAGCACGGCCACCTCCGTCCGCCCGCCGCCGAGCACGACGACCATGCTCCCCCGGGCGTCGTGGATGGGGAGGCCGACCCCGAGAGCGGCGGCCATGTGGGCCTCGACCAGCTGCACCGGCCGACGGCCGCCGGCCACCTCGGCCGCCTCCTGCACCGCCTGCTGCTCCACCGGGCTGAGACCCGATGGCACGACCATCAGCACCTTCGGCCGCGACCAGCGCCGGGGATGAACCTGGAGGAACATGTAGCGCAGCATGCGGGTGCAGACGTCGACGTCGGCGATCACGCCGTGCTGCACCGGTCGCACCACCTCGATCGAGGCCGGGGTGCGGCCCAGCATGCGGCGGGCCTCGCTGCCGACGGCCACCGGCCGCCCGTCCTCCGTGGTCAGGGCGACCAGCGACGGCTCCTCCAACACGACCCCGCGACCGGGGACGAACACGGTGGTCGTGCTCGTCCCCAGGTCAATGGCCGTGTCGCGCCCTTCCACCAAGCCTGCCCTCCGCCTGCCCTCCGCCCGAGGCCAAACCGAATGACAGCGGTGAGATTACACACCTGTCATTCGACCCTCAAGCCAGCCGACGGAGCGTGGTCGGCGCCGTCGCCCTGCGTCAGCGTCCGAAGAAAGCTGGGTCAGGATTCGAAGAAGAGGGCGATCTCCCGGGCGGCCGACTCGGGCGAGTCGGAACCGTGGACCAAATTCTCGGTGAGTTCGATGGCAAGGTCGCCGCGGATGGTGCCGGGTGCCGCTTGGCGGGGGTTGGTGGCCCCCATCAGAGTGCGGACGACGGAGTAGGCCTCCGGCCCCTCCACCACCATCAGCACGGCCGGGCCCCGGGTGATGAAGGCCACGAGGTCGTCGTAGAACGGCTTCCCCTGGTGCTCGCCGTAGTGCTGACCGGCGGTCTCCTTGCTGATCGTCTCCATGCGCACGTTGGCGATGCGGAGACCCTTGCGCTCGAGTCGGGAGATGATCTCCCCGACGAGGCGGCGCTCGACGGCGTCGGGTTTGCAGATCACCAGGGTGCGGTCGGCGGTAGTCATGGCCGCAGACCTTAGTGGCCCCTCGTCAGGGCGGACCGGGCCGCCCCCACGAGGTAAAGGGAGCCGGCCACCACGACCTGACCCTCCGGCGCCGTCACGGCCAGAGCCCGGGCGACGGCCTCCTCGACGCTGCCCAGCGCCTGGACCCGGTCGGTTTCCACGCCGAGCTCGAGCGCCGCGTCGGCCAGCTCGTGGGCCGGCATGGCCCGGGGGCTGGGCGGCGGGCAGGTGACCACCCACTGCGCCTCGGTGGCGCCCAGGGCCGCCAGCATCGCGGTGGGGTCCTTTTCCCGCATGAGCCCGACGACGAGCGTCCGGGGCGCGGGCGGGAACTCCTCCTCCAGCGCCTGCACCAACGCCTCCGCCCCGGCGCCATTGTGGGCTCCGTCGAGGATGACCAGCGGCTCGTGGCCGACGACTTCGAGGCGCCCCGGGGTGCGGAAGGTGGCCAGAGCCTCCACCACCAGGTCGGACGGGAAGGGTTCGCCGAAGAACGTCTCGGCGGCGGCCAGGGCGATGGCGGCGTTGGCCGCCTGGTGGGCGCCGTGGACCGGCAGGTACAGGTCGGAGTACTCCGCCAGCGGCGTCCGCAGGTCGATGGCCCGGCCGCCGTAGGCCGGGTCGTTGCGGACCACGCCGAAGTCGACGTCGGTGCGCAACACCCGGCCGGGGTCGCGCTCGAGGAAGATGCCAACCAGCCCCGGGTCGCCCTCGCCCAGCACGAGGGTGGCCCCCCGCTTGATGATCCCGGCTTTCTCGGTGGCGATGGTCTCCCGGCTCGACCCCAGGTACTCGACGTGGTCGATGCTGACGTTGGTCACCACCGCCACCTCGGCGTCGGCGGCGTTGGTGGCGTCCCACAGCCCGCCGAGCCCCACCTCGGCCACCGCCACCTGCACGCCGAGGTCGGAGAACCAGTGGTATCCGGCCGCGGTCAGGATCTCGAACCAGGTTGGGCGGGCGGACGGGCCCTCCCGGTCGAGGAGGGCCGCCTCGGCCACGGCCACGATGCGGAGCTCCTCGGCCAGCGCGTCGTCGGCGATGGGCTCCCTGCCCCAGGCCAGCCGCTCGTTGACCCACTCGAGGTGGGGGCTGGTGTAGGCGCCAACGGAGAGCCCCCGGGCGGTGAGGAGGTGGGCGATCAGCCGCGTCGTCGACGTCTTGCCGTTGGTGCCGGTGACGTGGATCAGCGGGTAGTCGGCCTGCGGCCGCCCCAGGAGATCGAGCAGCGGCCGGATCCGATCGAGGCTCGGCGCCCGCACCCGCCCCCCGGCTTCCAGGTTGGCGTGGTCGTCGAGCCAGGCGAGGAGATCCCCGATCTCGACGCTTCCGGGTTCGTGGATGGGCGGCATCGTCAGGCCAGCTGCTCCCGCTGCGCCCGCAACGTCGCCAATGCCTCCTCGGCGGCGGCCTTCCGGGCCCTCATGCCGTCGACCACGTGGTCAGGCGCTTTCGAGACGAAGGCCTCGTTGCCCAACTTGTCCTCTACCGTGGCCAACTCCTTGGCGTGCTTCTCGATCTGGCGATCGATGTCGGCCAGGGCCGCGCCCATGTCGACCACGCCTTCGAGCGGGATCACGATGGTGGCGCCGGCCGCCACCAGCCTCTGCTCCTTCGGCTGCGGATCCCGTCCGGCGACGAGCTCGAAGCGGTCGAGGCCGGCCAGGGCGCTGATCTGGGCTGAGAGGTCGGCCAGTGCGGCGCGCTGCCGGTCGTCGGCCGCCACCACGAGGACGGCGATCTTCCGGGAGGGGGCGACCTTGTGCTCCGACCGGAACCGGCGGATGGCTGACACGATCTCGATCACCGCCGCCATGGCGGCGTCGGCCGCCTCGTCGACGGCCCCGCCGTCGGCGGTGGGCCACGTCGCGGTGATCAGCCGGCCTTCGCCCCCGAGGCGGTCCCACAGCTCCTCGGTCACGAATGGGACCACCGGCGCCAGCAGCCGGAGGATGGCCCCCTGCACGGTGGCCAGCACCCGCTGCACCCGGTCCCGGCTGGCTCCGCCCTCGTTCAGGGGCAGTTTGGCCAACTCGAGGTACCAGTCGCAGAACTCGTCCCAGAAGAACGCCTGAAGCCGCTGGACGCCCTGGGCGAACTCGTAGCGCTCGAAGCCCACGTCGACCGCGGCAGTCACCTGGGCCAGCCGCGACAGGATCCAGCGCTCCGGTAGGGTCCGCTCGGCAGCCGGCGGGGGGCCGGCCGCCTCGAGTTCGGCCAGGGGACGGCCGTCGAGGTTCATGGCCACGAACCGGGCCGAGTTCCACAGCTTGTTGACGAAGTTGCGGGCGCCCTCGACCCACTCCTCCGCCAGCGGGACGTCGTGGCCGGGACTGGCCGCCCGGGTCAGGGCGAACCGCAGGGCGTCGGCGCCGTACCGGCCGGCCAGCTCCAGCGGGTCGACCACGTTGCCATAGGACTTCGACATCTTCCGGCCTTCGGCGTCGCGCACCAGGCCGTGGATGGCCACTTCTCGGAACGGGACGTCGCCCATGAAGTGCAGGCCCATCTGCATCATCCGGGCGACCCAGAAGTAGATGATGTCGAACCCGGTGTGGAGCATGGCGTTGGGATAGAACCGGGCGAGGTCGTCGGTCTGCTCTGGCCAGCCCAGCGTCGTGAAGGGCCACAGCGCCGAGGAGAACCACGTGTCGAGGACGTCCTCGTCCCGGGTCAGGTCGGCCGACATGCAGCCGGTGCACGAGGTGGGGTCGTCGACCGAGACGATGACCCGCCCGCAGTCTCCGCAGTACCAGGCGGGGATGCGGTGACCCCACCAGATCTGGCGGGAGACGCACCAGTCCCGCAGGTTCTCCAGCCAGTCGAAGTAGAGCTTCTCCCAGTTCTCCGGCACGAACTGCGTCCGGTTGTCGGCCACGGCCTCCATGGCCGGCACGGCCAGCGGCTTCGACTTCACGAACCACTGCAGGGAGAGCCGGGGCTCGACCACGGTGTGGCACCGGTAGCAGTGGCCGATGGCGTGGCGGTGCTCTTCGATGCCCTCGAGCAGCCCTTCCAGACGCAGGGCTTCCTTGACGGCATCGCGGGCGGCGTAACGGGCCAGGCCGGCGAAGCGTCCGCCGTTCTCGTTGACCACCGCCGACTCGTTGAAGATGTCGACAGCCGGCAGGTTGGTGCGGGCGGCGATCTCGAAGTCGTTGGGGTCGTGGGCCGGCGTCACCTTGACGGCGCCCGTCCCGAACTCGGGGTCGACGGCCGTGTCGGCCACCACCGGGATCTCCCGCCCGACGAGCGGCAGGATCAACGTGCGACCGACGGAGCCGGCGTAGCGCTCGTCTTCGGGGTGGACGGCCACCCCGGTGTCGCCCAGCATCGTCTCGGCCCGCGTCGTGGCCACGCTGATCGACCCGTCGCCGTCGGCGAACGGGTAGCGGATGTGGACGAGCTCGCCGTCGACGTCCTCGTGCTCCACCTCGATGTCGGACAGCGCGGTGTGGCACCGGGGGCACCAGTTGATGATCCGGTTGGCCCGGTAGATGAGCCCCTCGTCGTAGAGCCGGACGAAGACCACCCGGACCGCCCGGGAGCAGCCCTCGTCCATCGTAAACCGCTCCCGGCTCCAGTCGCAGGACGAGCCCATCTTCCGCATCTGCTGGGTGATTCGACCGCCCTGCTCCCCCTTCCAGTCCCAGACCCGGTCGACGAAGGCCTCGCGCCCGATCTCGTGGCGGTCGAGCCCCTCCTTGGCCAGTTCCCGCTCCACGACGTTCTGGGTGGCGATGCCGGCGTGGTCGGTGCCCGGCAGCCACAGGGCGGCGTAGCCCTGCATCCGCTTCCGGCGGATCGTGGCGTCGATGAGGGAGTGCTCGAAGGCGTGGCCCATGTGGAGGGAGCCGGTGATGTTGGGCGGCGGGATCACGATGCAGAACGGCTCGCCGCCGTCGTTGACCTCGGGGCGGAAGGAGCCCGCCTCCTCCCAGACCGCGTACCAGCGCCCCTCGACCGGTTCGGGGTCGTAGGCCTTGGGCATGTCGGGGACGGGCGGGCTCACCATTGGGGGAGGAGTGTACGAGGACGGGCCCGGTGAAGGAGAGAAGGTTCCGGCCAGCTCCTTTCGATCACGTTAAGCCTGTGCAAAGTGGGCAGGAATGCAGGCTTCCGGGCGGAAGCTCAACGCATGCGCAATCCCCCCCTCGATGCGCCAAAGGCACCCGCCTGGCCGCGCTCAAAACGACCCTCTTCGGCCAGCTGCGCCTTTGGCGCATCGTTGGCCAAGGTGCCCCTTGCCGTCCTCGTTTCGATCGTTCCGTTCACCTTCGCCACGTTCGTCGGCCCGGCCGGAGCCGACACCGTGGCCGACTGCCAGGCCGCTTTCGCCTCCTCGACCCAGGGCTCGCTGGTCTACACCACCGACCCTCCGACCCGGTTGGCCTTCACCGGTCAGACGGTCAGCCTCTCCGCCGGGTGGAACCCGGCGGAGTGGGACAGCTTGAGCGCTGCCGCGGCCTGCGTCCGCTTCGACGAGAACACCTTCGACTCCGCCCTCGGCGCCGTTGAAGCCTCCCCGGCGAACGGCGGTGTCTTCGACCACTCGTTCACCATCCCCCAGGTCGCTCACGGGACTCGGCTCTGCACCCGGATCAGCCTGAAGGGCGATCCGGTCGGCGTCGCCACTGAGGCCGCCTGGGTGTCGAAGATGCACTGCTTCGAGGTCGACCACGACGTGGAGGAGGAGACTCCGCCCGACGACACGGCGCCTCCGACGACGCAGCCGCCGGCGCCGACCACGACCACGACCGCCCCCACCGCTGCCCCGGCCGGGTCGTTGGGGGGACCCGGCGGCGACGTGCCGGCCGCTGACAGCCCGCCGAACGTCCCCATCTCGCCCGGGGGCGGCGACTCTGCGGTGGGCACGCCGTTCGACTCCGCCGAGTCGGCGCCACCCGGACCGGCGCGGCCGGCTCCGGGCCCCACGAACCCGGAGAACCTGCCTCTGCTGCCGGCGACGGGGTCCTCCGCCTCGCTGTCGCTCCTCCAGCAGGGCGGACTGTGCCTTCTCCTGGGGCTGGCCCTGCTGACCCTCAGCCGACTCCCCCGCCGCCGGCGGCAGGTCGCCTGACCGGGGGGTCACCGGCTCCTGGTTCTCGGGATCTCGATCCCGAGACGATCCGGCTCCGAGCGCGTCGTTGGGGACGCGTTCGGGGCCGGAGGCATCTCCGATGTGAGGCCGCTCAGATCAGCCGGGTGACGAGCGGCTTGTCGTAGGGGACCTTCTTCCCCTTGGCGACCGCATCGTCGAGCGCCTTCCGGAGGTCCCGGAGGTCAGTGACCTCCTCGAACTTCTTCCGGCCGTTCGCCGAAGTCTGCGCCCGCTCGAGAACCCGTTCGGCGCCCTTGGCGACCTTCGGCTTGGCCGCCTCCACCGCTGAGACCACCTTCGGCCGGGCCGCTTCCACGACCGGCGTCACCTTCGGCTTGGCCGCCTCCACCACCGCCGCCGCCTTCGGTTTCGCCGCCTCCACGACAGCCGCCGCCTTCGGCTTGGCCGCCTCCACGACAGCCGCCGCCCTCGGCCTGGCCGCCTCCACCACTGCCGCCGCCCTCGGCCTGGCCGCCTCCACCACTGCCGCCGCCTTCGGCTTGGCCGCCTCCACCATGTCGGCGACCAGCGGCTTCGACCACCTGACCGCCTCCTTGGCGGCCTCCCGTGACGCCGCAGCCGCCTTCTTCGCCGCCGCCTCCGCCTGGACGCGGGCGATGTGGGCCTGTTCCCCCGCCACCTTCCTGACCACGGCAGTCTGCTCGACCGCCACCTTGCCAGCGGCCGCCGCCTGCCGCTCGACGATCCTCTGGGCCGCCGCCGCCCTCGCCGCGGCCGCCGTGGCCGCCTTCGCCGCTTGCTTCTCCGCCGCCTTCCTCGCCGCCGCGGCCTTGGCCGCCGCCGCCCGGGCGGCCTTCGCCGCCTGCTTCTCCGCCGCCTTCCTCGCCGCCGCGGCCTGCTTCTCAGCTGCCTTCTTTGCCGCCGCCGCCTGCTTCTGAGCCGCCTTCTTCGCCGCCGCCGCCTGCTTCTCAGCCATCTTCCGGGCGGCGGCGGCCTGCTTCTGCGCCACCTTCCGGGCGGCCGCGGCCTGCTTGGCTGCTGCCCGGCGGGCGGAGCGGACCTGCTTGCGGGCGGCCCGGCGCTTCACCCGGGCCGAGTGGCGGACCTCCTCGGTCGAACTCTCGACGGCATCCCCGACCGCCTCCAGCACCGGCGTCGCCGCCTCCTCGATGTTCTCCACCAGCTCCTCGACCAGCCCCTCGGCGGTCTCGGCAATCCCCTTCACCGCCGCCAGCGCCGCCGCCGCCCGTCCGGCGCCGCCGCTACCCCCAACCCGTCGGCGCCGGGAAAGCCCTGCGCCCACCGCCAACCCGCCGGCGCCGCCGGCCGCCGCCCCTTTGGCCGCCGTCATGGCCGCCTCCCGGCCGGTCTGCCCCTGCTTCCGGGCCCAGGCGAACCCCGTGCCGCCGCCCGCGGCGGCTCCGACCGCGACTGTCTTCCCGATCGTCATGTCCGGTGTCCTACCCCAACTGGCGCGATATTCCAACCGCCCGGGCCGACGACTCCGGCGGAACTGGCGTTCCTTTACCGGAATGCGGCGGAAAAGGAACGCCGGTTCGAGGTTGGTGTCAGGCGCTGCGGCGGCCGCGCTCGGCGGCGGGCTCGACCCGGGGCACGAGGGTCGGGTTGACCTTCTCGAGCACCACCTGGCGGTCGATGACGCACTTGCCGACGTCGTTTCGCGACGGCAGCTCGTACATCACGTTGAGGAGCACCTCTTCGAGGATGGCCCGCAGACCCCGGGCGCCCGTCCCCCGCAACATGGCCTGGTCGGCCACCGACCCGAGGGCGTCCTCGGTGAACTCCAGCTCGACGTTGTCGAACTGGAAGAACTTCTGGAACTGCTTCGCCAGGGCGTTCTTCGGCTCCATGAGGATCCGGACGAGCGCCTCCTGGTCGAGGCTGTGGACGGCGCCGATGACGGGCAGCCGGCCGATGAACTCGGGGATGAGCCCGAACTTCAACAGGTCCTCCGGGAGGACCTGGGCCAGGATGTCGCCGAGGTCCTTCTCGTCGGCCCGGCGGATGTCGGCCCCGAAGCCGATGCCCTTCTGGCCGATGCGGCTCTCGATGATCCGCTCGATCCCGGCGAACGCCCCTCCGCAGATGAAGAGGATGTTCGTGGTGTCGATCTGGATGAACTCCTGGTGGGGGTGCTTGCGGCCGCCCTGGGGAGGCACCGACGCCGTCGTTCCCTCCAGGATCTTGAGCAGCGCCTGCTGGACACCCTCGCCCGAGACGTCGCGGGTGATCGACGGGTTCTCGGCCTTGCGGGCGATCTTGTCGATCTCGTCGATGTAGATGATCCCGGTCTCGGCCTTCTTGACGTCGTAGTCGGCCGCCTGGATCAGCTTGAGGAGGATGTTCTCGACGTCTTCGCCGACGTAACCGGCCTCGGTCAGCGCCGTGGCGTCGGCAATGGCGAAGGGCACGTTGAGCAGCCGGGCCATCGTCTGGGCCAGCAGCGTCTTCCCGCAGCCGGTCGGGCCGATGAGCAGGATGTTCGACTTCTGCAGCTCGACCTCGGGGTCACCGTAGGCGCCCGCCTCGACCCGCTTGTAGTGGTTGTAGACGGCGACGGCGAGGATCTTCTTGGCCTGCTCCTGACCGATCACGTAGTCGTTCAGGAACTCGTAGATCTCCTTGGGCTTGGGGAGCTCGTCCCACTTCACCTCGGAGGTCTGCGACAGCTCCTCCTCGATGATCTCGTTGCAGAGATCGATGCACTCGTCACAGATGTAGACGCCGGGACCGGCGATCAGCTTCTTCACCTGCTTCTGGCTCTTCCCGCAGAAGGAGCACTTCAGCAGGTCTCCCCCATCGCCGAACTTGGCCACCGACCCGCCTCCCGACCCGATCCGCCGGACTCAGCTCACCCCGGCGGCCGTGGCCACCTGCGGCGAGCTCCCGGTTCGTGAGCACTTCGTCGATGACGCCGTACTCCTTGCCCTCCGCGGCGCTCATGATGAAGTCACGGTCGGAGTCCTTGTGGACCCGTTCGGCGGTCTGGCCGGTGTGGTGGGCCAGGATCTCCTCCAGGAGCGTCCGCATGCGGATGATCTCCTTGGCCTGGATCTCGATGTCGACGGCCTGGCCGGCGGCGCCACCGTGGGGCTGGTGGATGAGGATCCGGGCGTGCGGGAGGGCGAAGCGCTTGCCGTGCGTGCCGGCCGCCAGGAGCACGGCGGCGGCCGAGGCGGCCTGCCCGATGCAGATGGTGCGGACGTCGCACTTGATGTACTGCATCGTGTCGTAGATGGCGAAGAGACCGGTGATCTCACCGCCGGGGGAGTTGATGTAGATGCTCACGTCCTGGTCGGGGTTCTCGCTCTCCAGGTGGAGCAGCTGGGCGCTGACCAGGTTGGCGACGGTGTCGTCGATCGGCGTGCCCAGGAAGATGATCCGTTCCTTGAGGAGCCGGGAGTAGAGGTCGAACGCCCGCTCGCCCCGGTTGGTCTGCTCGATCACCGTCGGGACGAGGTAGTTCCTGATGGGCTCGGTCACGACTGCGACTCCTCCTCGGGCTCCTCCGCCGGGGCTTCGGGAGCAGGCTCTGGGAACGAAATATCGACGGGCTTTCCCTCCTCGTCGACCACGGTGGCGTGGTCCACCAGGAACTGCAGGGCCTTCCCTCGGGACAATTCAGAGCGTACCGCTTGGAGACCCTGGCCGCGTTCGATCTCTTTCCTCAGCTGGGCCGGTTTGCGCCCTGTTCTCTCAGCCAACCTTGCGATTTCGGCCTCGATCTCGTGCGTCGTCGGCGATGATCTCCTCGGCCGCCACCACCGCCCGCAGCGCCAGGTCGGCCTTGACGGCCTTCGTCGCCTCCAGCCGGACGTCGGCGACGAGCTGGTCCTGGGTGGTCCCCGTCGCCATCAGGTACTGCTCGACGGTGGCGCCCTGCTCCTCCAGCCGGTGGATGAGGTTGTGGAGCCGGCGCTCCATCTCCTCCTGGATGAGGGGCTCGGGGATGTCGATGGCCACCTTGGCCCCGACGGCTGCGAGAACCTTGTCCCGGACCGCCATGTGGGCCTGGATCCGCCGGACGTTCTCCATCCGGCTGCGGATGTCGTCCTGGAGCGCCTCGAGGGTCTCGAACTCGCTGGCCTCCTGCGACCCACTCGTCGTTGACCTCGGGCAGGACCTTGCGCTTGGTCTCCTTGACCATGCACCTGGAAGGCGACCTCCTCGCCGGCCCGTTCGCCCCACCGGGCGGGAAGCTCGTCGTTGAACTTCAGCATGTCGCCGGGCCGCTTGCCCAGCAGCTCCTCGTCGAGCTTGGGCACCACCATCTCGGAGCCGACCTCGTAGAGGAAGTCGCTGACCGTGAGGCCCGGGACCTCCTCGTCGTGGATGTAGCCCTTGATGTTGAGCTGGGCGTAGTCGCCGTCGGCCAGCGGGGTCGGTCGACTCCTCCAGGTCGGCGAACCGCTCCCGGAGGGCGTCGATCTGGGCGTCGATCTCCGCCTCGGGGACGGACGGGTCCTCGACCGTGACCTGGAGGGAGTCGTAGCCCTCGATCTCGACCTGGGGCCGGACCTCGACGACGGCGTCGAACTCGACGTCGCCGTCCTCCTGCCCGGCCGGTGATCTCGAACTCCGGCGGGGCGATCGTGTCGAGGTCTTCCTGCTCGACGGCCTTCAGGTAGTAGTCGGGCACGGCGTCCCGGATGGCCTGCTCCCGGGCGATCTCCGGACCCAGATGGGCTTCGAGGAGCCGGCGGGGCGCTTTCCCGGGCCGGAAACCGGGGATCCGGACCTCCCGGGCCAGCTTCCTGAAGGCGGCGTCGATGGCCGTCTCGAACTCGCTGGCGGGGACGGCGACCCGGAGGCGGACCTTGTTGCCCTCCAGCGCTTCGACAGTGGTCTCCATGAGGCGCGGGAAGTGTAACAGCGGCCCCCCGCAACTCCGGGGGGCGGCCGGGGCCGCCTCAGCGAGGCGTGAACGCGTACCGGCAGCGAGTCGAAGCCCCGGATGGCCAGGCCCGGGTTGCGGACGGGTTCTCCGGCCGGCTCGATCCGGGCGAAGCGCTCGACGAGGCCGGCGAAGACCAGCTGGCCCTCCATCCGGGCCAGGCGGGCGCCGAGGCAGAAGTGGAGCCCCCAGGCGAAGGCCAGATGGAGGTTCTCGGGCCGCTCGATGTCGAAGCGGTCGGGGTCGGGGAAGCGGGCCGGGTCACGGTTGGCGGCGGCCAGGAGGGTCATCACGATGTCGCCGGCGGCGAGACGGTGCCCGTCCAGCTCGAAGTCCTCCAGCACGTTGCGGTGGACGAACTGGACCGGCGAGTCGAAGCGGAGGATCTCCTCCACGGCCGAGGCGGCCAGATCGGGCCGGCTCCACAGACGGGCCATGCTCGTCAGGGTGCTCGAACAGGGACACGAGCCCGTTGCCGATCAGGTTCGTGGTGGTGAGGAAGCCGGCGAAGAACAGCAGGGTGACGGTCGAGAACAGCTCGTCCTCGTCGAGGAGGCCGTCGTCGGTCTGGGCGATGAAGTAGGAGAGGAGGTCGTCGGCCGGCTCCTTGCGCCGCCGGGCGATCAGCTCGACGAAGTAGGCGTCGAGCTCGTCGCCGGCCCGCTCGACCTCGGCCAGCGCCTCCGGCGAGCGCTTGAAGGAGTCGGACGAGACGAGGGTCCGCATGAGGGGCCGGAACCAGGCCCGGTCCTCCTCGGGCACCCCGACCATCTCCCCCACCACCGTCACCGGCATCGGGAAGGCCAGCTCGGCCATCAGGTCGGCCTCGCCGAGGGCGGCCAGCCGGTCGAGCCGCTCGGCCACGATGGCGGCCACCCGGGGCCGCAGGGCCTCCATGGTCGGCGGGATGAACGCCCCCTTGGCCGCGCCCCGGAGCCGGGTGTGCTCCGGCGGGTTGGCGGTGAGCATCGACGGCCGCCGGCGCCGCTGGGCGAGGCGGACCCGCTCGGGGTCGACGCCATGGCGGGGGACGATGAACTGGTCGTTCTTGCCGATCCGGGTGTCGCCCAGGATCTGGCGGCAGGCGTCGAAGCCGGAGACGTACCAGACCCCGTCGAGGCCGCTGCGGTGGATCGGAGCCGCCTCCCGGAGGCGGTGGTACAGGGGGTACGGGTCGGCGTGACCCTCCGGTGTGGCCATGATCCGGTGGATCAGGTCGTCGGCGTCGCTGCGATCGTCCGCCGTGTCGCCAGTGCCGATCTCTTGCACTCGTGACGAAATGCGTGTCACAGGATGCCTTTTCACCAATGCCGCATAGGTTGGGACCGGCTCGGGCGACAGAGCGGCCGGCCCTCTCGGGCACCGGCCGCTCTGGAGACTGCTGCGTCGAACTAGGCGGCGTTCTCGTCGGACTGCGGCTTCTCGGCGACCTCGGCCTCGGGAGCCTCGTCGACGGCCGGGGCCGTCGACCCGGGCGATCGCCTGCGACCACCCGGAGGTCGGGTAGCGGTTGGCGAGCTCGTTCAGGTCGCGGCGCATGCGGTCGCCGTGGCCGGCCTCGTCGAGCGTGGCCAGCATGCCGAAGAACTCGTCGGAGGAGACCTTGAAGCGGCGGGTCTTCCCGTCGCGGGGGTCGAGGATGTAGGCGTGGGTGCCGCCACCGAGCGGGACGATGCGGGGGGCGTCAGCAGCGGCGATGAACTCGGCCTTGGCGGCACCGGTCCGCAGCGAGGCGCGGGCCGTCTTCGACTGGGGGGCGTCGTCGCCCTTCTTCTTGACCTTTCCCGCCATCTTCCTTCTCTCCTCTGTGATCGGCGGCGCGCGAGGCGCCAGAAAAGCGGTTCAAAGTTGGCGGGAGCGGTCCAGGCATTGGGCTGCTCCGTGCCCGGTGCTGCAGTTCTGTCCCTTTCTCGGCAGCTGTGCCGCCGGACTTGAGTGCCCGGGGGATCGGGGGTGCCCCGGAAGGGACAGCACGGAGCGGCTCCGCCGAGGGGGAAATGTAGCGAAGCGGAACGCGCCGCACCGCCGGGCCCGCCCCCCGGGGGGCGGACCCGGCGGTGCCGGCGATGGAGTTCGTCAGAGGGGCTAGTAGCGGTTGCGGTAGTCGGGGGCGTCCAGCTGGCCCCGCATGGCCTGGCCGTGCTCCTCGTCGTTGACCTCGAGGTAGTAGCCCCGGGGGTCGTTCTGGATCTCGGACAGGATCCGGGGGTCGGCGCTGACACAGCCGTCGTCGCCGTTCTCGCCCACGTGGAGCAGGACGATGGAGGGGCCCACCTCGCCTATACGTCCGGGGTGGATCTGGGCGCCGATGGCCCGGTCGATGCCGTCGTAGGCGAGGCGGAAGCAGACCACCCCGGCGGGGACGTCGATGTCGAGGTTGGCCGTGCCGTAGGCGCCGTCCGAGGCACCCGCCGACGGTCCGGGATGACCTCGTCCCAGCTCATGTCGACGAGCAAGTTCGACCGGTAGCTGCCGTACTCGTACTGGCAGGCGTCCGGGCCGTAGTAGTGTTGTAGTCGTCGTAGCCGGAGCCGTAGTAGCCGCAGTCGT
Source organism: uncultured Actinomycetes bacterium (assembly GCA_963723985.1). Lineage (GTDB taxonomy): Bacteria > Actinomycetota > Acidimicrobiia > IMCC26256 > BP-133 > BP-133. Next base: position 56,677 of record CAVRTC010000012.1, read on the forward strand.
CGTAGTAGCCGGGGCCGTAGTAGCCGTACCGGTAGTAACGGCGGTGCGTGTCCCACCCGTAGCGGTGCCGGCGGTTCCGGTCCCGGTTGTGGTCCCAGTGCCTGTTGTGCTTGTCCTTGTGGTCCTTGTGCTTCCACTCGTCCTTGTGGTCGCCGTCCCTGTCCGGTCGTGTCCCGTCGCGCTTGCGGTCCGCCGTCCTCTCGTTCCGTCCCTGCGTCGTCGTCGCCGTCCCACTTGTCGCCGTCGCGCTTGTCGTCCGTCCGTTCTTGCCGTTGTCGTGGCGCTTCCGGTCTGACGCCTGCTTTTGTCGCCGTCCTTCTTCTTGTCGCCGTCCTTCTTCTTCTCGGCGTCCTTCCTCTCGTCGGCGGCCTTCTTCTTCTCGGCGGCCTTCTTGTCGTCGGCCTCCTTCTTCTTGTCGGCGGCCTTCTTGTTGTCGCCGTCCTTCTTCTTCGCCGCGCCTTTCTTGTTGTCGCCGTCCTTCTTGTTGTCGCCGTCCTTCCTTGTTGTCGCCGTCCTTCTTCTTCTCGGCGGCCTTCTTCTCTGCCGTCGGCCTTCTTCTCGGCCTTCTTCTCGCCGCCTTCTTCTCGTGCGTCCTTCGCCTTCTGGGCGAGACGTCGTCGGACGTGGCCTGTCGGCGGTGGCCGAGTACGCCACCCGCTCATGGGTGGCGTCCTCGCCGCCCATCGCCATCGTCGGAACACCGGCGAGATGAGCAGTGCGCCAAGGACCGACGCGATACCGCCTTTCTGCTCCCGATCATGAGTCCCTTTCTCCCTACTGGGGTGTCCACAACGTGGTCGTCGGGCAAAGCACGGCCACTTCGACGCCATCCGGGATTGGACCGGCCGCCCAGCTCGGCCTATTGGCCCCTCCCCCGATCCCCTCGCGGAGTCGACGGCGAAGCAC
>CAVRTC010000013.1:0-125854 GCA_963723985.1 uncultured Actinomycetes bacterium
GGCGGGCCAGTGCTCCACGGAGAGGTCGCTCATCGGGAAGTCCCCGATGTTGGCCGTGGCCAGGGCGGCGCCGATCCCGAGGGCGGCCGTGGCGATGAGGCAGTCGGCCTGGTGGAGCGTGTGGCCCCGGTGTGCGTACTCGCGTCGCCACGCGGCCCGTCGCCGGAACCGGGCAAAGCTGACGCTTCAGCGGTTTTGATTTGCCTGTTGGGGTGGTGTTGAGACTGCCGTGTCGCGGTCGTGGGGCCACGCCGTCACATTGATGTGCATAGCAACAGGTATTGCCCTTGGCTCCGCCGGAGCGTGGGCGAAATCACCGGGCTCCATCGCCCCCACACGAAGGAATGATCCATGACAGGGAGATCGCTCCGGCGACTGACCGTACCCATCCTCTTGACCCTCGGCATGTCGATGCTGGTCACCGCGCCGGCCGAAGCAGCCCTCGCCAACCCCGCCCTGAGCAGTCCTGCGGGCTGGACGTCGTCCTGGTCCTCGACCGGTCGTCGTCCATCGCCCAGGCCACCGGCGGCAAGCTGAAGGAGGCCGCCAACGCCTTCCTGGCCGGCTTGAACAACACCGGGTCGGACGTCGCCCTGGTCAGCTTCGGGACCACGGCGACGGTCAACGGGGACCCACCCCCGTCAACACCGACACCCTGGCCGGCCTGCAAGGCACGGTCAACGGGTTGACCATCTCCAACAGCCCCACCCAGTACACGAACTGGGACGACGCCCTCGTCAAGGCGAAGAGCCAGCTCAGCTTGTTCGGGCCCGGACCCAAGCCTCTCGTCATCGTGATCACCGACGGCAGCCCCAACCGGTGGATCAACGACACCTCACCCTTCGCGGTCGGGGGCACGGACACCAGCGAAGCGAACGGAAACGATCGCCGTCGCCGACGCCGTCGCCCAGGCGGACCTCATCAAGGCCCCGCCCGGCGCTCGGATCTTCGCTCTCGGTGTCGGCTCCCTCGACAACGACAGCCGCGACAACCTGAAGGCGATCTCGGGCACGGTTGAGTTCGCCGGCGCCACCGACTTCGTCGACGCCGACTGGGGCCAGGTAACCAACTACACGGCGCTCCAAACGAAACTGAGCGAGATCGCCACCGAGCTGTGCGACGAGTCGATCATCGTGCACCGCCTGGTCAACGGCCAGCCGGCCAACGGCTTCACGTTCTCCGCGACCGTGGGGGCCACGACGACCACCGCGCCGCCGACCGAGGCCGACGGTGTGGCCAACTTCTCCTGGGAGCAGACCCCGGCCGGCGTCATTGCGACGATCACCGAGACCCCCAGGGCCGGCTTCCCCATCGACAGCGTGAGCTGCAAGCGCAACGGCGTCACGATCCCCGTCGTCCGTGACGGCAACTCGATCACCGTGACCGTCGGCCCGCAGGACACGGTCGACTGCAAGTTCGAGTCCTTCATCGTCATCGACACCGCCGGCGACGGTCCTGGCGGTGGCGGCCCCGGCGGCGGCGGCCCCCTCGTCGGTGGCATCAACGACGGTAGAGACAGCTGTGGAATCGGCATCGGCACCCGGTCGGGTTACTGGATGGTCGGTTCCGACGGTGCCGTCTACGCCTTCGGTCAGGCCGCCCACCTGGGCAACGCCACTCCCTTCCTGGGCAGCGCCAAGGCGGTCGACATCGAGCCCACCCCGTCCGGCAACGGCTACTGGATCCTCGACAGCGCCGGCCACATCTACAGCTTCGGCGACGCCGTCCACCTCGGCAACGCCCCCACCAGCGGGCTGGCCGCCGGTGAAACCGTGACCAGCCTGTCGGCCACCCCGACCGGCAACGGCTACTGGATCTTCACCACCCGGGGCCGGGTCCTGACCATCGGCGACGCCGCCAACTTCGGCGACATGTCGGCCGTGCCCCTCAACGGCCCGGTGTTCGACTCCATCCCGACCCCGTCGGGCAAGGGCTACTACATGGTCGCTTCCGACGGTGGGATCTTCGCCTTCGGCGACGCCGTCTTCTACGGCTCGATGGGCGGCAAGCCGCTCAACCAGCCGGTGCAGTCCCTCGTCCCCGACCCCGACTGCAAGGGCTACTGGCTGGTGGCCTCCGACGGCGGCGTCTTCGCCTTCGAAGCCCTCTTCCAGGGCTCCATGGGCAGCACCAAGCTGAACAAGCCCGTCAACGGCATGGTGCCCTTCGGCACCGGCTACCTCATGGTGGCCAACGACGGCGGCATCTTCAACTTCTCCAACCTGCCGTTCTTCGGTTCCCTCGGTGACAACCCGCCGGCCAACGCCATCGTGGCGGTCGCCGCCCTCGACGTCTAAGAGGTCGCCCTACCGCACGGCCGAAGGGCCCGGGTCCCCCTAGCACGGAGGGGGCCCGGGCCCTTCCGGCATTCATGAATCGATATGGGGCACCGATGTTGGGGCGGAGGTTGGGGCCCCGTGGCGGGGCGGTGAGGGGAGCCTTTAATCCGACCGCGTCGCTTTGCCGGTTTTCAGTGGAACGGGCCAACGATTTGATCTGGAGTTGATCGTCCTGTGGCCGGGCGGTGAGGACACCGGGCCACCATTGGTTCATCGGGCAGCACAGATGCCGTCCCGAGGGCGAAGCGAAGATCCGTCGGCTGTGTTGGTCGCCTGGCCGGCGGGGAGCGAATGGCGAACCCGGCGCCCCTTCACCATCCCGCCGCCGCCCCCGGCCCTTGGGCTGCACACCCAAATTGGAGACGTACATGCCCGGCAAAGTGTTCCGGCGCCTCGCTCCGGCAATCGCGCTGACCTTCTTCACCACCCTCCTGACCGGCTTCCCGGCAGCCAACGCCGTCGTCAACGTCGATGTGTCGGGGAACCCCGACCTCAACGCCAGCTGCGGGCTCGAATTCGCCCTCGTAATCGACCGTTCCGGGTCGGTGGCCGGAAACGCCGGTACCGTCAAGGCGGCCGCCAACACGTTCCTCGAGGCCCTGGTCGACACGGGCTCGAAGGTCTCCCTGACGAGCTTCGCCACCGACGGCCGCGTCGACAGCAACCCCCTCGTGAACAATGGGGTCGTCCCGCTGACGACGGCCAACCTGGCGGGCCCGACCGGTCTCACGGCGACGGTCAACGGCCTCTCCTTCGCCAACTTCACCAACTGGGAAGACGGCCTCATCAAGGCCCAGAGCACGTTCCCCGGGTTCTCGGGCGGGAAGCCCGACCTCGTGGTGATGATCACCGACGGCAACCCGAACCGCTACATCAACGGCAGCGGGGTCGTCACGACCGGCACCACCGCCGCGTCGACGGCCGAGGCGAAGACCAAGGCCGACGCCATCAAGCTTGCCCCCAACGGCTCGCACATGTTCACCCTCGGCGTGACGGGCGACAGCGGGCTCAACCTCGGCTCCCTCCAGGCCATCTCCGGTCTCGACAACTGGCCGATCAACAGCTTCGAAGTGGCCGACTGGACCACGGTGACCAGCTTCACCGACCTGAAGCCCGCATTGCTCGAGATCGCCACTGAGCTGTGTGGCGGGACCGTGATCGTCCAGAAGCTCCTCGACGGCAACCCCGCCGAGGGTTGGCACTTCACCGCCAGCGGCAGCCCCGCCCCGGTCGTCACCCCCGACAGCGGCGACACCGATGAGAACGGCATGGTCCAGTTCGATTGGGACTCGGCCCAGAACGTGACGACCACCCTGACCGAGACCATTGACCCCGGCTACGCCTTTGCCGGCGCCACCTGCGCCCGCAACAACGACCCGGCCACGGCGTTCGTCAACGGCGGGCAGCTCGTGGTCGGACCACTCGACACGATCCGCTGCACGTTCAACAACCGGACGCTGCCTGCGCATATCAACGTCGAGAAGTCGGCGTCGGCCGACACGGTGGTCTCCGGCGGGCCCGTCACCTACACCTACGTCGTCACCAACGACGGTGACGTCCCCCTGACCGAGGTCACCCTCGTCGACGACGAGTGCTCCCCTGTGGTGCGCTCCACGATCGACGCCGGCAATGTCCTCTCTCCGGACGAGAGCTGGACCTACACCTGCGTGGACACCTTGACCGAAACCACCACCAACACGGCCACGGCCTCGGGTAAGCCGCCGGTCGGGGCCAACGTGAGCGACATCGACACGCCACAGTCACCGTCATCAACCCCGACATCGAAGTCACCAAGTCGGCGTCGGCCGGCATGGTGGTCTCCGGGGGTTCCGTGACCTACACCTACGTCGTCACCAACGAGGGTGACGCCCCCCTGACCCAGGTCACCCTCGTCGACGACGAGTGCTCCCCGGTGGTGCGCTCCACGGTCGACTTGGGCAATGTGCTCTCTCCGGACGAGAGCTGGACCTACACCTGCTCACAGGAGCTTGACGTCGACACCCTCAACACCGCCCTCGCCACGGGCACCCCGCCCGTCGGACCCGTCGTGACCGACACCGCCACCGCCCTGGTGGACGTGGTCAACCCCAACCTGCAAGTGACCAAGACCGGCCCGGCCCAGGCCCACGAAGGTGACACCATCACCTATACCTTCACGGTGACCAACACCGGCGACGTCACCCTGACCGGGCTCACCGTGGTGGACGACGTGCTCGGCCCGATCGGCACGATTGAGTCTCTGGCCAAGGACGCCTCGGAGGTGTTCACCAAGACCTACACCGTCGAGACGAATCAGGTCGCCGATGTGGTGAACACGGTGGTGGTCTGCACCGACGGTCCCGCACCGGGAGCCCCCGAGAACGCCCCGGACCTCTGCGACACGGAGATCCACGTCCTCGACGTCCTCCACCCGGGGGTCAGCATCACGAAGACCGCCAACCCCGGGTCCGTCACGGACTCCGGACTGGTGACCTTCACCTACGTGGTCACCAACACCGGTGACGTGGTCCTGTCGGATGTGTCCGTGGACGACGACGTGCTCGGCCACATCGACACCATCGCCAGTCTCGAGCCGGGGCAGTCGAAGACCCTGACCAAGACGGCGACCATCGACGCCAACAGCAAGCTGACCAACATCGGCACCGCTCGCGGCACCGACCCGCTCGACAAGGACGTCGAGGCCAGCGACGACGCCGTCGTCACCCTGGTGATCACCCCAGTGGTCGTGGCCGAGGTGGCTCCGGCTCCTACCGCCGTGCTCGGCGTGGTGGTGGAGGCGGCCCCGGTGGTGGCACCCGCCGCCGAGCTGCCCCGCACCGGCAACGATCCCAACCGCCTGCTCCTCCTGGGCGGCATCTCCCTCCTGGCCGGCCTGGCCGCTCTCCTGTTCGCCGGCAAGGGCCGGCGCCGGAGTATCGACCTGGGCTAACCGCTGACTGACCTCAACCAGATTCCCGCATACGAACCGGGGCCGGCCCAAAGCCGGCCCCGGTTCGCGCGCCTCGTTGCCCTGTCCGAGAACGTCGAACGACAGGCCAGCTGATTTCACGCACCGCTCCCCAGGACCGGCTGAACCACGCCGGTTGCGATATTGGGACCGTGGTGGTACCATTCCGACATGGACGTCAGCGTGAAAGGCCTCGAGCCGGAAGTCGTGGCCCGCCTCGCCGAGCAGGCAGGTCGGGAGGGTATGAGTGCGCAGGAGTGGATGCGCCAAGCGCTGCGGCGAACGGCCGCGCTCCTCACTCCACAGGAGTTGAACGACCGCGTCGCGGCCCGCGCACCGGTCTCCGAAGACCGTTATCAGGCGGCCATGGACACGGTGAAATCCCGCCGTTCCGCCAAGACGTCCACGGCGACGAGAGCCGCCAAGCAGGATGTACGCCACCGCGGTAGCTGACTCGGGCGGACTGCTCACCGCGGCCGGCATCGTCGACGGGCTTCGCCACGACGTCGTCGACTACCTGGCGCTCGATGCGGCCACGCTCCTGCTGGCCGAGTTCCTCGTGGTCCTCCACGAGGGCCGCCCGGCGCGGGCCGCCGCCGACTACGCCGAGCTGGAGCTGCTCGTGCGGGAGTGGTTCCCCGTCCGTGCCCTGGCCATGGACGCCGCTCTCCGGGCGCCGGCCGAGACGGGCGACGTCGACACCTGGGCGGCCCTGTCGCTGGCCGAGATGCTCGGCATCCCCCTCGTCACCAAGCACGCCGAGCTTCGTTCCCGGAAGGTCCCCGTCCTGCACTCCTAGCACTCGTCGGCGGCGCCTGAGCGCTCGTCAGGGGAGCGCAGGCGGGAAACGCGACGGTGCTCCCGCAGCCACCTCAGTGTGGCTACGGGAGCACAGAACGCCGGCTGGGAGGATCAGGCGGCGCTGGCGTCGGGCTTGGGTCCACCGACTGACGGGACCCGGGATCGCTTGCCCTCGGCCGACCGGCGCTTCATGGGCGCCATGACGCCCAGCGCGACACCGGCCCCGAGGCCGAGCAGGGGGATGAGGGCCAGGACGGCGGCGTCGAGGGCCAGCACGCCGAAGATCACCAGGTCGAGGCTGACGAACAGCCCGAGGAATAACCCGGCCACGGCGCCCCGGATCGGACGGCCTCGCTGCTTCATGGCTTACCTCCCTTGGGGAAGGCGGCGCTAGCCAGCGCCGCTCCGGCGACAAGCGTCCCGCCCAGAGCAGCGGCGGTGGGGACGGGCGAGTCGAGCGGCCCGCCGTCGAGGGCGATGGAGAAGGCCCCGGTGCACGGCGCCGCCAGCCCGTCGTGGCTGTGGGTGCCATCGGCCCGGACAGTGATGCCCCGGGGGACGATCGCCGGGATCGAGTAGTGGTGGACGCCGTTGTCGGCCACCTTCGCCGACGAACCCGACCAGTCGGCCACGGTGATGCTGCCGATGGGCAGCGCCAGCGCGATCGAACCGGAGTAGGCCCGCTCGGTGTCACCGGCCGGGAGCGGGACCGACCCCTCGTAGGCCACGTCGCCCTCTTCGGGGACGGTGATGGGCTTGGCGGGGTCGAGGGCGGCGGCGTCGTGGCGGTTCGCGCCGATGGTCCCGGCCCCCGCACAACCGCCGGTGACGGTGGCGGCGGCGGGGCTGGCGGAGAGGGCCACCAGCACCGCGCCCCCGGCGAGAGCCAAGGGGAGGAGCCGGCGGCCGAAGGGGAATGCGCTGGATACGGGGGGCACGGGGCGTTTGACACCGATGCGCCGCCCCGAGGGGTTGGGGGACAAGAGTGACCTCCTTGCTGCGGTATGAGCCGAGCATAAGGACGGGTCCGCCGGGCAGCGAGAGGGACGAGTCGGACCCGCCATCTCCTTGTGGGGCATAGTGTTTTGCCCGCCTTCGGAGTTGGGCGCCCGTTGTGATCCAGGCGGGAACCCCGTGGGAAACCGACGCGTCGGAGCCCGGACCCTGGCACCGGTTGGCGAAAGGCGAAAGTAGGTTCGTCCCCTACGCCGCACTCCTGCTCTTGCCCCTCCCGCGCCGCCTGCACTACGAAGGGAGCGACGAGCAGGAAGCTCTCAGCCGGTCCCGCGGCGGCCCTCGATCCCTCGTCTGCCGAGCAGTTGCCGGCACCCCGCCCACTTCGGCGCGGCTCCCACTCGCGCCGTTCGGCCTTCAAGGGAGCACCTCATGGACCTCAAGAAACTCTCGCTCGGCGAACGCATCATGTCGCTCGGCGCCCTGCTCCTCCTCGTCGACCTGGTCATCCTGCCCTGGCACCGGCTCTCCATCGGGGTCGCCGGCTTCGACGTCACGTCCAGCCGCAGCGGCGTCCAGTCCCCCAACGGGTTCCTCGGTCTCCTGGCCGCTCTCGTGGCCGTGGCCGTCGTGGCCCGGATCGTGCTGCATGGGTTCACCGAGCTCCGGCTCCCGGCGATCCCGGTGACCTGGGAACGGGCCGACCTGCTGGCCGGCGCCGCCATCGCCGGCCTGCTGGTGCTCAAGCTGGTGCTCGAGACCAGCTACCTCTCCCTCGGCGCCTACCTGGCCGTGCCCCTGGCCGGCGCGGTGGCCTACGGCGGCTACCTCCGCAGCCGGGAAACCGCCCCCATGAGCGGGACGAGCCCCACCGGCGCGCCCGAGCCTCGCATGTCGTAGCCCGGCTCCCGAGGACACCCGGGCCGAGCTGGCGGCCCGGGTGGCGCGCTCAGGGCGGTCGCTGCAGCAGTACCTGCGGGCGTCGAGCTCGCCCGTCTCGGGTCAGCAGCCGATGGCGAAGCGGGCGGCGGAGCAGAGTCCGGTCAGCTCGTCCTGCGAGAGCCGCCCGGCCCGTTCGACGAGCACCGACTTCGGCAACGGCGTGATGTTGTCGAGGTTGGCCACGCACGCCCTGGCCAGCCCGGTCACCGGGACCTCGGTCGGGATGCTGCGGATTCGGTTCGTCACCGGCGCCACGAGGATGGTCGTGAGGTGGGGCAGCACCGAGTCCCGGGTGAGCACGACCACCGGCCGGCGCTTGTCACCGGGCACGTCGGCCAACCAGATCTCGCCTCGGCGCACGCTCACCCCCGTCCTCGTCCCACGGCAAGGCCGCCCAGACGGACGGGTCCGGCAACGCCACGGTCGCTCAGGCCAACGGCCTCGAACTCATCCACGTCCGTGAAGGCGGCAATCACACCGTCTACCGCATCGGCACCTATCAGTTCCCCGGTCGCCCGTCACCGCGAGATCAACGAACTCACCGCCCAGGCGACCCTCAAGAGGGCGAGCGAGAAAGGCTCAGCCATGGCGACCTACACCGCCCGCACCGCCCGCTCCGGCAACTGGTGGGCTATCCAGATCAGCGAACTCGACGGCGTCTACAGCCAGGCCCGGCGCCACGATCAGGTCGAAGACCTGGCCCGCGACGCCATCGCCGACACGTTGGGCCGACCCGGTCAGCTTCGCCATCACGGTCGTTCCCGACCTGCCGGCCAAGGCCAGGCCATCCTCGACGAGGTGCGCCAGCCGGGCGGCGGCCGAGATCGCTTCGGAGCTGGCGTCGATGAAGGCCCGGGAGGCCGCACGGATTCTGCACGCAGAGGGTATGCCGCTGCGTGACTTCGTCTTCGTGCTCGGCGTATCCTACCAGCGGGCCCATCACTCGCCTCTAGCCGCGCGCTCCTCAAGATCATCGATCCGCCACGGTCAGCTGTTGCGCTACCCGGATCGTCGAAGACCCGCTGGCGGCCAACCCGTTTTGTCACCGGCCTCGGCGAGCTGCCGGATAGGGCGCTGTCGGCCGGGCGCGGACCGAGATCGTGGTTGGTTTGAAGGGCGAGCCAGAACTCCGGGGTGGTCCCGAACGCGCCGGGCGAGCAGCCAAGCGGTTTCAGGCGTACACCCCGCTTGCCGGGAACGAGCTCGTGATCCGCTGACGGGCACACCCAGGTGCCGGTGAGGCCACCGGGTCCCTCCGAGGGCTCAGGATCAGCATGTCACTTGACCGGCAAGGCAGGTCCATCCCGAGCGCATGCAGCGCCCGCTCACCTCCGCCATGCGGGCTCGGCCAGGGTGGTGATCCGGGGCCGAGCAGCCCGCCGGATGGGCGGGTCGAGGTTGACGACACAGGCCTGGGCATCCCGTCGGCAGGGCAATGACCTCGGAGCGGCTGCCGCCCCTCTCAGCCCGATGCCTCTCCTCGGCCCGCCATAAGCCGCTGGCTTCTGCCTGCTAGCATGCATTCATGGCGCAGATGACCTGGCGGGCCAGCGAGGAGCTCCTGGAACGTGTCCGGCGCCGGGCCGCCGCCGCCGGCCGTTCCATGAACGACTACGTCACCGCCGTGCTCGACGCCGCCACCGATCCCGACCTCGCCGGCGACGACGCCGAGCGGGTCCGGGAGCGACTGGCCCGGGCCGGTCTCCTGGTGGCGCCGGCCGCCCCGGCCTCGCGCCGCCCGGGTAAGCGGGCCCTGGCCCAGGCCCGGGCCCGAGCGGGGCAGGGCACGCCGCTGTCCGACATCATCTCCGGCAGCCGGTAATGACCCTGTTCGCCGACTCGTCGGCGTTGGTCAAGCTCTACGCTGACGAGCCCGGCCACGAGACCGTCCGATCGATCAGCGAACCGATCGTGGTCTCCCACATCGCCCGGGTCGAGGTACCCGGTGCGCTGTGGCACAAGCACCGGCTCGGCGAGGTCAGCGCCGAGGACGCCGGCCTGCTCACCGCCGCCTTCGAGGCCGATTTTCTGGGGACGGGGGCCGAGGCGCCCCGCTTCGCCGCCGTACCGGCCGGCGGGCCGGTGCTCGACGACGCCGCCCGCCTCGTGGCCACCCACGGGCTGCGGGCCTACGACGCCGTCCAACTCGCCTCCGCCCGCACCGCCCGCTCCCAGCTGGACGACTGCCGATCGTTCGCCGCCTTCGACACGCGGCTCCGGGCCGCCGCCGCCGCCGAGGGGTTCGACCTGGTCCCGGCCGGCTGACGGACGTGACGCCGAGTGGCGGGCGCTGACCCATTGGCGCCAGGCCCCGCTGGGGGTCAGAGTATAATCGGACTATTCCGATGATAGTCGGACTCTGACTGGTATACTCGCAGCCGTGGATGTGGGCGAGCCGACTCAGGTGATGACCCCAACGCTGGACGGTCCCGTGCTGACCGTGCTCGTTCGAGCGCAGCGGGAGCTGACTGGGCTGGAGGTGCACCGGCTGTGCTCGCGAGGCTCGGTCGACGGGGTCCGCCGGGTCCTGCATCGACTCGTGGATCAGGGCGTTGTCCAAGCGCGGCCAGCCGGGGGGGCGCTGTTGTTCGGCTTGAATCGTGACCACCTTGCGGTTCCGGCCATCACCCAGTTGACGGATCTTCGGAGCGAGTTGTGGCGGCGCCTGCGGGAGCTGGTCGCCGGCTGGGCCCAGCCGCCCGTGCATTCCGGTGTGTTCGGGTCCGCGGCCCGTGGCGACGGGGACGAGGGAAGCGACATCGATCTGCTCGTGGTGCGCCCTGACGAGCTCGACGGTGAGGACCCGGAATGGGTCGCTCAGCTCGACAACTTGCGGCGGCAGGTGCGGGCGTGGACCGGCAACGACCTGCAGGTGATCGAACTGAGCGTGAGAGAACTGCGGCGGTCTCGAACCGAACCGGCCCTCGTGGCGGCGATGGGCGACGAGATACCTCTGACATCCGGGTCGCTCGCCGATCTCGTGGCCCGTCAGCGTTCGGCATCTGGGAGAGGGAGACGATGAGCCGACCGAAGGGCCGGCGTGAACGCTGCGGTCGAGCCGAAGCCCGCCAACGCCTTGGTCAAGCGCGTTCCTATCTCCTGGTGTCGGAGCTGGTTGTCAGCGCCGAGGATCTCGCGGCGTGGACCAACGTCGCGGCCGGCACTGCGGTGCTCGCCGCCGTTGCGGCGGCCGACGCCATCTGTTGTGCGACCATGGCGAGCGCTGGCGCGGTCAAGACCACGAACGGGCCGCCGACCTCCTCGAGGCCGCAGTCCCCGACGGAAAGGCACTGGCCGGCGCCCTCCGCAAAGTCCTGGCAGTCAAGGACGAATCCCACTACGGGTTCACATTCGTCACTCCGGCCAAAGCACGAGCAGCGTTTCGTGGCGCCGGCCGACTTATCGAACGCGCCGCCGCCGAGCTCGCACGGTGACCGAGCGCCGGTTCGCTGATGGCCGCCGTCCGGGACCGCAAGGCCCGGACGGGCACCCGGCTGGCCCCTGAGCGCATCGTCGCCCATCGGGACGCCGAACGCCGTTGACGGCCGTCGTCGACGCCTCGGTGGTCGTCGCCGCCCTGGTCGACGACGGCCGCCGGGCGGTGGGCCGAGGAGCTGCTCGCCGGAGCCGTTGGCCGCCCGGTGACCCGTCACCACCTACGACGCCTGGTACGTGGCGCTGGCCGAAGCCCTCGCCGCCCCCCTCGCCACCCTCGACGAACGCCTGGCCCGGGCCCCCGGCCCCCGCTGCCGCTTCCTCGGCCCGCCGTAGCTCCGGCCGGGCTGGGGCGCGGGTCCCGGCTCGACCAGCACGGGGACGAACCGCTCCGACCGTTCCCTTTGCGGGACAACGGTGCCGGATCGGAACGAGAGCTGGGAACCTGTTGAGATCGGACCCGGCGGATGAGCGATGCCGGGCCCCATCGCTCATCCGCCGGGGTGCCCGGTCGAAGAGGGTTGCCGTGGCGCGTGGACGCTGCTCGAGGGCTCCGGATGGAGCTGGTTCCCCTGAGGAGACATCATGCGTCTACTCGTGTGCGACGACGACCCTTCGGTCGGGAAGCTGCTGCGATCGATCTACGCCACTGCGGGCTGGGAGGTCGACGTCGTCACCTCGGGCCGGGACGGCATCGCCAAGGTCGCCAGCTCCCCGCCCGACGTCCTCGTCCTCGACCACATGATGCCGGAACTGACCGGCATCGACACGGCCCGCATCCTCCGCGGCCAAGGGTGCACCACGCCGATCGTCCTCTTCTCCGCCTACCTCGGCCCCGACCTCCAGGACGCCGTCCGGGAGCTCGACCTGATGCCGGTCTCCAAGGTCGACACCAACGCCCTGATGCGGATGATCGACGTCCTCGGCAGCGGCGCCCGGCTCGGGTAGCCCAGGCGGCGACCGGGCGTTCTTACAGCTAGGCGACGCTCCGCCGTCGACGGTAGGTGTCAAGGGCCGCCAGCTGGACGCAGGGCTTGTTGTCGATCCGTTCGTACTCGAGCTCGCCGTCTCGCATCGCGTCGAGCAGGTCCGGGATCAGCATGTTGAGAAGCGTGGCCGCCTCAGCGAAGGTCAGGAGCCCGCGAGCGTGCGCCTGGTCGACCCAGCCCTCAACCATCGCTCCTCCTCATCCACTTCTCGATGACCAGGTCCATGAGCTCCCCGGCCATGGCGACGATGTCAAGGTTATCGGTCTCTCGGGCAAGCTCTTCGGCTCTCGTCAGACACATCAGCAGACGTGCGTCTCGTCGGCGTCGAGGGCCTGCCGGCCTCGTTCGGTCAGTCGGAGCCGCAGGTTCCGCCGTCAACGATGGTGTAGGCGCTCCCGAGCGGGGTGCCACCGATCGCCACGGTGTGCAGCGTCGGGGGGGCGTGGAGGTAGCCGGCGGCCACGAGGTCGCCGGGGGCCGCCACCTTGTCCTGAGCCGTGTATCGCCCGGTCGGTTGGGTGGAGGCGAAGTAGGCCTCCTCGGCGGCCATCAGTGACGCCGTGTCGGCCCGGCAAGCGCTCACGGCCCCCCGGTCCTTCACCCCGCCGACGGCGAACACCACGATCGAGGCGAGGACACCCAGGATGACGATCACGACGAGGAGCTCGACCAGCGTGAAGCCCTTCTCGCCCTGCCGCCTGCGGGATTGAAGCGAACCAATCATGTTTCTCGGCCTCGGATCGTGAAGGACTCTCAACACCATTGAACGCCCGGTCTAAAAACCGCCATCATCCGAACTGATGAATGGCACACGAGAAAGCGGCCGGCCCCGGAGGGCCGGCCGCTTCCACCACGTCTCGGATGGCTTACGGGGCAGCGGGAGCGCAGCCCTCGCCGGGGACGGGCGAGATGGTGTAGGTCGCCTCGGCGGTCGCCGTAGCGTCCACGGGCGCGACCGTGTGCATCTCGGAGGCGGCGTGCAGGAAGCCACCGCTCACGAGGGCGCCCATTGCGACGTAGCTGCCGTTCTGGGCGAAGTGGGCCTCTTCGGCGCTGGAGATCGACTAGACGTCGGCCTTGCAGGCGGATTCGTGACCCTTGTCCTTCACACCGCCGACGGCGAAGACGACGATGGCGGCGAGGATGCCGAGGATGACGATGACGACGAGGAGCTCGACGAGGGTGAAGCCGCCCTCGTGTCCGGCGCTTCTGCTGGAGGCGCTCGATCATGGTGGTACCCCTTTCGATTAAAGGTTGGTGGGCCGTTTACGGAGGCGTCCGTAGGTGGAAACGGCCTCTCACCTGATTTGACATGGAGGCCCCTCTGGCTCCATCATCACGATTGATGAACTGCGCCGGGCCCCGACTGCACGGCGTCCGCTACGACGGCACGGGCTCGGCGCCCGCCTCATGGGCGGGCGCCAGCCGACGACGATGACGGTCGAGGGGCCCAGAGGCCGGAGTCTAGAAGCCAGTGAAGTCCCGGTTCGGAGTCGTATTGCTCACGTTGCCTGCCAGGTCGGTTTGGACGGCCCGGGCTCTGTACGCAGTCCAGCACTGAGATCGCCCGGTCCGTTGGTTGCGACCAGTTGTACGGCGGAGCGGCCCCTGAGAACGAGCTGACCGTGTAGGTGCGGGCCTGCTCCCACCAGCAGATGAAGAAGCACGTCCGTCGCTCAATGGTCACTGTGAGCGTCCCGGTGTTGTCGGTGGAGGTGCCACTGAAGGTTTCGTTCCCACTCCCGCCGTTGGTGATCGGGGAGAGGACGAGCGTGGGGGCCGCGGGTCGATGGTCACATCAAGTGCGGCGGAGGAACGGACGTGTTCCCTGACGGGTCCGTGGCGGTGGCGGTGATGATGTGGATTCCGTCCGGTAGCCGGTGCGGCGGGCGTCACGGTGTAGGACCCGCCGCGGCGCTCACGGTGCCGATCGGGTTGGGCCGGCGAAGACCGTGACCGTGGCGCCGTTTTCGGCGGTCCCGCTGAATGTCGGCGTCGAGTCATTGGTCACGTTGTCGCTATTCGACGATCCACTGTCGCTGCCAGCCACCAGGTCGGGCACGCTCGGCGCAACCGGAGGGGTGGTGTCGACGTAGACGGTGAAGGTCTTTGTAGCCGTGTAACCGGTCTCGCCGCTGCTGTTCGACTGACTCGCCTGGGCGGTGTAGATCCCTGGAGTCAGAGCCGTCGGGAGACTCCCGGACCAGGAACTGCCCGTGCCACCCACCGTGAAGATCCGTACCGGGGTCCCGGAGACCGGCGTGCCGGCGGGCACCGGCTGTGCTCCGGCGAAGATCCGGACGGTGACCTCCGACAGGTCGCCGCTTGCCGTCCCCCGCGTGCCGCTGAATTCCGGGGTCGTGTCGATTGTTTGAGATCCGTCGACCGGCGCCGTCAAGGCGACCTGCGGCGGGGCGACGATGTCGAAGCTCCTCCACGACGTCGGGGACTGGGCATTGCCGACCTTGTCGACGGCGGAGATCCGCACCTCGTACTGGTCGTTGACCGCGAAGTTCGTGATCGGGAACGGCAGGGCCCAGTTCGGACCGGTGGTCGTGACAGATACCCACTTCTCACCCGACGTGAAGGCGTTGTCAGCCACGCTCCAGTAGCGTTGACTACCGCTGCTATTCGTTCGCCGGATACTCACGTCGACCCGGTCCACACCGCTTCCGGCGGCGTCCGGGTCGGTGGACGCGGCGTCGACCGACGGGTCGCTCACGGTCCCGCTGATGGTGCCAGTCCAGGTGGTCGCGTTGTAGGTCGACGTGCCCGGGAAGGCGAGAGTGCCTGTCGGGGCTGTCCGGTCGATGGCGAAGATCTGGCCGGTGCCGAAGTTGCCGTCCCCCAAGCCAGATCCACCAAGTTGGTTGCCCGACAGGTCAAGAACGGAGTTGTCATCCAGGACGTCGAGTCGCAGCGTGCCGGTGCCCGTGCCCGTGGTGGCGCGCACCGTGTAGGTGGAACCACCCGGAAACGCCGGCCACCGTGACGGTCGTCGGCTTGTTCGGGACGCTGCCTTCCGGCCGGAAGTCGGCCGGTGAAACGCCCGTGACCCGCTCGCTGAAGCGGACCCTCCACTGGACGAAGCCGGCGTTGGTCGCTCTCTGCGACACCGCGTGTCGCGCGGGACCGAGGCGACGACCGGTAGGGCGTCCACCACGGAGGTGACGGTGGTGCCGCGAGGCGAACCCTGGACGGTGTAGCCATACCCCTTGGTCGACTGGATCGTGAGTTCGACGCGTGCCGGGACCGCCGGAGCAGCAGGGCAGGCGGCGTTTCCGCAGGATCCATCCGCGGCGGCGACGCTGGTGGCCACGGTCGCCTCTTCGCGATGCGTACCCGCGCAGTACCGGCGGATCAGGTTCGTGGGCGACGTCGTCGATAGGCCGTACAGCGCGTACCTCGTGATCCCGGCAGCGGGATCCGTCGAGCTGAACAGGGCCTTGGGAGTCAATCCGGTGATGGCGCAGGCGCCGGGCGGGAGCGCGTCGGTCGAGAAGTAGTTGGTCCCGACGTGTCGCCGGCGAAGTAGGCGCTCAGGATCTGGGCGTCGTTGGACTCGTCAAGGCGGGTGCTGGCCTGGCTCGTCGTCTTCACGCTCACGATGAACGCCGAGGCGATTGCCGCGACGATAATCGACGAGATAACGACGGTCACGAGGAGTTCGGCCATGGTGAAGCCGCCCTCGGAACCGTCGTCCCGGGCTATCACCCGGCGTAGGGCGCGCTTGAGGCCGGTCATCGAATAACACTCCAACTCTTGACGGTGGATGCAACGTTCGGGGGCGTTCCGGAGAACTGCACCCGAGCAACGAGCAACGTCGCCGATTGGGAGCATGTGGCCGTGACGGCCACCCCGGTCGTGGTCGCCGTTGCGTTGTTGTTGAGCGTGACGGTCGTGGCGCTGGTGACCGTGGCAATTGTCGTACCGCTGGGGATCCCCGGTCCGGTGACTCGGCGGCCGGCATCCTCGGCCTTGAAGGCCGCGGTGGCACTCGTCAGGGTCTTCGAACCCGACGTGGTGATCGCGTCAGTGAAAGTCAAAGCAGGGCAGGCAGTGAACGTCACTGTGCGGTTGGCCGGAACAGAGCCGGACGGACCCGCAACCACCGGGCTCCCACAGTCGACGTTGATGGCCCGACCGGCATCGGGAGCCAGGATGTAGAAGCGACTGGGGCACGGGGCGTCTGAAACCCAGGTGGCGCCGGTCAGTCTCGCGGGCTCGAACTGACGAAGCTTGTTGATGGCGCCCTCGACCGCACCGTCGGCCGCCGCCTGCTCGGCCCGGACCGGGCGGAGATGAACCGACGCCTTCAGATTCGTGGAGGCGGAATCGAGCACGGCGACGGAAAGGACCCCGAGGAACGCGATGAAGGCCAATGAGAGGACCAGAACCTGACCGCTCTCGTCCTTCCGGATTCGTCGCATCATGGCCTTCTCACGATGATCTGCAGCGTTTCGGAGGCCCGCCCGTCTTCGGAGGACGCGACCAGGGTCAGGAGATGGGCGCCTTGATCCCCCGAGGCCGGAGGCTCGACGTCGAAGTAGTCCTTGCGAATCTTTTCCGCGACGATCTTGAGGCTCGTTGTCAGGTCGCCGAACCCGGAGACTTCCATCCAGTCCGCATCGTCGAATTCGGAATCGGGGAACCGATCCGGCCCGGAGATGGCCTTGAGGTTGTTGGTGTCGATGCCCTCGTTACCTCTCACGCCAATCGCGAAGATGCGCGAGTAGTACAGGTGCTCGATCAGTTCCTTCTGCTCCTGAGCCTCTTGGAGCGCTCGGGCTTCGCCGCCCGAACTTTGGACGCTTTTCGGGTTGCTGTTGTTCAAAATCCACCGGTTCGGGTTCCCGTCCGTAACAAAGACAACCAACGGAGGTGAAGGCTGCCCGAAAGTGCTGAGCGTCGAGAAGGCCGTGCCCAACCCGTCGTCCCAATTGGTATAGCCACCGAAATCGGAGTCGCTGGGTAGCGCCGCCTGGAAGGCCGGAATGGACGCGGCGGTGACGGGAGTCGGCTGCTTTCTCACCACAGCGGTGTCGTCGAAGCTCACGATCGCGACCTTGGCGCCCGTCTCGGAGAGTTCGTTCACGAAGG
Organism: uncultured Actinomycetes bacterium; assembly: GCA_963723985.1. Classification (GTDB taxonomy): domain Bacteria; phylum Actinomycetota; class Acidimicrobiia; order IMCC26256; family BP-133; genus BP-133. The sequence continues at coordinate 17,508 of CAVRTC010000013.1, forward strand.
CCATGGCCGCATCGCGAACACTTTGGCGAGCTGACGACGTGTCGACGGATCCCGACGTGTCCAGGACGAGGACCACGTTCAGGTTGGCCGAGCTCTGGAACTGGATTCCCTTCTGTGCGGAGAGACCGACGTTGTAGCCGTCGGGCTTCTCGTAACCGATCGCCGCGCTGACCACGTCGTAGCTGTACTTGGCGGCGGTGGCTGCAGCCGTGTCCCCTTCGGGGTAGCCGACGGTCCGAACGTACTCCTTGACGGCCTCGGCGTAGTCCCGCACGACCCAGTCGGAAGTGACCTGCTTGCGGTGACGGTCAGACGACATGGAGGCGGCCCCGAGGCCAGAGGCGACGCCGGCCACACCGATGCCGAGAACGGCAATAGCGACGATGACCTCGGCGAGAGTTATGCCGGCCTCCGAGGCGACCCGTCGCCGCAGACGCCGCACGAGGCGTCTCATGAAAGCGTCCCCTGATTGAAGACGCCGTACATGGCCGAGACCAGGGCGACGGCCACAAAGCCGACGACGACACCCATGAAGAGGATGACGGCCGGCTCGAAGAGGTTGGTGAAGCGGGTGAGCTTGAAGTCGAGGTCCCGGCCGTAGTACTGGGCCGACGTCTCGAGCTGCTGGTCCAGTGTCCCGGTCTCCTCGCCGACGCGGATCATCTGGCGGGCCGCGCCGGGGAACAGGCCGGAGCGGGCAATCGGTTCCGCCAGCCCCTCGCCCCGCATCATCCGGGTGCGCACATCGTCGAGGCCACGGCGGAAGACGAGTTGTTCGTGCCGCCCGCGGTGACCGTCAAGGCTTCGGGCAGCGGCACCCCGGAACGGACCATAGAGCTGAGCGTCCGGCAGAAGCGCTCGATGATCGACGTGTGGATGAGTTCGCCGATGATGGGGATCTTGAGGAGGCTGGTGTCGCGGAACTTCCGGCCCCACTCGGCCTTCGGGGCCATGACCAGGAACAGAGCGAAGGCGGCGGCACCGCCCACCAGCAACGGCCAGAAGTCGGTAACGAAGCCTGTCATGGCCAGGAGCATCCGGGTGGGGAGAGGGAGCTCGGCGTCGAGCTGCTCGAAGAACGTCTTGAAGCGGGGGAGGACGAAGGCACTCAGAACGACGACCACGACGATCGACATCAGGAACACCACGGCCGGGTAGAACAGTGCCGAGGTGATCTTCCGGCGGGCCTCGACGTCACGGTCGATGTAGTCGGCCACCTCCTCGAGCGCCTGGTCGAGGTTCCCGGTCATCTCGGCCGCCTCGACCACTCCGACGTAGAACGGCGGGAAGGCCTCCGGGTGCGCCCGCACGGTGGCGGAGAAGGGGACGCCGGCACGAAGGCCTTCGACCATGTCGGCCAGGACGGGGTTGAGGACGCTCTTCTTGGGAACCTCCTCCCGGATGATCTCGAGGGCGTCGAGGACGGGGATGCCGGCCCGGAGGAACACCGCCAGCTGCCGGGAGAATTGCATCAGGTCCTTGCGGGGCACCCGCTTCTTCGTCAACTCGAACTGCAGGATGCTCTTGCGTTCGGTGATCGACGTGGGGTCCAGCCCGCGCTCGGCCAGGGCCAGGCCAGCGGCGGTGGAGGTCATCCCGTCGATGACGCCCTTGACTTCGATGCCTCCGGCGTCGGTGGCGAAGTAGTTGAACTTCGGCATGGTCTCGTCCTTCAGCTCGCGTAGATGACTCGGATGACTTCGGAGATGGTGGTGACGTCGGAGGCGACCAGGTTGAGGCCCTCGTCGAGCAGGGTGCGCATGCCCTGGGAGATGGCCATCCGGCGGATCTCCTCCTGGGTGGCCCAGCCGACGACCAGACGCTTGATCTCAGGGGTGACACGGAGCAGCTCGTAGACGCCGATACGGTCCTGGTAGCCGGTCCCGGCGCAGAAGTTGCAGCCCTCGCCGATCCAGAACTTGTCCTTGGCCGGGCCGTTGGCCTCGAGGTAGAAGGCCATCTCCTCGTCGGTCGGCGTGTAGGGGACCTTGCAGGACTGGCACGTCCGCCGGACGAGGCGCTGACCGACGATCCCGAGCGCCGCCGAAGCCACCAGGAAGGCCTCGACGCCCATGTCGAGGAACCGGTGGATGGCCGCCGCCGTGTCGGTGGCGTGCAGCGACGACAGCACGAGGTGGCCGGTGAGGGCCGACTGGACGGCGATCCGGGCGGTCTCGGCGTCGCGGATCTCGCCGACGAGGATGACGTCGGGGTCCTGGCGCAGGATCGACCGGAGGCCCTCGGCGAAGGTGACGCCGGCGGTCTCGTTGATCTGGATCTGGTTGATCGAGGGGAGGATGTACTCCACCGGGTCCTCGATCGTCATGATGTTGCGCTCGGACGAGTTGATGTCGCCGAGGGTGGCGTAGAGGGTGGTGGTCTTGCCGCTGCCGGTGGGGCCCACGCAGACGACCATCCCGAACGGGGACCGGACCAGCTTGCTCCAGGCCTCCTGGGTGTCGGCCGGCATCCCGAGGTCGGCGCCCCGGTAGAGGGGGCGGCTCTTGTCGAGCAGCCGCATGGTCACCTTCTCGCCGAACACCGTCGGCGTCGAGGCGATCCGGATGTCGAGGGCCCGGCCGTCGATCTCGACCGACGTCTGGCCGTCCTGGGGACGGCGACGCTCGACGATGTTCATCCCGCCCATGATCTTGATGCGGCTGACCACCGCCGGGCCCATCTCGGCCGGCACGGTGGTGATGTCGTGGAGGGCGCCGTCGACCCGGAACCGGACCCGCATCTGCGTGTCCTGCGGTTCGACGTGGATGTCGGAGGCCCGGTCGCGCAGGGCCTGGGCGATGAGGAGGTTGACGACCTGCACCACCGGGGCGTCGCCGCCGGCGGCGTCGGCGGCGGTCGCCAGCGGAGTCGTGGCCGAGCCGCGACGGAGGCCGTCGGTGGCGGTGAACGCCTTGACCTGGGACTGGATGGCGCCGAGCGACCGGTACGTCCCCTCGATGACCCGCGTGACCTCCGACGCCGGAGCGATCATCGGGATGATCTCAAGGCCCGTCGTGTCCCGCAGCAGCTTGAGGGTGCCGGGGGTCGGGTCGGCGAACACGACCTCGAGCGAGCCGTCCCGCACCCGCATGGGCACGGCGACGAGCTCCCGGGCGACGTGCTCGGGGATCTTGCCCACCGCGTCGGGCTCGGGCCGGTCATTGCGGAGGTCGGCCAGGGGCAGGTTCAGCTGCTCGGCCAGCGTCTCCGCCAACTGCCGCTCGGTGATGACCCCGGCGTCGACCAGCAGAGCGCCGAGGCGCTTGCCGGTGCCGGTCTGCTGGAGGAGGGCCTCCATGATGGCGCCCCGGCTCACGAGCTGCTTGCGGACGAGCAGCTCGCCGAAGCGGCCGCCCTCGGGCACCACCGCCAGGTCGCGCTCGGCCGGCTGGATGCTGGGGCCTCCGTGCGGCGCGTCCGACGCCCCGTCGGCCACCGGGAGCGGCTCGATCGGCGGGTCCTCGCGGTCGGGGTTGCGGAAGGTGAAGGCACGCTTCATCAGTTGGTCTCCCCAGCGGAGTTGTCGAACCAGCCGCCCTGGCGGGCCAGCGCTACGGCGGCCACCTGGGAGGTCACTTCGAGCTTCATGAGAATCGAGCGGATCTGGGTGCGGACGGTGGCCAGCGAGACGTAGCAGGACTTGGCGATGGCCGCCGCCTGCTGGCCCTCGACGATCAGCCGGAGCACGTGGCGCTCCCGGGCGGAGAGCGCCTCGAACGGCGCCAGGCGGCGCTCGGCCGCCCGCCGGTGGGCGGACAGGTCGGCCAGCAGCTGGGCCCGCTCGGTGACCGGTGTCACCCTCTCGCCGGCGGCCGCCCGCCGGATGTTGTCCAGGACGTTGTCGAAACCGTCGGCCTTGCTGGCGATGCCGAGGGCCCCCGCCTCCAGGCAGCGGGCCAGGTCGATGCGGTCGGTCGTGCCGGTCAGGACCAGGACCTCGGCGCCGAGGTCCCGAAGGGGGCCGATCAGGTCGTAGCCGTAGCCGTCGCCGGCGAGGTCGAGGTCGAGCACGACGAGCGTCGGCTCCATCGCGGCGGCGGCGGCCAGCACGGCGTCGAAGGAGGCGCTGGGCGGCGTCGACACGCTGAAGCCGGCCTGGCGGAGGGACATCTGGAGGGTCTCGACCAGCAGCCGGTGGTCGTCGACCAGGAGCAGGCGGGGCCCGTCCGGTCGGGCGGTGGTGTCGAGCTCGGGAGGGGTCAGTGTGAAGGTCATGCCTCGTCCTCGGCGTCAGAATTCGGAGGGGCAGGCAGCCTGACGGCGAAACGGGCCCGTCCGACCGTCGACCAGAGGTCGGCGCCTTGATCGGCGAGGAGCCGAGCGGCGACATAGAGGTCAAGCACCTCTTCGTCGCCGCTTACGGAAGGCTTGAACGTTTCCGCCCAAACCTCTTCCCAACAGCTCGACAACAGAGCCAGCGGCTCGGCGTCGGATGGCTCGATGTGGATGACGACCGTCCCGCAATCGACCTCGCCCCGGAGCCGCACGCCGGCCGTCGCCTTCTGGCCCGTGACGGCGACGAGGGTCCGCAGGACGCCGGCCGTGTCGGCGGCCCGGCCGACGGCAGTGAGCCCGGCGGGGATGTCGGCCGTGACGGAGCGGCCGGCCCGGCGCTCGGCGTGGACGACGGCGCGGGCGATCCCGTCGAGGGCGAAGGGCTGGATCTCCTCGGTGCGGATGTCGGTCAGCGAGGTGAGCCGGGCCACTCCCTCGGTCAACATCCCGCTGAAGGCCAGTCGCTGTTCGGAGGTCAGCGTGTCGTCACCGAGGGCCTGGGCGGCGCCGTCGACGACGAAGAGCATCGAGCGCACGTCGTGGCGGTGGGCGGCCTGGACCGTCTGGTTGGCCATGTGGCGAGCCCGTTCGACCCAGGAGGCGATGAGCGAGGCGGTCTGCTCGACCCGTTGCCGTTGGACGCCGCGATGGAACTGGCCGCCCACCCAGGCCAGGGGAACGGCGAACCCGATGAGCTCGAACACATGGGCGGCGGGACCCCACAGGTCGGACGGGCCCGACGCCAGGACGGCGGCGACCCGACCCTGGATGAGACCGAGGATCACCACGCCGACGACGGCCCGGGAGGGCCGGAGGCCACTCACCTGGGTGTGGGCCACCGACAGGGTGAGGAGCACCAGGGCGACGATCGCGGCCCCGGCGGTGAGGAGCTGGCCGAGGCGGCCCACGTCGGCGGCGGACGGGTCGCTGACCGTCGCCGCCAGGGCGGCGAAGCAGACCCAGGCGGCGGCGTAGAGCGCCAGGGAGAGCCGGACCGGAGACCAGGAGGGAGCCTCGGCGACGTTTTCGAGCTCGGCGGGAGGGGCACACCGACGGGCCTGCGAGAGCGGCGGGAGCGGCGACGTCAGCTGGGAGGGGGACGGCTCGGCCGGCCGGCCGCCGGCGGCGGGCCGGTCCGCGCAGCGACCGGCAGCGGCATCCGCTCGCAGCCCGCGACCGGTTCCTCCGAAGTGCGCACCCATGGGACCAGCATCGACGTCCCAGGTCACCTGCTCAGCACACGTTGATCAACGCTCTCCCAACAAATGGACGGATGGCCGCCACTGCCGGGCCCTCGGACCTACGGGATCGGCGTCTCCGCCTTGGCGGGGGTGACGGCCGCCTGGATGACGTCGAGGATCTCGTCGCCGATGAGCTCGTGGCGCTCGAGGAGGGCGTCCCGCAGGGCCTCCACCACGGGCCGGTGCTCGGTCAGCATGGCCCGGGCCCGCAGGCGGGCGGCGGAGAGCCGCTCCTCGATCCGGGCCTTGCCCTCTTCGCTGGAGGCGACCCGGGCGACGATGTTGGCCGCTGAGGGCATGGCCATGGCCTCATAGGAGAACAGCGTCCCGTCCATCCCGAGGCTGCCGATCATCTGGGCCGTCAGGGTGGTGGCGGCCAGAAGGTCGCCGGACGGGCCCGACGAGATCTCCCCGAAGAAGACCTCCTCGGCCGCCAGGCCGCCGAGGGCGATCTCCACCAGGCTCTCCAGCTCCGACTGCGACTTGAGGAACTTCTCCTCCCGGTCGGAGTGGGCCAGGAGCCCGAGGGCGTCCTTCCGCTTGATGATGGAGAGGACCTCGAGCTTGCGGCTCTTGCCCACCAGCCAGGCGACGGTGGCGTGACCGGCCTCGTGGGTGGCGATCGTGCGGCGCTCGGCCTCGGTGTACTCCACCGGCTGGGCCAGGCCGATCTCCTCGGTCATCTTGGCCCGCTGCACGTCGGCCCAGTTGAGGCGGTCGCCGCCCCGCCGCAGCGCCCACACCAGGGCCTCGTCGAGGAGGTGCTCGATCATGACCGGCGAGTAGCCCGACGTCATGGCGGCCATGGTGTCGCGGCGGTGGTCGTCGTCGAGCTCGGGTTCGTGGGCCTTCTTGGCCAGGTAGTAGTCGATGATCTCCCGCCGGCCCGACCGGTTGGGCAGGTCGAAGTAGATGGACCGGTCGAAGCGGCCGGGCCGTAGCAGGGCGGGGTCGAGGTCGGCGGCCCGGTTGGTGGCGCCGACGACGAGGATGTTGGCGTAGGGGCCGGCCTGCTTCTTCAGCTGCCGGTGCGGCGGCAGCAGCCGGTTGACCCGCTCGACGAACCAGTGGCGGACCCGCAGCCCGGCCGGCGGGGCGTCGAAGGACTGGAGCTGGATCAGCAGCTCGTTGACGACTCCGGCGATGCCCTCCCGCCCGGTGCCGCCCATGCCGGCCCGGGAGGCGCCGATGGCGTCGATCTCCTCGATGAAGCCGATGGCGCCGCCCTCGGCCCAGGCCGCCTTGCGGAGCGCCTTGAAGTAGGAGCGGATCTTCCGGTTGGTCTGCCCGTAGTACATCGACTGGAACGCCGACGACGAGACGAACAGGAACGGCACCTCCGCCTCCCGGGCCATGGCCTTGGCCATGTAGGTCTTGCCCGTCCCCGGCGGACCCTCGAACAGGATGGCCCGGCGGGGCGTACCACCCATCCGGTCCTTGAACGTCTTGTGGGCCAGGAAGAGGTTGAGCGACTTCACGATCTCGTCGACGACGACGGGCATGCCCTTCACGTCGGCCATCGAAATGTCGATCTCGCTCGACCGGTAGAGCACGTGGGGGGAACGTCCGGCGCTGAGCAACGGCAGCAGCATGGCGGCGCCGAGCACCACCACCAGCAGCAGCAGCGGCATGGCCTCGGCGATGGCCGGGTTGAGCTTCGGCTTGCCCGGGAAGACCGAATGACCGTCGAGGACGCGGTTCCACATCCAGACGCAGACGAAGCCCATGGGCAGGCCGATTCGGGCCAGGCGGCGCTGCCGGGACCGCTCCCGGGAACGGGCGACATCGGCGGCGGCACCCTTGAATACCCGGTTCTGCTTCAGTGAGTGGAGGTCCACGCCCCCATGTTCGGCGCCGCCGACGCCCGTTCCCCGGCCGAGGTGACAGGTTCGAGCCCTTGGCCCGAAACGATCAGGGCTCGAAGCGGTAGCCCACGCCCCGGACCGTGGTGATCCAGCGGGGATTGTCCGGGTCGTCCTCGATCTTGCGGCGGAGACGGCGGACGTGCTCGGTGATGGTGGCGTCGGACTGCCAGTCCGACGACGAGCCCCACACCTGGTTGAGCAACTGGTCGCGGGAGAACACCTGGCGCGGCGAGCCGGCCAGGAAGGCCAGGAGGTCGAACTCCTTGGCGGTCATCTCCACCTTCTCGCCCGCCACCGTCACCTCCCGGGTGCCGAGCTCGATGGCCAGCCCGTCGAACAACAGGTCGGTGGCCACTTCCGGGCTGTTCCGCGCCATCGCCCGGCGCAGCACCGACTCGATCCGGGCCGACAGCTCGGCGGCGGAGAACGGCTTCACCACGTAGTCGTCGGCCCCCATCTTGAGGCCGAGGACCCGGTCGGCCTCCTCCCCGAGGGCGCTGACGAGGATGACGGGGACGTCGCTGGTCTGGCGCAGATCGCCGAGCACGTCGAGCCCGTCGCGGGCGGGCAGCATCACATCGAGCAGGACCAGGTCGGGGCGCTGGCTGGCGACGGCGTCGAGGGCGGCCTGCCCGTCGGCCGCTTCAACGACCTCGAATCCCTCCATGCGAAGGAGGCGGGAAAGCAGGCTGCGCAGCATGGGCTCGTCGTCGACGACGAGGACCGTGCGGGCCGGGCGCGTCGCGCTCATAACGGCGCAGAGCCTACCGGTCCTCGCCCTGGACGGGCAGGGCCGCCAGGCGTGGTTATGCCCCGCTCACGCCGTGATGCCGGCGCTCGACTCGCTCGTGGCGTGCTCGGGCAGCACCACGTCGCGTTCGGCCGTGGAGAGGTCGATCAGGGTCGACGAGTCGTCGACGAGCTGCCACTCGACAACGAAACCGGCATCTGGGGGAAAGGCCATCTCCTGCATGCTGCCATCTCTACCCAGCAACCGCCCGACCTAGCGACGTTCCGACTCAACCTTTGCGGCGATTGAGAAAGTTTTCCATCCGCTGGCGCTTGTCGTCGCTCTCGAACAGCAGCGACTGGGCGGCCATGTCGAACGACGACGTGGCCGGCCGGTGGAGCCGCAGGGCCAGCTTGGTCAGCTCCAGCGCCCGCCAGGACCGGGCGGCGATGGTGGCCACCAGGCCGAGGGCGGCGTCGAGCACCGCCTCCGGCTCGTGGACGGCGTCGACCAGGCCGGAGGCCAGGGCGGCGTCGGCGTCGAGCGTCTCGCCGAGGTAGAGCATCCGTCGGGCCTGGGCCACCCCGACCAGCTGCGGCAGCCGCCAGTTGGCCCCGGCGCCGGCCATGATGCCGAGGTTCAGCTCCGGCTGGGCGAACCGGGCCCGGGTCGAGGCCACCCGGAGGTCGCAGGCCATGGCCAGCTCGCACCCCCCGCCCAGGGCCGGCCCGTCGACCACGGCGATGGTCGGCCACCGGTGGGCCTCGAGCCGCTCGAAGAGCTTGACGTTGATGCCCATGAAGGCGTCGTCGGCGTCGCGGGCGATGAGTTCCTTGATGTCGGCCCCGGCCACGAACATCCCCGGTGTGGTCGAGTGCAGCACGAGGATGCAGCGCTCCCGGGCGTGGTCGCTGAGCACCTGGTGGAGGGCCTCGGTCGTGGCCAGGTCGATGGCGTTGCGCTTCTCCGGCCGGTTGAACCCGACGAGCAGCGCATCGCCCCGCCGCTCGACGACCAGAGGCCCACCCGAATCCGCCACGGCCTGGGACGGTACCGCAGGCCCCGGCCCCGCCCCAGCATGGAGCCGCGAGCCGGGCCTGCGGCAACCGGCGTTCCTTTTCCGCTACATCCCGGTAAACGAACGCCAGATCAAGCGACGAGCCGGGCCTGCGGCAACCGGCGTTCCTTTTCCGCTACATCCCGGTAAACGAACGCCGGTTCATGCGGCGCGCTCGCTGCGGGACGTCGCGGCCGGCGTGTCGCCGGGCCCCGGGGACGGCAACGGGATCGCCGTCGGCGGCAGGGTTGGCGTGGTCGCGGCGGGGCCGGACCGGAGGGCCTGGGGCCGGCGGCGGGGTTCCCGGCGGGGATCGCGGCAACCCCGGCCGGCGAAGGTGAAGCGGGGGTTCGTTCGGACGGAATAGGTGCGGGCCATGCTCTGCTCCTGAGAGGGGCGGGAGGGACGCCGCAAGCATCACGTCAGGACGAGATGTCCGGCATCGGGCATATGCCGTATTCGCTTCCTCTGAGCCCCTTATTTCGTTGGACCGGCACAGAGTTGGGCGGTCAGAGTGACTCGTGCCCGCTGCTCCGACGTCCGTCTTTGTGGGCCGGGAGGCGGAGCTCTCTCGTTTGGTGGCGGTGCTGGAGACGGCCGGCCAGAACCGGGCGCCGGCGATCGTCGTGGCGGGCGAGAGCGGCGCCGGGAAGACCCGCCTCCTGCGGGAGTTCGCGGCGCTGGCCGCCGAGCCGCGGGACGACGGTCCTGTTCGGGCGGTGCGTCGATTGCGGCGAGGCCGGGCCGCCCTACTGGCCGTTCGTCGAAGCGCTGCGCCCCCTGGCATCGCCGGGCGACCGGGGCGACGTCGAAGCGCTCCGCCCCCTGGCATCGCCGGGCGACCCGGGCGACGAGCGTGGTGGCGACCGGGCGGGGTACTTCGCCGAGGTTCTCGACCGGCTCGAGGGAGCGGTGCGCCGCTCCCCCACGGTTCTCCTCCTCGACGATCTCCACTGGGCCGACCGGTCGACCCGGGATCTGCTCGGCTTCCTTCTGGCCCACCTGGCCGGCGGGCCGGGCCTGCTGGTGGTGGCGACGGTGCGGAGCGAGGCGCTCGTGCCGGGGCATCCGCTGGTAGCGCTCCTGGCCGAGCTCCGCCGGAGCCGGCGGGCGGAGTTCCTCAGGCTCGAACCGCTCGGCAAGAGCGACGTCGCCGCCCAGGTCACCTCGATCATCGGGAAGAGCCCCGAGCCCGAGTTGCTCGACGAGATCTGGTCCCGGTCGGAAGGAAATCCGTTCTTCGTCGAGGAACTCCTGGCCGCCGCCGGCGCGGGGCACGAGCTCACCTCCGCGCTGCAGCCCATCCTCTCCGCCCGGCTCGACGCCCTCTCCCCCGACGCCCGGGCGGCCGCCGGCGCCGTCGCCGCCGCCGTGGGCCCGGTCCGACACCGGATCCTGGCCGAGGTGGCCGGGCTGTCCGACGAAGCGCTGCTGGCCGGGTTGCGGGACTGCGTGGACCGCCACGTCCTCGTCGCCGACAGCCGGGGCGGCACCTACGCCTTCCGCCACAGCCTGTTGAAGGAAGCGGCCTACGCCGACCTCCTACCCGGCGAGGCCGCCCGCTTGCACACCGCCTACGGCCGGACCCTCTTCGCGGCCCTCGGCCCGGCCGCCCGCACCACGACACCCACCGAGGCTGGAGATGGCGACGCCCCGGCGGCGGGCCCGGGCGGGCCCGGTCCGGCGGTCGCCGACCTGGCCGCGGTGGCGTGGCATCTCTACGCCGCCGGCGACGACGAGCAGGCGTTGCCGGCCGCCCTAGCCGCCGCCGTGGCCGCCGAGGTCGCCTGCGGCTATGCCGAAGCCCAGGTGCAGTACGAGCGAGCCCTCGAACTGGCCGGTCGACTACCCGCCGGGGCGCTCAATGCGGCGAGCGGCCGTGGGGGCGAGGGCTTTGACCGGATGGCGCTGGCGGAGCGAGCGGCGGAGACGGCGCTGCTGGCCGGCGATCCGGCAGGGGCCGTCGAACTCATCGGGATCGCCCTGGCCGCCGCCGGCGACGGGGACGTCTCCCGGCTCCACCTCGCCCTCGGCCGGGCGCTGTGGACCGCGGGCGACAGCGAGGGTGCCCTGGCCGCCTATGACGAGGCCATCCGGCGGCTGGGGGACCCGGAATCACCGGAAGGGGTCCGAGCGGTGGCCGCCACCGCCGAGGCGTTGATGCTGGCCAGCCGCTACGGGGATTCCCGCCGGTTGGCCGGGGACGGTCTCGCCCGGGCCCGCCGGCTCGGCCTTCGGCAGGAGGAGTCGGAGATCCTCGGCACCCTGGCCGTCGACCTGGCCCTACTCGGTGACGCCGGCCCGGCCGTCGCCGCCCTGGACGAGGCGGTCGAGGCAGCCGAGAAGGCTGGGCGACCCCGGCCGCTGGCCCGGGCGTGGCTCAATCGGGCCGAGGTGCTGTCGGGCCCGCTCAACCGGCTCGCCGAGGCGGCCGACGTGGCCGCCGCTGGCCTGAACCGGTTCCGCGCCCTCGGCCTCGACCGCTCCTACGGCGCCGCCTTGGCCGCCATCCTGGCCAACGCCCTGTTCCGCTTGGGCCGCTGGGGCGACGCCGACGTGGTCATCGAGACCGCCCTCGCCGCCCGCCCCACCGGTGCGGCGTCGATCGAGCTGCTTCTGGCCCGGGCGCGATTGGCTGTCGGGCGAGGTGACTTTGCCGCCGCCCACGCCGACCTCCAACGGGTCGACCACCGATGGACCTCGGCCGTCGCCCCCCGCTACCAGGCCCCCCTCCTGACGCTCGCCGCCGGACTCGCCCTGTGGGAGGGCCGCACCGACGACGCCCGGGAGTCGGTGGCCCGGGCGCTGCAGTTGGTGGCCGGCAGTGACGACGTCTGGCTGGTGGCGCCCGTCCTGTGGCACGGCCTTCGGGCCGATGGTGACCGGGCCGACCGGGCCCGAGCCGTCGGCGACCGCACTGCGGCCAAGGAGGCGGCGGAGTCCGCCCAGACCCTCGTTGAGCGGGCGGCCGCCCTGCAGCAGGGCGCGGCGCCCGCCGTCCGCCCGGTGGTGGCCGCCTACGAAGCGCTCTGCCAAGCCGAAGCAAGCCGGGCGACCGGGGCCAACGACCCCGAGGCGTGGGGCGACGCCGCCGACCGGTGGGCGGCGCTCGACCAGCCCTACCCCTCGGCCTACGCCCGCTTCCGGGAGGCGGAAGCCGTGCTGGCCGGCCAGGCCCGCTCCACCCGGGCGGCGACGGCCCTCCGCTCCGCCCACGACGTCGCCGTCCGGCTCGGCGCCGAGCCCTTCCGCCGCGAGGTCGAGGCCCTCGCCCGTCGGGCCCGACTGACTCTGCCCGTTCCCAGCTCGGATGAACCATTGTCAGAAGACGAGCGGGTTGAGGCCTCCCGCTCCTCTGGGCCGCTCGACGCCCTCACGCCTCGTGAGCTCGACGTGTTCCAACTCATGGCCGAGGGCCGAACCAATCGCGAGATTGCCGCCGGCCTGTTCATCAGTGAGAAGACGGCCTCCGTGCATGTCTCTCACATCCTGGCGAAACTCGGTGTCCGCAGCCGGGTCCAGGCCGTCGCCGTCGCCCATCAGGCGGGGGCGGTTGGCCACCAGGGGCGGGGCTAGTCGGGCTCGCGGGCCCAGGCGTCGATGAACTCCTCGGCCTCGAGACCGGGTTGGAGCTGGCGGCGCCGGATGGCCCGGACGCAGGCGTTCCAGCGGATGACGGCGGAGTCGTCGCCGGGCGGACGGATGGCGGCGGCGGCGGCGAAGCGGTCCATCGCCTCGCAGTAGCGCAGGAAGACGAGGACGGGCGGGGTGTCGAGATCGAGGTGGGCGCGGGCTTCCCGCTCGAGGACGACGGCCTCGTAGTACACGCGCTGGTACTCGTCCGTCAGCTCCCCCACCACCTTCATGGCCAGGTCGACCCGGGGTCGGCGCTCCCGGCCGAACTGGTCGGAGATGGCCAGGATCAGGTCGACCCGGGCGTCCTGGTTCTCGGGGTCGACCTGGAGGATGTCGAGGCAGACGCTCTCGGCCTCGTCGGGTTCGGACAACAGCCGGTAACGCTCCGCCTTCTTCAGGGCGTCGGGGATCGAGTCCTTGGACAGGAACCGGAAGGCAAAGGACGAGGGCATGCTCCACCTGCTGATCGGCATCGAGGGGCGACGACGGGCCAGAGTAGGCCATCATGGTCGGACAACTTCGAACTCCAGGAGGCCCGGTGGCACTCTCCGTCGGCGACACCATTCCCAGCGTCAAGCTCATGACCCTGACCGCCGAAGGCCTGAAGCCCGTTCAGAGCAACGAGGTGCTCGGCCAGGGCAAGGTCGTTCTCTTCGGCGTCCCCGGCGCCTTCACTCCGACCTGCTCCGACCACCACCTGCCGGGATTCGTCATGCAGGCCGACGAGATCCTGGCCAAGGGCGTCGACCGCATCGCCTGCATCGCGGTCAACGACCCCTTCGTCATGGGGGCGTGGGGGAACGCCCGGGGGACGGGCGACAAGATCCTCATGCTGGCCGACGGCAACGGCGAGTTCGCCGCCCAGACCGGCCTCGACCTCGACCTCACCAGCATCGGCCTGGGCACGCGCTCGCAGCGCTTCGCCGCCATCCTGCAGGACGGTGTGGTCCAGGAGCTCTTCGTCGAACCCAACGCCGGCGCCGTCGACGTGAGCGGTGCCGAGAAGGTCCTAAAAGCTCTTTGAGAACTCCGTCGTCGTAGGCAGGAGCCCGGCCCCGTTTCGGCGAACCCAATGGACGAGTTTGTCCGGATTCACACGGTTCGCACGAAAGGGCCGGGATGTCGGCGATACAGAGAAATGAGCCAGTTTGGGACGACGAGGGCGTTTCCGAAGCCCCGGTCGTGCCGCTGGCTGACTGGTGGCGCCGCCTCGCCGCACTGGTGATCGACACCGCCATCCTCTGGATCCCGCTGGCCCTCGCCACCCGCGGACTGGACCGCCCGATGCGGATGGTCGTCTGGGTCGTCGTGGGCGTCACCTACTTCGCCCTCCTCAACGGAAGCCGGAGAGGCCAGACCGTCGGCAAGATGGTCTGGGATGTTCGGGTCCGGGACGCCGCCACCGGCGGTCCGCTCGGCCCGGGCAAAGCCGCCTTGCGCTACCTCGCTCCGGCACTGCTCTTCATGATTCCGATCCTCGGCCTCGGTCTGTGGCTCATCGACGGCCTCTGGCCGCTCTGGGACCACCGCCGCCAAGCGCTGCACGACAAGCTCGCTCGCAGCATGGTGGTGGCCGCCCACTGAGGATCTTCTAGGTCCGGCTCCCCAGCCGAGCCGGTCGGCCCTTTCACGGGCCGACCGGCACCCTTCTCACCTGCTGGTAGACGCCAACGGTTCGGCCGCCCATGGGGGGCGGCCGAGCCGCGTCTGGGGTAGAGATGGAGGCATGCCCGACGTGACGTTCTTCTTCGATCCGGTCTGCCCCTGGACATGGCGAGCCTCCCGCTGGCTCACCACCGTGGCCGAGGCCCGCCACCTCGACATCGAGTGGCGCCCCCTCAGCCTCCTGGTCCTCAACGACGGGCCGGACGAGCACCACGGAGACGAACTCGTGTACTCGCACCGGGCCCTGCGCCTGGTCGAGTACCTCCACCGGGCCGGCCGCCACCCCGACATCGCCGCCTTCTACCAGGCAATCGGCCAGCTGGCCCACGAGGAAAAGTTCGGCTTCGACGACGGACTCGTCGTCGCCGCCGTCCGCGCCGCCGATCTGACAGCCGTTGGGCCGGCCCTCGACGACACCGGCCTCGACCCCGGCGTCCGGGCGTCGACCGAGACGGCCATCGAGGCCGCCGGCCCCGGGGTGGGATCGCCCGTCATCGTCCTGCCGGGCGCCCGGCGCGGCCTCCACGGCCCCGTCCTCGGCCGCGTCCCCGAGAAACGGGAGGCTCTGGCCCTGTGGGAGGCCGTCGAGTCCCTGGCGCCCATCGGCGATTTCTTCGAGATCAAGCGGGGCCGATCTTGAGTAAGCATCCATTGCCGGTTTGGAACTTAGAGGGCCGCGGAACGGACTATCTGGCTGTCACGTTCGAGCCTCTTGAGCAAAGGGTGATCGATGCGCACTCGTCTCCTCGTTGCCATGACCGCCGCCTTCCTGGCCGTGCCGCTCCTGTCCACGGCGGCTCAGGCCTCGTCGTCGGACCACAAGTGCGACGAGTCGGTGACCGCCGAGCACAAGTGCGAGGAGGGCAAGGGCTAGATCTCCGGAACCGGACGCCGGTGGCGGCCGTCCAAGGAGGCATGCGGACCAAGCTCACGATCACGCTGATCCTCCTCGCCGTCGCCCTGGCCGGATGCGGGCGCGGGACCGACGCCCAGGCCGGCACCGCCAACCCGAACCCCGGCGGTGACGAGCCCTGGGGCCGGACGTTCCTGTCGACCTCGGTCACCGAGAACGGTGAACCCAGGCCGCTGGTGGCCGGCACCAGGATCACGCTCAACTTCGTCGAGGACGGGCACCGCCTCGGCGCCCAGGCCGGCTGCAACCAGATGGGCGGCCAGGCGTCGTTCTCGGGCGGGCGGCTGGTCGTCGGCGACCTGGCCACCACCGAGATGGGTTGTGATCCGCCCCGCCACGCCCAGGACGAGTGGCTGGCCCGCTTCCTCACCAGCCGGCCGACCTGGAGCCACGCCGCGTCGACGCTGACGCTCGACAACGGCACCACCCGGATCGAGCTGGTGGACCGGGAGGTGGCCGACCCCGACCGGCCGCTGCGGGGCACGAAATGGGTCGTCGACACCATCGTCGACGGGGAGAGCGCCTCGTCGGTCCCGGCCGGCGCCGACGCCCACATCGTCCTCGACGACGAGGACCGCTTCACCGGCAACACCGGCTGCAACGGGATGGGCGGCAACGCCGCCGTCCACCAAGACCGGTCGGCCATCACCTTCTCCGAGGTGATCAGCACCAAGATGGCCTGCAGCGACGACCGGATGCGCCTGGAGCGGGCGGTGCTCGACACCCTCGACGGTGACGTGGCCTACCGGATCGAGGCCGACGTGCTGCAACTCGACGGCCCCGGCGGCCACGGCCTCCGCCTGCGGGCGGCCGGCTGATCTCCGACCCTGAGCCGTTTGCCCACCGTAACGGTGGGTAATCGGCTCGGGCTTCCCGAGTCAGGCCACCCGGCCGGCGGCGTCGGCGATGGCGACGGGGAACGTCGCCGGAGGGCCGAAGCCCTGAGCGGCGAACGCATCGGCCACGGCGGCGGCGACGCCGTCGACCAGCTCGGCGGGCACGAGGGCCAGGGCTGACCCGCCGAAACCGCCGCCGGTCATCCGGGCGGCCACGGCGCCGCCCGCCCCGGCCGACTCCACCGCCACGTCGAGTTCGGCGCAGGACACCTCGTAGTCGTCGCGCAGGGAACGGTGCGAGCCGGCCAGGGCCGGGCCGATGGCCTCCATCTCCCCCGCCCGCAGCGCCGCCACCACGTCGAGGACCCGGGCGTTCTCGGTCACCACGTGGCGGGCCCGGCGGAAGGTCACCTCGTCGAGCGTGCCGGAGGCGGCCGCCGCCTCGACGTCGTCGAGCGTGACGTCGCGCAGGGCGGGCACGCCGAGGGCCGCGGCGGCCCGTTCGCAGGCCCGGCGCCGCTCGGCGTACGGAGAGCCGACCAGGGCGTGCTTCACCCGGGTGTCGATCACCAGCAGCGCCAGGCCCCGCGCCTCGGGGTCGAACGGCACGAGCTCCGTCTGGTGGGTGCGGGTGTCGAGGAACAGGGCGTGCCCGGCCCGGCCGAGCAGCACCGCCATCTGGTCCATGATCCCGCAGGGCATGCCGACGACCTCGGTCTCCGCCCGCTGCCCGGCCAGCGCCAGCGCCACCCTGTCCAGCCCGGCGGCACCCGCCAGTTCGGTCAGCGCCAGGGCCACCGCCGCCTCCAGCGCCGCGCTCGACGACAGGCCGGCGCCGGCCGGCAGGTCGGCGTGGACGACGAGATCGGCGCCCGGCAGCGGGACGCCGTTCTCCCGGAGCACCCAGGCCACGCCCTCGACGTAGGCCGACCAGCCCGACGACGTACCCGGACCGACCTCGGACAGCGGCCGGGAGACCGGCCCACCCCGGGGCCCGGTCGACCAGCTCCGCAGGACGCCGTCGTCGCGGCGGGCGGCCGCCACCAGCACCGACCGGTCGATGGCCACCGGCAGGACGAACCCGTCGTTGTAGTCGGTGTGCTCACCGATGAGGTTCACCCGGCCGGGCGCCCTCCACACCCCTTCGGGCGGCCGGCCGACCCGATCGGCGAAGGCGGCGGTGACGGAGTCGAGGTCGCTCATCAGCCAGGAGTTTCGCGCCACAGGCCATGCTGGTGGCGTGCCCCGCCGCTGGCTCGTTCTGCTGATGCTGATCGTCCTGGCCGTCCCCGGGGCCCTGGCCGTCCGCAAGGCCACCGGCCTCCGGCGGCTCGGCACGCCCGTCCGGCAGGTGACGAGCGACGCCCCCGCCCCCGCCCCGCTGCGGCCCGGAGGCGACCCGATCCATTGGACGGTCACGGCGGACGGGCGGGTCACCGACGTGGCCGTGCTGCGGGCCCGGGGTCTCGTGGTCTACGTGGAAGAGGTGGCGCGCCGCTCCTGGCGGGCCACCGCCGTCGATGCCCACACCGGGAAGGTCCGCTGGAGCAACGCCCGGGGCCACACCGGCCACATCGAAGCCTGGGCGGTGACCGACGCCGCCGTCGTCCTCGCCTATCACCACAGCGCCTCGCGACTGGCGTGGCGGACGCACCGGGCGGCCAGCTTGGAGGGCCTCGACCCGTTGTCGGGCAAGGTGCTGTGGACCCGCCACGTCTACAACCTGCTCGGGGAACGGCCCGGCGATTACGCCCCGACGCTGGCCGGCCCGGTCGACAACATCGTCTACGCCCGCACCGAGGCCGGTGTCCCCAACGCCGTCGACACCCGGACGGGCCGGACCCTGTGGGAGTACCCCGCCCTCAGCGACTGTCGCACCGACGAGGTGGTGGCCGGCCCCGCCGGCGTGGCCGTCTCCCAGCGCTGCCCGAAGGGCCGGGAGCGCGTCGCCCTGGTGAACCCCAAGACCGGCAATGCCGTCTGGAAGATCGACATCGCCACCCCCGAACTGCGGCTCCTGGCCGTGGGGACGAACTCGGTGGTGGTGTACCAGGGCGGACTCGTGCAGCAGGTGATCGCCCTCGGGCCCGGCGGCCGCTACGCCAGCCAGACGCCCTGCGACTGCGGCGACGGCGCCTCGGTCGAGGCCGCCGCCGTGGGCGGCGCCGTCCTGGCCGGGGGCCCCGTCGGCCCGATCGGGATCGGCGGGGTGGTGGTCGTCGGCGGGCCGTTCGGTCTCGTCGGCCTCGACGGGGACACCGGGCAGGTCCGCTGGCAGCAACCGGTGGGCGGCGGGCCGGTGCACCGGGTCCTGGCCGCCGACGACGACGTACACATCGTGAGGGGCGACGGGGCTCTGGTCGGCGTCGACCCGGCCGACGGCGCCCTGCGGGTGCAGGTCCCCGCCGCCCCCGGGGTGCTCGACCCCGACGCCATCGTGGTGCCGGCCGGCGGCTACCTCGCCGCCGGCTCGGCCAAGGGGTTCGCCTTCCTACCAGCTCTCGTAACGGGGGGCAGAGATGGGAGCCCGCGGTGAGCGCCCGCCGTCAGGATCCCTTGGCCAGCGTTGAGGCCAGCGCCGCCTGGGTGGCGGCCAGCGCCGTCTCCACCAGCGGCTGGAGGGGCTGGTTGGCGCCCCCCAGGATCCACCGCCGGACGGCCGCCCCGTAGCCGGCGAGGATGGCCGCCACCGCCGCCCCGGTGGCCAGGTCCTCGGTCGGGACGCCGGACCGGCGGGTGATCTCGGCGGTGATCTCGTCTTCCAGGCGGCGCATGATCACCGCCCGATGGTGGACGAGCAGGTTGTCGCACTCGTGCGCCACCTTGGCCAGCAGCCGGCGCCGTTCGAGGTCGGCGCTGAAACGGCCGGCCGAGTCGCGCAGCACCCACAGCAGCGCCTCGAACGGAGGCTCATCCTCGGGACGGGCAGCCAGGCTGTCGAGCATCGCCTGGATCTGGGCGTCGATGTCGTGGAAGAGCACCGACTCCTTGGCCGGGAAGTAGCGGAAGAACGTCCGCCGGCCCACGTCAGCCCGCTCGGCGATGGCGTCGACAGTTGTCTCTGTAAAGCCCTGTTCCTGGAACAGCCCCAGGGCGGCTTCGACGATCGCCGCTCGGGTGCGATCCATGTGCCGCTCGCGGAGCCCAGGCATGTCCGGTCCAGTCTACTGGCACGAGTGCCGGGCCCTCCCCTGGCCCGGGGCGGCGGCGAAATCACGAGCGCCAATCGGCGCGAAGCTCTAGTTTCCCTGTCGTGAAGACATCTCCAGTGCATCTCTGCCTTGCCCTTCTCCTCGGTCTGACCCTGGTGGCCTGCGGTGACGACGACTCCTCGTCGGAAGGGTCGGTGTCGTCGACGACCGAGTTGACGACGACGACCACCACTGCGGCCACGACGACGACCGCCGCCGGCCTGTCCGAAGCGTCGCCGCTCCGCTTCGACGGCATCGGCCCGATCAAGGTCGGCATGACGCTGGCCGAGGCGACGGCGGCGGCCGGGAAGCCCGTCACGGAGAACCCCGGCGTTCCCCAGGAAGGCTGCAGCCACGCCTCAGTTCAGGGTGGCCCGGCCGGGCTCATGTTCCTGGTGGAGCGGGCCAAGGAGAGCGACCCCTGGCGCATCGCCCGGATCGAGGTCGACGACGAGAGCCGCATCGCCACCGAATCGGGCATCCGGATCGGAGCCACCGAGGCCGAGGTCAAGCAGGCCTACAGCGGGCCCGACAAGACCGGCAAGCTCGAGGTCGGGCCCCACAAGTACGTGGAGGGCGGGAACTACATCGAGTACGACGTCGACGGCGCCGAGGGCTACCTGCTCCTGTTCGAGACCGACGGGAAGAAGGTCACCACCTTCCGGTCCGGTCAGCAGGTTCAGGTCGGCTACGTCGAGGGCTGTTCCTAACCTGAGCTTCGATTCCCGTTCGCCCGTCCGGCAGCGTCAACCTGAAGGCGGTTCGACACGCCGGGAGGGCCGATGGCGCACGACGGTGCCTGGGAGACGGAAGCGGTCAGGCGGCTCGGGATCCGGGTGCCGATCGTCGGGGCGCCGATGGGCGGCGGGCCGAGCACCCCGGCGCTGGTGGCCGCGGTCAGCGAGGCCGGCGGGCTCGGGTCGCTGGCCGGCGGCTACCTGACGCCCGACCGGCTGCGGGCCGACATCGCCGCCGTGCGGGCGGCGACCTCGAAACCCTTTGCCGTCAACCTGTTCGCCCCTACGCCGGCGGAGCCGAGCGAGGAGGAGATGGAGGCGGCGCTGGCGGCGGTGGAGCCCTACCGGCTGGGCCTGGAGCTGCCGCCCCGGCCGACGGCCGAAGGGCCCTGGGCGGAGAACTTCGACGACCAGGTGGCCGTCGTCGTCGAGGAGCGGGTGCCGGTGGTGAGCTTCACGTTCGGGTTGCTCCCGGCAGCCTCTATGGCCGCCCTCCACGACGCCGGGTCGCTCCTCGTCGGGACCGCCACCACCGTGGAGGAGGCCGTGACGCTGGTCTCCGCGGGATCCGACCTGGTCTGCGCCCAGGGGAGCGAGGCGGGCGCCCACCGGGGCACATTCCTGGCGTCGGCCGAGGAGTCGCTGATCGGCACGCTGGCGCTCGTGCCCCAGGTGTGCGACGCCGTCGACGTCCCGGTCCTCGCCGCCGGCGGGATCATGGACGGCCGGGGCGTGGCCGCCGTCCTCGGCCTCGGCGCCGGGGCGGCGGTGCTCGGGACGGCCTTCCTGCGCTGCCCCGAAGCGGGGACGTCGGCGCCGTACCGTCGGGCCCTGGCCGCCGCCACCGAGACCTCGACGGCGGTGACGACCAAGATCACCGGGCGGGCGGCCCGGGGCATCGAGAACCGGCTGATGCGCGACCTGCGCGACGTCGCCGTGCCGTCCTACCCGGTGATGCACACCCTGACCGCCGACCTGCGCCGCCGGGCCGCCGAGCGCGACGAGCCCGACCTGATGTCTCTGTGGTGCGGCCAGGGCATCCGCCTGGGTACGGAGCTGCCGGCCGGCGACCTGGTCCGCCGCCTGGCCGACGACGCCGCCGCCACGATCGCCCGCCTGAACAAAGCCACCGGCCGGTGACCCGCCCCCCGAAACCGGCGTTCGATTTCCGCTATATCCCGGTAAACGAACGCCGGTTGACGACAGGCCGCCCGCCCCGCCATACCGGCGTTCGATTTCCGCTATATCCCGGAAAACGAACGCCGGTTGGCTGAGGGCCGGTCGGCAGCGGACGCACCGTAGGCTGCTGGCGGTGACGCAACCGCCCCGCCGTCTCGCCGTCGTCGCCGGCCTGATCGGGGCCACGCTGCTCCTCCTCGTCCCGTTACTGGCCGGCGATGTCGAGCCTCCTGGCAGCGCCTCGCCGGAGAGCGCATCGGGACGACTGCCGGCGGCCGGCGGGGGTCCGTGCGGGCCGACGTGGGGGCCGGCCGTCGAGATCGGCCGGATTCCCGGGCAGCGCAAGGAGGTCTCGGGGTTCGTGTCGTCGCCCCGCTACCCCGGGCTGGCCTGGATGGTGCGGGACTCCGGCAACCCGCCGGTGCTCTACTCCTTCGAACTCCCGCCGGGCAGCCGCTCCATCCGCTCCCGGGCCTTCCCCGTCCGGGGGGCCACCAACGGCGACTGGGAGGACGTCGCCTACACCACCGGGTCCGACGGCCGGGGCCGCCTCTGGATCGTCGACAACATCAACCGCCACACCGCCCCGAAGACGCTGTGGGAGGTCGTCGAACCCGACCCCGACCACGACCGCGAGGCCATCGCCGTAGCCCACTACCAATGGGCCTATCCCGACGTCGCCGACGGCAACCACGACACCGAGACCGGCTTCTTCCTCGGCGGGAAGCTCACCGTGGTGTCGAAGACCGACCCCAGCCGGGTCTACCGCTTCGACGCGCCGCTCGACCCGTCGGCCGTGAACCACCCCGTGCCGGTGGCCACCGTGCCGGCCGGGGTACGGATGGTGCTGGGATCGACGTCGGCCGACGAGCGGCTGCTGCTGACCTCGTCGACCCGCGACCAGACGGCCTGGGTGTACGCCAACCATCGCGACCCGGCCGACGTCACCGGCTTCTTCGACCAGGCACCGCCGTTCAGCCGCACGCTGTCCCGCTCGCAGCGGGAGGCCGGCGACTTCTTTCCCTACGACGGCTGCGACATCGTGCTGCTCTCCGAGCGCCAGAACGTGTGGCTCCTGGCCAACCAGCGGTGAGCCGGTGCCGGTGCCTCAGCCGGCCCAGCTGCCGAAGCCGGTCACCAGGTCGAAGCCCGGTCCGGCCGGAAGGCCGTTGTCGCCGTCGGTGATGTCCCGGAAGGGGACGGGTACGACGGCGCCGTAGAGCAGCGGGGCGTCGATCGCCAGTTTGGCGATGGCCGACCGGGCCGCCCACATGGGTGTGGCGGCGCTGGTGCCGCCCACCACGTGCCAGGGAGCGTCGGTCTTGTAGGAGGTGTAGACCGAAACGCCGCTGCGGGGGTCGGCTACGAGGGCGACGTCCGGGGTGGCCCGCCGGCCGTCGCAGCCCAGACCGTCATAGGCGGCGAAGGCGCGCTGGGCGGGATGCGCCTTCTCGTAGCGGGAGCAGCCTCCGCCGGAGCCGCTCCAGCCCTGCTCCCGGAAGGTCGGCTGGCCGATGTCGGTGAGGGTCGTCCCGCCGACGGCGATCACGTCCGGTGCGGTCGACGGGTAGCTGGCGCCGGCGCCGTCGTCACCCGAGGCCACGAAGATGCTCACCCCGGGGCGCCGGAATCGCTTGTCGTGGACCGACTGGCCGGACCACTCGTCGAGCCCCCAGCTGTTGGTGACGTACTTGGCGTGGCTGGTGGCGTAGTCCTCGGCCTTGAGGACCTCGCTCAGACTGTCGCTCTTGGCTTCCACCACCAGGATCTTGGCCCCGGGAGCGATGGCGTGGGCCCACTGCACGTCGAGGGCGGCCTCCAGCGACCAGTTCTTACTGGTCGTCGGGTAGTCCTTGCCGCCGCGGTGGTTGACCTGCTTCAGGCAGCCGTTGCTCTTGCTGCACGACCGCAGCCCGAAGGCCTTGCTGAAGGCTTTGAGGTCGGCTTCGAGGGTCGGGTGGTGGTAGGGGATCACCACCGCCACGGTCTGGCCGGCGCCCGCCTTGTAGGAGGTGGGGAAGCCGTAGGCCTCTTTGACCTGCGCCGGGGTGAGCCCGCCGGGCGCGCTCGCGGCGTGCGGCTTGACCCGGGCCAGGGGACGCACCCGCCGTTCGTCATCGGCGCCGCGGGCCTCCGGCGCCAGCAGGCCGGCCACGGCCAGGACCACGGACACGACGGCAACCCCGGAGGCGCGCTGCCGCGCCCTCCTACCGCTGTTGGTCTCCCTCCCCACGCCCCTGTGGTTCGTCCCGAGTCGGACGAGTCCTGCCGAATCGGGCATTTCGGGCCGGGTCGGTGGTCGTCGGGTTGCCGGCGAAGGCCTGGGCGAAACCGATCCAGGTGCGGGCGCCGTCCCCCTCGACCTCCAGGGCGGTGTCGGCGGCCAGGCGACGCTGGGTCACGACCAGGGCGAAGTCGAGCGCCGGGCCGGTCACCCGGTCAGTGGCGTCGGGCGGCCCCCACTCCCACAGGCTCCCGTCGGGAGCGGCGAGCTCGACCCGCAACGGCGTCTCGGGCGGCTCGAGCCCGCGGTTGCGATAGCTGAAGGGCCGGGCCCGGATGCCGATGTCGCACACGTGGCGGAGCCGGCCGGTGGGCGGGCGGGTGACCCCGAGGGCGTCGGCGACGTCCTGGCCGTGGGCCCACGTTTCCATGATCCGGGCGGTCACCGACGACGCCACGGCCATGTCGGGGCCGTACCAGGGGATCCGGACGCCGTCGGGCATGGCCCGGGCCGCTTCCACCAGGCCGCGGCGCTCCTCTCCGAAGCGGTCGAGCAGCTCGGCGCCGGGGATGCCCCGCCCGTAGGACAGCGTGGCGTCGACGAACTTCTCGATGTCGGCGATGGCCTCGTCCCGGGCGACCCGGAAGGCGTCGGGGTCGACCATCGACAGGCGGGCGGCGCCGTCGAAGTAGGCCAGGTGTGAGAGCTGGTCCCGGATCGTCCAGCCGGCCGCCGGCGTCGGCCGTTCCCAGCCGTCGGGCGGGAGGTCGACGAGGATCGCCCGGAGGTCGTCGTGCTCGGCCAGGGCGTCGCGCCCGATCGCCTCGAGATCAGCCACCCGACGCCCCGCCGCCGGCGTCCTCGTTGCCCGCGTCGTCGTCGCTCGTGATGACGGCGATGACCTGGTCGATGTCGACCTGGTGGCCAACCTCCACCAGGATCTCGGCCACGGTCCCGTCGCCCGCCGCGCCGATGGTGTGCTCCATCTTCATGGCCTCGATGACCACCACCGGGTCGCCCTTGGTCACGGTGTCGCCCGGCGCGGCCAGCACCTTGACCACGGTGCCGGGCATGGGCGCCACCAGCGAGCCGGACGGGCGATGCGATTCCTTGCTGGGGAACCGTTCCACCGGCCGCAACGCCGACGAGCCCAGGTCGGAGTCGACGTGGACCGCGGTGGGATAGCGGCGCACGTCGAAGCGGTGCCGCACCCCGTCGACCAGCAGCTCGACGGTTTCGGGCCCGGCATCGATCAGTGCCACCGGCAGCTCTTCACCGTTGACGATGAAGAGTGGCGCCCGCCGCAGCCGGTACCCCACAGCCAGCTCCTGCTCGTTCTCGCCCGACCCGACGGTGTAGCGACGCACCGTGGGCGGGCCGGGGTTGTTACGGAACCCTGATCGGACCGGCGCCAGGACCGGCGTCGCGGCGCGGTTGGCCGCCTGGGCCGCCAACGCCGCTGCGACCGCATGCAGCTTCAGCCTTCGGGGGTCGAGCACCGACGCCAGCAACTCTTCCGGCGGGTGGCGCTCGAGAAAGCCGGTGTCGGCCTTGCCGGCGCCGAACTCGTCGTGGTCGAGGATCGCCGCCAGCAGGTCGCGGTTCGTCCCCACGCCGTGGATGCGGGCCCGCCGGAGGGCGTCGACGAGGAGCCGCACGGCCTCGACACGAGTGGGCCCGTGGGCGATCACTTTGCCGAGCATCGAGTCGTAGTCGGCGCCCACCACCGAGCCCGGCTCGACACCGGAGTCGACGCGCAGGCCCGGCATCGCCGGGAACTCCAGCGACTCGACCCGGCCGGTCTGGGGCTGGTAGTCGTGGAGCGGGTCTTCGGCGTAGAGGCGGACCTCGACGGCGTGACCGCTCATCGCCGCGCCGTGCGCCTCGGGCGGCAGCGGCCGCCCTTCCGCCACCGCCAGCTGAAGGCGCACGAGGTCCAGGCCGGTGACCAGCTCGGTGACCGGGTGCTCGACCTGGAGTCGGGTGTTCATCTCCAGGAAGTAGAAGTCGCCGTCGGGCCCGAGGAGGAACTCCACCGTCCCGACGCCGTAGTAGCCGACGGCCTGGGCGGCGGCCACCGCCGCCTCCCCCATGCGGGACCGCAGGTCGTCGTCGACCGCGGGCGAGGGCGCCTCCTCGACCAGCTTCTGGTGGCGGCGCTGGACGGAGCAGTCCCGTTCGAAGAGGTGGACCACGCTGCCGTAGTGATCGCCGAGGATCTGCACCTCGACGTGGCGCCCGGGTGAGACGTAGCGCTCCAGGAACACGGAGGGGTCGCCGAAGGCGGCGGCCGCCTCCCGGGCGGCGTCGGCCACGGCCCCGGCGAGGTCCTCCGGTCGGGTCACCAGCCGCATCCCTTTGCCGCCCCCGCCGGCCGATGCCTTGACCAGCAAGGGATACCCGACTCGCTCTCCGGCTGCGGCGATGGCCGCCTCCTCGTCTGGCGGGCCTTCCCCGAGCGGTTTGCCTACCGTAACGGTACGTAATCCGCTCGGGCTCCCGGCAGAGCCGGGGGGCGAGAGCGTGGCCCCGGGCACGACCGGCACTCCGGCGACCTGCATGAGCCGGCGGGCCTCGATCTTCGAGCCCATGGCTTCCATCGCCGCCGGCGGGGGACCCACCCATGTCAGGCTGGCAGCCAGGCACGCTTCGGCGAACGCGGCGTTCTCGGCCAGGAACCCCCAGCCGGGATGGACGGCGTCGGCGCCGGTCGCGCCGGCGGCGGCCAGGATCTGGTCGATGTCGAGGTAACCCCGCGTTCCCTCCAAGGGAACGGCGACGTCGGCCTCGGCCACGAACGGGGCTCCGGCGTCGGGCGGCGTGTACACCGCCACGGTGCGGATAC
The DNA here is from genome assembly GCA_963723985.1 of uncultured Actinomycetes bacterium. Lineage (GTDB taxonomy): Bacteria > Actinomycetota > Acidimicrobiia > IMCC26256 > BP-133 > BP-133. Next base: position 43,902 of record CAVRTC010000013.1, read on the forward strand.
CCAGCGCCCGGCAGCTGCGGAAGACGCGGCGGGCCACCTCGCCCCGGTTGGCCACCAGCAACGTGCGGATCGGCAGAAGTGCTCAACGGGCTCACATCCGGAACACGCCGAAGCCCCGCCGGCCTTCGACGACATTGGAATGGACGGCGGACAGGCACATGCCGAGCACGTCGCGGGTGTCGCGGGGATCGATGATCCCGTCGTCGTGCAACCGGGCCGACAGGTACATGGCCAGCGACTCCGACTCGATCTGCTCCTGGGTCGCCTGCCGGCGCTTGGCGTCCTCGGCCTCGTCGAACTCCCGGCCGGCGGCCGCCGCCGACTGGCGGGCCACGATCGACAGCACTCCGGCCAGCTGCTCCGGCCCCATCACCGCCGTCTTGGCGTTGGGCCAGGTGAACACGAAACGGGGGTCGTAGGCCCGCCCCGACATGCCGTAGTTCCCGGCGCCGTACGACGCCCCCATCATGATCGTGATGTGCGGGACCTTGCTGTTGGTCACGGCGTTGATCATCTTGGCGCCGTCTTTGATGATCCCCCGCTGCTCGTAGGAGGTCCCCACGATGTAGCCGGTCGTGTTCTGCAGGAAGATCAGGGGCGTGTCGTTCTGGTTGGCCAGCAGGATGAACTCGGTGGCCTTCTGCGCCTCCTCGTTCTGCAGCACGCCGTGGGCGTTGGCCAGCACGCCGACCCGGTAGCCGTGGATGTGGGCCCAGCCGGTGACCAGCGCCGGGCCGTAGAGCGGCTTGTACTCCGAGAACTTCGACCCGTCGACGATGCGAGTCAGCACCTCCCGGGGGTCGAACGGCACCTTGAGGTTGACCGAGGCGATGCCCAGCAGCTCGTCGGAGTCATGGAGGGGCTCCTCCGAAGGGCGGTCAGGGCCCCGGCCGAGCTTGCGATGACCGAGGTCGGCCACGATCTGGCGGCCGATGCGGATGCAGTCGAGCTCGTCCTCCGCCATGTAGTCGGCCAGGCCCGACACCCGGGCGTGCATCTCGGCACCGCCCAGCGACTCGTCGTCGGCATCCTCTCCCGTCGCCATCTTCACCAGCGGCGGCCCGCCGAGGAACACCTTGGCCTGCTTTTGACCAGCACGGAGTAGTCGCACATCCCCGGTACGTAGGCGCCGCCGGCGGTGGAGTTGCCGAACACCAGGGCGATCGTCGGGATGCCCATGGACGACAGCTCGGTCAGGTCGTGGAACAGCTTCCCGGCCGGGAGGAACAGCTCGGCCTGGCTGGGGAGGTCACCGCCGGCCGACTCCACCAGGTTGATGCACGGCAGCCGGTTCTCCCGGGCGATGGTGAGCGCCCGGGCCACCTTCTTCCACGTGTAGGGGTTCGAGGCGCCGGCCCGGACCGTGGGGTCGTGGGCAACCAGCACGCACTCGAGCCCCGACACCACGCCGATCCCGGTGACGAGGCTGGCGCCGACGTGGAACGGCGTGCCGTAGGCGGCCACGGTGGAGAACTCGAGGAACGGCGCGTCCTCGTCGAGGAGCAGCTCGATGCGCTCGTGGGCCAGCAGCCGGCCGCGGGAGTGGTGCCGGTCGACGGACTTGGGGCCGCCGCCCCCCCGGGCCAGGGCCTGCTGTTCGTCGAGTGCGGCCAAGAGCCCGTCAAAGGCGGCGGCGTTCTCCATAAAGGCGGCGCTGGCCGCGTCGATCCGGGTGGTCAGTACGGTTGCCACCCCCGGACCCTAGCAAATCTCGTCCTGAAGTCAATTATTCGACTATTAGTCGAACTCCGCCGGCGGGTGGGCGTGGTAGAAGGTCGGGAGTGGATTTGGAGTTGGGCGGACGGGTCGTGCTCGTCACTGGCGCCGGCCAGGGGCTCGGGAAAGAGATGGGCCTGGCCTTCGCCCGCGAGGGCGCCCACGTCGCCTTCCACTACCACTCCTCCTCCGCCGGCGCGGAGGAGGCGGCGGCCGAGGCCGGAACTCCTGACGGGCGCGGCGATGGTCGTCCAGGCCGACGTCCGCTCCGACGACGAAGTGGCCGCCATGGTGCAGGCGGTCGAGTCGGAGCTCGGGCCGATCGGCGTGCTGGTCAACAACGCCGCCGCCACCAGTGCCGGGCCGTTCCTCGACAGCACCCCCGAAGACTGGACGTTCCAGGTCGACGTCACGGTCACCGGCACCCTCCGGGTCACCCAGGCGGTGGCCCGCCGCATGGCCGAGCGCAAGGATGGCGTCATCGTCAGCCTGATGGGCGACTCCGGTCGGGTGGGCGAATCGGGCCTGTCGGTCACGGCCGCCACCCGGGCCAGCACGATGGCGCTGACCAAGTCGCTGGCCAAAGAGCTGGCCCGCCACGGCCTCCGGGCCAACTGCGTCTCCATCGGGCTCGTGCAGACCGACCGGTTCGAGGAGCACGCCCGGCTCTCCGGGGCCGGCGGGCCCGACGAGGAGCGGATGAAGAAGATCCTGGCCCAGTACCCGCTGCGCCGCCTCGGCCGCCCGTCCGACGTCACCCCGCTCGTGCTCCTGCTCGCCTCGCCGCTGTCGGGCTGGATCACCGGACAGGTGATCTCGGTCAACGGCGGCTACTCAATGGCATAGCTTGTGACTTCGCCGTCTCTCGGCTCCTCCCTCCCGCGCAAGGAGGACTACCGGCTCCTCACCGGCCGGGGCCGCTACGTCAGCGACCTCGTGGTGCCGGGGATGCTGCACGCCGCCTTCGTCCGCAGCCCCTTCGCTCACGCCATGGTGAACGGTGTCGACGCCTCCGCCGCGCTGGCCGTCCCCGGGGTGGTCACCGTGCTGACCGCCGACGACCCCAAGGTCCTCGGCGTCCGCATCACCGCCCGGTCCGAGCTGGCGAGCTACGTGGAGACGTCCCAGCCCGTCCTGGCCTGGCCGAAGGCCCGCTTCGCCGGGGAGGCGGTGGCGGTGGTGGTGGCGACGGACCGCACCGTCGCCGCCGACGCCAGCGAGCTCGTCGACGTGACCTACGAGCCGCTCCCGGTGGTTGTCGACCCGCGGGCGGCGACGGAGGCCGGCGAAGCCGGTGCGGTGGTTCACAAGGCGGCGCCCGACAACGTCTATGTCCGCCGCCGGTTCGAAGGCGGCGATCCCGACGCCGCCCTGGCCGCCTCCCACCTCGTCCTCGAACGGTCCTATCGCATCAACCGCCAGGCGGCTGCGCCCATCGAGGGAAGGGCGGCGGTGGCCTCGTGGGATCCGGGTGACCGCTCCCTCACGCTGTGGAGCAGCACCCAGATCCCCCACGTGACCCGCCACGCGCTGGCCGTCCTGCTCGGCTTGGCCGAGCACCACATCCGGGTCGTCGCCCCCGACGTCGGCGGAGGATTCGGCGTCAAAGCCTCCGTCTACCCCGAGGAAGTGGCGCTGTGCCTGCTGGCCATTCGGCTGGGCCGGCCGGTGAAGTGGGTGGAGTCGCGCTCAGAGCACATGGTCGCCGCCCACCACGCCCGCGACCACGCCTACCAGGTGACAGCCGGCTTCGAGGCGGACGGGCGCCTCACCGCCCTGGTCGGCGACGTGGTCTGCAATGCCGGGGCCTACTCGCCCTACCCCTTCACGGCTGCGCTCGAGCCACTCATGGCCGGGGGACTCCTACCGGGGCCCTACCGACTGGAGCACTACCGCTGCGACGTTGCCGGGGTGGCCACCAACACCGTTCCGGCCGGTCCCTACCGGGGCGTGGCCCGGCCGGCCACGGTGTTCGTGATGGAACGGCTGCTCGACACGGCCGCCGCCCAGCTCGGTCTCGACCCGGTGGAGATCCGCCGGGTCAACCTCATCACGCCCGAGGAGATCCCCTACCGGGCGGCCACCCGGTTGGTGCACGACTCCCGCAGCTACGGCGCGACGCTCGACGCGGTGCTCAAACGCCTCGACTACCAGAGGTTCCGGGCGGAGCAGGCCACCGCCCGGGACGAGGGCCGGCTCCTCGGGGTGGGCTTCGCCGTCTACAACGAGCTCACCGGCATGGGCGGGAAGTCGTCGCCGGGGCCGGGTGTGACCTTCCGCCCCGGCCATGAGGTGGTGACCGTCCGGCTCGACGCCCTGGGCGGTGTCACCGTGCTGACCGGCGCCTCGGCCCAGGGCCAGGGGATCGAGACCACCTTCGCCCAGATCGCCGCCGACACGCTCGGCGTGCGCTACGACGACGTCGAGGTCCGCCTCGGCGACACCGCCTCCGGCGGCTTCGGCTTCGGGGCGTTCGCCTCCCGGCAGGCGGTCATCGGCGGCGGGGCCGTTCTCCGGGCCACCGAAGCCGTACGGGAGAAGGTGCTGCGCATCGCCGCCCACATCCTCGAGGCCGCGCCCGACCGACCTCACGATCGTCGACGGCCGGGTGCGGCCCATCGACGCACCGTCGGCCCGATCGGTGTCGGTGGCCACCATCGCCCGGGCCGCCTACCTCGACACCCAGCGCCTCCCCGAGGGCGAGGAACCGGGCCTGGAGGCGACCCGCAGCTACGACCCGGTGCGGGGCACGTTCGCCGCCGGCGCTCAGGCGGCCGTGGTCGAGGTCGATCCCGAAACCGGCGCGGTGTCGCTCCGGCGCTTCGTGTGCGTGGAGGACGCCGGCGCGCGTCTACCACCCCGCCATCGTGGAAGGGCAGGTGGCCGGCGCCGTCGCCCAGGGCATCGCCGGCGCCCTGTTCGAGCACCACGTCTACGACGACGATGGGCAGCTCCGCACGGCCACGCTGGCCGACTACCTCATGCCGTCGGCGGCGGAGCTCTGCAGTTTCGAGCTCGACCACCTCGAGGACCCGGCCGACAACGCCACCGGCGCCCGGGGGGTCGGTGAGGGCGGCACGCTGGGCGCCGCGGCCGCTCTGGCCAACGCGGTGTCCGACGCCCTCGGCGTCTCCGTCGACGACCTCCCGCTGAGTCCCGAAGCCGTGTTCCGGGCCCTCAGAGACGCGAGTACTGCTCCTCGGCCAGGGCCGTGACCAGCGCCTGCAGGCCGTCCGGCGACGGGCCGTTGAGGACCACCTGGACCGAGTAGGCACCCTTCACGAAGGTGACCGACGACTCGGCCACGGCCGGGTCGGAGCTGTCGACGCCCACCGCTTCGTGGATGCCGGGCACCTCGAACTTTTCGATCGAGACGCCGGCGGACGGGGCGCTGGCGTCGGCGGCCACGTGGGCGGTGTACTCGGCCGCGCCGGCGTGGTCGGCGAACTGGTAGACGTAGGAGACGATCTCGTCGCGCCCGGCCTTCCACATCCGCTGGTAGCCCCGGACGAAGCGGGTCCGGGTGAGAACCTCTTTGGCGTCGGCCGCGCCGTCGTCGCGGGCCGCCTTCTCCAGATCAGCCGGGCCGGTCTCGCCGACCTCGTCGGACTGGAGGACGTAGCTCTCGGGCACGGCGAGGTCGAGGGTCTTGGCCAGGTCTTCGAAGCTCCGGGCCACCGTGGTCGACACCGTGGCGCCGGGGTCCTCGACCTGTCCGCCTTCGGCGGATGACCCGTCGCCGCCGCTGGAGCAGGCGGCCAGGGTGATCGTTGTCAGGACGGCCAGCGCCGCCCACCAGGACCGGGTCGAGGACTTCACCCTGTCTGTCTCGGCCTGGGGAACTCGTCACCTTTAGCGGTATTTTGTTGAGGGCTTGGTGTGGGGAGCCCAAGGGGGGACAAATGGACCAATCGGGTTGGGGTCGGGGTAAGCGTGGGCTGACCGTGGCGCTCGTAGCCGGGCTGATGGGATTCGGGCTGGCGGGCGGCGGCCCGTGGGACCACGCCAGAGCGGCCGACAGCGCGCCGGCGCCGTCCGCAGGCACGCCGCCGCCGGAGTTCATCAACGCCGACCCCGACACGTCGGCGCCGTACTCCGACGCCGTGCGGGTGGGGTCGATGCTGTACCTGGCCGGTCAGCTGGGCCTCGACGCCGACGGGAAGCTGGTCTCCGGCGGGATCACGCCCGAGTCGGAGCGGACGATGGAGAACCTCGAGCACACCCTGGAGAGCAACGGGTCGTCGCTCGACCGGGTCGTGAGCTGCCTGCTGCTGCTGGCCGACATCCGCGACCGGGAGGCCTTCAACGCCGTCTACCAGAAGTACTTCGCCCAGGGCCGCTTCCCCGCCCGCAGCGCCATCGGTACCAGCGGCCTCTACAGCGGCGCCCGAGTGGAGATCTCCTGCACAGCCGTCATGAAATGACGCGCTAGTCCGGCGTGTGACCGTTGTAGCGCTCGCCGTGGGGGTCGGCGGCGGCGTAGGACGACATCGTGTAGGCCAGGGTGCGGCCGGGGCCCTCGGTGCGGGCCAGGCGGAAGCCGGGCTCGTTCCGTGGGCGGTTGACGATGAAGGCCAGGGCGGTCGTCTGCCGGCCCAGCTTGGCGTCGTAGGCGCAGAGCCGGATGTACTGGTCGGGGTAGGTCTCCCGGCACCGGTTGATCTCTCCCACCACCGCCTCGGCGTCGTGGACGTCGAAGTACGGCAGCCCCCACATCTCCCAGTAGACGTTGCGGGGGTGCGGATCGTCGGTGTACTCGACGGCCAGCGCCCAACCGTTGTCGACCGAGTAGCGCACCTGGGCCGCGATCTCCTCGTCGGTGAAGTCGGGCAGGTAGGAGAACGTTCCCTGGGTGAGCCGCATGTTGCTGGCCTCCTCAACTCGCGTCGGTGTCGTCGGTGTCGTCGGTCGGGTCGAAATCGGAATCGGACTCCGGAATAGCCCCGGCCAGCACCCGGCTGACGAGGAAGTCGTCGGGCAGGATCTGCATGAGGTCCTCCCGGCCGACGGAACCCTCTCCGCTCCCCACGAGACGGTTGGCCTGGCGCAGCCGGGCCCGCTCCAGCCCGTTGCGGACGCTGCGGGCATTGGCGAAGCGCGGCTGCTTCTGGCGCCGCTCGAGGTAGTGACGGAACACGTCGCGGGTCTCGGGGCCGAACTCGTAGGACTGTTCGCTCAGCATCAGGTCGCCGATGGACAACAGCTCGTCGAGGGTGAAGTCGGGAAAGTCGATGTGGTGGGCGATGCGGGAGCTCATCCCCGGGTTCGTCTCGAAGAACCCGTCCATCCGATCCTTGTAGCCGGCCAGGATCACGACCAGGTCGGCCCGCTCGCTCTCCATGACCTGGAGGAGGATCTCGATGACCTCCTGCCCGTAGTCCCGCTCGTTGGCCGGGCGATGGAGGTAGTAGGCCTCGTCGATGAACAGGACCCCGCCCATGGCCCGGGCCAGAACCTCCTTCGTCTTCGGGGCCGTGTGGCCGATGTACTGGCCCACCAGCTCGTCCCGGGTCACCGAGACGACCTGGCCCTTGCTGAGATAGCCGAGCCCTTTCAGCAGCTCGGCCATGCGCAGGGCCACCGTCGTCTTGCCGGTCCCGGGGCTGCCGGTGAAGCACATGTGAAGCGTCGGCTTCGTGCTGTCGAGACCGAACTTGTTGCGCAGGCGGTCGACGAGGAGCAGCGAGGCGATCTCCCGGATGCGGGTCTTCACCGGCACCAGACCCACGAGCTCCCGGTCGAGCCGGTCGAGGGTCTCGTCAATGTTGGTGGTGGCGCGCTCGGCGGCCACGTCGACACGGTCGTCGGGCCCGAGAAGCCGGCTCTCGGCCGGCTCGGGCTCGACGGACTCGGCGGGCGTCGGGGCACGACCGTTGCCGCCGGGTCGCGGCATGCCGAAGGTCGCCACCGTCATCCGCTCACATGCTCGGGGTGGGAACCACGTCGGGCGTGTCGGTGGACTCGTAGTTGAAGGAGATGTCGCCCCAGGTGTCCAGAGCCACCTGCAGCTCGGGGCAGGTCTTGGCCGCGTTGGCCAGGATGTCGGAACCCTGGGCGAGGTAGTCGCGCCCCTCGTTGCGGGCCTTGATCATCGTCTCGAGGGCCACCCGATTGGCCGTCGCCCCGGCGGCGATACCCATGGGGTGGCCGATGGTGCCACCGCCGAACTGGAGGACGACGTCCTCGCCGAGGTGGTCGAGCAGCTGGTGCATCTGGCCGGCGTGGATGCCACCCGAGGCCACCGGCATGACGCCCGGCATCGAGGCCCAGTCCTGGTCGAAGTAGATGCCGTGGGCGGGGTTGGCCGGCACGTGGTCGAGCCGCAGAGTGTCGTAGTAGCCCCGGATGATGGCCGGGTCACCCTCGAGCTTGCCGACGACCGTGCCGGAGTGGATGTGGTCGACGCCGAGCATGCGGCACCACTTCGCCAGCACCCGGAAGTTCACACCGTGGCTCTTCTGGCGGGCGTAGGTGGCGTAGCCGGCCCGGTGGAGGTGGAGGATCATCCCGTTCTTGCGGGCCCAGTGCGACATCGACTGCATGGCGGTGAAGCCGATGGTGAGGTCCTGCATGATGATGACGGAGCCGATCTCCTTGGCGAACTCGGCCCGTTCGTACATGTCCTCCATCGAGGCGGCGGTCACGTTCATGTAGTGACCCTTGATCTCGCCGGTCATCTCCTCGGCCCGGTGGACGGCCTCGATGCAGAACAGGAACCGGTCCCGCCAGCGCATGAAGGGCTGGCTGTTGATGTTCTCGTCGTCCTTGGTGAAGTCGAGGCCGCCCCGGAGGGCCTCGTAGACCACCCGGCCGTAGCTGCGGGCCGACAGGCCGAGCTTCGGCTTCACGGTGGCGCCGAGGAGGGGCCGGCCGTACTTGTTGAGGTGCTCGCGCTCCATGACGATGCCGTGCGGCGGCCCGGGGAACGTCTTGACGTAGTGCGGTCGGGATCCGCAGGTCCTCGAGGCGCAGGGCCTTGAGGGCCTTGAAGCCGAAGACGTTGCCGATGATCGACGACGTGAGGTTGGCGATCGAGCCCTCCTCGAAGAGGTCGATGTCGTAGGCGATGTAGGCGATGTACTGGTCCTCGGTGCCGGGGACGGGATCGACCCGGTAGCACTTGGCCTGGTAGTGCTCGTAGGCGGAGAGCCGGTCGGTCCACACCACGGTCCAGGTGGCGGTGGACGACTCGCCGGCCACCGCCGCCCCGGCCTCGACGGCGTCCACGCCGGGCTGGGGCGTGATCCGGAAGGCGGCCAGGATGTCGGTGGCCTTCGGCTCGTAGTCCGGCTGCCAGTAGCCCATCTTGGCGTAGGGGATGACGCCGGCCTGGAGTCGGTCTGCGCTCTGCATGACCCTCCATGGCGTGCTCGTCTGCCGCTCGACCGACTCCCAGCTGTCTATTGACAGTTCCGGCCGGATCCATCAGCTTAGTTATGACTTATGGAAGAGACCCGCCTGACGCTGGGACAGCTGCGGACCTTCCTGGCCGTGGCGTCGACCGGGTCGGTGCGGGCGGCGGCCGATCAGCTGGTGGTGACCCAGCCGGCGGTGTCGTCGGCGCTGGCCGCCGTCCGCAAGCAGGTGGGCGTGGCGCTGGTGGCCCGGGACGGGCGGGGGCTGCGGCTCACGCCGGCCGGCGAGGCGCTGGCCGAGCGGGCCCGGGCGCGCGCTGGCCCTGCTCGACGAGGCGGTGGCCGCCGCCCGGGGCGAGGCCGATCCCGACCGGGGCCGGCTGCGGCTGGCGGCGGTGACGACGGCCGGCGAGCACCTCGCTCCGCCGCTGCTGGCCTCGTTCCTGGCCGCGCCATCCCGGAGGTGACGGTCTCGCTCGAGGTCGGCAACCGCCGTCGGGTCGCCGACCTGCTGGCCCACCACGAGGTCGACCTGGCCATCGGCGGCCGGCCGCCGCCCGGCGCGGCAACGCTGGCCGACGCGGGCGAACCGCCTCGTGGTGGTCGCGGCCCGGTTCCGGCGTTCCTCACCGCGCCGTGCCGCGATGAGGAACGCCGGTCCGGAGCCGTCGCGCCCGGACTGACCCGGGCCGAGCTGGCGGCCGCCACCTGGCTCCTGCGGGAGCCGGGCTCGGGCACCCGGGCCACGGCCGAGGCGTTCCTCGACGCGGCTCGGCATCTCGCCCCGGATCCTCACGCTCGGGTCGAACGGCGCGGTGGTGGAGAGCGTCCGGATCGGGCTCGGCGTGACGCTGATCTCGGCCGACGCCGTGGGCGGCCGACCTCGACGCGGGCGGGCTCGAGGAGTGGCGGCACCCGGGCTGCCCATCGACCGGCCCTGGCACCTCATGGCCCGGGCCGGGAGCCGCTGGCCCCCACACCGGACCGGTTCCTCGCCCACCTGCTCGACTCCGGCGGCATCGGCCGGCGCCCATCGGCGGAGTAGCCGCTGATAGCGGCGTTCGGGAGCTTCGCCGCACCAGCGAGGTCAACTCCGGTGCGCAGCCGGCCGATATCGGCGGCATGAGCATGTCGGCGATCCGGGGGCTGATGGAGGACGGCGAGCGGGTCCTGGCCGAGGACGTCGTCGAGGGCCCCAACGGGCAAGGCCACCCCGCTGGTCGTCACGTCCCGGGCCTTCTACCTGAGCGTCGGCGGCCGCTACACCCGCTACCCCTACGCCCGGGTGCGGGCGGCCACGTTCGACACCCACGACGTCTTCATCGCCCTCGATGGCCAGGCCGTCCGCATGAGGTACCGCCCGAGCACCGACCGGAGCGAGGCGCTCCAGGCCCTGCGCCGCCAGGTGGCGCTGGCCCGCCTGTAGGCCGGCCAGCGGGTCAGCGACAGGTCCTCGCAGTCGGCGGTCACGGTCGTCGCCGTGCCGTTGAGAGCACCGGTCGCGGATGCCCGGGCCCGCCGCCCATGGTGTCACTTGCCGCATCACCGGCGCCGTCGAGTAGTCGTTTCCGGCCTGTCGCCGTACATGTTGTCCGCGTCGGGGCCGCCGTAGAGCTGGTCGTTCCCGTCGCCGGGCGTCATCGCTTCGGAGAGGCGTGATTGCCGTGCCCGCGTCGAGCGGTGTTTCCGCCACTCAGGCTGTCCGTACCCGGACCGCCGAAGAGCCGGTCAGATCCGAGGCTTCCGCCAGGAGATAGTCGGACCCGCCCGGCGCCGGTCAGTTCGTCATTCCGGGCCCCACCCGCCTGCAGGTGGTCAGCCGCCTGCCGGCCCCAAAGAGGAGTCGTGGCCGTCCTCTCCGTAGGCCGTTCGGTGGCGTGGCGACGCCTCGGTGAAGAGGTGATCCCGGCCCTCGCCGCCATAGAGCAGATCGTTGCCACCCTCGCCGTAGATGACGTCGTCGCCTCCGCCGCCGCAGATGACGTCGGGCCCGGCCGCCATCGATGATGTCGTCGGCGGACGTGCCGAGATGACCTCGTCGTTCCCGGGGCCGTTGGTGACGTGGTCGATCCGGGCGACATCTCGTGGTGGCAGTGGTGCCGGCGCACTCGGGGCGGCGGCCTGCGCCGGGCGGCAGGAAGCCGAGGCCGACCAGGTTGGCGCCCATGATGACAGCGACCGCGAGGCTCCGTCAGCGAGCGCGGCGGGGGGACAAACGCATGGTGACCTCCTGATGGCCGGGAGGGTGGAGATGTGGCTTTCGGCATGGAGGCCCGCCGGAAGCCGTGCCGGCGGCCCTTCCCGGTCCGCAATGCGCCGCTTTCGAAAGTGATCGTAACCGAAAAGCAGCGAAATACAACGAAGTCTCTGACTGTGGATAAAGAAGACTGAATGGCAGTGAGCGAATTGCGGTGTGAAGTTCGCCTGAGCGGTCCTTGACGATGTTCAGGTTGGGTCCTGATCTCTGCCAGTCACCCGTCCGCAGACGCCGTCGGTACGCTCGGGCCATGGGGTCGGGCATCGAAGACGCCTACGGGTGCGAGCCAGATGGTCGGTTGCACGGTTGTTCCGTCTGCAACGTGACCTGGTTCGGCGTCGAGGCCCAGTGCTGGGTCTGCGGGAGCACGGTTGCAGGGCCGGTGGTCGTCGTGCCTCCCACCGGATCCGAGACGTGGTCCCCGGCCCGCTGCGCCGACGCCGCCGACGACGAGGAGACGGCGGCGTTCCTGCGCCGCGTGACGGCGGAGGGCGGTGTCTCGAGAGGAGCCGGTGCGCTGGGCGACGTTTACTGATCTTGAAGCCCGGCGGCAAGGATGGCTTCGGCGGCCCAGCGGGTAACGGCGATCGCGTCGTCGGGTTCGAGGCGACAGACGTCACGCAAGACCGTGATCGCCTCGGCGCCTGCGACCAAACACAGCGCCGCTTGGAGTCGTTGGATGTCGGTGTCGGGCACGGTGCCCCGAAAAGGTTCGAGGGTGGCCGCGATCCACTGAGTCCGGCGGCCCTCCCTCCGGCTGGACGGGTTGTCTTCGCCGGCGCGCTCTTCCGCCAGCCAGGCGTCCATGTAGAGCCGTATGGCGGTCCGGCTGAGTTTCTCGTTCGTGAGCATGTGGCGGTTGAAGAGGTCGACAAGCTCGAGCACGCGGTCCTCGGGCTTGGTGCCATTGAGGGGCTTGGCCGCCAGCTCTTCGAGTTCGGCGACCTCGATGTTGATCGTCAGTTCGAACAGCAGCGACTCCTGCGTCGGGAAATAGCTGTACGCCGTCGTACGCGAGACGAGGGCCTCCTCGGCGGCCTTCGCCACGGTCGGTGTCTCTCCCCGGTCGAGGACGGCCTGGGCGGCGGCGATGATGGCGCTTCGGGTCCGTCGCTTCTGATTCACTCGCCCGGACGATATGGGTGATGACCCTTGACGCTGTACTGTCATCCGTTTACGGTACAACAGTTCGGTAAACGGAGGCAAGTACACCCGGGGGCCCGGGAAACTGATCGGGGCTGACGTGATGAGGCTTCGGATCGCGGTTGTTGGCGGCGGGATCGGCGGTGCGGCCGCAGCCCGGGCGTTGCTCCAGCGCGGTTTCGAAGTCGACCTTTTCGAGCAGGCGGCGAAACTGGCCGAGGTCGGCGCCGGGGTGGCGGTGGCTCCCAATGGGGTACGGATGCTGCGGCGACTGGGTTGTGGTGCGGCCGTGGACCGCTGGGGCAGCCGCTGGACCGACACCGCCTTCTGTCGGCCCGACGGCGAGTTCGTGGCGCCCATGCTCGTCCATGCCGATGGCGAGTCCCTGGAGTTTTACGGCGTGCACCGGGCCGACCTGCTCGACATGCTCCTCGACGGCATCCCGTCCGAGCGGCTGCACCCCGGACATCGCTGCGTCGGCTTCATGCAGGACGCGCACCACGCCGCGGTGCATTTCCAGAACGGCACCAGCGTCACCGCTGACGTCGTGATCGCAGCCGACGGTATCCATTCCGCTCTTCAACCCTTCGTCGTGCCGCCAGCCAAGCCGATCCATTCCGGATGCTCGGCCTATCGGGGCACGATCCCGTCCAGCTCGGTCGGCTGGCCTTCCGGTCAGGCTCGTCTGTGGATGGGGGAAGGCAAGCACTTTTTGGTGTACCCGTTGCGGGGCAACCAGCTGATCACCTACGTCGGGTTCGTGCCCACCACGGAAGCGATGCGCGAGTCGTGGTCGGCTCCCGGCGATCCACACGACCTGGCGGAGGCCTTCGCGGGCTGGGATCCCGTCATCACCAAGATCATCGCCGAGATCGCCACCACCTTCACCTGGGGCCTCTATGACCGTGAACCACTCCCCCGCTGGACGAACGGACGACTCACGTTGCTGGGCGACGCCGCCCACCCGATGCTGCCCCACGAGGGCCAAGGCGCCAACCAGGCAATCGAGGATGCCGTGGCGTTAGCCACCCTGCTCGAGCATTTCGGCGACGACTGCGACGCCGCCTTGAGCACCTACCAGCGGGTGCGGCAGGTACGCACCGCAAGGATGCAGCAGCAATCACGGCGCGCCGGTGCCAATTACGACGCCAGCACCGAAGAGCATGACAGTCGCAATCAGGCGCTCCAGGAGCGTGTGGCTTCACGATCGTGGCTCTTCGAATACGACGCCGAAGCCGAGGCGTTGGCGGCCGCCACGAATCCCTGAACGCGCTCCGCTCGTCTAGCGGTGGCGGTGCTCGACGGCGAGATGGGAGTGGCCGACGCCGATGGGTTGACCCTGACGGTCTTCCCGGCCGGGCCACGGTGCCCGGTAGGCGCAGAGGTCGCAGTTGACCGCCGGGATACCCCCCATCGCTTCCTGGTAGCGCTCGACGATGGCCGGCACCAGGCGGGGATCGGGGCCGAGGTACCCGGCGTCGATCACCTCGACGCCGGTGGCCGCGGAGAAGGCGGCGATCTCACCCCGGGCCCGCTCGACGAGGACGCCGGTGCAGAGGAACCAGAAGGCGGCGGCCATCCGGTCGTAGCCGAGGCGGGCGAAGACCTCCAGCCCGTCCGACACCCTCGGTTCGGTGACCCCGGTGAAGGCCGTGTGCACGAACGGGGCTCCGACCCATTCGCCGAGGAGTCGGGCGACTTTGTGGGCGTCGCCGTTGGCGTCGGGATCGGAAGTCCCTCGGGCGATGACGAGCAGCGGCAGACCGGATCCACCAACGGCGGCCAGCGCCCCGCCGAGCATCCCGACGAGATCGCGGGAGATGCCGAGCGGGCTTCCGAAGTGCACGTGGACGCCCGGGTGGCGCTGGCGGCCTTCGAGCACGACGGCGGGGACGTCGCTCTTGGCGTGGCCGGCGCCGAGGAGGACCAGCGGCAGGACCACGACCCGGCCGCACCCGGCGGCGGCCAGCCCGTCGAGGACGGAACCGGCGGGCGGATCGGTCATCTCCAGGAAGCCGACGTCGACGGCGACGTCGGGAAGCGCCGCTCCGACCAGGCGTGCGATCGCCAGCATCTCGGCCGCCCCCTCGTCGGACCGGGAGCCGTGCCCGACGAGCAGCAGGCCGTCGGGGCTCACGTCGTGGTGGCCGGGCGCAGTGCCGGCTCGGTGGGGACGGCCACCGGGCTGGTCAGTTCCCGTTCCCGGCGGACGGCCGCCGCGCCGAACGTCACGGCCAGGACCGTCCAGAGCAGGAGGTTCCCGCCCAGCGAGGCGATGCGGAACCGCCACAGGAGATTGGCCGGGACCTCGATGGCGTCCGAGTAGGGCGGCAGCAGGGCGATGATGACGCCGAGTGGCACGACCACCGCCAGGCCGACGGCGATCAAACGCTCGTCATCGAGCCACTGTCGCTCCCGCAGCCGCCGCGACAGGCGGGCGGCGGCCGACAGCACCACCAGCGACAGGAAGATCAGGGCCAGGTACTTCCACTGCCGTTCGTTGATGGTGGCCGGGTCGCCGACGGCCGGCGGGTTGGGCGGGTACTTCACCCAGGGCGACACCGTGAAGGCGCCGGCCATGAGGGCGCCGGCCAACAGGGCGTGGCGGAAGGCGCCGTCGGGCCCGGCGGCGGGGCGGCGCCGGAGAGCGAGGAAGGCGATGGCGAAGAGGACGCCGTAGGCGGCGCCCCCGAGACCGTAGGCGGCGAAGCGGCCGACGCCCTTCTGGTCGGAGCGGGCCACGACCTCCGGCTCCCCCGGAGCGTCCGCTTCAGCCGGAGGATGCTCGGCGGCGTGGCTCTCCTCCAGGGCGATCGCCTGGTCGATGAGGGGCTCGGCGGTAAAGCTCAGCAGGACCGACGCCAAGACGCCGGCCAGGACGCCGGCGAGCACGGCGGCCACGATCGCAGGCACCGGGCGCGACGGATCGAAGCGCTTCCACATGGCTGGCGTACCCCGCGACTGTCGGCCGGCCGGCGTCAGTGGCAGGGGACGCCGAAGAGGTGGCGGCCGTCGTGGAAGAGCTCGTGGAGGAACATGTTGGAGCTGGCCACCTGGGACGAGAGGAGGCCATTGTCGAGCGTCACGGTGTAGAGCGTCGCCAGGGCGAGGGACATGGCCAGCCACGCCCAGGTCGGCAGCTTGACGGCGGTGGTGCGGGCCGCAGCGGTGATCGTCGACATCTTCGAGTGCCTCCTCCATCCTCGTGGGTGCTCCGGAACGGCCTCGGGCCTCCCCGGGTTGCGGCCGGTCTCCTGGCTCCGGATCACCGCTCGCCTCGCCTTCCCGGGCGGATGCCCAGTGGCCCTTCGAGGTCTGCTCCCCGGTCACAGTGGCGGGACCGCGCCGGATTCCCACCGGCTTCCCGGACCGCAACGGTCCGCACTGTAATCGCGGGGGCACGCCCGGGCTACGTTCGGCGCACGATGACGCCCACGACGCTCGGTCCTCGGTTGGTGGTGGCCGGCACGCACTCCGGCGTGGGGAAGACGACCGTCGCCACCGGGTTGCTGGCGGCGCTGCGGCGGGCGGGCCGGCGGCCGGCGGGCGCCAAGGTCGGGCCCGACTTCATCGACCCCGGCTACCACGCCCTGGCCAGCGGCCGGCCGCCCCGCAACCTCGACGCCTGGCTGTGCGGCGCCGAGGTGATCCCGGCGCTGGCCGGCCGGGCGGCGGCCGGCGCCGATGTGCTGATCGTGGAAGGGGTCATGGGCCTCTTCGACGGGTCGGCCGACGGGACGCTCTCGTCCACCGCCGATGTCGCCCGGCTGCTCGACGCCCCGGTCGTGCTGGTGGTCGATGCCGGGGCGATGTCGGGGTCGGTGGCGGCGTTGGTGCACGGCTTCGCCACGTTCGACCCGTCGGTGCGGGTGGCCGGCGTCGTCCTCAACCAGGTGGGCTCGCCGGCCCACGAGGTGCAGCTCCGGGAGGCCCTGGCCCCGGTCGGTGTGCCGGTGCTGGGCTCCCTCGGTCGCGACGACCGCCTGACCTGGCGCGACCGGCACCTCGGTCTCGTCCCCGTCGCCGAGCGCCCGGCGGCGGTGTCCGAAGCCCTCGACCTACTGGCCGCCGCAGTCGGCGAACAGGTCGACCTCGAGGCGGTAATGCGCCTGGCCGCCTCGGCCCCGCCGATGTCCGTGCGGCCCGTCCCGCTACCGGCTCCGCCCGACCCCGGCGGCGCGGCGGGCGAGGGCGAGGCGGTGGTGGCGGACCGGCGGGCGATCGGCACCGTGCGGGTGGCCGTGGCGGCGGGGGCGGCCTTCACGTTCACCTACACCGACACGCTCGACGCCCTCGTGGCGGCCGGGGCCGAAGTGGTCCCGTTCGATCCGCTCCGGGACGAGGCGCTCCCGGAGGGGGTGGACGGGCTCATCGCCGGCGGCGGCTTCCCCGAGGTGTACGCCGCCGACCTGGCCGCCAACAAGCCGATGCTCGACGACGTCCGCCGCCGGGTCAGGGGCGGCCTCCCCACCTGGGCCGAGTGCGGCGGGCTCCTGTGGCTGTGCCGCACGCTCGACGGCCGGGCGATGGCCGGCGTCGTCCCGGCCGACGCCGAGATGACGGACCGCCTGACGCTCGGCTACCGCTCGGCGACGGTGACGGCACCGTCACCCGTCGGCGACCCCGGAACCGTGGTCCGGGGCCACGAGTTCCACTACTCCACCATCGAACCGGCCGGCGATGCCCTCCTCTTCCGCAGCCGCTTCGGCGAACGGCCCGACGGCTTCGCCACCCCCAAGCTCCTGGCCACCTACCTCCACCATCACCCCGGCGGTGACCCCAGCGCCGTGGCCCGGTTCGTCGCCTGCTGTCGCCGGTGGCACCGATCCGTCGCACTCGACGCGACGCTGTCGCGTCGCGGCGAGGGGACTTGCCCTACGTCATGCCCTACGTTGTCGGGCGGTGATGCGCAAGACGAGCGTCTATCTCCCTCCCCGGCTCAAGGAGGCGCTGGCCGCCCGGGCCGCGGCCACGGGCCGGAGCGAGGCGGAGGTCATCCGGGCCGCGCTCGAGACCGAGGTGTGGTCGACCCCTCCGGCGACGGCCGCAGGGTCCGGTGGACTCCTGGTCGAGCGGCCCGTCCCCGGCCGACTGGTGGGCATCGGGGTCGGGCCGGGGGAGGTCGATCTGCTGACCGTGCGGGCCCTGGCCGCGCTCCGCCGGGCCGACCGGGTCGTCGCCCCGGCCATGGCCGTCGACGCGGTGGGGCGGGCCGAGGCCATCGTCCGCCAGGCGGTGCCCGGCCTGCGGGTGGAGCGACTCCCATTCGCCATGGCGCCGGGCCGGGCGGAACGGGACCGATCCGTGGAGGAGGCGGCCGGCGTGCTGGCCGGCTACCTCGGCGCCGGCGAGGAGGTCGCCTTCGTCACGCTGGGCGACCCGCTGCTGTACTCGACGTTCACGTCGGTGGCGGCGGCCGTGCGCCGTAGCCGGCCGGCGACCGTGATCGAGCAGGTGCCGGGGATCATGGCCTTCCAGGCGCTGGCCGCCCGGACCGGCACGACCGTCACCGACGAGCGGCAACGGCTCGTCGTGCGGACGGCCCTCGACGGCGAGGACGTCGGCGCGGAGCTGACCGACCCCGAGGTGACGGTCGTGCTGTACAAGGGCGGGCGCCGCCTGCCCGACCTGGCCAAAGCGGCCGCCGCCGCCGGCCGCCTCCCGGGGGCCGTCGCCGGCGAGCTCCTCGGCATGCCCGGGGAGCGGATCGGCGCCTTGTCCGACCTGGCCGCCGACGGCCCCGCCTCCTACCTGGCCACCGTGATCATCCCGGCCGGCGCGGTCGCCGAAGCGACCCCCGACGAGGAGGCCGGCCGACGGATCCACTCCACCGGGCGGGCCGACACCGTCGGTCCCGTCTCCGAGCGGGCCGACGCCGGAGGGGGTCGGGCGTGATCTCTTTTGTCGGGGCGGGGCCGGGGGCGCCTGACCTGATCACCCTGCGGGGGGCGACCCGGCTGGCGGCGGCCGACGTCGTGGTGTGGGCCAGTTCGCTCGTGCCCGAAGCGGTGCTCGAGCACTGCCGGCCGGGAACCGAGCTTCACGACTCGGCCACCATGACCCTGGAGGACGTCCTCGACGTCTACGCCGCCCACGACGAGGAAACGCCGATCGTGCGGCTCCACTCCGGCGACCCGGCGCTCTATGGCGCCATCGCCGAGCAGATCGACTGGTGCCTGGCCGAGCCGCGCTCCTTCGAGGTGGTGCCGGGCGTGTCGTCGGTGGCGGCGGCGGCCGCCACCCTGGCCCGGGAGCTGACGGTGCCGGGCGTGAGCCAGAGCCTCGTCCTCACCCGCCTCGCCGGCCGGACGGCGGCCTCGATGCCGGACAAGGAAGGCGTGGCCGCCTTCGCCCCCCACGGCGCCACCATGGCCGTGTTCCTGTCGGCCGCCCGGCCCGATGAGCTGGCCGCCGAGCTGCTGGCCCCCGGCTCCGGGTACGGGCCCGACACGCCGGCCGCCATCGTCGTACGGGCCAGCTGGCCCGACGAGACCGTCGTCCGCACCACCGTCGCCCGCCTGGCCGACGACCTGCGGGCCACCGGCGCCACCATGACCGCGCTCGTGCTGGTGGGCGAGGCGTTGGCCGACCAACCCGTCGCCCGGCGGTCGCACCTCTACGAACCCGGCTACACGACCGCCTACCGCCTCCGCTCCTCCGCCGGCTCCACCCGGGGTCGCCCGTCCGCCCGACGCCCGGAGGCGTCGTCGCAGCGGGTCGCCCCCCCATCGGCCAACGACGAATGGGCCCAACACCCACCTCCGAGCGGGGTGTGGGACCAGTGACGCCCGACGGCGCCCCTCCGATCGTCATCGTCGGGTTCGTGGGTGCCGAGATCTTCGGACGGGCGGCCGGCGAGGCGCTGCGGGAGGCAGAGGTCGTGGTGGGGACGGCTCGGCTCCTTGACGCCTTGGGGGACCACGTCGGCGGGAAGCGGATCGAGCTGGCCGGATCCGTGGGCGAGACGCTGGACCTCGTCGACGAGCGGCGGGCGCTCGGCGAGCGCGTGTGCCTGCTGGCGTCG
Organism: uncultured Actinomycetes bacterium; assembly: GCA_963723985.1. Lineage (GTDB taxonomy): Bacteria > Actinomycetota > Acidimicrobiia > IMCC26256 > BP-133 > BP-133. The sequence goes on from CAVRTC010000013.1 coordinate 63,397, forward strand.
GGCGACCCGGGGTTCTTCGGAATCGTCCGCCTCGCCTCAGCCCGCTTCGGGCCCGGCGCCCTCGAGATCCATCCCGCACCGTCGTCGGTGGCCATGGCCTTCGCCCGGGCCGGCACCCACTGGGACGACGCCGTGGTGGTCTCCGCTCACGGCCGTCCGCTGGCGGCGGCAGTCGAGGCCGTGCTGCGGCACCCGAAGACGGCGGTCCTCGCCTCACCCGACCAGCCTCCCGAAGCCCTCGGCCGGGCCCTGGTCGACGCCGGCTGCGGGCCACGGCGGGTCACGGTCTGCGCCCGGCTCGGCCACGACGACGAGGCCGTGACCCCGACGGACATCGACGGACTGGCCGCCGGATCGTTCCCCCCGCTGGCGGTCGTGGTGCTGGAGGCCCCCGGCGCGCTCGATGGAGCAGGCGGAACGGCCGGAGCGGCCACCGGCCCGGCGACGTTGGCCTGGGGGCTTCCGGATGACGCCTATGACCACCGGGCGGGGATGATCACCAAGGCGGAGGTGCGGGCCGTGGCCCTCGGGAAGCTGGCGCTCCCGGCCGCCGGAGTGCTCTGGGACGTCGGGGCCGGCTCCGGCTCCGTGGCCATCGAATGCTCCCGGCTGGCGCCGGGCCTGCGGGTGTTCGCCGTCGAGCGGGACGCCGACGACGTCGAGCGCCTCCGGCGGAACGCCGCCGGTACGGATGTCGTCGTCGTGGAAGGGGAAGCGCCGGCGGTGCTGGCCGGCTTGCCTGACCCCGATCGTGTGTTCGTAGGCGGAGGCGGTCTGAACGTGCTGGAATCTGTAGTGGACCGCTTACGGCCCGACGGCCTCGTCGTCGCCACCTATGCCGCCCTCGACCGGGCGGCGGCGGCCGCCGGCCGACTCGGGCATGTGGTCCAGGTGGCTGTCGGTCGCGGGGTGCCCCTCGGGGGGAGCGGCGCCCTGCGACTGGCGGCCGAGAACCCGGTGTTCGTGTGCTGGGGCCCAGACCGTCCGTCGTGAACCGCCTCGACCGCATCCTGGTCTGCTCGGTCACGGAGGCGGGGGCGGCCCTGGCCCGGCGGCTTCCTTACGAACACCGGCCCGGCGGGCTGATGGCGACCGTACGGGAGCGGTGGACCGAGGCCGACGGGTTCGTGCTCGTCTGCGCCACCGGCATCGCCGTACGGGCCATCGGGCCGCTCCTGGCCGACAAGGCCGCCGACCCGGCCGTCGTGGTCGTCGACGACGGCGGCCGGTTCGCCATCGCCCTGAGCGGCGGGCACCGGGGCGGGGCCAACGTCCTCGCCCGGGAGGTCGCGGCGCTCGTCGGTGCCGAAGCGGTGGTCACGACGGCTACCGACGGCGCCGGCCTCCCCGCCCTCGACGACCTGCCCGGCTTCACGCGTCGCCGGCGACGTCGCCGGCGGTGACCCGGGCCTGGCTCGACGGCCGCCCGCCAGCCGTGGCTGTCGACGCTGCCCTGGCCGGCTGGCCTCTCCCCCCGCTCCTCGCCGCCCCCGACCTTCCGTCCCGGGCGAGCGGCTCCGCGGAAGAGCCGGTGGCCGGAAGGGTGTCGGCTGATTCAGCTGAATCACCGGGGCGCCCGACGACGGGGGGGCCCAGGGTGGTTGTCACCGACCGGGCGGTTGAGCCGGGGCAAGGAGAGGTCGTGCTGCGGCCGAAGTCGCTGGTGCTGGGGGTGGGCTCGAGCAGCGGGGCGGATCCCCAGGCGCTGCACCGGCTGGCGATGGACGCGCTGGCCGAGGCCGGGCTGTCGGTCGAGGCGGTCGGCTGCGTGGCGACGGTCGACCGGAAGGCCGGCGAGCCGGCCATCATCGAACTGGCAGGGACTCTTTCCGGGGACGGATCGTGTCGGTCGAGCGACACGATCCGTCCCGAGAACGCAAACGCCGACCCCGGAACGGCGCTGCGCACATTTCCGCCCGAGGTGCTGGCGGTTGTGAGCGTGCCCAACCCGAGCACGGTCGTCGAAGGCGCAGTCGGAACTCCGTCCGTGGCGGAGGCCGCGGCCCTGGCCGCCGCCGGACCCGGCGGCGCTCTGGTCGTCGAGAAGCGCAGGTCGGCGGAGGGCACCGTGGCGGTGGCCCGGCGGGTGCGGCCGGAGGGGCACCTGGCGGTGGTCGGGCTCGGGCCGGGCGACCCGGGGCTGCGGACGCCGGCGGCGGCGGCGGCCGTCCGCCACGCCGACACGGTGATCGGGTACGGGCCCTACGTCGAACTGGCCGGGGATCTCCTCGCTCCCCGGCAGCAGGTGGTCCGCTCCCCGATCGGAGCCGAGACCGAACGGGTCACGGAGGCGCTCCGCCGGGCCGCCGGCGGGGAGCGGGTGGCGCTGGTGTGCTCCGGCGACCCCGGCGTCTACGCCATGGCCTCGCTGGTCTGTGAGCTGGCGCCCCACCACGGGAACCCGCCGGTGACCGTGGTGCCGGGCGTGACCGCCGCCCTGGCCGCCGCCGCCGTACTCGGTGCGCCGCTCGGCCACGACCACGCCGCCGTCTCCCTCTCCGACCTGCTCACCCCCTGGGGCGTCATCGAGCAACGACTGCGGGCGGTCGCCGAGGGCGACTTCACCGTCTCGCTCTACAACCCCCGTTCGAAGCGGCGCACCACCCAGCTCGACACGGCCCTGAAGGTCCTGGCCGACCACCGCCCGCCGGAGACGCCCGCCGCCATCGTCACCGACGTCGGCCGGCCCGCCCAGCGGGTGATCCGCACGACGCTGGCCAATCTCGATCCGGAGCAGGTCGACATGCTGTCCCTCGTCGTCGTCGGATCGAGCACCACCCGGTGGCTCGGCGACCGCATGGTGACCCCTCGGGGCTACCGGACATGACCGTCCCGTTGCCCGCCCATCCACCCCATCGAGGAGGCCAGCTACCGGATCCTGGCCGAGCGGGTCGACCTCTCAGCCTGGAAGGCGCCGAGATCGGGACGTCGTCGCCCGCATGGTCCACGCCACCGCCGACGAGTCGTTCGCCGCCACCGCCCGCATCGGACCGCAGGCGGTGGAGGCGGCGGTAGCGGCGCTGAGCACCGGGGCACCGGTGGTGTGCGACGCCCGCATGGTGGTGGCCGGCATCCCGTCGGTCGCCGGCGCCGTCTGCCTGCTCGACGAAGTGCCCGAGGCGCCACCCGGCGACACCCGCTCGGCGGTAGCGATCCGCCTCGCCGCCGGACGCCATCCCCACGGCGCGCTCTGGGTCGTCGGCAACGCCCCCACCGCCCTCTTCGCCCTGCTCGACCTGGCCCGCGCCGGGACGGTACGGCCGGCGGCGGTGGTCGGCCTGCCGGTCGGCTACGTCGGCGCGGCCGAGTCGAAGGCCGCCCTGTGGGCCAGCGAACTCCGTGACGTGGCCATCACCAACACCGGCGTCCGGGGCGGGAGCCCCGCCGCCGCCGGGGCGGTCAACGCCCTGGCCCGCCTGGCCGGCGGTCGCCGCGCTTCGACCTGAACCTCAGGTCGAATGCTCCTGGCGGATCCGTGGCCCGACTCCACCTTCAGGCTCTAGATACACGTCAGCGCCACGGCCTTATCAGCGGGACGGGCGGCTGTTACGGTCGCCCGGTTGAACCGACTGGGGAGTCTGGGGCAGCACCGAGTGGCCGAGCAGCAGCGACGTGGAGCGTACGTGGGGTTGGCCCTGGCGTCGGCTCTGGTCGTGCTGATCGCCAGCGGTGTGGCGCTGAACCGCCTGGGTTCGGACGACACGTCCCGGCGCCACTCCCAAGCTGCTCCCCCTGCGGTCGCGCCCGAGTCGGCCGCCGAGGCCGGCTCCACCGCTCCGGCCGCCGAGGTGGCGGCTCCGGCGGGAACAACCGCTGCCGCCGGTGGCGCTCGGCCCTCGACGTCGGCGCCGGTCCCCCCGCCGGCACCGGCTACGACCGGGCTGCGCCGGGTGGGTGGCGGCTCGGCTTCCCCCGCCGCCGCCGTCGCCGGGGCCCCCTCGGCCACACCCGAGGAATCGGGTTCGGTGGGGTCACCGATGAAGGGGTCGGCCGATGACGGCTCGCCGGGCCAGGAAGCGCCACCCGAACCTGCGGGCGACCCCAACACCCCCGCCCTGGTCGCCGCGTCGGCGTCGGTCGGCGAGGGTGCCAACGGCGCTGTGATCGGCGCCGGACTGGGCGACAACCCCGACGCCGACGTGACGGTGGGCACCACCCATCTCGTGGGTGACGCTCCCCCGTCGGACGGGACGGCTGTCGGGCTCGGCGGACGCTTCTTCCAGCCTCCGCCGACAGTCCCGGTCATTCCGGGATAGGCCGGCCGCCCACCGCCCCCGACCGCCGCCTCCTCCGGGGTGATCGGTGGCCTCGACGGCCAGAACCGCTGGTCCGAGCCCAGGCAGCTGGTGAGCGCAAGCCTCAACCTCGATACGAGGTCGAGGGTGTCAGGGCTCCTTGTCGGTGACTCCGGCGGCGTCGAAGGTGGCCATCTCGGCCAGGATCCGGGCCGCCGCCTCCACGATCGGGAGGGCCAGGCAGGCGCCGCTCCCCTCGCCCAAACGGAGGTCGAGGTCGAGGACCGGCACCAGCCCGAGGTCGTCGAGCACCGCCGCCGCCCCCGGCTCGACCGAACGGTGACCGGCGATGCAGCGCGCCGCCACACCCGGAACGAGCCGCTCGGCGACCAGGAGGGCGGCGTCGGCGATGAGGCCGTCCACGAGGACGGGGACACCGGCGGCGGCGCCACCGACGACGAACCCGGCCAATGCTGCGATCTCATAGCCCCCGAGAGCGGCCAGCGTCTCCAGTGGCCCGGCGGCGACGGCACTGGCATGCCGGGCCAGGGCCCGTTCGACCACCGCCGTCTTGCGGGCCAGCCCCGCGTCGTCGACGCCCGCCCCCCGACCGGTGACCTCGACCGCCGGCCGCCCGGTGAGCGCGGCGACCAGAGCCGCCGCCGCCGTGGTGTTGCCGATCCCCATCTCCCCCGTCACCAACGCTCCGGCGCCCGGAGGCCCGGTGGTCGGAGACCCGGCGCCGAGGGGCGACCCGTCTCCGGCGCCGGACCCCCCGGTGGTCGGAGATCCGGCCCCCAGCGGCGGGCGGCCGGCGACGAGATCGGCGGCAAGCTGCGCCCCCAGGTCGAGGGCTGCGCGGCACGTCAACGGTTCCATGGCCGGCTCCCGGACCAGGTTGGCGGTGCCATGGGCGAGCGGGCGGCGCACCAGGCCGGGGGCGCCGTCGCAGGCGGCCGGCAACGGCGTGGCCACGCCGACGTCGATGACCGTCACCGAGGCGCCGGCCGCCCGGGCCAGCACGTTGATGGCCGCGCCGCCCGAGACGAAGTTGGCCACCATCTGGGCCGTGACCTCCTGGGGCCAGGGGGTCACCCCCTCGGTCACCACGCCGTGGTCGGCCACGAAGACCGCCACCGCCGCCGGCGCCGGCAGGGGCGGCGGGCAGGCCCCGGCGATCCCCGCCAGCTGCACGCTCAGCGCCTCAAGCCGGCCCAGCGCCCCCCGGGGCTTGGTGAGCCGGTCCTGTCGGACCCGGGCCTCGGCCATCGCCGCCGCATCGAGCGACCGGACCGCCCCCGCCGCCCGCTGGAACGCCGACGTCATGGCCCGTACCCTACCTGTCACCGCCACCCCAGCGGTAATACTTAGTTATACTGGAGATGTGAAGACCGCCGTGTCCATCCCGGATGCCCTGTTCGAGGCCGCCGACCGCGCTGCTCGCCGGCTCGGGCTGTCCCGCAGCGAACTCTACGCCCGGGCTCTCGAGCGCTTCCTCGGGGACGAGCCGGACGATGCCATCACCGCTCGTCTGGATGAGGTGTACGCCGACCAGCACTCGGCCATCGACGACGGACTGGTGGCCGCCCAAAGGCGAGCGGTGGCCGAAGCCTGGTGATTCAGCGCGGCGAAGTGTGGTGGGCCGACCTGGGAGCACCTCGCGGCTCGGCCCCCGCCCGGCGCCGGCCGGTCCTGGTCGTTTCGGGCAACGCCTACAACCGGAGTCGCATCGCCACGGTGATCTGTCTCACCATCAGCTCGAACCTTCGGCTCGCCGACGCTCCCGGCAACGTGGCCCTCGCCGCCGGCACCGGCGGATTACCCAAGGATTCGGTCGTCAACGTTTCCCAGGTGGTCACGCTCAACAAGACCGAACTGGCCGACCGCCTCGGCAGCCTTGACCGACGCACGCTGCGCAGCGTCGACGCCGGGCTGCGCCAATCGCTCGGTCTTCGCTGACGGCGGCATGACCCGTCGCCCCCTTCAGCAGCCGAGGGACAGAATCTCCACCTTGCGTTATGCTCCCGCCCGCCGGCGGAGCTGGTCCAGGTCCTTGATGACGACCTTTCGGCCCCGGAGCTCCAGGTAGCCGGCGCCGGCCAGGGAGCGCAGGACCTGGTTGACGCTCTGGCGGGAGCCGCCCACCATCTGGGCCAGCTCCCCTTGGGTCAGACGGAGGTCGAGGACCACCTCGTCGGCCACCTTCTCGGCTTCGGCGAAGCGGACCAGGAGCTTGGCCACCCGGCCGTGCAGATCGAGGAACACCAGGTCCGAGGCCTGGTCGGTCAGCCGGCGGAGGACCCGGCCGAGGGAGCGCAGGAGACCCACCCCGATCGCCGGGTAGAGCTGGACGAGGTCCAGGAGCGCGGCCCGCTCGAAGGCCAGCACGGCGGCCGGTTCCAGGACCTCGACCGACGCCGAGCGGGGACCGCCGTCGACCAGCGCCAGCTCTCCGAAGCTCGCCGGTGGCCGAAGCGTGACGAGGACCATCTCGTCACCGGACTCGGCGGTGACCACCACCTTGAGGAGCCCGTCGACGAGGACGAACAGTGAATCGCCGGGGTCGCCCTGGACGAAGACGAAGCTGCCCTTGCCGTAGGAACGGGAGATCGCCCGCTGGGCGACGCGGGCCAGGGCGTTCTCGTCGAGGTCTCCGAAGAGCTCCGTCCGAGCCAGGACGGCGACCGTCGAGTCGGCCTTCACCAGTCACCTTCCCCCAAGGCTGGTATGGAAATTCGCCCGTCACTGTCGGGTGGCCGACAGCCAAGAATCCGGGCCCGAGTGTATAAGTGAGCCGAACGGTAGAGTTTGCGCACATGGTTCAAGGGGTGGGGCGACACCTCGCGAGGGAGGAAACATGAAGCGGGCAGCGATCATCGGACTCGTACTGGTGGCATCGACCTTCGGGCTCAGCGGCTGCAGCTCGGGGTCGTCGGCCGAGGAACGGGCGGCGCAGAAGGCGGCCGACGCCGCCGCCATCAGCAATATCGAGCAGATCCTCCACCGATCGCAGTCGACCAAGGACATCGAGTCCTTCATGGCCCCCTGGGCTGACGATGCCGTCTTCACCGTTGGCGGACAGACCTTCAACGGCAAGGAGGAGATCCGCAAGTTCATCCTCACGACGGTGCCGTTCAAGCCCGAGAACCGCATCGTGGTCCAGACCCCGGCCTACAAGATGCGGACCAGTTCCGACGGCAACCGGGGAACCCTGTACTTCGAATGCCATTACATCGACGTCGACAACAAGGTCGTGAGGGCCGGGATCAGCGTTGACGTCAAGGTGTCCAAGGTCAAGGGCCAGTGGGCCCTGACCAACGTGGTCGCCGCACCAGCCCTCCTGACCAGCTAGAGGAGTCCGGGCCATTGTCGCTGCGCCGCGGTCGGCTCCTGAGGCGGGCCGACGACCCATCGGCTGTCGGGGCGACCCGGCTGTCGATACCGATCCGCCGCAAGCTCACGATGGCCTTCGCCGCCGTGGTGATCCTCCTGGTGGCCACCGGGCTCTTGGGGCTGCGCGTCCTCGGGCAGTCGAACGATCGGGTCCGGACACTGGGGCTCCTCCAGCAGCGGGCGGCGACGTACCAGGGGCTGCAGATCAACAACGGCCAGTTGCGACAGATGAGGCTGCAGCGGTCGGCGCAGCTCCCCGCCTTTACCGGGGCCGACCAGACTCAGACTGCGGCGCAGTCGGGCTCGGGGATGAGCGACGACGAGATCGAGGCGACGCTCAACCGGCTGCGCCGGGCGTACGACTTCGACACCTTGGCCTTCACCCCGCCATCCGACGAAGCGTCGGTCTTGAGACGCATCCAAGACGACTACCAAGCGTTCGCCGCCGCCATGACTCAGGTCGTCGCCCTCCACCGGGCCGGAAAGACAGCCGAGAGCCAGCAGCTCCTGGGGACCGAGGCCGATCCGGTGGCCAGTCGCCTCGAGACCAACACCGACCTGCTGGTGGAGGACTCCCAAACCAAGACCGGGACCCTCATCGACCAGAGCCAGGATGACTACGAAGCGTCGCGGCGGCTCTTCGCCGGGTTCGCCTTCAGTGGTGTCGCCCTGGCCCTGCTGCTCGGTTTCGCCCTCTCCCGGTCGATCATCGGGCCGGTGCGGCGCATGAACACCCGTCTGGCCGAGATCGCCTCGGGCGACTTCTCCGGGCGGGTGGAGGTGGCCAACCGGGACGAGCTGGGCGTCCTGGCCGAGAACCTCAACCAGATGAACGACGAACTCGGCCGTCTGTACCACGATCTCGAGGCGGCCAGCCGGCACAAGTCGGAGTTCCTGGCCAGCATGTCCCACGAGCTGCGCACCCCGCTCAACGCCATCATCGGCTTCTCCGAGGTGCTCCTCCAGCAGATGTTCGGGCCGGTCAATGAACGGCAGGCCGACTACCTGTCCGACATCCTGACGTCGGGGCGCCACCTGCTCAGCCTCATCAACGACATCCTCGACCTGTCCAAGATCGAAGCCGGCAAGATGGAGCTCGACCTCGGCGAGTTCGCCATGCCGGCCGTCCTGGAGAGCGGCCTCACCATGGTCCGGGAGCGGGCCGCCAACCACGGCATCGCCCTCGGGCTCGAGGTCGGCCCGGAGGTGGGCACGGTCCGGGCCGACGAGCGGAAGATCAAGCAGGTCGTCTTCAACCTCCTGTCCAACGCCGTCAAGTTCACCCCGGACGGCGGCCGGATCGACGTGGCCTGCCACTGCCGCGACGACTAGCGTGGAGGTCTCCGTCCAAGACACCGGAATCGGCATCGCGCCGGCCGACCAGGAGCGGATCTTCGAGGAGTTCCAGCAGGCCGGACAGCGGGAAGGCTCCGGTCTCGGGCTGGCGCTGGCCCGGACGTTCGTCGTCCTCCACGGCGGGAACCTGGGGGTGGAGAGCGAGCCCGGGAGCGGTTCGACCTTCACCTTCAGGCTTCCGCTCCAGCCGAATTCGTCGTCAACGGTGCAACCGGCCGAGCTCCCGGTTCCCGACGTCGCCGCCGGCACGGCCGGGTCGGGCGTTCTCCTCATCGAGGATGACGATCGCTCGGCCGAACTGCTGACCATCTACCTGGAGGGCGCCGGCTACGCGGTGACCCGGGCCCGGGACGGTGAGGAGGGAACCGAGCTCGCCCGGTCGCTACACCCGGCGGCCATCGTGCTGGACCTCATGCTGCCCGGGCTCTCGGGCTGGGATGTCCTCGCCCAGGCCAAACTGGATCCGGAGCTGTCCCGCATCCCCGTGGTCATCGTGTCGATGCTCAACGAGCAGGGAAAGGGCTATGCCCTGGGAGCGGCGGACTACCTGGTGAAACCGGTACGGGGCGACGATCTCCTGGCCGCGCTCCGTCCTCTCATCGGAGTGATGACGGCGACCGCACCGGGCACGGTGCTGGCCGTCGACGACGACCCCACGGCGCTGGAGCTCATCGACGCCGTCCTCGGGCCGGAGGGCTACACGGTCCTCCGGGCGGCCAGCGGGCCCGAAGCGCTGCAGCTGGCCCGCCAGGAGCAGCCGGCCCTGGTGATTCTCGATCTCCTCATGCCGGGAATGGACGGATTCGACGTGGTCGAGGCCCTCCGGGCCGACCCCGTCACCGCTCAGATCCCGATCGTGATCCTGACGAGCAAGTCCATCGAGGCCGCCGACCTCGAACGGCTGAACTCCCACGTGGCGCACCTCGCCGCCAAGGGGAGCTTCTCCCGGGTGGAGTTCGTCGAACTGGTGAAACGCTGTCACCGCACGCCGGTGACGTGACGGGGGGTTCCGGTGGCCGGGGAGCTCATCCTGATCGTCGAGGACAACGACAAGAACCTCAAGCTGGCCCGCGACGTCCTCCGCTACCACGGCTTCGAGACCCTCGAAGCCGGCACCGCCGGAGAAGCCATCGCCCTGGCCGTCGAGCACCTCCCCCAGCTCGTCCTCATGGACATCCAACTCCCGGACATGGACGGCATCACCGCCCTGGCTCGCCTCCGGGACGACGCGGCGACCAAGGCCATCCCGGTCGTGGCCCTGACCGCCCTGGCCATGCAGAGCGACCGCGACCGGATCATGCAGGCCGGGTTTGACGGCTACCTGTCCAAACCCATCGACGTGAAGATGTTCGCCGATCAGGTCCGCCCCTACTGCTCCCCGGTCAAGGACCGGCAGCAGGAGGAGGAGCGGTAGGTGGACACGACGCCACGGATCCTGGTCGTCGACGACACTCCGGCCAACATCAAGCTGCTCGACGCCGTCCTGTCGCCCCGGGGCTACGAGGTGCTGACCGCCGCCTCCGGTCCCGAGGGCCTGGAGGTGGTGGCGCGCCAGCGACCCGATCTGGTCCTCCTCGACATCCTGATGCCCGGCATGGACGGCTACGAGGTCTGCCGGCGCCTGCGGGCCGACCCGCTGACGGCGGTGCTGCCCGTCATCATGATCACCGCCAGCGGCGCGGAGGAGAAACTCAAGGCCATCGAGGCGGGGGCCGACGACTTCGTGGTCAAGCCGTTCGACCAGGCCGAGCTGCTGGCTCGGGTGAAGTCGTTGCTGCGGGTGAAGGAGTACCACGACATCATCCAGGGCCAGGCGGCCGAGCTGGCCGAATGGAACCGCACCCTCGAGGCCCGCGTCACCGAACAGGTGGAGGAGGTCGAGCGGCTCAGCCGGCTGCGGCGCTTCCTGTCCCCCAGATCGCCGATCTCATCGTGTCGACCAACGACGAGGCGGTGCTGAAGAGCCACCGGCGGGAGGTGGCGGTGCTGTTCTGCGACCTGCGGGGCTTCACCGCCTTCGCCGAGGCGGCCGAGCCCGAGGAGGTCACCGGAGTCCTGCGGGACTTCCACGACAGCGTTGGCCGGCTCATCAACACCTTCGGCGCCACCGTCGGATACCTGGCCGGGGACGGGCTGATGGTGTTCTTCAACGACCCGCTCCCCTGCGACAACCCTGCCCTGAGTGCCGTCACCCTGGCCGTCGGCCTGCGGGACGACATGGCCGAGGTTGCCGGGCGCTGGAGCCGGCTGGGCCACGAGCTCGGCTTCGGTGTGGGCGTCGCCTTCGGGTACGCCACCCTGGGCGAGGTCGGCTTCCAGGGCCGCTACGAGTACGCCGTCATCGGCAGCGTCACCAACCTCGCCGCCCGGCTGTGCGCGGAGGCCAAGAGCGGCGAGATCCTGATCGGCGCCCGGGTTCAGGCCGCGGTTGGAGAGACGGTGGAGGTCGAGCGCTTTCCCGACGTGACCCTCAAGGGCTTCCACAAGCCGGTACCCGTCTACAACGTGATCAGCCTGAATCAGGCGGCGTCTCTGTCGACGTCGGAATCGGACGTCAACGCCCGCTCCACTCCCATGGGCTGAGCGCTCAGGGGGAAGGTCGGGCGGGGTGGATCGTGCCGGTCACCTCGCCGAGGCTCAGGCGGCCGCCGTCGGTGGAGGGGGCGGTGGCGGAGATCGTCACCGTGTCGCCGTCCTCCAGGAACGTGCGCGTCGAGCCGTCGGGCAGTTTCAGGGGTTCGGTGCCGTTCCACGTGAGCTCCAGCAACGAGCCCCGCTGATCGGGCGCCGGGCCCGACACCGTTCCGGAGGCGAACAGGTCGCCCGTCCGGATGGAAGCACCGTTGACCGTCAGGTGAGCCAGCATCTGGTCGGGGGTCCAGTACTGGGTGGCGAACGGCGGCCGGGACACGACCTGACCGTTGACGGCCACCTCGATCGACAGATCGAGCCCCCACCGCTCGGCCCGGCGGAGGTACGGGACCGGTTCCGGGTCCTGCGCCGGGCCCTCCACCCGGGCTGCCTCCAAGGCCTCCAGCGGCACGACCCAGGGAGAGATCGACGTGGCGAACGACTTGGCCAGGAACGGTCCGAGCGGCTGGTACTCCCAGGCCTGGATGTCACGGGCGCTCCAGTCGTTGACCAGCACAACCCCGAAGACGTGCTCGGCGAAGTCCTCGATCGGGACCGGCTCCCCCAGCGCCGACCCGGCACCGACGACGAAGCCGATCTCGGCCTCGATGTCGAGGCGGTCCGACGGGCCGAACGTCGGTGCGTCGCCTCCTGGCGGGCGCCGCTGCCCGCAGGGCCGCACGACCGGCGTGCCCGAGCCCACCACCGTTCCGGCCCGGCCGTGGTAGCCGACCGGCAGGTGCCGCCAGTTCGGCAGCAGGGGTTCGGCGTCGGGCCGGAACATGCGGCCCACGTTGGAGGCGTGGTCGAGGGAGCAGTAGAAGTCGACGTAGTCGCCCACCGTGAAGGGCTGGTGGAGCACCACCTCGGCCCGGGGTACCAGATGGGGTGAGACCGCGCTCCGGTACTGGGGATCGCTCAACAGTTCGACCAGCCGGGCCCGGGTCTCCCGCCACATCGGCCGGCCCCGGGCCAGGAACGGGTCGAGGGTGGGCGAGGCGAAGCACGGCGTCGCCGAGGACGGGCTCCACGTCGAGCACCGAGTCACCCACGGCCACCCCGATCCGGCGCGACCCGCGGCCGACCGCCGCCGGGGAGAAGACGCCGAACGGCAGGTTGGCCAGCCCGAAGGGAGATCCCCGGGGCACCGGCGGCCACGGCTCGACGGCGTTCACGCTGGGCCGCCGAGGAGTCCGAGGGCGGCCGCCTCCTCCGGCGGCTCGCTGGTGCTGCACGACCCGTAGGCCCGGAAGAGGAGCCGGGCGGCCGAGATCTCCCGCTTCGACACCGCCCGGGCCTCGGCGGCCAGCTCCGGCCCGGAGGTGCTGGCCAGCACGGCCGTCACCTCGCCCACCGGCGCGCCCGACGCCGCCCGCACGGCGGCCAGGACCAGGTTGAGGAAGCCGTGATGGACGAAGCCAGTCTCATGGTCCCGGTGGCGGACGGCGCCGTGCAGCCCGGCCGTGGCCTTGAACGGGAGGCCGTGCTCGAAGCAGGCGCAGACGAAGGCGGCCAGCTCCTCCGGCGACGGGAACAGCTCCGCCCGGGCCCCACCGCAGCGGACCTTGGCGCCCCGCAGGGCGGCGCCGGCGGTGCCCGGTGGCCGAGCGGCCGCCACCGCCTTGACCCAGCCGGGATCCCGGGGACCTTCGATGAAGGCGGCCACCTCGACGCCGGCCAGGGCGGCGAGCGCGGCGTCCACCGTCTCCGTCGACGGCGCCGGCACCTCGAGCAGCTCCAGAGCCAGGGACGGATCGCCGGCGACCTCGGCCCGGACGGCATCGATCCCGTCCAGCCCGGTGTCGAGGATGATCCCCAGGCGGAGGGGTTCACCACCGCCGTGGTCAAGGAAGGCTGCCTCCGACCGCAACTCCCCGATCCGGCTGGCCGGGCAGAGGAAGCGGTGGGAGAGCATCGGATGCCCGGCCGAACTCGTCGGCCCGGTGGCGGGCCAGGGCCCGCGACATCGGCAACGACTCGGGAGGGAACAGGCCGGCGTCGTCGACCAACGCCGCCAGAAGATTCATTCGAGGCCCCGGGCCCAGGTCCAGGGGTACTCGGCGTCCTCCGTTTCGCGGGCGGCGGCGCCGAGCCCCAGCGGCCGGAAGGTGTCGACCATGACGGCCACCTCGTCCGTGCCGGGCTTGCCGATGGCCGCTTCCACGCTCCCGGGCTGCGGGCCGTGGATGAAGCCGGCCGGGTGGAGGCTGATCGACCCGAGGCCGATCCCCGAACCCTTGCGGGACATGAAGTCGCCGCCCACGTAGAACAGCACCTCGTCGGAGTCGACGTTGGCGTGGTTGTAGGGCACCGGCACCGCCTCGGGGTGGAAGTCGAAGGGGCGGGGCACGAAGGAACAGACCACGAAGTTGGGCCCTTCGAAGGTCTGGTGGACGGGCGGCGGCTGGTGGAGCCGCCCGACGATCGGTTCGAAGTCGGCGATGTTGAAGGCGTAGGGGTAGAGGCACCCGTCCCACCCGACGACGTCGAACGGGTGGTGGCGGTAGGTGTAGCGGGTGAACCCCTCCCGGGTCCGGACGAGCACCGGCGTCTCGCCGTCGTCGACCAGGAGCGGCTCCGACGGCGCCCGGAGGTCACGTTCGCAGTAGGGGGCGTGCTCGAGGAACTGCCCGGCCGGCGACAGGTACCGGCGGGGCGGGCGGATGTGGCCCCGGGCCTCGAGCACCAGCGCCCGGAAGGCGATGTCCCCGGTGGGTACCCAGCGGTGCGTCGTCGAGGTGGGGATCACCACGTAGTCGCCCGGCCCCACGGTCAGCCGGCCGTAGACCGACTCGACGGTGGCCGTGCCGGACTCGACGTAGACGAGCTCGTCGCCGGTGGCGTTGCGGTACAACTCGCTCGGTTTCGGCTCCGCCGGCCCCGCTTCCGGAGCGGCGATCAGCAGGCGCAGGTCGTCATTGCCCAGCAGCAGCCGCCGGCCGGTCACGGCGTCGCCGGCCGCCGGGAGGGCGTGGGTCCGGAGGTGGCGGGGCAGCAGCGGGCGGTTGGGGGCGAGCTCGACGGCAACCGGGGCCTCGTCGACGGCTTCGGCCTTGACGATGGCCGTCGGCGGCTGCCGGTGGTAGAGCAGCGCCGACTCGGCCGAGAAGCCCTCCACCCCCATGAGCTCCTCGCTGTGGAGCCCGCCGCCGGGCCGTTCGAAGCGGATGTGTCGCTTCCGGGGAACGTCGCCGACCCTGCGGTAGTAGGGCATGGAGAAACTTACGTTCCGCCCGGTCCCGGTCTCCGCCCCGGCCCCGGAAGCAGGCTCCTTATGTAAGTAAAAATCTTCAGTTTGGCATTCCGTGCCAGGGGGTAAGGCGCCTTCGGGCCTCAGTTCAATACAACAACAGACACCAACCACAACTGCATCGCGCACCAAGCGCCGCCGCACCCGGGGAGGGTCACAGTGAAACGGCCGCTTTCTGTTGTCGTGCTCACTTCTCTGGCAGTCCTACTCATCGGACCGATCCCGAACTCTCTCGCCCGTCCACCGGGCGAGCGTCTCCCGGCCGGACGAACCGGCACGGTGCCGAAGGCGATCGAGGCGATCGAAGCCGCCGGCCCGGCGTCCGCCGCCTACGGCACCGGCACCGTCGTCCACGCCGACGCGCTGCGGGCCGACAAGAACGCCCTGGCGAATCTCGACGTCGCCTTCTCCGGGGCGGCGTTCTCCTCCGCGCCGACCGCCAGCGAGATCACCAACGAGGTCCAGCGGATCGTCGCCCCCAAGCTCGATCCGAAGAAGGCGTTCGGGCGGGGGACCGGCCTGGAGCTGGGCCTCGGGTCCACCCCGGCGCCGCTGATCGGGCAGCTGTCCGAGGCCGCCGCTCCGCCGTCGTACGACGAGCCCGTCCACAACGTCATCGGGCCGCTCGGCATCCCCAGGATCCTCACGGCCGAGCTCCTGCGCAGCCAGGCCCAGTCCCGGGCCGTCGACGGCTGCGTGCTCGGCCGGGACCAGGCCTTCGGGCTGGGCTCCGTCCTCGACCTCGAGGTGCTGGGCGGGCTGCTGGCCACCGTGGCCCGGCCGCCGCTGCGGGAGATCTCCCAGTCGTCGTCGACCACCCGGATCGTCGAGGGCAGCACCGACGACCGGCTGGCGCTGAAGAGCGAGACCCGCCAGACGATCGCCCCGGTGACGTTCTTCAAGGGCGCGCCGATCCAGTTCACCGTCGAGGTCCTGGGCGAATGGGCGCTGCGGGCGGTGGCCGACGGCGCTGACGCTTCCGTGCACTACGGGCCCCGCATCTACCACCCCGAAACACCGATCGTGCGGATCCTGGGCGCCCGAGGTGAAGTGCTGGGCCAGCTCACCACCCAGATGCTCCTCACGAGGCAGGGGCTGAAGATCGAGATCCCGGGCGTAGCCGAGCTCGCCGTCGGCGAGCCGCCCCGGATGGTCGACAGCTACGACGGGACGGGCGCCATGGTGACGCCGACCATGGCCGCCGCCGCCGTCGACGTGGTGCGGGTCCGGCTCTTGGAGAGCGACCTGGCCGACGTACGGATCGGGCACATGGAAGCGGCCGTCGCCGTGCCGGCCAACGGTGTCCAGTGCCCCGGTCTGACAGTGGAGCACGAGGTCGACAAGCCCACCGTGACCCCGGGCGACGAG
Source organism: uncultured Actinomycetes bacterium (assembly GCA_963723985.1). Lineage (GTDB taxonomy): Bacteria > Actinomycetota > Acidimicrobiia > IMCC26256 > BP-133 > BP-133. Next base: position 79,630 of record CAVRTC010000013.1, read on the forward strand.
TTCCAGTACACGATCGAAGTCACCAACCCGCACGACTGCGTGCTGACCAAGGTCAACCTGGTCGACACCCTGACCATCCCCGCCGGCGTGAAGCTGGAGGTGGGGTCGGTGACGCCGCCGGGAGGACAGGTGGCCGCCGGGCTGACCGGAGCGGACGTCGACGCCTTGGCCACCTTCCCCGACATCGGACCGATCGGTCCGGGTGAGACCAAGACCGTGACGATCAAGGTCAACGTGCCGCTGGGCTCGGCGCCGGGGGCCCTCAAGGCCCTGGCCGTAGCAACCGGGATCTGCCCGGCCGAGGTGGTGCCCAGCACCGACGTCCACGGGCCGGGCCGGCCCGGCACCCCCGGCGTCGGCGACATTCCGGTGCGGGGTGAGGACTCCGTGACCGGGCCGGAGGTCGCTGCGGTCGGCGGGCCGCTGTGCACGGTCCCGTCGGTGAGCGGCCTGACGCCGGAGGGCGCCAAGGAGAAGCTGGTGAAGGCCGGCTGCGACCTCGGCGACGTGACCACCGACACGACGGGGAAGCCCGGGGAGCCGGGCACGATCACCATCCAGAACCCGCCAGCCGGTGACAAGGTCCCCCTTGAGACGGAGGTCGACGTCGTCATCGCTCCGCCGGCCCAGGGGAGCATGCTGTTCCCGGCAGGTATCGGCTCCCAGGCGACCGCCGGTCCCGCTCCCCGTGAGTCGGTGGCCGGTGAGACGGCCACCCGGACTCCCACCGAGGTGGGGGCCGGCCCGACGCTGGTGCGCACCGGTGGCGTCGCCTATGCCGGCCTCGCCCTGTGGCTGCTGGTGATGGGTCTGAGCGCGTTACTGGCCAGTTCGAACTGGCTGTGGCGCCTCGCCCGGCGTCCCACCAGCTAGCGATCGCGAACTCATTTGCCTCATTAATAGACTTTAAAAACATAAACAACAACCGTTGCAGGATAAGGGGTCCGGGTCCACCACGGTGGGCCCGGACTTCTTTTACGATCCACCTGGCGCGGGGTCTGAGCATCGTTGGAGGCGGTGGACTTCATGGTGGCCGTGCAACAACCCCGGGCCGACTGTGGTCATCTCACCGCGGTGACCCAGCAGTGCGGCAAGTGCCTCCGGTGGTGCTGCCCCGAGTGCTACGTGCCCTGGACGGCGCTGGCCTGTTGCGCCTGCCGGGCCGAGGCCCGGGCGGCGGCGGCCAACCCCTACGGCCAAGCGCCGGTCAGGGTCGGAGTCGAACCGCCGGACGATCCGCCGTGCCGCGGTCGGTCGCGCCGCAGGGGAGCGGCGGGGCCGCACCGGGAACGCACCGATGTCCGCATCCTGGCCGCCCGGGTCGCCGACCTCGAACGCCGCCTCCAGGAGCTGCGCCCAGGTCCCTGAGAAGCGGGGTCGCAGGCTGAAGTCGCCGGTTCTGTTGAGCCGGTGTGGAGATTGCGTGGCGATCGCCTCCGCCCGCAGGGGCGCCCGGATACGGCGCCGTACCTTCCCAGCATGGTGACTTCTTCGTGTTTGGAGCTCGAGGCCGCGATGAATTCCCTCGGCGGCCGTCGTCGTAGCAGTGTGCCGCGACCCGAGGGCGATGCGATCGTGGTGCTCGCCGTCGGCGGCACCGAGGTGATCAGCTGGCCGCTGGCCGGCTCCTCCCGCCCCGACCTGGCCGTGATCGACGCCCTCGCCCGCCTGGCCCTGGCCGCCCGCCGCCTCGGCGGCGGGATCACAGTGCGGGACGCCGGCCCGGAGCTCCTCGGTCTGATCCAATTCGTCGGGCTGGAGGACGTCCTCGTCGTCGAAACCGTCTAGCTCCCGAGGCGGGGCGGCAGGCCGAAGACGGCGAAGAGGTCGGTGTCGAGAAAGTTGTGGTGCCCGACGATCTGATTCCCAACCACGTCGATGACCTGGATGGCCCACGGGGCCCACCCGCCGTCGGGGTCGGGGCTGTACGACCCGAAAGCGGCCTGGCCGTTGGCCGAGGTGGGCACGAGCCGGGAGCCTTGGCAGTGGATTCCCTGGCCGAGAAACCACTTGCCCATCTCCGCCGGGCCCTGGAGCCAGAAGTCGTAAGGCGGCATCGACATCACGGCGTCGTCGTGAAGGAGCGCCACCAGCGACGTGATGTCGTAACGCTCGAAGGCGTCCACGTACCGGGCGAGGAGCTCCGCCTGCTCGGCACTGAGGGTCTCCGCCGGGGGCGGCCCGCTCGGGTCTCGCGACGGCATGACAGCCAACGTGGCCCGGGCCCGCTGGAGGGCGCTGTTGACCGAGGCCACGCTGGTGTCGAGCAGTTCGGCCACCTCGGTGGCCTGCCAGCGAAGGACCTCCCGGAGGATCAGCACCGACCGCTGCCGGGCGGGGAGGTGCTGGAGGGCGGCCACGAAGGCCAGCCGGATCGACTCCCGGGCCAGCGCCAGCTCCTCGGGGTTGCCGTCGGGCGGCAGGACGCGGTCGGAGGGCGCGGGCGTGACCCACTGGTTCTCGGCCAGCATCGGCCCGATCTCGTCGCCGGCCGAGCGGGCGGGGCCCATGTCCATCGGACGGGCCCGGCGCTGCCGGCCCCGGAGCATGTCGAGACAGACGTTGGTGGCGATCCGGTACAGCCAGGAGCGCACCGACGAACGGCCCTCGAAGCCCTCGGCGTTCTTCCAGGCCCGGACCATGGTCTCCTGGACGGCGTCATCGGCCTCGAAGGCCGAGCCCAGCATGCGGTAGCAGTAGCCGGTGAGCGGCCGGCGGTGCTGCTCGAGCTCGGCCAGCCAGTCGTCGTCGGGCATGGTTGCGTAGCCTAACCAGTGCCACGATGGCGCGGTGCCAGTCCTCCTGATCGTCCACCACACAACGTCACCGGCGCTCCACAGCCTGTTCGACGCCGTGATGACCGGCGCCCGGGAGGCCCACGACCCGGCCGTCCCGATCGACATCGTGGCCCGTCCGGCGCTGTCCGCCACGGCGGTGGACGTGCTGGAAGCCGACGCCTACATCCTGGGGACGCCGGCCAACCTCGGCTACATGTCCGGGGCCCTCAAGCACTTCTTCGACCAGATCTACTACCCGTGCCTGGAGGCCACCGCCCGCCGGCCCTACGCCTGCTACATCCACGGGAACAACGACACCACCGGCGCCCTCCGCGCCATCAAGACCGTCACCACCGGCCTTCGGTGGGAGCTGGTCCAGACCCCCCTGGAAGTGATCGGACCGCCGGCCAAGGCGGACCTGGAGGGCGCCTGGGAACTGGGCGCCGCCCTCGCCGCCCGCCTGACGCTCGACCCTCCCTGACCGCTCAGTCGTTCGACTTCTTGGGTGGCTTCTCCGGCCACTTGATGGCGATCGCCAGCCCGATCGCCATGATCACGATGCAGCCGAACAGGAGCCCATTGGGCGGGATATGCGGCCATTTGGCCAGGACGAGGGTCAGGGCCAGGCCCGCCATCGAGCACCTCCGGGGCGACGAGTCACCGGCCCTACGTTAGTTACTCAGATACGGCGGGGGCATTCAGCCGGCCAGGAACTCCTCGTGGGTCTCGATCGCCCGGACCGCCAGTTGGGTGACATTGGCGGCAATCTCGGCATCGGGGCGGAGGGTGGCCACGGCCGTTTGGACGGCGGAGTGGCGCCGCCGATCGGAGTCGTCCGTGAAGCTGAACCGCCAACGGGAGGCCTGCCGCCCGACCGCCGCCCGGGCGGAGTCGCCCTCGTCGGCGGCCAGGCCGGTGGCGGCGAAGATCCGGCAGTCATACGTGCGGCACGTTTTCGGCCGGTGCTCGTAGATGGAGCAGCGCCCGTCGATCAACAACGGGCAGTGCCCCCGCTCGTCGTAGCCGAGGAGGGCGTGGCCCCGGGGCAGCCGGGGGGCGGGGAACAGCAGCTCGGGCGGGATGTGGGACAGCGTGTCGGTCTCGTCGGGTCCGATGGGCACGAACTGCGACGCGGTGCAGCAGGCGGTGCAGTCCCCGCACGGCACGACGGCATCGGCGTCACCGCGCAGCGCCGCCTGCATGCCGCTCAGCCACAACGAGAACGGACCGGCCGCGAGGTCCTCAACCATCGGGCGACGACGATAGGCGCTCTGGTGTAACAAGTGTCCCGAACAGGGGACGAATGGAGAAATGATCTTCCGCCGCCGCCGGTTGGCCTGCCAGCAGGTCGTGGAGCTCGTCACCGAATACCTCGACGGGGTGATGGAGCCCCGTCGGCGCGCCCGCTTCGAAGCGCACCTCCTCGAGTGCGGCGGCTGCTCCGCCTACCTGGCGCAGTTCCGCACCACCGTGGCGGTCGCCGGGCGCCTCGATGTCGGTGACGTTCCGGCGCCGGTCATGGACGAGCTGCTCTCCACTTTTCGTCATTGGGCCAACGACCGAGGCGGTGCCTGACGCTGCGCCGGGCGAGGAGGGCGTGGTGAGCGACACGTTCGACGTCATCGTGATCGGCGCCGGTCCGGCGGGCGAGAACGCCGCCGGCCGCTGCTCCGACGGCGGCCTGTCGGTGGCCATTGTGGAGCGGGAGCTGATCGGCGGCGAGTGCTCCTATTGGGGCTGCATGCCGTCGAAGGCGTTGCTCCGGCCGGGCGACGTGATCGCCGCCGCCCGGCGGGTGCCGGGCGCCGCCGAGGCGGTCACCGGCCTGATCGACGTGCCCGCCGCCCTGGCGTGGCGCGACTCGGTCGCCGGTCATTGGGACGACTCGGGTCAGGTGCCGTGGCTGGAGGAGAAGGGCGTCACGCTGGTGCGGGGCGCCGGACGCCTGGCCGGCGAAAAGGTCGTCGAGGTGGAAGGGCCCGACGGCAGCCGGCGCCGTTTCGCCGCCGCTCGGGCGGTGGTGGTGGCCACCGGCACCAAGGCCGCCGTCCCGCCGATCCCCGGGCTGGCCGAAGCGCGGCCCTGGGACAACCGCAGTGTCACGGCCACCAAGGACATACCCGGCCGGCTGCTCGTCCTCGGTGGCGGCGCCATCGGGGCCGAGATGGCCCAGGCCATCCGCCGACTCGGCGCCGACGAGGTCACCGTCGTCGAAGGGCTCGACCGGATGCTGGCCAAGGAGGAGCCGTTCGCCTCCGAACAGCTGCAGGAGGCGTTCGAGGCCGAGGGGATCCGGGTCATCACCGGGGCGAAGATGACGGCCGTCGAACGGCCCGCCGGGGCGGCGCCGCTGCGGGCCACGCTGGAAGGCGGCACGATCGTCGAAGCCGACGAGATCCTCGTCGCCGTCGGTCGCCGGCCGAACACCACCGACCTGGGCGTCGAGACCGTGGGCCTGGAGCCGGGCCAGCCGATCGAGGTCGACGACCGGTTGCGGGCCACGGGTGTGCCCGGCGGCTGGCTCTACGCCGTGGGCGACTGCAACGGTCTGTCGCTCCTCACCCACATCGGCAAGTACCAGGCCCGGATCGCCGGCGACGTCATCCTGGGCAAGGACGCCCGCGACCTCGCCAGCCGCGACATCGTCCCCCGGGTCACCTTCACCGACCCCCAGGTCTGTGCTGTGGGCCTCACCGAGGCCCAGGCCCGGGAGCGGGGCCTCACGGTCAGGACCGTCGATCATCCGACCGGCGGCGTGGCCGGCGCCAGCGTGACGGGCAAGGACTTCACCGGCACCAGCCGGCTGGTGATCGACGAGGACCGCGGCGTGATCGTCGGGGCGACCTTCACCGGCCCCGGCACCGCCGACCTGCTCCACTCCGCCACGGTGGCCATCGCCGGCGAGGTGCCGCTCGACCGGCTCTGGCACGCCGTCCCCTCCTTCCCCACCGTGAGCGAAGTGTGGCTGCGCCTGCTCGAGGCCTATGGCCTCTGACCTGGCCGACGACGACCAGTCCGTCGAAGCGCTCCGCCGGGGCGACGAGAAGGCGTTCGCGGCGTTGATCAACCGCTACCACCCGTCGTTGCTGCGGCTGGCGATGTCCTACGTCGCCACCAAGGAGCAGGCGGAGGACGTCGTGCAGGAGACCTGGCTGGGGGTCCTCAACGGGATCGACCGGTTCGAGGGCCGCTCGTCGCTCAAGACGTGGATCTTCCGCATCCTCGTCAACCGGGCCAAGACGAAGGGCGTGCGGGAAAGCCGGAGTGTTCCGTTTTCGTCGCTGGAGGGAGACGGCGACGAGAACGGTCCGTCGGTCGACCCGTCCCGCTTCTCGGCCGGCGCTTGGACCTCACCGCCGGAGTCGTGGGCCGGTGTCCCCGAAGAGCGTCTGCTGTCGGCCGAGACCCGGGCCGTGGTCGAAGACGCCATCGCCATGCTGCCCGACATGCAGCGGGCGGTGATCACCCTGCGGGACGTGCAGGGGTTGACGGCGCCGGAGGCCCGTGAGGTGCTCGACCTCACCGAGGCCAACCAGCGGGTCCTGCTCCACCGGGCCCGGTCGAAGGTGCGGGCCCGCCTGGAGGAGTACCTGCGCCAAGGCTTCGCCGCTTAGGCCGGGTCGTAGCGACTGGCCCGGTGGTACCAGCGCCAGACGCCGCCGGCCAGGAGGCAGGCGAGGCCGCCGCCGAGCGCGATCAGCATGAGCGCCGGATCGGTCCCGTCTTCGTCGGCGGGCTGGGGGTTCAGGAGGTCGGTCAACGCCGCCAGGTCGAAATTCATGTCATCGGGATCGGGCTCGGAGTCGGGCAGGGTGACCGGCCCGGGTACCAGCGATGCCGGGTCGATCAGCGGGGCTTCGGGCGGTGCCGGTGCGGCCGTCGTCGGTGTCGCCGGCGAGTCGACCTCAACACCCTTGCCCTTGTTCTTGCCCTTGTCCTTGTCCTTGTCGGCAGTCGAGGTGGTGGCTCCAGCGCCGTTGCCGCCGGATCCGGCCGGGTTGACCGGCGGTGCGGTCGTCGTGGGACCCGAGTCGACGAGGAACGGGCGGATGCTGCTCGGCGCCGTGGTCGCCGTCGTCGTCGGCGGTGGCGCCGGTTGCGTGCTGGTGGTCGCCGGCTGGGTCGTGGTCGTCGTCGGGGCCGGCGGGCGGCTAGTCGTCGTCGGGGCCGGCGGGCGGGTGGTCGTCGTCGGGGCCGGCGCCGTGGTCGAGGTGGTGGTCGGCGGAGGCGGCTGGGTGGAGGGCGGCGTCGTCGGCTGACCGACGACCCGGATGACACCACGGTGATCAACGCCGGCTTCCCTGGCGTAACGGTCGTAGTACTCGAACCCCACCCTGCCGACGGGAATGCAGAGCGTGCGCGGCCCCTTGTAGCACTGCTTCTGGTCGAAGGGGAGGTCGAACCTGTCCGTCGTGATCGTGTGTCGGGTCGTCGCGCCGGCGGCCAGTCTGAACACGATCAGAGTGTTCGGCGCCACGGTCGCGTCGGAGGGGGCGAATCCCTGCTCCGAGACGGAGACCTCGAACTCGGCCGCGCCGGCCGGCGTCTGGGACACGGCCAGCACTCCGGCCGCGCCCGATGCGGTCATCAGCGTCGCGGCCAGCCATGACCGCAAGAGGTTCCGACGCGTCACTGAGGCCTCCCAGCCCGGCACCACCCGGGTCGAGGGGGACTCCGGGGGCGATCCTCACAGGGCCGGCGAGGGGTGCCGGCCACGATCTGACATTCGGTACGGCCCCTGAAAATCCTCTCTGAACAGCCCAGATGACGTCGAAGCGTTAAATCCGGGTCAAGCCTGCGGCGGGCGCCGATCCCGTCCGGGCGGACGGCGGGGGATGATGCCCGGGTGAGCGGCATCGAGGTCGAAGTCCTCCCCGACGGCGCGGCGCTGGCCGCCCGGGCGGCCGATCTGGTGGGGACCCGGCTGGCCCGGGCCGTCGCCGCCCGCGGCCGGGCCACGCTGGCGGTCAGCGGGGGCGGCACCCCGGCGGTGTTCCTGGCCGAGCTGGCCGACCGGAACGTGCCCTGGGAGGCCGTGCACATCTTCCAGGTCGACGAGCGGGTGGCGCCGGCCGGCCACGCGGAGCGCAACCTGACCGGCCTGCGGGCGGCGTTGCTCGACCGGGCGCCGATCCCGCCGGCCAACGTGCACCCGATGCCGGTGGAGGACGCCGACCTCGAGGCGGCCTCCGCCGCCTACGCCGACGAGATCCGGGCGGTCGCCGGCGGCGCCGGGCGGCTCGACGTCGTCCACCTCGGCCTCGGCGACGACGGCCACACCGCCTCCTGGCCCCCGGGGGACCCCGTCGTCGACGCCACCGAAGACGTCGCCGTCGTCGGCCCGTTCAACGGTCGCCGGCGCATGACGCTCACCCCGCCGGCCGTCAACCGGGCGGGCTGGATCCTGTGGCTGGTGGCCGGCGCGAACAAGGCGCCGATGGTCGCCCGGCTCCTGGCCGGCGACCCGGCGCTCCCCGCCTCCCGGGTCCGCCGCCACGACGTGACGCTCCTGGCGGACGCCGCCGCTGCCCCCTCCAACCGGCGTTCGTTTTCCGGGATATAGCGGAAAAGGAACGCCGGTTCGTTACGGGCGCCCGCGCCCAGCCAACCGGCGTTCGTTTACCGGGATACAGCGGAAAAGGAACGCCGGTTTGTCAGGGGGCGGCGGCGGGTTCGACCTCCGGGACGGGAGCCGGGTCGTCGGCCGGGCACCGGCCCCGAGCGACGAACCGGTCATGGAAGGCTTCGGCGGCCGCCACCGTCGCCCGATCCGCTCCCAGGCGGCCGAGGGCGCCCAGGGCGGCGGGGTAGACCCGCTGCGCTGCCGCCTGCAGCGCCGGGTCGGCCAGGCCGTGGCGGGCGGCGCTGCGCCAGTGGTCGGCCACGCCTGTCCCCCGGGGTGGGGCGCTGACGGCTTCCAGCGCGGCCGCCCCGGCGTCGGAATCCTCCAGGACGGCGGTGGCCACCGCCGCCGCCACCCGCCACCAGGGATCGGGGAGGGCGTCGAGCATCCGCAGCTCGAGCCAGCCTCGGGGCCGGACCGGCGGGAAGAGGGTGGTGAGGTGGTATTCGAAGTCGTCGAGGGTCGGCCAGCCGAGCTCGTGACCGCGCTGCATCCAGGCGGCGAAGGTCAGTGGTTCGGGGCCGAGTGGGCCGCCGACGGGCACGAACCGCTCCGGGGTGGTGCGGATCATCATCACCCGGGCTCGGAGGGCGTAGCTCAGCCACTCCTCCTCCGGGCTCCCGGCGGCCCGTTCGGCCAGTACGGGCCCGTGGACGGGCCCGGTCCGCGACGGATCCAGCACCGACCACACCTGCTGGCGGGCCGACCGCGGGCCGCAGCCACCGTCGCCCGGCACGGGCGAGTGGGCGAACATGGCCACCAGCACCGGCCCGACGGCGTGGGCCAGCTGCCACCGGGACGCCCGCGCCGCCGCCGATCCGATGTCCACGTTGACCTGCACGGAGGCGGTGGAGCACATCATCGTGCGGCCGGCGAAGCCTTCGACGTCGAGGAACGCCTCCATGGCGGCGTAGCGGGGCCGGTCGAGGATCCGCTGGGGCGGGCGGAGGGGGTCGAGGCCCCGGGCCACCGGTTCGATGCCGGACCTCCGCAGCGCCGTCGAGACGGCGGAGAGATCGGCGGCGGCGGCTTGGAGGGCCGGGTCGAGACCCCGCAGCGGCGGGGTGCTGATCTCGACCTGGCCGCCGGGTTCGAGGGTGATGCGGCTGCCGGCTGGAAGGACCGTCTGCCCGGGGAGTGCCTCGCAGCAGCGCCGCCGGGGGCCGGCGGTGGGGGTCGGCGGCAGGGTAGGTCAGGAGCTCGATCTCGACGCCGACGAGGCCCCGGTCCGCGGGGGCGAGGCAGCGCTCGGCGACGTAGTGGCGGAGGCTGTCGAGGGTGAGGTGACGCCGTAGCCCTGGCACGGCGTTACCGGTACCCGAAGGCCGACGTGACCCAGTCGAGGTTGCGGACCGGAGCCTCCCAGAGGTGGAGGTTGACGAGCATGTGCCCTCCTCGGCGCGACGTGTCGCCCCACGGCGACTTGCAGACAGTTTCCCTAGAAGTCCCATCCGTTACACGTGAACTTTTTCCCGAATGCCCCAAAACCCCGACTCGTCCATATCCACGCCATTTGTGGCTTTGAGGGAGGAATGTCCAGATAGGGCGGTGAATTCACATGATGTTCGGTGATCTCAGACGCCCGCGTTTCCTGGGTGTCTCACAAGCTGAGGGAGCTCATCCAAATGGCGGAGACGATGTCGGACGTCGAACGCGTGCTGTGGCGGATCGCCGAACTCGGCGCTCGCTGCGGCCAGCAAACGGCGGACGGGGGTCGGGGGCCGCTCTGGGCGGAGCTCGAGCAGACCATCGCCGGTCTGGAAGGCGAATTCGAGGCGGCCCGCCAGGCTGGGGACACGGCCCCGGCGCAGGTCCGTAGCCTGGAAGGCCGCCTGAAGGTGGCCCGCGAGGAGCGGGATCGGGAGCGGGCCCGGGCCGAGGAGGGCTTCGCCGACGCCGACGCCGCCCGCCGGGAGCGGGACCGGGAGCGCCTGAAGGCTCGCAGAGCCATGGCCGCCACCATCCTGGCCAAGGACGCCCTCGCTGAGGCCAACGCCGCCGCCAGCCAGGCCCACGCCGTCGCCAGCCAGGCCAAGGCTGCCGCCACCGAGGCCAAGAACACCGCCGCCACGTACGTTGCCCGCGCCACCGCCGCCGAGGCCGCCACCGACCAGGCGATGGCCGCCCGCGACCAGGCCGTGTCCGCTCTCGACGGGGCCATCTTCCAATGCGAACAGGCCATGGCCACCTGCGAAGTGGCCGTGGCGGCCCGCGACGAGGCCCTCCGGGCCCTCGACGCGGCGGAGGCCCGGATCACCGAGCTGGAGGCGGAGCTTGAAACCGCCACCGCCGGCCGCGACGAAGCTGTGGACACGCTCGCCTCCCGGGCCGACGGCGTCGTGGTCGTGCTGCCCGGTGTGACGCTGCCCGACGGTCGGACGGGCCCGGTCGCACCGGCCCGCCGGGTGTCCTGGCAGCCAACCTGGTCCGATTGGACCGACAGCGACGTTGACGTCACCGACAGCCGCGCCACCGCTGACGTGACCGCCTTCGAGGCGGAGACCGACGGGGAGGAGGCCGGCGTCCCCCGTTACCTCAACGTGGCCGCCACCATCGCCCAGCTCCTCCCCAAGGACCTCAGCCCGCTCCTGGTCGCCGGCACCACCGTGATCCGCCGGGAGGGTCGCCTGTGCGCCACCCTGGCCGTCCCCACCCGCCCGTTGTCGGAGGCTTCCGACACCGAGCAGGCCGACCGGTTCGCCGAGGCCGGCTACCGGGTGGAGTGGACGTCGAACGCCCCGCTGGGCGTCTGAGGACTCCCAGCCTAAGACCCCTGTTGAACCTCTCCCGAGGAGGCCGTCACCAGGGCAGGGTGGCGCCGGTGTGGTCGAGGAACGTTCCCGACTGCGCCGGCGTCAACGCGTCCAGCACGTTGAGCATGCCCGTCACCGATTCGGCCGGCTCGAGCGGGGCGGACGGCCCGCCCATGTCGGTGGACACCCAGCCGGGGCTCATCGAGACGACGATCGTTCCTTGCCCGGCCAGTTCGGCCGCCAGCCGTCCGGTGAGCATGTTGAGGGCCGCCTTGCTCATGGCGTAGGCAAGGTTGCCCCGATTGGTGGCGCCCCGGATCGACCCGAGCCATGAAGAGAGGTTGACCACCACCGCCCCCCTGGCGGCGGCCAGGCACGGCGCCAGAGCCTGGGTCACGAGGATTGGGGCGACGGCGTTGATCCGCAGCACCTCCAGAACGGCGTCGGACCGCAGGTCGGCCAGCGGGCCGCTGCTGGCGCGGTCGGGCTGATCAGGCGCCGTCCAGATTCCGGCGTTGTTGATCAGGAGGTCGACGGCCTCGAACCGCTCGCCGATGTGGAGGGTGGCGGCGGCGATGTCGGCCGGATCCCCGACGTCGAGGCCCACGACCGTGACCCGCCCTCCAGACGTCGAAGCCAGCTTGTTGAGCTCGTCGGCCATCTTCGGCTGGCGGGCGGTGGCCACGATCTCGTCGCCGGCGACCGCCAACTGGCGGGTCAGCTCGAGACCCAACCCCCGGTTCGCCCCGGTCACGACCACTCGCCGCATCTCGACTCCCCCTGCCGGGCGCTTAGGCTTCTTCTCTGAACGACCACATGTCCCCAGAACGACGACACATGAGTTCGCCGATTGGAGGAGCCATGGGACCTGGAGAATTGTCCCCTCGCTGGCGGGGTGTGCACCACTTGGCGCTCATCACTCCCGACATGGACGCCACCGTCCGGTTCTGGTGTGGCGCGCTCGGCGCCCGGCTGGTGGCCACGCTGGCCACCGATGCCTTCCGGCACTACTTCTTCGAGTTCGCCCCCGGGTCGACGATCGCGTTCTTCGAGTACGCCGGGGTGGAGCTCGATTTCTTCGCCAAGCCGGCCGGCGTTCCCACTCCCCAGGCGTCGCAGTTCGACCACCTGTCGTTGGCCCTGGCCGACGAAGACGCGCTGCTCGCCTTGCGGGCCCGCCTGAAGGAGGCCGGCTGCGACGTGACCGACGTCGTGGACCACGGCATCATGCGCTCGATCTACTTCACCGACCCCGCCGGCATCGCCCTGGAGGCCTCGTTCTGGGTCACCGACGCCACCGGGCGGCCGACCGACTACGGCGACAGCCGGCTCTTCGCCGATCCCGATCCGGTGCCGGCCGTCGCCGAGCTGCGGGCCCGAGGTGAGGTCGACTCGATCCCGGCCACCCGCCTCGTCGACGAGGTCACCCGGGATCTGTACAAGGTCGGGCCGTAGCCCCATCTCCACGACAAGCCTTCTCCGCACCGCCGGGCTGACCAAGCGCTACGGCGGCGTCACGGCCCTCGACGGGCTGACCGTCGACGTACCCCGGGGTCTCGTCGGCCTCGTCGGCGCCAACGGGGCCGGCAAGACGACCCTGTTCCGGCTCCTCCTCGGCCTGGCCCAACCCACCGAGGGTACGGTCGAGGTGTGCGGCCGGGCGGTGGCCGCCGACCCGATCGGGTCGCGGGCGCGGCTCGGCTACATGCCCGAGCACGACTGCCTCCCTCTCGACCAGAGCGCCGCCGACGTGGTCGCCACGTTGGGGGAGCTGTCGGGCCTCCCGGCCCGGGCCGCCCGCCAGCGGGCCTCGGAGGTGCTCGACCTGGTCGGGCTGGACGAGGCCCGGTTCCGGCCGGTGGGCGGGTTCTCCACCGGCATGCGGCAGCGGGTGAAGCTGGCCCAGTCGCTGGTGGCCGACCCCGAGCTGGCCCTGCTCGACGAGCCCACCGCCGGTCTCGACCCGACTGGTCGGGAGGAGATGCTGCTGCTGGTCTCCCGGCTGGCGACGTTCGGGATCTCCGTGCTGCTGGCCACGCATCTCCTCGACGACGTCGCCCGGGTCTGCGACCACGTGGTCATGCTCGACGCCGGGCGGCTGGTCCTGGCCGGGCCGACCGAGACGCTCCTCCACCAGACCGGGAAGTTCACCGTCGAGGTCAACACCGGAGTGGGGCGCCTGGCCCGGGCGCTGACCGAGCGGGGCCTGCGGGTCGTCATTGACGAAGCCCTGGGCACCGACGGAGAGGGCGGCGCCATTGACGTGATCGTCGACTCCGACCCCGGTCCGGAGCTCGACACCATCCGCGACGTCCTGGCCGACCTGAACCTTCCGCTGCAGCGGCTGTCCTCCCGGGCGGCGTCCCTCGACGAAGCCTTCCTGGCGGGTGAGCGGTGAGCATCCGGGGCGCCGGCGCGGTGTACGACCGGGGCTACCGGCCCTACGAGGGGCCGCGGGGCGGACGGGTGGCGGCGGTGCTGGCGCTGTACAAGGCGTCGATCCGGCGGGCCATCGGGTTGCGCCGCTCCTGGCGGCAGAAGGTGCTCCCCTTCGGGCTGCTGGCGGTGGTCAGCATCCCGGCGGCGGTCAACGTCGGAATCGGCTACGCCACCCGGAACTCGCCGCTGGACGGCTTCTCGTTCTTCACCTACCGGGAGTACGTCGGGGTGTCGTCATCGCTGCTCCTGTTCGTGGCCGTGTGCGCCCCCGACGTCCTCTGCCCCGATCGGCGGCAACGGGTGCTGCCGGTCATCTTCGCCCGGCCGCTCACCGGTACCGACTACGTGCTGGCCAAGCTCGGCGCCATCGCCAGCATCGTGTTCGCCTTCTCGTTCCTGCCCCAGGTCCTGCTGTTCGTCGGCCAGACGCTGGTGAGCAAGGACGGGTCGCTGAACTACATGCGAGACAACGCCGAGGTCCTCTGGCAGGTGCCGGTGGCAGTGGTGGCGCTGGCCGCCTACTACGCCGCGCTGTCGCTGGCGGTGTCGTCGCTGACCGCCCGGCGGATCGTGGCCGGGGCGTCCATCTTCGGGATCACGATCGTCAGCTCGATCGTGGCCGCCATCCTGCACGAGGCCGACGCCCTCGGGGGACGGGGCCCGCTGTTCAACATCCTGGGCCTGCCGCTGCTGGTGCGGGACCTGATCTTCGAGGGCCACATGCACGAGGACAGCGATCTGTCCGGCGTGGCGGGGGCGGGCGGGCTGGCCGTGGCCGTCTATCTGGCGGTGCTGGGCTTGTCGGTGGGAGTCCTGCTGTGGCGCTACCGATGGGCGGAGCGGTGAACGGGCGCCGCCCATGGGCGCGACCGGTCGCGCTCTGGGATAAAAGTGCTGGTCCTGGAGAGCCAAGCGCAACCGGTCGGGTCGGTGGGCCGGCCCCCGGCGCCGCGCCGCCGCTCACCCCGTCCCCCGCCCCGCCGCTCGAACCCGGCCTCGACCCCGCCTTTGTCCCCGATCCGACCGTCGTCGTGTCGGGGGTGTCGATGTTCTTCGGCCAGAAGGTGGCGCTGGCCGAGCTGTCCTGCTCGTTCGGGCCGGGCGTGACCGGGCTGCTCGGGCCCAACGGGGCCGGCAAGACCACCCTGATGCGGGCCATCACGGGGCTGCTGTCGGTCTCGAACGGGCGCGTCTGGGTGGCCGGCGGCGACCCCCGGCGGGATCGGGGCGTCCAGGCCCACATCGGGCTCGTGCCCGAAGACGAAGCGGTGCCGGGCGGGATGACCCCCCGGGACCTGGCCCGGTACCGGGCCGCCCTGCACGGCGTCTCCGACCGGGAGGCGCCCGACCGGTGGCTGGCCGTAGTCGGGCTTCTCGACGTCGCCGACCGGCAAATGGACGGCTTCTCCAAGGGGATGCGGCAACGGGCCAAGGTCGCCGCCGCCCTCGTGTCCAACCCCACGGTGCTCATCCTCGACGAGCCGCTCAACGGCGCCGACCCCGTCCAGCGGGCCAACCTGATCCGTCTCTTCCGCCAGCTCGGCGAGCAGGGGCGGACGGTGCTGGTCAGCTCCCACGTCCTCTACGAGGTGGAGCGCCTGGCCGAACGGGTGATGGTGCTGGTGCGGGGCCGCCTGGCCGCCGCCGGCGACCGCCGGTCCATCCGCGATGCCATGGCCGACCGGCCCCGCCGGGTGCTGGTGCGGGCCGACCCGGCCCGGGTGCTGGCCGCCGCCCTGGCCGGCCACGAAGCCGTCGGCGGGCTCGAGATCGATGGCGACCTCCTCACCGTGGCCACCCGCCGGCACGGCGACCTCGCCATCGCCCTACCGGCCCTGGCCCGAACGGCCGGCGTCCGCCTCTGGGAGGTCCGCCCGCTCGACGAGTCCCTCGAAGCGCTGTTCCGGGAGCTCGTCCGGTGACCCCGCCCCTTTTGTGGTCACGAAACGGCGATATACGCCGTCTCGTGACCACAGAACGCGGAGGACCGTCTTGAGCGCCTCTGCCGCGCCAACCCGGCGCACGCGGGGGCGGTTCGAGCCACGACTCGTCGTCGTGATCGCCGCCTACGCCCTGAAAGCCTGCTTCCCGAAAAAGCGACTCATCGGCCTGGTGCTGCCGGCGGCGGGGGCCCTGCTGTTCGCCGTCCTGTCGCAGGTGATCCCGGACGACGGGCCGGAGGCACTGGCCCTGGTGGCCAACGGCGGCCTGTTCGGCGTCGTGCTGCCGGTGGGCTGCCTGATCATCGGCGACGCCGTACTGGGCGCCGAGGTCCGCTCGGGGACGATTCACTTCACCTGGCTCTCCCCCGCCTCGTTCGCCGCCATCGTCGCCGGCCGCTGGCTGGCCGGCTGCGCCGCCGCCCTGGTGGCCCTGGTGGTTCCGTTCGGACTGGCGGCGATCGTGGCCGGGGTGCCCGGCGCCGTCGGCCCACTGGCCCTGGCGGCCGCCGCCGGGTCGGCCGCCTACATCGGCGTGTTCCTGACGCTCGGCGCCCTCACCCGCCGGGCGGTCGTCTGGTCTCTGGGGTTCGTGCTGCTCGGTGAGCGGCTGCTCGGCGCAGCGCTGTCAGGGATCGCCCAGTGGTCCCCGGGCTGGCAGGCCCGGGCCGTCTACGCCGAACTCGGCCCCGACGCCGCCGAGCACCTCCACCGCGCTCGGCATCCCCGAAGGCGGCGCCGCCGTCGTCCGGTTGCTGATCATCGCCGCCGTGGCCCTGATCATCGCCGCGCTGCGCCTGGGCCGCCTGCGCATGTCGGGCCCGTCCGGCGACTGAAGCTCCAATGGCTGCCCCGACGGGCGCTACGTAACATCCGTCTGTGGGCGGGGACGGCGGTGTCGGGGCGGGACGGTCGACCGCCATCGTCCTGTTCACCGACATGGTGGGCTCCACCGACCTCCGCTCCCGAGTCGGTGAGGAGGTCGCCGACGGGGTTCGCCGCCGGCACGACGGGCTGGTCCTCGCCGCCATCGACGCCCACCGGGGACGGCTCGTCAAGCATCTCGGCGACGGGGTGATGGCGACCTTCGCGGGGGCGTCGGATGCCGTGGCGACGGCGACGACCATCCAGCAGGGCATCGACCGGCAGAGCCGCACGTCGCCCGAACCCCTCGAGGTTCGCATCGGGATCAGCGCCGGCGATGTCTCCTTCGAGGCCGGAGACTGCTTCGGCACGCCGGTCATCGAGGCGGCCCGCCTCTGCGCCGCCGCCCGGGGCGGACAGATCCTCGTCTCGGATCTCGTGCGGGGCCTCGCCGGCACGGCGGGCGGCCAGGTCTTCACGTCGTGCGGCGCCCTCGACCTGAAGGGCCTGCCGGCGCCGGTCCCGGCCTGCGAGGTGGTCTGGGAGCGAGTGCGGGTGTCGTCCGTGCCGCTGCCGAGCCTGCTGACGGGCGTCGGCCGGATCTTCGTCGGACGAGAGGGTCCGCTCGGGCGGCTCGGTGAGCTGTGGAAGGAAGCGTCGGCGGGCGAACGCCACGGTGGTCTTCATCGCCGGCGAGCCGGGCATGGGGAAGACCCGGCTGGCGGCGCAGTTCGCCACGCAGCTCCACGATGAGGGCGCCGTGGTGCTGGCGGGCCGCTGCGACGAGGACCTCGGGGTTCCCTACCAGCCCTTCGTCGAAGCGCTGCGCCATTTCGTCGACCACGCTTCCGAGCTCCCCACCCGGCTGGGCCGTTTCGCCGGCGAGCTGACCCGCCTCGTCCCCGACCTCGGACAACGGATCGCGGACCTTCCTGCTCCTCTTCAAACTGACCCTGAGACGGAGCGATACCGCCTCTTCGAGGCCGTGGCCGGCTGGCTGGCGGCGGCGTCGGCCGAGGAGCCATTGCTGCTCGTCCTCGACGACCTCCAGTGGGCGGCGAAGCCGACGCTTCTCCTGCTCCGGCACATCATGCGGGTCGCAGGACCCGATGCGGCTGCTCGTCGTCGCCACCTACCGCGACACCGATGTCGGCCGGGGGCATCCGCTGGCGGAGTTGCTGGCCGATGTCCCCCGGCTCGAGACGGCCGAGCGCCTCCCGCTCACCGGCCTCGACGTGCCCGCCGTCCTCGCCTTCCTCGAGCGGGCGGCGGGCCACGAGCTCGGCGGCGAAGGTGACGAACTCGCCCGGGTCGTCTGGCAGGAGACCGAGGGGAACCCCTTCTTCCTGGCCGAGGTGGTGCGCCACCTCACCGAATCCGGGGCACTCGAGCAGCGCGACGGCCGGTGGGTACTCACCCGGGCCGTCCACGAGCTCGGCATCCCCGAAGGGGTCCGCGACGTCGTCAGCCGGCGACTCGCCCGCCTTCCGGAGCGGGCCAACCGGATTCTGGCTTGCGCCTCGGTGGTCGGTCTCGAATTCGAGCCGCACCTCGTGCAGCGGGCCGGCGGGTTCGGGGAGGACGATAGTCCTCGACGCCCTGGAGGAGAGCGTCGCCGCCCGCCTGATCGTCGACGTGGCAGGGCCCATGCCCCGGAACCGTTTCGGCCACGCCCTGGTCCGGGCCACGCTCTACGACGGGCTGACCACCGCCCGCCGGGCGGCTCTCCACCGCAGGGTCGCCGAGGCCATCGAAGAGGTCCGTTCCGACACGCTCGACGATCAGCTTCCGGCCCTGGCCCACCATTGGGCCCGGGCCTCGACCACACCGGAAGATGCCGCCCGGGCGATGGACTACGCCCGCCGCGCCGGCGACCGGGCGCTGACACAGCTGGCCCACGACGAGGCCGCCGCCTACTACCGCCAGGCCCTCGACCTGCTTCCCCGGGCCGAATCCCCCGACGGGGCACGGACCGAGCTCATGATCTCGCTCGGGGACGCCCAGCGCCGAGGCGGCGACCCGAGCCATCGGGAGACACTGCTGGACGGCCGCCCGAATGGCGCAGGAGCGGGGCGACTCCGATGCCCTGATCCGGGCCGCGCTGGCCAATACCCGCCGGGTGCTGTTCAGCCGCTTCGCCTCTGTCGATCGAGGAGCGCGTCGCAGTGCTCGAAGCGGCGTTGGCGGCGACTGATCTTGGCGACCTCGGTCTTCGGGCCCGGCTGCTTTCAACGCTCGGCGTCGAGCTCCTCTATTCGAGTGACGAGAACCGGCGGTTCGAGCTGGCCGAGGAGGCGCTCATCCTGGCCCGGCAGGCCGGCGATCCAGCCACGCTGGCCCACGCCCTCGTGCAGAGCGCCTGGGCGACCAGTGACCCGAGGAGGCGAGCCCAGCGCCTGGCGGACAGCGCCGAACTGGTGTCAGTCGCCGCCGACGTTGCCGACCCGGTCGTCCAGGCCCAAGCGGCACTGGTCCGAAGCCGCGCCGTGTTCGAAATAGGTGAAGTGCGGGAGTTGGACCGGCAGCTGGCCACCGCCAACCGGCTCATCGCTGAGGTGGGCGAACCCACGCTGAAGTGGGTCGCCACGCTCTGGTCGTCCGGCCGAGCAGTGGGTGCCGCCCGGCTGGCCGAGGCCGAGCGGCTGATTTTCGAGGGCCTCGACATCGGCCGGGCTACGGGCCAGCTCGACGCCCAATGGATGTTCGCCGGCGGTCTCGCCGGGCTCCGATACGAGCAGGACCGACTCCACGAAGTGGTCGACCTGTTTGTCGAGCTCGAACGCTCCGGACAGTACGGTCGCGCCCCCGCCGGGGTCATGGCCTGGATGAACGCCGAACTCGACCGCCCCGACGAGACGAGGCGTTGCCTGGAGGAGATGGCCGCCCCCGATTTCGGCGACCTTGCGGTCAACAACGTGTGGCTCCACCTCTATGTGCTCGGCAGCGACGGCGGCCTGCTCGGTCGGTGACGAGGGACGCTGTCAGACGCTGGCCATGAAGCTCGAGCCCTTTTCCGAGTACATGGGTGGAACCGTCATCTTCTGGCTCGGTTCGGTGTGTCGCACTACCTCGGCCTGCTGGCCTCGGCGCTGGAGCGTTTCGGAGAGGCCGAGGACCGCTTCGCCGTCGCCGAATCGTTCCACGACCGGATCGACGCCCCGGCGTGGCTGGCCCGCACCCGCCTCGAGTGGGCCCGCCTGCTCCTCACCCGGCGGGGGCCCGGGGATGTCGAACGCGCCCGGCAGCTCCTCGACCAGGCGTTGGCCACGGCCCGCACCGTCGGCCTGGCCAATATCGAGCGCCGGGCGACGGCGCTGCGGCCTTAGGCCGGGTTCTCCTCCCAGGTGACGGTGACCTGGTCGTAGCCGAGGGCGCCGAGGAAGCGGGTCAGCATCTGGGTGGTGTTCTCATCGGCCTTGGCGACGAGTGACGACTCGTTGGCAGCGGCCCGGAGCTTGGGTTCGGCGGCGGCGTAGAGGGTCTGCTCGCCGGTCGGGCTGTCGGTGAAGACCGAACCCAGCCGGTCGAGGAGGCCGCGGTCGCGATCGACGACGTGGCTGGCGGAGATGTCGAGCACCGGCTTCGTCAGCTGGGCGTGGGGCAGCCTGATGGCGACGGACTGGTCGGGGTTGACCGTCACCGCCTCGGGGCCGAGGCCGGAGAAGTCGACGGCGGCGTCGACCGAACCCTGGGCCAGGAACAGCGTCCGCTCACCCTTCAGGAACGACGGCAGGTATTTGGCGTCCTTCTCGATGTCGACCATGACCTGGTAGGAGCCGGTGGCGGCCCGGTACTCGTGCAGGTCGGCCAGCGCCTGGAGGACGGCCGGGCCGGTCCGGTCGACCTCTTCGGTCTTGAACGGGTTGCCCCAGTCGGGCAGCAGGTCGCCGATGTGCTGGAGCCCCGTCCACCCGAGGAGGACGGCGACGATGACCGCCACCACCCGGACCGCACCGCCGAACAGGCCCCGGCGGGGCCGCCGGCGGCTCGGCCCGGCCCACTCGCCGGCCCGGTACGACGTGGTCTCGCGGTCGGGTGACAGAACCGGCATGGCGATGTCCTTTCGGGGGCGGGGGCGCGCCTATTCCTTCAGCCAGTGTGACATCCCTTCGGACCGCCGGGAACCGGCCCGGTTACTCCTCGGGGTCCTCTTCACGGTCCCCAGGGAACAAAGTGACCGGAGTGTCCGAATCTTCGGTGGTCGACGTCGTCGATTCCCCCGATGACGGATCGGTCGTGGTCGTCGACGACGAGGACGACGTCGTGGCCGACGACGAACGCGGCGGGCGGGTCGTGGCCGACGAAGACCGGGGTGGCTCGGTCGTGCTCGACGACGTCGACGACGGTGCCGGCTGGGCCGCGCCGATCACGGCGTCGTCCCGGAGGTCGGCGAACCACTTGGCGGCCTCGGTGGTCAGGAAGACGACCGACTGGCGGGCGGTAAAGCCGAGCCGTCCGGGCGCGACGACGTTGGTGATCCGGGTCGGGTCGAGCTGGCGGGCCAGGGCCCCGAGCGCCGGCAGTTTGGTCAGCGGCACGTCCAGCCGGGCGTGCCTGATGAGGACGCCGATCCAGCGGGCCACGCCGGCGTCGTCGGCCACCTCCGCCCGCATCTTGGCCAGGGCCGAGAGCATGATCAGGCCCTGGTGCTCGGAACGGCTGAGGTCGCCTTTCTCCACGTCGTTCCGGTTGCGGGCGAAGGCCAGCGCCTCGGCGCCGCTCATGTGTTGCCAGCCCCGGTTGAAGCGGGCCCCCGACGCCCGGTCGTTCATCCGCCGCTTGACCTGGACGTCGACGCCGCCCAGCTCGTCGACCATGGCCACCAACCCCCGGAACCCGGTGATGACGTAGTAGTCGACGGGCAGCCCGGTGAGGCGCCGCACGGTGGCGGCCAGGAGGTTCGGCCCGCCGAGCGCCAGGGCATTGTTGATCTTGCCCCGGCCGTGGCCGGGGATCTCGACCCAGCTGTCGCGGGGGAAGCCGAGCAGTGTTCCCTGCCCTGTCGCCGGGTTCACAGCCAGGAGGTGGATCGAGTCGGCCCGGGTCTTCAGCAGGTCCTCACCGGGACGGGCGTCGGACCCGGCCGCCAGGATGAAGACGAGCCCGTCGGGCACCGCCTCGCTGGTGGTGAAGGGGATCGGCGCCGCCCAGGGCTGCCCGTCGGCCGCCGCCAGCCCCCCACTCGGGGGAGGTTCGCCCGAGCCGCCGCCGAAGGGAGCGTCGTCGACGAAGACGCCGCCGGCCTCGCGAGAGGCTTCGTCGGGAGCGGACGTGATGACCTGGGGCCCGGAGGTCCCGGTGCCGGCGCCATCGGGCACACCGACGACCATGCCCGGCCCGTCGCCCTTGGCGTTCCCGGGTGAGCAGCCGGCCAAAACCCCCAGCGCCACGGCGGCGGCGGCCAGACCGGACAGGATGCGGTGCGATGCGATGATGACGAATCTCCTCCCAGCTCCGCCCTCGCTCCGCAGGTTAGCGGCGGCCGGATGAGATTTCGTGGAAGGAACCCGCGATCCCGTGCGTCCAACCCGCCGTGAACGACCAACGGACCGGCCGGTGACCGCCGCCACCGCCACCCCCGCCACGCCCGGCATGCGGGGTGGCGAGGTCGCGCCCGACGTGCTGCGCCGGGCCAAGGCCGGCGACGCGGGGGCCTTCACCGCCGTCGTCCGCCACTACGACCACCGGCTCCGGGCCCTGGCCTACCGTCTCCTCGGCGACCGCCCCGCGATGGACGACGCCCTCCAGGAGGCCTACGTCAAGGCCTTCCGGGCGCTCCCCGACTTCCGGGAGGACGCCGGCCTCGGCACATGGCTGTACCAGATCACCTACCGGGCCTGCGTCGACCAGCAGCGGCGGGAGGGCCGGCATACGGTCGAGCGCCAGTCCTGAATACTGGGCGGACGCGGACCTGACCGGCACCGGCGCCTCGGCCGATCCGGCGGCCACCGCCGCCCAGCGAACCGACCTGGCCCGGGCGTTGGCCGCCCTGCCCGTCGATCAGAGGGCCGCCGTCCTGCTGGTTGACGCCGAGGGCCTGGACTACGACGCCGCCGCCGCCGTCCTCGGGGTGGCGCCCGGGACGATCGCCTCCCGCCTGTCGCGGGCTCGGACCGCGCTCCGGGCGGCGCTGGCCGAAGGAGAAGACCGATGAGCTCCCGACCGCCGCAGCCCGACGAACCCAACACGGAGGCCCAGGTGAATCCGGCCAGCCTCGGCGCGGCCCTCTCGGGCCTTCCCGTCCCTGACCACGGCCCAACGTTCTGGGCCGACCTCGCCAACCACATCGAAGGAGAACGCACCGTGCTGCAGGAGACCGAGTCCGCCACTGAGTCGGACCCGTCGACCCCCGACCTCCACCGAATCCGTCAGCCTCGATGAACGGCCGCTGCAGCCGACAGGGCGGCCCGGCGGGGCGGCCGCCTGACTCGTTCCCTCGGGGCGGCGGCCGCCGCTGTCGCCCTCGTCCTCGTCACCGCCGGCGTCGTGACGGTCATCAACGGGAACGACGCCGACAGCCAGGTCGAGACCGCCGACCGGCCCGCCGGCACGGCCCAGCCGGCCCCGACCGCCGACGACCCAGCCCGGCGGCCCCCCCCCCGCCGAGTTCTCGGCCACCTACGAGGGCATCGACCGCTGGGACGGGACCGAGAGCTGCTGCAGCCCGTGGCGGTTCACCCTGGCCCGCGACGGCAGCTTCCGGTACGCGGCCACCAACGGTCGCGTCGACATGGCCTACGACGCCACCACCGGCCGGCATGTAGAGGTGAGCCGGCGTACCGATGACCCCCAGAACCGGCTCACAGGCTTCGTCCGCACCGGTGTCCCGGCGGGTGGGCCCGACCAGCTTTTCGCCACGCCCGAACCCCTCGGGCCGATGGCCGACTTCGTCGTCGCTCTCGCCCGGGCCGGCGATCCCCGCGTCACGATTGGCACCGTGGCCGGCCGGGCCACCTGGCATTACGACGGCCCCACCGTCCAGGACCGCTTCGGCGGCGACAGCTCTCCCAACCACGCGGTCGTCGATGTCGACCAGACCAGTGGCGTCCTCCTCGAGCTGACCCGCCGGTTCAACGAGCACGTGGTGTCCCGATTCACCGCCTCCGACGTCACCACCGCCGACCAGATCGACCGCACCCGCTACCAGCTCGAGGCACCGTCCGGGGCCAGGAGCGACTCCCTCGGGTTCACCGACACCACCCTCGACCAGGCGGCCACCGGCCTGCCCTACGACCTGCTCGTCCCCGGCCAGGTGCCGGCGGGGTTCGAACTGGAGTCGGTGGAGGTCAACCGGACCGTCGCCTCCCCCACCGGCGCCGAGGCGGCCAATCCGCCGACCAAACCGGTCGTCGCCCTGACGTGGCGCCGCGGCAGCGACGTCTTCACCGTCAGCCTGCGACCGATGGGCGGCCAGGAATGGGACGATCCGCTCGGCGCCGAGGGTCTCGTCCTCGACCGCCAGCCCGTCCGGCTGGAGCTCGCCGACCGTCCTCCCCTGGAGGGCCAGGTGGCGGTCGACCCGCCGATCGAGCCGCACCTGTGGGGCATCACCGGCGACATCGTCGTCACCGTCTCCGGCGACCTGCCCCGGGCCGACCTGGAGAAGGTGGCGGGCAGCCTCCGCCCCCACCAGGGCTGATCAAACCGACCCCCCAGTCGCGGAACCTTTCGCGGCAATTGGCAGGAGTTGTCCCGGTTGATGAGGAATGTTCTTCTCGGGGGATTCCTACGTCCCGAGGAGTCCTACGATCAGCGCGGCTGGGGGTCACTTTCAATGGAACTGGTGGGTCAGGGCAGCTACCGACAGCTGGCCGAGGAGATCGGTGAAGTCCTGCAAGCGGCGGCCGAGACGGCCGAGAAGATGCAGGAGGAGGCTCGCCTCCAGGCCGCCCGCATCCGGGGTGAGGCCGAGGAGGAGCTCCGCATCGCCTTCGGCGATGGGCGCCGCATCATCGACGAGGCCCGCATGGAGGCCGACATGCTCCGGGCCGAAGCGGAGTGGCAGGCCCAGGAGATCATCGCCCAGGCCCGGCGGCAGGCCGCCGACCGCTTGGCCGGCGTCGACAACCGCCTCGCCGACCTCGAGGTGGCCGAGAGCCGGGTCATGGACCGGCTGGCCGGCGTCGGGCAGGTCCTGGCCGAGACAATGGCCAGCCTGCGGCAGGGTCCCGTCGCCACCTCCCCCTTCACCGCCGGGCTCCCCGACGCCTACCCGTCCGACGACACCGTCGCCGACGACGCCGACCAACCCACCGCCAAGATCTATTTCGTCGAGTTCCCGCCGGCCGCCCCCCCGGCACCGGCCGCCGACGCTCCCCCCGCCGTCGACGCCCCCGCCGATCCCCAGGCGGAGATCATCCTCAGCGACGACCCCGGCGCGAGCGTGTTCGTCTCCGACGAGGAGCACTCGGAATGGGCTCCGCCGAGCGACGACCTGCCCACCTGGTGGACCCAGGACGGCGCCCAGCCCGCCTGGTGGACCCGGGACGGCGCCCAGGGCTGATCCTGAGGGTCGTTTGACCCTGGCAGGAATCTGACAGCATGGCGCCGATGGGCCGGGAGAGGGTGGTCATCGTCGGCGGGGGCTTCGGAGGCCTGGCCTGCGCCCGGGCGCTGGACGGCGCCGACGTCGACGTCCTCCTGCTCGATGCCCGCAACTACCACCTGTTCACGCCGTTGCTGTACCAGGTGGCGACGGCGCTGCTCGACCCGTCCGACATCGCCTACCCGTTCCGGACAGCCTTCCGCCGCTCCCGCAACGTCCGCTTCCGGCAGGCCCGCGTCACCGGCGTCGACTTCGACGCCCGGCAGGTGCTGGTCGCCGGAGGCGATCCCATCGCCTACGACACCCTGGTGCTGGCGACCGGCAGCACCAACGCCTATTTCGGGAATCCGGCGCTGGCCGAGCGGACCATCGGCATGAAGGCACTCAGCGAGGCCATGCGGCTCCGCAACCACGTCCTGTCGTGCCTGGAACGGGCGACGCAGAGCACCGACGCGGTCGAGCGGGCGGAGTGGCTGACGTTCGTCATCGTGGGCGGCGGGCCGACCGGCGTGGAGTACGCCGGCGCGCTGGCCGAGCTGCTCGATATGGTCCTCGGCCGGGACTTCCCCGAACTGACCCCGGGAAAGCGCCTGGTGGTGCTGGTCGAAGGGGCCGACCGGCTGCTCGGAACGTTCCATCCCCGCCTCGGCGACTACGCCGCCGACACCCTCCGGAGCCGGGGGGTGGAGGTGCGGCTCGGGACGCTGGTCCGGGAGGCGACCGATCGAGGCGCCGTCCTGTCGTCGGCCCGAGAGCAGACCGACGCGCTGATCGGGGCCCGCACGATCGTCTGGTGCGCCGGCGTCGGGCCCGCCGATCCCTTACCCGACAAGGATTCCGAGTCGGTCGCCCGCAGCCGGACCCGCCGGCTCGAGGTCGACGTGTTCCTCCGGCTCCGCCCCGGCGTGTACGCCATCGGCGACGTCGCCTCGGTGAGGTCGGACGGGGCGGAAACCGAGCTGCCCATGCTGTCGCCGCCGGCCATGCAGGAGGGCCGCTACGTGGCCCGGGCGATCCGGGCCGGCGGCGTGCCCGACGGCCCGTTCCGCTACCGCGACAAGGGCACGATGGCCACCATCGGCCGGCGGGCGGCGGTGGCCCAGGTCGGCCCGCTCCGACTGCGGGGCTTCCTGGGGTGGATCACCTGGCTCGTCGTTCACCTGTACTACCTGATCGGCTTCCGCAACCGGGCGGCGGTGCTGTGGTCGTGGGGTTGGGACTACCTCCGCCGCGACCGGCCGATCCGGCTCATCATCCGCAGCAGCTACGACCCGGTGGCGGCCAGCCTCGTGCCCGAGGAACCCGGGTAGCGGCTCACCCGGGCCAGGCTCCACACGGCGGCCAGGCCCATGAGGTCGAGCAGGTGGGCCGACTCGTTGTACAGCGCCGCCGTTCCCCGGACCAGGTCGACGGCGGTGGTGACGGCCAGGCAGCCCACGAGGGCGGCGACCAGCGGCAGCATCCCGTAGGCCCGGGCCGGCCGCCAGCCGACGAAGAAGAACCCGACGGCGATGGCGAAGTCGAACGAACCGACCTCCCGGGCGATGTGGACCGGCGCCCCGGCCTCCCGGCCGAACAGGAGGACGGGCACGGCCAGCACCATCTGCACCACGGCCAGGGCGACCAGCCCGGCCCGCAGCGCCTGCGGGTCGAACCGGCGGGCCTTCGACACCCGCTCCTCGTTGATGGCGGCCATGATCGCCGGCGCAAGGTCGGGGGGCGTCTCCGTCGAGGCCACCCGCACCGTCCGGGTGAGGGCGATGGCGCCCGACTCGAACTGCCGGCAGGCTTCGCAGTGCGCCCGGTGCCAGGCGAGGGTGGTGTCGTCGACGCCGGCGTCCTCACCGTCCAGGCGCGCCGAAATCGCCAGTCGATAGTTCTCACATTCCATGCCCCGATAGTCGCTCCTGCGGCGCCTCGAGTTCCCGCTCACGTCAGGAGCCCACCGGGGCCGCCACGGCTTCGTCCGGGGCCGCCGCGGCACGGCGGGCGGGGCCGAAGACACCGGCCAGCCGGAGCGCGGCGGCGGCCGCCAGGCCGATGCCGAGACCGATGGAGACCGCCACGGCCAGCCGGGCCGGGCCGGCACCGAAGCCGAACGGCACCTCCGAGCGCGACAGCGCCGTGATGTCGGCGATGCCACCGAGCAGAGCGATGGACAGGCCGGCCAGGGCGGCCAGGGGTAGGCCGTCCGACCCCCGGCGCAGGAGCCACACGATCGCCAGGGCCCCGAACGCCCAGCCCGCAACGGCAAACGGGCTCTGGGTGAACGATTTGCCCAGGCGGCCGGTGAGATCGCCGGCGTTGGCCAGCCCGAGGCCGAGGACGTGGAACACATCGACGGCCACCAGCACGGCGGTGAGCGCGGCCAGTCCGCCGGCCCACCGGGGCCTGCGGCCGATCACGATGGCGAGGGCGACGAGAACGGCGATGATCCCGTACCAGGGAAAGGCGCTGGGGCCCGGCACCCAGACGAGCTCGCCCCGGGCCACGATCGCCTGGTCCCCGAGGCGGATCGGGACCTTCCAGTCGGAGTCGTCCTGGTTGGCGCCGTCCATGTCGACGACCTGGCGCATCTCCGGGTGCTGGCGCACCTGCGGCGGATCCGTCGGCAGCATCCAGTGGATCCGGTGGTCGTGCCAGCGGGCCACCGGCTGCGACGACACCTTCTCCCAGTCGGTCGCCCCGACCGGGGCGTTCACCGCCGACTCGGGCGGCTGCTTGCCCTCCCGGGTGGCGTTGATGTAGGTGGCCGGCGAGAGCTTGTTCTGGAACACGCCGTCGGGGCCGACGCGGAGGTAGGGCTCGTCCTTGTAGCCGAGGACGAGGGCCTCCCGCCCGCTGCGGTTCGTCAGTTGGAGGCGGCTGCCGGCCTCCACCACCTTCACCTCGAGGCCGGGCACCGCCGGGGTCACCGACTTCAGGTTGGTGTGGAGGTTGGTGGGGCTGACGCCGGCCACGCTGTGGGCTGAGGCGGGCCCGGCCGTGGCGCCAAGCCAGACGAGGACAGCGGCGGCGGGGAGGAGAATCCGGCGCATGGCCCTCATCGTCGCATCCCGGGCGCGGTTGTGTGGGATCACCCCGGCGGGGAACTTTCCGGCTCGGACCGACGACTCCCACGTAGAGTGCCAGCAGCATCACAGCAAGGAGCCATCCATCGCCATGAAGCGCTGCGTTCTGATCGCCCTCGCCACCGGCGCCGCCCTCGTGCTGCCGGCCACGAGCGCCTTCGCCCACGTGACCGTCAATCCCCGGGAGGCGAACGCCGGCGGGTACGCCAAGCTGGCCTTCCGGGTCCCCAACGAGCGGGACAACGCCAGCACCACCAAGCTGGAGATCGCCTTCCCGACGGATCACCCCTTCGCGTCCGTGAGTGTTCGCCCCAAGGAAGGCTGGGCCTACACCGTCTCAGAGCCGAAGCTCGACAAGCCCCGCAGGCCCACGAGGAGGAGATCACCTTCGCCGTCGACCGGATCACCTGGTCGGCCGGGACCATCAAGCCCGGCGAATTCGAGGAGTTCGAGGTGTCGGTCGGCCCGCTGCCCGAGGACGTGGACTCGCTCTCGTTCAAGGCGCTCCAGACCTATAGCGATGGCGAGGTCGTCCGCTGGATCGAGGAGGCGACACCCGGCGGGCGCCGAGCCGGAGCGCCCGGCGCCCGTCCTCAAACTGACGAAGGCGGCGGCGACCACCGCCACCACCGCCCCTCCCGCCGAGTCCCAGGCGGGCGAGGTGGCTTCGGGCGAGGACGCCGCCTCCAAGAGCGACGTCGACAACGCCCGCGTCTTCGGGATTCTCGGGATGGTGTTCGGCCTGCTCGGGTTCGTCTCGGCCATGGCCGCTCGACGGCGGCGGCCGGACCCCCCGTCGGAGACCTCCGCCTAGGAGCCTGTCTTCTAGACCAGCGACTGCAGGATCTTGAAGATCGTACGGGCGTCGGCGGCCGACGGACCCATCGGCGAGTCGCCGAGCACCCGGAAGCAGGCGTGGATGCGGGCGGCTTGCAGCGTGGGCTCGAACGTGGGCGGCGGACCGGCCGGCCAGCGCCGGCGGGCGTAGGCCGCCTCGACCCGGCGGCGCAGCCGCCGCGGCCAGCCGAGGGTGAAGAAGGCCAGGTCGAGCTCGCCGGGGCCGAGCGCCGCCGACTCCCAGTCGACCGGGTAGACCTCGCCGTCGCGGATCAGCACGTTGGCCGGTGAGAACTCGCCGTGCAGCACCGCATGGGGAGCGGTGAGCAACGGCTCGTAGAGCTCCTCCCGCCGGCAGGCCGACGCCAGCCAGGGGTAGCGGAGGTGGAGGGCTCCGGCCCAGCCGGCCGTCCGGTCCATCCAGCTCTGGTACCAGCCGGCGTCCCGAAAGGGGATGCCGGAGAGGAGCAGGTCGGGCCACAGGCCCTCGGTGGCGCCGTGGAATCCGCCGAGCCACTCGGCGGATCGGTCGAGGGACCTGGTCCGGCGGCTCTCCAGGAGCGGCGTGGCGCCCTCCAGGTACTCCAGCACGAGCCAGTCGGCGTCGGTCAGGTCGTCGTGGCGGAAAGCGATGCAGCGGGCGGTGCTCACGCCCAGCGGCTCAAGAACGTAGGCGTAGACGGCGGCCTCCCGGCCGAGCCCGCCCCGGTGGCCGTAGGCGGCGTGGCGGGTGCCCTCGATGTCGGGGCCGTGCTTGCAGTAGACGCGCTGGATGTCTCCGGAAGCCGTCTTGCAGGTCACGACTTCGGCGTCGAAGGTTCCTTCGAATGGCCAGGGGCTTCGGCTGATGACCGGCCCCTCGCCCGGGACCGCGCCGAAAACCGATCCGAGCACTCGGGCTGCATCGTCGAGTTGGTCCGCGCCCGCGGCACGCCAATCCCCAGTCGAAAACATGCGTCTCTCCGTTTCCCCAGCTTCCCCAGCCGCCGCTCGCAGGCGAGCGCGACATTCGACGCAATTCCGACGTTACGGACAGCCGGCTGAGACCGGGCTGAGATCGGGCCCGGCGCCCACGCACAGCGCCGGGAGTCCCGCAGACTTCACACGAAGCGCAGGTCGCCCTCGTCGCCGGGGTCGTCGACCGGGCGATCGCAGGTCGGGCACCACCACCGGGCCTCCAGCGGCGCGCCACAGGCCGAGTGGTGAACGCCCTCGCCCCCGCCGGCCACCGCGCCCCAGTGCGACAGCAGGGTCAGGACCCCGGCCAGCTCCCGGCCGGCCGAGGTCAGCTCGTAGCTGAACCGGGGCGGGCGGGCCGAGTAGGCGGTGGAGACCAGCAGTCGGTCGGCTTCGAGCCGCTTCAGCCGCTGGGACAGCACGTTGGTGGCGATCCCGGGCAGGGCGTCGGCCAACTCGCCGAACCGCAGCGGCCCGGGCAGCAGGGCGTGGACGATCAGCAGCGTCCACCGGTCGCCGACCCGGGCCGACGCCCAGTCCAACGCCGCCGCGGCGGGATCGGCGGTCTCGGCGGGCTCGGCGGGCTCAGGCACGCCGTTCATCTTGACCCCCATTCGCATGCCTGCCATATTACTTGTCACTTGCATATTGCAACTCACTTTTGGAGGGAAAGCATGTCGGTGATCGAAGAGCTGCAGGAGGCGGCGGTGGCGGTGGCCGGCCGGGTGTCCCCGGCCGTGGTCCGGATCGGAGGCGGCTCCCCGGGCGGCGGCCGGGGTCGGGGCGGCGGCCGGGGCGGTGGGCGGGGCGACGGGAGCGGGCGCGGGGCCGGGGTCGTCGTCGGCCCGGGGCTCGTCGTGACGAACGCCCACAACCTGCGCAGCGGGCAGGCCACGGTGACGTTCGCCGGGGGGCGGCGGGAGACCGGCACGGTGGCCGGGGCCGACGTCGACGGCGACCTGGCCGTCATCGAGGTCGAGACGGGCGACATCGAGCCGGTCGAGTGGGCGGAGGCGCCGGCCGAGGTCGGCACCCCGGTCTTCGCCGTCGGCGGCAGCCCCTTCGGAGCCCGGGTGACGTTCGGGCTCGTCTCGGCCATCGGTCAGGCCTTCCGGGGGCCGGGAGGCCGCCCGGTCGGCGGGTCGCTGGAGCACACCGCCCCGCTCAGCCGGGGCTCGTCGGGCGGGCCGGTGGTCGATGCCGCCGGCCGGCTCCTCGGCATCAACACCCACCGGCTGGGCGACGGCTTCTACCTCGCCCTCCCCGCCGGCGCCGAGCTGCGCACCCGGATCGACCGGCTGGCCCAGGGGGTGGTTCCCACCCGGCGCCGGCTGGGGGTGGCCCTCGTACCCGCCCCGGCCGCCCGCCACCTCCGCCGGGCGGTCGGGCTGCCCGAGCGCGACGGCGTCCTCGTCCGGGCCGTGGAGGAGAACAGCCCGGCCGAGGCCGCCGGCCTCCGGGAGGGCGACCTGCTCACCGAGGCCAACGGCCGCGAGCTGCGGGCCCCCGACGACCTCTTCGCCGCCCTCGACGCCCTCGGCGACGACGAGTCGCTCGCCCTGCACGTCGTGCGGGGCGTGGACGAGCTCGACGTCGCCGTCCGCTTCGACGCTCCGGAGGCAACGTAGGATCACAGATGTGAGTGATGATGTTCCTGTTGTAGAGGGGGACGAGGAGGAGATCCGCCGGTGGCACCGGCGCTTCGCCGTCGACCTCTTCAACCGGAGCTGGGACCTCCTCGAGCAGCCGGAGCGGTCGGCCGACGACGACGCCGAGATGCTGGCGGCGGCGTTCGCTTCCGCCTACCACTGGGGACAGGTCGGCACGGCCGAGAACATCGCCCTCGGCGAGCACCAGATCGCCAAGGTGGCCAGCCATGTCGGGCAGCCGGCCTTAGCCCTCCATTACGCCCGCCGGGCCCTGGAAGCCATCGAAACCGGGCACTTCGGCGACTGGCAGATCGCCGCCGCCTACGAGGGGATGGCCCGGGCCTGTGCCGTCACCGGCGACATCGCCGGCCGGGACTACTGGGTGCAGCGCTGCACCGTCGCCCTCGGCGCCGTCCCCGACGCCGCCGACCGGTCGGTGGTGGCCGGCCAGCTGCTCAACCTTCCCGCCCCACCTGCGCAGGAGGAATGACCTGGAGCCTCGAAATACCCACCGTGGCTGATCACACCCCCGGTTGGCCGACCGCGAATTCGGAGCGACGGCAGAGGGCCTTCGCGTCGTTCCGAGGAGGTGCCGTGTCCCGCAGATCCCCCCGACTGCTTTTCGTAGCCTCGCTGGTTGCGGGCGCCAGCTTCGCGCCCATGCTCAGCGCCTACGGCCAGGACTCCCGTCTCGTGATCATCGAGGCCAACAAGTTCGGCGTGAACGGCAGCAGCGACGCGAACAAGAGCGACAAGGTCATCTGGGAAGTGAGCGACGGCAACCACACCGTCACGCCCTACGAGCCCAAGGAGTGGGGTGACAACACGGGGTCGGCCGGAGCTCATGGCCGGGGACTCGTGGGACTTCACGTTCACCAAGGCTGGCGAGTACCGCTACTACTGCGAGATCCACGGCGGCGGAACGAAGAACGACCCCGAGGGGATGTGGGGTGTCGTCAACGTGAGGGACCCGAACGCTCCCCCGCCGCCTCCGCCTCCGCCGCCGACTCAGTCGAGCACCACCACCACCACGACCGCGCCGGCCACCGTGGTGCCGGGTCCCCCGGCGCCGATAACCACCTCGACCACCGCGGCCATCAAGAAGAACTCGACCGGACCGACGACGACGACCAAGGGCAAGGACCGGAAGCCGAAGGAAGAGGAGGAGACGACGACCACGACGGCTCCTCCGCCGCCGCCGGCGCCGATCGACCTGCCCGACTCGGCGATCATCCCGGCCCTGCCCGGCTACACGACCGACACCACCACGCAGGACGGCATCACCGAGCCCGGCTCGGCGCCCGAGGGCGAGGCCGTGGCGCTGCTCAAGTCGAGTAACGGCGGAGGCGGGAAGGCCAAGACGCTGCTGATCTTCAGCGGCCTCGGCCTCGGTGTCCTCGGCCTCGGCACGGCCGGCTACAAGTACGCCAACCGCTCCTCCAAGTACTTCCCGGCCTAGTCCTCCTCGTCCCGCTGCTGGACGTGCTGGTAGCCGAAGCGGCCCTTGATGCAGAGGTTGCCGCGGGTCACGAACTGGTCGTGGGGTGAGGTGACCCGCACGATGCGGTTGTCCTGCACGTGGAGCGTCAGGGTGCACCCCACGCCGCAGTAGGCGCAGATCGTGTCGGTGCGGGTCTGGCGCTCGGGAGCCCACTTCCCCGCTTGGCGCAGTTCGTACTCCTCGGAGAAGGACAGCGCTCCGGTGGGACAGACCTCGATGCAGTTGCCGCAGTAGACGCAGGCGGAGTCGGGGAGCGGGACGTCCCACTCGGTGGAGATCCGGGAGTCGAAACCCCGGCCGGCCACGGCGATGGCGAAGGTGTTCTGCCACTGCTCGCCGCAGGCGTCGACGCACTTGTAGCAGAGGATGCAGCGCTCGTAGTCCCGCACGTAGAGGCCGTTGTCGACCTTGGCCGGCTGGGCGACCGTGGCCGCCTCGGGGCCGTAGCGGGACGGGTCGGCGCCGTACTCGGCGTTCCACTCCGCCACCCCGGGGGTGGCCGACAGGTCGACGGAGCTGCCGAGGAACTCCAGTACGAGACGGCGGGCGTGGCGGACCCGCTGGCGAGTCGGTGTGGACGACCATGCCCGGCTCGACCTTCCGGGAGCACGACGGCGCCAGCACCCGGGCACCCTTGACCTCGACCATGCAGACCCGACAGGCGTTCTTCGGGGTGAGCGTGTCGCCCCAGCAGAGCGTGGGAATACCGATCCCCGCCTGCCTGCAGGCGTCGAGGATCGTGGAGCCCTCGGGCACGGCCAGCGTCTCCCCGTCGAGGGTCAGCTCGACCGTCCGAGGCGGCGGCCCGATACGTACGGCCGTCCCCTTCATCGCCCGTCCTCATCAGCGCTAGGTGTTTTGTGGTCACGAGACGGCGTATATCGCCGGTTCGTGACCACAGAAGGGCCGAGCGTCTGGATCGCGGAGGCGATGGCGCTCGCCGCGGTCTGGCCGAGCCCGCAGATCGAGGCGTCGCGCATCACCTGGCCGACGTCGGCCAGCAGCGCGAACTCGTCGTCGACGCTGCCCAGCGGGCGGCCGTGGGTCAGCCGGAGCAGGGCCTCCTCCTGGCGGACGGTGCCCACCCGGCAGGGGACGCACTGACCGCAGCTCTCGTCCCGGAAGAAGGCGGCGATGCGCAGCAGGAACGGCGCCAGCTCGACGGTGTCGTCGATGACCATGACCACACCCGACCCGAGGGTGACCCCGGCCTCGGTGGCGCCCTCGAAGGTCAGCGGCACGTCGAGCCCGTCGGCCGCCGACGAAGGCGCCGGCGGCCCCGCCCAGGAGCACTGCCCGGAGGGCCCGGCCGTCAGGGAGGCCGCCGGCGAGGTCGAGAAGTTCGCGCAGCGTCGTACCGAAGGGGACCTCGTACACGCCGGGCCGGACCACCGAACCGGACACGCAGAACAGCTTCGGACCCGAGGACCGTTCGGTGCCGATGGCGGCGTAGGCGGCGGCGCCGCCCGTCAGGATGGGGAGGACGTTGACCAGCGTCTCGACGTTGTTGACCAGGGTGGGCCGGCCGAACAGGCCGACCTCGACGGGGAACGGCGGCTTGTTGCGGGGCTCGCCCCGGTACCCCTCGATGGAGTTGAAGATGGCCGTCTCCTCGCCGCAGATGTAGGCGCCGGCGCCCCGGCGGATCTCGACGTCGAAGGCGAAGCCCGATCCCATGACGTCGGCGCCGAGGAAGCCGCGCTCCCGGGCGGTGTCGATGGCCGCCTGCAGTGCGGACAGGGCCCGGGGGTACTCGCCCCGGAGGTACACATAGCCGTGCTCGGCGCCGGTGGCGTAGCCGGCGATCGTCATCGCCTCGATCACCGAGTAGGGGTCGCCCTCCATGAGGACCCGGTCCTTGAACGTGCCGGGCTCCGACTCGTCGGCATTGCAGATCAGCTCGTGGGGCCGCACCGGCTGGCCGGCCACCGCCGCCCACTTCCGCCCGGTGGGGAAGGCGGCGCCGCCCCGTCCGACGAGCCCCGACTCGGTGACCTCCCGGATCACCCCCGCCGGCCCGATCCTCACGGCTCGCCGCAGCGCCTCGTACCCGCCGTGGGAGCGGTAGTCGTCGAGGCTGGTGGGATCGACCAGCCCGACCCGCCGCAGCAGAACCAATCCGGCGCGGCCGGCGCCGGCGTCTGGCGAGAATTCCTGGCGCGTTTTGCCGCTGACCGCGGCAGAACGCGCCAGAGAAATACCTGTGGCGTCGCGCCCGCTATAGGCGGCATCACGCCACAGGAAATCCTGGCCGCCGGCCGGCTCGCTTGGGGCACGGCCGCCGCCACCGGCGGCTCGGCGGGCACCGCCGCCGGCCCGTCCTCCAGGGCGGACATCAGGCCGTCGAGGGTGGCCGGCGCCAGCACTGCTTCGGTGTGACCCTCGCCGTACTGGGTCACCAGGGCGGCCGGCGCCCGTTCGCAGACCCCGAGACAGGGGCTCTCCGTCCAGGTCGCCGCGCCGCCGGCGCAGGCGGGCCAGGTCTCGCCGCGGCCGGGCGGGCCGCAGCGCTCCCGCAACCCGTCCACCAGGGCCGAGGCCCCGGCCTGGCAGGCCAGGTCGGTGCACACGTGGACGACCCGGGCCGGACGCTCGGCCAGCGAGAACAGGCCGTAGAAGGAGGCGACGCCGTAGACGTCGGCCGGGGCCACCTCGAGCCGGCGGGCGATCTCGTCGAGCGCGCCCCGGCTGATCCAGCCGGTGGCGTCGTGGACGGCGTGGAGCGCCGGCAGCAGCAGGTGGCGGCGCGGCCCCAGCGTCCCGTCGCCCCGCCAGTTCTCGGCCGGCCCGCCGACCCGGTCGAGGGCTGGTGCCGAGGAGCGCGTCGAGAGCGGCCTGCTCGGCGGCGGTCGACGCCAGTCCCGCGAACCGGAGATCCATCGGCCCCGAGGCTAGTGGTGCGTCCTCGAATTGACGGCGCGATTGCGGCGAGTCAGCGGCGTTCCTGGCAAGGAGCGACGACGAGGCGTAGCGGCCCTACGTGAGGAGGAGCGACGCAGCCAGGGGCGTCGCTGGCCGTCGGAATCGCCCGCTCAATTCGGGGACGTACCACTAAGAGCCGGTGGCGCTCAGCGGCTCATGAAGTGGTTCGATCCGCACCGCGCTCGGCTTTGAACTCGGCCGTGCCCGACTTGGGGTCGGTGGCCTCGATGGTCAGCTGGTTGACGTCGACCTCGTCGGGAAAGTGGAACGTCATGAACACCAGGCCCGGGCGCAGGCCGGGGTCGAGCCGGACGGGGGCGGTCACCGAACCCCGCCGGGAGACGACCCGCACCAACTCGCCCTCGGCCACGCCGAGGGCGGCGGCGTCCTTGGGGCAGACGTCGAGCGTCTCGCCCTTCCGCAGCGGGGAGGCGTAGCTGCCGGTCTGGACGCCGGTGTTGTAGGAGTCGAGCCGGCGGCCGGTGGTGAGCCGGAAGGGGAACTCCTCGGTCAGCTCGTCGACCGGGAGCTCGTGCTCCACCACCGAGAACGGCGCCAGCCGGCCCCGCTCGGCGGGATCGTCGGCCCAGAGCCGGCCGTGGAGGTACGAGGGCTCCAGCGAGTCTTCCGAGGGCAGGGCCACTGGATGCCGCCCAGCTCCTCGAGACGGCGCCAGCTCATGCCCCGGTGCAGGGGCGACAGCGACCGCAGCTCGTCCCAGGCCGCTTCGGGCGAGGCGTAGCGCCAGTCGTGGCCGAGGCGGCGGGCGAGGTCGCAGAGGATGTCGATGTCGTTGCGGGCGCCCTCCGGCGGCTCGATCGCCTTGCGGACCCGCTGGACCCGCCGCTCGGAGCTCGTCACCGTGCCTTCGGTCTCGCACCAGGCGGCGGTGGCGGGCAGCACGACGTCGGCCAGCTGGGCGGTCTTGGTGAGGAAGATGTCCTGCACCACGAGGTGGTCGAGGCCCTCGAGGAGATGGATGGCGTGGGCGACGTCGGCCTCCGACTGGGCCGGGTTCTCCCCCATCACGTAACAGCGCCGTCAGCTCCCGCCGTTCCATGGCGGCGAACATCTGGGTCAGGTGCATGCCGTAGCGGGGCGGGACGCGGGTGCCCCAGGTGGCGTCGAAGCGGGCCCGGACCTCGTCGTCGAGGATGTCGCCGAAGCCGGGCAGCTTGTTCGGGATGGCCCCCATGTCGCCGCCGCCCTGCACGTTGTTCTGGCCCCGCAGCGGGTTGAGGCCCGAGCCGTAGCGACCGACGTGGCCGCACAGCAGGGCCAGGTTGATCAGCGCCAGGACGTTGTCGACGGCGTTGTGGTGCTCGGTGATCCCCAGCGTCCAGCACAGCTGGGCCCGGTCGGCGATGGCGAAACGTGCGCCAGGTGGCGGATCGCCTCGGCCGGGACGCCGGTCTCGGCCGCGCCCCGCTCCAGCGTCCACGGCTCGACGGAGGCGGCGAACTCATCGAACCCGGTGGTGGCCTGGGCGACGAAGCTCCGGTTCTCCAGGCCGGCGGCCAGGATCTCCCGGGCCACGGTGTTGGCCAGGGCGATGTCGGTGCCCACGTCGAGGCCCAGCCAGGCGTCGGCGAAGCGGGCCGAGGCGGTGCGCCGGGGGTCGACGACGATGAGCTTGGCGCCGTGGCGCACGCCCTGGAGCACGTGGTGGAAGAAGATGGGATGCGTCTCGCGGGCGTTGCTGCCCCACAGCACGATGAGGTCGGTGTCCTCCACCTCGGCGTAGCTGCTCGTCCCCCCGCCGGCTCCGAAGACTGTCGCCAGACCGACGACCGACGGAGCGTGTCAGGTGCGGTTACAGGAGTCGATGTTGTTGGTGCCGATGGCCACCCGCATGAACTTCTGGGCGACGAAATTGACCTCGTTTGTCGCTTTCGAGCAGGAAAACATCCCGACCGCATCGGGCCCGCCCCGCTCGACCGCCTGCTGGAACCCGGCGGCCGCCCGGTCGAGGGCCTCGTCCCACGACGCCGGCACAAGCTCGCCGCCGTGGCGCACCAACGGTTCTGTGATCCGGGGGTAACTCATGCTCCTACCGTACCGCCCATCCCCCTGTGCGATTCCGCCAGGATTCACCGCCGGAGGTGACGAATAGATCTCTGTTGGCCGATACCCCTGCGGCCGAAGGAGCTCCCCGCGTGCCCCGAACCCGTCGCCCCCTCTTTCGTGCCGGCCTGGCCCTCGCGGCCACGGCTCTCCTGGGCGCGCTGCCGGTCGTCACGCCCCTCCCGCCGGGCGCCGAGGCCCTCACCCCGGGCCGGCGGGCTCCGGGTTACTGGCTGGTGGGCGGCGACGGCTCCATGTATCCCTTCGGGTCGGCCGGTGACTTCGGCTCGCTGAAGGGCACCCGCCTCACCCGCCCGGTGGTCGGGATGACCCCGACCCCGTCCGGGAACGGCTACTGGATGGTCGGGTCGGACGGCGGGATCTTCTCCTTCGGCGACGCCGTTTTCCACGGCTCCACGGGCGACATCAAGCTGAACCAGCCCATCGTGGGCATGGCCGCCACCCCCACCGGGAAGGGCTACTGGTTCGTGGCCGCCGACGGCGGCATCTTCTCCTTCGGCGACGCCGCCTTCCACGGCTCCACCGGCGACATCAAGCTCAACAAGCCCATCGTCGGCATGGCCGCCACCCCCACCGGCAAGGGCTACTGGTTCGTCGCCTCCGACGGCGGCATCTTCTCCTTCGGCGACGCCGCCTTCTACGGCTCCACCGGCGACATCAAGCTCAACAAGCCCATCGTCGGCATGGCCGCCACCCCCACCGGCAAGGGCTACTGGTTCGTCGCCTCCGACGGCGGCATCTTCTCCTTCGGCGACGCCGCCTTCTCACGGCTCCACCGGCGACATGAAGCTGGCCCAGCCCATCGTGGGCATGGCCGCCACGCCGTCGGGCCAGGGCTACTGGTTCGTGGCCGCCGACGGAGGCATCTTCAACTTCGGCGACGCCACCTTCGAAGGGTCGGCGGGTGGGCAGTCGCTGCCGGCCAAGATCGCGGTCATGGCCGGGGTGGGCGACTTCCTCCCGGGGAACCCGACGACCCCCGGCGGGCCGTCGACGACCACCCCGACGACCTCCCCCGGCCCCGCCCCCACCGGCGAGGCCTTCCAGATCGGCCTCGTCGGCGACAGCGGCTACAACGCCGCCCAGTTCCCGATCTTCGACCGGGTCGTGGAGCAGATGAACGGCTTCGACCTGTCGTTCGTGGTCCACGACGGCGACTTCAAGGACCCGGCGCCCGCCTGCACCGACAACCGCTTCGCGGAGGCCAAGGAGTCGTTCAACAAGTCGAAGGCGCCGTTCGTCTACACCCCGGGCGACAACGAGTGGATGGACTGCCACAAGAACGCCGGCGACCCGAAGGACCGCGTCGAGCGTCTCGGCAAGCTCCGGGAGGTGTTCTTCGCTCACGATCAGTCGCTCGGCACCAACCGCATGCCCCTCGCCACCCAGCGCCCGGAGGGCTATCCCGAGAACGCCCGCTGGACGAAAGAGGGCGTGGTCTTCGCCACCATCAACGCGCCCGGCCCGACCGACAACACCGATTACTGCCCGCCGCCCGGGCCGGACACTTGTACCGACCCGACCAAACTCGGCACCGAGTCGAACCCCCGGCGGCAGGCCAACATCGCCTGGCTCCAGAACACCTTCGAGCTGGCGCAGTCCACCAACGCCGCCGGCGGTGATGATCATCTGGCAGGCGGACCCCTGGTTCCCTGGTGCTCGGCAGACCTGGAAGTACCTCCTCGACGAGCTGCGGACGCGGACGCTGGCCTTCGGGAAGCCCGTCGTCCTCGTCCACGGCGACTCCCACGTGTCCCGCATCGACAAGGGCGGGTGGCCGAACGCCACCGGGGGCATGGAGTTCGCCTGGAATGACGTGCCCAATTTCACCCGGGTGGAGACCTGGGCCGGTGGGTCCTTCTCGCAGTCCCAGCCGGAGGTGCACCCGGACAAGTGGATCCGGGTGACGGTCGACCCGAAGAGCCCGCAGGTCTTCTCCTTCGCCACCGAAACGGCTCCCTGAGCCCTCGAAGTAGCCGGCGCGTCCCGTTCCGTCCGTTTCGCGCCGCAGGAGCGGACGGGCCCGCCGCAGAAGACATGCACGTCAGATCCCCCCACTGACGAGGTCTTCCATGCCCCATCTCCCCCTGGCGGCCATCTCGCTGACGGAAGTCGAGATCACGCGCTTCTTCTTCGCGATCGTCGCCCTGATGGGGATGGCCCACTTCGTGGGCAGCCTGTTCGTGCGGATGAAGATGCCCCGGGTCATCGGGGAGATCGCCGGCGGTCTGATCCTCGGGCCGACGGTGCTCGGCGCCATCTCGTCCGGCGCCTACGAGTGGATCTTCCAGGGCTTCGCCGGCGAGGACAAGCTCCTGGCCATGGCCAGCGAGTTCGGCCTCGTCCTCCTCATGTTCATGTCGGGGATGGAGATCAAGGCCCGCTTCGCCCGGGAGGACCGCAAGGTCGCCTTCCCGCTGCTGGCCGGCGCCACGCTGCTGCCCTTCCTCGTCGGGCGCGGCGGCGCCCAGGGTCTTCGACTTCGCGCCCTACATGGGGCCCAACGGCAACGTCAGCTCGCTGACGATCATCATCGGCATCGCCGTCGCCATCACGTCGATCCCGGTGATCTCGAAGATCTTCATCGACCTCGGGATCATGAACACCCGCTTCGCCCGCATCGTCCTGACCGTGGCCACGGTGGAGGACATCGCCCTCTGGGGCCTGCTGGCGGTGGCCATCTCGCTGTCGAAGTCGGCCGACCCGTCGCTGTACGAGGTCATCAAGACGCCGGTCGTCACGCTGATCTTCTTCGTCGTGGCCATGGTGATCATCCCCCGCCTGCTCAACGGGCTGTGCCGCACCCCGGCCCGCAACGTGGTCGAGAACCGGCCGGTGCGCCTGGCCCTGCTGACCTGCTTCGGCATGGTGGCCGTCTCCGAGCTCCTCGGCGTCAAGGAGATGTTCGGCGCCCTGCTGGCCGGCATGGCCATGTGCCGCCTGCCCCACGACGTCGTCGAGGTCGTGCGCACCAAGGTGAAGGCCTTCGCCCTGGTGTTCTTCACGCCCATCTACTTCGCCATCGTCGGTCTGAAGCTCGACCTGCTGAAGAGCTTCGACCCGGCGTTCTTCCTCGGCTTCTTCCTCTTCTGCTGTGTGGTCAAGAGCCTGGCCACCGCCGTGGCCGGCCGGTTCACCACCGGCGACTGGCTGTCCACCGCCAACCTGGCCGCCGCCCTCAACACCCGGGGCGGGCCCGGGATCGTGCTGGCCTCGGTGGCCTTCGACGCCGGGATCATCGACGAGCGGTTCTTCGTCACCATGGTCCTCACCGCCGTCGTCACCTCGCTGTTCGCCGGCATCTGGTTCCGCCACGTCCTGAGCCAGGGCTGGCCGCTGCTCCGGGTGCGGGGCGAGGCCCTGCCCGACGACGACGAAGAGGCCGGGGCCGCGGCCGCCGATGACGGCGCGCCACTGGCGCCCGTCACCAGGCTGAACCCCCGTCCGAAGGAGCCCGTCCGTTGAGCGCGCTGCGCCATTCCGACCTCGACCGCCACCCGGAAGGGGCGGCCCCCGCTCCCGGCCCTCGGTCCCGGGGCCCGATCCACGTGGCCGGCATGGCCCGGGCGGGCACCAGCTGGGTGGCCGAGATGCTGCGGGCCGCCGGCGGGTTCGTCCACCTCAACGAGCCGTTCAACCCCAAGCGGCCGCCGGGCCGGTCGCCGGGGATCCTCAACGCCTCCGTGCCGGTCGGCTACGTCTACGTCGCCGAGCCACAACGCCGACGTCTTCCGGCCGGCGCTGACCGACACGTTCCGGTTCCGCTACCGCCACCTGGCCGAGCTGCGCCAGAACCGCTCGTGGTTCGACCTGGCCAAGATGGCCAAGTACTCCTCGGCCTTCGCCATGGGGGCGCTGCGGCG
Organism: uncultured Actinomycetes bacterium; assembly: GCA_963723985.1. GTDB lineage: Bacteria > Actinomycetota > Acidimicrobiia > IMCC26256 > BP-133 > BP-133. The sequence continues at coordinate 121,456 of CAVRTC010000013.1, forward strand.
CAAGCGGCCGCTGCTCGACGACCCCTACGCCTCGCTGGCGGCGCCGTGGATCGCCGAGGAGTTCGACGGGCAGGTGGCCGTGCTGGTCCGCCACCCGGCGGCCATGGTGGCCAGCTACCGCAAGCTCGGCTACCGGGCCCACTTCCGCCACTTCCTCGACCAGCCCCAGCTCATGGCCGACTACCTCGAGCCGTGGCGGGGCGAGATGGAGGCGCTGGTCGAGACCGAGGACCGGGTGGCCCAGGTGGCCACGTTCTGGAAGATGCTCCACCACGTCCTGGCCGACATGGTCGACCGCTCCGACCGGCTCCACGTCGTCCGCTACGAGGACCTGTGCGCCGACCCCGAGGGCGAGTTCGAGCGGCTCTTCACCCGGATGGGCCTGGACTTCAACGACGCCGCCCGGGCCGAGGTCGTGCGGGGCACCCAGGGCAGCTCCAAGAACCAGTCGCACGCCTGGCGGGTGTCGCGCCACGGCGGGCTGTCCCGCACGGCCTTCCGGCCGATGGACTCCAAGGCCATGATCTGGGCCTGGAAGAAGACGATCTCCCCCGGTGAGGCGGCCCGCATCCGGGCCATCACCGGCCCGGTGGCCGACCGCTTCTACGGCGACGCGGACTGGTAGCCCGTCCGGCCTGGCACCTCGGGCTTAGGCGCGCCTAAGATCTATCTTCTTATGGCACGCTACACCGGTCCGAAGGTCAAGATCTCGCGCCGCCTCGGCGTCAACATCTTCGAGAACGAGAAAGGCGCCCGGGCGCTCGAGCTGCGCCCCTATCCCCCCGGCGAACACGGCCGGGACCGCCAGCGCCTGTCGGAGTACGCCCTCCAGCTCCGGGAGAAGCAGAAGCTCCGCTACACCTACGGGGTGATGGAGCGGCAGTTCCGCCGCCTCTACCAGGAGGCGGCGAAGCGGCCGGGGATCACGGGCCACAACCTGCTGCGATACCTCGAGCTCCGGGTGGACAACGTCGTCTACCGCAGCGGTTGGGCCCGGACCCGGCCGCAGGCCCGGCAGTTCGTGAGCCACGGGCTCGTGCTGGTGAACGGGAAGCGGGTGACGATCCCCTCGCTGCGGCTGCGGGCCGGCGACGTGATCACGCTCGGGTCCCGGACGCAGCACATGATCGCCGTCCGCCACAACCTCGACACCCTCGGCCGGATCGTGCCCGCCTGGCTGGCCCGCAGCGACGACGGCACCAGCACCACGGTGGTCTCGCAGCCCGAGCGGGAGCAGATCGACGTGCCCGTCGACGAAGCGATGGTGGTGGAGCTCTACTCCCGCTGACCCCCCGCAAACCGGCGTTCCTTTGCCGGTATATAGCGGAAATCGAACGCCGGAATGGGCAGGCCGCCGGCCGCATCGCAACCGGCGTTCGTTTACCGGGGATAGAGCGGAAAAGGAACGCCGGTTTCGGGGCAGGGCCCTGGTAGACATCCGACATGGGGTCAGGGAGCGGTCCCTCGGGGCGGGTCGCGGGCCTCCTGCTGACCGGCGGTGCCAGCCGGCGGATGGGGGCCGACAAGGCGCTGATCGAGGTCGGCGGGCGGCGCCTGGTCGACCGGGCCGCCGCCGTCCTCGGCGCCGTGGCCGATCCCGTGGTGGAGGTCGGGCCCGGGCTGGTCCGGGCTGCCGGCCGTGCGGGAGGACCCGCCGGGGAGCGGGCCGCTGGCCGCCCTCGGCGCCGGCGCTGCCGCCCTGCGGGCCGCGGGGCACGACGGGCCGGTGCTGGTGCTGGCGGTGGACATGCCCCGGGTGGGCGTCGCACTTCTCCGGTTGCTGGCCGACCGGGCCGGGCCGCCGGACACGGCGGTCCCCCGGGCCGGCGGGCATCCGCAGCCGATGTGCGCCCGCTACGGCCCCGACGTCCTCGCCGCCGTCGACGAGCGGCTGGCGGCCGGCGGACGGTCGCTGCGGGACCTGCTGGAGACGATGGCGGCCCGGGGTGCGGTCGTCTGGGTGGAGCGGGAGGAGTGGGAGCCGGTGGCCGGCCCGGAGGCGTTTTCCGATGTCGACACGCCGGAGGATCTGCAGCGTCTGCTGGACGAACGGGTGAGGGGTGGGGATGCGGCGGCCGCCGGACGGGGCATGATGGCGGGGATGCCGTCCGCCTCTTCCACCCCGTCGCCGGCGTCCGGGCCGGGCGGCCCGACGCCCGAGCCCGTCCGCCGGACCGTCACCCCGGCCCGGGCCCGGGCCTGGCGCGACGGGCGGACGATCGAGCGCCCGGAGCGGCTGGCCACCGAGGAGCCGATGGAGATCCGGGCCGGCGGGCCGGGCCAGGAGCCGGCCAGCGTGGCGGTCACCATGCGCACGCCGGGCCACGACTTCGAGCTGGCCGTGGGGTTCATGGTCGGCGAGGGCCTGATCCACGCCCGGGACGAGGTGGCCTCGGTGCGGTACTGCGACCTGCCCCCCGAAGAACCGCAGCTCTACAACGTGGTGTCGGTGTTCCTCACCCGGCCGTTCGACGCCGCCGGCGCCGAGCGCCGCTTCTACACCACCTCCAGCTGCGGCATCTGCGGCAAGGCGTCGCTCGACCAGGTCGAGGTGCACTGCGCCGCCATCCCCGCCGGCCCGCCGCTGCCGGCGTCGGTGGTGGTGTCGCTGCCCGACGCCCTCCGCAAGGCGCAGCGGATCTTCGAGCAGACCGGCGGGCTCCACGCCGCCGGGCTGTTCGACCGGGCCGGCAAGGTGGTGGCCGTCCGGGAGGACGTCGGCCGCCACAACGCCGTCGACAAGCTCGTCGGCCGGGCGCTGCTGGCCGGGGAGCTCCCCCTGTCGGACGGGGTGCTCATGCTGTCGGGGCGGGTGAGCTTCGAGCTGGTGCAGAAGGCGGCCGTGGCCGGCGTCCCGGTGATCTGCGCCGTCTCGGCCCCGTCCAGCCTGGCCGTGGAGGCCGCCGACCGGCTCGGCCTGGCCGTCGTCGGCTTCGTCCGCGGCCGGGGTTTCAACGTCTACTGCCACCCCGAGCGCCTCGACCTCGACGCTGACCCCGTCGGTTACGGCAGCAGCTTCTGCATCGTCTGCCTGGTCGGCGGGGCCGTCGTGGGTGATGCGGCCGTCGAAGAGGGCGATGCAGCGGCTGGCCCGTTCGGCGATGTCGAGGCGGTGGGTCGAGACGACCACCGCCGCGCCGCTGGCCGCCGCTTCGCTCAGGAGATCGGTCAGGACCTCCCGGCTGGGCGGGTCGAGGCCGTCGAACGGCTCGTCGGCCAGCAGGAGCTGGAACGGCCGGGCCAGGCCGAGGGCGATCGACGTCTTCTGCCGCATGCCCTTGGAGAAGTGGGCCGGGAGGTCGTCGACCCGGTCGTCGAGGCCGAGGCGGGTGACGAGGTCGGCGGCGGGGCGCTCCCAGTCGTGGAGGCCGTGGAGGCGGGCGACGTACTCCAGGTGCTCCTCCAGGCTCAGGTCGTCGTAGAGGACGGGCTCGTCGCCGAGGTATGACGTCGCCGCCCGGGCGGGCAGCGAGCCGGCCGGGCCCCTCACCCGCACTTCACCCTCGCTCGGGTCGAGCAGTCCGGCCACGCAGGCCAGGAACGTCGACTTGCCGGCGCCGTTGGGCCCGACCAGGGCCACGAACTCGCCCGCTTCGACCTCGAGGTCGATCTGGCCGAGGGCCATCAGGGTGGCGTAGCGGCGAAGGAGGCCCTTGATCCGCGAGGACGGGAGTCCGTTTGGGTCCCTCATGGCTCGGGGATCGCCCGCTTCCGTTCGAAGTGGGCGGACAGCGCCCGCACGATGAGGACCTTCAGGCCGACCAGGGCGATCCCCGACTGGAAGACCGCCGAGCCGGGCGAGAGCTTCTCGTCGAAAGCGGCCCGGCCGGCGAGCAGCGCCAGCCAACCGGAGATGGCCAACCCGGCGCGAAGCCGAGCCGGGCCACGAGGACGGGCCCGGCGGCCTCGGGCACCGGATAGCGGGACATCAGCTCGGCGGCGCTGACCGGTTCGAGGATCAGGCTGGCGGTGCCGCCGGCCACCGCCCCGCCGTCGCCGGGATCACGGCGAAGATCATCGGCGCCACCGGCAGGCCGAGCACGGGATGGCCAGTGCGACCCGGCGGCGGTGACGACGGCCAGCACGACGGTCGGGACGAGCCAGGCCGGCGGCGATCAGCCGGCCGGGCATGTGCGGGTAGCTGTCCCGGCGGGTGGGGTGGTCCATCTCCTGGGCCATCGGCTCGAGGGCGTCGAGGGCGGCCACGAAGAACGCCGCCCCGGCCACGAGCAGGGGGGTGGTGCCCTGCCAGGCCCCGCCGGCGGCGAACCCGGCGACGATCCCGAGGCCGGCGACCCGCAGGATCCGGGTGGCCGGCCATCTCAGGACGCTGTGGAGCCCCCGGCGGCGCACCGCCACCGTCGTTTCGTCCCGCCACCGGACCCGGAGGCCGGGTCGG